>JADCGP010000009.1 GCA_020248915.1 Rubrivivax sp. | reverse complement strand
ATGCCGCATCGGCCATGACAGCCAGCGTACCGGCTGGCATCCGGCGTCAAGGGTGCGCTTCGCCGGGCTGCGCCCGCCCTTGACCCCGGCTGCCAGCTCAAACACCACCGAATCCACCCACTCGAAATTCAAGAGAGGCCGTTTTCATTTGGTGGCCGTCCGCGTGGATGATGCGCACGGCGGCGCGCGCCCCGCTCAGCCTCGCGTCGCGCCGGGGGCCCGGGCCGTCAGGTAGCCCCACAGCGCGCGCACGATGCGGTCGCGCAGGTCGGGCGCCGGGGTGCGGCCGGCCGTTGCGTCGGCCTCGACCAGCGCCTTGGCGATGACGAACACGTCGTGCACGTCACTCGGCCGCAGCGGCGCGGCGAGTTCGCCCGCGTGGCGGGCGAGCAGCGACGCCACGGCCGCGCCGATGCGCTGCTCGGACTCGCGCAGCCGCGGCCCGAGCGGCAGGCGGGTCTCCTCGTGGTCGAGCGCGGCGGCCAGCAGCGGGCGACGGTACTGCTGCTCGATGCCCAGGTCGGCCAGCGCGTAGAGCGCCTCGTGCAGCGTGCGCCCCTCTTGCGCGGCCACGCGGGCCTCGACGGCCTCGGCGAGGGCGCCCTGCTGGCGGTCGATCAGCGCCGCGATCAGGGCCGACTTGTTGGGGAAGTACTGGTACAGCGAGCCGACGCTGACGCCGGCCACCTCGGCCACGCGGTTGGTGTTGAAGCCGGCCAGCGACTCGCGCTCCAGAACGCGAGCCGCCGCGGCGAGGATGGTCTCCACCGTGTCGGCCGAGCGCACCTGGCGCGGCGATTTCCTCGGGCGCAGCTCGATGCGCGGCATGGGCAGGCTCCTGCAGACAGAACGCGAGTACGCATTATGAGCAATTGCTCGCATCATGGGAACCGGCTGCCGATGCAGCCCCACCCGTTGCGAAACCCCTCTCGAAGGAGCTCACGATGCACCCGTCCGATCCCCGCGCCGCGCAACTCCAGCCGCGCCGCCGCTTCCACGCCACGCTGCTCGCCTCGGCCGCCGCGGCCCTCGGGGCCGGCGGCCTGCTGGCCAACACCCCCGCGGGCGCGCAGCAGCTGCGCCCCACCTCCGGCGACTTCGAGGGCCCGTACCGGCCGCCGAAGGGAACCACCTGGGGCGGCATCGACCTGATGACCTCGCGCGACGCCTCCTCGCCCGGCAAGCCGCTGGTGCTCGCGGGCCGGCTGCTCGACACCGGCGGTCGCCCGCAACCGGGTCTGCAGGTGCAGGTGTGGCAGGCCAACGCCACCGGCCGCTACGACTACCACCCCGGCGAGACGCCGGGGCACGGCCGGCCCGACCCGGCCTTCCGTGGCCACGGCGAGTCGGAGGTCGACGCCGAGGGCTGGTTCGCCTTCCGGACGATCCGGCCGGGCGGGTACAAGCGCACGCTGTTCGGCTTCGTGCCGTGGACCTTCGTGCCGCACATCCACGTCGCGGTGCGCGCGGCTGGCCGCGACCTGCTGGTCACGCAGGCCGACCTGGACACGGTGGCAGCGCGCCGGCCGGCCGGCGCGCACGCCGACCACGCCGAACTGATGCGCTCGGAGGCGATGCGCCGGCTCGTCGCGGCCACCGGCAGCGCGGCGGTGGCGGGCGCCGGCACGCAGTCCGGGGCCGAGCTGATCCGCTTCGACGTCGTGCTGGTGGCGGCCGCCTGAGACACAGGCCGCGGCCGCCCGGCGCTCAGGGCTTCTGCGTCAGCAGCCAGGCGAGCACGTCGGCCTTCTCCTGCGCACTGCACTCGCGGCCGAGCACGTCCTTGCAATTGAGCTTGAAGAAGAACTCGACCTGCCTGCGGTCGGTGAAGCGCGCCGGGTTGGCCGCCGGGGCGAGCGGCTTGATCGTCTTCTCGGTCACGTCGTGGCGGCCGTCGCGGGCCGGGTTGCCGGTGTGGCACGAGGCGCAGCTCCAGCCCATCTCCTTGCCGAAGTTGGTCCGGTAGAGCTTCTCGCCGCGGGCCGGCGAGGCCGGGGCGCCCGCCTCGGCGGCATAGCCGGCCAGCAGTTCGGCAGGCGTGGTGGCGGCGGCGGTCTGGGCCTGCGCGACCTGCGCCCCGAGCAACGAGACGGCGGCGGCGACGGCGACAACAAGTTGGGAGGCGCAGGATGCGCGCGAAGCGAAGGCGGTGGACATGGCGACTCCAGCGCGGCAGCGGACGGAACCAGGCCGGCAGCCGCGCCGCGAGCGCCGCACACCGGCGGGGTCGGGACCCCGATCGCATTGCACCGTGCCGCCCCTGCGCCGGGCTTGCGCAGGCGCAAACATGGCGCGGCCGGCCTGGCCCGGCTCAGCGCCGCGGCAGCGCGGCGGCCTGCTCGCCGAGATCCCAGTACAGGCCCGCCATGACCTGCAGCGCCTCGCGCACGACCGGCGCGAGAAGGTGCTCGTCGGGCGCGTGCTGGCAGCAGCCCGGGTAGCTGTGGGGCACCCACACCGTGGGCAGGCCCAGGATGTCGGCGAACACGTCGTTGGGCAGGCTGCCGCCGAGGTTGGGCAACAGCACGGGCGGCCGGCCGGTGCTGCGCTCGATGGAGGCGAGCGCGAAGCGCACCCACGCATCGTCGGGGTCGAGCCGCGTCGCGGCCATCACCACCGGCTCGCCGACCTCGACGTCCCCGAACCCGTGCGCGTCCAGGTGCTCGCGCACCGCCGCGCGCAGCGCCGCCGGCGAGCGGCAGGCCGCGGTGCCGACGACGAAGCGGACATGCAGCGTCGCGCGCGCCGAGGGTGGTATGGCGTTGACCGGGTGCTGCGGGTTGCCGGCGACCATCGCCAGCACCTCGAGCGTGTTCCAGGCGATCACGCGCTCGGCCGGCGTCAGCCCGGGCTCGCCCCAGTCGCGGTCGACCGCCGGGTCGCCCGGATCGCCGCCGAACTCGAGCCCGGCAAGCGCCGCGCGGACGTTGGCCGGGATCGACGGCGGCCGCAGCGCCGGCACGCGGATCACGCCCTGGCCGTCGACCAGGCTGGCGATCGCGTTCGCGAGCACGGTGCCCGGGTTGCGCAGCAGACCGCCCCAGTTGCCGCTGTGGTGCGCGCCCTCGCGCAGCGTGAGGGACAGATCGAAGTTGGCGACCCCGCGCGAGCCGAGGAAGAGCGTCGGCCGCTCGCGCCGCTGGCGCGGGCCGTCGCTGGCGATCAGCACGTCGGCGGCCAGCGCCTCGCGCTCGCGTGCGCAGAACGCGGCCAGGCCCGGCGAGCCGGTCTCCTCGCCCGTCTCGACGAGCCACTTGACGTTGAATCCGAGGCGGCCGCCGCGCGCCCGCAGCACCAGCGCCAGCGCCGCGAGGTTGATGCTGTGCTGGCCCTTGTTGTCGGCCGTGCCGCGGCCGTAGATCCGCTCGCCCTCGACGGCGAGCTGCCACGGCCCGGCACCGCGGGTCCACGACGCGTCCTGGCCGCGGATCACGTCGGCGTGGCCGTAGGCCAGCACGGTGGGCAGGTCGTCGCCCTCGTGGCGCGTCGCGACCAGCAGCGGGCCGGGGGCCGGCGCGCCCGCCGCGGCCGGCGCCGGCTCGGGGTTCGGGTGGATGGTCACGGCGAAACCCAGCGCGGCGAGCGACGGCATCAGCTCGTCGGCCAGGTAGGCGTGCAGCGCCGGGCCGCTCGCCGCGTCCTGGCTCGCGGTGCGGATCGCGACGCGGCGCGCCAGGTCGGCGACGAACTCGCCGGAGTCGAAGTGCGCGGCAGCGGCGGCCAGCGCCGCGGCGCGGCCCGTGGCGGGGACGGCGGCGCCCGCGGCGGCGTCGCCCGCCGCGGCGCGCGCGCCGGCGACCGCGCTCACGCCTTGCCCACCAGCTCGAAGTGCTCCACCACCGGGGGCGCCGCGAAGAACGGGCCGACGATGGCGCGCCACTCGGCGAACAGCGGCCCGCCGCGGAAGTGCACCGTGTGATCCTCGAGCGTGTCCCAGAAGATCTGCAGCACGTAGCGCTCGGGGCTCTCGATGCCGCGGTTGACCTTCCAGCCGCGCATGCCGCGGGCCCGCGCGATGACGGTGGTGAGGCCGCGCTGGATGGCCTCGTCGAATTCGGCCTGCCGGCCGGGGGCGATGCGGATGTCGGCGAGTTCGAGGATCAAGATGGCACTCCTTCGGGTCGGCCGCGGCAGTCTACGCGCCGGGGGCCTACGATCGCAGCCGATGCTGCACGACGACGACCCCCGGCACCGCCGCATCGGCATCGCCCTGGTCTCGCTGGCCACGCTGTGCTTCGCCGCGCTGGACACCGCCGCCAAGTGGCTGGTCCAGTCGCTGCCGGTGGTGGAGGTGGTGTGGCTGCGGTTCGTCACCCACGTGGTGCTGATGGGCCTGCTGCTGGCCCCGCTGGCCGGCCGGGCGCTGGTGCGGGTGCACAGCGCGCGGCTGCAGGCGCTGCGCGCGGCGATGCTGGCCTGCATGACCGCGCTCAACTTCTGGGCCCTGCAGTACCTGCAGCTGGCCGAGACCGGGGCGCTGCAGTTCTCGGTGCCGATCCTGATCGCGCTGCTGTCGGCGTGGTGGCTCGGCGAGCGGCTCGACGCCCGGCGCTGGGCGGCCATCGTCTGCGGGTTCGCCGGCGTGCTGCTGGTGATCCGGCCCGGCACGCAGGCCTTCCACCCGGCGATCCTGCTGTCGGCGGGCAACGCCGTGCTCTACGCCGCCTTCAACCTGCTGACGCGGCGCATGGCCGCCACCGAGACGCCGGAGTCGATGCAGTGGCTGTCGGCCGCCGGCGCCGCGCTGCTGCTGGCGCCGTTCGCGCTGGCGGCCTGGGTCTGGCCGCCCGACGCGCTGTCGTGGGTGCTGATCTGCGTCACCGGCCTGATGGGCGGCATCGGACACCTGTGCGTGGCGCGCGCCCACCGCCACGCGTCGGCAGCGGTGCTGGGGCCCTTCCTGTACCAGCAGATCGTCTACATGACGCTCGGCGGCTGGCTCGTCTTCGCGCAGGTGCCCGACGCCTTCGTCATCGCCGGCGCGCTGGTCGTCGTGTCGAGCGGGCTGTACCTGCTGTGGCTCGAGATGCGGCGGCGCTGAAAGGGCAAGGCGCCGCCGCGCCCGCTCACATCCGGCAGCCGCGCGCCGGGTCGGCCAGCACCTTGACCGAGATGCCCGTCATCAGGTTCTCGCGGCCCTTGACCTCGCGGATGTAGAAGTCCTGGATCGGGTTGCCGGCCGCGGCGAGCGTGTACCTGCCGCGCGGGCTGTCGATCGGGGTCTTGCGCATCGCGGCCAGCATCGCGTCGCGCTGCTTCAGGTCGCCCTTCACCGCGTTCAGGCCGGCGGCGAGGATCTGCGCCGCGTCGTAGCCCTGCACCGCGTAGACGTCGGGGTTGAGCTTGTACTGAACCGCGAACCTGGTACGGAACTGGTTGTTGCGCGGCGTGTTGATGCCGTCGGCGTAGTGCAGCGCGGTCATCATGCCCTGGGCCGAGTCGCCCTGCGCCTCGAGCACGCCGTCGGTCAGGAACCCCGAGCCGACCAGCGGGATCGTGCGCTTGAGGCCCGCGGCGTCGTAGTCCTTGACGAACTTGGCAGCGCCCGCACCAGCGAAGAAGGCGAACACGACGTCGGGCTTCAGCGCGGCGATCTCGGTGAGCAGGGCCTGGAACTCGACGTTCGGGAAAGGCAGCGTCAGCTCCTTGAGCACCTTGCCGCCGCCCTTCTCGAAGGCCTCGGCGAAGCCCTTGCCGCTCTCCTGGCCGGCGGCGTAGTTCCAGTAGATCGAGACGGCGCGCTTGTAGCCCTTCTGCGTGGCCATCACGCCGGCGGCGTAGCCCGGCTGCCAGTTGCTGAAGCTCGAGCGCACGATGTTGGGCGCGCACAGCGGGCCGGTGATCGCGTCGGCGCCGGCATTGGGCACGATCAGGATGGTGTTGCTCTCGCGCGCGGCACGCGCCATCGCCAGCGCCACGCCGCTGTGCACGGTGCCGACGACGACGTCGACCTGGTCGCGCTTGATCAGCCGGTTGACGTTGTCGGTGGCCTTGCTCGGGTCGCTCTCGTCGTCGACCCGGAAGTACTGGATCTCGCGCCCGCCGAGCTTGCCGCCCTGCTCCTGCACGTACATCCGGAAGCCCTTCTCGATCATGTCGCCCAGCGCCGCGAAGGTGCCGGTGGACGGGAGCATGAAGCCCACCTTGACGGGCGGCGCGTTCTGCGCAACGGCCGGCGCGGTGGCCAGCGCAAGGGCGGCGGCCAGCGGCACGAGCAGGGCGGCCGGGCGCAGGGAGGGCGGGAAGGTCATCGTCGGATCTCCGGAAGTCCGTGGGTGGTGGCGCGAAACCGCTGCAAAACCGCAGCGAGGCCGCCGCCGGGCGGCCGCGGCGCCGCCGGGCCCCGGGGCGTGCCCGGAGTCCGCTGCGCAGTCCGGCAGGATGCCTGCCGGCGGCGGCCGGGGGCATGGGGGGTTTGCCGGATGTCGGCGCGCGCCAACTAGCGCACGGCCCGCGCAGCGGCGCCGGTCCCTGCGCTCAAGTCCCGGCGCCGCACACCCGAATTCCAGGGGCGCACTGCGCCTGGGGCATGGGGCCCTTGGGGAGCCGTTCGCGGAGCGGGAACGATGTCCAGCACGATCGCCGTCGAGCACCTCGAAGTCGGGATGTACGTCCACCTCGACGTCGGCTGGCTGTCGCACCCGTTCCCGCTGTCGAGCTTCCGTATCACCGAGCCCGAGGAGATCGCGGTGATCCGCGGCCTGGGGCTGGCGCAGGTGCGCTGGAGCCCGGAGCGCAGCGCGCTGCCCGCGCCCGCGACACCGCCGGCCGGGGCCGCAGACCCTGACCACCCCGATGCGGCGGATGCGGGCGCCGCCGGTGCCGCGGCCTCCGAGACGGCCGAGGACGCCGCCGCACGCCGCAACCGGGAGCGGCTCGACGCCCAGCGCGAGGTGCAGCAGCAGTGCGACCGCCAGTTCGCCGAGGCCGCCAAGGCGTGGCGCGCCGCGGTCGACGTGGCGATCGCGCGGCCGGCCGAGGCGCGCGAGGCCACCCGGACGCTGATCGGCGCGCTGGTGGCCAAGCTGCGCCTGAGCGACGAGATCGGCATCCGGCTGGTCGCCGCCGGCGGCGGCGACCGCCCCGCCGCGCACGCTTTGAACGTCACCATCGTCTCGCTGCTGCTCGGCCGCGCCCTCGGCATGGACGACGGCGAGCTGCACGACCTGGGCCTGGGCGCGATGCTGCACGACCTGGGCAAGGTCGAGCTGCCGGACCGCGTGCGCCACCTCGAGCCCGGGGCCAGCACGTCGGAGGTGGCCGCCTACCGCGAGCATGTCGCCAAGGGCGTGGCGCTGGGCCGCCGGATGGACATCGCCGACGCCGCGCTGGCGGTGCTGGCGCAGCACCACGAGCACGCCGACGCGAGCGGCTTCCCGAGCCGGTTGGGCGGCGACCAGATGACTCTGGCCAGCCGCATCGTGGGCATCGCCAACCGCTACGACAACCTGTGCAACCCGCAGGGCCGCGTGCCGCCGCTGACGCCGCACGAGGCCGTGGCAATGGTGTTCGCCCAGGGCCGCACCCGCCACGACCCTCACGTGCTCGGCGCCTTCATCCGGATGATGGGCGTCTATCCGGCAGGCTCGCTGGTGCAGCTCACCGACGACCGCTTCGGGCTCGTCGTGGGTGCCAACACGACGCGCTCGCTGAAGCCGCGCGTGCTCGTCCACGACCCCAGGGTGCCGCGCCGCGAAGCGCTGCTGATGGACCTGGAGGAGTCGCCGCGCCTGGGCATCCGGCGCAGCCTGGCCGCCGCGCGGCTGCCGCCTGCCACGGCCGAGTACCTCGACCCGCGACCGCGCGTGGCCTACTTCTTCGAACCGCTCGGGTCGGCCCCGGCCGCGGTGCCGCTGGTGGCACCCGGAGCGGCGCTGGCGAGCTAGCCGATGGAGCTGCGCACCGGCCACGCGGCAACCGGCGCGCACGCCGCGCTGCAGCCCATGCTCGAGGCCCTGCCCGGGCCGGCCTGGGTGGCCGAGGCCGCCGGCGGGCGCGTGGTGGCTGTCAACGCGGCCACCGCGGCGCTTGTTGGGTGCCTGCCGCAGATGCTGCTCGGGCGCACCAGCCTCGAGTTGGCCGCGTCGCCGGAGGACATGGCCTACTGGGAGGAAGCCAGCGCCGGCGGCCCGGTGCCTTCGCTGCACAGCGACTCCGTGCTGGCGATCGGCGCGCCGGGCCGCGCGGGGGACCTCGCCCGGACGATGCACGCGGAGCGCAGCATCAGGCCCCTGGGCCCAGGCGGCATCGGCGGCGGTCTCGTGCTGGTGACGGTGACCGACCGCACGGAGGCGCGCCGCCTGGACGACGAGCGCGAGGCACGCCTGTCGGACCTGCAGGCCACGCTGGAGTCGACTGCCGACGGGCTGCTGGTCACCGACCTCGACGGTCGCGTGAGCGCGTTCAACCGCCGTTTCGCCGAGATGTGGGCCCTGCCGGCCGACCTGCTGCAGCAGGGCGACGGCGCAGCGGTGCAGGTGTGGCTGCGGCGCAGCCTCGTCGACAGCGAGGACTACCCGCGCCTGCTGGCTGGGCTGCGCGACCAGCCGCTGCGCGAGACCACCGAGCGGCTGGCGCTGGCCGACGGCCGGGTGTTCGAGGCGGCGACGCGGCCGTTGATACGCGACGGCCGACCGCGCGGCCGGGTGTGGGCGTTCCGCGACCTGTCCGAGCGGCTGGCCGCTGCAGAGCGGATCGCGCAGCTCGAGCGCAGCGACGCGCTGACCGGTCTGCCGAACCGGCACCACTTCGCGGAGCATCTCGGGGCGGCGCTGGCGGACCTGCCGCAGGCGAGCGAGGGCGTCGCGCTGCTGCTGATCGACCTCGACCGTTTCCGCCAGATCAACGAGACGCTGGGCCACGAGGCGGGCGACGAGGCGCTGCGCAGCGTGTCGCGGCGTCTGGCCTCGTGCTGCCGCGCGGGCGATGTGCTGGCACGCATCGCGGGCGACCAGTTCGCACTTCTGCTGCGGTCGGCCGACATGCATGCCGCGGAGATCGTGGCGCGCCGCGTACTTCATGCCGTCGCGCAGCCTGCGGGCAGCGACGACGCGCATTTCACGCTGACCTGCTCGGTCGGCATCGCGCTGGCGCCCGCGCACACCCGCGATGCCGACGACCTGATGCGCCACGCCGAGGCAGCGATGCGGCACGCCAAGCAAGGTGGCCGGGCCGGCGTGCGCATGCACCAGGCACGCTCCGAGGGCGACCGGCGCGCGCACATGCGGCTCGAGCAGGCGATGCGCCAGGCGCTGGCTGCCGGCCGCTTCCGGCTGCTGTACCAGCCGCAGGTCGACCTGGACAGTGGCGCCATCGTCGGCGCCGAGGCGCTTCTGCGCTGGCGCGACCCCGAGTTCGGTGACGTCCCTCCGTCGCGCTTCGTCCCCGTCGCCGAGGACACCGGTCTGATCGTGCCGATCGGCGACTGGCTGCTGTCCCAGGCGGCCGGCCAGGCCGCGATGTGGCACCGGCGCGGGCACGAGGTGCCGGTGGCGATCAACATCTCCACCCTGCAGTTCCACCAGCCGCACTTCGTCGACCGCGTCGCGCACGTGCTGGCTGCGCACGGGCTGCCGCCGCGACTGCTCGAGCTCGAGCTGACCGAGTCGATCCTGCTGCACGGCGCCGACGAGGCGCTGCCCCGGCTGCACGCGCTGGCGCGGCTGGGTGTCGGACTGGCGCTCGACGACTTCGGCACCGGGTACTCGAGCCTGGCCTACCTCAAGCGGTTCCCGATCGGCAAGCTGAAGATCGACCGCGCCTTCGTGCGCGGCCTTCCCGGCGACGAGAGCGACGCCGGCATCGTCTGCGCGATCCTGCAGATGGCGCGCGCGCTGAAGGTGCGCGCCGTCGCCGAAGGGGTGGAGCAGGAGGCGCAGCGCGAGTTCCTGCGTGCCGCCGGCTGCGACACCTTCCAGGGCTGGCTGCACGCGCCCGCGCTCGACCCGCTGACTTTCGAGCAGCGCCTGTCGCAGGGCACCCCGGCGCAGCCCGTGCCCGCACGCATCCGCCTGGTCAGCGGCTGAGGTCGCTGCGCGACAATACGCGTTTGCACGGCCACCCCCCGGCCGCACGGGGTCGATGATGTACAAGTTCAAGAGCAAGGCGAGCGGGGACCTCCTGATGCTGGGCCCCGACGGCGACCGGCTGCTGCGCCTGCTCGGGCGCGACCCCGCCCCGAGCGGCATCTTCGGCGCCGCAGACCTGGCGCGCTCGATTGCCGCGTTGCAGGCGGCCATCGCGGCCGAAGAAGCCTTGCAGTCGGGGCATTCGGGCCTTGCCGCGGGCACGGCCGGTGTGGCTGGTGCGTCGAGGGCCTCGGCCGCGGGGCACGGGCAGGCGGCCGCGCCGGGCGACGCCGAAGGCGCGGCCGCCGAGCCGCCGGTGGGCCTGCGCCAGCGGCTGTGGCCGATGATCGAGATGATGCGCCGCTGCGACAGCGCCGGCGAACCCATCGTCTGGGGCGTTTGAGCCACCGCCCGAACGCCGCGCCCGCCTCCCCCCCGACCCGACGCATCCCGCCTCGATGAAGCTCTGGAGCGACAGCTGGACCAACGGCGACCGGATCCCGGTCCGCTACGCAGCGGGGCGGCCCGACGGGCAAGGGAACGTCACCTTCGGCGACAACCTGAACCCGCACCTGGCCTGGAGCGATGTGCCCGAGGGCGCGAAGTCGCTGGTGCTCGTCTGCCACGACTTCGACGTGCCGCTGGACGCCGCGGCGGTGAACCGGCCCGACCGCGAACTTGCCGCCGACTGCGAGCGCACCGACTTCTTCCACTGGGTGCTCGTGGACCTGCCGCCGCGACCCACGGTCATCGGCGAGGGCGAGTTCAGCCGTGGTTTCGTGCCGCGCGGCAAGCCGGGCCCGGACGTGCCCGGGGGGCCTGCGCGCCAGGGGCTCAACGACTACACGCGCTGGTTCGCCTCCGACCCGCGCCTGGCGGGTTCCTACTTCGGCTACGACGGGCCGTTCCCGCCGTGGAACGACTCGCTCGTGCACCACTATGTGTTCACGCTGTACGCCGTGGCGCTGGCCCGGTTGCCCCTGGAGGGCGTGTTCGACGGCCACGCGGTGCGCCGGGCGCTGGCCGGACGGGTGCTGGCCGAGGCCACCTTCTCGGGCACCTACTCGCTGAACCCGCGCCTGCACGCCGATGTCTGAAGGCGGCACGGTCGAGCCGACCCGCATCTTCGCGCTGCGCCATGCCCAGACCGCCTGGAACGCAGCGCAGCGCGTCCAGGGACATCTCGACGTGCCGCTCGACGACACCGGGCGCTGGCAGGCCGCGAGGCTCGCCGCGGCCCTGGCTGACGCCGGCATCGACCTCGTGGTCAGCAGCGACCTGGCGCGCGCCCGCGCCACTGCCGAGGCCGTGGCGCAGGCGACGGCCGCGCCGCTCGCGCTCGACACCCGGTTGCGCGAGCGCGGCTTCGGGGAGTTCGAGGGCCTGACCCACCTCGAGATCGAGCAGCGCTGGCCCGAGCAGGCGCAGCGCTGGCGCCGGCGCGAGCCCGGCTTCGGGCCGGCCGGCGGGGAGAGGCTGGAGGACTTCCATCGCCGCTGCCTGGAGGCGGCTTGCGCGATCGCACGCGCGCACGCCGGCCGCACGATCGCGCTGGTTGCCCACGGCGGCGTGCTCGACTGCCTGTACCGCGCCGCCGTGGGCGTCGACCTGCACGCGCCGCGCAGCTGGCGGCTGGGCAACGCCGCGATCAACCGGCTGCTGTGGCACGGCAGCGGCTTCACGCTCGTCGGCTGGGACGACTGCGCGCACCTGGACGCCGGGGCAGCCCCCGATTGACCTTTCGCGACCACGGCCACCGGACGGCGGCCGGGTTGCTCCACCGTAGGATTAGTTCATGTTCGAACCCTCCAAGGAACTGCGGCTCGACGTCGAGGCGCTGTTCTCCCAGGCCGTCTACGGCCACGGCTTCCTGCACTACGGCTACTGGCCGAACGGCAGCGCCCAAGAGCTCTCGCTGCAGGCCCTCGGGCAGGCCCAGCAGGCCTATTTCGACAAGCTGGTGGAGACGATCCCGGCCGGCACGACCTCGATCCTGGACGTCGGCAGCGGCACCGGCAGCAACGCGCTCGGGTTGACGCGCCGGGGCTTCCAGGTCGACTGCGTGTGCCCCTCGGCCAAGCTCAACGCGATGGCGCGCGCCAAGCTGCCACCCTCGTCGCGGATCTTCGAGTGCCGCTTCGAGGATCTGGACGACCCAGCGACCTACGACCTCGTGCTGTTCTGCGAGAGCTTCCACTACATCGATGCCGAGCGGGCGCTCGCCCAGGCGGCGCGGCGCGCCGGGCGCCACATGCTGCTGTTCGACTACTTCCCGCGCCGCGACGCCGGCGGGCCGGCACGGGTCACGCACCGGCGCTTCCTCGATCTGGTGGCGGCGCAGGGCCGCTTCGAACTGCTGAGCGACGTCGACGTCACCGAGCGCATCGCACCGACGTTCGCCGTGCTCGACGCGGTGGCCAACGACCATGTTCGCCCCTTCGCGGCACGGCTGCTGGAGGACTTCAGGCGCCACCGTCCGCTGCTGTCGATGCTGCTGGCGCGGCCGCTGAACCGGGCACTGATGCGGGCGCGCCGCACGAGCGAGCGCCGCAACACCTTCCCGCTGGAGCACGAGTACCGGCTGATGCTGCTGGCGGCGCGCTGAATCCGGCCGGCGTCGGCGCGAGGCCGGCCGCGCCTGCCGGCGGCGCGAGCCGCGGCCCCCCGCGGCGCAGCCCGGGCGGGTGCGCGCCGCAGCGCCGCGTGTCAGCCGGCGCCGAACAGGTCGGAAGCGCGCGCGGGCGGCGCCAGACCCAGGTGCCGCCAGGCGGCCAGCGTGGCGACGCGGCCACGCGGCGTGCGCTGCAGGTAGCCTTGCTGGATCAGGTAAGGCTCGATGACGTCCTCGATCGTGCCGGGCTCCTCGCCGATCGCGGCCGCCAGGTTGTCCAGGCCCACCGGGCCGCCGTCGAAGCGGTGGATCACGGCCTCGAGCAGCTTGCGGTCCATCACGTCGAAGCCGAGCGGGTCGACGTCGAGCATCACGAGCGCCTTGTCGGCGGTGGCTGCGTCGACGACGCCCTGCCCCTTGACCTGCGCGTAGTCGCGCACCCGCCGCAGCAGCCGGTTGGCGATCCGCGGCGTGCCGCGGCTGCGGCGCGCGATCTCCAGCGCACCGGCCGCGTCGATCGGCACCTCGAGCAGCCCCGCCGACCGCGTGACGATGCGCGCCAGTTCCTCGGCCGTGTAGAACTCGAGCCGCGCGACGATGCCGAAGCGGTCGCGCAGCGGGTTCGTCAGCATGCCGGCGCGCGTCGTCGCACCCACCAGCGTGAAGGGCTGCAGGTCCAGCTTGATCGAGCGCGCCGCCGGGCCGTCGCCGATCATGATGTCGATCTGGTAGTCCTCCAGCGCCGGGTACAGGATCTCCTCGACCACCGGCGACAGCCGGTGGATCTCGTCGATGAACAGCACGTCGTGCCGGTCGAGGCTGGTGAGGATCGCGGCAAGGTCCTTGGGCTTCTCGAGCACCGGCCCCGAGGTCTGGCGCAGCTGCACACCGAGTTCGGCGGCGATGATGTGCGCCAGCGTGGTCTTGCCCAGCCCCGGCGGGCCGAACAGCAGCACGTGGTCGAGCGCCTCGGCGCGCTTGCGCGCCGCCCCGATGAAGATGTCGAGCTGCTCGCGGGCCTTGGCCTGGCCGACGTAGTCGAGCAGCGCCTTCGGACGCAGCGCGCGCTCGATCGCCTCCTCGTTGGGCGAGGACACCGCCGTGCCGAGCACGCGCCGCTGCGCGCCGTCGCCGGGGATGCTGTCGCCGAGGTGATCGGTGCGGACCGCCATGCACGGCATTATCGCGAGCGCGGCGGACCGCGCCGCACGCCAGGAGACCGGAGATGATTTCGCTGCATGGGTTCCCGATGTCGAACTACTACAACAAGGTCAAGATCGTCCTGCTCGAGAAAGGCGTGCCCTTCCGCGAGTGCCTGGCCGACCCGCGCCGGCCCGACGCGTCGGCGCTCGCGGCCTCGCCGCTGGGCAAGGTGCCCTTCGTCACCCTCGAGGACGGCCGCACGCTCTGCGAGAGCCAGGTCATCGTCGACTGGATCGAGGCCGCCTGGCCGACGCCCCCGCTGGTGCCTGCAGACCCCTACGCGGCAGCCAAGGTGCGCGAGCTGACGGCCTTCATCGAGCTGCACCTGGAGCTGGTGGCGCGCGAGCTGTACGGGCAGGCCTTCTTCGGCAACACGGTGGGCGAGGACACGCGCGAGCGCGTGCGCCGGCAACTCGCCAAGGGCGTGCCGGCGTTCCAGCAGCTGGCGCGCTTTGCGCCGTACGTGGCCGGCAGCAGCTTCACGCTGGCCGATGCCGCGGCCTGGACCAGCCTGCCGCTGGTGGGCATGGCCACCAAGGCCGTGCTGGGCGAGGACGTCCTGGCCGCGCACGGACTGGACCTCAAGCCCTACCTCAGGCTGATGGGCGAGCGGCCGAGCGTGCAGCAGGTCGCGGCGGACCGCAAGGCATCGATGGCCGCCGCGGCCGCCGGGAAACCGGCCGGGGCGGCGGGAACGTCAGGCTGAGCGGGCCCAGGCCGGCCAGGCGGACCCGAGGCCTCCCGGTCGGGGCGCGCAGGCCCCGCCCTGGCGCCGGTCAGGCTGCCGGCGCGGGCCGGGGCGCCGCGCCGGAGGCCGCCAGCGAGGCGGTCAGTTCTTTGCGGTAGCGGTTGAGCTCCTGGACGCTCGCGAAGCTGCGCTCCATCAGCAGCCCCATGTTGTGCAGGATGCGCTCGACGACCTTGTTCTCCCAGGTGGCGTCGAACTGGATCTGCTTGTCGAGCCACTGCTCCAGCCAGGCCGGGTCGGGCAGGCGGCTCTGGATCGTGTCGCGCGGGAACAGCCCGACGTTGACGTGCAGGTTGGTCGGGTGCAGGGCCTGCGCGGTGCGACGGGCACTGGCCATCAGCACGCCGACTTTGGCGAAGGCGGCACGGGCCTCGTCGCCGAACTTGCCCAGCGCCCGCTTCATGTAGCGCAGGTAGGCACCGCCATGGCGGGCCTCGTCGCGGGCGAGGGTCTCGTAGATGTGGCGGATCACCGGCTCGGTGTGCCACTCGGCGGCGCGCCGGTACCAGTGGTTGAGCCGGATCTCGCCGCAAAAGTGCAGCATCAGCGTCTCGAGCGCGGGCGCGGGGTCGAACTCGAAGCGGATCGCGTGCAGTTCCTCCTCGGTCGGCACGAGGTCGGGGCGGAAGCGGCGCAGGTACTCCATAAGCACGAGGCTGTGCTTCTGCTCCTCGAAGAACCAGACGCTCATGAACGCGCTGAAGTCGCTGTCCTCGCGGTTGTCGCGCAGGAACATCTCGGTGGCCGGCAGCGCCGCCCACTCGGTGATCGCGTTCATCTTGATGGTGTGCGCCTGCTCCTCCGACAGACGGGCGCCGTCGAATTCGGCCCACGGGATGTCCGTGTCCATGTTCCAGCGCACGGCTTCGAGTTGCTTGAAGAGTTCCGGGTAAAGCATGGCAGGATGGGCGTGGCCGGACCGATTCTAGGCATGACGTACCGCCCCACGGCGGTCGGGGCCGGACGGAGCGCCCGGCCGGCCGTCGGGACGGCGCCGCTCAGGCGCCGTGGCCGGCGCGCCAGCGACGCAGTTCGGCCGGCACCACGTCCAGGCCGCCGAAGGCCTCGACGCCATCGACCCGGCGGCGCTGGATCACGGGAGCACTCCCGCCGACCCACACCGCCACCGACGGCGACAGCTTGGTCCGCAGTTCGGTCAGGCCGTCGACGATCTGGTTCGGGTTCATGCAGCCGGTGAAGCTCAGGCCGACGATGTCGGCCCGGTGGGCTCCGGCGGCCAGCACGATGTCCCAAAGCGGCGTCTCGACGCCGAGCGAGATGCAGCGGCAGCCCTCCAGCGACAGCACGGCCTCGATCATCAGCAGGCCGAGCCCGTGAGGCTCACCCGGGAACGTGGTCAGCAGCACGCAGGGCCGCGCGGCCGGTGGCGCCTCGGGAATGCCCGCGATCGCCTGCCGAAGCACCGATTGCATCGTCTCGGTGTAGAGGTGCTCCTCGAAGATCTCCATCTGGCCGCGGATCCACGCGTCGCCCACGGCTGCGGTGAGCGGCGCGACGACCTCGGTGACGAAGCGGCCGACGCCCAGGCGGGACAACAGCCGCGTCAGCTCCGTGCGCAGCGCGGGCTGGTCGTGGCTGCGGATCAGGTCGAGGTGGGCGCGCAGGTCGGACGCGCCGACCACCGCCTCGACGCTGCGCAGCGGCTGGTCGACGGTGGAGTCGGTCAGGCGCTGCAGGTCGTCGAGACTCAGCGGGACGATGCGCCCCGGCCGGTGCCCTGCGTCCATCAGGCGCTTGATGATGCGGAGCTTCTCGACCTGCTCGAGCGTGTAGGCACGCTCCCCGATCGCATCGCGCTCAGGCGCCGGGAAGCCGTAACGGCGCTCCCAGACGCGCAGCGTGTCCTTCGACAGGCCGGTGTCGCGCTCGACCGCAGCGATCGACAAGGTGATGGTGGTGGCGCGGCTGCGGTCGTTCATGGTGTCACTGGGTCCTGCCGGCAGGCGTTGGACGGAGCCGGCTTGATCAGATCGTTGTCCAGGACAAATCCTTGTACTGCTACCGCGAAGTGCCTAATATATGCCTCCTGGACCGATTGTTGAACAGGACACATCCTCCGGTGGGGAATTGCCTCGTCAGCGTTGTCTCGACGATCGGCTCGTTCCCGGGCCCGGCCGAAGCGTTTCGCTGCGCGCTTGCCGGATCGTGCGGCCCTCGCAGACCGCCCAGCCGGCACGGACGCTCCAAGCCACTGGACGGAACTAAACCGATTGGTTATGATTCATACTGATCAGTTCAGACATAGGTCCGGCAAGGCAGTTCCGCCGGTTACGGCAGCTGCCACGCAGGGCAGCTGCACAAGGCAACCCGACCCGCCCCCCCGCATCGTCCCCCGCATCCCCGAGCATCTGCCCATGCCAGCCCGTACCTCGACCGCCGAACGCGGTGCCGAACGCCCCGGTGCCGCCGTCTGTCGGGCACGGAACTTCGCCGCCGCGCGCGGGTCGGAGCGACAGGCCGGATCGCCTGCTCCAGCGTGGCGGTCCGATGATCCCTCGACGCTTTCCCTGCCGTGCAGTCCGCGGGCCCGGCCCGCGGCAATCCCGAGACGCCTCTCCTCCTCCTCCCTCCCTCCCTCGTTCGTCTCGGGGCGCTGCACGGCAGACTTTCTTCCCCCGGGGGCCGCACCCGCGGCCCCCCTACGCTCTGCAGGGTGGGCGCGATGAAGCGCGTCGCCGTCGTCGGCTCGGGCATCTCGGGCCTTGCCGCGGCGTGGTCGCTGGCCGATGAGGCGCGCGTCACGCTGTTCGAGGCCGGCACGCATTTCGGCGGCCACACCCACACGGTCGACGTCACGCTGCAGGGCGTGACCCACGGCGTCGACACCGGCTTCCTCGTCTTCAACCACCGGACGTACCCCAAGCTGCGACGCCTGTTCGAGACGCTCGGCGTGCAGACCGCCGCGTCGGACATGTCGTTCTCGGTGCAGGTGCCGCAGGCGGGCCTGGAATGGAGCGGCAGCGACCTCGACGCGGTCTTCGCGCAGCGCCGCAACCTGCTGTCGCCGCGCTTCGTCGGCATGCTGCTGGAGGTGCTGCGCTTCAACCGGCTCGCCACCGGCATCGCCGAGTCCGGCGACGACGCGGCGCTGGCCGAGCCGATCGGCGACTTCCTCGGCCGCCATCGCTTCGGCGCCGCGTTCCGCGACTGGTACTTCCTGCCGATGATCGGCTGCATCTGGAGTTGCCCCGCCGACCAGATGCTGCGCTTCCCGATCGGCACGATGATCCGTTTCTGCCACAACCACGGCCTGATCCAGGTGAACGACCGGCCGCAGTGGTACACGGTGGCCGGCGGCGCCCGCAACTACGTGCATCGGATGCTGCCGGCGATCGCCGACGCGCGGCTGGCCACCCCGGTGCGCGGCGTGCGGCGGCTGCCCCCCGGCGACGGGCGCGGCGGCGTGATGGTGGCCACCGACCACGGCAGCGAGCGGTTCGACGATGTGATCCTCGCCTGCCACAGCGACCAGAGCCTGGCGCTGCTGGACGACATCGGACCGCAGGAGCGCTCCGTGCTCGGCGCGATCCGCTACCACCCGAACCGGGCCGTGCTGCACACCGATGCCTCGGTGCTGCCGCGCAGCCGGCGTGCCTGGGCGTCCTGGAACTACGCACGCGCCCTCGACGCCGGCCGCGAGCAGTCCGCGGTGTGCCTGCACTACCTGATCAACCGGCTGCAGCCGCTGCCCTGGCAGCAGCCGGTGGTGGTGTCGCTGAACCCCGACCCGCAGCGCGCGCCGCGCGCCGACACCGTGCTCGCCGAGATCGACTACAGCCACCCTGTGTTCGACCTCGCCGCCGTCGCCGCTCAGCGCCGCCTGCCCGAGATCCAGGGCGTGGCCCACACCTGGTTCTGCGGTGCCTGGGCCCGGTACGGCTTCCACGAGGACGGGCTCGGCTCGGCGCTGGACGTGGTCGCGGCGCTGCGCGAACGCTGGCTGACCGAGGGTGGGCGGGCTGCCGCATGAACGTTGCCACCAGTCCTGCCGACGGCCCCGCGGCTGCCGGCGCCGGCGAGGCGCCGGTGCACCCGGCCCGACCGGCGCACACTTCGGGCATGGTGAACCCGGCACAGGCCCTGCTCGCGCGCGGCCTCGTGCGCCACCGGCGCCTGCGGCCGAGCGAGCACGCCTTCGCCTACCCGACCTATTTCCTGCTGCTGCCGATGCGTGCGCTGCGCGCACGCCCGGCGGCGGACCTGCCGCGCAACCGCTTCGGCCTGCTTGCCTTCCACGATGCAGACCACGGCGACGGCCGCGGCGACGCGCTGGCCTGGGCCGAGCAGACGCTGGCCGACGAAGGCGTGCGCGACGCCGACGGCGAGATCTGGCTGCAGACCTACCCGCGCGTGCTCGGCTACGCCTTCAAGCCGGTCAGCTTCTGGTACTGCCACCGCGCGGACGGCTCGCTGGCAGCCGTGCTGGCCGAGGTCAACAACACTTTCGGCGAGAGGCACGTCTACCTGTTGCACGGTCCCGGCGTCGGCTGGGGCCGCGAGCTGCGCGCGCACAAGGTGTTCCACGTCTCGCCGTTCTGCAGCGTCGAGGGCGGCTACCGGTTCCGCTTCCTGCGCGCGGCAGGCGGCGATGCCGAGCGCATCGTGGCTCGCGTCGACCACGACGACGCGAGCGGGCCCCTGCTGCAGACCAGCGTGTGCGGCCGGCTCGAACCGCTGTCGGCCGCCTCCGCGCGGCGCGCCTTCTTCGGCATGCCGCTGATGACGCTGGGCGTGATCGGCCGCATCCACTGGCAGGCGCTGCGGCTGCTGCTCAAGCGCGTACCCTTCTTCACCAAGCCCGACCCGCCGCGGGCCTTCGTCACCCGCTGAACCCCCGTTCCCCGCAGCCCCCCAGAATCGAACCCGGCCGATGAACACCAGCACCACCACCGCCTCCGGCGCCGCGCGCATCGCGCCGCCTGCCGGCGCCCCCGCCCCGGCGCGCGCCGTCTTCCGCCTGCTGCAGTCGTTGTCGGTGGGCACGCTCGACGTGCAGCTGCCCGACGGCAGCCAGGCGCGCTTCGGCAACGGCACCGAGCCGCGCGCCGCGATCCGCCTGGTCGACTGGACCGTGTGCGGCGCCGCGCTGAAGAGCGGCGACATCGGATTCGCCGAGGCCTACATCGACGGGCACTGGACCACGCCGGACCTGGTCGCGCTGCTGGAGCTGTTCATCGCCAACCGCGACGCCGTCGAGCAGGTCATCTACGGCACGTGGTGGGGCGCGCTCGCCTACCGGATCAAGCACCTGCTGCACCGCAACTCGCGTCGCGGCAGCCGCAAGAACATCCACGCGCATTACGACCTCGGCAACCCGTTCTACCGCCTGTGGCTCGACGAGACGATGAACTACTCGAGCGCGCTGTTCGAGGGCGACCTGACGGGCGACCTGGCGCAGGCGCAGCGCGCCAAGGTGCACCGCGCGCTGCGCGAGTGCGGCATCCGCCCGGGCGGCCGGCTGCTCGAGATCGGCTGCGGCTGGGGTGCGCTGGCCGAGGCGGCCGCGGGCGACTTCGGCGCGCGGGTCACGGGCGTCACGCTGTCGACCGAGCAGCTGCAGTACGCGCAGGCGCGACTGGCGGCGCGCGGGCTGGGCGACCGCGCCGACCTGCGGCTGCAGGACTACCGCGACATCGCCGACGGCCCCTTCGACGCGATCGCCTCGATAGAGATGTTCGAGGCGGTGGGCCGCGAGTACTGGGGGCGGTTCTTCGGCACGGTGTCGGCGCTGCTGGCCCCGGGCGGCCGCGCCTGCGTGCAGACGATCACCATCCGCGACGACCTGTTCGAGCGCTACGTTCGCGGCACCGACTTCATCCAGCAGTACATCTTCCCCGGCGGCCTGCTGCCCAGCCCGGGCGCGTTCCGCGCCGAGGCGGCGAAGGCAGGTCTGGAGGTGGTCACCGAACTGGCCTTCGGGCCCGACTATGCCGAGACGCTGCGGCGCTGGCGCACCGGCTTCCTGGCGCGCGAGCGCGAGGTGCTGGGCCAGGGCTTCGACGCCCGCTTCCTGAAGATCTGGGAGTTCTACCTCGCCTACTGCGAGGCGGCGTTCGCCACCGGTAACACGGACGTCGTGCAGTTCACGCTGCGCAAGCCCGGCTGAGGTGACCATGTCCAGACACGACGACGATCATTCGACGCCCGGCCAGCGAGACCGGCTGCACCGCCGGCAGGTCCTGGTTGCGGGCCTCGGCGCACTCGTACTCGGGCCGGCTCGGGCGACGGCCGCGCCTGCCGAGGTGCAGGCGGAGCTCCCTGGGGCCCGCCTGCAGGGTCGCGGGCAGTTGCGCTTCCTGGGCCTGCGCGTCTACGAGGCCAGGCTGTGGGTCGGGCCGCAGTCGGCCGACGCGGCCGCCTGGCAGGTGCCGTTGGCGCTCGAGCTCGAGTACATGCGCGCGCTGCAGGGGCCGAAGATCGCCGAGCGCTCGCTGGTCGAGATGCGCCGCCAGGGCGACATCGCGCCGGCGGCCGCCGAGCGCTGGCTCGCGTCGATGACTCGGATGTTCCCGGACGTGAACGCCGGCGATCGCCTGACCGGCTTCAAGCAGCCCGGGCAGTTCGCGCGCTTCTACCTCAACGGCCGCCCGACCGGCGAGCTGCGCGACCCCGACTTCGCACGCATGTTCTTCGGCATCTGGCTGGCGCCGCAGACGTCCGAGCCCGCGTTGCGGCAGGCCCTCATGGGCCAGCGTCCATGACCGCGGAAGCGCCCGCGGGCGCGGCGTCGGGCTGGCGCGGCGGCATCGGCCAGGGGCTGGCCTATGGCGCGCTCGGCCTGCCACTGGCCTTCGTCGCGCTGCCGCTGTACGTGATCCTGCCCAACTACTACGCGTCCGAGTTCGGGATCCCGCTGGCCGCGCTGGGCGCGCTGCTGCTGGGCGCGCGGCTGCTGGACGCCGTGGCCGACCCCTGGATCGGCCGTCTGACGGACGGTTGGTTCGCCCACTCCGGCAGGCGCGTGATCGTCGCCGCGGTGATCGCCGCGGTGGTGGTCGCGATCGGTTTCCGGGCGTTGTTCTTCCCGATGGTGACGGGCACGGCGTCGCTGCTGGCGTGGTGCGGGGCCTTCCTCGCGGTCACCTACCTCAGCTACAGCGTGCTGTCGGTTCTGCACCAGGCCTGGGGAGCACGGCTGGGCGGCGACGAGGGCCAGCGCGCCCGCATCGTTTCCTGGCGCGAGGGACTGGCGCTGGCCGGCGTGCTGGTGGCGAGCGTGCTGCCCTCGGTGACCAGCATGTCGGTGTCCACCGCGACCTTCGCACTGACGCTGGCGCTGGGGGTCGCGCTGCTCACGCGCGCCCCGCAGCCGCGCGTCGGCGACGGCGCGCCCGCCCCGCCACTGATGTTCGAGCCGCTGCGCACCCCGGCCTTCCGGCGCCTGCTGGCCGTGTTCCTGGTCAACGGCGTGGCCAGCGCGGTGCCCGCGACGCTGGTGCTGTTCTTCATCCGCGACCGGCTGCAGGCGCCGAGCTTCGAGCCGCTCTTCCTCGCCAGCTACTTCGCGGCCGGCGCGCTCAGCATGCCGTTGTGGGTGCGGCTGGTGGCGCGGTTCGGCCTCGAGCGCAGCTGGCTCGTCGGGATGCTGCTGGCAGTGGCCGCGTTCATCTGGGCGCTCGGCCTGGGCGCGGGCGATGTCGTCGGCTTCGCGCTGGTGTGCATCGCCAGCGGCATCGCGCTCGGCGCCGACCTGACGCTGCCCGGAGCGATGCTGGCCGGCGTGATCCAGCGCGCGGGCCACGGCGAGCGGCTCGAAGGCGCCTACTTCGGCTGGTGGAACTTCGCCACCAAGCTCAACCTCGCGCTGGCCGCCGGCATCGCCTTGCCGCTGCTGGCGCTCTTCGGCTACACGCCTGGGGCACGCGACCCGTCCGCGCTCTCCGCCCTGTCCATCGCGTACTGCCTGCTGCCCTGCGTGCTCAAGCTCACGGCCGTCGCACTGCTGCACTTCTTGTGGCTGCGCCCGCCGGCCGGCCCTACCCCCGCCCTACCCGAGACCGTCCGATGATCCGCCGCACCGCCCTCGCCTGCACCCTGGCCGCCGCCGCCTTTCTGGGCGCCTGCGCCTCGCCGCAACCCGCCGACTACGCCGCGGAGAAGCCGGTGCTCGACCTGAAGACCTACTTCAACGGCGAACTGGTCGCACACGGCATCTTCACAGACCGCAGCGGCAAGGTGGCGCGCCGCTTCGTCGTCCGCATGACCGGCTCCTGGCAGGGCAACCAGGGCATCCTCGACGAGCGCTTCACCTACAGCGACGGCAAGACCGAGCGCCGGGTCTGGCGCCTCACCGACCTGGGCAACGGCCGCTACGAGGGCCGCGCCGACGACGTCGTCGGCGTCGCGCAGGGCATCGCGGCAGGCAACGCGCTGAACTGGTCGTACACGCTGCGGCTGCCGGTGGATGGCAAGGTCTACGATGTGCAGTTCGACGACTGGATGTACCTCGTCGACGAGAAGGTCATGCTGAACAAGGCCGTGATGAGCAAGTTCGGGATCCGCCTCGGCGAGGTCACGCTGTCCTTCACGAAGCCGTGAGGCGGGTGCGATGCCACTGAACCCCTGCATCGGCAACTGGAAGGGCCGGGTCGTCTGGCTGGTCGGCGCTTCCACCGGCATCGGCCGCGCGACGGCCGAGCAGCTGCACGCGCTCGGCGCCGTCGTCGTCGTGTCGGCCCGCAGCGAGGCGGCGCTCGAGCGCTTCGTCGCCGAGCACCCCGGCAGCGACGCGATCGCGCTCGACGTGACCGACCGCGCGGCGGTGCACGCGGCGGCAGCGCGCATCGTCGACCGGCACGGCGGCATCGACCTGGCCTGCTACTGCGCCGGCACCTATGCCGAGATGCGGGCGACCGAGTTCGACCTCGAGGTGGCGCTGCGCCACCAGCAGGTCAACTACGTCGGTGCGCTGTACCTGCTCGACGCGGTGCTGCCGCAGCTGCTCGCGCAGGCCCGGGCCGGTCGTCCCGCCCACCTGTCGCTGATCTCGAGCGTCGCGGGCTTCCGCGGCCTGCCCAAGGCCCTCGCCTACGGGCCGACGAAGGCGGCGCTGATCAACCTGGCCGAGACGCTGTACCTCGACCTCGCGCCCAAGGGCGTCGGCGTGTCGGTGATCAACCCGGGCTTCGTCGAGACCCCGCTGACTGCCGGCAACGACTTCCGGATGCCGGCGCTGATGCGGCCCGAGGAGGCGGCGCGCGCGATCGTCGCGGGCTGGCAGGCGGGCGACTTCGAGATCCACTTCCCCAAGCGCTTCACGTTGTGGCTCAAGGGCCTGCGGCTGCTCGCCTACGGCCCCTACTTCGCCGCCGTGCGGCGCTCGACCGGGCTCTGAGGCGCGCGATGGCCGATCCCGCGGCGCTCGAGCGCATCCGCGTCTACTTCGAGCGGCTGGCCCGCGAGGACCTGGCGCGGATCGGCGAGATCTACACCGACGACGCGCGCTTCAAGGACCCTTTCAACGAGGTCGCGGGCACCGACGCGATCGCCCGCATCTTCGAGCACATGTTCGCGACGCTCGAGCGCCCGCGCTTCGTCGTCCACGAGGTCGTCGCCGACGGCGTGCAGGTGTTCCTGACCTGGGACTTCCTGTTCGACCGCGATGGCCGGCCCTGGCAGGTGCGCGGCGCGTCGCACCTGCGGCTGGCCGCAGACGGCCGCATCGCGGTGCACCGCGACTACTGGGACGCTGCCGAGGAACTGTGGGCCAAGATGCCGCTGGTCGGCGGCCTGGTGCGCTGGCTCACCCGTCGCGCGGCCGCTTCCTGAGCGTGCGGACCGATGACGGGGCCCTGCGCCTGCAGGCGGCCCCCGCGGCGAGACGTCAGCGCTGGCCTTCGGTCAGCGTGAAGGTCTGGAACTGGCCCGTGCGGTCGACGAAGAAGGTCTCGGTGAAGCGCAGCGTGCCGCCCGGGAAGGCGGCCGGCGCCGGGAACGGCGACGCGCGCCGCACCATCGCCTGGATCCAGGGGTCGACCTCGGCCGCGGCGGGCCGGCGCACCGTCGTCACGCCCACCACGTTGCCCTGCGCGTCGAGGTCGATCTCGGCCATCATCACGCCGTACAGCAGCGGCGGCAGACGGCCACGGAACACGCGCGCCGGGTAGCAGCGGTACAGGTGGCGCGACGCCTCGATACGGTACTCCTGCTCCACCTGCTGCTGCGAGGGCTGCGGCTGCGCGCACTGCGCCGCCGGCACCATCGCGAACTGCGCCAGCGCCAGCGCCGGCGCGGCGGACGCGGCCAGTGCCGCAGCTGCGCGCATCAAGGTCTTCATGTCCGAGCTCCTCACCCCCGGGGCCGCTTCGATGCCCCCATCACATCTAGGTTAACGCACCGCGACCGCCCCCGGCAGGCGGAGCTTCGCTACCGAAGCCAGCCTTTTCGGCGGAAGTACACGAACGGCGCGGCGACCGAGGCCATCATCAGCGCGAGCGCGAACGGGTAGCCCCAGGGCTGCTCGAGCTCGGGCATGAAGCGGAAGTTCATGCCGTAGATGCTGGCAATCAGGGTCGGCGGCAGCAGCGCGACGCTGGCCACCGAGAAGATCTTGATGATCTTGTTCTGGTTGATGTTGATGAAGCCCACCGTCGCGTCGAGCAGGAAGTTGATCTTGTCGAACAGGAACGCCGTGTGGCTGTCCAGCGAGTCGATGTCGCGCAGGATCTGGCGCGCCTCCTCGAACTGCTCGGCCCCCAGCATGCGGCTGCGCATCATGAAGCTGAGCGCGCGCCGCGTGTCCATCACGTTGCGGCGGATGCGGCCGTTCAGGTCCTCCTCCTTCGCGATGGCGGCCAGCGCCTCGCCGGCGGTCTGGTCGTTGACGTCCTCCTTCAGCACGCGCGCCGACACCTTCTCCAGCTTGTCGTAGATGCCTTCCAGCGCATCGGCGCTGTACTCGGCGTCGGCGTCGTACAGCTTCAGCAGCACGTCCTTCGCGTCCTCGATCAGCGCCGGGATGCGGCGCGCGCGCAGGCGCAGCAGCCGGAACACCGGCAGGTCCTCGTCGTGGATCGAGAACAGCACGCCGTCCTTGAGGATGAAGGCCACGCGCACGTTGCGCGGCCCCTCGTCGTCGTCGATGAGGAAGTCGGAGCGGATGTGCAGCTCGCCGTTGTCCTCCTCGTAGAAGCGGGCCGACTCCTCGAGGTCGTCGTCGACCGCGTCGTCGGGGATGGCCAGGCCGAAGCGGCCACGGAGCCAGCCCTTCTCCTCGGCACTGGGCGACTCGAGGTCGACCCACACCGGGCGCAGGTCGGCCAGCGCGGCGGCGCTCTCGATCTCTTCCTGGAACAGCCGGCCGTTGGCCAGCGTGAACACGTTGAGCATGGCTCGTGGGCCTGCGGGTTGGGAAGGGGCGGTCACGCTTCCCTCCGCGGCCTGCGGCGCGCCCGGCTGGCGGCGCCACGCATCGCGCGGGAAGCGTCACCGAGGGTGACTGGGGTCCAAGGAGCGGGCTCCGTCGTGACGACCCTGCATTATCGCCGCGCCGACGGTGGCAGACTGCATGGATGTCCGCCCCCGTCACCGCTGCCGCGAGCGCCCGCCAGGGGCGCCGGCTGCTGCGCGCACTGGCCGTCGGTGCCGCCGTGCTGGTGCTCGCCCTGGCGCTGGCTGTGCCGGCGGCGCTGCTGCTCGCCCTGGAGGGCTCGCCACGCGTGCTGCCGCGCGACGACCTGTCGCACGCCGACGTCGCCCGCGCGCTCGCGCAGCTGCAGGCCCAGGATCCGCGCCGCCGCGCCGAGCCCGGGCTGCGGCTGCTGGCGCTCGGCGAGCGTGACCTGGACCTGGTCCTCAACCACGTGGCGCACCGCTGGCTCGGCAGCGCGATGGACGTCCGGATCGAGCGCGGGCTTGCCACGGTGCAGGCGAGCGTCGAGCTGCCGGCCGGCCGCTGGCTGAACCTGCAGCTCGAGCTTGCCGACGAGGCGGGGCGACCGGTGGCACGCACGCTGCGGGTCGGGCGACTGCCGCTGCCGGCGGCGTGGCTGCAGCCGGCCGCTGCGGCACTGGCGCGGCGCCACGAGCGAGGCGCCGAGGTGCTCGCCGTGCTGGCGATGGTGCAGCGCGTGTCCTTCTTCCCCGACCGCCTGAGCGTGGTCTACGCCTGGGACGGCCAGGCACCCGGGCGCGTGCTGGCGGCGCTGGTCACGGCCGACGAGCAGCGCCGCCTCGAGGCCTACCACCGGGCCCTCGCGGCGCTGCCCGAGGCGGCGGCGCCGCGCCCGGTCGCGCTCGGCCGGCTGCTGCCGCCGCTGTTCGCGCTGGCCGCCCGGCGCAGCGCCGGCGCGTCCGCCGCCGAGGCGGCCGCCGAGAACCGGGCGCTGCTGCTGACCGTGACCCTGCACGCCACCGGGCGTTCGCTGGCGCCGCTGGTGCCGGCGGCGCGCGACTGGCCGCCGCTGCCGGCGCAGCGGGTCACGCTGTCGGGCCGCGACGACTTCGCGCTGCACTTCCTGATCTCCGCGGTGCTGGCGGCGGACACCACGTCACCGCTGTCGCGCGCCGTCGGCATCTACAAGGAGGTGGCCGACTCCCGCGGCGGCAGCGGCTTCAGCTTCAACGACATCGCGGCCGACCGCGCCGGCACCCGCCTGGGCGAACTGGCGCTGGCCCGCCCGCGCGAGCTGCAGGCCCGGCTGGCGGCAACGCAGCCCGCGGGCATCGAAGACGCGGCGCTGATGCCGCCGTGGCACGACCTGCCCGAGTTCCTGCCGGAGGCGGAGTTCCTCCGCCGCTACGGCGGCGTCGGCGCGCCGCCGTACAACCGGCTGCTGGCCGAGATCGACCGCCGCATCACCGCACTGCCGCTGCTGCGCCCGTAGCCAGCGCGGTGATGTCGAAGCGGAACAGGCGGCACTCGATCGGCCCGTTCCACAGCGGCACGCGCCGGCTCTCCTTCAGGCGCATCAGGCCGGGCAGCCTCATCTCCGGGCTCAGCACCCAGGCGGTCCAGCCGCCGTAGTGGCGCTTCCAGTGCGTGGCCAGCGCGGCGAAGAACGCGGCCGGGTCGGCGCCGCCCTCGAAACCCTCGCGCGCGGCCGCCGGTGCACCGGCCGGCGCGCTGCCCTTGGGCCCGAGGCGCTCGCCGTAGGGCGGGTTCATCACGATCGTGCCATGGGCGGCCGGGGCCGGGCGCTGGAGCGCGTCGGCGGTGCGGAACTCGATCGCGCGGGCAACCCCGGCCCGCTCGGCATTGCGCGCCGCGAAGTCGGTCATGCGGAAGCTGACGTCGCCGGCGTACACCGGCGCGGCCGGCGCGTGCACGGAGGCCGTCGCGGCCTGCTGCATCGCGCGCCAGGCCGGCAGGTGGCGCGCGAACGGCGCCAGGCGCTCGAAGGCGAAACGGCGGCGACCGCCGGGCGCGACGCCGCAGGCCAGCTGCGCCGCCTCGATGGCGATCGTGCCTGCGCCGCAGCACGGGTCGAGCAGCGGCCCGTCGTCCGGCCGGCCCTGCCAGCCCGCCGCCGCCAGCAGCGCGGCCGCCAGCGTCTCCTTCAGCGGGGCCTCGCCGCGGTCCTCGCGCCAGCCGCGCTTGAACAGCGGCACGCCCGACAGGTCGGCGTAGAGCGCCGCCTCGCGCTCGCCGACGAACAACGCCAGCGGCAGGTCGGGCGCGCGGGTGTCCACGCTCGGGCGCGCGCCGGTGGCCTCGCGCAGCGCGTCGCACACGGCGTCCTTGATCCGCAGCGCCGCGAAGTTCAGGCTGCGCAGCGGCGAGTTGCGGGCGCTGACGTCCACCTTCAGTGTCTGCGCGGGCGTGATCCAGGCCGGCCACGGCACCGCGCGGGCGAGCGCGTAGAGGTCGTGCTCGTCGGCGTAGGGCGCGCTCGCCAGCGGCCACAGCACGCGGTTGGCCAGACGGCTGTGCAGGTTCAGGCGCATCGCCAGCGGCTCGTCACCGTCGACGAAGACGCCGCCATGGCCGGCCTCGACGCCGGCATCGCCGCCGGCGATGCGCCGCACCTCGTCGGCCAGCAGCGCCTCGACGCCGCCGGCGCAGGGCAGGAAGAGCAGGGGCATCGGGTACGAGCTCGGTCCGGCGGCGCGTCAGGCCGTCTTGCGCAGGGTCGCCGGCGCGATCCGCAGCGCCTCGCGGTACTTGGCCACCGTGCGCCGCGCGACCTGGATGCCCTGCTGCTCGAGGATGTCCGACAGCTGGCTGTCCGACAGCGGCCGGGCCGGGTCCTCGGCGGCGACGAGCTGCTGGATCAGCGCGCGCACGGCGGTGCTGCTGGCGTTGCCGCCGCCGTCGGTGGACAGGCTCGAGCCGAAGAAGTACTTCAGCTCGAAGGTGCCCTGCGGCGTGGCCATGTACTTGGCGGTGGTCACGCGCGAGATCGTGCTCTCGTGCAGGCCGAGTTCGTCGGCGATCTCGCGCAGCACGAGCGGCTTCATCGCGATCGCGCCGTGGCTGAAGAAGGCCCGCTGCCGCTCGACGATGGCCTTGCTGACCCGAAGGATGGTGTCGAAGCGCTGCTGGATGTTCTTGACGAACCAGCGCGCCTCCTGCAGCCGCGCACCCAGGTTCGGGTTGCCGCCCGACCCGCGCTGGCCGCGCACCGCCTGCGCGAAGAGGTCGTTGATCCGCAGGCGCGGCATCACGTCCGGGTTGAGCGTGACCGACAGGCCGCGGCCGCTCTTGCGCACGATGACGTCGGGCACGACCACCTGCGCCTCCGCATCCGCGAACGGCCGACCCGGCTTCGGCTCGCAGGCAACGATCATGGCCTGCGCCCGGCGCAGGTCGTCCTCGGACGCTCCGGTCGCCTGCGCGAGCCGCCGCATGTCGCGCCGGGCCAGCGCCTCGAGGTGGCCGGTGGCGATGCGCATGGCCAGCAGCCGCACCGGCCCGCGCGGCTGCAGCCGCAGCTGCAGGCACAGGCACTCGCCCAGGTCGCGCGCGCCGACGCCCGGCGGATCGAGGCTCTGCAGCCAGCCGAGCGCGATGCGCAGGCGCGCCAGCAGCGCCTCGCGGGGGTCGGTCTCGTCATCGTCGAGCGCCACGCCCGCGCCCTGCGCGAGCAGCCGCTCGGCGATCTCCTCCAGCGGGTCGGCCAGGTAGCCGTCGCCGTCCAGCGACTCGATCAGCACGTGCAGGGCGGCGCGGTCCTCGTCCTGCAGCCGCATGCCGACCGCCTGCGCGCGCAGGTGGTCGGCGAGCGTGCCGGCGCCGGCGGGCGCCTCGTCGCGCTCGCCCTCGTCGCGCTCGGCGCCGCTGCCTGCGCCGGGCAACTCGCGGATGCCGTCGAAGTCGTCGCCTTCGGTGCCGTTGGCCCAGTCCTCGCGCTCGGCGGCGGCGCCGAACTCGTCGCCGCGGATCTCGGCCAGCCCCTCGCCGTCGCCGGCTGCGTCGCCGCCGGCCGCGTCGTCCCCCTCCGCGACGCGGTCCGCCGCCGGCCGGTCCAGCGGCGACTCGAACGGGCTCGCCCCCTCCTCCTCGACCTCGAGGAAGGGGTTCTGCTCGAGCATCTGCCCCACTTCCTGCTGCAGCTCCAGCGTCGACAGCTGCAGCAGGCGGATCGACTGCTGCAGCTGCGGCGTCAGCGCCAGGTGCTGCGACAGCCGGACCTGCAGCGAGGGCTTCATCGCCATCGTCGGGCCCTACATCCGGAAGTGTTCGCCGAGGTAGACCTTGCGCACCTCGGGATCGGCCACGATCTCGCCGGGCGTGCCCTCGGCGAGCACGCGACCCTCGCTGATGATGTAGGCGCGGTCGCAGATGCCCAGCGTCTCGCGCACGTTGTGGTCGGTGATCAGCACGCCGATGCCGCGCGCGCGCAGGAAGCCGATGATGCGCTGGATCTCGAGCACGGCGATCGGGTCGACGCCGGCGAACGGCTCGTCCAGCAGGATGAAGCGCGGCTGCGTGGCCAGCGCGCGCGCGATCTCGACGCGCCTGCGCTCGCCGCCCGACAGCGCCGGGGCCGGCGAGTCGCGCAGCTTGTCGATCATCAGCTCCTGCAGCAGCGTCTCGAGCAGCTCGGCCACGCGGGCGGCCGGCAGCGCGCGGCCGTCGGGGCCGCGCTGCAGCTCGAGCACGGCGCGGATGTTCTCCTCCACCGTCAGCTTGCGGAAGATCGAGGCCTCCTGGGGCAGGTAGCTCAGGCCCAGGCGCGAGCGGCGGTGGATCGGCAGCCTCTCGATCGGCTGCCCGTCGATCCGGATGCTGCCGGCGTCGGCGCGCACGAGGCCCACGACCATGTAGAAGGTGGTCGTCTTGCCGGCGCCGTTCGGCCCGAGCAGCCCGACGACCTCGCCGGCGGCCACCGCCAGGTGCACGTCGCTGACCACCGTGCGCGCGCCGTAGCGCTTCATCAGGTGCTCGGCCTCCAGGCGCGAGACCTGCGCGGCCACGTCGGCGGGGCCGGCAGCAGCCGGCTCCGGCGCGTTCACCGCGGGCTCCCGAGCGCCCGGCTCGGCGCCAGCGGCGGCGCGGGTGGCGCAGCTGCGGCCGGCGCCGACGCCGCTGGCTCCGCGCGCGGGCTCAGCACCACGCGCACGCGGCCGCTGGGGTTGGCCGCCGTCGCGGCGCCGCCTTCGACGCGGAAGGTCTCGGCGAGGTTGTCCCAGACGATCACACCGCCGGTGATCTCGTCGGCCACGACCCCGGCGCGCAGCCTGCGCACGCTGCCGTTGCCGATGAAGCGCAGCGTATCGGCGCGCCCGTCGAACTCGATGCGCTCGGCGCTGCCCTCGACCGTCTCGTCGACACCGTCGCGCTTCTGGCGCCAGGTTGCCGGCCGCGCGGGGCTGCCGATCGCGCTGGCGGCGCGGTGCCCGTCGGGCAGCTCGCGCATCTCCACGCGCTCGGCGCGCAGCAGCATCGTGCCCTGCGAGATGGCCACGTTGCCCTGGAACACGACCACCTGGCGCTGCAGGTCGACGGTGCCTGGCCGGTCGGCCTCGACGACCATCGGCTTGCTGCGGTCGGTGCGCTCGGCCGCCGCGCCTGCAGCGGCCAGCGCGAGCACGACGCCGGCCAGCAGCGCGAACGGACCGCGGGTCGGGATGACAGGGCGGACAATTGCAGGCATAGGTAAGGCACGAAAATTGCTTACCATTGTATCTGCGAACCACGTCGCCGGCCGTGCCGAACTTGGCTGCGGCGACCCACCTCAGTGCGGGCGCCCGGAGCCCGTGACGCCCGTCGCGTCAGGCCCGGCGGTGCGTCCCGCGCGGGCCGGAACGCGGCGCCGGTCAGCCCTGGCGCAGGCGCTGGATCAGGGCTTCGGCCGTGGCGAGCATGCGCTCGTGGGTGCCGAGGCCAGGCAGGCTGGCTGCAGTGTAGAACCGGCCGTGGATGCCGAGCGAGGGCACGCCGTCGATCTTGTAGGCCTCCGTCAACTGCTTGGCACGCATGCCCTTGGTGTTGACGCCGAAGGACTTGAAGACCTCGCCGAAGCGGGCCGTGTCGACGCCGCTCTCCTTGACGAAGGCGGTGATTTCGGCCTCGGTGGCCAGCCGGCGGCCCTGCTGGTGCATCGCGGCGAAGATGCGCCGGTGCATCGTCGGCAGCGCGCCCATCTCCTCGAGCGTGTAGTACATCCTCTGGTGCAGCTGGTGGATCGCGCCGAAGGCCACGTGGACCTTGCGGAACGACACGTCCGCCGGCAGCCGCGGCACCCAGCGGTCGAGCAGGGGCTCCAGGGCGTTGCAGTGCGGGCAGCCATACCAGAAGAACTCGACGACGTCGAACTTCTTGTCGGCCGGCAGCGTGACCGGCGCCGGCGTGGACAGGCGCACGAAGTGCTGCCCCTCGACCGGTGCAGCCTGGGCGCGCGCGGCGCCCCCGGCCAGCGATGCGCCCAGGCCGGCGCCGGCCAGGGCCAGGTGGGTGGTGAACTCGCGGCGCTTCATCGACGTACCTCTCGGGATGTGGACTCGGTGGACAACGGCGCCGGGCCGCGGCTCAGGGCTGCCGCTCGACGCGCACGATCTGCGACTCGAACCCCGACTCCTGCAGCTTGACCTGCAGCGCGTCGGCCGTGTCGCGCGTGGGGTAGGGGCCCACGCGCACCCGATAGACGACCCGTCCGGCCTGCTCGCGCTCGGTGATCTTGGCCGAGTGGCCCATCATCGCGAGCCGCGCGCGCTGCTGCTCGGCATCCTCGGTGCGGGCGAAGGCTCCGGCCTGCACGTAGTAGACGAACGGATCAGCGGCCCCCGCGGTGGACCGCGGCGCCGAAGCCCCGGCCGCCGGCGGGGCCATAGCCCCCCCGGGCAGGGCAGCCGCCGGGCCGACCGGCCGCGTCGGCGCGGAGGCGGCCGGCCCCGCGGGCGCGGCCGCCGAGCCCGGCGCGGAACCGGCCAGGGCCGGTGCGGAGCCCGCGGCGCCCGGCCGCGCCGCGCCCTTGCCGGGAGCCAGCGGCGCATTCGGATCCCAGTTCCGGTTGCGCGCGGCCTCGGCGCTGTCCTGCTCGGCCGTGCGGGCGGGCACCTTGTTGATGAAGGGCACCGGGGCCTTCGTGATGTACAGGGCCACGCCCAGGGCGAGCACCAGCCCGATCAGCAGGCCCACCACGAGGCCGAGCACGAAGGAACCGCGCCGCGGCGCAGCAAGGGGACGGGGGACGTCGGTCATGCAGCCACCTCCGGCTCGGTCTCGCGCACCATCTGACGGGGCGCCGACACGCCGAGCACGGCCAGCGCGTTGCGCAGCACCTGCGCGGTTGCTGCCAGCAGCGCCATGCGCGCTGCCGCCAGCGCGGGATCGGCAACCAGGAAGCGCTCGGCCGCGTAGTAGGCGTGGAAGGCGGCGGCCAGCTCGCGCGCGTAGAAGGCCACGTCGTGCGGGGCGAGGTCGGCGGCGGCACGGGCCAGCATGTCCGGGAACTCGGCCAGCTTGAGCATCAGCGCCGCTTCGCTGGGCGCGTCCAGCAGCGACAGGTCGGCCTCGGCCGGCCCGGACGGGCCGCCCGGCCCGGCGCGGTACTGCGCCAGCACCGAGCAGATCCGGGCGTGCGCGTACTGCACGTAGAACACCGGGTTGTCGTCGCCCGCCTTCAGCGCCAGGTCGACGTCGAACGTGAACTCGGCGTCGGACTTGCGGCTGACGAGGAAGAAGCGCACGGCGTCACGGCTGGTCCAGTCGATCAGGTCGCGCAGCGTGACGTAGCTGCCGGCGCGCTTGGACAGCTTGACCTCCTGGCCGCCGCGCATCACCAGGATCATCTTGTACAGCGCGTAGTCGGGGTAGCCATCCGGGATCCCAAGGCCGAGCGCCTGCAGCCCGGCGCGCACCCGCGCCACGGTGCCGTGGTGGTCGGTGCCCTGGACGTTGATCACCTTGGCGAAGCCGCGCTCGAACTTGGCGACGTGGTAGGCGACGTCGGGCACGAAGTAGGTGTAGCTGCCGTCGGACTTGCGCATCACGCGGTCCTTGTCGTCACCGTACTCGGTGCTGCGCAGCCACAGCGCGCCGTCCTTCTCGTAGGTCTTGCCCGAGGCGACGAGCCCCCGCACGGCCTGCTCGACGCGGCCGTCGGTGTACAGGCTGCTCTCGAGGTAGTAGTGGTCGAAGCGCACGCCGAAGGCGCGCAGGTCGAGGTCCTGCTCGTGCCGCAGGTAGGCCACCGCGAACTGGCGGATCGCGTCGAGGTCGTCGGCATCGCCGCTGGCCGTGAACTCGCGGTCGTCGGCGCGCACCGTGCGGCGGGCCGCGTACTCGGCGGCGATGTCGGCGATGTACTCGCCGTTGTAGGCGGCCTCGGGCCAGCCGTCGTCGCCCGGTCGCAGGCCTTTCAGCCGCGCCTGCGTCGACAGCGCCAGGTTGGCGATCTGCACGCCGGCGTCGTTGTAATAGAACTCCCGGTGGACCTCGTCGCCCTGGGTCGCCAGCAGATTGGCGATGCTGTCGCCGAGGGCGGCGTTGCGACCGTGGCCGACGTGCAGCGGGCCGGTCGGGTTGGCCGAGACGAACTCCACCATCACGCGCCGGCCGCTGGCCGGGCGCTGGCCGTAGCGGTCGCCGGCGTCCAGCACCTCGGCCACCACCGCCTGCCGCGCCGCGGGCGCCAGGCGCAGGTTGACGAAACCCGGCCCGGCGATCTCGAGCGCCGCCACCCAGCGTCGGAAGGCCGGCGCCGGCTCGAGCGCTGCCACCAGGGCGGCCGCCAGTTCGCGCGGGTTGCGGCGCGCCGAGCGCGCCAGCGGCATCGCCGCGGTGACCGCCAGGTCGCCGTGGGCGGCCTGCTTCGGGGACTCGAAGGCGGCCGCCGGCGCAGCCACGCCGTGCGCGGCGGCCAGCCCGTCCAGCGCGCCCTGCAAGGCGTGCAGCAGTTCCTGCTTGGCTCGGATCATCGGGCTTCGATTCTACGGACCCCCCTGCAGCCGCCGGGGCCGGACGCCAACTGCAGCACGGAGCGGCCGCGCTCGAGCCGCACGACGGCCGCGCGGGCCGGCACCATCGGGGGGTCGTCATGCCAGCCCACGCCGCTCCCCTCGCCACTGCTCCCGCTCGGGCGTCCGCCGCACCGACCTTGCCCGAGCGCATCGGCAAGTACCTCGTCAAGGCCAAGCTGGGCGAGGGTGCGACGAGCGAGGTCTTCCTCGCCGTCGACCCGTTCCGCGACCAGCAGGTCGCGATCAAGCGCGCCCGCGGCTCGCTGCTCACCGACACCCGCGAGTCGCGCTTCCAGCGGCGCTTCTTCGCCGCCGAGGCCTCGCTGGTGGGGCAGCTGCGCCACCCCAACGTCGTGCAGATCGTCGATGCGGTGATCGACGACGCGGCGCCCTATCTGGTGATGGAGTACGTGCCCGGCGTGACGCTGCGCCGCTTCTGCCGCGCCGACGCGCTGCTGCCGCTGGCGCAGGTGGTGGAGGTGGCCTTCAAGTGCGCGATGGCACTGGGCTACTGCTTCCGGCGCGGCCTGATCCACCGCGACGTCAAGCCCGCCAACCTGCTGGCGGTGCTCGACGGCGACCGGATCGTCGACGTCAAGATCACCGACTTCGGCAGCGCGTTCAACAGCGCGGCCGAACACACCCAGGTCCACCGCGTCGGCTCGCTGGCCTACATGTCGCCCGAGCAACTCGACGGCGACCCGCTCGACTGCCGGGCCGACATCTACTCGCTGGCCGCGGTCCTGTACCACTTGGTCGCCGGCAGGCCGCCGTTCGACGCGCAGCAGCAACAGGCGATCATGCACCAGATCTTCCACGCCACGCCGCCGCCGCTGGCGATGCTGCGCGAGAACGTGCCGCCGCGCATGGTGGCGCTGATCGAGCGCAGCCTGGCCAAGGACCGCGACCGGCGGCCGCGCGACTGGGACGAGTTCGCCAGCGAGCTGTCTCAGCTGGCGACGGACCGCGCGCTCTCGCGCGGGCAGCTGCAGCAGGTGCTCGACACCGAGCGCTTCACGCTGCTGCGCTCGCTGGAGTTCTTCGCCGACTTCGGCGACGTCGAGCTGTGGGAGGTGGTGCACCGCGCGCGCTGGGAGCGGCACGCCTTCGGCACCGCACTGCACCGCAAGGGCAGCCAGGGCAACAGCTTCCACATCATCGCCACCGGGCAGGTCGAGGTGTTCCGCGACGGCACCAAGGCGGCCACGCTGGGCGCCGGCACGTCGGTGGGCGAGATGGCCTACCTGGCGCCCAACCCCGAGCTGCGCGTGCACACGGTCGACGTGCTGGTGTCGCAGCCGGCGACGACGATCGCCTTCACCCCCGAGTCGCTCGACCAGCTGTCGCTGACCACCCGCCACCGCTTCGACAAGGCCTTCATCAAGGTGCTGGTGCGCCGGCTGCACGCCGCGCACGAGGCGATCGCGCACCCGCGCCGGATCCTGTAGCCGGCGCTGCCCGGGCCCCGGCACGCACGCGCCGGTCGGCCGCGCGACGGGCTTGCGCGTTGACCCCGATGCGGGACGGCAGTGCCCGTTGTGCAATTCGTCGCGGCCCCGTGCCCGCCCTGCAACCCCGAACGCCCCCCCCCCGAGGAGACTCCCGATGATCCGCATGCTCACCGCCGCCGTCCTGTCCCTCGGCCTGCTCGCCGGCCCCGCGCTGGCTGCCGGCGATTGCGAGAAGAAGGCCGACGAGAAGAAGCTCGCCGGCGCCGCCCGCACCAGCTTCGTCAAGAAGTGCCAGAGCGACAACGCCGCGGCCACCGCCTGCGAGGCGAGCGCCAAGGAGAAGAAGCTCGCCGGCGCGGCCAAGAACAGCCACGTCAAGAAGTGCATGGAAGACGCGGCGGCGAAGAAGTCCTGATCCCCGCCGCCGGCGCGGCGGCGCGCGTCGAGCGCTGCTGCTGGTGTTGCGGCCGCCGCTGCCGCCGGCGGTGCTGCCTCAGCCGCTCGCGCCCGTCCAGTACGCCGGATCGGCGAAGCGCTGGCGGATGTGCTCGATCCACAGCCGCACCCGCAGCGGCATATGCTTGCGCTGCGGGAACACGGCGTAGATGCCGTTGGGCGGGGCGGCAAACTCCTCCAGCACCGCGACCAGCCGCCCGGCCGCCAGGTCGGCGTCCACCTCCCAGGTGCTGCGCCACGCGATGCCCAGCCCGGCGAGGCACCACTGGTGGAGCACCTGGCCGTCGCTGCAGTCGAGTCGGCCGCGCGGCCGCAGGTGCGTGACCTGGCCGTCGACCAGGAAGGCCCAGCCGCGGGTCTGGCTGGCGTCGCTGGACAGCGTCAGGCACTCGTGGCGCATCAGCTCGGCGGGCGCGGCCGGCGTGCCCGCGCGCTCCAGGTAGCCGGGCGCGGCCACGCAACGCCGGCGGTTGTCCGCCAGGCGTGCGCTGACCAGGCTCGAGTCGGGCAGGTCGCCGACGCGGATCGCGCAGTCGTAGCCCTCGTTGACGATGTCGATCACGCGGTCGCTCAGGTTCAGGCTCAGGCTGACCTCGGGGTGCTGCGCGATGAAGCCGGGCACCAGCGGCGCGACGTGCCGGCGCCCGAAACCCGCCGGCGCCGTGATGCGCAAGTGACCGCTCGCCTTCACGCCGCCTGCGCTGACGCTGGCCTCGGCGCTCGCCAGGTCGACCAGCAGCCGCTGGCCGGCCTCGAGGAAGGCCGCGCCTTCGTGCGTGAGCGTGATGCGCCGCGTCGTGCGCCGCAGCAGCTTGACGCCGAGCCGCTCCTCGAGCGCGTCGATGCGCCGGCCAATCACTGCCGGCGCCACGCCTTCGGCGTGCGCGGCCGCCGTGAGGCTTCCCTTGGTGGCCACCGCGACGAACGATTCGATCTGCTTAAGCCGGTCCATGCCCCGCGATTATCGCCATCTGGGGCATGAATCCATCGCCGCCAACGCAGTTAATGCTTGACCGCGTATTGAATACAGTATCGGCGCCATACGCGCGCGAACCGCCAACGCTGCATCCCTGGAGCGACCGCCATGACCACCACCCCACGCACCCGGCTGCACGACCTGCACGTCGCCGACGGACTCGTCCGCTTCGTCGACGACGAGGTGCTCCCCGGCACCGGCATCGACCGCGCGACCTGGTGGGCCGGCTTCGACGCCATCGTGCGCGACCTCGCGCCGCGCAACGCTGCCCTGCTGGCCGAGCGCGACCGCCTGCAGGCGGAGATCGACGCCTGGCACCGCGCGCACCCGGGGCCGATCGCCGACCCGGCCGCCTACCGCGCCTTCCTGGAGCGCATCGGCTACCTGCTGCCCGAGCCGAAGGACGTGCGGGCCACCACCGCAGGCGTCGACGTCGAGCTCGCGCTGCAGGCCGGTCCGCAGCTGGTGGTGCCGATCCTGAACGCGCGCTACGCGCTGAACGCCGCCAACGCCCGCTGGGGCTCGCTGTACGACGCGCTGTACGGCACCGACGTCATCGGCGAGGACGGGGGCGCCGGCAAGACGGCACCAGGCACCGGCGGCTACAACCCGGTGCGCGGCCGGCGCGTCATCGAGTTCGCGCGCAGCTTCCTCGACGAGGCCGCCCCGCTGGCCGAGGGCAGCCATCGCGACAGCACCGCCTACACCGTCGAGCACGGCCACCTGCGCGTGACGCTCGCCAGCGGCCGCGTCGCCGAGCTGCGCGACCCGTCGCTGCTGGTGGGCTTCCAGGGCGACGCGGCGTCGCCGTCGTCGGTGCTGCTGCGCCACCACGGCCTGCACTTGGACATCCGCATCGACCGCACGCACCCGGTCGGGCGCGGCGACGCGGCCGGCGTCGCCGACCTCGTGCTCGAAGCGGCGCTGTCGACCATCCTCGACCTGGAGGACTCGGTGGCCGCGGTCGACGCCGCCGACAAGGTGCTGGGCTACCGCAACTGGCTGGGCATCCTGAAGGGCACGCTGACCGAGCAGGTCTCCAAGGGCGGGCGCAGCTTTACACGCGGCCTGAACCCCGACCGCCTGTACCGCGGCGCGGCCGGCGAGGACATCGTGCTGCACGGCCGCAGCCTGATGTTCCTGCGCAACGTCGGCCACCTGATGACGAACCCGGCGATCCTGTGGGGCCCGGACCGTCGCGAGATCCCGGAGGGCATCCTGGACGCGGTGGTGACGACGACGATCGCGCTGCACGACCTGCAGGGCCGCGGCGAGATCGATGGCCAGCGCATCCGCAACAGCCGCAGCGGCAGCGTCTACATCGTCAAGCCCAAGATGCACGGACCGGCCGAGGTGGCCTTCGCCAGCGAGCTGTTCGGCCGCGTCGAGCGGCTGCTGGGCCTGCCCGACAGCACCGTCAAGCTCGGCATCATGGACGAAGAGCGGCGCACCAGCGTCAACCTGAAGGCCTGCATCGCGGCCGCCGCCAGCCGCGTGGCCTTCATCAACACCGGCTTCCTCGACCGCACCGGCGACGAGATGCACACCGCAATGCTCGCCGGGCCGATGCGCCGCAAGGGCGACATGAAGTCGAGCGAGTGGATCGCCGCCTACGAGCGCAACAACGTGCTGGTGGGCCTGCAGTGCGGCCTGCGCGGCAAGGCGCAGATCGGCAAGGGCATGTGGGCCATGCCCGACCTGATGAAGGCGATGCTCGAGCAGAAGATCGCGCACCCGAAGGCCGGCGCCAACACCGCCTGGGTGCCGAGCCCGACCGCGGCCACGCTGCACGCGCTGCACTACCACCGCGTGGACGTGGCGTCGCTCCAGGAGCAGATGGAGCAGGACGACGCCCGCGCCGACCGCGGCGCCGTGCGCGAGGCGCTGCTGGCCGGCCTGCTGACGGTGCCGGTCGCCACGCAGGCGCACTGGAGCGCGGCGGAGCGGCAGCAGGAGCTCGACAACAACGTGCAGGGCATCCTGGGCTACGTCGTGCGCTGGATCGACCAGGGCGTGGGCTGCTCCAAGGTGCCCGACATCCACGACGTCGGCCTGATGGAGGACCGGGCCACGCTGCGCATCAGCAGCCAGCACATCGCCAACTGGCTGCACCACGGCGTCGTCGGCGAGGCCGAGGTGCGCGCCACTTTCGAGCGCATGGCCGCGGTGGTGGACCGCCAGAACGCGGGCGACCCGCTGTACGAGCCGCTTGCCGGTCGCGCGGCGACCAGCCACGCCTACCGGGCCGCGCTCGACCTCGTGTTCGAGGGCAAGCGTCAGCCCAGCGGCTACACCGAGCCGCTGCTGCACGCTTGGCGGTTGCGCAAGAAGGCCGAAGGCTGAGCAGCCGCGCAGGGATCCGCGGCGCGCAGTGCGCCGGCGAGCCAGGGGCGACGCCGCGGAGGGTCGTGCGGGCGGGGGGCTGCGGCGTGAACTGAAGCGGTCGGCCTTGCAGGCCGACTGCCCTGCGATGCCCGGCGCTTCAAGGCTCACACCGCATCCCCGCGCGCACGACCCTCTGCAACAAGCAGCGAGCACCGCCTGCCGCGACGCGCGACGCGGCGACAGCCGCGGGGGGCACCGCCTGATGCGGCGCGAGGTGTGGAACAGGCGGCACGTCCTGCAACCGCCGCCGCCGCCCCGCGCGACCCGTCCTAGCGTGGTACGGCGGCCCCGCCCTCCGCCGCCAGGCCCGCCAGCGCCTGCCGGAAGACCTGGCGCGCCCGCCACAGCACCATCTCCTGCCAGTCCTCGCGCGGCGGGTGGAAATAGTCCTTCAGCGCGCGGCGGATCGGCATCGCGCCGGCATCGGCCCAGTCGGGGCCGGCCCCGTGCTGCCACAGCCAGGCGTCGTCGCGCAGCGCGTCCTCGCCATGCGGCGGCCCCCAGGTCCCGTACTCCAGGGCGACGAAGGCGATGTCGGCATGCGCCAGCGCGCGCTCGTAGCCGAACTCCGACAGCCCCCACTTCTCCTGAGAGGACGAGGTGCCCAGCAGCGGCTCGGTGACGCTCGGCCCCCACCAGCGGCGCGCGCGCCGCACGCGCTCGCTGCCCGGGGCGTGATTGCAGATCGGCTCGCCGTAGCCGTAGGGGCCGAGGCCGGTGTGCAGGTCGACGATGGCCACCGTCCGCGCCTGCCCGAGGTGATCGGCGAGGATGGCCTCGCTGGTGCGCCGCGACCAGGTGGGTGCGGTGCCGCCGTAGAAGATGCCGCGCGGGTCGACGTACTGGCCGCTGCTGCGCGCCACGCGCTCGGCGTGCACGCCGTGGCGCGCCCGGTAGGCCTCGATGGCCGCCTCGTGGCGTGCCAGCGTCTGCGGATCCAGGGCGCGCGGGTTGTAGTGCTCGCGCAGCTCGACGTAGCCGGGGTTCGCGGGCAAGGGCAGCGCGTAGTCGACCCAGTTGCGGTTCAGATCGACGTTGTCCTCGGTGACGCGGCGCCACCAGGCGAAGCCATGCGGGTTGACGGCGTGCAGCAGCAGCAGCGCGGTGTCGCGCGGCAGGCCGCCGGCGGGCAGGCCGCGCAGCAGGTCGACCTGCGGCCCGCTGCCGGCGAAGCCCTCGACGCCGTGGGTGCCCGAGATCACCACCAGCGCCCGTGTCGCGTCGTCGGCGCCCAGCCAGGCACTGTCGGTGGCCAGCGCCTCGCCGCGCGGCCCCGCGAGCGGATGCGGCCAGTGGCGCACGCGCGCGCCGGCTCGGGTGGCGGCGGCGAGGAACTTCTCGCGCGCCTCGGCGTAGTCGTGCGCGAAGACCGACAGGTCCGGTGCCTGCCCCACGATCCCGTCGGCGCCCTTCGGCATGGCCCGGTGCGATCAGAAGCCGTGATGGAATCCGGCGTGCCCGGGCGGCCCGCCAGGCGTCGCTGGCACGAGGCGCAGACCGCAGCGATGTCCAGAGACATCGGGAGGAATCGCAACGAAGTGCCGGCAGCGCATGGCGTGACGGTCGGGCGTGTCGGGTTCGCTCACGGCTTCTCAGTCCGGCAACGCGCAGGAGCCCGGGCCGCCCGGGTGGCCGCAGGTGCCGCAGGGCCCCGGCGGACCGTCGGCCAGGGCCGGCACGCGCGCCGCCCCCGAGGCCGCGGTGGCGAACACCGACAGCTTGCGCGCCAGTTGCACCGAGTGGCAGCGCGGGCACTCGGGCTGCTCGGCGTGGGCAGACGAACGCACCAGCGTCTCGAACTCGTGGCCGCAGTCCTGGCAGGCGTACTCGAAGATCGGCATCGGGGTCTCCCGGAAGGCATGCGCGATGCATGCCCGCGAGGCAGGATTATTCCCGCCCGGGCGCCGGATCGCCTCTGACCCTCTCGGACCGCCGCAGCCCCTCTCAACCGCCGCGGCGGGCGGCCCGTGCCTCCAGCGCCCCCTCGCAGGCCACGCAGCGCAGCGCCCAGGGCTCGGCCTGCAGCCGCTCGAACGGGATCGCGCAACCGCACTCGTCGCAACGGCCGAAGTGCTCCTCGGCCAGCCGCGCCAGCGCCTGGTGGACGCGCCGCAGTTCGGCGGCGTCGCGGTCGAGCATCGCGAGGTCGAACTCGCGCTCGCCTTCGCGTTGCGCCGCGTCCTCCGGGCCCTGCTCGACGAGCTCGCGCGCCATCTCGACGCGGCTCATGCCCCGGCCGTGCTCGGCCAGACGCTGCTCCAGCGCGCCACGGCGCTGCTCCAGTTCGGCGCGCAGCCAAGTGCGCTGCTCGTGGGCAAGGTAGGCGCTCATCGACGTCTCCGCGCAGGCTCCAGGCCCGCAACCCATCTTGCGGCGCGGCCCGGCGGCCGGGCTTGAGTGCGATCAAGCGCCGCGCCACGAGCCGGGCCCGGTGCCTAGAATCGCCGCCCGATGGTCGCCGAACCCCCTGCACCGGTGCTGCCCGCGCGCTGCGACGTGCTCGTCGTCGGCGCCGGACCGGCCGGCAGCGCCTGCGCGCAGTGGCTGGCGCGCGCGGGCCTGGACACGCTGCTGGTCGACCAGCACGACTTCCCGCGCGACAAGACCTGCGGCGACGGCCTGATTCCCGACGCCCACGCGGCGCTGCAGCGCCTGGGCGTGGCCGACGAGGTCGCGGCGCTGGCCGAGCCGGTGCGCCACGTGCGCTGCGTGGCCACGCGAGGCGGCTTCGTCGACGTGCCCGGGACGCTGTCGGTGCTGCCGCGCAAGCTACTCGACCACGTGCTGGTGCGCGCCGCCGTGCGCGCCGGGGCGCGGCTGGCCACGCCGGTGCGGTTCGAGGCGCCGCTGCTGGAGGTCGGCGGCAGCGCGCAGCGCGTGGTCGGCGCGCGGCTGAAGCACGGCGGTTCGGTGCACGAGGTCGCCGCGCGCTGGACCGTGCTGGCCACCGGCGCGGCCGCCGGGCCGCTGCAGGCCGCGGGCGTGTGCCGCCGGCACACGCCGAGCGGCATCGCGTTGCGCGGCTACGTGCACAACGACGCGATGCGCGACCGCATCGGCCAGCTGCAGATCGTCTGGCACCCGCGGCTGAAGGGCGGCTACGGGTGGATCTTCCCGGCCCCCGGCGGCGTCTTCAACATCGGCGCCGGCCTCACCGGCAGCCACGTCCGCACGCGCCGCGGCAAGGGCCGCATGCAGGACGTGAACCTGCGCCGCTTCTTCGAGGCCTTCTGCGAGGTCTACGAACCGGCGCGCGAGCTGATGGCCACCGGCACGCTGCAGGGCGACCTGAAGGGCGCGCCGCTGCGCTGCTCGCTGATCGGCGCCGACTGGTCGCGCCCCGGGATGCTGGTCACCGGCGAGGCGGCCGGCAGCACCTACGCCTTCAGCGGCGAGGGCATCGGCAAGGCGATGGAGACCGGGCTGCTGGCAGCCGAGGCGATCATCGCGCAGCACCCACAGGCCGACGGCGACGCGCAGGCCCGCGCGCAGTACGAGGCCGCCATGTGCGCGGTCAAGCCCAAGTTCGACCTCTACGAGACCGCCAGCCACGTGAACCACCGGCCCTGGCTCACCGACCTCGTGGTCTGGCGCGCGCGCCGCAGCCCGCGCATCCTGGCGCGGATGAGCGGCGTGCTGGAGGAGACGCAGAACCCCGGGCGGCTGCTGTCCTGGCGCGGCCTGGCCAAGCTCATGCTCGAGTAGCGCGCGAGCCGGGCCACGCGACTTGGCTCGCGTGCCCTCCCCGGCCGGCGCCGCCGGCCCCGCGCGCGCGGGGCGCGGGTAGCATGGGCGAACTCCCGCCCTCCTCCGCCGCCGCGGCCTGCGGCCCGGCACGAGCCATGCCCGACATCCCCGTCCCGCGCTTCGACACCTTCTACCGCCACCCCGAGCTGACGCGGGTGCTGCACGACTACGCCGCGGCGGCGCCGGGCCTCGTGGAGGTGCGGTCCATCGGCAGGAGCCACGAGGGGCGGGAGATCTGGCTCGTCGTGCTGACGCAGCAGGCCACGGGGCCCGACGTGGACAAGCCGGCGCTGTGGATCGACGGCAACATCCACGCCGGCGAGCTGACCGCCTGCACCGCCTGCCTGTACTGGCTGCACCAGCTCGTGAGCGGCTACGCCGCCGACAAGGCCATCCGGCAGCTGCTGGACACGCGCGCGGTCTACATCGTGCCGCGCCTGAATCCCGACGGCGCCGAGCTGGCGCTGGCCGACCGCCCGCGCCACATCCGCAGCAGCACGCGCCCCTACCCGCACGACGAGCCGCACGTCGAGGGCCTGACGGTCGAGGACATCGACGGCGACGGCCGCGTGCTGTCGATCCGCATCCCCGATCCGCACGGGCCGTACAAGAAGTGCGACAAGGACCCGCGGCTGATGGTGGCGCGCGAGCCCGGCGAGTTCGGCGGCGAGTACTACCGGCTGATGCCCGAGGGCACGCTCGTCAACTTCGACGGCGTCAAGGTGTCGGTCAACAAGGACCGCGAGGGCCTGGACCTCAATCGCAACTTCCCGGCCTACTGGCGGCAGGAGTTCGAGCAGCCCGGCGCCGGCCCCTACCCCACCAGCGAGCCCGAGGTGCGGGCGATGGTCGACTTCGTCGTCGGCCACCCCAACATCGGCGCCGCCGTCAGCTTCCACACCCACAGCGGCGTGATCCTGCGCCCGATGGGCACGCAGAGCGACGACGACATGACGCCCGAGGACCTGTGGCAGTACAAGCGCTTCAGCGACCTCGGCGCCAAGCTCACCGGCTACCCGGCGATCAGCATCTTCCACGAGTTCAAGTACCACCCCAAGGAAGTCATCACCGGCACGCAGGACTGGGTCTACGAGCACCTCGGGGCCCTCTTCTGGACGGTGGAGATCTGGGCCCCCAACCGCGAGGCCGGCATCACCGACTACCAGTGGATCGAGTGGTACCGCGAGCACCCGGTCGAGGACGACCTGAAGCTGCTGAAGTGGAGCGACGAGCAGTGCGGCGGCAAGGCCCACGTCGACTGGTACCCGTTCCGCCACCCGCAGCTCGGCATGGTCGAGCTCGGCGGCTGGGACCGGCTGAACTTCTGGCGCAACCCGCCGCCGCACCTGCGCGAGCGCGAGGCCGCGCGCTTCCCGGCGTGGCTGCAGACCCTCGGCCTGTCGCTGCCGCGGCTGGAGGTGCTGCGCACCGAGGTGCGCGCGCTCGGCCCGGACACCTGGCGCGTGCGCTTCGCGGTGGCCAACAGCGGCTGGCTGCCGAGCTACGTGAGCAAGCGGGCGCTCGAGCGCAAGACCGCGCGCGGCTGCGTGTTCCGCATCCACCTGCCGTCCGAGGTGACGCTGGTCTCGGGCAAGGAGCGCATCGAGGGCGGGCACCTCGAGGGCCATGCGCCGAAGAACTCGCTGCAGGCCTTCCTGCCCAACCGCGAGATCACCGGCGACCGCGCGGTGGTGGAGTGGATCGTGCGCGGCGCGCGCGGCACGCCCGTGGCGCTGAGCGCCACCGCCGACCGCGCCGGCACCGTGCGCACGACGGTCACGCTCGACTGACAGGCCCTGACCGGCCCTGACGGTCCCTGGCGGGCCCTCCGACAGCCCGGCGCCCCGGGCCCCGCGCAGGCACACCATCGAGGCCCCGCCGCCCCGACGGCGGTCAGCGCACCAGCAGCCGCGGCGGTCCGTCGCCGCGCGGGCGCACCTCGCCCACCACGGCGGCAGCATCGAAGCCATGGCGGCCGAAGACCGCACGCACCGCATCGAGCGCCTGCGGCGCGCACGAGACGAGCAGGCCGCCGCTGGTCTGCGGGTCGGTCAGCAGCGCCCGGTCCTCGGCCGCGAAGCCCTCGGGCAGCCGGACCGCGCCGCCGTAGCCGGCCCAGTTGCGCGCCGACGCGCCGGTGACGAAGCCCCGCCCCGCCAGCTCGCGCGCGCCCGGCAGCAGCGGCACGCGCGACCAGTCGATCGCCACCTCGCAGCCGGAGCCTCGCGCGACCTCCAGCGCGTGCCCGGCGAGGCCGAAGCCGGTGACGTCGGTCAGCGCGTGCACGCCCTCGAGTGCGGCCAGCTCGGGGCCGGGCGTGTTCAGCCGGGTCGTCGTGGCCACCATCCGCGCGTAGCCGGCGTCGTCGAGCGCCCCCTTCTTCAGCGCCGCGCTGAGCACGCCCACGCCCAGCGGCTTGCCCAGCACGAGCAGGTCGCCGGGCCGCGCGTCGGCGTTGCGCTTGACGCGCGCCGGGTGCACCAGGCCAAGCACCACCAGGCCGTAGATCGCCTCCACGGAGTCGATGGTGTGACCGCCGGCCACCGGGATGCCGGCATCGCGGCAGGCGCTGGCGCCGCCCTCCAGCACGCGGCCGATGGTCCGGGTGCCCAGCACGCCGATCGGCATGCCGACGATGGCCAGCGCCATGATCGGCCGCCCACCCATCGCGTAGACGTCGCTGATCGCGTTGGTGGCGGCGATGCGGCCGAAGTCGAACGGGTCGTCGACGATCGGCATGAAGAAGTCGGTGGTCGCCACCAGCGCCTTGTCGTCGTCGAGCCGGTAGACGGCCGCGTCGTCCGAGGTCTCGATGCCCACCAGCAGCTCGGCCGGCACCGGCAGCGCGGCAGTGCCACGCAGGATCTCCGACAGCACGCCGGGCGCGATCTTGCAGCCGCAGCCGCCGCCGTGGCTGAGGGAGGTCAGGCGCGGCTCGGGCGCGGCGTCGTCGGTGTCGGTCATCGGTCGATCTCCAGGTCGGCAGTGCGGCCGGGCAGGAGCCCGGCTCGGCCCATTCCGGCAGCTCGACGGCACCTCGGCGGCACCTCGGCGGCACCCCGGCGCGCTCCCGCGCGGGCCGTCCGGCGGGGTCCCCTCGGCAGGCTTGGGCCGGATTCGGGCGGATTCGGGCAGATTGCGCCGAAGTATCCGACGTCCTCGTCCTCCGGCCATCCTCTGCCTCGGGCCGTCATGGCCCGTTGCCGGCCGAGGCTCCGCAGCCGCTACAGTCCGCAGCGGCTGCCGACAGACAAGGCAACGACCCGTCCGCTGCCCCGCCCCATGCTCACGCTCTACCACCACCCCCAGTCCTGCTCGATCGCCTCGCTGTTCGCGCTCGAGGAAGCCGGCGCCCCGTACGAGGTGGTCAACGTCGACCTCGCCGGCGGCGAGCAGACGCGGCCTGCCTACCTCGCCGTCAACCCGAAGGGCCGCGTGCCCGCGCTGCGCACCGCGCAGGGCATCCTCACCGAGACGCCGGCGATCCTGACCTATGTCGCGCAGTGCTTCCCGGCCGCCGGGCTGGCGCCGCATGGCGACGCCTTCGGTTTCGCGCGGCTGCAGTCCGTCCTGAGCTACCTGTGCAGCACCGTGCACGTGGCGCACGCGCACCGGATGCGCGGCTACCGCTGGGTGGATGCGGACGACACCGCGGCGCTGCAGGCGATGCAGCGCAAGGTGCCGCAGTCGATGGCGGCCTGCTTCGACCTGATCGAGCGCGAGATGCTCGCGGGGCCGTGGGTGCTGGGCGACGCCTACAGCGTGGCCGACCCGTACCTGTTCACCATCACGCGCTGGCTGCCCGGCGACGGCGTGGACGTGGCGCGATTCCCGCGCGTGCGGGAGCACGCCGAGCGCACCGCGGCGCGGCCTGCGATCGCTCGCGTGCTGGCGTCGCTGCCGGGCTGAACGGCAGGCGGCGCAGTGGCGCCGACCGGGTGGCGGCGCAGTGGCGCTGAAGGCGTGGCAAGGCAGCCGCGCCGACCCGATCGCGGCGCGGCGTGCCGGCGCCGCTGCGGGTGGCTCAGCGGCCCGGCGCCGCGGCACCTGCGTGCGTCATCGCGATGCGTTCGGCAAGCTGCCGCAGTGCCTGCCGGTGAGCGAGCACCAGCGCGTCCGGGCCGGCGCCGGCCACCGGCACGCGCAGCTCGGCGCGGGCGGCCTGCAGCGCGCTGCCGTCGGCGCGCGCCAGTGACCAGCGCGCTGCCAGCCGCACCGCGGCACCGTCGGCCTCGGCCTCGAAGGCGAGCAGCTCCACGCGCAGCCGCGCCGCCGTCAGGCCGGGCGGCAGCGGCGCGGTCCAGGGCCCGGCATCGCCGCGCAGCTGCGCCAGGTCGTGGCGCAGCAGGCGCGGCACCGCGTCGCGCAGCGGCTCGGCCCAGCGCACGCCGGGCAGCGGCGCCAGACCGGCGCCGGGGTCGGGCACCAGCAGCGCCGAGGTGTCCAGGTAGGAAGGCACGGCCACCGGCAGCACGAGCAGCCAGGGCTCGGGGGCGGGTGATGCGGCGGCGGATGGCGTGGCCGCGGCGGCCGCGAGCGGCAGCCGCAGCAGGCGGTCGGGCGGCGGGGCAGACCCGCAGCCGGCCAGCAGCAGCATGGCGACAGCGAGCGCCGCCCTCGGCCCAAGCTTCATGGCGATCCTCGCTTGCCCCGCAGCAGCACCTGCGGATCCCGTTCCAGCAGTTCGGCCAGCTCGCGCACCGCGCGCGACGCGCGCGCCACCTCGTCGAGCGCGCGCTCGGTGCCGGCCAGCGTGGGCTCGGCCTGCTCGGCGGCAGCCCGCAGCGCGGTGGCGCCCGCGGCCAGTTCGTCGGCAGCGCGGCGCACGCTGCGCGCCAGCGCCGCGTCCGGATCGAGCAGCGCCTGCGCGCCGCTGGCCGCCGCGCCGACCTGCTGCGCCGCCTGGGCGCCGCGCTCGGCCGCCGCACCGATGCGGTCGGCCGCCAGGCCCGCGCTCGCCAGCGTGCCGTCGGCACGCGCGGCCAGCGCCGGCAGCCGCTGCTCGAGCTGCGCGGCCACCCGCGCCGCGCGCTCGCTGGTGTCGGCCAGGCCGGCGAGAGTGCGCTTGAGGTCGGGCGACTGCATCAGCAGGCGCACGCTCGTCAGCGTGGCGCCCAGGTCGGCCGACAACTGACGCAGGTCGAGCGCCTCGATCTGTTCCTGCACGCCCTGCTGCCACGATGCCGCGGTGGGGATCGCCAGCCGTCCGACGGCGGCGGGGGTCATGCGCCGCCGCGCCTCGGCGGCGACCTCCGGGCGCAGGTCGAGCTCGACGTGGAGCTGCCCCGACAGCAGGCTGCGCGTGGCCAGCCGGGCGACGAGGCCGCCCTCGAGCAGCGACGCCAGCGTGGCCCCGCCAAGGTCTTCGCTGCGGATCTGCGCCCGCACCGGAATCACCAGCCCCTCGGCCCCGCCCGACAGGCCGATGGCCGTGACGTAGCCCACCGGCACGCCGCGCAGCACGACCGGCGCGCCGGTGTGCAGGCCCTGCACCGAGCCGCGGAAGCTCATCTCCACCACCTCGGTGCGCTGCAGCCAGCCGCCGACCAGCAGCGCCACGGCCACCAGGGCCAGCAGCGCGCCGCCGAGCACGAAGCCGCCCAGGCGCAGCGCCAGCGCGGCGCGGCGCGGGCTGCTCATGGCCTGCCCCGCTGCAGCCGCCGCCTCATGCCGGCTCCTGTTCGCGGCGCAGGAAGTCGCGCACCGCGGCCGGCCCGTGCGCGGCCAGCGCGGCGGGCGTGTCCAGCGCCGTCATCGTGCGCGCCTCGGCGTCGAGGAACAGCGCGCGGTCGGCCACCGCGAACACGCTGTCGATCGAGTGCGTGACCATCACCACCGTCGTGCCGAGGTGGCGCCGCAGCCCGCGGATCAGCCCGTCCAGCCGCGCGGCGTTGACCGGGTCGAGGCCCGAGGTCGGCTCGTCCAGGTACAGCAGCTCGGGGTCGAGCGCGAGCGCGCGCGCGATCGCGACGCGCTTGCGCATCCCGCCCGACAGCTGGGCCGGCAGCATGTCGTAGGCGCCCTCCATGCCGACCAGCGCGAGCTTGAAGCGCGCGCGCTGCTCGCGCGCGGCCGGCGTGAGGCGGGTGAACAGGCGCATCGGCAGCACCAGATTCTCGCCCACCGTCGACGCGCTCCACAGCGCGCCGGCCTGGAACATCACGCCGAAGCGGCGACGGATCGCGGCCAGCGTGCGCTCGTCGCAGCGGTTGAGGTCGTGCGGCCCGTAGCGCACGCGGCCGGCCGCCGGCACCTGCAGGCCCACCAGGTGGCGCAGCAGCGTGCTCTTGCCGCAGCCGCTCGCGCCGACGATCACGAGCACCTCGCCGGCGCGGATGTCGAAGGCGAGATCGCGCTGCACCACCTGGCCGTCGATCTCCAGGCGCAGGCCTTCGACGGTGACGAGCGCCTCGGCCCCCATCGCCCGGCCCCCTTTCAGTAGCGCAGCCACGTGAGCACCACCGTGCTCGCGCAGGCCGCCGCCACGATCCACACCAGCGCGCGCACGACGGCGCGCGTCGTGGCCTCGCCCACCGCCTGCGCGCTGCGCCCGGCGCGCAGGCCCTCGCGGCAGCCGGCCAGCGCCACCAGCGCCAGGTACAGCGTGCCCTTGGCCAGGCCGATCCACAGGTGGGTCCAGGTGAAAGCCTCGCGCGCGCCGTGCAGGTACTCGGCGGCGCCGATCCGGTACACGCCCACGGTGGGCAGCATGCCGGCCAGCACGCCCACCGCCATCGCGTACAGCACCAGCAGCGGCGCCATCGCCACGGCCGCCAGCAGCCGCGGCAGCACCAGGTGCGCGACCGGGTCCACGCCCAGCGTGCGCAGCGCGTCGATCTCCTCGCTCGCCTGCATCGAGGCCAGCTCGGCCGCGAAGGCCGCGCCCAGGCGCCCGGCCAGGATGATGCCGGTCATGATGGCGGCCATCTCGCGCACCACGCCCACGGTGACCACCTGCGCGATGTATTCGCCCGCGCCGATGCGGTCGAGCTGCGAGCCGCCCACGTAGGCCAGCAGCAGCCCGGCCAGGAACACGGTGAGCGTGACGATCGGCAGGCTGCCGGGGCCGACGCGGTCGAGCTGCGCGAGCAGCTCGCGCAGCCGCAGCACGCCGCGGCCGCGCAGCACGGCCCCGAGCGCGAGCAGCACCTCGCCCACGAACTGCAGCAGCGAGCGCAGCCCGCCCCGCCCTCGCCAGCGCCGGGCCTCGGGCTCGGCCGGCGCCGTCTCGGCCGGGCGCGGCAGCGCCAGCGCGAGCGCGGCGCGCGCGGGCTCGGGCAGGCCGGACAGGTCGAGCACCACCCCGCGCCGCGCCAGCGGTGCCAGCAGCGGCCACAGCGCCGGTGCGAGGTCGGCATCCCAGGCCGCCAGCGCGCCGGCGTCGATGCGCAGCGTCGCCCCGGCGCCCCCGAGGCCGGCAGGCGGCTGCGGGGCGCGCACGACGGCGCCGCGCCAGTCGCCCTCGAGCACGAGCACGGCAGCGCCCCCAGCGCCGCCGGCTGCGTCGAGCCAGCGCGCGGACGGTGACGGGTGCGGACGCGCCATGTCGTCCATCATGCCTGCGCCGCCGCGCGCCGCGGCCGCGGCAGCGCGCGGGTTTCTGCCCTCGATCAGGAAAGCCGCAGGTTGCGCAGCCAGCCGGCCAGCAGCGCGGCCACCGCGGCGGGCTGCTCCAGCGTCAGCATGTGGCCGCAGCCGTCCAGCAGATGCAGCTCGGCGCCCGGCACCGCGGCGGCGATCTCCTCGCTGCACTCGGGCGGGGTCAGCAGGTCGGCGCGGCCGCAGGCCACCAGCAGCGGGCAGCGGACCGCGCCCAGGTGCGGCCGCTGGTCGGCGCGCGCCATCACCGCGCGGTTCTGCGCCACCAGCTGCGCCGCGCCGGCGCGCAGCACGAGCGCGAAGTAGCGCGCCACCAGCCCGGGGTCGGGCGCCCCCTCGCCGAGGTTGGCCGGGTCGAACGCGAAGGCGACGTTGGCACGCAGCACCTCCTCGGCGCGACCCTGCTCGAACAGCGCGCAGGCCTCGGTGCGCAGCCGCACCAGCTCGGGCGTGTCGGGCCGCGCCGTGCTGCCCAGCAGCGCCGCGGCCCCGATGCGGTCGGGCGCCTGGCGCAGCGCCTCGAGCGCCACCATGCCGCCCATCGAGTGGCCCGCCAGCACCAGCGGGCCGGCGTGGCTCTCCAGCAGCAGCGAGGCCATCGCCGGCAGCGAAGGCGCGCGGAAGTGCACGTCGGACACCACGCAGCGCAGGCCCGATGCCGCTGCACCCGCTGCGCCCGCTGTGCCCACGGCGCCCGCCCCGCGGAGCGCGCCGAGCACGCCCTCCCACACCTCGCCGTCGCAGGCCAGTCCCGGCAGCAGCACCAAGGTCGTCATGCCCAGATGATGCACGCTGCGCGCTCCTGCGGGGCCGCAAGGCCGCAGGGCCGCTGCACCGCCGCACCCCGGGCCCGCAGGGCGGCTATGCTGCAGGCCTGCCCCGCCCCGCCCGCATCCGCCCGCACCCGCCAGTCCGCACGCCGACGAGCCCGCCGATGAGCCCGATCGCCCCCTTCCACCTCGCCTTCCCGGTCGACGACCTCGCCGCCGCGCGCGCCTTCTACGGCGGCCTGCTCGGCTGCCCCGAGGGTCGCAGCAGCGACGAGTGGATCGACTTCGACCTCTACGGCCACCAGATCGTGGCCCACCTCGCCCCGCCCCGCGGCGCCGACCACCACAACCCGGTCGACGGCCACGACGTGCCGGTGCCGCACTTCGGCGTCGTGCTCGACTGGGACGCGTTCCACGCGCTGGCCGCGCGGCTGCGCGAGCGCGGCGTGCGCTTCGTCATCGAGCCCTGCATCCGCTTCGCCGGCCAGGTGGGCGAGCAGGCGACGATGTTCTTCCGCGACCCGTCCGGCAACGCGCTCGAGTTCAAGAGCTTCAAGGACCCGTCGCGGCTGTTCGCCCGCTGACGCCGCGGATGACCGAGCTGCTCTTCATCCGCCACGGCGAGACCGACTGGAACCGCCAGCAGCGCTTCCAGGGCCAGATCGACGTGCCGCTCAACGCCACCGGCCGGCGCCAGGCGGCTGCGCTGGCGGCGCGGCTGGCCGACGAACCGCACGACGCCTTCGTCACCAGCGACCTCGTCCGGGCGCGCCAGACCGCGCAGCCACTGGCCGAGGCGTGGCGCCGCGGTTTGGCGCCGCACCCCGGCCTGCGCGAGCAGGGCTTCGGCGTGCTCGAGGGGCTGGACGTGCCCACGATCCGCCAGCGCCACCCCGAGCTGTGGCGGCGCTGGCTCGACCACGAGGGCAACTTCGCGCTGCCCGGCGGCGAGAGCCTGCTCGACTTCCACCGCCGCGTGCTCGACGCCGTGCGCGACCTCGCCGAGGCGCACCCGGGCCGGCGGGTGGCCGTGATGACGCACGGCGGCGTGCTCGACATGCTGTGGCGCACCGCGCGCGGCGAGCCCATCGCCGGACTGCGCCGCTGCGAGATCCCCAACACGGGGCTGAACCGGCTGCGCTGGCGCGACGGCACGCTGGTCATCGAGCGCTGGGCCGATGCAGCCCACCTGGAGGCGCTCGCCGACCCCGACCACCCGGACGGGCCGGCCGGCCCGCTGCCCACCCCGGCCGGCGAGCGCTGAGCGGGCACGGGCGCGCCGCCGCCCGGCCGCCCGCGCAGCGCTGCCTACAATCCCGCACGTGTCTTCCGACCACGAGTTCGTCCTCACGCTGGCCTGCCGCGACACCAAGGGCATCGTGCACGCGGTCTCCGGGCTGCTGTTCCAGGCCGGCTGCAACATCGTCGACTCGCAGCAGTTCGGCGACATCGAGGGCGACGACGCCAGCGGCCTGTTCTTCATGCGCGTGCACTTCCGTGCGCCGCCGCAGCTGGCCGGCGTGCAGACGCTGGCGGCGATGTTCGAGCACACGCGGCAGCAGTTCGGCATGGAGCTCGCGCTGCATCCGCTGGGGCGGCGGCCGCGCGCGCTGCTGATGGTGAGCCAGCACGGGCACTGCCTGAACGACCTGCTGTTCCGCGTGCGCAGCGGCTCGCTGCCGCTCGAGGTACCGGCGATCGCCTCGAACCACCCGACCTTCGAGTCGCTGGCGGCCAGCTACGGCGTGCCCTTCCATCACCTGCCGCTGCGCGCCGGCGCCGACCCCGCGGAGCGGCAGGAGCAGGAGCGGCAGGTGCTGGCGCTGGTGGAGCGCGAGCGCATCGACTTCGTCGTGCTGGCGCGCTACATGCAGATCCTCAGCCCCGCGCTGTGCGAGGCGCTGGCCGGGCGCGCCATCAACATCCACCACAGCTTCCTGCCCAGCTTCAAGGGCGCACGCCCGTACGCGCAGGCGCACGCGCGCGGCGTCAAGCTGATCGGCGCCACCGCGCATTACGTGACGGCCGACCTCGACGAGGGGCCGATCATCGAGCAGGACGTCGAGCGCGTCGACCACACGCTGTCGGCCGAGGACTTCACTGCCGTCGGCCGCGACATCGAGTGCGTCGTGCTCGCGCGCGCCGTGCGCTGGCACGCCGAGCACCGCGTGCTGCGCAACGGCCACAAGTGCGTGGTCTTCCGCTAGCGGGCCCCCGGTGCGCACGCCGCCGCCCACGGCCGACGGCCCCGACGACGTCGAGGCCCGCTTCTACGAGGCGCTGCGCCGCGGCGACCTGGAACTGCTGATGTCGCTGTGGGCCGACGACGACGAGGTCGTGTGCGTGCACCCCGGCGGCCCGCGGCTGGTGGGCGCGCCCGCGATCCGCGCCAGCTTCGGCGCCATCTTCGCCAACGGCGCCATCCCGGTCGTGCCCGAGCAGGTGCGGCGGCTCGAGTGGCACGGCGGTGCCGTGCACCACCTCGTCGAGCGCATCGACGTCCCCGGCGAGCGCGGCTCGACGCAGGCCGCCTGGGTCATCGCCAGCAACGTCTACGTCAAGACGGCGCAGGGCTGGCGCATCGCCGCGCACCACACGAGCCCCGGCACGCTGCAGGAGGCGGCCGCGGCCGCCGACGCGCCCGGCACGCTGCACTGAGCCGTTGAGAGGCAATCCATCATGGCCGCCGTGACTGCCCGCCACGCCCCGCTCGGCGTTGCCGATGCCCGCCGCAGCCCGCCCTGCCGCCGCGCTTTGCGCCTGGATCGGGATGCCTCGGACAGCGCCCTCGGCGACGCCGGATTGCCTCTCGCCCTCTGACGCGCCGTGACCGATCCGGCCGCACCCGGGCACGGCGGAAACGCCGCTGCCGCGGCGACCGCGCCCGACCGCTTCCGCACCCCGCGCTGGCTGCCCGGCGGCAACCTGCAGACCATCTGGGCGGCCAAGCTCGCGCGGCCGCACCGCGGCCCGCGCCCGCGCTTCGTGCGCGAGCGCTGGACCACGCCCGACGGCGACTTCATCGACGTCGATCACCTCGAGCGCGGCACCGGTGCTGCGCCGCCCGCGCAGCACCTCGTGCTGTTCCACGGCCTGGAGGGCAGCAGCCAGAGTCAGTACGCGCTGGCCTTCGCCGACGCCGCGCGCGCGCGCGGCTGGGCGTTCTCGGTGCCGCACTTCCGCGGCTGCTCGGGCACGCTGAACCTGGCGCCGCGCGCCTACCACTCGGGTGACTTCGAGGAGGTGGGCTGGATCCTGGACCGGCTGCGCCGGCAGCACGGCGCGCCGCTGCGGGTGGTGGGCATCTCGCTCGGCGGCAACGCGCTGCTGCGCTGGGCGCAGGAGAGCGGCGCGGCGGCGGCGCGCACGGCGCACGCGGTGGCGGCGGTGTGCTCGCCGATCGACCTGGCGGCCGCCGGCGCGGCCATCGACCGCGGCTTCAACCGGCTGGTCTACTCGCGCATGTTCCTCGCCACGATGAAGCCCAAGGCGCTGGCCAAGCTGCGGCAGCACCCGGGCCTGTTCGATCGCGAGCGGCTCGTGCGCGCGCGCACGCTGTACGAGTTCGACGACGTGTTCACCGCGCCGCTGCACGGCTTCAGGGACACGCCCGACTACTGGGCCCGCGCCTCGGCCAAGCCGCACCTGGCGCGCATCCGCATCCCGGCGCTGGTGGTGCACGCCTTGAACGACCCCTTCGTGCCCGCCGCGTCGCTGCCGCCGGCCGGCGCGGCCGGCGGTGCCGTCACGCTGTGGCGGCCGGCGCTGGGTGGGCACGTGGGGTTTCCGCACGGGGGGTTTCCGGCCAGCACCTGGGCCATGCCGGAGGCCGTGACCGACTGGCTCGCCCGGCAGGGCACCGACGGCGCGCACGCGGCGCCGTGATGCGGCGCCCGGACGCCGCACCACCAGCCGAAGGGAACGACAGCCGATGGACGACATCGTCAAGGCGGCGCTGGCCAAGTGGCCCAACGTGCCGCACTGCCACGGCTGGCTGGCGCTGGACGCGCGCGGCCAGTGGTACATGCGCGACGAGCGCACGCAGGCGGCCGGGCCGTTCCCGCGCGTCAAGGGCAGCCGCATCGGCCACGACAAGCTGCTCGGCTTCATCCACCGCAACTACGGCCGCGACGACGCCGGCGCCTGGTTCTTCCAGAACGGGCCGCAGCGCGTGTACGTGCAGCTCGAGGCGGCGCCCTACGTGTGGCGCGTGCGGCGGCACGACGGCGGCTTCGAGGTCAGTGCGCACACCGGGCCGCAGACGCAGCCGCTCAGCGCCTGGCTCGACGAGCAGGGCCGGCTGTTCCTCGACACGCCGCTCGGCTTCGGCATCGTGCACACGCTGGACATGGACGAGGCGGCCGACGCCGTCGAGCGCGGGCTGTGGCAGCCGCAGCCGCTGCCCTTTGCGCAGATGCCGCAGCGCTTTGGCTACCGGCTCGATCCGGCGCGCTGAGGAGCGGGCGACACGTCGCCCGCGGGGCGGCCTGGATGCCGCAGGGCGGGTGGGCTGCGCGGTCGCCGGAGCCGGGGCCCGCGGTGCGGGTGGCCTGACCCGAGGCCCGCGGTGCGGGTGGCCTGACCCGAGGCCCGCGGTGCGGGCCGTGCCGCCGGCTACTTGCTGGCCGCGGCCTGCGGCGCCGAGGCGGCAGCGGCGGGCGGCTTGGGCTCGGCCATCTTGCCGCCGGCCTGGTTGACCATGTAGACGACGGCCAGGCCGATCTCGAAGTCGGAGTACTCGCCGCCGCCCTGCGCGCCCATCGCGCCCTTGCCCTTGAGGGCGGAGTTCAGCAGCGCCTCGTAGCCGGTCTTGATGCGGGGCGCCCAGGCCGCCGCGTCGCCCGACTTGGGCGCGCCGGCCGCGCCGACGGCGTGGCAGGCGGTGCACTGGGCCTGGTAGACCTGCTCGCCGGTGCGCAGCACGGCCGGCGCCGAGGCATCGCGGATCTCGACCGTGCCCACGCGCTGGATGCGCTGCGCCACGGCCTCGGCCTCCAGCCCGCGGCTGCCCGCGGCCGGCTTGTCGCCGAAGGCCACGTAGTTGACCAGCAGGATGATGACCACCACCGGCAGCACGAACGACAGGACCACGGTCCAGATCAGCTGCTTGGGGGTGCGGATGGGCCCCTCGTGGGACTCGGCTGCGTCGGCGTCGTGGGGTGCGCTCATTCGTCGGTCGGCGCCGCAGGTGCGGCGGCTGCTGTGGTGCTGCGGATGCGGCCGGGTCGCGCGGTGCACGACCGGGGGCCGCGGCGAGTATACGAGGGGGGCCTCGCAGAGCCGGCCGGCCGCGCGGTGCGTCCACGGCCGGCGCAGGGGCCACGGCCACCCGCGGCGTAGAATGCGCGCTGCCCGGCGACCGTGGTGAAGTGGATATCATGCGGCCCTCCGAAGGCCGCGTCGCAAGTTCGATTCTTGCCGGTCGCGCCAACACCGGGCTGACATGGGCGTGCTGCCCGTTGTCCCCTCCGCCGGGAAGCGGCGCTCCAGGCGGCATGGAGCGGTTCTTTCGACTTCGGGCTCCTTCTGGCAGACAGCGGATCATCCCGTGGGCTCCGGCCGAAGACTCCCGACCTGGCCCGGCTGCGGGTTTGCAGCCCCTCGCCGCAGAAGAGCGGGTGTCTGCAGGTCACGCCGACGCGGCCACACCCATCCGCGCCCGTCCGCCCCGCTCGCCGCCCACGGCGTTAACCGACTGCCCCGAGACGTCGGCATTGCTCCGGCGCTTCAGGCCCACGGCCGGACCCGATGCGCCGGCTCGATCGGCATGTGCCATCGGTCCGCCCTGCGCCACCGGGACAGGTCGTCACCGGCGCCGGGCATCCCGGAGTCGCGCCTCCACATCCAGCCCATCCGCCGCTGAATGAACCACCAAGCCCTCTCGTCCTTCATCTGGTCCGTCGCCGACCTGCTGCGTGGCGACTACAAGCAAAGCGAGTACGGCCGCGTCATCCTGCCCTTCACGGTGCTGCGCCGGCTGGACTGCGTGCTGGAAGCCACCAAGTCCGCCGTGCTGGCCGAGTTCGAGGCGAAGACCAAGGCCGGCCTGAACCCCGAGCCTTTCCTCCTCCGCAAGGCCGGCCAGAGCTTCTTCAACACCAGCCCGCTGGACCTGGGCAAGCTGCTGGGCGACCAGGACCACATCCGTCAGAACCTCTACGCCTACATCCAAGGCTTCTCGCCTGCGGCCCGCGACATCTTCGAGCGCTTCGATTTCCACACGCAAATCGAGCGACTGGCCAAGGCCGACCTGCTGTACCGCGTGACCGAGAAGTTCGCCAAAGTCGATCTGCACCCAAGCCGGGTGGACAACGCCGCCATGGGCGCGGTGTTCGAGGAACTGATCCGCAAGTTCGCCGAGATCAGCAACGAAACGGCCGGTGAGCACTTCACCCCGCGCGAGGTGATCCGCCTGATGGTGAACCTGCTGTTCATCGAGGACGACGACGTGCTCACCCCCGGCAACGCCGTGGTGCGCACCATCTACGACCCCACGGCCGGCACTGGCGGCATGCTCAGCGTGGCGGGCGAGTACCTGCTGGAGCACAACCCGCAGGCGCGCCTGACGATGTTTGGCCAGGAGCTCAACGACGAGAGCTACGCCATCTGCAAGGCCGACATGCTGATCAAGGGCCAGGACGTGGCCAACATCGTGGCCGGCAACACGCTCAGCGACGACGGCCACGCGCAGCGGCGCTTCGACTACATGCTCTCCAACCCGCCCTTCGGTGTGGAGTGGAAGAAGGTCGAGAAGGCCGTGCGCGACGAGCACGAGAAGAAGGGCTTCGACGGCCGCTTCGGCCCCGGCCTGCCACGGGTGAGCGACGGCAGCATGCTCTTCCTGCTGCACCTGGTGAGCAAGATGCGCCCGGCATCAGAAGGCGGCAGCCGCTTCGGCATCGTGCTCAACGGCTCGCCGCTGTTCACCGGCGGCGCCGGCAGCGGCGAAAGCGAGATCCGCCGCTATGTGCTGGAGAACGACCTGGTGGAGGCCATCGTCGGGCTGCCCACCGACATGTTCTACAACACGGGCATAGCCACCTACGTGTGGATCCTGTCCAACCGCAAGCCGGCCGACCGCAAGGGGCAGGTGCAGCTCATCGACGCCAGCGGCTTCTGGCAGAAGATACGCAAGAGCCTCGGCAGCAAGCGCAAGGAGATGAGCGACGAGCACATCGCCACCGTGACGCGCCTGTTCGGCGACTTCACCGAGGCGGAACTCGTCACCGCGCTTGACGCCGATGGCAAGGCGCTGGGCGAGCCACAGCTGGTGACCGGCACCGACGACGACCCGCTCCCGCCTGAGGGCGGACGGCTGAAGCGTGTGCCGATCTCGCGCATCTTCAACAACCGCGACTTCGGCTACACCACCATCACGGTGGAACGTCCGCTGCGCGACGAGCAGGGCCAGCCGGTGCTGGGCACCAAGGGCAAGCAGAAGGGCAAGCCGCAGCCCGACAGCGCGCTGCGCGACACCGAGAACGTACCGCTGACCGAGGACATCGGCGCTTACTTCCAGCGCGAGGTGCTGCCGCACGCGCCCGATGCGTGGATCGACGACGAGAAAAGGAAAGTGGGCTACGAGGTTCCGTTCAACCGGCACTTCTACGTGTTCGAGCCGCCCCGAAGCTTGCACGCCATCGACGAGGAGTTGAAGGCGGTGTCGGCGCGAATCGTGGCAATGCTTGGGGAGTTGGCGGAATGAGGCTCCCGGCGTATCCGGACTACAAGCCCAGTGAGGTGGACTGGCTCCGCCACGTGCCCGTGCATTGGGCACTTCAACCCTTGAAGCGACACACGCGATTGCTTACCGAGAAAACTGACCGCCGCGAACGCCCCGTGGCACTGGAGAACATCGAGAGCTGGACCGGGCGATTCCTGCCTACCCAAACAGAGTTCGAGGGCGAAGGAGTCGAGTTCACGCCGGGAGATATCCTGTTCGGAAAGCTGCGCCCTTACTTGGCGAAGACGCTCGTTGCGGAATCGCAGGGTGAGGCTGTCGGGGACTTCCTGGTCATCCGATGCGCAGAAAGCCTCGTCCCTGAGTTTCTTGGCTATCAACTGCGAAGCCGCGAAGTTGTCTCGATCATTGACGGATCAACCTTTGGCTCGAAGATGCCCCGCGCAAGCTGGGACTTCGTTGGCGCATTGCCGTTTGCGCTTCCTCCTGCGGACGAACAGGAGACCATCGTCGCATTCCTCGACCGCGAAACCGCCAAGATCGATGCGCTAATCGCGGAGCAGGAGAAGCTCATCGCCCTGCTGGCCGAGAAGCGCCAGGCCACCATCTCCCACGCCGTCACTCGTGGACTCAACTCTGCTGCGCCGATGAAGGACTCCGGCGTGTCTTGGTTAGGACAAGTGCCGGACAACTGGCGAACAACGCAATTGAAGTATGTGGCCAAGCGAGGCACCAGCATCACCTACGGCATCGTTCAGGCTGGTCCACATGTCGAGGGCGGCATTCCGTACATCAAGACCAGTGACATGGCAGGCGACGGTTTGACACTTGAAGGCATGAGCCGAACCACGCCGGAGATTGACGCGTCCTACGCGCGATCCAAGGTCATGGCTGGTGACATCGTGATTGCGATTCGGGCGACGGTTGGCAAGTGCCTACCTGTGCCTTCCGAACTTGAAGGCGCCAATCTCACGCAGGGCACAGCTAAGGTCAGCCCAGGTCCTGACGTCTTGCCAGAGTTCTTGCTGCACTTCTTGAGGGGCACGCCGGCTCAGATGTACTTCGATGGCATGGCGAAGGGAGCGACCTTCAAGGAGATCACTCTTGACGCGCTACGACGCATGCCAATCGCGGTCCCACCGCTGGACGAGCAGCGCCTGATAGCGACCGAGGTCCGAGAACGCGCCAGAGTGTTTGATCAACTTGTGCTGGACGCTCAGACTTACGTTGCCCTCTTGCACGAACGCCGCTCCGCCCTCATCACCGCCGCCGTCACCGGCCAGATCGACGTGCGCAACGCCGTAACCGCCTGAGCTAAGCTCCCCGCACCATGCCCCGCGTCGCCGTGCCCCCCGCGCTGTTCGCCTGGGCCCGTGAACGGGCCGGCCTAGACGGCACTGCCTTGGCCGCACGCTTCCCGCACCTGGACGATTGGGAAACCGGCGCCCGCCAGCCCACGCTGCGCCAACTGGAGCAGTACGCACAGGCCACGCACGCGCCCGTGGGCTACTTCTTTCTGCCGGCCCCGCCACAAGAGAGCTTGCCCATCCCCGACTTCCGCACCCTGGGGCTGGGCGTGCCGCGCGTCAGCGCCAATTTGCTGGACGTGGTGTACGCCTGCCAAAGCCGCCAAGCTTGGTACCGCGACGAAGCGCTGGTGAACGGCGAGACGCCGCTGCCCTTCATCGGCAGCGTTCGCCTGCAAAGCGAGCCCCCGGCCGTGGCCGAGCGCATCCGCCGGGCGCTGGGCTTCAGCGTGATCGAGCGCGCCGCCTGCCCCACTTGGGCCGAAGCACTGCGCCTCTTCATCGCCCAGGCCGAAGCGGCCGGCGTGATGGTGATGGTGAGCGGCGTGGTGATGAACAACAACGCGCGCCACCTGGACGTGCGCGAGTTCCGGGGCTTTGCCTTGGCCGACCCGCTGGCGCCGCTGGTGTTTATCAACGGTGCCGACAGCAAGGCCGCGCAGATGTTCACGCTGGCGCATGAACTGGCGCACCTGTGGCTGGGGCAGAGCGCGGTGTCGAACGCCCCGCCGTCCGACACGCAGGACCATGCCACCGAAGCCTGGTGCAACCGCGTGGCGGCCGAACTGCTGGTGCCGCAGGCCGAGTTCCAGGCCGCCGTGCAGCCCGGCGAGCCGCTGCCCGCGGCCTTGCAGCGCCTGGCGCGCCACTTCAAGGTGAGTTCACTGGTGGTGCTGCGCCGGCTGTTTGACGTGGGCCTGCTGGACCGTGAGGTGTTCTGGCAGGCCTACCGAGACGAAGAGCAGCGCCTGGGCCAGCTGGCTGCGCGCAACACCGGGGGCGGCGACTTCTACCGCACTACCGTGGCCCGCGTGAGCCGCCGCTTTGCCAGTGCGCTGGTGGCCAGCACGCTGGAAGGCCGCACGCTCTACCGCGACGCCTTCCGCATGCTCGGCATCGCCAAGCCGGGCACGTTCAATGAACTGGGGCGCAGCCTCGGATTCCCCACCTGAACGGCACCGCGCATGGCCTACCTGCTGGACGCCAACGTCTTCATCCAGGCCAAGAACCTGCAATACGGCTTCGACTTCTGCCCCGCCTTCTGGGACTGGCTGGTGCAGGCCCACGCCGCCGGGCGCGTGCGCAGCGTGCGGCATGTGGCCGACGAGTTGGGCGCCGGTGCAGACGAGCTGGCGCTGTGGGCCGAGCAGCGTAACGAGACCTTCTTCCCGGCGCCCGACGCGGCGGTGTTGCAGGCATCCGCCCGGGTGAGTGCCTGGGTGCTGCAGCAAGGCTTCGAGCCTGCTGCGGTGAACACCTTTTTCCAGGTGGCCGACTACTGGATCGTGGCGGCGGCGCTGGCGGGCCACCACACGGTGGTGACGCACGAAGTGGCGTCACCCACGATGCGGCGCATCAAAATTCCCAATGTCTGCGTGGGCCTGGGTGTGGGGTTCACCTCGCCCCACCAGATGCTGCGCCGGGAGCAGGCGCGCTTCATCCTCGGCCCTGCGCCGGGCATGGCCTGATCAAGGGGTGCGGCTTGACCTTGCACAAGGAAGTTCACTTCGAAGCGGAGATCTGCGAGCACCTGGTACAGCACGGCTGGCTGTACGAGGCGGATGCGGCCCAGCAGTTCCAAACTTCCACCGGCCTGTTCCTGCCCGACCTGCTGGCCTGGCTGAAGGCATCGCAGCCCGACAGCCTGCAGCGCCTGGAGAAGACGCACGGCGCCCAGCTGCCGCAGGTGCTGGCCGACCGCATACGCAAGAGCCTGAACGAGCGCGGCACGCTGGAGGTGCTGCGCCGTGGCGTGGAGATGCTGGGCCTGAAGGAGCCGCTGCAGCTGGCGCAGTTCAAGCCGGCGCTGGGACTCAACCCGGCTATCCAAGCGCGCTACAGGGCCAACCACCTGCGCGTGCTGCGGCAGGTGCACCACTCGCCCAACCACCCCAAGGAGGCAGTGGACCTGGTGTTGTGCCTGAACGGCGTGCCGGTGGCCACGGTGGAGTTGAAGTCCAACTTCACGCAGAGCGTGCACGACGCGGTGGACCAGTACCGCTTCGACCGCCACCCCGCGCCGAAGGGCGGCCTGGCGGAACCAGTGCTCTGCTTCCCGGGTGGGGCCTTGGTGCACTTCGCGGTGAGCCAGAGCGAGGTGATGATGACCACCCGCCTGGCGGGCCCGGCCACGCGCTTCCTGCCCTTCAACCGCGGCAACCAGGGCGGCGCTGGCAACGCGCCCAACCCGGGAGGCTTTGCGACGGCGTACTTGTGGGAAGAGGTGTGGGCGCGCGAGAGCTGGCTGGACATCCTGCACCGCTACCTCGTGGGCAAGCGCGACGAGAAGAAGCAGCTGCAGGCGGTGATCTTCCCGCGCTACCACCAGCTGGATGCCACCCGGAAGCTGGTGGCCGACGTACTCGCCCAGGGCCCCGGCCAGCGCTACCTGATCCAGCACTCGGCCGGCTCGGGCAAGACCAATTCCATCGCCTGGACGGCGCACTTCTTGGCCGACCTGCACGACGCGCAGCACAAGAAGCTCTTCGACAGCGTGCTGGTGGTGAGCGACCGCAACGTGCTGGACGCGCAGTTGCAGGAAGCGATCTTCGACTTCGAGCGCATCACGGGTGTCGTGGCCACGATCACCAACGAGTCGGGCAGCAAGAGCGCCCAGCTGGGCCAGGCGCTGAAGGACGGCAAGAAGATCATCGTCTGCACGATCCAGACCTTTCCGTTCGCGCTGCAGGCCGTACAGGAGCTGGCCGCCACCGAGGGCAAGCGCTTCGCCGTCATCGCGGATGAAGCGCACAGCTCGCAGACGGGCGAGGCTGCGGCCAAGCTGAAGCAGTTGCTGTCGGCCGAGGAGTGGGCCGATCTGCAGGACGGCGGCGAGGTGGACACCGAAGCGCTGCTGGCCGCACAGATGGAGGCCAAGGCCGCGGGCGGCGCTACCAAGGGCCTGACTTACGTGGCCTTCACTGCCACGCCCAAAGCCAAGACGCTGGAGCTGTTCGGACGACCTGGGCCGGATGGGCTGCCGCAGCCCTTCCACGTCTACTCCATGCGCCAGGCCATCGAAGAGGGCTTCATCCTCGACGTGCTGCAGAACTACACCAGCTACAAGTTGGCCTTCAAGCTGGCGCACGACGGCAAGGAGTACGACGAGGCGCAGGTGGAGCGCAGCGCCGCGATGAAGGGGATCATGCAGTGGGTTCGGCTGCACCCCTACAACATCGCGCAGAAGGTGCAGGTGGTGGTGGAGCATTACCGCGAGAACGTGCAGCCGCTGCTGAACGGCAACGCCAAGGCCATGGTGGTGGTGGCCAGCCGCAAGGAGGCCGTGCGCTGGCAGAAGGCGATGCGCGCCTACATCCAGGGCCGCAACTACCCGTTGGGTGTGCTGGTGGCCTTCTCGGGCGAGGTGAACGACGCCGAGAGTTTCCCAGAGGCGGTGACCGAGACCAGCCAGCACCTGAACCCGGGCCTGAAGGGCCGCGACATTCGCGAGACCTTTGCAGGCCCCGACTACCACCTGCTGCTGGTGGCCAACAAGTTCCAGACCGGATTCGACCAGCCACTGCTGTGCGGCATGTACGTGGACAAGATGCTTGGAGGCATCCAGGCCGTGCAGACGCTGTCACGCTTGAACCGGGCGCACCCGGGGAAGGACACGACCTACATCCTCGACTTCGTCAACGACCCGGTCGATGTGCTGAAGGCGTTCAAGACCTACTACGAGACGGCTGAGCTGGAGAGCGCGACCGACCCGCACCTGGTCTACGACCTGCGCGCCAAGCTGGATGCGGCCGGGCACTACGACGACTTTGAAGTGGACCGAGTGGTTCAGGTGGAACTGGACCCCAAGGGCACGCAGAAGGAACTGGACGCCGCCATCGCCCCCGTGGCCGACCGGCTGCTCAAGCGCTACAAGGCTGCGCAGACCGAGAAGGCCACTGCCGAGGCGCTGGGCGACGACAAGGCAGCGAAGGCAGCCAAGGACACGCTGGATGCGCTGGTGCTCTTCAAGGGCGACATGGCGGCCTATGTGCGGCTGTACGCCTTTCTCAGCCAGATCTTCGACTACGGCAACGCGGCCATCGAGAAACGGTTCGTGTTCTTCAAGCGCCTTCTGCCGCTGTTGGAGTTCGGGCGCGAACGAGACCAGGTGGATCTTTCCAAGGTGGTGCTGACCCACCACACGCTGAAGAGCCGCGGCGAGCAGCCCATGACGCTGAACGCCGATGGCACCTACAAACTCCCGCCCATCGACGCTGTGGGCAGCGGCACGGTGCAAGAGAAGCAGCAGGCCTACCTGAAGGAGATCATCGAGAAGGTGAACGGCCTGTTCGAAGGCGAGCTGACCGACGACGACCAGCTGGTCTACGTGAACGGCGTGCTCAAGGGCAAGCTGCTGGAGAACGAGACGCTGATGAAGCAGGCGGCCAGCAACAGCAAGGAACAGTTCGCCAACTCACCCGACCTGAACAAGGCACTGGTGGACGCGATCATCGATGCGTTCGAGGCGCATCAGGCGATGAGTTCGCAGGCGCTGGGGTCGGCGAAGGTGCAGGCGGGCTTGAAGGACATTCTGTTGGGGCCGGCGCAGTTGTATGAAGCGCTGCGGGCGAGGTCAGGGGCTGCGAATCCGCCATCGCCGTCCGCAATGTGACCGTGAGTCGTGCCTAGCTCTCGTTCTGACCGCTAAGCAGCGGTTGCGGTCGGTGGCGGCGGGAGCTTCGATGCACGGTGTGCGCCGCGTAGCGGTCATCGGCCCTGCGCCGATCCGCCAAATGAGGTGACCGCTCTTGTGCCTGCAGCCGACATTGATCGCGCCGAGGCCTGTCGAGGCTGATCGAACGACCGCTGTCGCTGTCGGTGACCTGGAGGTTTCGACCCAAAGGCGCCAGCCGCAGGCATCGGAAGCTGACCCTGGCGTCGTCAGACCCCGACCAACGACAGCCCGCGCGCCTCGGGACCCGGGGCTCAACACACTTCGGCCTCGACCGAAGCATCCCACGCATCATCTGCTGCACAGTTGCACTCCAATCCATCCGACCATGAGCGCACACGATGACCATCACCTGCTTCATCCGCTATCAGATTGACCCCTTCCAGCGCGACGCCTTCAAGGGCTACGCCGAAGCCTGGGGCCGCATCATTCCGCGCTGCGGTGGCGAACTTATCGGCTACTTCCTGCCGCACGAGGGCAGCAACGATGTGGCCTGGGGTCTGATCGGTTTCGACGACATGGCGGCCTACGAGCGCTACCGCGCAACGCTCAAGAGCGACGCCGAGGGGCGGGCCAACTTTGAGCGCGCTCAGTCCGAGCGCTTCATTCTTCGCGAGGAGCGTACTTGGCTCGAGGATGTGAGTACGACACGCAACGTCGCGCGGCAGGTGACGCCGTGATTGCGGTCATCTTTGAAGTGGATCCGCGCCCCGGTGCAGCGCCGCGCTACTTCGAACTCGCAGCTGCGCTCAAAGCCGATCTGGAGTCCATAGACGGCTTTATCTCGGTAGAGCGGTTCGAGAGCCTTGCACGACCGGGAAGATATTTGTCTCTGAGTTTCTGGCGCGATGAAGCGGCAGTGCGCAGCTGGCGCTGCCACGGAATGCATCGCCAAGCTCAGCAGGAAGGCCGCAGCGATGTGCTCGCGGGCTACCGACTACGGGTCGCCACGGTAGTGCGCGACTACGGGATGCTTGCGCGCGACCAGGCACCGTCGGACTCGCAAAGCGCGCTAATCTGACATCCATGAGTACGCCCCACGAACCTCGCCTGGCCAGAGTGGCCGCCATCGTGGCCGACCCGGCGCGCTCTCGCATGCTGGCCTACCTGCTGTCAGGCGAATACGCCAGCGCGAGCGAACTGGCAAAGACCGCATCGGTGACTCCGGCTACCGCAAGTGGGCACCTGGGCCAGTTGCTGGATGCTCGATTCGTTGTCTGCGAGCCCAGGGGCCGTCACCGGTATTACCGGCTGGCTGATGCCGAGGTGGCGCATGCTCTGGAGGCCCTGGCGCTGATCGCGGAGCGCGATGTACACGACCGCGCGTGGGCCCATCCTGAGCGCAAACGCCTGCGCTTTGCGCGATGCTGCTACGGGCACTTGGCGGGGCAACTGGCGGTTACGGTGTTCGATGCACTTCAGCGCGAAGAACGCCTGACATCGGCGACCGACGGCTATGAACTGACCGAAGCTGGAATACAGTGGCTCCAAGGTCTGGGGATGAATCCGGGTTCGCCGAGTGGACGGCGCCGATTCGCGTACCGCTGCCTGGATTGGTCAGAACGCCGCGATCACCTCGCTGGCCAATTGGCCGACGAGATCTACCAGCACTTCACCAAGGCAGGATGGCTGCGCCGCGCTGCCGGTCGCGCCGTGGAAGTCACCGACAGTGGCGAGCAGGAACTGCTGCCTCGCTTGAGCGCCGACGCCACCTGAGACCGTGGTGATCGCCACGATGGTTCGGCGATGCAGGGACTCGCCGGTGCCCTCGGATCAGTCTCGCGACTCGGCGGTCCGCTTTGTGGCGTCGCATCGACCGTCGCCAATTGGCCGAGTCCGTGAGTTCGCGGCTGCTCCCGAGAGCTGACACTCAGCAGGGCGCGGGGCGCTCTGCCGCTGCGCACCTCAGAAACGATGGCGCCCCGCCCGGCCGAAAGCGCATCCTGTGTGGCCCTCAACTCGATGGGAGACCATCATGGGAACCACAGGTACTGCCGCTCATCGCGAGCCTTGGAACAAGGGCAAGCTCGTCGGGCAGAAGGCGCCCTTCAAGCTCAAGGACATCTGGGCGCTGCGCGTCCGCCTCCAGATGGAGGGACGAGTGCGCGAACTCGACCTGTTCAACCTCGGCATCGACAGCAAGCTGCGCGGCTGCGATCTTTTCGCGCTCAAGGTCCGCGACGTGTGTCACGGCGACCAGGTGGCAACGCGCGCTGTCGTCATGCAGCACAAGACGCAGCGCCCATTGCAGTTCGAGATCACGCAGGCTGCCCGCGACGCCTTGCAGGCCTGGATCAAGCTGGCTGGGCTGAAATCAGAGGACTTCCTGTTCCCCAGCCGTCTGCACGACTCGCCACATCTGGGGACCCGGCAGTACGCCCGGATCCTCGGGCACTGGGTCGACGAACTGGGTCTGGACCGCACGGAGTACGGGACGCACTCGATGCGCAGGACCAAGGCGAGGCTGATCTACCGACGCACGAAGAACCTACGCGCCGTGCAGCTGCTGCTGGGGCACTCGAAGCTCGAGTCGACGGTGCGATACCTCGGCATCGAGGTCGATGACGCCCTGGAGATATCTGAGCAGACCGAGATTTGACCCTTCAGCTGACGCCCCCCCCGCTGCGAGGCCGGGGGGCGAACGTCTGGTGTAAGGAAGTCCGACAGACTCACGCTCTCGGCCAACTGCAGCCATTGACCAATGTCCGGTGTACGGCAAAGCGATTTACCGCAAGTCTCTCCCAGGTTCACGCCGTCGCACAGTCAGTCGGATCGGCATAAGCTATTGCTCGTCAATAAGGTGTGCGCGGCGCAAGCCCGTAAGGACAGCCCCATCGGCGCCGCTCAAGGTGCCGAGCGAGCGTGCACGCCATGCAGCCATCGTTCCGACACAAACCTCACCAAGGCGCGTGCGCTCTCCGAGGCCTCCGGCATGGGCAAAGTCAGCGCGTGAACCGTATCCCCTTCTGCCAAGGGAAGATTCCAAGCGGGCAGCAAGTCCACGAGTTCACCTCTGGCAATGTGCCTGGCAACGCAGCAGTCCATCGTGATGACGACACCGGCGCCTGCCACCGCTAAGGCGATCAAGCCGTCCAGATCATCGCTGTAGGCCACCCCCGAGACCTGCACGGGCTGGGATTGATGGCCGAGGCGCCACATCAGCGTTGTCGGTGTGTCTCGCGCGGCCCCGAACAAGAGCAACGGGAGTGATGCAAGCGCGGCAGGAGAGGAGAGCGATTCGAACCGTCCGGGCGCAGCGTAGGCGCTGATGCGGAAGGGCAGCACGGGCTGCGCCACCAGGTCCTCGGGCGGAACCCGGGTGATGCGAAAGGCCACATCGACGCCCTCGCGGAGCAGGTTGACTCGCCGATCGGTGAAGAGCAGTTCGTAGCCCAGCCGGGGGTGCAACTGCTGGAACTCCGCCAGGACCGGCGCCAGCATGCTGCGGCCCAGGCTGGGCCCGCAGGTGATGCGTAGCCGACCAGCCAGATTGGCCTGTGTCGCCCGCAGCGAGCCGCGCGCTGCTTCCGCGGCGTCCAGGACCGCCTTGGCGCTGTGTGCCAGGCGCCTGCCGGCCTCGGTCAGTCCCAGCGAGCGCGTGGTCCGCGCGAACAGGGGCTGGCCCACCAAGGCCTCGATCGCGGCGACGCGCCGGCTCACCGCGGCGCGCTCCTGCCCCAGCTTGCGCGCCGCCCGCGCAAAGCTGCCCGCTTGAACGACGCGGGCGAACAGCTCGAGTGCGTTGGCATCCAGCCCGGCCGCCGCATCGATGCGCATGGGCAGGGCCGCCGATTCAGGCGCGATTGGTTCTCTCATGGAGCCAGTTTGTACTCCGATCGCGATCTAGTCCACCGCTTGCCGCCTGCCTAGCATCGATCCACCTCAGTCAGAAATCCCAGGCCCCATGAACGACAGCACCGCCGGTTCCGTGACCCGCGAACGCCGCGACCACGTGTTTCTCATCGGCTTGAACCGAGTTGCCAAGCGAAACGCCTTCGACGCCGAGATGCTCTTCGACCTGTCGTCGGCGCTCGGCGAGTACGAACGCAGCTCCGAACTGCGCTGCGCGCTGGTGTTCGCGCACGGCGAGCACTTCTCGGCGGGCCTGGACCTGATGGCGCTCGCACCCAAGATGGCCAGCGGCACCTTGAGCTACCCCAGCGAGGGGCTCGACCCCTTTGCCGTGTCCGGCCCTTTGCGGCGCAAGCCGCTGATGGTGGCCGCGCAGGGCGCATGCTTCACCGCGGGCCTGGACCTGCTGCTGGCGGCCGACATCGCCTTGGCCGCCGACTCGGCGCGCTTCTCACAGACCGAAGTGCTTCGCGGCATCACGCCCTCCGGCGGCGCCTCCATCCGTTTCACCCGGGCCGCCGGCTGGAGTGATGCCATGCGCTACATGATGACCGGTGAAGAGTTCTCGGCCAGCGAAGCCCTGCGCATGCGGCTGGTCAGCGAGGTGGTGCCTGCTGCTCAGCTGCTCGAACGCGCCGTGGCCCTGGCCCAGCAGGTCGCCCAGGCGGCACCACTGGGCGTGCGCGCGTTGATGGAGTCGGCGCACCAGGCGCACGCCGAGGGCGAAGCTGCCGCACTGGCCGCCTTGATGCCGCGCCTGATGGGTCTGCTCAAGACACAAGACCTTCGCGAAGGCGTGGTGGCCATGATGCAAAGGCGCACGCCGGTGTTCAAGGGCGAGTGAAGACAGCCACGCAGGAAAGCTCGACCATGCTGGACTTCGCCCCCCCTCTGCGTGAGCAGCGCTTTGTGCTCGAGAACGTTCTTCGCGCCCCCGAGCTGTGGCGGCAATGTGATGCGTTCGCGCAGATCGAAGCCGCCGACGCCACGGCTGTGTTGGAAGCCGCTGCGCGGTTTGCGGTGGGTCGCTTGCTGCCCCTGGCGGCCAGTGGCGATCGCGAGGGCTGTCGCCGCGAGGGTGGCCAGGTTCAGACGCCTTCCGGCTGGCCCGAGGCCTATCGTGACTACGTGGCGGCGGGCTGGCCCTCGCTCACGGTACCGGCCAACCTGGGCGGCCAGGGCTTTCCGCGTGCCCTGGGCGCCCTGGCGACCGAGAACCTGGCTGCCGCCAATCTGGCCTTCTCCATCTTGGCCAATGTGCGCGAAGGCGTGCTGGCCTGCCTCGCGCGATTTGCCAGTGCCGACGTGCTGTCGATGTTTGCACCGCACCTGGCCAGCGGCCGATGGAGCGGCACGATGTGCCTGACCGAGCCGCAGGCCGGGAGCGACCTGGGCCTCGTGAAGACCGTGGCCATGCAGGACGCCACCGGCTCGTGGCGGGTGTCGGGTCAGAAGTGCTTCATCAGCAACGGCGAACACGACCTGACGCCCAACATCGTTCACCTCGTGCTGGCCCGCACCCCGGATGCACCGGCGGGCACCAAGGGCATCAGCCTGTTCGTGGTGTCGCGCCAGCGCTTGATCGACGGCCGGCTTGGCGAGCGGAACGGCGTGAGCCTGATCGGCCTGGAGCACAAGCACGGGCTCCGTGCGAATCCCACGTGCGCCTTGGCCTTCGAAGGGTCGCAGGCCTGCTTGGTCGGCGAGTTGGGGCAAGGGCTGCGCTGCATGTTCCTCCTGATGAACGCGGCACGGCTTGAGGTCGGTGTGCAATGCGTGGGCCTGGCGGAGATCGCCTACCAGAACGCCTTGCAGCACGCTCGGACGCGCTTGCAAGGCCGTGCGCTGGGAGGCGCGGCACAGCCCCAACTACCGGCCGACCCGATCATCAGCCACAGCCTGGTACGCCGGTCCCTGCTGGCACACAGGCAGTTCATCGATGGCGCGCGAGCGCTGGTGGCCTGGGTCGGGCTGCAGCTGGACCAGGAGCAGCATCATCCCGATCCCGACGAGCGTCGACGCTCCGGCGACCTGGCAGCCTTGCTCACCCCTGTGGTGAAGGGCTATCTCTCGGACCAGGCCGCCGAACACATCGGCGCCGCGCAGCGCCTGTTCGGCGGCTCGGGCTACATCGTCGAGACGGGCATGGAACAACTCGTGCGCGACCAGGCCATCTGCCGCCTGTATGAAGGCAGCAACGCGATCCAGGCGCTGGATCTGCTGGGCCGCAAGGTGCTGGCCGATCAGGGCGCACGGCTGAAGCTGTTGGGCGCGCGTTTCAGCGAGACGGCCCATCAGGTCGAACAGCACCCGCGCCTGTCGCCATTGGCGGCTTGGCTGCGGTCCTGCGCCGAGGAGGTCGCCGCGGTGGCAGCGCATCTCGGCGTGGATGCGCTGTTCAAGCGCGAAACCGCAGGACACGCGGCGCCGGCCTTCCTGGAGCTGCTGGGCCACTGCGTCATGGGCTGGATGCAGGCCCGGATCGCGCTGGCTGCGGTGTCTGGTTCCGACACGTGGCACACCAACAAGGTGGCCATGGCACTCGACTTCGTGGGCTCCATTCAGCCGCGGATCACCTCCCTGCTTCAAGCCCTGCGCGGAAATGGCGAGAGTCTGTCGCGGCTCGAGGCCGTCGACTTCTCCGCCCCGTGACTGCACGATCCTTCACTTCGGGTTCCACCTTGAGCGCACTCACCATCCGTCGGTTGCACATCGACCTCGGTTTGCCGATTCCCCGCCACTGGTGCGGCGGAGATGCCTTCCGCACCGCCTTCTTCAATGCCTTGTCGATGAGCTTTCCGCGAGGTGAGCAGTTCTTCATCGACGCGGTCAGGCGCGGTGTGTCCTCGCTGCCGCCCGACCAGCGCGCGGCTTTCGACACCGAGGTCAAGGGCTTCGTTGGCCAGGAAGCCACGCATCGCCGCATCCATGGCCTCTTCAACGGTCATCTGGAAGTGCAAGGTCTGGTCAACCACTGGGAGGCGCGCGGCAAAAGGCGGCAGGCGTCGACCGCCCTGGCCGACCCGCGGCATGCCGTGGGCATCACGGCCGCCACCGAGCACCTGACGGCCATCCTGTCGGAATGGGGGCTGGCCCATCCAGAGTTGCTTCGCAGCACCGACGACCGCATCAACACGATGTGGTTTTGGCACTTCAGCGAAGAGATCGAACACAAGTCCACGGCCATCGACGTGTACCTGGCCCTGGGCGGAAGCGACACCTGGCGGGTGCGCTACTACCGGCTCGTCACCCGCCTGTTTCTGATCGACCTGGCGCGCCAGACGTTCAACAACCTGTGGCACGACGGCACTTGGTGGCGGCCTTCGACCTGGGCCAGCGCGGTCCGATTCCTGTTCGGACGGCAGGGTCTGGTGCCCGCACTGCGGCAGCCCTGGAAGGCCTACCTGATCCCGCACTTTCATCCCAGCCAGATGCACAACGAAAGCGCCGGTCAATGGCTGCGCGACAACCGCGACGCCTACTCGCTGGTCTCGCCTGCTTCTCAAGCCACCGCTTGAGCGAAATGCCATGAACGCCCAGGAACTGCTTCTCGCCGGTCGCGCCGCCCTTGCGGCGCAGCCTTTCAGTGTAATGCTCGGCACCCAGGTGGTGTCGTACGGCGATGGTGCCGTGGAGCTGCACCTGCTGATCACTGACCAGCTCAAGCAAGGCCGAGGTTTCGTGCACGGCGGCGTGGTGGCCTACCTCGCCGACAACGCTCTGACCATGGCCGCAGCCTTGTCGATGGGCGGCGGAGTGCTGACCGCGGAAATCAAGGTCAACTACCTGAGGCCGGCCCTCGGCCAGACCCTGGTGGCCAGGGCCTGGACCCTCAACGCCGGTCGGACGCAGGGCGTCAGCCGCTGCGACGTGTTTGCGCTGCACGACGGCGTGGAGAAGCTGTGTGCCGCGGCGCAAGGCACGATCCTGAAGGCGCCGGCGCCGGAGGGCCACAAGTCGACTGCGGCAGGCGAGGGTGTGGCGTGAGCGCCGGCGTTGCCATCCACACGGCCGGACGGGTGACCACGGTCACGATCCGGAGAGTCTCTCGCCGCAATGCCGTGGACCTGGAGACAGGGCGCGCGCTCCTTGCGGCGTTCAAGGCCTTCGATGCCGACGACCGCAGCGACGTGGCGATCCTCGCCGGTGAGGGTGGCACCTTCTGCGCCGGCGCTGACCTGCAGGCGCTGGCGGCCGGCGAACGCAAGCCGGTCGAGCCCGACGGCGACTTCGCGCCGATGGGACCGACACGCCTGCGCTTGAGCAAGCCCGTCATCGCCGCGATCGAAGGCCACGCCGTCGCGGGGGGCATGGAACTCGCGCTGTGGTGTGACCTGCGTGTGGCTGGTCGTTCGGCCGTGATGGGTATCTTTAACCGGCGCTTCGGCGTGCCGCTGGTGGACCTGGGAACCATTCGCTTGCCGCAGCTGATCGGCCAGGGTCGGGCCCTTGAACTCATACTGACGGGCCGACCGGTGGCGATGGACGAGGCCCTGGCCATCGGATTGGTAACCCGGGTGGTTGACGATGGCTCGGCACAGGCAGAAGCCACGGCGCTGGCGAAGAGCTTGGTGGGCTTTCCACAAGCCGGACTGCGCAACGATCGGCTCTCGCTGCTGGAGCACTACGGGCTGGACGACGCGAGCGCCATCGCCAACGAGATACGCCGAGGGCTCGCAACCATTCGCAGCGGTGAAACGTTGGCCGGTTCGAGCCGCTTTTCGGCTGGAGCCGGCCGGCACGGCAAGTTTGACGGGTGACTGTCTCGTGCGGGGTGACGGCGCTTCGCTCGTTCGAGTGTTCCGGGGCTCGAACGGCAGTACCAATGCTTTCCACCACTGACTACAAGGCGTTGTCCATCGGCATGGCGATTGGCCGCAGGAATAGCGTGTCGCCGACGGCTTTCCGCCCGCCCGGCCTGCTCGGTCCCGGTCTGCTTTGGGTCGATCTGAGCCGGTCGCAGTCGGCAGAAGCCGTCGGTCGCGTCGGACCTCCACGGTGGCAGGGGTTGGACGACCGGAGTCGGAAGTGAAGCAGTCGGTCGATGCCACCGACTATCAGTGACCGGTGCTGGTGGAAGCGGTCGCTCGGGACCCCGGCCACGACTGACTCAGATCAGTCTGAAGCTGCCTTCCAGCAGCCATGCAACACCTGGAGCCGCTCCCACGGTGCCCAGGAATAGCGCCCTTTGTTCCGACAGGCGCCGCTGCGTGTACGGCAGTCGATCGGGGGCGCGTCTCGGAGAGCAGCGAGCCGCCGCGCCTGGGCGCTTGCGGTCAGGCGCTGGCAAGTGGACGATCGGCTGGCCGACGCGTGCCGCCGCGGCGAACGCTCGTCGCATCCGCGGGTTCAGCGCTGCGTGCCGATCAGCAGCCCGAGGAACCGGTCGTCGGCCGACACCGCCGGGTCGGCGGGATCGCGCCCGCCCATGCGCACGGCCACCAGGCGCAGGCTCGGGATCACGTACAGCCGGTAGCCCCCGAAGCCTGCGGCCATGTACATGTCTGCCGGCACGCTGGGCGCCAGACGGCCGCCGGTGGACCATCCCAGGGCCCGCGTGACGTCGACCGAGTCCTGCCCCGGCTGGTACGTGGACCCGACCTCCCGGTTCAGCCACCAAGACAGGCCGTAGCCCCAGAAGGCATCGGTGCGGTAGGCGGCGCAACGCGACAGCAGGCCGGCGGGCAGCAGCTGCACCCCGTTCCATGCGCCGTCGTCCAGCATCAGCTGCCCGAACTTCGCCCACTCGCGCGCGGTGAGCGACGCCCCTCCCCCGAAGTTCGGCTTGCCGTTCAGGTCGCGCTGCCAGCTGCCCACGGCCAGGCCGATCGGGTCGAGCACGCGCCGGGTCAGGTACTCCAGCGGGTCCGTCCCGCCGCTGACAACGCCCTGCGGGTTGTAGCTGCCGCCGGTGGACAGCTCGAAGATCGCGGCCACGGCCTGGAAGCTGTTGGGGGTGTAGATTGCCGCCACCCCGGGGTCGAAGACCGAGGGGGCGGCCACCGCCTGCGCGTAGCTGTCGACGTTGTTCAACGCGCCACCCGACACGCCGGAGGCCCGCAGCCCGGCGCTGATCGACAGCAGGTCCTTCAGCAGGATCTTCGATTTCGAGGCCGCCTGGGGCGCGCTGCCCCCGGAGGCCCAGGCGGGGATCCGGCTCGCGGCCTGCAGGTCGGGCGTCAGCAGGCCATCGGCCTCGGCGGCGGCGACGAGGGCACAGGTGAAGCTCTTCGTGCCGCTGGCGATGGGCTTGGCGGTCGTGCCGTTCCACCCGTTCATGTAGGCCTCGTGGACGAGGCGTCCGTCCTGCAGCACGACCATGCCCGCACCGCCGATGGACCGCAGGAAGTCGGCCGCTGCCGCGAAGTTCAGCGTCGATGACGACGGTGGCGGGGTGGGCGTGGTGTCGGAGCCGCGTCCCAGCCGGGCGACGAACGAGGACGGCCCGCCCGCGCTGCCCAGCGTGGTGCCGCCGAACGCGATCGAGCCGCCGGCATTGCCGCCATAGGTGCCCACCAGCGTCACCGCGCCGTCCAGCCCGACCGAAAGCGCATAGTTGACGTCGTCGCCGGTGCCAGGCGAGGTGGCGAACCACTCGACCGACCCGCCGGCGCCGATGCGCGCCGCGAACATCTCGCGCGCAGCCGGGCTGGCGACGATCGCCTGGCCCCAGGGCAGCGACGCCGCGCCGCCGAACTGGGCCGCCAGCACGACCGTGCCGTCGTCGGCGACCTCGATCTCGCTGCCTTCGTCGCTGCCGTTGCTGCCGAAGGCCTGCACCCCGATCGGCTGGCCCCCGGGATCCAGGCGCGCCAGGAACAGGTTCGACGCACCCGCGCTCGCCAGCGTCTGGGCGCCGAAGCGCACGCTGCCGCTGAAGGTGCCGGCCAGCACCACGTTGCCGCCGGCGTCGCCGCCGATCCCCCGGCACTTGTCGTCGCCGCTGCCGCCGAAGGCGCGCGCCCACTGGAGCCGGCCGTCGGGATCGTAGGCGGCCGCGAAACAGTCGGTGCCGCCGGCCGACACCAGGTCGACGACGCCGCCCGCGCCATCGTCGACACCGATGCTGCCGCTGAACTCGCCGGCCACCAGCACGCGGTTGCCGCCGTCGCGCCCGATGCCGCGTCCGGCGAGCACGCCCGCTCCGGTGATGGCGCGCGCCCACAGCGCGGCGCCCTGGCCGTCGAGCTTGACGACGAAGACCTGATCGCCGGCGAGCCCGCCCGGCGCGGTCAGCGTCCGCACGCCGAAACTGATCTGGTTGCGGAACACGCCAATCGCCAGCACGTTGCCGGCGGCGTCCACCGCCACCTCGTTGCCGTAGGCACGGCCGGCACCGCTGCCGGTGGTCAGCCAGCGGAGCGCGCCGCTGCCGTCGATACGGGCGACGAAGGCGTCCGGGTTCGGGCCGGCGATGTCGACCGCCACGCCGCCGAAGCTGAACCGTCCCGAGACCTGTCCGACGACGATGGCATCGCCGTCCGGGGTGGCCGCGACATCGAAGGCGTAGTCCTCGCCGCTGCCACCGAACGTGCGCAGCCACTGCGGCTGCCCGCCCGCCGACAGCGACGCGACGAAGATGTCCGTGCCCTTGCCCTGGGTGTCGGCGCCCTGTGTCCCGAGCTGCAGTGCGCTTGCCGGCCCGGCCGAGCCGACGACGACGCTGCTGCCGTCCTCGCGGGTGCTGACCCCGCGCGCCACCGCCGGGCCTCCGGTGATGGCCAGCGCCCACGAGAAACCGGGGGGCGGTGCAGGGGCGGGCGCCGGCGTGGGGGAAGGCGCCGGAGCGGGGGACGGAACCGGGGACGGAGCGGGGACTGGGGCGGGCCCGGGGGACGGCGGTGCCGCCGGCGCGGCCGGTGCGGCCGGTGCGGCTCCGCCGCCGCCGCCGCCGCCGCAGGCCGCAGCGGCGCAGACCGTCGCGGCCAGCAGCGCCAGCCGGCCAAGCCGGCGGCCCCGGCCGGCCGGGCCGGGCGTTCTCGTCTGCCAGGCGAAGGAAGTCATGACGTATCCTTGCAGGGCATGTCTGATTCATGATCGTTGAATTTCTTTCATGTCAGATTCCCTGCCGGATCGCGTTCAGCACTTCACGATCCACCCATGGAACTGCGCGACCTCCGCTACTTCCTGACCCTCGCCTCGGAGGCCAGTCTCAGCAAGGCGGCCCAGCGTCTGGGCCTGTCGCAATCCACGCTGTCCAAGTCGCTCGCGCGGCTGGAGTCGTCCTGTGGCGCGACGCTCGTGCAGCGGATGCAGCGCGGGGTGGAGCTCACCGAGCAGGGCCAGATCGTGCTGCGGCATGCCGAGCGAGTGGCCGTGATGACCGCCGACGTCCACTCGGCGCTCGGCGCCTCGCGACGGCTGCCCCAGCCCTTCGTCCGCCTCGGCGTCGGGCTGGGTGACCTCGGCGACGCCGAGACGCTGGCCCTGGCCCGCTTCGTCGCCCGGGTGCCCGATACGCGCATCGACATCGTGCAGTCGTCCGCCGAGGCGCTCTCCGCGGCGCTGTCCCGCGGGGAGGTGGACTGCGTGCTCGGCCCGCCCCCGCAGGTCGTGCCGCCGGACCACGCGGTGACTCCGCTGGGATCCGAGACCTACGCCGCCGTTTGCAGCCGGCAGCACCCGCGCCGCCGGCAACTGCGCTCGCTGGCAGCGCTGGTGCAGGAGCGCTGGGTCGTGGCGGCGGCGACGACGCGGGTGGGGCTCTGGCTCGCGGGCCTGGCGCAACAGCGGGGCCTGCCGCTGCCGCAGGTGGCGCTGCGCTGCGACGGCGTGCCCACGCTGCTGTCGACCATCGCGCACACGGACTGCGTCGGCTACCTGTCGCACGCCATGGTGCGGGCCCACCCGCTGCGCTCGCGGCTGGCGGTGCTGCAGATCGAGGAGATCCGCCACGTGAAGACGATGGCCTTCATCAGCCGCACGCACAACGCGGATCTTCCGGCGGTGCGCACCCTGCGCGAGCTCGCCGCGGCGGCTGCCGGCTCATCGGCCCCGGCGGTCCGGTCCGCGGCCGGGGCGCCGCCACACCGGCGCAAGAACGCGGCGCTCCCGGCCGGCGGCAGGTGATCGTCCGCGAAGTCGGGCCTGCAGCGCCGCCACGTCCGGCGCGATCGTCGCGCGGCTGCAGCAGGGGCTGAACAAGGCGCCGGGTCGCGCTCTCGAGGCCGTTGGAGTGGCCGATGCACCCGCCTCAGGCCGGCTGCACCCTCACCGGCAGCGCCTTCATGCCGCGGAACACGAGGGAGTCGATCCACTCCGGCGGCCCGCCGTCGAGCTCGATGGAGCGGTAGCGCGCCAGCAGCGCCGGGATCGCGACCTGGCCCTCGGTGCGCGCCAGCGGAAAGCCCAGGCAGATGTGGATGCCGAAGCCGAAGGCCAGGTGCGGCAGGCCGTCGCGGTCGAGGTCGAGGCGGTCGGGCTCGGGGTAGGCGCGCGGGTCGCGGTTGGCCGCGTTGAGCATGATGAAGACGCGCTGGCCTTCCTCCAGACGCCGGCCGTGGAGCTCGTGCGTGCGGGCGACCACGCGCACCTGCGCCCCGGACGGACCGTCGTAGCGCAGCAGTTCCTCCACCGCCGCGGCCGCCAGCCCCGGGTCGGCGCGCAGCCGCTGCGCCTCGCCCGGAAAGCGCAACAGCGCATGCACGCCGTTGGCGATGTGGTTGGTGGTGGTCTCGTGGCCGGCAAACAGCAGCATGATGCAGGTGCCGATCAGCTCGTCGTCGGCCAGCCGGTCGCCGTCGTCGTCGCGCAGGTGCACGAGCTCGCTCAGCAGGTCGGCCTCGGGCCGCGCGCGGCGCGCGTCGATCAGGCGCGCGAAGAAGGCGGCCATCTCGCGCGTGGCGGCCTCGGCGGTGTCGTACTTCTCGGGCGAGGTGCGCGACGAGCCGATGAACAGCGCCATCTCGTCGCTCATCCGCTTGACCTCGGCGAGGTCGGCGCGCGGCACCCCGAGCAGGGCCATGATCACCAGGCAGGGCAGCGGCCCGGCGAAGTCGGCCACCACGTCGATGCGGTCGCGCCCGGCCAGCCGGTCGAGCAGCCAGCGCGCGATGTCCTCCACCCGCGGGCGCATCGCCTGCATCGAGCGGGCGTGGAACACGCGGCTGACGAGGCGGCGCAGCCGCGTGTGGTCGGGCGGGTCCTTGAACACCATCCACTGCGCCAGGTAGCGCACGATGTGGCCGATGCGGCCCGACTCGGCGGCCGGCAGGCTGGCGAAGTACGGGCGCAGCCGGTCGGACGACAGCCGCTCGCGGTCCAGGCACACGGCGCGCACGTCGTCGTAGCGCGTCAGCACCCAGCTGCGCAGGCGCGGGCTCCAGTGGCAGGGGTCCTCGTCGCGCATGCGCGCGAAGACCGCGTAGGGGTCGGCGAGCGTGGCCGGGTCCTCGGGCCGCCAGTCGATCGGTCCGGACGCGGCCTGGCGCGCTGGCGGACTCACCGCAGGCTGCCCTGCCGCGCGCGGGGTGGGTGAGGAATCGTCGCCCGCCATCGCCCGCTACCGGCTCTTCTGGAGGATGTGCACCGCGCACGCAGCCTCGTCGAAGCCCATCACGCCGCCGCCGTTCTCGACCAGGCCGAGCTCGGCGCCGGGCACCTGGCGCGCGCCGGCCTCGCCGCGCAGCTGCAGCACCACCTCGTGCACCATCGACAGCCCCGTGGCACCGACCGGGTGGCCCTTGGAGACGAGGCCGCCGGACACGTTGACCGGCAATCGGCCTCCGAGCGCCGTGGCGCCCGACTCGACGAACGGGCCGCCCCGCCCCTCCGGACACAGGCGCAGCATCTCGAGCTGGTAGAGCTCGCAGAAGGACGTGGCGTCGTGCAGTTCGACGACGTCGATGTCGGCCGGCGCCAGCCCCGTGCGCGCCCAGGCCTTGTCGGCGGCCACGCGCGACAGGCCGGGCTCGTCGAGCCGCCGGTACTTGCCGCCGGCGAGTTGGCTGGTGCGGACGCGCACCGCGCGCGCCCGCGCCGCGGCCGGGAAGTCGGCCAGCGCGTCCTCGCTGCAAAGCAGCGCGGCGGCAGCCCCGTCGCCCAGCGGCGAGCACATCGCGCGCGTCAGCGGCCAGCTCACCTCGCGGTCGGCCAGCACCTCGTCCACCGACAGCTCGAAGCGGTACTGCGCGAGCGGGTTCAGGCTGCCGTGGCGGTGGTTCTTGGACGCGGCCGCGGCGATCTGGCGCTGCGTCGTGCCGTGCCTGCGCATGTGCCAGGCCGCCTGCATCGCGTAGGTGTCCATGAACACGGTGCGGCCGGCCGCGGTCTCGAATGGCTTGCCCGCCTCCTGGCCGGCGCGCTCGTAGTAGGCACGCCAGCGCGCGGGCTCGAGCTGGTCGATCGCGGTGGCGAAGATGGCCGCGGTGCGCGCCGGGTCGTCGGGGCTGACGAGCTTCTCGACGCCGATCGCCAGGCTCACGCGCGACTGCCCGGACAGCACGTCCTTCCAGGCGCCGTGGAAGGCGAACGACGCGGTGGCGCAGCCGCCCTCGACGTTGATCATCGGCACGCGCTCGGGGAACAGCCCCTCCTCGACGAGCGGCGTGAAGCACACCTGCCCGCGGATGCCGCCCTGGCCCCACTGCCCCATGCCGCAGTTGCCGAACCAGGCCTGCTCCACCAGCGCGGCGTCGCCGGCACCGAGGCCGCCGTCGTCGAGCAACGCGAGCCAGGCCTCGCGCGCGAGATCGGCGAAGCTGCGGCCGGCGTGCTTGCCGAAGGCCGTGCACGACGTGGCGATGACGTAGACGTCGCTGCCCACCGGCCGATTGTTCGGCAGCGGCGGCGCTCGCCCTATGGTCGTCAACCCGGATGGCCTGCCGCCGATGCCGAGGGCGGTTCGACTATCCTGCCCGGGTCGTTCGCGCCGCGGCCCGCGTCGGGCGCCGCGGCGGTGGGCAGACTCGAGGAGGCACCCGGTGGGCGATCGATCCAACGCACCCGTGCGACCGCGGACTTGCGTGGCGGGGCTGGGCCTGCTGCTGGCGCTCGCCGCCGGCTCCGCGGGCGCGCAGTCCGCGGCCGGCGGCCCGGGCGCGGCGGCAGGCGGTGCAGCGGCCCCGGCCGCAGGCGCCACGCCGGCACCGGCTGCAGCGGCAGGCTGCACGGCCCGGCCTCTGCCGATGGACGGCAAGGCACCGCCCTGGGGGCACGCGCCGCTGTCGCGCCTGAAGAAGGACACGCGCTACGAGCTGACGACGCAGGAGGGCCGGCAGGTGCTGATGGCGCAGGCCGACGGCTCGGCGTCGCTGTACGGAACGTCGTTCCGGCCGGCGCGCGGGTCCGGCGGCTGGCTGCGCTGGTCGTGGAAGACCGACGCCCTGGTGCCCGACGCCGACAATGCCGACCCGCGGCGCGAGGACGCGCCGCTGCGCGTGGTGGTGGCCTTCGACGGCGACGCCGCCAAGCTGCCTCTGGGCGAACGCGCGCGGCGCAAGATGGCCGAGACGATGACGGGCCGGCCGCCGCCGTACGCCGCGCTGATCTACATCTGGGGCAGCCGCGAGGCGCCCGGCACCGTGATCCCGTCGGCCCACACGTCGCAGATCAAGATGATCGTGGTGCAGTCGGGCACCGAGGGGCTCGGCCGCTGGCACGACGTGCGGCGCAACCTGCGCGAGGACTACCGGCGCGCCTTCAGCAGCGCCGCCGGCCCGGTGGTGGCGGTGGCCGTGATGACCGACACCGACAACACGGGCAAGCAGGCCGCGGGCATGTACTCGGGCTTCGGCTTCGATTGCGCCGCGCGGTGACACCGCGGGCGGGCCACCGCGCCGATGCGGGTGCTGGCGCCGGGCGCGACGCCGACAGCAGCGCCGACGCCGACGCCGACGCCGGCAGCGCGGCCCGCGAGCGCACGTCGGGGCGCGCTGCGCGCCCCTGGCGCTGGCTCGCCCTGGCGCTGGCGGCCGGCGCCGCCGCCGGGCTGACCGGCTGCTGGAACCGGCTGCCGCCGCTGCCCGAGCGCGCGCCGTCGACCGTGCTCGTCGCGGGGGCCGACAGCGCGCTCGCGCGGGTGGCCGCCGACCCGGCCGGATCCGAGGGACGCAGCGGCACCGTGCCGCTGCGCGAGCCCGTCCAGGCGCTGGCCGCGCGCCTTTGGCTGGTGCGCACCGCGGAGCGCTCGCTGGACGTGCAGGTCTACATCTGGCACGACGACGCCTCGGGCCGCCTGCTGCTGCACGAGCTGTGGCGCGCCGCCGCGCGCGGCGTGCGCGTGCGGCTGCTGCTCGACGACAACGGCATCGACGGCATGGACCCCTGGCTGCAGGCGCTGGCCAGCCAGCGCGGCGTCGAGGTCCGGCTGTTCAACCCGTTCGTCCAGCGCAACCTGAAGGCGCTGGGCTACCTGACCGACTTCGCGCGGCTGAACCGCCGCATGCACAACAAGTCGTTCACGGCCGACGGCCTGGCCACGATCGTCGGCGGGCGCAACGTCGGCGACGTCTACTTCGGCGTGGACGCATCGCTGCAGTTCGCCGACCTGGACCTGCTCGCGCTGGGGCCCGCCGCACGGGACACGGCGCAGCACTTCGACGGTTTCTGGAACAGCACGCTGGCCTATCCGCTGCCCGTGCTGCTCGGCCCGCCCGACGCGGCGCTGCTGCAACGCCACCGCGCCGAGCTCGCCGACCCGTCGGCCACGCGGGAGGTGGCGGCGCTGCGCGCGCTGCTGCAGAAGACGCCGTGGCTCGCCGCGGCACCGGGCTCGCTGCAGCCGCCGCAGCCCCTGCAGTGGGTGCCGGTGCAGGTGCTGTCCGATCCGCCGGCCAAGCCCGCGGGCCCGCCCGTGTCGCCCGCCGCCGGCAGCGGCACGGCGGACGCCGGGCGCACCGCCGGCGGCGCCGGCATCACCGAGCCGCTGCTCGCTGCGCTGTCCGCGGCGCGCGTCTCGCTCGACCTGGTCTCGCCCTACTTCGTGCCCGGCGACGCCGGCGTGCGGCGCCTGGCCGACCTCGCGCGCCGCGGCGTCACGGTGCGCATCGTCACCAACTCCCTTGCGGCCACCGACGTCGTCGCGGTGCACGCCGGCTACGCGCGCCACCGGCGCGAACTGCTGGCCGCGGGCATCGAGGTGCACGAACTCAAGCCCGATGCCGCCGCCCGCGCCGCTGCCGGCAGCTGGCTGGCACGGCTTGGCCTGTCCTCGGGCGCGAGCCTGCACGGCAAGCTGTTCGTGGTAGACGGCCAGCGCCTGTTCGCGGGCTCGTTCAACCTCGACCCGCGCTCGGCCTACCTGAACACCGAGATGGGGCTGCTCGTCGACAGCGAGGAGATGGCCGGCGCGATGAGCGCCGGCATCGTGCGCGACCTGCCGTCGGCCACCTACCGGCTGGCGCTGGCCGACGACGGCGCGCTGCGCTGGCTGGAGACCGGCGTCGACGGCCAGACCGTGCACACTGGCGAGCCGCGCTCGGGATGGCTGCGCCGCGCGGGGGCGCGGGTGCTGTCGTGGCTGCCGATCGAGGGCCTGCTCTGACCCGCCCGCGCGCACCCCGCAGCCGGCGCCCAACTGGAGGAAAGACATCGTGTGCACGGGCATCTCGCTGCAGGCCGCCGACGGCAGCGTCGTCGTGGCGCGCACGGTCGAGTGGGCGCTGGGCGACGCGCACGACGCGGTGTTCGAGGCCTTCCGCATCGTCGACAGCTTCAACAACCCGGTCGGCGTCACCGCGCCGGCCGGCCGCACCGCCGGCGACATCGTCAGCGCGACCCAGGTGACGACCGCGTGCGACCTGGCCCACCGCGCCGTCTACTTCCACACGATGGCCAACCGCCAGGTGCGCCGCATCGACCTGCGGCGCATCGACTTCGCCACCGTCGCCCCGCAGGTGCTCGAGTCGGGCGCCGGCCGCGAGCAGGCGGTGCTGGACGTGCTGCCCGAGGGCTGAGACACCATGAGCGCAGCCGCTGCGCCGACGCTGCGGTCGCTGCCGTGGTGGCCGCTGCTGGCCGCGGCGCTGATCGCCGGCTGCGCATCGCGCCCGCCCGAGCGTGACGGGCCCGGCCCCAACCCGCCGCCGGGCCTGGAGCGCACGCCCGATGCCGTGCCCCGCATCGAGCCCATCCGCGCCGGCGGCCCGAACAAGCCCTACGACGTGTTCGGACAGCGCTACGTGCCGCACGCGTCCGATGTGCCGCTGGCCGAGCGCGGCCTGGCGTCGTGGTACGGCGTCAAGTTCCACGGCCGGCCGACCTCTCTCGGCGAGCCCTACGACATGTACGCGATGACGGCGGCGCACAAGACGATGCCGCTGCCGAGCTACGCCCGCGTGCGCAACCCGGCCAACGGCCGCGAGGTGATCGTCCGCATCAACGACCGCGGCCCCTTCGTGGCCGGCCGCGTGATCGACCTCAGCTACACCGCGGCGCTGCGCCTGGGGCTGCTGGCAGGCGTGGCGCCGGTGGAGGTGCGGCGCATCACGCACGACGAGATCCGCCGCGGCGGCTGGGCCGTGGCCCCGGCGGCAGGGCCCGCGGCCGCGGGCGCTGCGCTGCCAGCCCCGCCAACCCCGCCCACTCCGCCAAGCCCGTCGACCCCACCGGACGACCCCGTGCCCGGCGACGTCGTCGCCGTGGCCGGCACCTGGCTGCAGCTCGGCGCGTTCCGCCAGCGCGAGGGCGCCGCGGCCCTGCGCGACCGCGTGCAGCGAACCGCCGCCGCGCAGGCGCCGGGGCTGGTGCCGATGCTGCGCCTGAGCGACGAGGCGGGCACCGTGCGGCTGCACGCCGGGCCGTACGGCAGCCGCGCCGAGGCGCTGGCGGCCGCCGCGCGCCTGCGCGAGCTGCTCGGCATCGACGCGCTGCCGGTCGAGCTGCGCTGAGCGGCGCGCAGCCCGGCGCTGCGCGGCGCGGCGGCAGCCGGCGCCGCCCGACGCCGCCTCAGCGGCCGCCGGTCACGTCGATCACCGAACCGGTGGTGTAGCTGGCCTCGTCCGACAGCAGCCAGACGATCGCCGCCGCCACCTCCTCGGCCGTGCCGGCGCGCTGCATCGGCACCAGTGGTGCCATCTGGCGCACGCGCTCGGGCTGCCCGCCCGAGGCGTGGATGTCGGTGTCGATGATGCCGGGCCGCACGGCGTTGATGCGTACGCCCTCGGTGGCCACCTCGCGCGCCAGGCCCATCGTGAAGACGTCGATCGCGCCCTTGGCCGCGGCGTAGTCCACGTACTGGCCCGGCGCACCGAGGCGCGCGGCGGCCGAGCTGAGGTTGACGATCGCGCCGCCGGCCCCGCCGTGCCGCGTGCTCATGCGCCGCAGCGCCTCGCGCGCGCAGGCGAAGCTGCCCAGCACGTTGGTGCGGAACATGCGGTCCAGTCGCGCCGCGTCCATCTGGTCGACGCGCGCCGCGACGTCGACGACGCCGGCGTTGTTGACCAGGCCGCCCAGGCGCGGGCCCCAGGCGCGGTCGAGGGCCTCGAACATCGCACGCACCGCGGTGTCGTCACCGACGTCGGCCTGCAGCACCAGTGCACGCCGGCCGCGGGCGCGCACGGCGGCGGCCACCCTCTCGGCCGCCGGCTGGTCGCGGGCGAAGTTGACGGCCACGTCCCAGCCGCGCTCGGCGGCCAGCACGCAGGTGGCGGCGCCGATGCCGCGGCTGCCTCCGGTGACGAGCAGGGTGCGGGATGCGTTCATGCCCGGATGTTAGGCGCCCCGGCGCCCGAGCCGAGGCAACGCACCCGCGCCGTCGTCGCGCCCGGGCCGTCACGAATCCGTCATCCGTTGCGCCCAGCATCGCGGGCTTGTCACACAGCCCGCAGGCGCGACACCCATGGCCAAGGACTTCTCGACGATGGAGGACAGCAACCGCTCCTCCAACCCCAGCATCCACGATGTCTCCGACCCGGCCCGGCGCCAGGTCCTGCGCGGCGGGCTCGGACTGGCCGTGACCGGCCTGCTGGCGCCGTTGGCCGGCTGTGCCGGCATCGGGGCCGCCGGCGGCCCGCTCCTCGGCTTCAAGAGCGTGCCGGCCGGCACCGCCGACGCGGTGCGGGTGCCCGAGGGCTACAGCGTGCAGGTCATCGCCGCCTGGGGCGAGCCGGCCGGCCTGTCGGGCGAGGACCATGCCTTCCGCTTCGACGCCGGCAACAGCGCGGCGCAGCAGGAGACGCAGCTGGGCATGCACCACGACGGCATCCACTTCTTCCGCCACCCGCTGACCCCGGCCGCCAGCACCGCCGGGCTGCTGGTGATGAACCACGAGTACGCCGACGACGGCCTGCTGCACACCGACGGCATGAAGACCTGGAACGCCCAGAAGGTGCGCAAGGCGCAGGCGGCCCACGGCGTGTCGGTCATCGAGGTCGAGCAGAAGAACGGCCGCTGGGAGGTCGTCAGGCCGAGTCCCTGGGCACGCCGCATCACCGCCTACACGCCGATGGCCGTCGGCGGCCCGGCCGCGGGGCACGCGCTGATGCGCACGGCCGCCGACCCGAGCGGCCGCCGCGTGCTGGGCACGCTGAACAACTGCGGCAGCGGCATCACGCCGTGGGGCACCTACCTCACCTGCGAGGAGAACTTCATCTTCTACTTCCGCGGCCCCGACCAGCCCGACGCGCACCAGGCGCGCTGGGGTCTGCGCCGCGGCGATCCGGTGGGCTACCGCTGGCACGAGCACGACGAACGCTTCGACGCCGCCCGCCACCCCAACGAGCCCAACCGCTTCGGCTGGGTGGTCGAGATCGACCCGAACGACGCCAGCAGCGCACCCGTCAAGCGCACCGCGCTCGGGCGCGCGGCACACGAGGGTGCCACCGTCGCGGTCACCAAGGACCGGCGCGCGGTGATCTACATGGGCGAGGATGCGCGCTTCGAGTACATCTACAAGTTCGTCACCCGCGACGCGATCAAGCCCGCGGCCCCGGGCCTGAGCGCTGCGCGGGCGAACGCCGAGCTGCTCGACCACGGCACGCTGTACGTCGCCCGCTTCGACGCCGACGGCAAGGGGCGCTGGCTGCCGCTGGTGCACGGCCAGGGACCGTTGACCGCGGCCAACGGATTCGCCGACCAGGGCGAGGTGCTGGTCAAGTCGCGCCAGGCCAGCGACCTGCTGGGCGGCACCAAGATGGACCGCCCGGAATGGATCGACATCGACCGGCAGGGCTGGGTCTACTGCACGCTCACCAACAACAGCAACCGCGGCGGCCCGAACATGCCCGGCACCGACCCGGCCAACCCGCGCGCCAACAACACGATGGGCCACATCATCCGCTGGAAGGAGGCCGGCGATTTCGACGGCCTGGCCTTCGAGTGGAACCACTTCGTGCTGCCCGGCGACCCGAAACTCGAGCGCGCCGATGCCAAGGGCAATGTCGGGGGCGACGCGTTCGCCTGCCCCGACGGCCTGTGGACCGACGCGCGCGGCGTGCTGTGGATCCAGACCGACATGTCCACCAGCGCGATGGGCCGCGGTGACCTCGTCAACCTCGGCAACAACGCGATGCTCGCAGCCGACCCGCGCACCGGCGAGATCCGCCGCTTCCTGGTGGGCCCGGTGGGCTGCGAGGTCACGGGCGCCACGGCCACGCCCGACGGCCGCACGATGTTCATCAACATCCAGCACCCCGGCGAGAGCCCGAGCGAGCGCAGCGACCCCGACAACCCGCGGCGCTTCAGCAACTGGCCCGACCAGCGGCCCGACGGCCGGCCGCGCAGCGCGACCGTGGTCATCCGCAAGAACGACGGCGGCGTGATCGGCACCTGACTGCGGCCCGGCGCGGGTCCGGCGAGGCAGGCCGCGCGGCCCGCCCGCCTGGCCCGGCCGTGCGCCTTCGGCCGGGGCACCGTCGGCGCAGAATGCGGGGGTCGCAACCGACCCTGCAGGAGCTGCCGCGTGGCCAAGGACTTCAGCCAGATGGAGGACAGCAACCGTTCCTCCAACCCCAGCATCCACGACGTCTCCGACCCGGCGCGCCGGATGGTGCTGCGCGGCGGCGCCGCGGCGGCGCTGTCGCCGATGCTCGCCCCGCTGGCCGCGGCCATGGCGGCCGGGCTGTCCGGCGGCCTGGCCGGTTGCGGCACGATGCCCGGCAGCGGCCCCCGGATCGGCTTCACGCCGATCGCGGCCAGCGCGGCCGACCGCATCACCGTGCCGCCGGGCTACACGGCCACCGCCTTCCTGCTGTGGGGCGAGCCGGTGGGCGTGCCCGGCAACATGCCGGCCTTCCGCGACGACGCGGGCAACAGCGCCGCCGACCAGGCGGTGCAGATGGGCATGCACCACGACGGCATCCACTACTACCCGCTCGACGGCAGCCGGCGCGGCCTGCTGGTGATGAACCACGAGTACACCGACGACGGCCTGCTGCACGCAGGCGGCATGGTCCCGTGGACGGCCGAGAAGGTGCGCAAGAGCCAGGCCGCGCACGGCGTCAGCGTCAGCGAGGTCGAGCTCAAGGACGGCCGCTGGCAGGCCGTGCGGCCGTCGCGGTATGCACGGCGCTTCACGGCCAGCTCACCCTTCGCCATCGGCGGCCCGGCCGCCGGCCACGCGCTGATGCGGACGGCAGCCGACCCCGCCGGCCGCCTGGCGCTGGGCACCTTCAACAACTGCGCGAGCGGCATGACGCCCTGGGGCACCTACCTGTCCGGGGAGGAGAACTTCATCGGCTACTTCTCCAGCGCCGACCAGCCCACCGCGCACGAGCGGCGCTGGGGCATGCGCAAGAACGGCTGGGGCTACCGCTGGCACGAGCACGACGACCGCTTCGACGCGGTGAAGAACCCGAACGAGGCCAACCGTCACGGCTGGGTGGTCGAGATCGACCCGTACGACCCGGCCAGCACGCCGGTCAAGCGCACCGCGCTCGGGCGCGCCGCGCACGAGGGCGCCTGGGTCGCCGTCACGAAGGACGGCCGCGCGGTGGTCTACAGCGGCGAGGACGCGCGCTTCGAGTACATCTACAAGTTCGTCAGCCGCGACCGCATCCGGCCCGGCGGTGGGAAGGCCAATGCCGAACTGCTCGACCACGGCACGCTGTACGTGGCGCGCTTCGACGCCGGCGGCCGCGGGCGCTGGATCCCGATGCGCGCGGGCGAGGGTCCGCTCACCGCGGCGGCGGGCTTCGCCGACCAGGGCGAGGTCGTGATCAAGTCGCGGCAGGCGAGCGACCTGCTCGGGGCGACGAAGATGGACCGCCCCGAGTGGCTGGCCATCGACACCGCCACGCGCTGGGTCTACTGCACGCTCACCAACAACACGGCGCGCGGCCAGCCGGGCCAGCCGGGCGTCGACGCGGCCAACCCGCGCGCCAACAACACGATGGGCCAGATCATCCGCTGGAAGGAGGACGGCGACTTCGACGGCGAGGGCTTCGAGTGGAACCACCTCGTGCTGGCGGGCGACCCGGCCAACGAGCGCCCCGAGGCCAAGGGCAACATCAAGGGCGACCTCTATGGCTGCCCCGACGGCATCGCCTTCGACAACCGCGGCGTGCTTTGGATCCAGACCGACGTCTTCGCCAGCCAGATGAACCGCGGCGAGTTCCAGCGCATCGGCAACAACCAGATGCTGGCCTGCGACCCGGGCACCGCCGAGACGCGGCGCTTCCTCACCGGCCCGGTCAACTGCGAGATCACCGGCGCCTGCTGGACCCCCGACGGGCGCACGCTGTTCATCAACGTGCAGCACCCGGGCGAGACGCCTAGCGAGCGCAGCAACCCCGAGGAGCCGCGCCGCTTCAGCAACTGGCCGGAGTTCAAGCCCGACGGCCGGCCGCGCTCGGCCACCGTCGTGATCCGCAAGGACGACGGCGGCCCGATCGGCACCTGAGCGCTGAGCCGGCCGCGGCCGCCGGCCGGCCCGCTCAGCGCGCGGTGGGCATCGCGAACTCGGCGCCCTTGGCCGTGCCGTCGGGCCAGCGCTGCATCACGCTCTTCTGCCGGGTGTAGAAGCGCACGCCCTCCTCGCCGTAGGCGTGCATGTCGCCGAACAGGCTGCGCTTCCAGCCGCCGAAGCCGTGCCAGGCCATCGGCACCGGGATCGGCACGTTGATGCCGACCATGCCCACCTGGATGCGGCGGGCGAACTCGCGCGCGACGCCGCCGTCGCTGGTGAAGCAGGCCACGCCGTTGCCGTACTCGTGCGCGTTGACGAGGTCGACCGCGGCGGCGAAGTCGGGCACGCGCACGCAGGCCAGCACCGGGCCGAAGATCTCCTCGCGGTAGATGCGCATGGAAGGCGTCACGCAGTCGAACAGCGTGCCGCCGGTGAAGAAACCCGCCTCGTGGCCGCTCACCTTGCAGCCGCGGCCATCGACGACCAGCGTGGCGCCCTCCTGCACGCCGAGCGCGATGTAGCCCTCGATGCGGTCGCGCGCCTCGCGCGTGACGATCGGGCCCATCTCGGCGTCGGGCTCCATGCCGTTGCGGATCTTCAGGGCGCGCGCGCGCTCGGCCAGCAGTGGCACGATGCGGTCGGCCACGTCGCCCACCAGCACGGCCACGCTGATGGCCATGCAGCGCTCGCCGGCCGAGCCGTAGGCGCTGCCGATCAGCGCGTCGACCGCCTGCTCCAGATCGGCGTCGGGCATCACGACCATGTGGTTCTTGGCGCCGCCGAGGGCCTGCACGCGCTTGCCATGGTGCGCGCCGGTCTCGTAGATGTATTGCGCGATCGGCGTGCTGCCGACGAAGCTCACGGCCTTGACGTCGGCGTGCGCGAGCAGCGCGTCGACGACCACCTTGTCGCCCTGCACGACGCTGAACACGCCGTCGGGCAGCCCGGCCTGCTTGAGCAGCTCGGCCATGAACAGCGAGGGCGAGGGGTCGCGCTCGCTCGGCTTCAGGATGAAGGCGTTGCCGCAGGCCAGCGCCACCGGGAACATCCAGCACGGCACCATGCACGGGAAGTTGAAGGGCGTGATGCCGGCCACCACGCCGAGCGGCTGGCGCAGCGTCCAGTTGTCGATGCCGGTGGAGACCTGGTCGGTGTAGTCGCCCTTGAGCAGCTGCGGCGCGCCGCAGGCGAACTCGACGATGTCGATGCCGCGCGTGACCTCGCCCTGCGCGTCGCTGAACACCTTGCCGTGCTCGGCCGTGATCATGGCCGCCAGCGTGTCGCGGTGCTGGTTCAGCAGCGCGAGGAAGGCGTTGAGCACGCGCGCGCGGCGGATGGGGGGCATCTCGCCCCAGGCCGGCTGCGCGGCGCGCGCGGCGGCCACCGCGGCATCGACGTCGGCGGCCGTGCCCAGCAGCACGCGGCGCGCGGCGGCGCCGGTGGCCGGATTCCACACGGTCTGCGAGCGCTCGCCGGTCGAGGGCGCACGGCGGCCGCCGATCCAGTGGCCGACGTCGGTGGTCTGGGTGAAGGCTTCGGGGGCGCCCATCGTCTGTCTCCTCGGGCCTGAGCGGCCGGCGAAAGCCGCAGTCTATGCCGCGAGGCGTCGCCGCGCCGGCGTCAGGGCGGGGGTGCGAACAGGTGGTGCGACAGGCAACGCAGGTCGGCCTTCAGGCGCGCCCAGCCGGCGTCGGCCTGCAGATCGATGCCACCGAAGACGCGCAGCCGACGGCCGCGCACCAGCAGGCGCTGCACCCCGGCCACCAGCAGCAGCGTGACGCCCTGGAGGTGCGGCCGGGCCGCGTACTCCGGGCCGCCAAGCACGCGCTCCGCGTCCTCGCCCCATTGCTCGCGCTCGGCCTCGAGGATGACGGTCAGCTCGTTGCGCTCGCTGATTTCGGCGGCGAGGATCTCGATCGTCAGCGGCCGCGCGCGCAGCGCGTCGATGAAGTGCTCGAGGAAGCATGCCCAGCGCTCGGCCGGCGGCAGCGCCAGCAGCGCCTGGGGGTCGGGCCCGAGCAGGTCGGCCACGCGGGGCCAGAAGCGGCCGCTGCCGCCCCAGGCGCGCAGCAGCTCGGGCAGGCCGCCGAAGTAGCGGTAGATCAGCACCTTGTCGACGCCGGCCTCGCGCGCGATGGCGTTGACGCCCAGCGCGCCGAAGCCGTCGCGCGCCAGCACGCTGCCCACCGCGGCGAGCAGGCGTTCGGCGGTGGCCTCGCGGTCGCGCGGCCGCGGGCGGGCGGCCGTCGCGGCCGCCCCTGCTGCTTCGGCCGCCTCGGCCGGCGCGAGGCCGGCCTGGGGTGCGAGCGCGCCTGCCTGCCTCACGTGCGGACGATGTGCGCGTCCAGCCCGCGGCGCGGTGCCGGGCCCACCGGCGCGGCGAAGCCGACGCGGGCCCACATCTGCACCGTGTGCGTGGGACGCGGCGCCTCCAGCAGGCGGTGGATGTCGGCGTACGGACCGGCCACCTCGGGGTACTCCTGCAGGGCCTGCTGCAGCGGCTGCATCACGACGCCGTGCGTGGTGGCCGCCAGCTGCACGCGCGCGTAGGCGCGGCCGGCGGCGATCTGCGTGGTGCGCGTGTTGCCCTCGCTCACCATCCACAGGAAGTGCTGCGTGCTCGCGATCTTCTTGTCGAAGTCCTCGATCTGGCTGCGCACGGCTGCAGAGTCGGGCGCCGGCGCGCGGCTGCGGTCGAACAGCCCCACGCGGTCCAGCGCCACCAGCATCGGGCTGGTGATGGAGATGCCGTCGCGGTGGCGCGCGATCTCGCTGGAGCCCACGCGCAGCACCTTGACCGACTCGAGCATCGTGCGCGCGGTCGTGACCTCCACGCGCCAGGCGGCGCTGGCCACCTCGCGCTGGCGCTGCAGCGCGGCCGCCTGCGCCGGGCCGACGAAACCCAGCCGCAGCGGGTGCGGCGCCACCGCCGCGGCCATCGCGTTCCAGGCCTCGGCCGGCACCTGGCGCGCGGTGTCGTAGGCGTTGCGGTTGGTGTGGCGGCGCAGGATCTGGGCGAACAGCGGGTCGCGCGCGATGCCCGCATCGGGCACGAGGCGCACGCGCGCCACCGGCCTGGCGTCGAGCTTGTCGGGGCCGAACTCGCCTTCGGGGAACAGAGCGATGTCGGCGCGCAGTCCGCGCTCGCGGGCTGCGAGGTCGAGCAGTTCGAGGAAGGTGCCCTGGCTCATGACGATCTGGCGCGAGAACGGGTCGGTCTCGGGCAGCAGCCGCTCGAGGTCGACTCGCAGCACGATCTCGCCCGGCGTGCGCAGGTCGACCAGCCAGGACTGCAGGTTGTGCGAGTGCGGGGCCAGGATCGCGTGCGCCAGCACCCAGCGCCGCGGGTCGGTCTCGTTGCCGGCGTTGCGCCACGCGGCCACGGCCTCCGGCGGCACGTCGCTGACGCAGCCGCCGAGCGCGCCCGCGCCCGTCAGGACGACGCCTCCGCCGAGCAGGCGCAGGAAGGAGCGGCGGTCCGTGGTGGTGGTCATGGAAGTCTCGCAAGAAGAAGTCACTTGACGGTGACTCGACTCTAGTCACCGACAGGTGATTCGTCAAGCGGGCTGCCGGCGCACGTTCCTGTTCGGGCGTGGGGCCTGGCAGGGCCGCTGCAGGACAATGTGGCCATGAGCCCCACCCGCCCACCCGGCCCCCGAGCTTCGTCGCGGTCTGCTGCGGCCCCCGCGGCCGCGTCGCCCGAGGCGTCATCGGCGCAGGACGAGACCACGATCGCGCGCCTGCAGGACCTGTTCGAGTCGGCGCCGGCGCCGCTCGAACCGCTGGATCTGAGCGCGCTGGACGGCTACCTGTGTGGGGTGCTGCTGCAGCCCGCGCGGGTGCCAGCGGCGCAATGGCTGGCGGGCGTGTTCGACATCGAGGGCCGCGCGGCGCCGGCCGGTGCCTGGCGCGACGAGGTGACCACGCTCGTGCAGCGACGGCACGCCGCGCTCGAACGCGCGATCGCGGGGCGCACCTGGTTCGACCCCTGGCTCGAGGCGCTCGCCGAGAGCCAGCCCCCGCGCGACGCGGTGCTGCCGTGGGTCGCGGGGTTCGCGCTCGCGATGGACCGCTTCCCGGCCCTGATGGAGCGCGACGATCCGGCGCAGCTGGAGCCGCTCGCGCTGCTGTACCTGCACTTCGACGCCGAGGATGTCGACGACGAGCGGCTGGCCGAGGCGATCGAGGAACTCGAGCCGCCGGCCGACCTGGCCGAGGCCGCCGAGGACGTCGTGACTGCAGTGCTGCGGCTGGCCGATGCAACGCGGCCACGCGCGCCGGCCGCGGGCCGCGGCCGCGCGCGGCAAGCCGGTGCGCGCAGATCCTGATCGCAACATGCAGCCGGGCGGCGCACACTGGCGGGCGGCGTGGCGCGCAGCGGCACCCGGGCCCCGAGGCTTCGCCCGTCGCCGCGGGCGCCGAACCTCCGCATCTCAGCACCTCCGACCCGCAGCACCGACAGGGAGCCCTCTGATGATCCTCCGATTCCTCCGTCTCGCACCGGCCGCTGCCGGTGCACTCGCCGCCGCGCTCGCGCTGGTGGCCACCCCGGCCCCGGTGCTCGCCGCCGACACGCCCGAGCCCGCCCCGCCGCGCGCGACCGACCCGCTGGCCGCGGCACGCCAGGCCATCGCCGCCAAGCGCTGGCCGGCCGCGATTGCCGAGCTGCGCAAGGTCAACGCAGGCTCCAGCGCCGACTGGAACAACCTGATGGGCTATGCGCTGCGCAAGCAGGCCACGCCCGACCTCGAGGGCGCCCAGCGCCACTACGACGCTGCGCTGCGCATCGACCCCAACCACCGGGGCGCGCTCGAGTACGCGGGCGAGCTCGCGCTGATGAAGGGCGATCTGCCGACGGCCGAGGCGCGCCTGGCGGTGCTGGTGCGCGTCTGCGGCAGCGGCTGCGAGGAACGCACCGACCTCGAGCGCGGGATCGCGCGCTTCAAGGCCAACGGCAACCGCTGGCAGCCCTGACCCGCTGCGCTCCGGGCGGCGGGGCGGCCCTGACTCGCCAGGCCCGGGGCCGGCTCAGGCCCGTTGCGGCGGACCCATTGCGGCGGACCCATTGCGGCGGGCCCATTGCGGCGGGCCCGCCACACCGTCCTGCCACGGCCGCATGGCGCGTGAATTGCCGCACGGCGTCGCCGTTCCTGCACGGTTCGCCCGCCACACGCAGAGTGACACTCGTAACCATCGATGACCGGGAGCGCACCGATGGAACGCTGGAGTAGTGCACGCAGCTGGCTGATGCCCTGGCGCCGCGGCGCCACCGTTCCGTCGATCGATGACGCCACCGACCGCGACGATCCGGCCGGCCTGGGCACCGCGTTCGGTCTCGATCTCAGCCTGACGCCGCACGACGAGCGGCCCGACGACCGCCGCCGCGCCGCGGACGAGTTGCGTTACCGCTGAGCCCCCCGCGGGCGGCCCCGGAGCCGCCTGCCGCCCTCCCCTTGCACCCGCAGCCCCACCCCGGGGCGGCATCGCCGGGCCGGCGCGCTGGCCCCGCCGACCAGCCGGCGGGCCTCGCCCCTGTCGCCGTGGCAAAGCCATCGGCCCGAGGCGGAACCGGCGCAGCGCCTACAATCCGCGCCGTGGCACGCTTGGCATTCCGAGAACGGATCCTGCAGGTCCGCGAGGATGCCATCCTCGAGGCGGTCAACCGGCTGCTGGCCGACAAGGGCTTCGACCTGATGACGGTCGACGAGGTCGCCTCCGAGGTCGGCATCGCCAAGGCGAGCCTCTACCGCCACTTCCCCTCCAAGGAAGCGCTCGCCGCGGCGGCGCTCGTGCGGCTGCTCGAGCGCACGCTGTCGGTCATCGAGCAGCAGGGCGCCCTTGCCGATGCGACGCCGCTCTCGCGGCTGCGGGCGGTCGTGCGCTGGGCGCTTACCGAGCAGCTCTCGGGGGAGATGCCGGCCCTGCCGTCGCAGAACTCGTCGCTGCGCGCCGAACTGGCGGCGCACCCGCGCTACCTGGACCTGCTGACGCAGGTCGGCGACCGGCTCGGCGGCTGGATCACCGCGGCGCAGCGCGACGGCTCGATCGACCCCGCGCTGCCGCCCGAGCTGGTGCTGTTCACGATCTTCGCCCGCGCCTGCGACCCGGTGCCGGGCTTCCTGAAGGCGGGCGGGCGCTTCGGCGACGAGCAGATCGTCGAGCTGGTGCTCGGCAGCTGCTTCGACGGGCTGCGCGCCCGCTCCTGATCAGCGAATCAGCAGCACCGGCACCCGGGTCGACGCCAGCACCTTGGTGGCCACCGATCCAAGCACGAGGTTGGCCAGCGTGCCATGGCCGTGCGAGCCCATCACGATCAGGTCGCAACCACCCTTGTCGGCCAGCGCGACGACGGCATCGGCCGGCGCGCCGAAGCGGCCCACGAACTGCGCCTTCATGCCGCGCTTGGCGAAGAAGGCACGGATCGGCTTGAACACCTTCTCGGCCTCGTCCTCGTAGTAGCCGCGCACGATCGACTTGTCGAGCACGGCGGCGGCGCGCGGCGGCACCGCCGGCACCGAGTGCACGATCGTGTACTCGTGCTGCGCACCCAGCCACTCGTCGTGCGCCGAGAGGTAGGCGAGCATGCGCTTGGTGTACGGGCTGCCGTCGACGGCGGCGAGGATCTTCATGGATGCTCCTGACAGGGTTCCTGTTGCGAGAGTGTCGCACCGACGCCGCGCTGCGCCCTTGAGGGGGCGCAGCCGCCCCGCACGGCGAGGGCCTACACGTCGATCGTCCGCAGCGCGTCGTGACCCACGGTCTCGCCCTTGGCGTCCATGCCCCGGGCGTTGCACACGACGCGCGCCGGTGCCCGACCGGACCGCGCGACCGCATAGTCGTGCCGGCAGTGCAGGTGGCCGTGCAGCCAGAGGTCCGCCCGCGGGATCAGGTCGTCGTCCGCGTTGCAGAAACTCGCGGTCCCGGGCTGCGCGCCGTAGCGCGGGTCGGCGCTCGCAAGGCTGGGGCCGAAGTGCGTGACCACTACGGTGGCATCCCAATCGCGGCCTGGAGGCCGCGCGAGCTCCAACTCGAGCCAGGCGCGGCAAGCCAGGGCCTCCTGGCGCACTGACTGGGCGTCCAGCGCACGGCCTCCTCGCCGCGCTCCCATCAGGCGCAGGAAGTAGCCGGCGGCGCGCATGCAGCGCTCGCGCCGCTCGGGGCCGAACAGGTCGAAGTCGTTCCAACGGGTCGTGCCGACGAAGCGGATGCGCCGGCCGTCGGCACCCTGCCGCACCACGCTCGCGCGTTCGAGCAGCACGAGCCCGAGCGCGTGCAGCCGCTCGTGCAGCGCGGCTGGCGCGCGATCGAGGTCGCGGCCGTCGAACTCGTGGTTGCCCGCCACCACCAGCACCGGCACCGGCCAGCCGGCGAAGCGCTCGTAGCCGGCCCACGTGGTGTCGATGTCGCCGGCCAGCACCAGCAGTTCGGCACCCGGCGCGGGCCGCGGCTCGAAGTCCTCGGTCTCGAGGTGCAGGTCGGACAGCAGCTGCAGCTTCATCGGGGCGGCCGCGCGGCGCTCAGGCCGCCAGCCGCTCCTCGATGTGCGCCTTGGTGGCAGGCAGCTCGGCCGGCAGATGCCAGGCGAGCTGGCGGAACAGCTCGTCGTGCAGTGCCAGTTCCTGCCGCCAGGCGGCCTTGTCGATGCCGATCACGCTGGCGAACTGCTCGCGTGTGAACGGCAGGCAGTCCCAGCGCAGGTCGTCGTAGCGCGGGCTGATGCCGAAGGCGTTGGGCTCGCCGCCCGCCTTGCCCTCGAGGCGGCCGAGGATCCACTCCAGCACGCGCATGTTCTCGCCGTAGCCCGGCCAGACGAAGCGCCCGTCGGCGCCCTTGCGGAACCAGTTGACGCAGTAGATGCGCGGCAGCGTCGCGCCTTCGCGCTCGAGCCTGGAGCCGAGGTCCAGCCAGTGCTGGAAGTAGTCGCTCATGTGGTAGCCCATGAAGGGCAGCATCGCGAACGGGTCGCGGCGGACCACGCCGGTCGCGCCGGCCTGGGCGGCGGTGGTCTCGCTGCCCATCGTGGCGGCCATGTAGACGCCCTCGGCCCAGCTGCGGGCCTCGGCCACCAGCGGCACCGTCGTGCTGCGCCGGCCGCCGAAGACGAAGGCGTCGATCGGCACGCCGTTCGGGTCGTCCCACTGGTGGTCGAGCACCGGGTTCCTGGTCGACGCGACGGTGAAGCGCGCGTTCGGGTGCGCCGCCTTGGCCCCGGTCTCCCTGGCGATCGCGGGGGTCCAGTCCTTGCCCTGCCAGTCGACCAGGTGCGCCGGCGGCGCGTCGGTCATACCCTCCCACCAGACGTCGCCGTCGTCGGTGAGCGCGACGTTGGTGAAGATCACGTCGCTCTGCAGCGAGTCCATGCAGTTCGGGTTCGTGTGGCGGTTCGTGCCCGGCGCGACGCCGAAGTAGCCGGCCTCGGGATTGATCGCGTACAGGCGGCCGTCGGCATGCGGCTTGATCCAGGCGATGTCGTCGCCGATCGTGGTGACCTTCCAGCCCTCGTAGCCGGCCGGCGGCACCAGCATGCTGAAGTTGGTCTTGCCGCAGGCGCTCGGGAAGGCGGCGGCGACGTGGTACTTGCGGCCCTGCGGGCTCGTCACGCCGAGGATCAGCATGTGCTCGGCCAGCCAGCCCTGGTCGCGGCCCATCGTGCTGGCGATGCGCAGCGCGAAGCACTTCTTGCCCAGCAGCGCGTTGCCGCCGTAGCCCGAGCCGTAGCTCCAGATCTCGCGCGTCTCGGGGTAGTGGACGATGTACTTGGTCTTGTTGCAGGGCCAGGCGACGTCCTTCTGGCCGGACGCGAGCGGCGCGCCCACGGTGTGCACGCAGGGCACGAAGCTGCCGTCGGCGCCCAGCACGTCGAGCGCGCCGCGGCCCATGCGCGTCATCACGCGCATGCTGACCGCGACATAGGGGCTGTCGGTGAGCTCGACGCCGATGTGCGAGATGTGCGAGCCGAGCGGTCCCATCGAGAACGGCACCACGTACATCGTGCGGCCGCGCATCGCGCCCTTGAAGAGCGCCGGCGTGCCGTCCGGGCGGCCGGTCTCGAGCAGCGCGCGCATCTCGGCCGGATCCATCCAGTTGTTGGTGGGGCCGGCGTCTTCCTGGCGGCGGCTGCAGATGAAGGTGCGGTCCTCGACGCGCGCGACGTCGCCCGGGTCGCTGCGGGCCAGGAAGCTGCGCGGGCGCCGCGCCGGGTCGAGTTTCATCAGGGTACCGGCGGCCACCAGTTGCTCGGTCAGACGCTGGTACTCGGCCTCGCTGCCGTCGCACCAGTAGACCTCGGCGGCCTCGGTGAGCGCAGCGATGCGCGCGACCCACTCCACCAGGCGCGCGTGCTTCACGTAGGCAGGGACGTTCAGACGCAACCCTTCCATCACGGGACGGTTCATGGACGCTCCAATCATGGCAATCGAACAGGCGGGATTGGGCCAGGCCCGGACCGACGGACGGCGGCGCGAGCGGCCGACCGCAGCCGACCCGCCGGCGCACCGGCCGGGCCTCGCCCAATGCCGCGTCGACGGGAATCGGTCGGCGTGCACCGGGGCCGCCCCGGCGAAGGTCTCGCCAGGGGGACCGGCATTCTCGGCCGATTGAAACCGCGCGGTAACCACCCGCCCGGCGGGGGGTCATGCGGATTCCGCATGGCTCGATGCAAACGTCGGCTCCCGGACCGACAGCGCGTGCTAAAACGCAGCCACATGACGGCAACGGCCCGGATCCGCGTCCAAAGCGTCAACTGCGCCGCGGCGCGCGACCTGATGGTCGGGGGGCGGCGCCTGCGCTCGGCGATCGGCAAGCGGCCGGTGGACGGTGCCGTGGCGGTGCGACCGCTCGGACTCGACGGCGACGAGCAGGCCGACCTGTCCGTGCACGGCGGCACGAGCAAGGCCGTCTATGCCTACCCGTCCGAGCACTACCCGTTCTGGCAGACCGTGCGCGCCCAGGCCCGCGTGTCGCTGTGGGACGAAACGCTGGCGCCGGGCGCGCTGGGCGAGAACCTGACGCTGGAGGGCGTGACCGAGGAGCGCCTGTGGATCGGCGACCGGCTGCGCCTGCCCGGCTGCGTGCTCGTGGTGAGCGAGCCGCGCTACCCGTGCCAGAAGTTCGCGGCCGCGATGGGCTTCGGCCAGGCGGCGCGGCTGATGGTGCAGAGCGGCTTCTGCGGCGCCTACCTGGCGGTGCTGGAGCCCGGCCACGTGCGCGCCGGCGACCAGGGCGAGCTGGTGGCCGGGCCGCGCGAGGTGGGGTTGCGCGAACTGTTCAAGGCGCGCGCCCGGGCCTGAGCCTCGTTCGGCCGGCGTCGGGCAGCGCCCGGCCCGGACGCCGCGGCCGGTGCACGGGAAGGCCTGCCGCGGCTCACGCGCGCCGGCCGCGTCGCGCCTCCCACCGGTACAGCGGCGTCGTCAGCAGCACCACCGCGACGTAGCGCGTGACGTGGAAGGCCGTCACGACCGGCACGCCGAGCTGCAGCACCTTGGCCGTGATGCACATCTCGGCGATGCCGCCCGGCGAAGTGCCCAGCAGCACGGTCGCCCAGTGCAGGCCGGCCCCGCGCGCGAGCGCGGCCGCGAACGCCGCGGAGGCGACGATCATCGCCAGCGTGCCCAGCGCCACCGCCGCCAGCCAGCGCGGCGCGGCACGCACGAAGTCGGGCGTGAAGCGCACGCCGAGGGCCACGCCGATGAAGAGCTGGCCGGCGTTGGACGCCCAGCGCGGCAGCGCCGACAGCTCCACGCCCAGCGCCGTGACCAGCGCCGTGCTGCCGAGCGCGCCCAGCACCCACGGGTTGGGCGCACCCAGCCACGCCAGCAGCGCCATGCCCGCGGCGCTGAGCGCGAGCAGCGCCAGCAGGCCGGGGGCGCTGACCTGCTGCACCGCCGGTGCCGCCACGTCGACGCCGTGGATGCCCAGCGCCTGGTACGCGAACGGGATCGTCACGACGACGATCAGGATGCGCAGCGAGTGCGCGGCCGCGACGCGGTCGACGCGGCCGCCGACACGCTCGGCCATCACCGCCATCTCGCTGGCGCCGCCGATGGCGGCGGCGAAGAAGGGCGTGGCGCGGTCGTCGCCGGCGCCAGGCAAGGCGCGCCGCAGCAGCCGGTAGAAGCCGTAGCCCATCAGCAGCGCCCAGGCGATGCCGGCCGCCAGGGCCGGCGCCAGGCGGCCGAGCAGCACCACCACCTCGGGCGTGAAGTACAGGCCGAGCGCGACGCCGATCATCCACTGGCCGGCGTTGCGCAGCCGCGTCGAGCCGGCCAGCGGTACGCCCGCCATGCCGAGCACGGCGGTGACCAGCAGCGGGCCGATGATCCACGGCAGCGGCGTGCCCAGCGCCACGCAGCCGAGCGCCGCGACCAGCGCAAGGGCGAGGGTGGCGACGATCCGCCGTGCGCGCCCGGCGCGCCGCCCGGCCTCAGGCATCGCCCACCGGCGGTGCCGGCGGCAAGGCCGGCGACGCCTCGCCCAGGGCCGGATAGTCGGTGTAGCCGCGTGCCGGGTCGCCCGCGCTCTCGTAGTAGGTCTTCGGGTCGGCCGCGGCCAGCGGCGCCGCGAGGCGGAAGCGCAGCGCCAGGTCGGGGTTGGCGATGAAGGGCTTGCCGAAGGCCACGGCGTCGGCGCGGCCGGCGGCGACGGCCTCCTCGGCCATCGCCTGCGTGTATCCGTTGTTGACCAGCCAGCCGCCCGCGAAGCGCGCGCGCAGCGCCGCGTAGTCGAACGGCCAGGCGTCGCGCGCCCCGCCGGTCTGGCCCTCGATCACGTGCACGAAGGCCAGGCCGAGCGGCGCCAGCGCGTCCAGCACGTGCCCGAACAGCGCCTGCGCCTCGCTGTCCGGCGCGCCGCAGGGCAGCGGGTTGGCCGGCGAGATGCGCATGCCGGTCCGGTCGGCGCCGGCCTCGGCCGCCACGGCCCGCATGACCTCGAGCAGCAGGCGCGCACGCCCCTCGAGCGAGCCACCCCAGCCTTCGCGCAGCGTGTTCACGCTGTCGCGCAGGAACTGGTCGATCAGGTAGCCGTTGGCGGCATGCACCTCCACGCCGTCGAAGCCCGCGTCCATCGCGCAGCGCGCGCCGTGCGCGAACTGCGCCACCACGCCCGGCATCTCGTCGGCGCGCAGCACGCGCGGCGGCGAGCAAGGCACGAGGCCTTCGGCCGTGTAGGCCTTGCGGCGCGCGGCGACGTCGGTGCTCGACACCGGCGGCAGGCCGCCCGGCTGCAGGCTGGCGTGCGAGACGCGGCCCACGTGCCACAGCTGGGCCACGATGCGCCCGCCGCGCACGTGCACGGCGTCGGTCACGCGCTTCCAGCCGGCCACCTGTCCGGCGGTGTGGATGCCCGGCGCGTGCAGGTAGCCGAGGCCCTCCCGGCACACCTGGGTGGCCTCGCTGACGATCAGCGCGGCGCCGGTCTCGGGGTCGGCGCGCTGCGCGTAGTAGGCCGGCGCCAGCGGCGACGGCACGTTGCCTTCGACCGCACGGTTGCGCGTCAGCGGCGCCATCACGATGCGGGTGGCGAGGTCGATCGCGCCGAAGCGCGTGGGCGTGAACAGCGGGCTCATCGGCCCGAGGTTAGCAGCGCCGCGCTCAGCGCAGCGCCAGCCGCACGAGCCCGGCGGCCAGCCACAGCATCGTCGCGCCGATGGCCAGCTCGATCCAGCGCCACACCCGCGGTTGCGCAAGCCAGGGCCCGACGCGGCGCGCGCCGTAGCCGAGCGCGGTGAACCACAGCGCGCTGGCCAGGGCGCCGCCGGCCACGAAGGCCGGCCGCAGCGCCGGCGGCTGCTGCGCGCCGACCGAGCCGACGAGCAGCACCGTGTCGAGGTAGACGTGCGGGTTGAGCAGCGTGAAGGCCGCCGCCTGCGCGAGCACGGCGCGCCGCGTGGCGGGCGCGGCCGTGCCCGGCGCCTGCAGCGAGCCCGGGCGCAGCGCCCGCGCCAGCGCCCGCAGCCCGTACGCCGCCAGGAAAGCCGCGCCGCCCCAGGCCAGCACCGAGGCGAGCGCAGGCCAGGCCGCGAGCGCCCGCCCCATGCCCAGTACGCCGGCCGCGATCAGCACCGCGTCGGCCGTGGCGCAGAACAGCACCACCGCGCCGACGTGCTCGTCGCGCGCGCCCTGGCGCAGCACGAAGGCGTTCTGCGCGCCGATGGCGATGATCAGCGCTGCGCCGAGCGACAGGCCGGCGAGGAAGGCGGGCACGAGATCAGGGAGTCCGACAGTCATGGCCGCGAGCATGGCCGAAGCCGGCACGCGCGTCCAGGGGCGGCCCGGCCCGGTCACGCGGCAGGGCCCGTCACAGACCGTCAAGAAAGGCCCACGGAGTCGCCACAGACAGGAGCGACCGCGGTTTCCACAATGGCCTCCATCGACACACGGTGTGTCGCCCACCAGACCCCCAGGAGAAACGTGATGAGCCGCTTCCAGACCCGCACCGTCCGCCCCGCCCTGATCGCCGCCGCGCTCGGCCTTGCCGGCACCGCCGCGCTGGCCCAGGACGTGTACGGCCCCGAGACCCGCGGCCACGCCGCGCCGCTGGCCCGCGTGCTCGCCGTCACCGCGAACGTGGACCGCATCAGCGAGCAGTCGCAGCAGTGCACGCAGCAGCAGCAGGTCGTCACGACGCCGGGCCAGGCCGGCCTGGGCACGACGGTGGCCGGCTCGCTGATCGGCGGCGCCCTCGCCTCGCAGATCGGCAAGGGCAGCGGCAAGGCCGTGGCGGTGGCCACCGGCAGTGCCGTGGGCGCACACATGGCCCGCAACATGGCCGAGCAGAGGAGCACGACGAGCGTGAAGACCGTGCAGGTCTGCCAGCCGGTGACCAGCGTGCGCGAGCAGGTGCGCGACTACACCGTGCGCTACGAGTGGGACGGCCGCGAGCACGTGGTCAACCTGCCGCAGCACCCGGGCGCGTGGCTGAGGGTCTCGACGTCGCACACCGTGCACGCGATGTGAGCCGGGCCCGCGGTCGGCGGGCAACGGCTCCGGGACCAGCCCCCGTGCGACGAACCGTGCCCCGCCGGCCGGGAGCGGCCCGGGCTGTCGCCGGCAGGCGGCGCCTCAGGACGCCGGCCAGTCGATCCGAAGACGCGCCCCGCCCAGCGGGGCGTCCTGCATGCAGGCCCGGCCGCCGTGCGATTCGGCGACACGGCGCACGATGGCCAGCCCGAGGCCCCAGCCGCGGCTGCGCCGCTCGCGCTCGCCCTCCAGACGCCGGAAGGGCTCGAACACCGCCTCGCGCTGCGCTGCGGGCACGCCCGCCCCGTCGTCGTCCACCGCCACGCAGACGCGGCCGTCCTCAACCCAGGCCGACAACCCGATGCGCGAGCGCGCGTGGCGCGCCGCGTTGCGCAGGCCGTTGCGCACCGCGTAGGGCAGCAGCCGCGCGTCGAAGGGCACCGGGCCCGGCAGCGCCCAGTGCGTGGCGAGCGCCTTGCCCTCGAGCAGCGGGGCCAGCGCGCGGGCCTCCTTGTCCAGCAGCGCGGCCAGGTCGCCCGGCTGCGGCGCCGCGGCCACCGCGCCCATGTCCAGCCGCGCCAGCGTCAGGCTGGTGTCGATCAGCGCCTCGAGCTCCTCGATGTCGCGCTCGCAGGCCGCCACCGCCCGGGCGCGCGCGGCCACGTCGTCCTCGTCGACCAGTGCGTCGAGCGCGAAGCGCAGCCGCGCCAGCGGGGTGCGCAGCTCGTGAGAGACCGCGCCCGTGAGCTCGCGCTGGGCGGCCAGCGCCGCGCCGAGGCGCTCGAGCGTGGCGCGCATGCCCTGGCCCAGCGGCGCGAACAGCCGGCTGCCGAGACTGGGCATCGGCGTGCCGAAGCGTCCGGCGCCGAGCGCGTCGGCCGTCCGCTGCAGGGCCCGCAGGTCGCGCCAGGCCGGCCGCAGCAGCGCCCACGCGGCCAGGCCGACCGCCGCCGCGAGAAGTGCTGCTGCGACCAGCTGCAGCCAGAGCTCGGCGGGCACGTGCAGCCGGTGCTCGGGGTTCCAGTCCGGGTCGAGCGGCCCGAGCACCAGCACCTGCTCGGCCGTCGGTCCGGCGGCGGGTTCGGCGGCCGGCGCCGCGCCACCCGCCGGCAGGCCCGCGGCGGGCGGCAGCGCCGCCGCCACGCGCCGGGGCAGGCCCGTCACCACCAGCTCGCCGGCCGCGAGCCGGGCCCGGTCGGCGGGCGCGAAGCCGGCCGCGGGCGCGAGCGCCACCGGATAGGCGAAACGCTCGTCGAGCTCGCGCACCCGCTGCGCGCGCGCCGCGTCGTCCAGCGGGGCCAGCTCGTGCTGCAGCATCTGCACCGTGCCGCCCATGAAGCGGCGCACGTAGTCGTCGGTCACCTCGCGCACGGCCAGCGCCACGACCAGCTGCACCAGCAGCATCGCCGCCATCACCGCCAGCGCGAGCCCGGCGGCCACGCGCGCCACGCGGGCCCGCCGGCGCACGGCCGGCTGCGGTGGCTTCGGCGGTACCGGCCGCGCTGGCGCTACCGGGGGTACCGGGGGTACCGGGGGTACCGGGGGTACCGGCGGCATCGGCGGCATCGGCGATTGCGGCGCCAGAGCGGGTGGCGCGGCCTCCCCTTCGCGCGTGGAAGGCACGCTCATCCGGGCGCGAACAGGTAGCCCCTGCCGCGCACGGTCTTGATGCGCGCGGGCGCCTCGGCGTCGTCGCCGATCTTGCGCCGCAGGCGCGAGACGCGCGCGTCGATCGCGCGGTCGAGGCCGTCGAACTCGAGGCCGCGCAGGCCCTGCATGATGTCGTCGCGCGAGACCACCTGCCCGGCGCGCACGGCCAGGAAGTGCAGCAGCTCGTACTCGGCCGTGGTCAGCGCCAGCACCTGGCCGGCCAGCCGCACCTCGCGCGCGGCCGGGTGCAGTTCCAGCGTGCCGAAGCGCAGGACCGCCGGGGCGGCCGCAGCCTGGCCCGCCGGGGCGGGCATGCCGGGCGTGTCCGCCGGGCCGGCAGGCGGCGCCGGCGCCGCCTCGCGGCGCATCAGCGCCTTCAGCCGCGCCAGCAGCACGCGTGGCGCCACCGGCTTGGCGATGTAGTCGTCGGCCCCGCCCTCCAGGCCCAGCACCTGGTCGATGTCGTCGTCGCGTGCGGTGAGCATCACGATGCGGCCGGCGAAGTCGCGCCGCACGTCGCGCAGCACGTCGAAACCGTCCTTGCCGGGCAGGTGGCCGTCCAGCAGCACCACGTCGAAGCCACCGCGCCGGATCAGCGCCTCGCCCTCGTCGCCGCGCGCGCAGTGCGTGACCTGCCAGCCCGCGCGCGTGAGCGCGTCCGCCACCAGCTGCGCCAGGCGCTCGTCGTCCTCCACCAGCAGCAGCCGTGCGCCTTCCATCGGGTCCGTCCGTCGAGTCGTGTGCGGCCGGGTACGCCGCCGCCTGCCCCGGGCAGCCAGGGCAGGCCCGGCCCCCTGGAGCGGCCCGCCGCGGTGCGCGTGCCGGGGCCGCCGGTGCCGCAGCCGGGAGATCGCGTCGGCTTCACGGCGGCCGCCGGCGGAGGATAAGGAAGTTCGCGGGCGCGGCGCAAGGCGGCACGGGCCGGCAGCCCTTCAGCCCCGTAACGCGTAATCGTTGCGCAGCGCCGGGTCGTCGGACCCGTACTCGACGAACTCCCAGTCGTTGCCGTCGGGGTCGAGGAAGTACACGCGCTTGCGCCACGGGTGCGCGTTGGGCACGCCGGACTCCGTATATCCGGCCTCGCGCATGCGCGCGCGCAGCGCGCCGGCGTCGCCGACCACGAAGCCCAGGTGGTTGACGCCGGGCCGGCCCACGTAGGGCGTCCAGGCCTCGGCGGGCTCGACGCTCGACTGCATCAGCGCGACGTAGGCGTGGTCGTTGCCCACGTGCACCCAGCGGTCCGAGGACCCGCCGCCGGAGTCGTGGCGCACGCCGAAGTCTGGCAGCGCGGTCTGCAGGAAACGGAGCGTGGCGTCGACGTCGCGGACGACGAGGTTGGCGTGTTCGAGTCGGGTGTCCATGAGGGGCTCCTTGGGGGTCTCGCGCCGGCGGTGTTGCGGCGCGACGGGCGCAGTGTCAAACTTCAAGTCGACTTGAAGTCAAGACCTCAGTCCCAAATGCCTCCGGACCGTGCCTTGTCCCCGCCCGCGTCAGCGCCGGCGCTGACGATCTCCGAACTGGCCGCGCGCAGCGGGGTGGCGCCCTCGGCGCTGCGCTACTACGAGTCGCTCGGCCTGCTGGGCGCGGTGCGCACCGCCGGCAACCAGCGCCGCTACGCGCGCGCCGCACTGCGGCGGGTGGCCGTGGTGCGGGCCGCGCGCGCGATGGGGGTGCCGCTGGCAGAGGTGGTGGCCGCGTTCGCCGCGCTGCCCGCCGGCCGCGAGCCGACGGCCGCCGACTGGGCCCGGATGTCGCGACGCTGGCACGACGAACTCGGCCACCGGATCGCCGTGCTGGCGAGGTTGCGCGACGATCTCGGCTCCTGCATCGGCTGCGGCTGCCTGTCGCTGCAGCGCTGCCGCCTGCTCAACCCCGGCGACCGCGCCGCCGACCTCGGCGACGGGCCGCGCTACCTGCTGTGGCCGGCCGCGCCGCGCCGGCGCGGGCCGCGCGCGGGTTCTGGATAGACTGGCCGGGTCGCGGTGACGGGCCTCCCCGTCCCCGCCCCTCGGCCACCGCCCAACCTTCCGACCCGGAGCCCGCAACCATGTCCGCCACCATCGCCCAGAAGTCACCCTATCCGGTCGCCGTCGAGGCCGGCAAGTCCTACTACTGGTGCGCCTGCGGCAAGAGCAAGTCGCAGCCGTTCTGCGACGGCTCGCACAAGGGCAGCGAGTTCGTGCCGGTCAAGTACGAGGCCACCGCGAGCCAGACGGTGTACTTCTGCGGCTGCAAGCACAGCGCCAACGGCGCGCTGTGCGACGGTTCGCACAACAAGCTGTAGGCGCGCGCGGCGGGGCGCTGGCCCGCCATCGGCCCGGGCAGAAGGCCGACGGGTCGGCAAGTCGGCGAGCCGCCTGGTCAGCGGATCACGCGCAGGATGCCCGGGCTGTCCACCAGACGCGCGGAGTTGCCCAGGCTGGGGAAGCTGCCCGGGGTCAGCGTGTAGCTCGCCGGGGCCGACGTCAGCCCCGGAATCGAGCCCGACTTGTAGGCGACGATGTTCTTGCCGCTGCCCTGGTTGAGCGCGCCGAAGAACCAGTACTGCGTGCCGTCGTGGAACCCCGCCGGCACGCCCCCCTTGTTCATGACCGTGGTCTGCAGCGAGTAGGTTCCCGCCAGGCTCGCCGACGTCCAGACCTCGATGTTGTTGCCCTTCGAGATGTACATCACGTAGCCGTCGGCCGCGGCCCCGGCGAAGATGTCGGGGTCGGAGGCCGTCCCGGACGAGATGTTCACCGTCGCCCGGAACCCGGGGGCGGCGGTGAACTCGGTCATGTCCGAGCCCTCCACCTCCACTGCGCTGCCGAAGTTCTTGGCGCACGGGTAGCTGACGCAGCCGGCGGGGTCTACACCCACCGGCACCGACGTGCTGTCGAGGTAGAAGAGCGCCACCTTGCCCGCGCCGTCCAGGATCGGGCTCGGGTCGACGAACCGCACCTGGACTCCGTCGGCGGTACGGATCGCGACCGGCCGTGACGGGCCGAGCGTGCCGGCCACGAGGTCGAGCTTGCGCACGGTGCCGGGATTGAAGATGTAGAGGTTCGTGCCCTTCTGGATGACGTCGGGCACGCTGCCCTGGTAGGCCGTCCAGCCGCTGACGATGGTCCAGTTCGTCAGGTCGGAGGACTCGGCGAGGTAGGTGAAGTGGTTGGACGGGCTGCCGCAATCCGTCGCCGAGCAGGCGTGAAAGGCCATCACGTAGTCCTTGGTGATGGTGATGCCGGAGGTGCCGCCGCCCGGAGGGGCAGGGGGGCTCGGCGCGGGCGCGGGGCTCGGCGCGGGACTCGGCGCGGGACTCGGCGCGGGACTCGGTGCGGGGCTCGGCGCGGGCGCGGGGCTCGGCGGCGGCGGCGGCGGCGGTGACCCCACGCCGGGAGGCTCACCGCTGCCCGCGCTCGACGCTGCGGGGCCCGAGCCGCCGCCGCCGCCGCAGGCCGACAGGCCGGCCGCGGCCACCAGCAGCAGGCGCCAGGCCAGGAGCGATGCACCAGGGTTCGTCTTCATGTTGGGATCACCTCGGAAGTCATGGGCAGGCGGGGCGCGGCGCCCGGACGTCACGCTCGCCGCGCACCGGGGCGAACAGCACGCGGAAGCCGGCGGGCCAGGCCCGCTCCCGTCCTCGTCGGCCGCGACGCGCTGGATGCCCGACGCGGGAGCGCCGCGGTACCTCGCGGACGTTCGGTCATCGTGACCGCGCCACAGGCCGGACGGTCGCCCGAGAAGCACCGCTATCGGCAGGCTGTTCCCGCGGTCCCGGCCGAGGGCCGCGCAGCGTGGCGCGGCCCGGTGCACGGACCGTGGCACAGTCGCGCGATGCTCGCCTACCGCCACGCCTTCCACGCCGGCAACCACGCCGACGTGCTGAAGCACATCGTCCTCGCCGAAGTGCTGGCGCACCTGAACTCCAAGGACAAGGGCTGGCGCTACGTCGACACCCACGCCGGCGCCGGCGGCTACGCGCTCGACGGCGAGTACGCGGAGAGGAAGCGCGAGCACGATGGCGGCATCGGCGCCCTGTGGCCGCGCACCGACCTGCCGGCGCCCGTGGCGCGCTATGTCGAGCGGGTGCGCCAGTTCAACGCCGACGGCCGGCTGCGCCAGTACCCGGGCTCGCCCGCGTTCGCGCACGCGGCGCAGCGCCCGCAGGACCAGCTGCGCCTGTTCGAGCTGCACCCCACCGACCACAAGATCCTCGCCTCCTACCTTGGCGACGAGCCCGGTGTCGAGGTGCACCTGGCCGACGGCTTCGCGGCGCTGAAGTCGGCGCTGCCCCCGCCCACGCGCCGCGGCGCGGTGCTGATCGACCCGCCCTACGAGATCAAGACCGACTACGCGCGCGCGCTGGGCGGGCTGCGCGAGGCGCTGGGGCGCTTCGCCGAGGGGATCGTGATCGTCTGGCTGCCGCAGGTGCAGCTGGTGGAGGCGGCGCGCCTGCCGCAGCGGCTGAAGGCGAGCGCGGAGGCGCTGGCCAGGAAGGGCTGGCTGCACGCGCGCCTGACCGTGGCCCAGGCCGACGCGCGCGGCTTCGGCCTGCTGGGCAGCAGCGTGTTCGTGGCCAACCCGCCGCACACGCTGTTTGCCACGCTGCAGCCGCTGCTGCCGTGGCTCGCGCGCACGCTCGGTCGGTTCGACGGCGCGAAGGGCTTCGTCGAGCGCTCGCAGCAGGCCTAGCCGCGGGGTAAACGCACCGTGGCCGCTCGCCTGGGGTCGCTGCCGCGCGCGCTGCGCTACGGCGCGGCAGCCCTGGCGGCCGCCGTGCTGGCCTGGGGCGTCGCGCTGCCGCTTGCCTTCGAGCCGCTGGTGCGCTGGGCCGCCGAACGGGCCACGGCGTCCTGGGCTGGGCATCGCATCGAGTTCGCAGCCGCGCGCTGGTCGCCCTGGCGGCTGGCCGCCGGGATCGACGGCCTGGTGCTGCGCGGCCCGAAGGGCGACGAGCTGGCCGCGGTGCAGCGGCTCGAGGTGGACCTCGCCGCGGCCGGGCTGTTGCGGCGGGCCTGGACGCTCGACGCGCTGCGGCTCGAGGGCCCGCGGCTGGCGTTCGCGCTGGCCGCCGACGGCCGCTCGAACTGGAGCGCGCTGCTGCAGGCGCTGCAACCGCCGCGGCCGCCGGCGGCCGGGCCCGCCACCGAACTGCCGCGGCTGCGCATCGAGGCGCTGCGCCTGACCGGGGGTCGCCTGCTCTGGATCGACCGGCGTGGCGGAATCGAACGCCGCCACGAGCTCGACGCGGTCGAGTTCGCGCTGGACGAGCTGTCGACGCTGCCCGACGATCGCGGCACGCACCAGCTGGCCGCGCGCAGCACGCTGGGCGGCACGCTGCGCTGGGACGGCCGCCTCGGCCTCGCGCCGCTGCAGGCGCAGGGCCGCGTCGAGGTGGAGGGCATCGATCTCGCGCGGCTGTGGGCGCTGTTGCCGCAGCCCCCGCTGCGCACCGCGCCGCCGGCCGGCCGGGCGAGTGCCGCGCTCGCCTACGAGTTCGACCCGCAGGGCTGGCGCCTGGACGGCGTGCGTCTGCAGCTCGACGGCCTCGCATTGCAGGGTGAGCAGGGCGCCGGCGCAGCGCTGCGGCTCGACCGCATCGCGCTGGACGGCGGCCGCATCGACGGCCAGCGTCGCGAGCTCGCCTTCGCGACGCTGCGCATCGAGGGCGGGCGCGTGCAGGCCGCGCGCGACGGGCAGGGCCGCATCGACCTGCTCGACTGGCTGCCGCCGGCCCGCGCCGAGCCGGCGGCGGCAACGCCGACGGCAACGTTGCCGTCTGCGGCAGCGCCGAGGGTGTCGTCGCCTGCTTCGGCACCACCCGCTGTCGCACCACCCGCTGTCGCACCACCCGCTGTCGCACTACCCGCTGTCGCACTACCCGCTGTCGCACTACCCGCTGTCGCACTACCCGCTGTGGTTTCATCCGCTGCGTCGCCATCCGTGGCGTCGCCATCCGCGGCGACGGCATCGCCAGGCCCGGCCTTGCCGGCCGCCGCGCCTGCCGCCGCGCCTTCCGCCGCGCCTGCGAAGGCCTGGGCGCTGAAGCTCGAGCGCCTCGCCGTGGAGCGGGTCGCGCTCGACTTCGAAGACCGTGCGTGGGCGCAGCCGCTTCGGGTGCGCAGCGCGGGCGCTGCGCTGACGCTCGGCGCCTCGGCGCGCCTGGGCGACGCCGCCCCGGCCCTCGCGTTGCGCGACCTCGGCCTGCAGCTCGACGGGCTCGAGCTCGCCAGCGGCGGCGCAGCCCCGTGGCTCGCGCTCGATGCGCTGCAGCTCGCGGGCGGCACGCTCGACCTCGCGTCGCGCCGCGCCGGGGCGGCGCGCCTGCAGTTGCGGGGCGGCCGCCTGGCGCTGGCGCGCGAGCGCGACGGCGGCCTGGCGCTGGCACGCGCGTTTGCGCCTAAGGCCGCGGCTGCGCAGGCACCGGACTCGAAGGCAAGCACTGGGGCAGCAGCGGCAGCACCGAAGGCCGCACCGAAGGTGGCGGCCAGGGCGACAGCAGCGGCCACCCCGCCGGCGGCAGCGCCCTGGCAGCTGGACCTGCAGGCGCTGCAGCTGGAGGGCTGGCAGACCGCGTGGACCGATGCCTCCGTCGCACCGGCGGCACGTCTGGGCCTGGTCGACCTGCAGCTCGAGCTGCGCGACCTCGGCACCGACCTGCGCCGGCCGGTGGCGGTGCGCGCCGGGGCACGGGTGGCCAGCGGCGGGCGCGTCGCGCTGCAGGGCAGCGTCACGCCGCAGGCCGGTGCCGCCGCAACCCCGCGCGCCGAGCTGCAACTGCGCGTCGACGGCCTGGCCCTCGCCGCCGCGCAGCCCTACCTCGAGGCCCTGACGGTGCTGCGCCTGGCCCGCGGCGAGGCGCGCACTGCCGGTCGGTTGCGATGGCAGGGCAGCGACTGGTCCTACGCCGGCAGCGCCGGGCTGTCCGGCCTGCGCATCGAAATTGCCGGCCGCGACGAGCCCTTCCTGCAGCTGGCACGGCTCGACGCCCCGCGGCTCGCGCTGACGCCGGCAAGGATCGACCTGGGCAACCTGCAGCTCGACGGGCTGGCGGCGGAATTGATCATCGACCGCGAGCGCCGCATCAACCTGGCGCAGCTCGGCCGCGGGCCGGCGGCGGGCACGGCCGCGGCGGCAGCAGCAGCGGCTTCCACCGCCGCACCTGCCCCGCCCGCACCGTCGGCTCGGTCTGCCGCGCCTGCCGCGCCTGCCCCGTCAGCCACGCCGGCCCCGACCACCAGCGCCGCGGCGGCAGCCCGCGCCCCGGCACCCGCCGACGCGAACCCGCTGCCGCGCATCGTGCTCGACCGGCTGCGCCTGGTCGATGCCCGGCTCGACTTCGCCGACCTGTCGCTGGCCCTGCCCTTCGCCGCGCGCATCGAGCAGCTCAACGGCGAGATCGCGGGGCTCGACAGCGGCGCCGGCGCAGCGCCGGCGCAGGTCGAGCTGACCGGACGCGTGGCGCCCGACGGGCTGGCCCGGGCGCGCGGCAGCCTGCAGCCGCTGGCGCCCGCCGCCTTCAGCGACGTGCAGGTCACCTTCCGCAACGTGGAGATGACGACGCTCACGCCGTACACCGCCACCTTCGCCGGGCGCCGCATCGCCTCGGGCCGGCTGTCGCTCGACCTCGACTACAAGCTGCGCGAGCGCCGGCTGCAGGGCGACAACCGCGTCGTCATGGAGCGGCTCGTGCTCGGCGAGCGCGTCGACAGCCCCTCGGCCACCTCGCTGCCGCTGGACCTGGCCGTCGCGCTGCTGCAGGACGCCGACGGCCGCATCGACCTCGGCCTGCCGGTGAGCGGCAGCCTGGACGACCCGCAGTTCAGCTACGGCGCGCTGGTGTGGAAGGTGATCGTCAACGTGCTGACGCGCGTGGTCACGGCCCCGTTCCGCGCCCTCGGCGCGCTGCTGGGCGGCAACGAGGCGCTGGCCGACGGCATCGGCCGCATTTCCTTCGACGCCGGGCGCGCGGCCCTGCTGCCGCCCGAGCGCGAGAAGCTCGGGCGCCTGGCGACCACGCTGGCGCAGCGGCCGGGCCTCGCGCTGCAGCTGCCCGCGGCCACCGCGGCGGCCGACCGCGAGGCGCTGCGCGAGCTGCAGCTGCGCCGCGCGCTGGCCGCGCTGGAGGGCCGCACCCTGGGCCCCGACGGCGACCCGGGTCCGCTGGCGCTGCAGCTGCCGGCCACGCAGGCAGCGCTCGAGCAGCGCTTCGTGCAGCGCTTCGGTGCGCCGGCGCTGGCTCAAGTGCGCGCGCAGGCCCAGCCCGCGGCGGCGCCCGCCGCGACGGTGGCCGGCACGCCAGCGGCGACGGCCGCGGCGCCGGCGGCGCCCGTGCCGCCCGCAGTGCCGGCCGAGACGCTGTGGCAGCGGCTGCTGCAGGCCGAGCCGGTCGACGACGCCGCGCTCGCGGCCCTGGGCGAGGCGCGGCGCGCCGCCATGACCGAGGCGCTGCGCGCCGCCGGCCTCGACCCGGCCCGCGTGCGCGCAGGCGGCAGCGGCCAGGCCGAAGCCGCTGCCGGCAGCGTGGTGGTTGGGCTGGAGCTCGCCCCCGCCGCCGCCGCCCGCGTACAGTGACCGGATGTCCGCCATCCCGCCCGACGCCTTCGAGTCCGCGCGGCAACGCTTCCTGCAGGGCCTCGCGGCCATCGAGGCCGGCCGCTGGGCGGATGCCGAGCCGCACCTCGAGGCCGCCCTCGCGCTGCTGCCGGGCCGGCCGTCGACTCTGCTGAACCTGGCCGCCGTGCGGCTGCGCCTGGGCCGGCCCGCCGACGCGCTGCCGTTGCTGGACGAACTGCTGCGCCAGCAGCCCGCCGACGCGCAGGCCTGGGGCCACCACGCCACCGCGCTGGCCGCGCTGGGCCGCCACGACGAGGCGCTGGCGAGCCTGGACCGCACGATCGCGCTCGCCCCCGGGCAGCCCGCCGCGCTGCACCAGCGCGCGCTGGCGCTCGGCGCGCTCGGCCGCTACGACGAGGCGCTGGCGGCGCTCGACGCGCTGCAGGCGGCGCGGCCCGGCGACGCCGAGGTGCTCTTCCTGCGCGGGCAGGCGCTGCAGGCCGCAGGCCGTCCGAAGGAGGCGCTGGCCGAGTACGAGCGGCTGCTCGCCGCGCACCCCGACGCCGCGCCGGCCTGGACGCAGCGCGGCGGCATCCTGAAGGACATGGGACGTCACGCCGATGCGGCCGAGTGCTTCCGCCAGGCGCTCGCGCACGGCGGCGACGTCGAGCTGAACCGCTACTTCCTCGCCTCGGTCACCGGCGACGCGGCGCCGCAGGCCGCGCCGCGCGCCTACGTCGAGGGCCTGTTCGACAGCTACGCGGCCGAGTTCGACGACCATCTGGTGGGGCGGCTCGGCTACCGCACGCCGCAGCTGCTGGCGGCCCTGCTCGCCGCCGACGGCCGCCGCTACGGCGCGGTGCTGGACCTGGGCTGCGGCACCGGGCTGATGGCGCCGCTGCTCGACGCGCTGCGCACCCCGGACGCCACGCTGGACGGCGTGGACCTGTCGGCCGCGATGCTCGAGCGCGCGCGTGCGCTCGGCCGCTATCGCCACCTGCACCACGGCGACGTGGCCGAGCACCTGCGCGTCACCCCCGAGCGGCACGACCTGCTGGTGGCGGCCGACGTCTTCGTCTACGTCGGCGCGCTGGACGAGGTGTTCGCCGGCGCCGCCCGCGTGCTGGCACCGGGCGGGCGCTTCCTGTTCTCGGTGGAGGAGGCCGACGCCGGCCAGGCGCTGCAGCTGCGGACGAGTTCGCGCTACGCGCATGGCCTGCAGTCGCTGCGCACGCTGGCCGCGTCCTGCGGCTTCGTCGAGCGCGGCGTCGAGCGCGCGACGCTGCGCCACGACCAGCAGCGCCCCATCGGCGGCCTGCTGCTGCTTCTCGAGCGCGGCTGAGCGCAGCCGGGCACGACCCATCGCACCCGGCCACCCGGCGCCCCGTCACCGCATGCCATGATCGACCGATGCTGCGCACGCTGAAGGACCTGCTCGACCGCCTCGCCCCGCCCGCGCCCGGCGCGCCCGCGCGCGAGTCCGAGCATCTGCTGCAGCTGGCCACCGCGGTGATGCTGGTGGAGGTGATGCGCGCCGACGCCACCTTCCACGACGGCGAGCGCGAGGCGGTGCGGGCCGCGCTGCGCGAGCGCTTCGCCCTCGACGACGACGAGGCCGCGCGGCTGACCGAGCTTGCGCGCGAGGAGGCCGCCCGCGCCACCGACCTCTACACCTTCACGGCGCACATCAACGAGCGCTTTGACATGCCGCAGAAGCTGGCGATGCTCGAGCACATGTGGCGCGTGGCGTACGCCGACGGCCACCTGGCCGCGCACGAGCGCCACGTGCTGTGGCGCATCGCCGACCTGCTGCACGTGCCGCAGGGCGCCTACGTGCACGCGCGGATGCGGGCGCAGCAGGCCGCAGGCGGCTGAGGGCCCGGTCGCGCGGGGCGGCCCCTGCCCTGACCTGCCCTGCCCCGCGCTGCCTCCACCCCGCCCGGCCGGTCTTCCGGGCGGTTCTCCCGCAAGGACAGGGCCGCTTCCCCTCGACGCTGCCGCCATCCGGAACGCGTGCACACTGCGGCCCACGATGTCCGCCCTGCCGTCCGCCCTGCCGTCCGCCCTGCCGTCCGCCCTGCCGTCCGCCCTGCCGTCCGCCCTGCCGTCCGCACCGCCCGCCGCAGCTGCCGCCCCCGGCGCTCCCGCAGCCGCCCCCGCCGCAACGCCATCCCAGCCCCCCGGCGCCACACCGCCGCCCTGGGCCGGCCTGCGCCTGGAGCACACGTACGCCCGCGAGCTGCCGGGCTGCAGCGTGCCCGGCCGGCCCGACCGCGCGCCCGCGCCCAGGCTGCTGTTCCTCAACCGGGCGCTGGCCGCGGAGCTCGGGCTGGACGCCGACCCGCTGGGCGGCGAGGCCGGCGCCGAGCTGTTCGCCGGCAACCGGCTGCCCGAGGGCTGCGAGCCGGTCGCGCAGGCCTACGCCGGCCACCAGTTCGGCGGCTTCTCGCCGCAGCTGGGCGACGGCCGCGCGCTGCTGCTGGGCGAGCAGGTCGACCGCGCCGGGCGCCGGCGCGACATCGCCTTCAAGGGCAGCGGCCGCACGCCGTTCTCGCGCGGCGGCGACGGCAAGGCCGCCGTCGGGCCGATGCTGCGCGAGGCGCTGCTCGGCGAGGCGATGCACGCCCTCGGCATCCCCACCACGCGGGCGCTCGCGGTGACGGCCACCGGCGAGCCGGTGCTGCGCGACCGGATGCTGCCCGGCGCGGTGCTCACGCGCGTGGCCGACAGCCACCTGCGCGTGGGCACGTTCCAGTTCTTCGCCGCGCGCGGCGACCGCGAGCGCCTGGCGCGCGTGGCGGCCTACGCGATCGCGCGCCACGACCCCGCGCTGCAGGCCGTGGCCGACGCGCGCGAGCGCCACCTCGCCTTCCTCGGCGCGGTGCTGGAGCGGCAGGCCGCGCTGGTGGCGCGCTGGATGGGCGTGGGCTTCCTGCACGGCGTGATGAACACCGACAACACCACGATCTCCGGCGAGACCATCGACTACGGCCCCTGCGCCTTCCTGGAGGCCTACGACCCGCAGGCCGTGTTCAGCTCGATCGACCATGGCGGCCGCTACGCCTTCGGCAACCAGCCGCCGATCCTGCTGTGGAACCTGGCGCGGCTGGCCGAGGCGCTGCTGCCGCTGGTGGCCGACGACCCGCACGACGGCGTGGCCCCGGTGACCGCGGTGCTGGACACCTTCCCCGCGCGCTACCGGGCGCATCTGCTCGCCGGACAGCGCCGCAAGCTCGGGCTGCAGCGCGACGACGCCACGTTCGACGACACGCTCGACGACGAGGACGCCGCGCTGGCCGACGACTGGCTCGCGCTGCTGCAGGCGCAGCGCGTGGACTTCACGCAGGCCTGGCGCGCGCTGTCCGATGCGGCGGCTGCTCCGGCTGCCGCCGCGGCCGGGGCGCCGGGCGGCTCGGCGCCCTCTGCCGCACCCGCTGCACCCCTGTCCACGCTGTTCGCCGACCCGGCCGCCCTGGCCGCCTGGCTCGCGCGCTGGCAGGCGCGCTGCGCGAAGGACGACGGCGGCCCCGCGACACCGGAGCGCGCCGCCGCGCGCGCGGCGCGGATGCGCGCCGTCAACCCGCGCATCGTGCCGCGCAACCACCTCGTCGAGGAGGCGCTCGCCGCCGCCTCCGACCACGGCGACCTGGCGCCCTTCGAGGCGCTGCTCGCCGCAGTCGGCCGCCCGTTCGACGACGACCCCGCGCTCGCGCGCTACGCCCAGCCCGCGCCGGCCGAGGTCACCGCCTGCTACCGCACGTTCTGCGGCACCTGACAGGGCAAGCGGCCATCCGTCGCGGCCTCTCGCTCCCGGAGCGGTCCGCGCGCGCCGCCCGCGCGCTACTCCCTGGGAGCCAGGTCCGGGTAGCCGTTGGCGCGCAGGAACTGCAGCGCCGCCGGCCACCGCGACGGCGGCCGTGCCGCCGAAGGACTGGCCCAGCACCAGCGTGCGGTCGGGCACCACGTCGGGCCGCTGGCGCACGGCCTCGAGCACCTGCAGCGTCTGCGCGGCCGCGGCCTCGCAGCCCGGCGGGTGGCGCTAGCACTCGCAGGGCCCGGAGTCCTCCACGTCCTCGCCGCCCGTCACGCCGTAGCCGAGCCGCGTGGGCACGACCACGAGGAAGCCCATGCCGGCCAGCCAGCGCGCGTTGGTGATCGACGTGGCCCGGCCCATCGACGCGCGCTTGTCGGCCTCGGCCGCGCGGCCGTGGTTGACGAGCGCGATCGGCCGCGGCGCCGGCGTCGTGCTCTCGTGGTACAGGCTGACGACGATCGCCTGCTCGATCACCTTGCCGTAGGCGTCGGTCACCTTCACCGGCACCTGGATGACCTGCTCGACGAGGCGGGCCTGGGCCGCCATGCAGGCGCACAGCGCCAGCAGCAGCAGGCCGGACCGAAGGGCTGGGGGCGTGTCGATCGTCGTCGGCTGGCGCCGCTCGGTGGCGGGGTTGCAGCGGACATCGGCGCCACCCGCACCGCGGGCTCCAGACCGATCAGCACACGGCACTCGGGCAAGGCGTCCTTCAGCGCACGGCCCCAGCCGCACACGACCCCTCAGGACGCCGCCCCGCCGTGCCGCCCGGCCCCGGCGGCAAACCGCTGCGCCCCCGCGAGCGGCTCGCCGGAGGCGAGGGTGTCGAGACCGCCGCGGACCTCGGCGCGCATCGCGGCGTCGGTGTCCAGGTCCCACTGGCCGATCGCCGACGCGCGGTCGTTGCGCAGGCAGCGCTGCGGCAGCGCCGCCAGCTGCGAGGCCAGCGCCACTGCGTGTTCCAGCGCCTGCCCGTCGTCGACGACGCGGTCGACCAGGCCGATGCGCAGCGCCTCCTCCGCCCCGACGGCCCGTCCGGTGAGGATCAGGTCCATCGCGCGGCCGTGCCCCACCAGGCGCGGTAGCCGCACCGTGCCCAGGTCGACCAGCGGCACGCCGAAGCGGCGGCAGAACACGCCCAGCACGGCGCCGCGCGCGGCCACGCGCAGGTCGGCCCAGATCGCCAGCTCCAGCCCGCCGGCCACGGCCGGCCCCTCGATCGCGGCGATGACGGGCTTGCCCAGGCGCATCCGCGTCGGCCCCATCGGGCCGTGGCCGTCTTCCGAGATGCGCTCGCGCCCGCCCTCGCCCTGTGCCAGCGCCTGCAGGTCGGCGCCGGCGCAGAACGCGCCACCGCGCCCGCTCAGCACGGCCACGAAGGCGTCGTCGTCGCGGTCGAAGGCCTCGAACGCGGCGACCAGCCCCGCCGCGGTGGCCAAGTCGACGGCGTTGCGACGCTCGGGCCGCTCGATGGTGATGCAGCGCACGTGCGGCGCCGGGGTGTGGGTGGATACGGTCATGCAGGCTGCTCCAGGGTCCGCCACGGCGCGCCGGACGGCTGCAGTGGACCGCGATGCGGCGCGCGGCGCAACTGCCGCGCGCGGCCGGCGGGGCGGCCGCCACGCGGCGCCGACGCAGGCCGCTCAGCCTGCCGCCGGCTCCCCGGCCACAGGCAGCTTGAACACCGACACCACGCGGTCGAGCACCTGCACCTGCTCGCGCAGGCTCGACGCTGCCTCGCCCGACTGCGCGGCCAGGCCGGCGTTGTGCTGCGTCATCCGGTCGAGCTGAGTGACGGCGTCGCTGACGAAGCCGACACCCGAGCGCTGCTCCACGGTGCTGGAGGCGATCTCGCGCATCAGCTCCGACAGGTGTTCGATCTGCTGCACGATGCCTTCCATCGTCGTGCCGGCGTCGTTGACCAGGCGCGACCCCTCGACGACATGCTCGGTGCTGTCGTTCACGATGCCGCGGATCTCCCTGGCCGCGGCCTGGGCGCGCTGCGCGAGCGTGCGCACCTCGGAGGCCACGACGGCGAAGCCGCGGCCCTGGTCGCCGGCCCGGGCGGCCTCCACGGCGGCGTTCAGCGCCAGCAGGTTGGTCTGGAAGGCGATGCCGTCGATCAGCCCCGTGATCTCGGCGATGCGCCGGCTGCCGGCCTCGAGGTTGGTCATGCTGCGCACGGCCTGCAGCATCACGTGCCGGCCCTCCGTCGCGGCCTGGCTCGTGCCCTGGGCCACTTCGTTGGCGCGGCTGGCGTTTTGCGCGCTGCCGACCACCGTGGCGTTGATCTGCTCCATCGACGCCGCCGTCGCCTGCAGGTTGCGGGCCGCCTGGTCGGTGCGTTCCGACAGGGCGATGCTGCCGTCGACGATGCCGGCCGACGCGTCCTGGATGTGGCCGGTGGTCTGGCGCACCCGGCCGAGCGCTTCCACCCAGGCGCGCCGCATCTGCTCGAGCGAGCGCTGCAGGTCGCCGACCTCGTCGTCGTGCGTGCTGCGGATCGGGCGCGTCAGGTCGCCCTCGGCCAGCCCGCGCGCCGTGGCGCTGGCCTGGACCAGCGGCCCGACCACCCGGCGCCGCACCAGCACCAGCACCGCCACCAGCAGGCCGAGCGCGAGCAGGCAGGCGGCCGACACCAGGTACACCGCGCGGCGCGAGCCCTCGACCAGGTTGCGCGTGGCCTCCTCGGTGGCCGCCGACACCGCCGCCTGCAGGCTGTCGAAGCCGGTGTCGAGCTTGCGCGCCAGCGGGTCGGCCTGCTGCTGGAACGTGGCGGTGGCCGAGTTGCGGTTCTCGTCGGTCATGTTGGACTGCACGTCCTCCATCAGCTGCGCGAAGCGCTCGAGCTCGGTCTTCAGTGCAGCGGCCGCCGGCTCCCGCTGCGCCAGGCTCCCGATCCGGCCGAGGCAGGCCTGCTTGGCCTCGTTGTACTGGCCGCGCTGCGCGGCGCGGCGCGTCAGCGTCCACGACAGCGCGCGCACCTTCATCCCGTCGCAGGCCTGGCGCACGCCCACCAGCGCGGCCAGCCTGGCCTGGCCCTCCGCCTGCAGCGTGGCCAGGCCGCCGATTCGCTGGTCCTGCACGAACAGCAGCCCCAGCGCCGCCGCCGTGACCACGACGCTGAACGCCATCGCGGCGGCGCCGATGTGTGCGATCTTCATGTCCGCGGCGCCTTTCCCGATGCCGGACCGCCCGCGCCCGCGCTCACTTGATCCAGACCTCGGCGATCAGGGCGCCACCGAACTCGCCCTCCTTCTGGTTGATCCCGTTGCGCGCGTGGCAAGCCACGCAGGCCGCGCCCAGCTTCATCGGCGCGTACAGCATCATCCGGTCGTCGCCACGCTTGGTCACCGGGTTCAGGCCCCCGGCCTTCATCAGCCCGCTGACCTCGGCGACGAAGGGGGAGCCCTTCATCACCTTGTCGACCGACCAGTCGGCGTTGATCAGCTCCTTGTCGCGCGTCGTCGCATAGGCCTGCGCCTTGCCCTTCATCTGGGCATTGAAGCGCTTGAGCAGCTCGGCGCGGAAGAACGCCGGCACGAAGGCATCGGTCCCACCCTTGGCCATCGTCGGCCCGAAACGGCTGAAGGTGTCGCGCAGGCTGGATGCGAAGGCCTTGCGCACCTCGCCCTCGAGCCCGTCGCCTTTGTCCTCGAACGGCTTGCCGGCGGCCTTGGCGTAGCGCTCCTGGAAGGCCTTGAAGAGCTGGTCGGCCGAGGTCTTGTCGGCCGCCTTGCCGGCGTTGATGTCGGCCTGCAGGCCGCCGATGACGGCGGTGGCCTCCGACACCAGGCGCGCCATCTCCTGCGCCACGGCGGTGGCCTTGGGATCATCGGCCTGGGCCCGGGCGAGGCCCGGCCAGGCCAGTGCGGCGAGCACCGACAGGCACGACATCCAGACCGGGGCCAAAGCCCGTAGCGACGAAAACATGGGATCACCTCGCAAGGGTTGCAGGAACCGCAGGGACGCCGTGGATGCACTTGTGTCGTGCATGAACACCCAGGATTTGAAAGGTCTTCGTCTCGGGAACGCTCCAGATGAAGGCGCGACCGGGATTCAGGTCGTGAAGGATTGCTCGAAGCGGCTTGAGGGGCGCAACAGGACGGCTCGGCCTGCACCAGCCTCGGCCTTGGCGTGGTCACCGCGGTCCCATGGGGTCTCGCGCCGGCCGCGCCGCCGGCGCCTCGGCCTCGCACGCACCCGCGGATGGGCCGCCGCGGCCGGGCGGCGGAGATACCGTCCTGAGGTATCCTGACCCGTCCCGGTCGGGTACCGCGGCGTGGCCGCGGACCCGGCGGTCGCCGCAGAATGGCTGGGCGGGCCCCCGGGCCCCCGGGCCCCCGGGTCCCCGGGTCCTTCGGCCCGTCGGCCCGTCGGTCCGTCGCCGGGCGCCGTTCGCACAGCCGCCCGCCCCGGTCTGCAACCCGTCCCGATCCCAACCCCCCGCTCCCGCCTTGAAGCTCCGCGCGCTCCTGATCACCGCCGCGCTGGCCCTGGCCGCGATCGCCGCGCTGTGGCTGTGGCGCGCGCGTGCCGTCGATGTGCCAGTCGTGGAGGTACGGCTGACCCAGGTGGTGCGCACGGTGCAGTTCTCCGGCCGCGTGGCCACGGCGGCCCGGGTCGATGTCGGGGCCACCGTCACCGGCCGCGTCGCGCAGGTCGCGGTGGCCGAGGGCGCCTCGGTGCGCCGCGGCGACCTGCTCGTCGTGCTGGAGGCCGACGAGGCGCGCGCGGCGCTCGAGCAGGCATCGGCTTCCGAGCGCCAGGCCGCGGCCCGGCTCGCCGGCCTGCAGGCCACGGGCCGTGCCTCCGCCGCCGCCGGCGTGGCGCAGGCCGAGTCGGTGCTCGTGGCCGCGCGCGCCGAGCTGCGCCGCACCGAGGAGCTGATCGCCTCGGGCTTCGTCAGTCCCGCGCGGCTGGACGAGGCGCGACGCGCCGTGGCCGTGGCCGAAGCCCAGCGCGCCGGTGCCGCGGCCCAGGCGCAGGCCGTCGCCGATGGCGGCACCGAGATCGCTCAGGCGCAGGCGCAGGTCGGGCTGGCGCGTTCGGCCCGCACGGCGGCCGAGGCACGGCTCGCGCAGGCCCGCATCACGGCGCCCACCGACGCGCGCGTGCTCCTGCGTGCCGTCGAGCCGGGGCAGATCGTGCAGCCGGGCAAGGCCCTGATGTCCCTCGCCCTGGCCGCCCCGGTGCAGCTGGTGGCCCCGGTGGACGAGCGCTTCCTGGAGCAGCTGGCCATCGGCCAGCGCGCGTCGGTCGTGGCCGATGCCTTCCCGGCCCGGCCGTTCGCCGCGCGCGTGGGCTCCATCGCGCCCCGCGTCGACGCGCAGCGCGGCGCGGTGGAGGTCAAGCTCGATCCCGACGGGCCGGCGCCGGAGTTCCTGCGCGAGGACATGACGCTGTCGATCGAGGTCGAGACGGCGCGCGCCGAGCGCGCACTGGTGGTGCCGCTGGCCGCGCTGCGCAGCACGGCCGGCGACGGTCGGGCGCAGGTGCAGGCGGTGCGCGACGGCCGGGTCGAGGACCGCAGCGTCCGCCTCGGCCTGCGCACCGCGCAGGCGGTCCAGGTGCTCGAGGGCCTGTCGGCCGGCGACCTGGTTCTCGCCGGCCCGCAGGCGCTGGCGCCGGGCACCCGCGTGCATCCGCAGCTGGTGCCGCTGGTCACGCCGGGTGCCCAGGGCGCGCAGGGACCCGGCGGCAGCGCGGCCGGTGCGCTGACCCGCGCCATGGGACGCTGACGCGCCCGCCCCGCCGCGCACGCGCCGCTGCCGCAGCCTCCGGAGACGACGATGGCCACGCTGCTGGGTTTCGAGCGCCAGGTGGCGATCCGTTTCCTGCGCGAGGGGCGCATGCAGTCGGTGCTGATCATCGTGGGCGTCGCCGCGGGCGTGGCGGTGGTGACCTACATCACGGCCCTGATCGGTGGCCTGCAGCGCAACACCCTGGAAGAGACGCTCGGCGCCCAGGCCCACCTGACGCTGTACGCGCCCGACGACGTCGTGCGCCCCGCGGCACCGCGCGTCGACGGCACCACGACGCTGGCCGCCACCCAGGCGCGCGCGCAGCGCCTGCAGTCGATCGCCAACTGGGGGCCGCTGATGGACGCGGTGCAGGCCTGGCCCGGCGTGGCGGCGGTCTCGCCGATGGTCACCGGCGCGGCACTCGCGCAGCGCGGCGAGGCCTCGCGCGCTATCGCGCTGGCCGGCGTCGACCTGGACCGCTACGACCGCATCGTGCAGCTGCGCTCCAAGGTCGTCGCCGGCACGGCGCGGCTGGCGCCCGGCGACGCGATCCTGGGCCAGGAGCTCGCGTCCGATCTCGGCGTGCAGGTCGGCGACCGCATCGCCGTGTCGACGGGGCCGGTCACCGACACGGTGCTGGTGACCGCCCTCGTCGACCTCGGCATCCGCGACCTGAACCGCCGCACCGTGCTCGTGCCGCTGCGCGCCGCGCAGAGCCTGCTCGGGCTGCCCGGCGGCGCCACGCGGCTGGACATGACGGTCGACGACGTCTGGCAGGCGCAGGCGATCGCGCAGTCGCTGCGGGCACGCCACCCGGTCAAGGTCGAGAGCTGGCAGGAGGCCAACGCGCAGCTCGTGTCGGCGCTGAACGCGCAGTCCGTCAGCACCGGCGTGATCCGCGCGGTGGTGCTGGTCGTCGTCGTGCTGGGTATCGCCAGCGTGCTGGTGGTGTCGGTGGTGCAGAAGCAGCGCGAGATCGGCATCCTGCGTGCGATGGGGGCCACGCGCGGACAGGTGCTGCGCGTGTTCCTGCTGCAGGGCGCCATCGTCGGCGCAGTCGGCTCGGCGCTCGGCGTGCTGCTGGCGGCGGTGCTGGTCTGGGCCTTCACGGCCTTCGTCAGGGGCTCCGACGGCGCGCCGCTGTTCCCGATCACGCTGGAGCCCGCGCTGCTGCTGCAGGCCGCCGCGCTGGCCACGGTGTGCGGCGTGCTCGCCGCCATCGCGCCGGCGCGCCGCGCCGCCGCGCTCGATCCGGCGCAGGCGATCCGGCTGTGACGGGCACCGCGCCGGCGGCGCCCGCGCCGCTCGTCGAGCTGGCCGACGTGCACAAGCGCTACAACGTCGGCCGCCCGAACGAGGCCGAGGTGCTGCGCGGCATCGACCTCGCGGTGGGGCCGGGCGAGTTCCTGGCCCTGATCGGCCCCTCGGGCTCGGGCAAGAGCACGCTGCTGAACATCCTCGGGCTGCTCGAGCCCCTGACCTCGGGACGCTACCGCCTGCAGGGCGAGGACGTGTCGACGCTGGACGACGCGGCGCTGACGCTGCGCCGCCGCGCGACGCTCGGCTTCGTGTTCCAGTTCCACCACCTGCTGCCCGCCTTCACGGCCGAGGAGAACGTGACGCTGCCGGCGCTGCTGCGCGACGGCCGCGTCGGCGCCGCCGACCGCGCCCGCGCGCGCGAGCTGCTCGCCGCCGTCGGCCTGGCGCAGGCGATGCACAAGCGACCGGGCGAGCTGTCCGGCGGCATGCAGCAGCGGGTGGCCATCGCGCGCGCGCTGGTGCACGACCCGCCGCTGGTGCTGGCCGACGAGCCCACCGGCAACCTCGACCGCGCCTCCTCCGACGAGGCCTTCGCGCTGCTGCGCCGCATGCACGGCGAGCGCCGCACCTCGTTCGTCATCGTCACCCACGACCCGCGGCTGGCCGCACGCTGCGACCGCGTGGTCGAGCTGGTCGACGGCCGCGTCGTGCGCGACGAGGCGGGGAGCGGGCCGGCCGGCTAGCGCCGCGGATCCTTGTGGAAGCGGCCGTCCTTCATGATGCCCAGGAGCCGCTGCGCGTCCTGCAGGATCGACACGTCCTGCGACGGGTCGCCGTCGACCAGCAGCAGGTCGGCGAGCGCACCGGCGCGCACCAGCCCGAGATCGCTGCGTCCCATCATCTGCCCGCCGAGCGCGGTGGCGGCGTGGATCGCCTCCAGCGGCGTGTGGCCCAGCCGCTCGACGAAGTGCTGCAGGTCGCGCGCGTTGCGGCCGATCGGGTTCCACGCGAAGCCGTAGTCGCCGCCGGGCAGCACGCGCACGCCGGCGGCCTTGAGCTTCTTCATGTTGGCGATCGCGGCATCGAGCTCGAGCTTCATGCCCATCGCCTCGGCCGCCTCGGTCGTCAGGCCCCAGGGGCCCGCCTCGTAGAGCGTGGCGATCGTGATGCCGATGGTGGGGGCGACGAAGACGCGGTCGCGCGCGTCCACCAGCGCCTGCAGCGCCTCGTCGTCGCACAGCGTGGCGTGGTAGATGCGCTGCACCCCGTGCTTGACGCACAGCTTCACCGCGCCGGCGCTGCGCGCGTGGGCGGCGATCGCCTTGCCGTGCGCGTGCGCCACGTCGCACACGGCGGCGATCTCGGCCTCGGTCATGACGGTCTGGTTGGCGCGCGCGTGCGGCACGAACTCGTCGCCCGAGGGGTTGATCTTCAGCGTGTCGACGCCCTCGCGCACCATCTCGCGCGCGGTCTTGCGGAACTCGTCGGCGCCGTTGCACACCAGCGCGAAGGTCGAGCGCTGCATGTGCCACAGGTTCACGTCGCCCAGGCCGCCGGAGACGGTGAGCTCCGGCGTGGCCGCCAAGGTGCGCGGGCCGGGGTGGTCGCCGGCGTCGATCGCGTTGCGCAGCACGACGTCCAGCCGCGGCTTGGCGGCCGCCGCGCTGACGCAGGACGTGAAGCCCTGGTCGAGCATCCGGCGCGCGTTCTTCAGCGTGCGCAGCAGGTGTTCCTCCACCGGCACGTAGCCCAGGCTCTCGAGGTCGGGCGTGTCGAGGAAGCTCAGGTGCGAGTGCGACTCCACCAGCCCCGGCATCAGCGTCGCGCCGGCGCCGTCGATCGTCTGCGCGCCGGCGGCGGCGCGCACGCGCGGGCCGGCCTCGACGATGCGGTTGCCCTCGACCAGCACCTCGCCGGCGTAGGGCGCCGCGCCGCTGCCGTCGATGACGCGGACGTTGCGGAAGTGGATCTGTCCCATGCGTGCCTCCGTGCGTTCAGGCGTGCGCGCGTGTCTGCGTGCGCGCCCGAGTGCAATCCTGCGTGCGATGCGTCGTGCGGTGCTTCTTGCGTTGCGCCGTGCGTCGCGGCGCGGCCTCAGGCGCCCCAGCGCAGCGCGGCGGTGTGCACCGGCGCGTCCCACAGCGCCGTGCTCTGGTCGTCCAGCAGCGTCAGCGTGGCCGAGCAGCCGGCCATCTCGAGCGAGGTGACGTAGCTGCCCACCAGCGAGCGCGCGACGGCGAAGCCCTCGGCCTCGAAGGCGCGGCGCAACTCGTCGTACATCAGGTACAGCTCGATGGCCGGCGTGCCGCCGAAGCCGTTGACCAGCAGCAGCGCCGGGCCGCGGCGGCCGGCGAAGTCGGTGCAGATGGCGGCGGCCATCTCGCGCGCGATCTCCGTCGCGCCGGCCAGCGGCACGCGCCGGCGCCCGGGCTCGCCGTGGATGCCGACGCCGAACTCCATTTCGGCCTCGCCGAGCTCGAAGGTGGGCTTGCCGGCGGCGGGCACGGTGCAGCTCGTCAGCGCCACGCCGATCGAGCGCGTGGCGTCGTTGACGCGTTGACCCAGTGCGCGACAGGCCTCCAGGTCGGCCCCGGCCTCGGCCGCCGCGCCGACGATCCTCTCGACCACCAGCGTGCCGGCCACGCCGCGGCGGCCGGTCGACCAGGTCGACTTCTCGACCGCGACGTCGTCGTCGGTGAGCACGCGCGCCACACGGCCGGCCGCCATCTCGGCGGCCATCTCGAAGTTCATCACGTCGCCTTCGTAGTTCTTGACGATGTAGAGCACGCCGGCGCCGGTGTCCACGGCCGCCGCGGCCTCGGCCATCTGGTCGGGCGTGGGCGACGTGAACACCTGCCCCGGGCAGGCCGCGTCGAGCATGCCGCGGCCGACGAAGCCGGCGTGCAGCGGCTCGTGGCCCGAGCCGCCGCCGGACACCAGCGCGACCTTGCCCGGCTGCAGCCGGCGTCGCCGGACGAACTTGCCCTCGGCACCGAGCTCGACGATGTCGGCGTGCGCGGCGGCGAAGCCCGCCAGGCTCTGCGGGATCAGCTGGTCGATGGCGTTGACGAACTTCTTCATCGGCGGTCTCCTTCAGGCCGGGGCTCGGCGGTGGCGGCGTCCTGCGCCGCGGCCTGGATCAGGTGGGCGACGCGGAACGCCATGTCGTGCAGCATGCGCTCGAGCTGCGCGTTGCGGTCGGGGTCCTCGAGGTCGGGCAGGTGCATCGTCACCGTGCGCAGCGCCGCGTGCGCGGCCGGCCGCGCCAGCTTGCCGGGGTGGGCCTTCTCGTAGGCGGCGAGGAAGGCCTCACGCTCGGGGAGCGAGAAGTGGCACACCGCGAGGATCGAGTCGACATAGCGCGCCGGGATCGGCGTCGAGTACGCCGGGTTGGACAGGTGGGTGATGAAGCTGCGGTTCTTGCCCAGCACCTCGGCCAGCCGGCGGCGGATGCCGGCCGGGCGCTTCTCGAGCGCCTCGCGCAGGATCTGCTTGTAGGCGGCCACCGCGGTGCCGGTGTCGATCGGGGTACCCATGGTGCGTGCGTGGCTCGGTGGCGCTGGAGGGCTGTCGAGACGACAGGGGCGCGGATTGTCCGCCGTGTCAGCCAGCGCCGGCGGGCGGTTCGTGCGGCGCCGCCGGCCAGCCCGCGATGGCCTGCTTGACGGCACCCACGGCCGCGGCCGGCATCGACAGCGAGCGCAGCCCCGCGGCCAGCAGCCGCGGCACCTGCGCCGGCTGCGCCGCCAGGTCGCCGCACAGCGACAGCGGGATGCCCGCGGCCGCCGCCCCCTGGACCACCAGCCCGAGCAGCCGCTCGAAGCCGGGGTGCGCGGCGTCGGCCAGCGGGCTGACCCGCGGGTTGTCGCGCGCTGCCGCCATCGTGTACTGCAGCAGGTCGTTGGAGCCGATCGAGGCGAAGTCGATCGGGCCCAGGCGGTCCAGCGCCAGCGCCGCGGCCGGCACCTCGACCATCACGCCCAGCGGCGGCAGCCGGTGCGCCAGCCCGGCGCCGCGCAGCTCGTCGGCGCAGGCCGCCACCAGCGCGCGCACCGCGGCCACCTCGGCGGCGTCGGTCACCATCGGCAGCAGGATGCGCAGCCCGTCGCCACCTGCGGCGGCACGCAGCAGCGCGCGCAGCTGCACCTTGAAGCCCTCGGCCTGGCGCAGCGACAGGCGCAGGCCGCGCGTGCCGAGGAAGGGGTTGGCCTCGTGCGGCATCGACCAGCCGGGCACCGGCTTGTCGCCGCCGGCGTCCAGCGTGCGCACCACCACCTGCCGGCCGCCGGCCCAGTGCAGCAGCCGGCCGTAGGCCGCGAGCTGGGTGGCCTCGTCGGGCGGGCCCTCGGCGAACATCAACTCGGTGCGCACCAGGCCGATGCCGTCGCACAAAGCCGGATCGACGCCTTCGAGCTCGGTCGCGTCGGACACGTTCAGCAGCACCTGCACGCGCTCGCCGCCGCGCGTGCGGGCAGGCCCGGCGGCACTGCGCTCGGCCGCGCGGCGGCCCTGCTCCAGCGCGTCGCGGCGCTGCTCGAAGCGCGCCAGCGCCTGCGGGTCGGGTGCGAGCTCCACCGTGCCGGCGCCGCCGTCGACGATGGCCGTGCTGCCGGGCGGGATCGGCGCCGTGCCCAGCGCCACCACCATCGGCAGCGCGCGCGAGCGCGCCAGCAGCGCCACGTGCGCGGTGGGCGAGCCGCCGCGCAGCACGACGGCCTGGCGCGGCCCCCAGCGCGTGGCCAGGAAGCGCGAGGGCGCGATGTCGTCGGCGACCACGATCGCATCGGCCGGCAGCTCGACCTCGGCCGCGGCCTGGCCGGCCAGCACCGCCAGCACGCGCGCGCGCATGTCGCGCAGGTCGCCGACGCGATGGCGGAAGTAGTCGTCGTCGGACGCCTCGAAGTCGGCGATCTGGGCGTCGATCGCCGCGCACCAGACCGCGGCAGGGTCACTGCCCTGCTGCAGCAGCGGCAGCGCCGGCTCGAGCAGAGCCGGGTCGCCGAGGAACTCCACCTGGAACTCGAGGATCGCGCGCGCCTCGGCCGAGTCGGTGCGTTCGCGCAGCTCGCGCAGCTGCGCCGCGGCCTGCTCGAGCGCCTCGGGCAGCGTGCGCGGCGGCGCGGCTTCGTGCACCGCGGCGCCACCGGCCGCCGGCCACTCGACGACGCGGCCGAGCGCCAGGCCCGGCGCCGCCGCCTGGCCGACCAGCCGCGTCACTCGGGCCCTCCCTGAAAGTCGTCGTTGACCAGCCGCACCAGCGCATCCACCGCGGCCTGGGCGTCGTCGCCCTCGGCACGCAGGTGCAGCAGCGTGCGCGCCGGCGTCTTCATGCCCATCACGCGGACCACGCTCTTCGCGTCGATCCACGGACCGGCCGGGTCGGCGGCCACCTGCACCTTGGCGCGGAAGGTCTTGGCGGTCTTGGTCAACGTCACGGCCGGCCGCGCGTGCAGGCCCGCGGCGTGGAGCAGCAGCACCGTGCCTTCGGCCTGCATCGCCGTCACTCCGGCCGCTCGCCGAGTTCCTCGGCGGTGCGGCGCACGGTCTGCAGGTCCGAGCCGCCCCAGGCCTCGGTGGCCGCCATCACCGCGCCCTCGACCACCGGCGCGTCGCAGATGACGACGCGGCCGCGGCGCGGCTCGGGCAGCATCTCGATGGCCATCTCGCTGTTGGTCTCGGCCCCGCCGAGGTCGACCAGGATCGCCACGCCGGCCTCGGACCACGCGGCGTCGATCGCCTGCAGGATGCCCTCGACCGACGTGCCGAGGCCACCGTCGGGGTTGCCGCCCGTCCACGCCAGCGGGATCCCGCCACCCACCATCTGCCGCACCATGTCGGCCGCGCCGCGCGCCACGTCGGGCGAGTGCGACACGATCACGATGCCGACGTTTGTGTTGCCGTTGCTCATCCGAGTTCTTCCAGAACGTCACACACCGCCTCGATCATCAGGCGGCTCGAGTGCGCCCCCGGGTCCAGGTGCCCGATCGAGCGCTCCTTCAGGAACGACGCCCGGCCGCGCTCGGCCAGCATCGGCACGGTGGCCTCGGCGGCCGCCGCGGCGTGCGCGCGCAGCGCCGCCGGCCGGTCGCCCGCGGCCACGCGCGCCGCCACCGGCAGCAGCACGTCGAGCATCGTCTTCTGGCCGGCCTGCGACTTGCCGCGCGCGGCCACCGCGGCCACGGCCTCCTCCAGGCAGCGCGCCAGCCCGGCCGCGTCGGGGGTCGCCGGCCACGACTTGCCCAGCTGCAGGAACAGCGTGCCGTACAACGGCCCCGACGCGCCGCCCACCTTCATCACCAGCGTGCGGCCGACGCCGCTCCACAGCGCGGGCACGCCACCGGCGGCCAGCGCGTCGAGCTCGGCGCGCACCGCCTCGAAGCCGCGCTTCATGTTCAGGCCGTGGTCGCCATCGCCGATGGCCTGGTCGAGGGCGGTCAGCGTGTCGGCCTCGGCCACGATGCGGTCGGCCAGGGCCTCGACGATGCGGCGCGCGAGCTGGATGTCCATGGGTGGGGCGGGAGTGTGTCAGGCCTCGATGCGGCGCCCGTCGGCGCCGAAGAACAGCGGGGCGACGAAGTCGACCTCCACCGCGTCGCCGACCACGAGGCCGGCACCGGGGTCGGTGAGGATGACGAGGTCGTGCTCGTCGCCGCCGTCGGCCACGCGCAGGTGCAGGTGGTTGGCGTCGCCCAGGTGCTCGATCCAGCGCACGCGGCCGATGCCCGCGCCACCGGCGGCACGCCGCACCCGCAGGTGCTCGGTGCGCGCGCCGATCGTCGCGGTCGCCTCCGGCGCGGCCAGACGCGGCAGCAACGCGCGCGGCAGCAGGTTGATCGCCGGGCTGCCCAGCCGCGTGGCCACGTAGACGCTGGCCGGCCGCTCGTAGATGTCGCGCGGCGTGCCCACCTGCACCAGCCGCCCCTGATCGAGCACGCCGATGCGGGTGGCCAGCGTCATCGCCTCGGTCTGGTCGTGGGTCACGTACAGGATGGTCGTGCCGAGCTCGCGCTGGATGCGCTTGAGCTCCACGCGCAGCTCGCCGCGCAGCTTGGCGTCCAGCGAAGACAGCGGCTCGTCCATCAGCGCCACCTGCGGGGCGCGCACCAGCGCGCGGCCGATCGCCACGCGCTGCATCTGCCCGCCCGACAGCCGCGTGGCCTTGTTGTCGAGCTTGTCGTCGATGCGCAGCAGTGCGGCCACCTCGCGCACCTTGGCGTCGATGCGTGCGGCGTCCCAGCGCCGCGCCGGCGAGCGCAGCGGGAAGGCGAGGTTGTCGCGCACCGTCAGGTGCGGGTACAGCGAGTACTGCTGGAAGACGAAGGTCACGTCGCGCCCGGCCGGCGACAGCGACGTGACGTCGGCGCCGCCGATGGTCACGTGGCCCGTGTCGGCACGCTCCAGGCCGGCCAGCAGCCGCAGCGTCGTGGTCTTGCCGGCCCCGGTGGGGCCGAGCAGCACGACGAACTCGCCGTCGGCGGCGTGCAGCGTCAGGTCGCGCAGCGCCTGCACCGCGCCGAAGCGCTTGGAGACGCCGTCGAGCCGGAACTCAGCCATGGGCCGCTCCGTCGTGCAGTGCCGAGCGCAGCGCGCGCCCGTCGGCGCGCGAGAACAGCGACAGCCTGCCGGGCGCCAGCCGCAGCCCGACCTGGTCGCCGGCCCGCACCGGCAGCTCCGAGCGCACCCGGGCGCGCAGCGTCGTGCGCCCGTCGGCAAGTGTCAGCGTGACCACCTGCAGGGTGCCCAGGTACTCGGTGCCGTAGACCGAGGCGCGCAAGGGCGCGTCGTCGGCCAGCTCCACGTGCTCGGGCCGCACGCCGAGCACGAACTCGGGTCCGGCCGCGCCTTCAGCGAGCGCCGGCATCGCCAGCTCGACACCGCCCACGCGCACGCGGTCGGCGCCCGGCCGTAGGCCGTCGGCACCGGCGGCACACGGCAGCAGGTTCATCGGCGGCGAGCCGATGAACTCGGCCACGAAGGTCGTCGCCGGCCGGTCGTAGATCTCCTGCGGCGAGGCGAGCTGCTCGATCGTGCCCAGGTTCATCACCGCGATGCGGTCGGCCATCGTCATCGCCTCGGACTGGTCGTGCGTGACGTAGACGGTGGTGGCACGCAGCCGGTCGTGCAGCGCGCGCAGTTCGCCGCACATCAGGTGGCGGAACTCGGCGTCGAGCGCACCCAGCGGCTCGTCCATCAGGAAGGCCTTGGGCTCGCGGACGATCGCGCGGCCGAGCGCGACGCGCTGGCGGTCGCCGCTTGACAGGCCCGACACCCGGGCGTCGAGCAGGTGCGTGATGCGCAGCGTTGCCGCCGCCTGCTCGACACGGCGCGCCAGTTCGGCGCCGCGCACGCCCTGGCACTGCAGCGGGAACGCGATGTTGGCGCGCACGTTCAGGTGCGGGTACAGCGCGAACAGCTGGAACACGAAGGCGATGTCGCGGAGCGAGGCGCGCTGCATCGTCACGTCCTCGCCGCCGAGCAGGATGCGGCCGCCGGTGGGCAGCTCGAGCCCCGCGATCATCCGCAGCGTGGTCGTCTTGCCGCAGCCCGAGGGTCCAAGCAGGCAGACGAACTCGCCGTCGGCCACCGTGAAGGTCGAATCACGCACGGCGACGAAGTCGCCGAAGGCCTTGCGCAGCTTCTCGACTCGGATCTCGGCCATCGGGCAGGGGCGGCTCGGCGAGCGGCGGGCGCGCTCAGTCGGGGAACTTCGAGACCACGGTGAACAGCACGACGCCGGCCAGCGTGGTCACGAAGGAGTAGGTGTACAGCGTGATCGAGAACGGCTGCAGAAGCATCAGCACCCCGGCGCCGATGACGACCGAGGCCACCGCCTCCCAGGGCCCGCGGCGGAACCAGCGCTTCACTTGCGCACCGCCCCGAAGGTGATGCCACGCAGCAGGTGGCGCCGCAGCAGCACGGTGAACACGAGGATCGGCAGCAGGAACAGCGTCGTCCCCGCGGCCACGGCCGGCCAGTCCTGGCCGCCCTCGCCGATGATGATCGGTATGAAGGGGGGCGCTGTCTGCGCCTCGCCGCTGGTCAGAAGCACCGCGAAGGCGTACTCGTTCCAGGCGAAGATCAGGCAGAAGATCGCGGTGGCGACGATGCCGGTGGTGGCCTGCGGCAGCACGACCTTGAAGAAGGCCTGCAGCCGGGTGTAGCCGTCCACCAGCGCGGCCTCCTCGTACTCGCGCGGGATCTCGTCGATGAAGCCCTTCATCAGCCACACCGCCAGCGAGACGTTGATCGCGCTGTACAGCAGGATCATCCCGAGCCGCGTGTCCGACAGGCCGAGCTCGCGGTACATCAGGAAGATCGGGATCGCCACCGCGATCGGCGGCATCATGCGCGTGGACAGGATGAAAAACAGCAGGTCGTCCTTGCCGGGTACGCGGAAGCGGCTGAAGGCGTAGGCGGCCATCGTGCCCAGCACCACCGAGACGAAGGTGGAGCCGAAGGCGATGATCAGCGAGTTGACGAAGCGCGGCGCGTAGTTGCTCGGTCCGGCGACCACCATGTTGCGAGCGCGCGCGATGGCCTCGCAGCGGTCGTCGGGCGGCGGCAGCGACGCGATGTAATCGGCCGTCTGGCGCGAGCGCGTCGTGAACAGGTTGCAGTAGCCCTCCAGCGTCGGCTCGAACAGCACCTTGGGCGGATAGCTGATCGAGTCGGGCGGGCTCTTCAGGCTGGTCAGCACGATCCACGCGAGCGGCACCATGGTCAGCAGCGCGTACAGCACGACGACGGCCATCGCCAGCGCCTTGGAGCGTGCGCCGGGCTCGACGACGGAGTGGGCGACGGTGCTCACCGGTTCTTCACCGCGTTGAGGGCCTTGACGTAGATGTTGGCCAGGCCGAACACCGCCACGAACAGGATGATCGCGAAGGCCGAGGAGTAGCCGGTGCGCCACTTCTCGAAGGCCTCGCGCTTGAGCGTGATCGAGGCCACCTCGGTGGTCGAGCCGGGCCCGCCGTTGGTCAGCAGGTTGACCATGTCGAACATCTTGAAGTTCTCGATGCCGCGGAACAGCACCGCCAGCATGATGAAGGGCAGCGCCATCGGCAGCGTGATGCCCCAGAACTGGCGCCACTTCGACGCCCGGTCGACCTCGGCCGCCTCGTAGATGTAGTCGGGGATGCTGCGCAGCCCGGCCAGGCAGATCAGCATCACGTACGGCGTCCACATCCAGGTGTCGACGATGACGATCGCCCAGGGCGCGAGCCGCACCGACCCGAGCATCTCGAAGCTCGACGGCGGGATGCCGGTGAAGAAGCTGACCGCGTAGTTGAACAGGCCGATCTGCGGCTGGTACAGGAAGACCCAGAAGTTGCCCACCACCGCGGGGCTGAGCATCATCGGGATCAGGATCACGGTGGTCCAGAAGTCGTGGCCGCGGAACTTGCGGTCGATCAGCCACGCGAGGAAGAAGCCGATCAGCGTCTGCAGCAGCAGCGTCCAGAAGACGAAGTGCGCGGTGGCCTGCATCGCGGCCCAGACGTCGGGGTCGGTGAGGATGCTGCGGTAGTGGGTGAGGCCGATGTCCAGGACCGCCGCGTTGGGCCGGTTGGCCCGGTAGTTGGTGAACGACAGCCGGATCGTCCACAGCAGCGGGAAGATGTTGATCGCCAGCAGCAGGACCATCGTCGGCGCGATGAACAGCCACGCGAGCGCGCGGTCGGACAGGCCGCGCAGGCGTGCGGCCACCACGGGCGGGGTGGCGGCAGCGGCGCGCTGCGCAACGGGGTCGAGCCTCGACATGGCGTGTCCGGGTGCCACTGCGGGGCGGCCGGCGCCCGCTCGGGGCGCCGGCCGCAACCGGGGCAGGGCTACTTGATCTTGCCCTCTTCCTTGAACACCTTCGTCCAGTCGGCCACCAGCGCGTCCATCGCCTCCTTCGCGGTGCCCTTGTCGGCGACGACGAAGTCATGCACTCGCTTCTGCATCGCCAGCAGCAGCTGGGCGTAGGCGGGCTCCTGCCAGAAGTCCTTGACGCCGCCCATTGCCTCGAGGAAGTCGGCCGCGAACGGCGCGGTCTTCGCGAAGCCGGGGTCCTTCAGCACGGCGTTGTGGCACGAGTAGCCTCCCAGCGACCACCACTTCTTCTGCACGTCGGCCTGTGCGAACCACTTGATGTACTCGAGCGCCTCGGCCCGGTTGGGCGAGTAGCTGACGACCGAGATGCCCTGGCCGCCCAGCGTGGAGGCGGCGACCTTCTGCCGGGGGTTGACGAAGAAGCCGATCCTGTTGCCGCCGACCTTCTCGTCCTTGAACAGGCCGGGGAAGAAGGCGAACCAGTTCATCTGCATCGCGACCTGGCCGCTCTTGAACGCGTCCAGCCCCTCCTGCATGTAGGCGTTGTTGTAGCCCGGGGGCGTGCAGCACTTGTAGAGCGACTTGTAGAAGTCCAGGGCCTCGATGGCGTCCTTGCTGTTGGTGAAACCGGCCATGCTGTAAGGCTTCTTCGGGTCGTCGTACTGCAGGCCCCAGCTGTACATCGCGGCCGTCACGCCCATCGTGATGCCCTCGGAGCCGCGCTCGGTGAAGATGGCCGCCCCGTAGACCTTCTTGCCGTCGATCTCGCGTCCCTGGAAGAACTCGGCGACCTGCTTGAGCTCGGTCCAGGTCTTGGGCGGGGCCAGGTCGCGGTTGTGCTTCTTGCGGAACTCGTCCCGCAGCGCCGGCCGGGCGAACCAGTCCTTGCGGTAGGTCCAGCCCAGCGCGTCGCCCATCGCCGGCAGCGCGTAGTAGTTCTGACTGCCCTTGGGCCACGTGCTGTAGGCGTACACCGTGGCCGGCAGGAAGTCGCTCATCTTGATGTTGTTCTTGGCGAAGAAGTCGTTCAGCTTGACGTAGTGGCCGTTCTCGGCAGAGCCGCCGATCCACTGGCTGTCGCCGATCATCAGGTCGCACAGCTTGCCCTTGCTGTTGAGCTCGTTGAGCATCCGGTCGGCGAAGTTCGGCCAGGGGACGAACTCGAACTTCATGTTGATCTTGGTCTTGGCGGTGAAGTCCTTGCTCAGTTCCACCAGCGCGTTGGCCGGGTCCCAGGCGGCCCAGCACAGGGTCAGCGTCTTGCCCTGCGCGAAGGCCGAGGGGGCGCCGAGCGACAGCGCCGCCAGCGTGGCGGCGACGCTCAGGGAACGGCGGATCGGGAATGTCATGCCTTGTCTCCTCAGTGGTGGTGTGCGCACTCGGTGCGACCGCCGCGCCGTCGATCGGGCGGCGTCGGGGCAGCGTGCCCGCGGCCCGCTGCTTAGTCGTGTTTATTCAACTAAACACAGGGTGCGTCAACCCTGGTGAAACCCTGTAGGAGCGGGCCCGACCGCGCGCCGGGCCCCGGGGCTGGCGCCGCCCGCTCAGTGCGCCTGCGCCGCCTTGGCCGCCTCGACGGCCCCGCGCGCGTCGCCACGCGCGCCGTTGAAAAACAGGTTCAGCAGCACCGCCGACAGCGACGCCAGCAGGATGCCCGACTCGATCAGCGGGTGGATCGCGTGCGGCATCCACTGCAGGTACTTCGGCGCGATCAGCGGGATCATGCCGATGCCGATCGACACGGCGACGATGAACAGGTTGTTGCGGTTGCCCTGGTAGTCGACGCCGGCCAGGATGCGGATGCCGGTGGCCGCCACCATGCCGAACATCACCAGCCCCGCGCCGCCGAGCACGAAGGTGGGCAGCGACTCGACCAGCGCCGCCATCTTGGGCAGCAGCGCCAGCAGCACGAGGATCACTCCGGCGGCCACGCAGACGTAGCGGCTCTTCACCCCGGTCACGCCCACCAGGCCCACGTTCTGCGAGAAGCTGGTGTAGGGGAAGGTGTTGAAGATGCCGCCGATCATCGTGCCCAGCCCGTCGACGCGCAGGCCGGCCGACAGCTGGCCGCGGTCGATCGGCCGGCCGGTGATGTCCGACAGCGCCAGGAACATGCCGGTGGACTCGATCATCACGACGATCATCACCAGCGTCATCGTCAGCACCAGCACCGGGTCGAACACCGGCCGCGCGATCTCGAAGGGCAGCACGAAGTCGAACCAGTTGGCCTTGGCCACCTTGTCGAAGTTCATCAGCCCCATCGACGTGGCCACGACAGCGGCCACGACGATGCCCAGCAGCACCGAGATGTTGGCGAGGAAGCCGCGGGCGAAGCGCGCGATGACGAGGATGGCCACCAGCGACAGCCCGGCGATGGCCACGTGCGGCAGCGGCGCGTACTTCGGGTTGGGCAGCGTGGGCGACAGCGACAGCCCGGGCGGCAGCGCGGGCACGACGGCGGGCACCACGGCCGCGCCGCCGGAGGCGGGCGCCGTGCCGGCCAGCGCCTTGACCTGCGCCAGCCACTGCGCATGCGCCGGGTCGACCACCGCGGGCGCGGTGGGGCCGACGGGCACGCCGAAGATCCACTGGATGCCCACCCGCATCAGGCTGATGCCGATGACGGCGATGATCGTCCCGGTGACCACCGGCGGGAAGAAGCGCAGCATCCGGCTGACCAGCGGCGCCAGCAGGATCGAGATCGCCCCGGCGGCGATGATCGCGCCGAAGATGCGGCCGGCGCCCTCGACCCCGGGCATCGAGCCTGCCATCGCCACCATGGGTCCGACGGCGGCGAAGGTGACGCCCATCATCACCGGCAGCCGGATGCCGAACCAGCGGGTGGCCCCGAAGGCCTGGATCAGCGTCACGATGCCGCAGCAGAACAGGTCGGCCTGGATCAGCATGACGATCTGCTCGGGGCCGAGCTGCAGCGCCCGGCCAACGATCAGCGGCACGGCCACGGCACCGGCATACATGACCAGCACGTGCTGCAGGCCGAGCGCCGTGAGGCGGCCGGGCGGGAGCAGTTCGTCCACGGGGTGGACAGCAGGGGCGGACATCGACTCGTCTCCTCGGCAGACGCGCCGTGCGGCCGTGAAGGCGTTCCGTCGAGGGGAAGCCGTGGCCTGGCCGGCGCACACTTCCCCTCACCACGGCGGGTTCTGTGAGGAGCGAGGGTCGCGATCCCGGAGTCGGGAACCCGCGGCGACCGGATCAAAGTGTATACAGCGTGGTACTCATTGTTGTACCGGGTATACCCGTCCGGTCTGCGCTGCGGGCCGCCGCGCTTGCGCCCGCCCTGCCAGCCGCTTTGCAGCCGACCGCACCGGGGCGCCTGCGCGCCGCGGCCGCGCTCACGACCCGCGATAGGTGCTGTAGCCGTAGGGGCTGACCAGCAGCGGCACGTGGTAGTGGCCGGCGACGTCGGCGATGCCGAAGTCGATCCGCACCACGTCCACGAAGGGCGGCTCCGGCAGCTCGACGCCGCGGCCGCGGAAGTAGGCCGCGACCTCGAAGGCCAGGCACCAGCGCCCGCGCGCCATCGACGCGGCGTCCAGCAGCGGCCCGCCGTCGTTGCGGCCGTCGGCGTTGAGGGTGATCTCCTTGACGGTGTGCGGCGTGCCGTCCTCGGCGATCCGCTGCAGCGTCACGCGCATGCCCGCGGCCGGGCAGCCATGGGCGGTGTCGAGGACGTGTGTGCTCAGGCGTCCCATCGTGTGTCTCCCTGCATCGGGTGGTCGGGTGTTCGTCAACGGCTTCTCAGTTCACCGGCGCGCCGGCCTCGTACCAGCGCCGGATCGCGTCGCGCTCGGCGTCGGTGATGGCGGTGGCGTTGTTCAGCGGCATCAGCCGCAGCACCACCACCTGCTGGTACACGGCCTGGGCGTGGCGCTTCAGCTCGGTCGCGTCGTGCAGCGCGACGTTCTTCTGCGCCAGCTGCGCGTTGTGGCACATCGCGCAGCGCTGGTCGACGATGGCGCGCACCTCGGCGTAGGCCACCGGCTGCCGCGCCGCCGCGGCCTGCGCCGGGCTCGGCGGCTTCGGCGCCATCCACACCGCCAGCCCCACGAGCACCACGGTGCCCACGACGGCGTACTCCCAGGGCGCGCGGCGGCCCAGCACGTGGGCGCGGTGCCGGGCGACGAAGCTGTGGCGGATCAGCGCGCCGGCCAGCATCAGCAGCACCAGCACCAGCCAGTTGTTCGGACCCTGGTACAGCCAGCCGTAGTGGTTGGACAGCATCGCCACGATCACCGGCAGCGTGAAGTAGGTGTTGTGCACGCTGCGCTGCTTGCCGCGCCGGCCGTGGATCGGGTCGGGCGCCTGGCCCGCGCGCAGCTGCGCGATCACCTTGCGCTGCCCCGGGATGATCCAGAAGAACACGTTGGCGCTCATCGCGGTGGCCAGCATCGCGCCCACCAGCAGGAAGGCCGCGCGGCCCGCGAACAGCTGGCAGGCCAGCCACGACGCGAACACCACGAAGGCCGTCACGCACAGGCCCACCACCAGGTCGCCGCGCTGGCGCTGCCCGAGCGTGCGGCAGATCGCGTCGTAGACGAGCCAGAACACCACCAGGAAGCCGAGCGCCGCGGTCACCGCCGCCGCGGGCGACCAGTCGTGCACGCTGCGGTCGATCAGGAAGGTGCCCGCCTGGTACAGGTACATCACCGTGAACAGCGCGAAGCCCGTCAGCCAGGTCGAGTAGCTCTCCCAGTACGACCAGTGCAGGTTGTCGGGCAGCGCACGCCAGCGCGGCGCGAGCATGTACTTGCTGGAGTGGTAGAAGCCGCCGCCGTGCACGGCCCACAGCTCGCCGTCGACGCCCTTGGCCTTCAGGTCGGCGTCCTGCGGCTGCGTCAGGCTGTTGTCGAGCAGCACGAAGTAGAACGACGCACCGATCCAGGCGATCGCCGTGATGACGTGGGCCCAGCGCAGCAGCAGGCTGACCCAGTCGAGCAGGTAGGCTTCCATGCGAAGACCTCCGGTGCCGGCCGCGCTGCCTGACCGGCAGTGGGCGCGAACCGCATCGTCTCCCCACCACGGCGGGCCCTGTGAGGCTGGATCGTCGCGTCTGCCGGGCGCCGGCCCCGCAGGCTGCAGGAGCCCCGGGTGCCGCCGGGCCCGGACCCGCTGCGACCCCTATACGGTATACAATTTTGTGTACTACATTATCTAGCGTTTACCCGGGCCTGCGGCCAGAAGTCGCGCCCGCGATTACCGTTGCTCAGAAGATTGTATACACTTTCACATCGTCGATGCCGAGCGGACCCATGGCCAAGGACACCCGGATCCCGTTGCGCGTCGTCGAGCCGGCGCGGCCCCAGCGTGCCGCGCCGAGCACCACCGACGACATCGTGGCTTCGATCACCGGCGCCATCGTCGAGCGCCGGCTGATGCCCGGCACCAAGCTGGTCGAGCAGCAGATCGCCGACGTGTTCTCGGTCTCGCGCACGGTGGTGCGGCAGGCGCTCAACCGCCTGAGCAGCGACCGCCTGGTCACGCTCGAGCCGGCCCGGGGCGCCTTCGTCGCCACGCCCGGCATCGACGAGGCGCGCCAGGTGTTCGCGGTGCGCCGCCTGCTGGAGGGCGGCATGGTGCGGCAGCTGGCGCAGCAGATCACCGACGCGCAGCTCGAGCAGCTGCGCTCGCACCTGCGCGACGAGCGCCACGCGGTCGCGCGCGACGACGTGCCGGGCCGCACCCGGCTGCTGGCCGACTTCCACGTCGTGCTGGCGCAGCTGCTGGGCAACGACGTGCTGGCCGAGCTGGTGGCCGACCTGCTGTCGCGCTCGCAGCTGATCGCGCTGATGTACCAGTCGGGCCACTCGGCCGAGCACTCGCAGGCCGAGCACGTGGACATCGTCGAGGCGCTGGCCCGCCGCGACGCGCGCGCCGCCGCGCGCCTGATGGAGCACCACATCACCAGCGTCGAGCGCAACCTGCGGCTCGACCCGCGCACGCCCGACCTCGCGTCCGTGCTCAAGCCCAAGGGATAGCCCCGTGTCAGCACCCGCACCCTCCCCGACCCCGGCCGCCCCGGCGGCAGGCGCCCAGCGCTACCCGCGCGACCTGCGCGGCCACGGCCGCCACCCGCCGCATCCGCGCTGGCCCGGCGGCGCGCGCGTGGCGCTGCAGTTCGTCCTCAACTACGAGGAGGGCGGCGAGAACAGCGTGCTGCACGGCGACGCCGGCAGCGAGCAGTTCCTGTCGGAGATGTTCAACCCCGCCGCCTACCCGGCCCGCCACCTCAGCATGGAGGGCGTGTACGAGTACGGCTCGCGCGTGGGCGTGTGGCGGCTGCTGCGCGAGTTCGAACGCCGCGGCCTGCCGCTCACGGTGTTCGGCGTCGGCATGGCGCTGGAGCGCTGCCCCGAGGTGACGCAGGCCTTCGGGGAGCTCGGCCACGAGATCGCCTGCCACGGCTGGCGCTGGATCCACTACCAGTCGGTGCCCGAGGATGTCGAGCGCGAGCACATGCGCCTGGGCATGGACGCGATCCAGCGCCTGACCGGCACCCGGCCGGTGGGCTGGTACACCGGCCGCGACAGCCCCGCGACGAGGCGCCTGGTGGCCGACCACGGCGGCTTCGAGTACGACAGCGACTACTACGGCGACGACCTGCCGTTGTGGCTGCAGGTGCGCCGCAGCGACGGCGCGCTCGCGCCGCACCTGGTGGTGCCCTACACGCTCGACTGCAACGACATGCGCTTCGCGCTGCCGCAGGGCTACAGCCACGGCGACGAGTTCTTCGAGTACCTGCGCGACGCCTTCGACGTGCACTACGCCGAGGGCGACCGCGACCCCGCCGACGGCCACGGCGGCCCGTCGATGATGAGCATCGGCATGCACTGCCGCCTGCTCGGCCGCCCCGGGCGCATGCGCGCGCTGCAGCGCTTCCTCGACCACGTCGCGGCGCACGAGCGCGTGTGGGTGGCGCGCCGCATCGACATCGCCCGGCACTGGAAGGCCGTGCACCCCTTCGACCCCCGCACCGCCTTCGTCTGGGAATGACATGCCGCTGACGCTCGATCGACTGAACGACTCGACGCAGGCCGCCTTCACGGCCCTGCTCGAAGGCACCTACGAGCACTCGCCGTGGATCGCCGAGGCGGCCTGGGCGCAGCGCCCCTTCGCGACGCTGGCCGCGCTGAAGCACGCGCTGGTGGCGGCCGTGCGCGACGCCGGGCCGGCGGCGCAGCTGGCGCTGATCCGCGCCCACCCCGAGCTCGCCGGCAAGGCCATGATCGCCAAGTCGCTGACCGCCGAGTCGACCCACGAGCAGGACAAGGCGGGCCTGACGGCCTGCACGCCGGAGGAGCTGGCCACGATCCAGCAGCTCAACGCGGCCTACGGCGCGCGGTTCGCGTTCCCGTTCATCCTCGCCGTGCGCGGGCCGCGGGGCACCGGGCTGGGCAAGAAGCAGATCATCGACACCTTCAGGCGCCGGCTGCGCAACCCGCGCGACTTCGAGTTCGCCGAGGCGCTGCGCAACATCCATCGCATCGCGGAAATCCGGCTCGACGACAAGTTCGCCGCCGTGCCCGCGCTCGGCCACCAGGTCTGGGACTGGGCCGAGCGCCTCGCGGCGCACAGCGACCCCGGCTACGCCGAGCGCGGCGAGCTGACGGTAACCTACCTGACCGACGCGCACCGCGCGGTCGCCCAGCGGCTGGCGCACTGGATGAAGTCCGACTGCGGCTTCGACGACGTCGAGATCGACGCCGTGGGCAACGTGGTGGGCGTCTACCACGGGGCCCGGCCCGCGGCGCCCCGGCTGATGACCGGCAGCCACTACGACACCGTGCGCAACGGCGGCAGGTACGACGGGCGCCTCGGGATCCTCGTGCCGATGGCCTGCGTGCGCGAGCTGTCGCGGGCCGGCCGCCGGCTGCCCTTCGGCATCGAGGTCGTGGGCTTCGCCGAGGAAGAGGGCCAGCGCTACAAGGCCACCTTCCTCGGCTCCGGCGCCCTGACGGGCCGCTTCGACGAGGCCTGGCTGGACCAGCGCGACGCCGACGGCATCACCATGCGGCAGGCGATGGAGCACGCGGGCCTGTGCATCGCGGACATCCCGAAGCTGCGGCGCGACCCGGGCCGCTACCTCGGCTTCGTCGAGGTGCACATCGAGCAGGGTCCGGTGCTCAACGAGGTGGATCTGCCGCTGGGCGTGGTGACCTCCATCAACGGCAGCGTGCGCTGCGTCGGCGAGATCGTCGGCACGGCCAGCCACGCCGGGACCACGCCCATGGACCGCCGGCGCGACGCCGCGGCGGCCGCGGCCGAGCTGATCCTGCACGTCGAGCGCCGCGCCGGCGCCGTCCCCGACCTGGTGGCCACCGTCGGCATGCTCGAGGTGCCCAAGGGCTCGATCAACGTCGTGCCGGGGCTCTGCCGGTTCAGCCTCGACATCCGCGCGCCGGACGACGCGGTGCGCAATGCCTGCGTCGACGACGTGCTCGGCGCCCTGCGCGACATCTGCGACCGCCGCGGGCTGACCTTCGGCATCGAGGAGACGATGCGGGTCGCGGCGGCACCGAGCGCGCCCGCGTGGCAGGCGCGGTGGGAACGCGTGGTCGCATCGCTCGGGCTGCCGGTCCACCGGATGCCCAGCGGCGCAGGCCACGACGCGATGAAGCTCCACGAGATCATGCCGCAGGCGATGCTCTTCGTCCGCGGCGAGAACTCCGGCATCAGCCACAACCCGCTGGAGTCCTCCACCAGCCACGACATCGACCTGTGCGCGCAGGCCTTCGGGCGCCTGCTCGAGCAGCTCGCCTCGGAGACCCCATGAGCCAGCCCGGCCCCCACGACGCCGTCGACCGCTTCGTCGATGCCCACTTCGACGAACAGGTGCGCTTCCTGCAGGAGCTGGTGCGCGTGCCCACCGACACGCCGCCCGGCAACAACACGCCGCACGCGCTGCGCACGCGCGAGCTGCTCGCGGCCTTCGGCTTCGACGCCCAGGCGCACGAGGTGCCGCCCGACCTGGTGCGGCAGCACGGGCTGCAGTCGGTCACCAACCTCGTGGTCCGGCGCCGCTACGGCGCGGGCGGGCGCATCGTCGCGCTCAACGCGCACGGCGACGTCGTGCCGCCGGGCGAGGGCTGGACGCGCGACCCCTACGGCGCCGAGATCGTCGACGGCCGGCTCTACGGCCGCGCCGCCGCGGTCAGCAAGAGCGACTTCTCGACCTACGCCTTCGCCACCCGCGCGCTCGAGGCCGCCGGCGTGCCGCTGGCCGGCGGCGTGGATCTGCTGTTCACCTACGACGAGGAGTTCGGCGGCGAACTCGGCCCTAAGTGGCTGCTCGACCGCGGCCTGACGAAGCCCGACCTCGAGATCGCGGCCGGCTTCAGCTACCAGGTCGTCACCGCGCACAACGGCTGCCTGCAGATGGAGGTGGCCGTGCACGGCCGGATGGGTCACGCCGCGGTGCCCGACACCGCCATCGACGCGCTGCAGGCCGCCACCCGCGTGCTGGTGGCGCTGTACGAGGAGAACGTGCGCCTGCGCCGGCATACGAGTGCGGTCAAGGGCATCCGCCACGGCTATGTCAACGTCGGCCGCATCGAGGGCGGCACCAACACCAACGTCGTCCCCGGCAAGGTGGTGCTGAAGATCGACCGCCGGATGATCCCCGAGGAGGACCCGGCGCAGGTCGAGGCGGCGCTGCACCGGCTGATCGAGGATGCGGTGGCGCAGGTGCCCGGCGCACGGGTCGAGATCCGGCGGCTGCTGCTGGCCCACGCGATGAAGCCGCTGGCCGGCAACGCGCCGCTGGTGGAGTCGCTGTGCCGGCACGCGAGCGCGCTGTTCGGCGAGCCGGTGGAGGCCTCGGGCACGCCGCTGTACACCGACGCGCGCCTGTTCAGCGAGCGCGGCATCCCGGCCGTGATCTACGGCGCCGGGCCGCGCACCGTGCTCGAGTCCAACGCCAAGCGGGCCGACGAGCACATCGTGCTCGACGACCTGCGCCGCGCCACCAAGGTGGTGGCGCGCACGCTGCTGGACCTGCTGCGCGTCTGAGTGCCCGGGCGCCTGAGCGCCTGAGCGCCTGAGCGCCTGAGCGCCTGAGCGCCTGTGGGCGCCCGGCTTCCTTCGTGCCTGGGCGGCCGGGCCGCGGGCGCAGGGCACGCGCGCTCCGGCGCCTCCGGTTCGCCGCCTGCCCTCCGACTGCCCTCCTACTGCCCTCCTGCTGCCTTCAGGGCGCCGGCTGCCGGCCCAGGAAGGCGGCGAGCGCGGCCAGCGTCTCGGCCGGCTTCTCCTCGGCCAGGAAGTGCTTGCAGTCGAGTGCCTGACCGCTGACGTCGTCGGCCACCTCGCGCCACAGCGCCAGCGGGTCGAACAGCCGGCCCACCACGCCCTGCGCGCCCCACAGCACGTGCAGCGGCAGCGCCAGCCGGCGCCCGGCGGCACGGTCGGCGCGGTCGTGCTCGAGGTCGATGCCGGCCGAGGCGCGGTAGTCCTCGCAGCTGGCGTGGATCATCGCCGGCGTGAAGCAGCGCTCGTACTCGGCCCAGGCGCGAGGGTGGAACAGGTCGCTCGCGCCCAGCACGTGGCGCTGGAAGATCGCCTCCAGCCCCACCGCGGCCAGCATGCGCTCGGGGATCGGCGCGGGCTGGATGAACAGGAACCAGTGGTAGTAGGCGCGCGCGAAGGCCATGTCGGTGCGCTCGTACATCGCCAGCGTGGGCGCGATGTCCAGCACCGTCAGGCTGGCCACGCGCCCGGGGTGGTCGGCGGCCAGCCGGTGCGCGACGCGGCCGCCGCGGTCGTGCCCGACGAGGTGGAAACGCCGGTGCCCGAGGGCCGTCATCAGGTCGGCCATGTCCTGCGCCATCGCGCGCTTGGAATAGCCGGCGTGATCGGCCCCGCCCGGCGGCTTGGACGAGTCGCCGTAGCCGCGCAGGTCGGCACACACCACCTCGTGGCGGGCGGCCAGGCCCGGCGCCACCGCGTGCCACATCGCGTGCGTCTGCGGGTAGCCGTGCAGCAGCAGCACGGGCGGCCCCGACCCGCCGGTGACGGCGTGGATGCGCACGCCGTTCACGTCGATGCGGCGGCGCTGGAAGCGGGGCGCGTGGCGGGCGGTTGTGGGCATGGCTGGCTCCTCGGACGCGGGCGGGCGGACACGTTGCAGTCAGCGCACGCGGGATCATAGGCGGGGGCCGGCCTGGGCGACGTTGCGGTCCCGACCGCCCGTCCGCCCGGCCGCGCAATGGCTCGGCGGCCCGACGGCCCGACGGCCGGCGAAGGGCCCGCCCCGTTGCCGGGGCCGCGTTGTCCTGGATCGTCCGGCCCGCACCGATCCGGTAGGCTGCGCTCGCGCCAAGGCGCCCGGAGACCGCACCGATGATCGAGGAAGTGCCGCTGATCCAGGTGGCCGCGTTCGCGCGGCCCGACCCCGCGCTGGTGGCGCAGCTGCGCGGCACGCCCACCGGTTTCGTCTGCGACGCGATGGGCGGCACGGGCGCGCTCGACCACCGGCTGCGCCCCGCCGTGCCCGAGCAGCTGGCCATGTGCGGCGTGGCCCTCACCTGCCACGCCGGTCCGGCCGACAACCTGGCGCTGATCCACGCGCTGGACAGCGTCACGCCGGGCGACGTGATCGTGGCCGCCGCCGACGGCTACACCGGCTGCGCCGTCACCGGCGACCTGCTGCTCGGCATGGCGCGCAACCGCGGCGCCACGGGCTTCGTCACCGACGGCTGCGTGCGCGACCTGGCCGGCATCCGCCAGGTGGGCCTGCCGGCCTGGGCGATGGGCGTCACGCCCAACTCCCCGCACCGCAACGGCCCGGGCACCGTGGGCCACCCGGTGACGGTGGCGGGCGTGCTCGTGAACGCCGGCGACGTGGTGCTGGCCGACGCCGACGGCGTGGTCGTGGTGCCGCGCGAGCGCCTGGCCGAGGTCGTGGCCCGGCTGCCGGCCATCCGCGAGGCCGAGGCCCGCGCCGACGCCGCGGTACGCGCCGGCGCCATCTCGCCCGCGTTCCTGAAGCAACGGCCCTGAGAGACCGAGAGGCACCGCCCGCGCGTCCATGCCGGCCCCCGCCCTCCGTGCCGCCTGGAGCGTGCAGGCGCTGCGCGCGCAGGCGCAGGCGCGGCTGCCGCGGCCGCTGTTCGACTTCATCGACGGCGGCGCCGAGGACGAGGCCACGCTGCGCGCCAACGAGGCGGCATTCGACGACTGGGCCCTCCTGCCACGCCCGCTGCAGGGCGCGGCCGCGCGCGACCTGTCGGTCACGCTGCTCGGCCAGCGGCTGGCGAGTCCGGTGCTGGTGGGGCCCACCGGGCTGGCGGGCCTGTTCTGGCCCCAGGGCGAGATCGCGGCGGCGCGCGCAGCCGCGGCGCGCGGCACCGTGTACTGCCTGTCGCACGGCTCGGTGTGCACGCTCGAGGCGCTGGCCGGCGCGCTGGGCCCGCAGCACGCGGCGCTGCGCTGGATGCAGGTGTTCGTCTACCGCGACCGCGGCTTCACGCGCGAGCTGGCCGACCGCGCCCGCGCCGCCGGCTATGGCGCGCTGGTGCTCACGGTGGACAACCAGCTGCTGGGCAAGCGCGAGCGCGACCTGGCCAACGGCTTCGCGATCCCGCCGCGCTTCGGGCCGCGCCAGTGGCTCGACTACGCGCGCCGCCCCGCCTGGTGGTGGCGAATGCGGCGCGAGCTGCCGCGCGTGACCTTCGGCAACTACGTGCGGCCGGGCGAGCCCGAGGCGGTGGCCCACCTGGCCGGGCGCATGGCCGGCATGCTCGACCCCGGCATGGGCTGGGCCGACCTGCAGGCGCTGCGCCGCCACTGGAGCGGGCCGCTGCTGGTGAAGGGGCTGCTGCACCCCGACGATGCCGCGCGCGCGGTGGCCGAAGGCGTGGACGGGCTCGTGGTCTCCAACCACGGGGGCCGCCAGCTCGACGGCGCGCAGGCCAGCCTGCACGCGCTGCCCGCCGTGGTGCAGGCCGTGGCCGGCCGCGTGCCCGTGCTGCTGGACGGCGGCATCCGCCGCGGCAGCGACGTGTTCAAGGCGCTGGCGCTCGGCGCGGCCGCCGTGCTGGTGGGCCGCCCCGCGCTGTGGGGCCTGGCCGTGGCCGGCCACGACGGCGTGGCGCGCGTGCTCGAGCTTCTGGACGACGAGCTCGACCGCACGATGGGGCTGGCCGGCGTCGCGCGGGCGAGCGACATCGTCGCGGCCGGGCTGGTGGTGCCGGCTCGGGGGCGCCCCGACGCGGCACCCGGCGCGCCCGGGTCGCCCTGACCGCGCCCTGACCGCGCCCTGACCGCGCCCAGACCACGCCCTTGTGCCGCCGGAATCGGGCCGCGCACGCGGCCCGACCTTCAGTAGGTCTCGAGGTGCAGGCGCCCGGTGCGCTTGAGCGATGCGCCGACGCTGTCCCAGTCCATCCCGGCCTGCGCGGCGATGTCGCGCAGTGCGAGCACGACGCCTTCTTCCATGCTCTTCAGGCCGCAGACGTAGAAATGGGTCTCGGGGTCGGCGAGCAGGCGCGCCAGGTCGGGAGCGCGCTCGCGCATCGCGTCCTGCACGTAGCGCCTGGGCTGCCCCGGCGTGCGGCTGAACGCGAGGTTGATGTCGATGAAGTCCTTGGGCAGGCTCTGCAGCGGGCCGAAGTAGGGCAGCTCCTCCTGCGTGCGCGCGCCGAAGAACAGCATCAGCTTGCCGCCCTCGAACTTGCCGGACTGACGAAGACGACGCCGCCACTCCGTCATGGCCCGCATCGGCGCGCTGCCGGTGCCGGTGCAGATCATGACGACGTGGCTGCGCGGGTGGTTGGGCATCAGGAAGCTGGTGCCGAAGGGCCCGATCACCTGCACCTTGTCGCCCACCTTCAGGTCGCACATGTAGTTGCTGGCCACGCCGCGCACCGGACGGCCCTGGTGGTCCTCCAGCACGCGCTTGATGGTGAGCGACACGTTGTTGTAGCCCGGACGCTCGCCGTTGCGCGGGCTGGCGATCGAGTACTGCCGCGGGTGGTGCGGGCGGCCGTTCGCGTCCACCCCGGGCGGTACGATGCCGAGCGACTGGCCCTCCAGCACCGGGAACGGCGTGGCGCCGAAGTCGAGCACGATGTGGTGCGTGTCGTATTCGCGGCCGACGGCCGTGACGCGGTGGTTGCCGGTCACGGTGGCAACCACGTGCTTCTCGGTGGCCTTGGGCCCGTACAGGTTGGTGTACGCATGCGCGGCCGACCAGGGCGGCAGCGTGGCGCCGTACGACGCGGCCTGGAACGGCGCCCCGTCGGCGCTGGCCGCGGCCTGCGGCTGCGGCGCGGCGGCCTCCAGCGCCTGCGGCGCCACGCCGGCCTCGGCCAGCTGCTCGGCGCTCAGCTCGGCCGGCAGCTCGCTCCAGCCGAGCTGCTCGGTCACGCTGTAGGCGCGTGTGCGGGGCACCGTGCGCCAGTTGTCGATCGACCCGGTCGGGCACGGCGAGATGCAGGCCATGCACTGGTTGCACAGCTCGGCGTCGACGACGTAGTTGCTGGCGTCGTGCGTGATCGCCTTGACCGGGCAGATCGCCTCGCAGGTGTTGCAGCGGATGCAGATCTCGGGGTCGATCAGGTGCTGCCTGATGACGATGACTTCGCTGTGGTCCATGCCGCGTCTCCGTGTCTGTCCTGGGTGTCCGGGTCGGGCCGCGGCCGGCCGGGCGGCGGTGCCGCGCCGGCCGCGTCCGCGACGGCTCAGTTGAACCGCACGTACTCGAAGTTCACCGGCTGGCGGTTGATGCCGATGGCCGGCGGCGCGATCCAGTTGGCGAACTTGCCCGGCTCGACGCAGCGGCCCATCAGGCTGGCCACGAAGGCGCGGTCGCTGCCGCTCGGCAGCCACTCGTCGACCTTGGCGTTCCACTCCGCCTCGCTCACCACGCGCCCGTCGGGCGAGACCTTCACGCCGGCCAGCGCGCCCATGGCGGCGCTGTACACCAGCACCGCAAAGTCCACCTGGCCGCCGGCGATGTCCTGCAGCAGCGGGGCGTTGCCCTTGTAGGGCACGTGGTTCAGCTGCACGCGCGTCTGGGCCTGCGCCTGCTCGAGGATCAGGTGGTACAGCGAGCCGATGCCCACGCTGCCGTAGGTGAGCGGCTTGTCGGCCGACTTGCGCGCCAGCGCGATCAGCTCGTCCACGCTCGACACCGGCAGGTCCTTGCGGGTGACGAACACCATCACCGCGTCGGCCACCGGGTGCACGAGGCGGAAGTCCTCGGCCTTGAGCTTGACCGCGGAATTGGCCAGCGGCGACAGGATCACCTCGTTGGGCGAGCCCTGGAAGATGTAGTAGCCGTCGGCCGGCGCGGCCAGCACCTTCTGCGCCGCCAGCGCGCCGCTGACGCCGCCCAGGTTCTCCACCAGCACCTGCTGGCCGAGCTCCTTGCCGAGCTGCGTGTTGAAGATGCGCGCGATGGCGTCCGACGGGCCGCCCGCCGGGTACGGGACCATCAGGTTCACCGGCTTGACCGGGTACGTCTGGGCCAGCGCCGCCTGGGCGCCGAGAAGCATGCCGGCCGCCAGGGCCAGCGTGCGAAGGAAGTCGAGCTTGGGCATGGGAAACCTCGTGGAAGGTGGGGCCGGAAACGGGCAGTGGGAGGGCGAAAACCGAGACCTTGCCGGACAGCCAGCACACACGCGGCGCCCGGCGAGCCCAATGTAGGAGCAGCCCCATGGCATGTTCAATGCATTGTTCTTTGCATTACGATGAATTTGACGTTCGTCCGTTTCCAGGGCCCCGAACAGGAGATCGCGCATGACGCTGGTGCAGCTGAGGCACTTTCTTTCGCTGGCGCAGACCGGCTCGTTTGCGCGCTCGGCCGCGCCGCTGCACCTCACGCAGCCGGCGCTGAGCCGCAGCATCCGCGCGCTCGAAGACGAGCTCGGCCAGCGCCTGTTCGACCGCGTGGGCCGCGCGAGCGAGCTCACCCCCTACGGCCGCCAGGCGCTGGAGCGCGCCCGCGAGCTGGTGCTGGCCGCCGACGACCTGCGTGCCAGCGGCAAGCAGGGCGGCCGGCACGAGGAAGGCGTGCTGCGCGTGGGCATGGGCTCGGGGCCCGGCGCCATGCTGATGACGCCGCTGCTGGTGAAGATGGCGCGCGAGCGGCCGCGCGTGCGGCTCGAGATCGCGCGGGCCGGCACCGCGCTGCTGGTGCAGGCGCTGCGCGAGCGCACGCTCGACGCGCTGGTGCTCGACGCCCGCTCGCTGCGGCCCGCGCCCGACCTCGACGCCGCCTTCGTGCACGAGATGCCCGGCGCCTTCCTCGTGCGCCGCGGCCACCCGTTGCTGGCCGCCCGCACCGGCCGCCGCGCCCGCGCACCCGTCGGCATCGACGAGCTGCTGCACTACCCCGTGGCCACCACCCCGCTGTCGGACGAGGTGGCACGCATCCTGGTCGACCGCTACGGCCCCCGCGCCCACCCCGACGCCTGCGCCACGCTGCGCTGCGACGAGATACCGAGCCTGGTGGAACTGGCCCGCCGCACTGACACCGTGCTGCTGGCCATACGCGCCGCCGCGCCCGACCTGGTGGAACTCACGCTCGACCCGCCCCTGGCCGCCACCGCGCGCTTCGGACTGGTGACGCTGCGCCGCCGCACCATGCCGCCGGCGCTGGAGGTGGTGCGGCAGCTGATGGCGGAGCTGCTGGTGGACGTAGGCGTGCGAGGGCGGGCCGCGGCGCGGGCTGCCAAGGGGGGGCCCAAGGCGGGCTCCATGGGCGCACGGCCGCGGGCCGCCTGAACCGCCGGCGCGCCGCGCCGGGTGGGGCGGCGGCCCCGCACGCCCTCACTCGTGCTGCAGGCTGTAGTGGTCGTGCACGATCAGCAGTTGGCCGGCCGAGCGGCGCACCACCATCGACGCCGCGCCCTTGAGCTGGGCCGGCTTGCCGTCCACCGGCAGCGTCACCGTGAACGGCGCGGTGGCCACGGCCAGGTCGGTGCCGAGCACGTGCACCGAAACCGTGGCGAACGTGAACTCCGCGCCCGGCGCCGCGGCGATGTACTCGTCGATGTCCTTGCGGATGGCATCCCAGCCAGCCCGATGCCGCAGCCCGTGCCGTCGCTCGGGTTGCGGATCGCCACCGGGGCCTCGTGCGTGCGGGCCATCCGGCCATCCGGCCATCCGACCATCGGACCGGCTGATCGGCCGACCCACGGCGCGGCGTGCCGCGGCGATGGCGGCGCAGGCACGGGCCACAGCGCGGTCGAACGCAAGAATGCGGCCGCGGAAGCCTTCCTCGAGCAGGGCCGCGAAGGCGAGGGCGAGCACGTTGCGGCGCTTGCCTGCGGGAAGATTGGCCACGCCGTGCCGCAGTCCCGCTTCGCCGATGGTGGCGAAGCGGACCCTAGCGCCGTCCTCGGCCGCCAACCACCGCTTGACTGCCTGGCCGGTTCGGGCCGCGGCGGCTCGGACAGGACGTTGGCGCCCAGGATGATCGTCGCGGCCGAGCAGCCGAGCAGCCAAGCGCCGTGGCTCGGGCTCGGGCACTGGCTGTCGGGCGGGCAGCTCGGGATCGGCCCGCGCGCCCCTCGGCCGACGGCGGGGCGCGGAGAAGTCCAAGGGTATGGCGCAGTGCGTCGAAGTCGACCACAGAGGTACACCCGCAGCCGCTCAGGTCCAGACGTCGTGGACGGTGTTGGCCGGGAGAGACCACCTGCGCAGGGCGTGCGGTGAGGGCTGCATGTTCACATCGCTCGCTTCGGGCGGCGGGATCGGCAAAAGGAACGCCATGCGCTTCGGGGGAGGAAGCCCGCAGCCCCGGACAGCAAGCGCCGGCATTGCTGATGGAGTGAGCGCCAGAGCTCTGCAGCCGAGCGCGCGGCGCCGGCTGCGGTGGGGCTCGAGGAGAGACGAGGCCACGGCGTCGACGCGGCGCAGCCCGTTCTTCAGCCGGGCTTGGTGGCCGCGAAGGTCGTTGACATGCCAGGCACCGAGGGCGAGTTGACCTGCGCCGAACGCGTGGCGTGGCGTGCGGCTGGCTGCCATCCCGCCGACACCGGAGCGGGGAACCCGAAGCAACTGGTCCATCGCTTGCGGGAGTGCCTGAAGACGTCGGCGCTGCCGGACGCTCCGGGCGCCCTGGCTCACGTGCGGGCCTCCGCCGGGCTGGCACTTCACGGCCGGCTGCGACATTCAGCCGCGCTCGCGAACGCGAGCGATTCCGGTCGAGGGGTCTTGTTCGCCTGAACGATCGTTCGTACCATGAGTCATGGGAGTCTTCGGGACGCTCTCCAGGACGCAATGGGCTGCGTTGCGCGCGCGGCGTGGCACACCTCCCGCGTGGCGGTCCCGCGCAGCGCGTCCCCGGTCGATGCAGGAGACTTCGATGTGCAAGACATGGGCTTGGGGCGTCGGCATCGTCCCGCTCGGCGATGGCGAGGTCGGCCGCGGTGTCGAGCCCGCCGCCAGCGTTGCCGGTCGCCACTCACTCCGACGCTTGATCACCAGGCGCTGCGGCTGGTGCTCGACGGGCGTGGCCGCGGACTTCGTACCCGTCAGCGACAACGCCTGCGCCGCTGGTGTAGGCGCTCTGCGCGGGGCCCTGGCCTGAGCCAATGCGGGCGGAGCCGACACACACCGAGAGCGGCCCTCTCGCGGGTCTGCGCGTCCTGCAGCTCGGCGGCATCGGACCGGTCCCGTTCGCTGCGACCCTGATGGCCGATGCTGGCGCGGACGTGGTCCGCGTGGACCGCCCCGGCGACGCCCAGGACTGGACAAGCGTGCTGGAGCGAGGCCGGCGTTTCGTCGTTCTCGATCTGAAGTCGCGTGAGGGCAGACTGCGTGCGTTCGAGCTGGCCACGTCGGCCGACGTGCTGCTCGAGGGGTTCCGACCCGGTGTGCTCGAACGCATCGGCTTGGCACCCGACACCCTGCTCGCGGCTCGGCCTTCGCTGGTGATCGGCCGGATGACCGGCTACGGGCAGACCGGCCCGCTGTCGCAAGAACCGGGCCACGACATCAACTACATCGCTCTGGCCGGCGCCCTGGGTGCGATCGGTCCCGCGGGCGGACCACCGGTTCCGCCCCTGAACCTGGTCGGCGACTTCGGCGGCGGCGCCATGCTGCTGCTGTTCGGCGTACTGTCGGCAGTGCTGCACGCCCGCACGAGCGGCCGCGGCCAGGTGGTCGACGCGGCCATGACCGACGGCAGCATTGCGCTGATGGGGATCTTTCAGTGGATGCGGGCACAGGGGCGCTGGAGCGCTCCCCGAGGCGGCAACTGGCTCGACGGCGGAGCCCCGTGGTACGGCTGTTACCGTTGCTCGGACGGCCGCTGGCTGGCCGTCGGGGCGGTGGAATCGCCCTTCTACCGCGCATTCATCGAGGGGCTGGGGCTGGCCGGCGACACCCTCCTTGCCAACCAGCACGACGTTGCGCTGTGGTCGTCGCAGCGGCAGCGCATCGCCGACGTGGTCGCCTCGCGCACGCGCGACGCCTGGTGCACCCACTTCGCCGGACGCGACGCCTGCGTGTCCCCGGTCCTCGACCTCGGCGAAGTCGCCGCGCATCCCCACAACGCCGCACGGGGGGCCCTCGTGCAGACGCCCGGTGGCCCGCAGCCTGCGGCCGTGCCGCGCTTCTCGCTGACGCCGGCACGTGCCGGGGATCAGGCGCCCGCGGCCGCCTCGGATCCCGAGGCGGTCCGACGGAGCTGGGCTTCCCGCTGACTGGCCGCCGCGCCATCCACGAGCGGTTGTCCCGGGCGAGCACGCTCCAGGCCCGCCCTTCCGGTACGGCACGGTCACCGTCGCCGGTTCACGGGCGGTGAGCCGTCCGGCGCATCGACTCGAAGTTGTAGAACCCCGGTTGCCCGAAGTTGTAGTTGACGCCCTCGATGTCCTCGCGCTGCGCGCGACTCCAGTCGAGCTGGAACAGGACTGCGGTGGGAACCTGCTCGAAGACGATGGCCTGGGCCTGGCGATACAGCGAGGCGCGCTCGGCGGGATCGAGTGTGCGGTCGGCGCGCGCGATCAGGTTGTCGAGCTCGCGATTGCGGTAGCGGGGGAAGTTGGCGCCACCGATCATCGCCGAGTTGTAGACGAAGTTGAACACGATCGAGGGGTCGGGGAAGTCGAGGTTGATCGACTGCATCGTCAGATCGAAGTCGCCCTTCATCACCTTGGTGCGCGCCGCGGTGGACACGCGCTCGATGACCGCGTCGATCCCGACGTCGGCCAGCTGGCCGCGGATCGCCACCGCCAGCGGTGACGCGCTGGCGCCATCACCCACCACCGTGAAGACGACCCGCGTGCCGGGCTTCACGCCGGCCTCGGCGAGCAGCCGCCGCGCCGCCTCGGGGTCGTGGCGGGGAAGCGCGAGCGAAGGATCGTGCCCGGGGACACCTTCGGGAAGCACTCCGTGCAGAAGACGCGTGCGGCCGCCGTAGAGGGCCCTTCCGATCCGTTCACGGTCGATCGCCAGCGAAACGGCGCGGCGCACGCGGACATCCTTGAACAGCGGGCGATCGTTGTTCATGTGGAGGAACGCGACGGTCGGCGACGGGCCGCGCACCAGCCGCACACCCGGGCGGCCGGCGAGCCAGTCGTCGATGTTGCCTGGGACGGGGTCGACGATGTCCAGCGCACCCTTGCCGAGCTGGATCGCCCGCGTCGCATCGTCCTTGACGACCAGGAAGTTCACTTCGCGGAAGTGACCCGGGGGCGCGGCCGCATGCGGGTTGGACCGCAGCACGACTTGCTGTCCGCGGACAAAACGCTCGACGCGGTAGGGTCCGCTGCCCGCGGTGTTCGTGGCGAGGAACCGGGCACCCAGCGGATCCGCCGCCGATCTGCGGGCGATGCCCGGGTTGACGATGCTGGCGGTGGGCACGGCCAGCACCTGCAGGAAGAAGGCCACCGGCGAGCGCAGGACGAAGCGCACTTCGTACGGCCCCAGCACATCGACTTGGCGCAGGAAGAACAGGAACTGCGCCGGCGGCGCCTTCAGTGCCAGGGTGCGATCGAAGGAGAACTTCACGGCCTCGGCGGTGACCTCGGTGCCGTCGTCGAAGCGGTGGCCGCGGCGCAGGTGGAAGGTCCACTGCAGCCCGTCATCGGAGGACGTCCAGCGCTCGGCCAGCTGCCCCAGCATGCGCCCGGTGGGCTTGCCGTCGGCCACCTCGGCCACCACCAGCTTCTCGTAGGCCAGGTTGATCGCGAGCTGGTTGCCGATGACGAACGTCGCCGCGGGATCGAGCGTCGTGATGTCGCGCGCCACTGCCATCGTGACGCGCCGGGGGTCGGCCGGGATGTCGGAAACGTCGCATGCGGCGAGCGCGAGCGCCGCGACCAGGCTCGCGCCGATGCGGATCAGGCGGTCAGTCGCGCGCCGCATCGACGAAGGCCGAGAACAGGCGGCGTTCCGGATCGCTCAGAAGGAACTCCGGGTGCCACTGCACCCCGAGCACGAAGCGCCGGCCGGGCACCTCGATGGCCTCGACGATGTCGTCCGGCGCGACGCCGGCGACCACGGCCCGGGGCCCCACGCGGGTCACGCCCTGGCGATGCAGGGAGTTCGTCCCGAAAGGCGCCCCGCCGACGATGGCGGCAAACCGGGTCCCGGCGACGGGGACCACGGGGTGAACGGTCTCTCGGGCGGCTGCCCCGCGATGCCCCGCCCACTCCGCACGCTCGTCCGCCAGCACGACGATCAACTCGCCGCCCGTCACGTGGTTGAGCACCTGGAACCCGCCGCACACGCCCAGCGCGGCCTTGTCGCGCTCGATGCAGCGCTGCAGCAGCCGCGCCTCGAAGCGGAAGCGGCGCTCCTTCTCCGGGGGTTCGGTGCCGTCGAAGCGGAACATCTCCGGCACGCGGAACTGGTAGCCCCCGCCGCTGACGACGATGCCGTCGCACAGGTCGAGGTAGTCGTCGACGGCGTCGGCCTCGCTCGGCAGGATGATCGGCACGGCACCCATCTCCCGCAGCGTGTCGCAGGTGGTGGCATCGAGGCCGTACGCAGGCCGTGGCGGCCGCGCGTCGCCGTAGTGCTCGAGGTCGGCGGTGACGCCGATGACGGGCCTGGCTCGCTTCATGTCTCTGGCAACTCCGTCGGTTCGTCGAAAGGCCACATCGGGCGACGCACGCGCAGCAGCTCGGCGCCGCCCGACGCAGGACGCCGCAGCGTGAAGACATGGGTGCTGACCGCATCGAAGCCGATGCGGAACTGCTGAGCCGACTTCAGGACGATGAGGCGGCGCGTGGTGCAGTCGATCCCGAGGCCGCTGAACAACGACGGATCGTACGCCTGGTCGCGCACGCTGCAGAGGACGACCTCGATGCCCTGGAAGGCGATGGCCGCGCAGTCCCCGAGCGGCGCCGCCACGGCGCCGACCTGTTGGACGTGGTGCTCGCGCAGGGCGGTCACGTGGGCCTGCACGTCCAGCGGCAGGCCGGACTGGACGCCGACCTTGCCGCCGATGCGCAGCGCCAGCCGGGCGCCGACGCCGGCGTCGAAGCACATGCGCACCGCCAGCGGATCCCACAGCGGGCCAACGCAGGCCCCGTGCACCCCGTGGGCGAGCAGACGCCGGATGACGTCGACGTTGTCGCCCGCAGCCCCGCCGCCAGGGTTGTCGTCGGCGTCGACGAGGATGACCGGGCGCCCGGGGTGGCCGAGGGCATGGGCGAGCACCTCCTCCGCCGGTGGTCTTGTCGTGCGCAGCGCACCGCGCAACGCGAAGACTTCGCGCGCGAGCTCGTCCGCGACGTCGCGCGCCAGCGTCGCATCGCCGTCGGTGACGACCAGCACCTGCGCCCCCATGTCGGCCACGTCGGCGCCCGCAAAGCCGTGAACCAGCGACACCGACAGGACGGCGCCCCGCTCGCGCTCGCGCATGCGCATCACGAAGTCCTTCATCGGCGGCAGACGCGTGGGGAATGAGGCTGCCATGTGGCAGTGACGGGCGTGCATCACGGGACGCACCTCGCCGCGCCGCGTGCGCTCGAGCAGGCTCAGCAGTTCCTCGCCGCGTTCGACGTAGTCGGTGTGCGGGTACTCCTTGAAATACACCAGCACGTCGGCAGCAGCCTGCATGCGCGCGCTGTGATGGGCGTGGCAGTCCAGTTCGGCGCCCACCGCGACCCCGGGTCCGACGAGCTCGCGCACCCGTTGCAGCAGATCGCCCTCGCAGTCCTCGGTGCGGTCGGCGATCATCGCGCCATGCAGACCCAGCGCGACGATGTCCACCGGCAGGGCGTTCCGCAGCTGCCCGAGGATCTCGTCGCGCAGGGCCTCGAACACCGGCTCCGGCACTGGCCCGCCCGGCATCGCATAGGCACATGTCCCCTCCACGACCGACCAGCCGCTGTCGCGCGCGCGCCGACGGCACGCCCACAGCGGCCCGGTCGCCTCGGTGGGCTGGTCCGGGTGCTGCCCGGGCCTCCACAGCATGGTGTCTTCGAAGGCGCGCCAGCCCGTGGGGATGGGAGACGAGGTGTTCGTCTCCGTGCCCAGGGTGGCGGTGAACACCCGCATCCGTCGGCTGGTCAGAACGTGAAGGAGCCCACGACGCCGAAGGAACGCGGGCGGCCGTAGGTGACCGTCTGGTTCGTTCCCGCGCCGACCGGAGGCGCAAAGCCGCCGGGCCCTTGCGCCACGACGTAGCGCTTGTCGAAGACGTTGTTCGAGTAGAGCGCCACGTCCCAGCGCCCGCTCTCGCCTGCCAGACTGATCCGACCGTTGAAGAGGTCGTATCCCGGGATCCATTGCGTGGCCAGGTTCTCGCGGCCGATGAAGAAGCCATCGGTGTGTCGGCCGTCGAGGCGCAGGGTCAACGATCCGACCGGCAGTTGCATGGAGTACGCCACCGACAGGTTCGAGGTCAGGCGCGGCGCGTTGTTCAGCTTGTTGTCGTTGAAGCTGACCGGTGAGCCTGCCGGGGTGTCGACATAGTCGGTGTAGCGCGCATCGACATAGCCGACGCCTGCCGAGACCCGCAACGCCGACGTCGGGCGCAGCGCGGCTTCGAGTTCGACGCCCTGGCTCCTGGCCTTGCCGCCATTCGTCACGATGCCCACGACGGCGCCGCCGCCACCCAGCACCTGCACCTGCTGGGTGACCTGGATGTCGTCGTAGTTCATGCGGAAGGCCGCCGCGCCCAGGTTCAGCATGCCGCCGAGCATGGCGCCCTTCACGCCGACCTCGAAGTTGTCCATGCGCTCGTCGGTGAAGCGGGTCTGCTTGAAGCTCGTGGGGCCGCCGGCCGTGATGTTGTCGACGTTCCAGCCGCCGCTGCGGAAGCCCTTGCTGTAGGTCGCGTAGGCCATCGTGTCGCGGTCGATGCGCAAGCGCGCACTCAGCAGGGGCGTCACGTTGCTGGTGCTCAGGCTGTCGTTCTCCAACGGGAGGGACGGTGCCAGGAATGCGGGGAAGGTGACGACCTGCTGGTAGGCCAAGGTCTTCTTCTCGCGGGTATACCGAATCCCCCCGGTCAACGTCACACGTTCGCTGACGTTCCAGTCGGCGTTGCCGAACACCGCGCTGGTCCTCGAGTCGATGTCCCCGAAGGTGTTGCCGGTCGTGTTGCGGATGAGGCTCAGCACGGGCGCGGCCGGGCCGAAGGTGCTGATCGAGGTGCCGCTGGCCTTCTGCTCATACAAGTACAGGCCTGCCACGTATTCCAGGGCGGACTTGCCGTTGGTGGCGATCCGCAGCTCCTGGCTCCACTGCTTCTGCACCGAGGTACCGGAGGACGCGACGATGTTCAGCGGTCCCACGTCGGTGTCCGATGTCCGCGTGGTGTCGAGCTTGCGAACACTGGTGATCGAGGTCAACGTCAACCCGCTTCCCAGGTCGTAGTTGATCGTGCCACCCACGCCTTGGACGGTCCGGTTGGCCAGCGTGGGCAGGTTCTCGTTGGCGGTCAGGTCGTTGCTGTCGGCGATGGCGCCGTAGCCCGAGAGAATTCGCGGGGAAGGGGCAACCGACTTGTCCTTCAGGTGATCGGCCGCGATCGTCACGTCCAGGCCTGCCGAAGGCTTGATCAAGAGCTTGACGCGCGCGCTGGTCACGTCCTCGTTGCCGGTCTTGGTTCCCGTGGCCACGTTGTTCATGTAGCCGTCGCGCTTGCCGGAGTAGACCGCGATGCTGCCCCGCACCGCGTCCGAGCCCAGCGGCGAGCTGACGTAGCCGCTCAGGCGGCGCAGGCTGAGGCTGCCGATGTCGACGCTGGCGGTGGCCTCGAGCTTCCTGGAGGGTTCGCGCGTCACGACGCTGATCGCGCCGGCGATCGAGTTCTTGCCGAAGAGCGTGCCCTGGGGGCCGCGCAGGAATTCGACACGATCGATGTCGAAGGTCTCCAGGTTGAAGGCCGCGCCCCGTCCCATGTAGATGCCGTCGACGTAGACGCCGATGCCGCTGTCGAATCCGATGTTCGCCCGGTTCTGGCTCTGCACGCCGCGGACGGAGAAGCTCGGCAGGGCGTTGTTCTCCGGGCCCAGGAACACCACGTTGGGCACCGGGTTTTCCGACAGGCGGATGGCCCCACGGTCTTGCAGCTCGCTGCCCGTGACCACGCTGATCGACAGCGGGACGTCGATGACGCGCTCGCTGCGCTTTCGCGCCGTGACGGTGACCTGCTGCGTGCTGTCGCTGGCTGTCGCGGTCTGCGCGTGCACGGGATCCACGGTCCAGCCGAGCAGCACGGTCGCTGCCGCGGCAGTGGCGATCGGCGTCTTGGCAAAGCAGGTCTTGCGCATGTCGGCTCCGGGGTTGCTGCGGGGGGGGGGGTGCGCCTTCGGCTCAGGCCTCGGCGTGGAAGGGTTCGCACACGGCGCGCGCGCGCTGCATGCAGCGTTCGACGGTGCGGGTCGTCACGCCGAGGCGGCGCGCGATCTGGGGGTGCGTCAGGTCTTGAAGACAGCTCAACTCGACCACCTGCGCCACGCGCGGGCCGGCCTCCTGGAGCCGTTGGGCGATTCGCGCCAGCGCCAGCCGCCAGTGCACCTGGCTTTCGACCGATGCGCCCGGCTGCTCGAGTTCCATGTCGTCCATGGGATCGTGCTGGCTCGCCTGGCGGAAGGTCTCGCGGCGGACGCGATCGATCACCAGGCGCTCGGCCGTGCGGAAAAGGAAGGCGCGCGGGTTCAGGTCCAGCCGGGAAGGGTCCGGGATCTGCGCGATGCGCACGAACACCTCCTGGACCGTGTCGGCGATGTCTTCCTCGTTGCGGAGAAAGCGGGTCAGGAAGCTGCGAAGCGCACGGTGGTGATCGGCGAACAGCGCGGCGATGTAGCTGGCGCGTTCGGCGGCTCGGCCCGGCTGGTCCAGTCCGCTCGCCGCGGGCGCTGAATCGGCCTCAGGAGCATTGCAGTCGGAGAGGCTCAACAGGAACTCCTGAGAAGACACGTCGCGGCTGGCCGGAGGGTCGGCGCTCTTGGTCAGCGCCCTTGGCATCGGATCGAGGGCATGCTAGATTTGAACGGTCGTTCGGTCAATAGATGTCCAGGGTCGGCAGGCTCATGAGAAACCCGCATCTTTCGCTGCAGGAGCTGGTCGTGGTGGCGCGCCACGGCGATGGCGAGCGCACGCTGCTGCGCGGAGTGACGCTGGACATCGAAGAGGCCCGCATCGTCGCGCTGGCTGGCGAGTCGGGCTCCGGAAAGACCATCCTGGGTGCAGCCATCCCCGGCCTGCTGCCCCCCGGCGTGGCAGTGACAGGCGGCAGGCTGCTCTGGCGCGGCGAAGACCTGCGCGGTGCGTCCGAGGCCCGGCTCCGCGCGCTGCGCGGCCCGGAGATCGCCACCATCTTCCAGGAGCCGATGACGGCGCTGAACCCGGTGCTGCGGATCGGCCGTCAGATGACGGACGTGATCCGGACCCACCGTCCCGCGAGCGATGCCCACACCCTTGCACGGCAGATGCTCGCCGAGGTGCGCATCGACGACCCGGCGGCCGTGCTCGAGGCCTGGCCGCACCAGCTGAGCGGCGGCATGCGCCAGCGCGTGCTGATCGCGATGGCCTTCGCCTGCCGGCCGGCACTCATCGTCGCCGACGAGCCGACGACCGCGCTGGACGTCACCGTCCAGGCCCAAGTGCTCGCGCTGCTGGCAACGCTGGCCCGCGAGCACCGCACCGCGGTCTTGCTGATCACGCACGACATGGGTGTCGTACGCCGCTGCTGCGACGAGGTGCACATGCTGTACGCCGGCCGGATCGTCGAGTCCGGCCCGACCGCCGACGTGCTGCGTGCTCCGCGGCATCCCTACACCCGGGCGCTTCTGGACGCGCTGCCGGAGCGCGCTGCTCCGAAGTCGCCGCTGCCCGCGCTGCCGGCGTTGCCCGCGGCGACATCGGGCTGCGCATTCCGCAGCCGGTGCGCGGACTTGATGGATCGCTGTCATGACCAGCCCTCGATGCAGCCCTCGCCCTCGGCGCCGCATCGCGCCGCTTGCTGGCTCGCCCCTCACCGCGAGGTCGCCGCATGACCCCGCCCCTGCTCGAGGTCGACGCGGTGACGGTCCGCCACCGCGCACGCTCCGCGCCCACGGTCACGGGTGTGTCGCTGTCGATCGAGGCCGGCAAGACGCTGGGCATCGTCGGCGAGTCCGGCTGCGGCAAGAGCACGCTGGCCCGGGCGCTGCTGGGACTTCTGCCCATCCAGGCCGGCACGCTGCGCTGGCAAGGCCGGGACATCACACGGCTGCGACCGCGGCAGCGCCTGCAAGGCGGCATCGGCATGCAGATCGTCTTCCAGGATCCGAACGGCTCGCTCGATCCGCGCCCGAGCGCACACGACCTGATCGTCGAGCCCCTGGTCGTCGCGGGTCGCCCGACCGCCGGGGTGGCGCAGGCGCTCGCCGAGCGCGTCGGCCTGCCGGCCGACGCGCTGCCCCGGCGCGCCCACCAGTTCTCCGGCGGCCAACGGCAGCGCATCGCCATCGCGCGAGCCCTGGCGGGCGCGCCGCAGCTGCTGATCCTCGACGAGCCGACTTCTGCACTCGACCTGTCGGTGCAGGCCCAGATCCTCAACCTCCTGCTCGATCTCCAGCGCGAGCAGCATCTGGCCTACCTGTTCATCAGCCACGATCGCGCGGTCGTCCGGCACATGGCCGACGACGTGGCCGTGATGCAACGCGGCCGGATCGTCGAGTGCGGCCCGGCCGCGCAGGTCCTGCATGCTCCGCGCCACGCCTACACGGCGGAGCTGCTCGCGTCCAGCCTGTCGGGACCGGCGCCAGCGCCCGTTGAGGCCTAGGACTGAAGCGCATCGCTTTCATCTCAGCAAGGAGACCGTCATGAGCAAGGCCTGGGTCGTGGGTGTCGGCATGGTGCCGTTCAAGAAGCCGGGTTCGAGTGAGCCCTACGACGCGATGGGTGCGGCAGCCGCGCGGCTGGCGCTGCGCGACGCCGGCCTCGAGTACACCGCCGTGCAGCAGGCCTACGCCGGCTTCGTCTACGGGGACAGCACGAGCGGCCAGCAGGCGCTCTACGACCTCGGGCTGACCGGCATCCCCATCGTCAACGTGAACAACGCCTGCGCCACCGGGTCGACCGCTCTGTTCCTGGCGCGCCAGGCGGTGCAGAGCGGCGTCGTAGATGTCGCGCTGGCGGTCGGGTTCGAGCAGATGAACCCGGGCGCGCTGGGCGTCACGGCCACCGACCGGCCGAGCATCATGGGGCGCCAGCTGGCGGTTGCGCACGACGCCATCGAGTGGAACGACCAGGTGCCGATGGCCGCGCTGCTGTTCGGCAGCGCGGGCGCCGAGCACCAGCGGCTGCACGGCACGCGAGCCGAGACGTTCGCGCGCATCTCGGTCAAGGCGCGCGAGCATGCGGCGCGCAACCCGCTGGCCATCTTCCGCGAGCGGGTCTCGCTCGACGAGGTGATGGCATCCAAGCCGATCTACGGCCCGCTGACGCGGCTGCAGTGCTGCCCGCCGACCTGTGGCGCCGCCGCGGCGGTGATCGTCTCGGAGGCCTACGCCCGCCGCCACGGTCTCACGGGACAGGCCGTGGAGATCGCCGGCCAGGCGATGACCACCGACCCGCAGGACACGCTGGAAGGCGCGAGCATGATCCGCGTGATCGGCTACGAGATGGCGCGCCGGGCGGCGGGCCAGGTGTACGAGCAGACCGGCATCGGTCCGGGTGACGTGCAGGTCTGCGAGCTGCATGACTGCTTCACGACCAACGAACTTCTCACTTACGAGGCCCTGGGCCTGGCCCCGGAGGGCGGTGCCGAGAAGTTCGTGATGGACGGCGACAACACCTACGGTGGCCGCGTCGTGACGAACCCCTCGGGCGGCCTGCTGTCCAAGGGGCACCCGCTGGGCGCCACCGGCCTGGCGCAGTGCGCCGAGCTCACCTGGCAGCTGCGCGGCCAGGCCGAGGCCCGTCAGGTCGAGCGGGCCCAGGTGGCCCTGCAGCACAACCTCGGGCTCGGCGGCGCGTGCGTCGTCACGATGTACCGCCGGGCGGCCTGATCGCCGCTCGAAGCCGCACGCCATGCGCCTGTTCTTCGGCGGCCTGCTGACCGAGACGAACACGTTCTCGCCGATCCCGGTCGGCCTGCAGGCCTTCACGAGCGTCCGCCTGCAACGCGGCGAGGAGATTCTCGACCCCGAGCGCGGCAGCGCGATGGCCCGCTACGCGCGCTCGCGCGGGCTGGACGTCGTCGGCGGCCTGCACGCCGACGCGCACCCCGGGGCCGCGGTGGTGCGGTCCGCCTACGAAGCGCTGCGCGACGAGCTGCTGCAGCGTCTTCGTGATGCGCTGCCGGTGGACATCGTCGCCCTCGACATGCACGGCGGCATGGTCGCGCAGGGCTACGACGACTGCGAAGGCGACATCCTCGCCCGCGTGCGCGCAATCGTCGGCCCCGACGTGCCGGTCGGCTGCCTGCTCGACCCGCACACGCACCTCAGCCCGGAGATGCATCGCAACGCCCTGCTGATGTGCTACCGCGAGAACCCGCACATCGACATCGACAGCCGCGGCCGCGAACTCATCGACCTGCTGATCCGGGTCGCCCGGCGCGAGATTCGTCCGGTGACTTCGGTGTTCGACTGCCGCATGGCGGACGTCTTTCAGACGCTGCGCGAACCGATGAAGGCCTTCGTGGAACGCATGCGCGCCATCGAGCGCGACGAGCCGGGCGTGCTGTCGATCAGCATCGTGCACGGGTTCCGCCGCGCGGACATTCCGCTGCTGGGCACGCACGTGCTGGTGATCACGGATGACCGCGCGGAAGCCGGCGCGGAGATCGCCGAGCGGCTCGGACGCCAGCTCTTCGAAGGCCGCGGCGGCTGGTGCGATCCGGTCACGCCGCTGGCCGACGCCGTGGCGCAGGCCGCGGCATGGGATCACCGTGCCCACGGACCGCTGATCCTGGCCGACCTCCCGGACAACCCGGGCGGCGGGTCTCCCGGCGATGCCAACTACGTGCTCGAGGCGCTGCTCGCTGCCGGCATCGACGGCATCGTCGCAGGCATCTACGTCGATCCGATGGCCGTCGCCGACGCCTTCGATGCCGGCGTCGGCGCCCGCCTCTCGCTGCGGATCGGCGGCAAGCGTTGCCCGCTGTCGGGGCGGCCGCTGGACCTGGACGTCACGGTGACGGCGCTCGACCCTGCGGGGGCGATCCGGCTCGGCGGCGGCACGGTCGTGCCGATGGGTCGCGCCGTCGCGCTGCGCTTCGCCCAGGGCCACCTGGCGCTTGCCGAGCAACGGCAGCAGACCTACGGCCCGTCGCTCTTCGAGGACCTCGGCATCGACCTGAAGGCCGCCCGCGTGATCCTCGTCAAGTCGGCCCAGCACTACAAGCCGCACTTCGAGCGCATCTCGCCGCACAGCCTGGTGCTGGACGCGCCGGGCGTGTGCGTGGCCGACATCCTTCAGCTGCCGTTCGCCCGACGCCCCCGGCCCATGTGGCCCTGGGAACCCGACCCCTGGCGCCCGTGACGGTGCCCGCTGCTAGCGCGACGCGGCGCGCGGATCCAGCCAGTCGCGCAGAGCGTCGCCGAGGAGGTTGAACGAGGCAGCGGTGAGGATGATCACCACGCCGGGCATCGTCACCAGCCACCAGTGGCCCAGCACGTACTCGCGGCCGCTGCCGATCATCGCACCCCACTCGGCCGCTGGCGGCTGTGCGCCCAGGCCGATGAAGCTGAGCGCGGACGAGGCCAGCACCGCGGCGCCCAGGTGGAAGGTCATGAACACGAGCACCGGCGGCAGCACCCCCGGCAGCACATGGGCGCGCATCAGATGCCACGTGCCGGCACCCATCGCGCGGGCGGCAAGCACGAACTCGCGCTCGCGCAGCGCCAGGGCCTGGCCCCGCGCCACGCGGATGTAGGCGGGCACCGACAGCACCCCCAGCGCCAGGACTGCGTTGAACAGGCTCGGTCCCATCGCCGCGGTCAGGGCCAGGGCCACCACCAGCCCGGGCAACGCCATGACGATGTCGGTCAGGCGCATGATGACGTTGTCGATCCAGCCGGCGAGCAGGCCCGAGAAGGTGCCGACCAGCAAGCCGAGCACCAGCCCGATCGAGACGATGCCCACCGCCGCCGCCAGCGAAGGCCGTGCCCCGTGCAGGACCCTCGACGCGACGTCGCGGCCGAGTTCGTCGGTGCCCGCCCAGTGCTGCCAGGAGGGGGCCTGGAGCACGGCATCGAGATTCATGGTGTCGGGGCCGTAGGGCGCGATCCAGGGCGCGAACAGTGCCGCCAAGGTCACGAGCAGCACGACAACCAGTGCCGAAGCCGCCATCGGCTTGCGCAGCGACGCCGGCAGCTGCCGGGAGATCGAGGCCTGTCCGGTCAGCATGCGCACGGGACCGCCCTCCGCCCTGCGGGCCCCGGCGTGAACGCTTGGGAGAGACCAGGCGCACTCATGCCGAGATCTGGATGCGAGGGTCGAGCATCAGGTAGGCCAGGTCGACCAGCAGGTTGGCCAGCACATACACGACCGACGCCAGTACCGTGAAACCCATGATGACCGGGAAGTCGAGGTTCAGGATCGCGCCCAGCACGTGATTGCCCACCCCAGGCCAGGCGAAGACGCTCTCGACGACGACCGATCCGAACAGCAGGGACGCGAGCTCGAGGCCGAGCACGGTGACGAAGGGAATCAGCGCGTTCTTCAGCGCGTACACGAAGTGGATGCGCCAAGGGGCCAGCCCGTAGGCGCGCGCGGTGCGGATGTAGTCCTCCGAGAGCACCTCGATCATCGAGCCGCGAACCAGCCGCACCACGGTGCCCACCGACGCCAGGGCCAGCGTGATGGCGGGCAGCAACAGGTGGTTGAAGGCACTGCGCCACGCAAGCCCGTCGCCGGCTATCGCGGCGTCGATCAGATACAGGCCGGTGACGTGCGGCGGCGGCGTCACGCCGATGTCCAGGCGCCCCGAGCCCGGCAGCCAGCCGAGCTCCGCGTACAGCAGCAGCATCAGCATCAGTCCGAGCCAGAAGGTCGGCGCCGAGATGCCGAGGATCGCCAGGCCGCGGCCGAGGTTGTCGACCCAGGTGTCGCGCCGCAGCGCGGTCAGGACGCCCAGCGGCACACCGACCACGATCGACAGCACCATGGCCATCAGCATCAGCTCGAGCGTCGCCGGGATGTAGCTCCACAGCTCGCCGAGCACCGGCTGCCGGGTGATGATCGACACGCCGAAGTCGCCGCGGAGCAGGTCGCTCATGTACTGGATGTACTGGGTCGTGACGGGCTGGTCGAGTCCGAGCCGGGATCGCATCTCGGCGATGGCCTGCGGCGTGGCCCGGGGGCCGAGCATCATCTGCGCCGGGTCGCCCGGGATCAGCCGTGAGATGACGAAACAGATCACGCTGACCCCGAAGATCACGAGCACCAGCATCGCCAGGCGGCGCAGGACGATCTTCGTCACTTTCCGGGCTCGCCCCTGCGGCGTGCGGCGAAGGCTGCCATCGCCGCGCGAAACTCGGCGCCGGTCACGAGCTCGGCCTGCTCCCTGGCCTCGAGGTCGATGTGCGAGTCCAGCGCGTCCGTCCGCGCCGCCTCCAGCAGGCGGCGCGTCGCGGCGAAGCCGCTCTGAGGCAGCCGCGCCAGGCGCTGCGCGGTCGCGCGCACCGTGGCCTCGAACTCCGGATCCGGCACTGCCGCGTGGATCATGCCCGCGGCCGCGGCGGCGTCGGCCGGCACCTCGGCGCCGGTCAGCAGCCACGCGCGCGCCCGCGCCTCGCCGACCAGCCGCGGCAGCAGCCACGACAGGCCGGTGTCGGGCACGAGGCCCAGGCGCGCGAAGGCCAGCGAGAAGCGCGCCGAAGACGCCGCCACGACGACATCGCACCACAGGGCCAGGCCGACGGCGCCGCCGACGGCAACACCGTTGACCGCCGCGAGGGTCGGCAGACGGCCGCCGCGCAGCAAGGGCAGCAGCGGGTGCAGCGCCTCACCGATCTGCCGCGCCAGCTGCGCCGCGTCGGCGTCGCCCAGCACGTCGAGGTTCGCTCCGGCCGAGAAGACGCCGCCGCTGCCCGTCAGCACCAGAGCGCGCGCGCCGCTGTCGGGATGCTGCCAGCGGGCCACTGCGGCAGCCAGATCGGCAAAGGCCGCAGGCGTCAACGCGTTGGCCGTGGCCGGCGAGGCCAGCCGCACGGTGGCGACGCCGTCGTCCAGGGTGCTCTCGATCACGGACGGCGGCCCGGGCGCATCGGATGCCGGACACAGTTCGCGACCCGCGCCCTGGGGCAGGGGCATCGCACGGCGTCGGTCCGTCGGCCCATCACCTGACGTGCACCCGCGCGCTGCCCGACGCGATCAACGTGCCGTCGCTGCGCGTGGCCTTCAGCGCCACGGTCGCGATCACACCACCCTCGGCCGGGTCGACCGACTCGACGACACCCTCGCACAGCAGTCGCTCCTTGACCGGCAGCATCGCGGCAAAGCGCGTCTCGATGGTCTGCACGCTGCCGGGCCCGCCCCAGGCCGCAAGCAGGCGGCCGAACATGCCCATCGAGTACATGCCGTGCACGATGCAGTCGGGCAGACCGGCCTTCTCGCGGGCGAAGTCGCTGTCGACGTGGATGGGGTTGGTGTCGCCCGAGCCGTGCATGTACAGCGCCACGCGATGGCGGGTGATGATGCCGGAGTCCAGCGGCGGCAGCGTGCTGCCAGGGGTGGGCGGGTTCATGGGTTGCGGTGGACGAGGGAGCAGTGGTCTTCGCACACGAGCGCGCCGGCCGCGTCACGGTACTCGATCACGGTGTCGACGAAGGTCAGCGCGCCGCCCTTCCGGTCGGCGATCGAGACGACCCGCTTGCGGCCCGTCAGGAGATCACCGACGCAGATCGGCTGATGGTGCACGAAGCGCTGGCTGGCGTGCAGGATCCGGGCCGGGTCGAGCCGCAGCAGCTCGAGCATCGCGAAGATCAGGTCCACCCGCTCCGTGCTCATCGCGATCGGGAACGTCGGCAGCGTCAGCACGTCGCGGAAGCCGGCCGCGACGGCCGCGTCGCGCTCGAGGTAGACCGGGCGCGTCTCGTCCAGCCCGCGTGCGAAGTTCAGCGCCATCGTGCGCTCCACCAGCACCTCGAAGGCTGGCCACGCGTGGCCGATGTGGTCGTGGCGGGCGTGGATGTCAGCCACCTTGCATGATCCTCGCGAAGGGGGCCATCGCCTCGCCGAACCCGGCCGGGTGGTCGCTGTGCTCGAAGCTGGTGATCTGCCCCCAGGCGGCGGCGATGTTCTCCACCGCATCGGCCCCGGCCAGGTCCAGCCGCACGCCGGCCGATCGCTCCCAGCGCAGCTTGGCGATGTAGCCCCCTCCGACCTCGAACAGCCCCCCGGTCTCCGGGCAGGCGTCGTGGCACAGCCATGCCACCAGCGGGCTGACGAGATCGGGGCGCATCGGCGCCAGCTGCTCCGCGGTCATCACGGTGCGCGTCAGCCGCGAGTCGGCGGCCGGCGCGATCGTGTTGACGTGGATGCCCCTGGCCTTGCCCTCCACCGCCAGCGGCTGCGTCATGCCGTGCAGCGCGAGCTTGAACGTGCCGTAATTCACCTGCCCGAAGTTGCCGTAGATGCCCGCGGCCGAGGAGGTGTTGACGATGCGGCCGTAGGCCTGCTCGCGCATGCGCGGCCAGGCGGCGTGGATGATGCGGAACGCGCCGAGCAGGTGGACCTCGTACAGGGTGTCCCAGTCGCGGGCCGTCATCTTGTGGAAGGCGACGTCACGCAGGAAGCCGGCGTTGTTGACGACGATGTCGAGGCGCCCGAAGTGATCCAGAGCCGCTTCCACGATCCGCCCCCCCTCGACCACCGACTCGCCGTTGACCTGCGCCTGTCCGCCTGCGGCACGGATCTCGTCCACCACGGCCTGCGCCGGCGACGCGTCGTGGCCCTCGCCGGCACCACCGGTTCCGAGGTCGTTGACCAGGACCTTGGCGCCGCGGGCCGCCAGCATCAGCGCGTGCGCACGCCCCAGTCCGCGCCCGGCGCCGGTCACCAGCGCCACCTTGCCTTCGAAACGTAGCATTCCCACTCCTGTCACACCCTCGATCGGCGAGAACGGCCCGCATCCGGCAGACCCGACATCGGATCGGCCTGTCGGGTCCGCGACGCCCGGGCCGTTGATCGCACGACCATGCATGCACCCCCGCCGTACCAGGACCCGATGCGTCGCGGTGGCACGATCGGCCACCTTCTCGTGCGCGCCTTCGAGCGCCACGCCGACGCCGAGATGCTCGTTGGCGACGGCGAGCGCCTGAGCTACGCCCAGATGGCCGCCCGCACCGCACGCATGCTGCGCGCACTGGCCGACCTCGGCCTCGGGCCCGGCCGACGCATCGCGCTGCTGTCGCGCAACCGGATCGACGTGCTGGCCGCGGCCTACGCCGGCTACATCGGCGGCCTGTGCGTGACGCCGCTGTCGCCGCTGACCAGCGAGGACGACCTGGCCTTCATGCTTGCCGACGCCGAGATCGATGCACTGATCGTCGACGACGGCGCGTTCGGCGCCCGGGGACTGGCGGTCAAGGAGCGCGTGCCGGGCCTGCGCCACCTGCTGTCTCTCGGCCCGCTGGCGGGCGCCGTCGACCTGATGGCCAAGGCGGCGAGCTCCGAGCCGGCGCCCCTCTTGCCGCGTGCGCAACCGGGCGACCTGGTCGTGATCGGCTACACCGGCGGCACCACCGGGCGCCCCAAGGGAGTGATGCACACCCACGCCAGCCTGCTCGCCAGCGTGATGATGATGGCCGCGGAATGGGAGTGGCCCGCGCCGCTGCGGCTGCTGGCCGCCACGCCGGTGTCGCACGCGGCCGGCGTGCTGGCGCTGCCGGCGGCGCTGCTCGGCGGCAGCTTCCACATGCTGCCGGCCTTCGATGCCGATGCGCTGCTCGACTACATCGCCGCCGAGCGCGTCAATGCGACCTTCCTGGTCCCGGTGATGATCTACCGGCTGGTCGACGTGCAGCGCGCCCGGCCCCGCGACGTGTCTTCCCTGGCCACCGTCTTCTACGGCGCCGCGCCGATGCTGCCGGCCCGGCTGGCCGAGGCCTTGCAGGTCTTCGGCCCGGTGTTCATGCAGCTCTACGGCCAGAGCGAGGCGCCGACCTGCATCTCCTGGCTCGCGCGCCACCATCACGACACGGCGCGGCCGGACCGGCTGGGCTCCTGCGGCGTGCCCTTCGCCGACATCCAGGTCGAGCTGCTGGATGACGCCTGCCGGCCGGTGGCGCCGGGCGAGGTGGGCGAGATCTGCGTCCGCGGGCCGCACGTGATGGCCGGCTACTGGAAGCGGCCGGAGGAGACCGCCGAGGCGTTCGCCGGCGGCTGGCTGCACACCGGCGACATGGGGCGCTTCGATGCCGACGGCTTCCTGACGATCGTCGAGCGCAAGAAGGACATGATCATCAGCGGCGGCCTGAACATCTTCCCGCGCGAGGTCGAGGACGTCATCGCCGCGCTGCCGGGCGTGGCGCAGGTGGCAGTGGTCGGGATCGCCGACGAGCGCTGGGGCGAGGCCGTCACGGCCGCGATCGTGGCGCGCTCCGGCGCCGAGGTCGACGCGGCGGCGGTCACGGCCGCGGTGCGCGAGAAGAAGGGCCCGACCCACGCGCCCAAGCGGGTGGTCGTGCTGGCCCAGCTGCCGACCACGATGCTCGGCAAGGTGGACAAGAAGGCGCTGCGCGCGCAACTGAAGGCCGAGCAGCCATGAGCCACGTCTTCCAGCGCTACATGCGCAAACCCTATCCGGTGGCCGTGGCCGGCGACGGGCCGTACATCATCGACCGCGACGGACGGCGATACCTGGATGCCGCCAGCGGCGCCGGGGTGTCCTCGCTCGGCTACAGCGACGCGGCGGTGGCCGACGCCATCGCGCGCCAGGCGCGGCAGCTCGCCTACGTCTACAACGCCTACTTCACCACCGAACCGGCCGAGCAGCTGGCACAGGCCCTGGTCGAGATGACGCCGGCCGGGCTCGATTGGGTGTTCTTCGGCTCCGGCGGCAGCGAGTCGATGGACGGCGCTCTCAAGATGGCGCTGCAGTTCCACATCGACAACGGCCAGCCGTCGCGCCGGCGCTTCATCGCCCGCAGGCAGAGCTACCACGGGTGTGCGATGGGAGGGCTCGCGGTGTCGGGCAACGTGATCCGGCGCATGCTGTTCGAGGACGTGCTGATGCCCGCCGAGTTCGTCTCGCCGTGCTACGCCTACCGCGAGCAGCGCGCCGGCGAGTCCGACGCCGACTACGTGAGGCGGCTGGCCCTGGAGCTCGAGCAGACGATCCTGCGCGTCGGACCGCACACGGTGGCGGCCTTCGTCGCCGAGCCGGTGGTCGGCGCCACCAACGGCGCGGTGCCCGCGCTGCCGGGCTACTTCAAGGCCGTGAAGGCCGTGCTCGACCGCTACGGCATCCTGTTGATCGCCGACGAGATCCTCACCGGCAGCGGGCGCACCGGAACCTACCTGTCGATCGAGCAGGATGGCGTCACGCCCGACCTGGTCACCCTGGCCAAGGGCCTCGGCGCGGGGTATCTGCCGATCTCCGCAATCCTCGTCTCGGGCCGCATCTTCGACACCCTGGCCGACCGGCGCGGCTACTTCATCCACGGCCACACCTACAACGCCAGCGCCACGCCGTGCGCCGCGGCGCTCGCGGTGATCACCCAGATCCGCGAGCGCGGGCTGCTGGAGCGCGTGCAGGTGCAGGGTGCCAGGCTGCGCGGCGCGCTCGCGCAGCGCCTCGGCGCGCATCCCCATGTCGGCGACATCCGCGGCCGCGGCCTGCTGCTCGGGCTGGAGCTGGTGCGCGACCGCGAGACCAAGTCCACCTTCGACCCGACGCGGATGCTGTGGGCCGGCGTGCAGCAGCAGGCCATGCAGCGCGGCCTGATCTGCTACCCGATGGGCGGCACGGCCGACGGCATGAACGGCGACCACATCCTCCTGGCGCCGCCGTTCATCATCGACGACGGGCACATCGAGGAGATCGTCGACAAGCTGGCGCAGTCGATCGACGCCGCGGTGGCCACGCTGCCTGCCGAGGCTCGGCGCTGAACGTGCCGCGCCTGCAGGCACCGCCGCCACAGGTGCGGCTGCCGCTGCGCCTGAAGCTGCTCTACGCGGCCGGCTCGCTCGGCACGGGCCTGTTCGCATCCGTCACCGGGGTGCTGCTGCTGGTCTACATGACCGACACGCTGGGCATCGCCGCGGCGGTGGCCGGCGTCGTGCTGTTCGTGGGCAAGGCCTGGGACGTGGTGTTCGACCCGCTGGTGGGCATCGCATCGGACCGCAGCAACAGCCGCTGGGGCCGGCGCCAGCCCTTCCTCGTGGCCGGCGGACTGGTCACGGCGCTCGCGTTCTGGGCGCTGTTCAGCACGCCGGCATGGGACGCGCCGTCGGCGCGCGCGCTGTTCGTCGGCCTGGTGTTCCTGGCCGCCATGAGCGGCTACGCGGTGTTCGCCGTGCCGTACGCGGCGATGCCGGCCGAGATGAGCTCCGACCCGCACGAGCGCACCGTCATCATGTCGTTCAGGATGGCCTTCGTGCTGCTGGGCACGCTCGCAGGCGCAGTCGCCGGGCCAATGATCGTGTCCGAGGGCGGCGGCGGAGCGCCCGGATACGCGGGGATGGCTGCCGTGCTGGCCGCCTTGATCGCCGCGGCGATGCTGACCACGGCACTGACCGCGCGCGCGATGCCATCGCGCAGCGCGTCCGCCACGCACCTCGGGATGCGCGAGCAGTTGCGGCTGGCGCTGGCCAATCGGCCCTACTTCGTGCTGCTGTCGGCCTATGCTCTGGTGCTCGTGGGCAACGGGGCCATGGCCGCGGCGGCACCGTACTTCGTGGTCCATGCGCTTGGGCGGGCACCCGAAGCGGTGGGGTGGGTCTTCGCCAGCCTGCTGCTCGCTGCGATCGTCGCGATGCCTGCCTGGGTGGCCGTGGCACGGCGCCTGGGCAAGCGCAACGCGGCACTCGGCGCGATCGCGCTGTTCGGCGCGGCGCTGCTGGCCCTGGCCGCACCGGGCTCGCAGGGATCGATGCCGCTGGTGCTGGCGCTGTGCGCGCTGGCCGGCATCGGTTTCGCCGGCTCGCAGCTGCTGCCCTTCTCGCTGCTGACCGACGTCATCGAGGCCGACCGCCAGGCCACCGGCCTGCACCGCGAAGGCAGCTACACGGGGCTCTTCATCGCCGCCGAGAAAGCCGGCCTGGCGGTCGGCCCGCTGATCACGGCGCTGCTTCTCGATGTCTCCGGCTTCGTCGCCTCGACCGACGGCGCCGCCGTGCAACCGGCTGGCGTGCCGATGGCCACGGCGCTGGCCTTCGGTGCCGCCCCGGCCTTCCTGTGCGCCGTGGCCTGCGCGGTGCTGTGGCGCCTCGCGCCGTCGCAGGGCTCCCGCTAGGCCGGCTTCGGGCCAAGCTGGCGCGTCAGGACTTCTCGCTCAGCACCCAGCAGCGGCGGATGAGCTGGTCCTGCGTCTCGTAGATCACCACCAACGGCTCCATCGGGCCATCGGCATGGTGGAGCAGCTGCTCGAGGTCGACCACGAAGCGTCCCACCACCATGCGGTTGAGGATCCGCGCCTGGAGCCGCGGCGAGCGCTGCCACAGGTCGAGATAGGCGCGCCGGAAGCTCGCGTGGCCGGTCTCCAGCACGCGATCGGGCCAGCGGATGAACTCCACCTCGGGATGGAAGCAGGCGAGGAAGGCCTCGATGTCCTGCCGGTTGTAGGCGTCGAGCTGCGCCTCGACGAGGGCCTCAGGGCTGGGCATCACGTGCAAGCCCCAGACGCGTTCCGGTGGTGGCGACGATCGCGATCGCGAGCGCCAGCTTGACCGGCGTGTCGATGTCCATGGTGATGCCGCCGATCGCGATGTCGCTCTTGGTGAACAGGGTCAGCCCGACCGCGAACTCGTTGCTCACGTTGTGTGCGAGGATCGCCGCCCAGACGCTGCCGCCGGTCTTGAAGAACACGTAGGCGATCAGGATGCTGGCGACGATGGTGCCGGCGATGAACTGGATCTGGTTGAGCAGGAATCCGCCCCAGCTGCCGCCCTTGAGCATGGCCGGGTTGCCCGACAGGATGGCAGGCACCTCGCGCGGAAAGTGCCACAGGCCCCACAGCACGCCGATCACCACGCAGGCCAGCAGCGGGTTGGCCAGCTTCCTGACCAGCAGCGGGAACATGAAGCCGCGCCAGCCCAGTTCCTCGAGCAGGCCGCCGGGGCCGAGGAAAGGCGCCACCAGCATGAAGCCGATGATCGCCAACGGCGTGCTGCCGTAGCGCGCCAGCATGCCGGCAAGGCCGGAGTTCGGCTCGCGCGAGATCAGCACCAGCAGCAGCCACGCGACCGTGGCCAGGTACACGGCGGCCAGCACGGCATAGACCATCAGGCCCTGCCGCCACGACACCGGGCCGCGCCAGAACTTCAGGCGGTCGAACAGCTCACCGAGCCCCTTGCGACCCCAGCCGATGGCGACGATGACCAGCGCCGCCGCAGTCGGCGCGAAAGGAAACAGGTAGCCGGTCCAGAGGATCGGATTCTCGATCACCCTGGGGAAGACGCTGATGATGTTCGGATGCCAGGGCGCGGTCCGCATGTCCTTGAACACGGCCGCCATGGCGCCGGGGTCGAGCAGGCGGACTGCGGTGACGACCGCGCCGAGCACGAAGGCCAGCGCGTAGAACGTCACAAGCGGGCGGCGGCGGATGAGTTCGACCATCGGGAGGAGCGCCTTCTGTCGGTGGCCCACTCAACGCGGCGGGCACGGCCGACCCGACAGCGGCTGTCGGTGGCACGATCCGGCGGCCGTTTGGGCTGACTGAACGATCATGAGCACCAACCCTGCATCCCGCCCGACCCTTCCGCGTGTCCGGCTGCGCGAACTCGGTCTGGCCGTCGGTACCCTGCCCACAGGCCCGCTGAATGCCATCACCGACGTGGCGGACGTCCGCGTGGGGCACGTCACGCTGATCGCCGACAGCCCGCACGTCGTGCGCACGGGCGTCACCACAGTGCTGCCCTTCGGCGAGACGCGCTGGCAGCACTGCGTGTTCGCAGGCTTCGACCGCGTCAACGGCTTCGGCGAGGTGACCGGCTCGCACTGGATCGCCGAGACCGGGCTGCTGGCCTCGCCGATCGTGCTGACTTCCGCGTTCTCCATCGGTGTGGCGCGCGACGCGCTGCTGGCGCTGCCGTTCCGCGACGGTGTTCCCGAGCGATGGCACCAGCCCTGCGCCGGCGAGACCTACGACGGGGTTCTCAACGACGGTCTGGCTGCCCCGGTGACGCGCGATCACGTCGAACAGGCCATCGCCGCCGCGCAGAGCGGTCCGGTGGCCGAAGGCGCGGTCGGCGGCGGCACCGGCATGATGAGCTTCGAGTTCAAGTCCGGCATCGGCACCAGTTCGCGGGTCGTGTCCAGCGCCGGGCGGCGTTGGACCGTCGGCGTGCTGGTGCAGTCCAACTTCGGCAACCGGCGCCACCTCACGGTGGACGGCGTGCCGGTGGGTCGGCACATCGGCTACGACCTCGTCGACAGCCCGCAGCGCCGCGACATCGCCGAGGCGCCGGAGGAGTCCCGGGGCTCGATCGTGATGGTACTGGCCACCGATGCGCCGCTCGTCGGGGCACAGCTCAACCGCCTGGCACGGCGTGCCGGCATCGGCCTCGGGCGGGTGGGCGGCTTCGGCAACAACCGCAGCGGCGACTTCGCGGTGGCGTTCTCCACCGCCAACCGCCTGCCCCTTGCGCAGCATGGCGTGATCGACGGGCTTTCGATGCTGGCCAACGAAGACCTCAACCCCCTGTTCGTCGCCGCCGCCGAGGCCGCCGAGGAAGCCATCGTCAACTCGTTGACGAGCGCCGCGACCATGACCGGAGTGCGGGGGACGACCGTGCACGAGCTTCCGCTGGACCTGCTGCAGCAGGTCATGCGCGCGTCCCGCGCCGGTGCGGCCCCGGCGCAGGGATGACCGGCGCCGACGTCCTCGTCGTCGGCGCCGGGATCGCCGGGCTGTCTGCCGCGTGGCGGCTGGCCGCGCACGGCCGCGTGATCGTGCTCGATCGCGAGTCCAGCCTGGCCTACCACTCGTCGGGACGTTCGGCCACCTACTACCACTTCGGTATCGGCAATCGCGTCGTGCGCCTGCTGACCCGCTGCAGCGGTGCGTTCTTCGCCGCGCCGCCGCCCGGATTCGCCGACAGCGTCCTGGCGTCCCCGGCGCCGGCGATGATGGTCGTGCGCGACGGCCAGGATGCGCTGTTCGAGCAGAACCTGGCGGAGATGGCCTCGATCACCGGCACGGCGCACGAGATCGCACTGGACGCGGCACGGGCCATCGTCCCGGTGTTGAAGCTGGCCGGCGAGGCCGAGGGTGGCATCACGCGCGCGCTGCTCGATCCGGCGGCGGCGCGCCTGGACGGCCACGCGCTGCTGATGGGGTACGCCCGCGGCCTGCGGCAGCGCGGCGGGAGCGTGGTCACGTCGGCCGAGGCGACGGCGATCGAGCGCCGCAACTCTGAATGGGTCGTGCGCACCCCGCAGGGTGACTTCGGGGCACCGGTGCTCATCGACGCCGCCGGCGCCTGGGCCGACGAGGTAGCGCTGCGGGCCGGCGTGGCGCCGTTGGGGCTGGCGCCGCTGCGGCGCACGATCATCGCGTTCGATCCGCCGGGCGGCATCGACGCCCACGCCTGGCCCCTCGTGCGCTCGCTGGCCAACGAGTTCTACTTCCTGCCGGAGGGCCGTCGGCTGCTGGCGTCGCCGGCCGACGAGACGCCGTCGCCCCCCTGCGACGCCCAGGCTGACGAGTACGACGTGGCACTGGCGGCCTGGCGCATCGAGGAGGTCACCACGATGAGCGTGCGCCGGGTGACGCACAAGTGGGCCGGACTGCGCACCTTCACCCCCGACCGCACGCCGGTGGCGGGCTTCGACCCCGATGTCGAGGGCTTCTTCTGGCTGGCCGGCCAGGGAGGCTACGGGCTGCAGACTGCCCCGTCCATGGCGCAGGCGTGCGAATGCCTGATCGCCGGAGTCTCCTGGCCCGAATCGCTAGGCGTGCCGCCCGAGGCCTTGGCGCCCAGGCGAAGGTCTCAGGGCTTGCCTTCGCCGTAACGCGGCACGCCGTGGCTCTGGTAGAAGGACGCGAAGCCGATCACCTTCATCACCTGCACGATGTCGCGCACGACCCAGCGTACGCTGAAGGGGCCGGTGCGCTCGCACCACGGCAACCACTCCCACATCTCGGGCTGGCTGCGGTCGGCGAACTCGATCTCGAGCTCGAAGCGTTCTGGCAGCGGCAGCGGCTCGAACGAACGGATCCGCCCGAGCGCGCGTGTCACGCCCTCGGCGATCAGGCGCTGTGCGGCGGCGGGCTTGAGGCTGTCGATGGCCGTCAAGCCGAGCGACCGCTTCGTGACCACGGTCTCGATCTGCGGCAGGCGCTCCCGGCAGTGCGCGATGTAGGCGTCGTCGCCCGAGGAGAACACCACCGGCACGCCGTGGTGCGCGGCAACCAGCGCGTTCAGCGTGGTCTCCGACTGCGAGACGCCGTTCAGGCGCACGTCGCGGAAGGCGAGCACGAAGGTGTGCGACAGGATCCCGCCCCACATCGACGCGCTGGCATGGTGGCCGACGAAGATCGCGGCGTCGTAGCGGCCATCCTCGATCCCCTGCATCTGGATCAGGGGTCGCGGCCACGATCGAACCAGCCGCACACCGTCGGGGAGGTCGTCGAACAGGAGGTTGTGAGCCGACCCGTGCCCGTCGGTCACCACGATCTCTTGGGCGCCGACGGCGATCGCTGCGCGACACGCCGCCGCGACCTCCTGGGTCATCCAGCGCCGGCCGGCTTCATAGTCGAAGCGGCCGGGGCCGGTGCTCGGGTAATGGGCGATCCCAGCCACCCCCTCTATGTCGGCACTGAGGAAGATTCTCATCGTGGCACCTCGTTGAACGGCAGGCCCTTGTCGAGCCGGATCTCCTCGGGAAGTCCGAGCACGCGCTCGGCGATGACGTTGCGCAGGATCTGGTCGGTGCCGCCGGCGATGCGCATCGCCGCCGACCACGACCACGTGCGCTGCAGCGCCGCCCAGGGCGACGTCGCATCGGCCTCGGCCACCAGACCCTCGACGCCGCGCAGGTCCAGCGCCAGACGGGCGACACGCTGCGACAGCGAAGCCTTCAGCAGCTTGCCGATCGACTGCTCGGGCCCGGGCTGGGCCCCGCGCGCCAGCGCGGTCAGCGTGCGGCACCGGTGCAGGCGCAGCCCCTCGTCGACGATCCAGGCATCGGCCAACTGCTCGACGACGCTGTCGTCGCCCAGGTGCCCGAGCGCGTGGGCGGCGCGCAGCAGCGCATCGGCCCCAGCCAGGCCGGTCTCGGTGCCCACCGTCAGGCGCTCGTTCATCAGCGTCGTCAGCGCCACCTTCCAGCCCGCACCCACCGCCCCCAGCCGCTGCGCATCGGGCACGCGCACGCCGCTGAAGAAGACCTCGTTGAATTCGCTCTCGCCGGCCATCTGGCGGATGGGCCTCACCTCGATGCCCGGGCTCTTCATGTCGACGAAGAGCATGGTCAGCCCGGCGTGCTTGGGCAGCGTCGGGTCGGTGCGGACCAGCAGCAGACCGAAGTCGGAGAACTGCGCCCCGGTGGTCCAGGTCTTCTGTCCGTCGACGATCCAGGCGTCGCCGTCGCGCCGCGCCCGGGTCAGCACGCCGGCGAGATCGGAGCCGGCCGCCGGCTCACTGAACAGCTGGCACCAGATCTCCTCGCCGTCCAGGCCGGGGCGCAGATGGCGCGAACGGTGGGCGTCGCTGCCGTGCACCATGAGCGTCGGCAGGCACATCCCGACGCCGATCTCGAAGTAGCCGAAGGTCGAGCGCCAGTGCTGCTCCTCCTCGAGGTAGATCAGCTGCTCGACCACGCTGCCGTCGCGGCCGCCGAACTCCCGCGGCCAGGTGATCGCGGCGTAGCCGGCCGCGGCCTTCTTGGCCTGCCAGGCGCGTGCTGCGGCGAGGCGCTCGGCCGGCGGCAGGCCGTCGCCGACGAAGTCGCGCGGGTGGCGCCTGGGCTCGGCATGCGCGGCCAGCCAGGCGCGCACTTCGGCGCGGAAGGTGGCCTCGTTGGGGCTGTCGTCAAAGTCCACGTGCCGTCTCCTGCCGCGGTGCATCGAGCGGCTCGCGCAACCGCTCGATGAGGCTGCGCTTCCAATCGCGGACGGGGCCGAGCGCCAGGGCGGTGGAGCGCGCGCGCTTGTACAGCGGGTGGCAGTCGGCCTCCCAGGTGAAGCCCATGCCGCCGTGCAGCTGCAGGTTCTCCTGCGCCGCGAACTCGAACGCCTCGCTGGCCGCTACGCGGGCACCGGCGGCGGCCAGCGGCAGCTGGGCACGCCGATGGGCAAGGGCCCACGCGCCATGGTAGGCATGGCCACGGGCGATCTCGATGCGGCACCAGACATCGGCCAGCAGGTGCTTGACAGCCTGGTACGAAGCCACGGTGCGCCCAAACGTGCGGCGCGTCAACGTGTGGCTGCGTGCCATGCCCAGCGCCCGCTCCGCACCGCCCAGCTGCTCGAACGCCAGCAGCACCGCGGCCTGATCGCGCAGGGCCGAAGCGCTGCCCGGCTCCGCGGACAGGCGGTGCGCGGCGACCCCCACGAGATGCAGGTCGGCCAGCGGATAGCCAGGGTCGAGCACGGCATGCTCGCGGCGCGACACGCCGCGTTGCCGTAGATCGACGCACCAGCCGCCGGCGCCTTCACCGAGCAGCACCAGCACGTCGGCCTGCCCACCGCCAGGCACGAGCCGCAGCTCGCCGCTGGCCCGTCCGGCGTCATCGACGACCAGGTCACCGAAGGCCACGCTGCCGATGACCTCGCCGCGCGCCAGGCGAGGCAACCATCGCGCCCGCAGGTCGTCATCGCCCAGCTGCAGCAGCGCCGGCGTCGCCAGATAGAGGCTGGCCAGCGTCGGCACCGGCGCACAGGCATGCCCGATCGACTCGGCACACGCTGCCAGTGCGAGCTCACCCAGCCCGCTGCCGCCCCAGCATTCGGGAATCGCGGCGCCGAGGACGCCGAGCTCGGCGAGCGCGCGCCAGGTTCGCTCACTGGGTCGCCCGGTCGCAAGACACCGGCGCACCTCGTCCATCGTGCAGCAGCGCTCCAGAACGCGGCGCACCTCGCCGGCCATGGCCTTGCAGTCGTCGGAGAGGTCGAAGTTCATCGGACAGGGTCAGACAGGCGCGAAGGACCTCTCAGGCAGCAGGGTCCCGATGCGGCTTGGCGCATGGCGCGGCAGACCCAGCACTCGGACGATCAGCGCGTCGAGAAGCTCGGCGTCGGCGATGTCGCCGTCGGCGAGGATCCGCCGCGCCAGCGCGACCAGCGCGGCGGGATCGTCACCGGTCTCGCGCACGCGCTGCGCGGCCGGTTCGACTGCGCTGCCGCAGCGCCGAAGGCGCCGCTCGGCGAAGAAGAGGCGGCGCAACCGGCGCGATTGGGCCGACTGTCGCAGCCGCTCGAACTGCTCGTGCTCCAGCCTCAGGGCTTCCTCGATCGGCAGCTCGAGTCCGCGCTCGATGACCTCGAGGCAGGTCCAGGCGGCATCGAAGTCCGGCGCCGAGCACGCCAGCCGATCGCGGCGCCTCTGGATTGCCTCGGCGCGCAGCTCGGGCGGTGTCTCGCACCACTGCGCCGGGTCGCCGATGCGCCGCTTCGCGGGTCCCGCCAAGGCCGCCGCGTGGACGGCATCGTCCAGGCCCTGCGCTGGCGCCAGGGCGTCCACCAGGCCATGCGCAAGCGCCAGCTCCGCGGTCCAGGTCTGCCCGTCCAGGATCAGGGCCAGTGCAGGCTCCACGCCGAGCCACCGTGGCAGCCACTGCGTGCCCCCGAAGGTCGGCAGCAGGCCCAGGCCCACCTCGGGCAGCGCGAAACGCGTGCCCTCCTCGGCCACCCGCCTGTCGCACGCGTAGGCGACCACCACGCCGCCACCGTACACCGTGCCGTGGAGCGCCGCCACGACGGGCTGCGGCGCCCCATCGCAGGCCCGCACCAGGTCGAGCAGTCCCGGCGCGGCCACGCCGCGGTCCAGTTCGTCGATGTCGGCTCCCGCGAAGAACGTGCTTCCGGCCGCCGAGAGCACGATCGCATCCACCGAAAGATCGCAAGCCAGGGCTCGGACGCCGTCGACGAGCCCCTGCCGTACGGGCTGCGACAGCGCGTTGACCGGAGGATGCCGCCCCTCGATCCAGGCCACGCCGCGGTCCCGACGACTGCCGGCAGCCACCACACTCCCCGCCGCGTCCTTGTCCATGCCCGAGAGAACGCAGCGCACCCGTGCGCCCCGTCATGCGTCCGGGCAGTGATGTGAACGACCGTTCAATGGAGCGCGGATAATGCCCTGGATGGCATCTGGAGAAGACCCATGGTCGGAGTGCGCGCCAAGGACCACGACGACAAGCGCCAGCTGATCCTCGACCGTGCCGCCGAGCTGTTCGCGCGGCAGGGGTATCACAAGACCTCGATCTCGGAGATCGCCAAGGCCTGCAACGTGACGTCAAAGGCCTGGATCTACCACTACTTCCCGAACAAGGACGCCATGCTCGTGACGCTGCTGTCCGAGGTCGTCGAAGCCTTGACGAAGCGCGCGCATGCCGCCATCGCGCAGGCAGCGACGCCGCAAGCCCGGCTGCGGGCCTTCCTGCTCACCTGTCTTCAGGTGTATGACGAGTACCGGCTCAACTACCCGACGCTGTTCACCGAGATGGGCTCACTCCCCGAGGAGAGCCAGGAGCAGATCCGCGCCGCCGAACGGCGCTGCACGCTGCTCTTGCATGGCATCGTCGTGGAGATCAACCCCGAGATCGCCAGCCGCCGGCGGCAGTCCATGGCGCTGACCATGCTTGCGTTCGGCACGGTGAACTGGACCTACACCTGGTTCCAGGCCAGCGGCCCGCTCACTCTGGAGGCCGTGGCCGACATGGCCACCCAGATGCTCATCGGCGGGATCGCTTCGGTACCCGGTGGCGCCGGGCTGTCGCCGCCGGCGCACGACCGTCGCGCTTCGGCCAAGTAGTCGGCTCCGGGGGCAGGCACGCGGCGTTCGACACAGCGCACCGCCACCAGCACCTTCACCACGCTGGCCGACGCGCAGGACTGGCCGCCCCTCTTGCCCTCGGCGCTGGCGAACTGGCCCAGTCAACACTCGTACACCTCGCCCAGCAGATCCTTGGCGTGGTGGCTCTCGCTGGACGTGAAGCCGATGGAGGAGATGAGGTCGATCAGCTCGCCCAGCGTGCCGGGCCCGGCACGCAGAAGCAGTTGACCATGGCGTAGTAGTCGCGCCCCTCGGTGGCCAGGGCGCGGTCGCCCGCGTCCGGCAGGTACAGGTCTTGCGACGCGTCGGCGAACGCGGCCTGCCGCTCGGCGCGGCGCTCGTCGAAGGCGTCGCCGATGTACTTCAGGAAGACGAGCCCGAGCACGATGTGCTTGTACTCGGCGGCGTCCATGCTGGACCGCAGCTTGTCGGCGGCGGCCCAGAGCGTCTTCTTCAGGTCTTGGTTCATCGTCCTTCCGATCTGGGGTCGGTGCCGGCTCGCCGTCACGCCCGGGCCTGCTCAGGCCGGCAACGCGGGCAGGCGCCCGCGCGCCGACCAGCACCGAACCGATGCATCGTGGTGATGCTCGATCGCTCGGTCCGGGCTGCCGATGCCAAGGCCGCGCCGGCGCCGAGACCGCCGGCTCCAGCGGATGAGCCTCGGCCCTCGTCGCGGCCGTGACCGCGGTCCGGGCAAGACGCGCGACGTCCGGCGCAGCGTAACCGATCGCACCGCCGCGGTCGGCGCTCCCGTCGCCGAGGCGCAGTGACCACCCGGGCCGGGCACAGCCCGCTGCAGCCCGCCGGACTGCCGGTTCGAGCCGGCCGGCGGATGGGGACGGGGCGTGGAGCTCGCAGAGCGCGCGCAGTGGGGATGGTTCGGCGATGCGGCCGCGGCATTGCCCGGAAGGCGCACGCGGGTCAACTTCAATCCGCCGAGTCCCGCGAACCGCGTCCTCGAGGGCGGCGTGTGCACGCTCTTGCAGCGTCGCCGCCCGGGTTCGGTTCCGCAGTCCGCCACCACGAGCCAGTGCACGAGCTCACGCGCGCGATGAAGAGCACCCGCATCGGGCACGACCTGCGGCCGCCGGGCCGCGTGCCCACCGGATCGGGCTCCGCAACGTGCCCGGCCCCGCGATGACGCGGGTGTCCATCGGTGGCCGTGCGCGGCCGCTCGGGCCCCCGCGGCCCACCGCCTCAGCCGCCCGCAACCCTTGCCGTGAGCCGGGGCGCGGGCGCCCGTGCCAGGGCCGCCACGGCCGCCTCGAGCGTGCGGTCGCGGCTGAGGCGCAGGTCGTCCAGCGCCAGCGGCACCGGCACGTCGGGCACCACGCCGGTGCCCTCGACGCGGCGACCGTCGGGCAGCACCACGCCCAGCTCGCTGTAGGCGAGCCGGCCGCCGCCGGGCACCGCGGCGTAGCCCATGAAGCCGAGCAGGCAGCCGCACGAGACCTGGCCCACCACCTGGGCGCGCTGGTGCCACTGCATCAGGCTCGCAAAGCCCTCGCTGGCGCTGCCGCTGGCGTCGTCCAAGAGGATCGCCACGGGCCCCTTGTAGAGGCCCGTGCCCTCGAGCACGGGCTGGAGCTTGACGACCTCGACCAGCCCGAAGGCCAGCGTGATGGGCTTGCCGGTGCGCGTGACCACGCGGCTGGCCGTGACGGCGCCCTCGAAGAACTGCCGCGCCACGGCGTGCACCATGTCGCCGGAGCCGCCGCCGTTGCCGCGCAGGTCGATGACGAGCGCGGGCGCGTCCTTCAGCCCGGCCAGCGCGGCCAGCATCTGGCGGCGCAGGCTCTCGCTCCACTCGGTGAGGCGGATGTAGCCGGTGCCATCGGGCAGCCGGCGGTGCGTGACGCGCGGCGCGCGGTTGAACAGCGTGCGCCGCAGCGTGGCCTCGAGACGCGTGCCGTCGGCGCGCTCGAAGGCGAGGCGCGCCGTGGAGTCGGGCTCGCCGGCCAACAGCCCCCGGGTGGCCAGCCGGACCCGCTGCTGCTCGGTGGACCCGTCGCGGGCCTCGGCCCGCAGCCGGCCGAACACGGCCTGCGCAGGCTCGCCCTCCACCGCCGCCAGCACCATGCCTGGGCGCACGCCGGCCCACCACGCGTCGGACTCGGGGTCCACGATCGTCACCGCGAGTGCGTCACCCAGCGGCCTGAAGTCGAACCCGAGACTCACCGACTTCGAGGCCTCGAACAGCCGCGCGCGGGACGGACTCTCGACGCGGGTGTGCAGGTCGCGCAGCTCGCCGGCCATGCGGTCGAGGCGGTCCCAGAATGCGGCGTCGTCGGGCGCCTCGAGCACGAGCGGCCGCCACTTCGCGCCCACGGCCTTCCAGTCCACGCCGTTCATGGTCGGGTCGTAGTAGCGCTGGTCGATCGTGCGCCAGACGTGGTCGAAGGCGGCCTGGCGGGTGACGGCGTCGAGCGTGCCGGGCGCGGCTGGCGCGGCGGGCGCGTCCGGCGTGGCGGGAGTGGCTGGCGCGGCCGGAGCGGCGACGATCTGGCGCGTCAGGATCGCATGCGGGTCGAGCGCCGCGCAGCCGCCCAGCGGCAGGGTGACACAGGCGGCCAGGGTGCGCAGCAGGCGGGTCATGCGGTGGGCTCGGGTTGCGCCCGCGCGCGGCGGGCGAGGCCCGTAAGGCTAGCACCGCCCGCGCGGCGCAACCCTCAGCCGCCGGCGCGCAGCCGCGCGCGCAGCGCGGTCTTGAGCACCTTGCCGTAGGCGTTCTTGGGCAGCTCATCGACGAAGACGTAGCGGCGCGGGCGCTTGAAGCGCGCCATGCGCTGCAGGCAGTGCGCGTCGAGCGCGGCCGCGGCCGGAGGCGGGCCGGGACGCGGCACGACGAAGGCGACGACCACCTCGCCCCACTCGGGGTCGGGCGCGCCCACCACCGCGGCCTCGGTCACGCCGGGCGCGGTGAGCAGCACCTCCTCCACCTCGCGCGGGTAGACGTTGGAGCCGCCGCTGATGAGCAGGTCCTTGCTGCGGTCCTTCAGCGTCAGGAAGCCGTCGGCGTCGAGGCTGCCCACGTCGCCGGTCCAAAGCCAGCCGCCCTGCAGCGCGGCCGCGGTGGCCTCGGGGTTGCGCCAGTAGCCGGCCATCACCGTGTCGCCGCGCACCAGCACCTCGCCGGGCTCGCCGGCGGGCAGGTCGCGGCCGCGCTCGTCGGCCACGCGCACCTGCACCGGCGTCTGCGCCACGCCCACCGAGGCCAGCCGCTCGCGGTGGCGCGGGTGCGCGCGGTCGGCCAGGTGACGCCGCGCCAGCGCGGTGGCCGTCATCGGGGTCTCGCCCTGGCCGTAGATCTGCACGAAGCGCGGGCCCATCACGGCCAGCGCGCGCTCGATGTCGGCCACGTACATGGGCGCGCCGCCGTAGACGATGGTCTTGAAGGCGGCCGCGGCGTCGGCCGGGCCGAGGCCGGCGCGCTCGGCGTGCTCCACCAGCCGGCGCACGATGGTGGGCGCGGCAAAGGTGCTCAGCGGGCCGAGCGCGCGCCCCAGCGCGAACAGCTCCGCGGGGTCGACGCCGCCCGAGGCCGGCACCACGTGGCGCGCGCCGGCCATCAGGTGCGGCACGGCATACAGCCCGCAGCCGTGCGACATGGGCGCGGCGTAGGCCATGGCGTCGTCGGGCGCGGCGGGGTCGACATCGGCAAAGTACGCCAGCCCCATCGTGGCCAGGTTGCGGTGCGTGAGCATCACGCCCTTGGGCCGCCCGGTGGTGCCGCTGGTGTAGAAGAGCCAGGCCAGGTCGTCGGGCGCACGCTCGGCCACGGGCACCGCGGTCCAGTCGAGTGCGGCGGCGAGCAGCGCGCAGGCCTCGTCCGACTCGGCGTCGACCTGCCGCTCCAGGCCCGCCAGCGCGCCGGGCGCGACGTCGCGCGTGACGAAGCCCCAGCGCGCGCCGGCGTCGCCCACGATCCACTCCGCCTCGGCCGGATGCAGCTTGGCGTTGACGGGCACCACCACCAGGCCGGCCCACCACGCGGCCCACAGGATCTCGAGGTAGCGCGGGTGGTTGCGCATGAACAGCAGCACGCGGTCGCCGGGCTGCAGGCCGGCGCCGCGCATGCGCTGCGCCAGGCCCGCGCTGCGCGCGGCCCACTCGGCATGGCTGGCCCAGGGGCGCGGGCCGTGGAAGACGGTGGCGCGGTCGGGAGCCAGGCGCGCCTGGCGGGACAGCAGGTGGGCGAGGTTCATGCGGGGCGCGTCAGATGGGCTTGTCCATGCACGTCGTGGCGTCGAGCCGGTCGAGGCCCGGGGCGCGCGACGTCCGCATCGGGCAGCTCGTGGATCTCGATGGCGGGCATGGTCTCTCTCGGACGACGGCGGCAGCGCAAGGCACGCGGCGAGCCCGGCCCGCCACAACAATTGTTGCTGCACGCGCGCTGGTGTGACGGCCACATTCGGGCATCCAACCCGAGGAGAGCGCCATGACCCGCGCCGGTGCCGACGTCGCCCTTCCGCGCGGCCTGCTGTCGCTGCTGTGCCTGCTGGCCGCCAGCATGGTGGTGTCGATGCTGGGGCTGTACGCAGCCACCGGCGTGAGCCAGGACGCGCTGCAGTTCTTCCACCGGCCCGAAGACTACGCGGCACTGCTGCTGCAGGCGCCGCAGGTTCTGAAGCTCGCCGTTGCACTCGACACCGCCTTCCTGTTCTGCTACGGCGCTGCCTTCGTGGTGCTGGGCTCGCAGCTGCACGCGCTCGGCCGCCCGCGCGCGCTGGTGCTGCCGGGCACCGGGCTGATGGTGGCCACTGCGCTGCTGGACCTGGTGGAGAACATGCACTTCCTGGCGATGCTCGCGCGTGCGGGCGCGGGCGAGCCGCCGGGCGCCGGCGAGATTCACGGGCAGGTGTGGGAGTCGCTGGTCAAGTTCCACGTCAGCTACCTCGGCATGTTCCTGCTCGGCTGGGCGGTGCCCACCCGCACCGCGGCCGAGCAGGCGCTGGCGCTGCTGCTGCGCTGGGTGCAGTGGCCCGCGGGCATCGCGCTGTACGTGGTGCCGGCGGCGCTGGTCAAGCCCTTTGCCTTCGGGCGCGCCGCGTTCTACGTGGCGGCGCTGCTGCTGGTGGCGCTGATCTGGCGGCCGCGCGCAGGCGGCTCAGGTGCACCGGCGTGATGCCCAGGTAGCTTGCCACGTGGTGCTGCGACACGCGCGCCTCGAGGTCGGGGTGCGCTTCGCGGAAGCGCCGGTAGCGCTCGTCGGCGCGCTGCGTGAGCATCTCATGCTCGCGCAGGGTCTTCTGCAGATACAGCCTCTCGGTCATGCGCCGGGCGGCACGCTCGAAGGCCGGCCGCCGCTGCGCCAGGTCTTCGAACCGCGCCCACGGCACCTGCAGCACTTCGGTGTCTTCGACCGCCTCGATGGCTGAGAGGGCGGGCCGGCCCGAAAGCAGGTCGGCCAGGGAGCCCGAGAAGTCGCCGGCGCGGGCGAAGCGGCGCGTGCTGGTGCGGCCCTGGTCGTCGGCGAAGAACTCGCGCAGCAGGCCGTCGAGTACGAAGAAGACGGTGCGCGCCGGATCTCCCGGCCGCAGCAGCGCCGAGCCGCGCGCGAAGGACGCCGCCGTGGCCAGGGGCGCGAGCAGCGCCCAGTCGTCGTCGCCCACCGGGTGCAGCGCCGTCAGCGCCTGGCGCAGCAGCGCCAGCTCGGCGGCGGCCGCCGGGCGGGCCTGCGGCCGCATCACCACGGCAGGCGCTGGCCGTCGTAGGCCAGGAAGCAGCCGCTGTCGTCGGGACCGAGGGCGTCGAGCGCACTCAGCATGTCGGCCGCTGCGGCCGGCGGCTCGCGGCCGATCTCGTCGCCGCGGAAGGGCCGCGACAGCGCCGACTTCACCGTGCCCGGGTGCAGCGCCGCCAGCACCGCGCCCGGGTGCGTGCGCCGCAGCTCGATGGCGGCGGTGCGCACCAGCATGTTGAGCGCGGCCTTGGAGGCACGGTAGCTGTACCAGCCGCCGAGGCGGTTGTCGCCGATGCTGCCCACGCGGGCCGACAGCAGCGCCATCAGGCTGCGCTGCCGGTCGAGCAGCGGCGACAGGTGCCGCAGCAGCAGCGCCGGCCCGATGGCGTTGATGCGGAACACCTCCTCCATCGCGGCGGCCGACAGGTCCGCCAGGCGCTTTTCGGGCCGCGCGCGCGCGGTGTGCAGCACCCCGGTGGCCACGACGACGAGCTGGAACGGCGCGTGCTCGCGCAACTGCGCGGCCGCCGCGGCGATGCCGGCCTCGTGCGCCAGGTCGACGGGCGGCTCGGTGTGCCGACCCAGCGCGCGCACGGCCGCGCAGCGGGGGTCGGCCTGCAGGCATTGCGCGAACGCGCCGCCCAGCGCGCCGCCGGCGCCGATGACGAGGGCGCGAAAACCCTCGGGGAGCGACTTCATGGGCCGGGCGGTGTGGAAGCTGCGGAGGGCACGGGGTGCATGGGCCGGATTCTGCTGCCGAGGCGGCCGCCCTGCGTGCGCAGATCAACCGCATCGGCGCCTTTCTCGAGGCCCAGCCCGCCATCCACCCGGCCATCGGCGTGTGCCCGCTCTTCGTCAACAGCGGCTCGGCGCGCCGGCTCGCGGAAGACTTCGCGCTGGTCGGGGGCTTCGGCGTCGGCTACTGGCCGGCCGATTGGCTCGACCGCCGCAACGGGCACATCGTGCTCGACGGCGAGATCGGCTACGCGTGGGTCGACGTCAACCAGATCCAGCTCGACAACTCGCGCTTCACGATCACCGACGCCCGCGGCCCAATGCACGAGACGGTGCCGGTGACGCACCTGATGCACGGCTTCCCGGTGTACGGAGGGCTGCAGTTCATCGTGACGCGGCACGACCGGCGGCTGTTCCGTCCGGCGACGGTGGAGCGGCTGCTGCGCTGGCAGCTCGGCGCCATCGAGACGGCGCTGCCGCGCAGCGCGATCCAGCTCGTCTCCTTGCGCACTTTCGATCTCGACCCCGGGCAACCCGCCGGCCGGCGCGACCTGGATGCCCGGGCGAGCTTCTTCTGGGGCGTGGACTGGCAGCGGCTGCGGCGCGAGGTGATGGGCGGGCCTCGAAGGGACCAGGCCGGGCGGGGGAAAGGGTCGACGGCGGTTGTGTCGCGGCAGTGGCATTCATACTATCCAGCCCCCCACCGACCGGAGAACCGCCGATGCGAACCGAACGCCGCCGCCTGCTGCAGGCCAGCGCCGCCCTGCTCCTGCCCGCGCTGGGCACCGGCGCCCGCGCGCAGGCCGCCTTCGAGACGGTGAAGATCATCACCGGCTTCCCGCCGGGCGGCACGTCCGACACGCTGTGCCGGCGCGTCGCGGCCAGGCTCGCGCCGGGCTACGGCCGCAGCGTGATCGTCGAGAACCGCACCGGCGCCGGCGGCCAGATCGCCATCCAGGCCGTGCGGACGATGCCGCCCGACGGCACGACGATCCTGCAGACGCCGATGTCGATGCTCGGCGTGTACCCGCACATCTACCGCAGGCTGCCTTACGACCCGGTGGCCGACCTGACCCCCGTCACGCTGGCCTGCACCTTCGACTTCGGCTTCGCCGTCGGGCCGGCCGTGCCGGCCACGGTGCGCAACGTGGCCGAGTTCCTCGCCTGGTGCAAGGCCAACCCGGCGCAGGCCAACTTCGGCTCGCCGGCGGCGGGCTCGGTGCCGCACTTCATCGGCGTGCTGCTCGGCCGCAGCGCCGGCGTCGATCTCAAGCACGTGCCCTACCGCGGCACGCAGCCGGCCATCCTCGAGATGATCGGCGGCCAGATCCAGGCCGTCTGCGGCCCGATCGGCGAGTTCACGCAGCACGTGGCGGCCGGCAAGTGCCGGCTGCTGGCGGCCACCGGCGCCACCCGCAGCCGCTTCGCGCCCGACACGCCCACGCTCGTGGAGCAGGGCCTGCGCGACATGGCCTACAGCGAGTGGTTCGGCTTCTACCTGCCGGGCAAGGCCCCGGCCGACGTGGTGCAGCGGGCCAACACGGCGCTGCGCGCCGCACTCGCCGACAAGGAGACCGTGGACGGCCTGGCCGTGATGGGCCTGGAGTCCAAGTCGTCGACGCCGGCCGAGCTGGCCACGCTGCTCGACACCGACACCCGGCGCTGGGGGCCGGTGGTCAAGGCGATCGGCTTCACCGCCGAGAGCTGAGGGCGGGCGGCGCCGTCGGGCTCAGCAGCCTTCGGCGACGTACTTCGTGAGCAGGTAGCCCTCGACGCCTTCGGTCCCGCCCTCGCTGCCGTAGCCGCTGTCCTTGACGCCGCCGAAGGGCGTCTCGGCAGCAGCGATGTTGCAGCTGTTCAAGCCGAGCAGCCCGACCTCGAGCTGCTCGGTCAGCGCGTGCAGCGTGCGGGCCGAGCGCGAGAACGCATAGGCCGCCAGCCCGAAGGGCAGCGCGTTGGCCTTGCCGACAACCTCGTCGAGCGTGCGGAAGGGCTGCATCGCCGCCACGGCGCCGAAGGGCTCCTCGCGCATGATCCGGGCGCTGTCGGGCACCTCGTCGAGCAGCGTCAGCGCGTGGAAGCTGCCGCGATCGCCGATCCTCGAGCCCCCGGTGGCGACGCGCGCGCCCTGTGCCGTCGCGTCGGCGACGAAGGCCTCGATCGCCCCCAGGCGCCGCGCGTTGACCAGCGGACCCATCTGGGTGCCGCCGGCCAGCGGGTCGCCGACGCGGACCGACTGCAGCGCGGCCACGAACCGCTCGCGGAAGCGCTCGTACACGCCCTCCTGCACGTAGAAGCGGGTGGGCGAGTTGCACACCTGACCCGACACCCGGGCCTTGCGCTCGGCCAGCAGCGGCGCGGCGACATCGACGTCGGCGTCGTCGAAGACGATCGTGGGTGCGTGGCCGCCCAGCTCGAGCGTGCAGCGGACGAGCTGCGGGGCGGCCAGCGCGGCCAGCTGCTTGCCCACCGGCACCGAGCCGGTGAAGCTGAGCTTGCGGATCACGCCCGAGACGAGCGCGGTGCGCGAGACCATGTCCGGACGGCCGAACAGCATGTTGACCACGCCCGGCGGCAGCCCGCAGTCGTGCAGCACCTGCATCAGCAGCGCGGCCGTCGCCGGGGTCTCCTCGGCCGGCTTGATGACCACCGTGCAGCCGGCAGCCAGCGCCTCTGCGATCTTGCGCGCCGGGAAGATCAGCGGCATGTTCCACGGGCAGGCGGCGAACACCGGGCCGATGGGCTCCTTCAGCACCGTCTGCCGCGTGAACGGGAAGCGCGACGGCACCACGCGGCCGTAGATGCGACGCGCCTCGCCGGCCGACCAGTCCATCACGTCGGCCGCCACCATGGCCTCGAAAGTGGCCGCGGGGAGCACGTTGCCGAGCTCGGTGGCGATGAGCTGGCCGAACTCGGGTGCGCGGGCGCGGATCGCGGCGCCCGCCTTGTGCAGCAGCGTCGCACGCTCCACCGCCGGCGTGGCGCGCCAGCGCGGGAAGGCGGCGCGGGCGGCCTCCAGGGCGTCGTGGACGTCCTGGACCTCGGCCACGGTCAGCGCGCCCAGCACCTCGTCGGTGCTCGGGTTGACGCGCGCGAGCTCGCCCCGCCCGCCGCCGCGTCGCCACTCGCCGGCGACGAACAGACCGATCGGCTGCGCGCTCACTTGACCATGACCTCGCGCTCGAACGAGCCCGCCGGCTGCGCGTGCAGCGCCCAGAAGCTGTCGGCGATGCGGTCCGGGTCGAAGGCGGTTCCGGGCTTGACCGTGCCGCAGATCGTGACGGTGCCGGCGTGGATGCCGGCGGGCGCCAGATCGGCGTGCAGGCTGAAGGCGAGGTTGCGCAGGGCCGCCTTGCCGGCGCCCAGGCTGGCCATCGGGGGCATCGGCTCGAACGCGAAACCACCCCCGGTGAGCAGAAGCGTGCCGCGGCCCCGGGCCCGCATCGCCGGCAGCACGGCCTGGACGGCGGCCAGCGCGCCACCGACGCTGACCTGCAGGTCGGCCATCAGTTCGGCCGCCGACAGGTCGGCCAGCGGCTTGTAGCGCGCGCCAGCGGCGTTGTAGACGAGCACGTCCGGCTCGCCGTGCGCCGCGGCGGCGTGGCCGAGCGCGAGCGCGAGGCCCGCGAGGTCGGAGGCGTCGGCCTGCTGCGCGCGGGCGTCGATGCCGGCCTCGCGCAGCGCCTGCACCTGCTGCTCGAGCGCGGCGGCGCGGCGCGCGAAGGCGACGACGCGGAAGCCCTCGCCGCCGAAGCGGCGCGCGACCGACGCCGACACGCCGGGACCGGCGCCGATGAGAAAGAGGTTGGGCATGGAATGCTCCGGAAGGGATCGCCGACTACTTGAGGAGGAAGAGCGAGAGCGCCGGCACCGCGCAGACCACCACCAGCACCGCCAGCATGATGGCGATGAAGGGCAGGACGGCCCGGACGATGGTGCCGAAGGGCTCGCGGAAGGCCGCCATGGCGACGATCAGATTCAGCGCCACGGGCGGCGCGACGTAGCCGATCTGCAGATTGACCGTGACGATGATCCCGAAGTGCCGCGGGTCGAAGCCGTAGGCCTGCCCCATCGGCGCCAGCAAGGGGGCCAGGATCAGGATTGCGGAGCTCTCGTCCATCAGGGCGCCCGCGATCAGCAGCACGACGTTGACGATGACGAGCAGCGTGACCGGCGAGTCCACCAGCTCCTTCATCTCGCGCACCAGCGCCTGCGGCGCGCCCTGCAGGTCGAGGATGGCGTTCAGGCTCGACGCGAAGGCCAGCAGCGGCATCAGCATGCCGAGCATCTTCACGGTCTCGAGCGTGATCTTCCCGAGCTCGCGCGGCTTGAGCTCGCGGTGCACCAGCAGCTCCACCAGGATCGCGTAGACCACCGCGACGGCGGCGGACTCGGTGACCGTGAACCATCCGGTGTAGATGCCGCCCAGCAGGATCACGGGCATCGCCAGGGCCCAGACGCCGCGGCCCAGCGCACGCAGCAGGTCGGCGGGGACGAAGGCCGTGGTCGGCCGCTGCCAGTTCACGACCAGCGTGTACAGGCACAGCGCGCCGGCCAGCAGCAGGCCCGGGCCCCAGCCGGCCTTGAACAGCTCGGTGATCGAGACCTCGGTGGAGATGCCGTACAGGATCAGCAGCAGCGAGGGCGGGATGATCACGCCGAGCGTGCCGCCGGCGCACAGCAGGCCGAGCGAGTAGCGCTTGGAGTACCCGGCCTGGAGCAGCGCCGGGTACATGATCGTGCCGATCGCGAGCATCGTCACGGACGAGGCGCCGCAGACCGCGGAGAACACGGTCAGCGCCAGCACCGTGGCGATGCCCAGGCCGCCGGGGATGCGTGACGTCAGGGCGCGCATGATGTCGATCAGCCGCGAGGCGATCGAGCCTCGCGCCATGATCAGGCCGGCAAACACGAAGAGCGGGATCGACAGCAGCACCTCGCGGTCGATCGCGTACCAGACGTCCTGGATCAGGAACTCGACGTTCCCCTTGGACGTCATGAACGCGTGGACGTAGGCCACCGACAGCGCGACGATCAGCACGATGCTCTGGCGGAGCACCACCAGGAGCGCGATCAGCGCGAGCAGGCCGAGCGTGACCATCGCGATGCGGTGTCAGGACTGCAGCGCGTGGTGGCGCAGTGCGGGCCAGCGCGCGAAGGCGGCGAACCGCAGCGCGCTGCTGACGAAGCACCACACCAGCACCGACTGCACCGGCCACAGCAGTATCTCCAGGCCCTGGCCGCGCGCCTGGTCGGCGAAGGAGCCGGCCACGAAGCGCCAGGACCAGTAGGCGAGGAACAGGCAGCCGGCGGCGGCCACGACGTCGGACAGCCGCTCCATCGCCCGGTTCCAGCCCGCCGGCGTCAGGCGCGCTGCGACCTCGATGCCCAGGTGCGCGCGCCAGCTGATCGCCAGCGCGAAGCCAAGGAAGGCCACCACCACCATGCAGTAGACCGCGAAGCGCTGGGCCGTGAAGATGCCCTTGCCCACCAGCTCGCGCCCGAGGAGGTCGAGGAACAGAGCGCCGGCAATGCCGACGAAGGCGAGCAGCGCCACCCCCGACTCGAGGCGGTGCAGGCCGTCGAGCGCGCGGGCGGCCCAGCGCGGCGCAGCATCGGTGGAGTCTTGTTGCATCGCGCGGGGGCGGTCGGCCTGCTTCAGCGCCTGCCGGCCGCGAAGTCGGCCTTGCCGCGCTGGATGGCGGTGAACAACTCCTTCGCGCGGCCCCCGTAGCTCTCGGCCAGCGCCGGGAGCCCGGGCTCGATCACCTTGGCCCACTCGGCGCGCTGCTCGTCGGTGAGATCGTGCACGAAGCCACCCTTGGAGCGGTGCATCGCCTTCTTCGGCTCCTCGTCGGCGGCGACGCGGCGGCGGGTGTCCGACGCGTTGGGCAGCGCTGCCGTGATGGCGCTGCGCTGCTCGGCCGTCAGCTTGTCCCAGGTGGGCTTGTGGGCGATGAAGAACGCCGGCTGGTGGTTGTGGCGCGTGAACACGTAGTGCGGGGCGGCCTGCGCGGCAGGGCCGATCAGGTAGAAGCTGAACGTCAGGTCGCCGGCATCGACGACGCCCTGCTGCAGCGCCGGGTAGAAGTCAGCCAGCGACATGCCCGCGCCGTTGACGCCGAGCCGGTCGGCAAACAGCTTGGCGCCGGCGGTCGGCGAGACGCGCATCTTCATGCCCTTCATCTTGTCGGGCGTGGTGCACGCGGTCTTGCAGAACAGGCTGGTCCAGCCGGCCTCGCCGATCTTCACCAGCGTGATGCCCCTGGCGGCCAGGATCTGCTCGAGCAGCGGCGGGATCACCTTGTCGAGAACGTAGTCGCGCTCGCCCTCGCTGCGCCACAGGTAGGGCATGTTCAGCACGCCCATCTCGGGCACCGCGACGGCCATGCCGGTGGCCGAGATGTAGCCCATCTCGAGCCGCCCGCGCAGGATGTTCTGCGTCAGTTCCTGCTCGTTGGGGTTCTGGAAGCGCTCGGCGGTGATCTTGCCGCCGGTGGCCTTGCCGATCGCGGCGGCGGACTCGTCGACGATGACGCCGAGCATCGACGGCGGGGCGACGACGGTGCCGATCTTCCAGGCTTCCTGCGCAGCGGCATGGGAGCCCAGCGCCGCGGCGGCCAGCGCCACTGCCAGTTGCAGCCAAGAGCGTTTGTCCATGGTGTCTCCTGCAAGGGACCCGGTCGGACCGGGCGAAGGTTGCGGGTCTTGAAGGTTTTTGTTATGGTGACGATCACAATTCAACCTGCCGCTCCCGGGCGTGTCAAGGGCGGGGAAGCCCGGACCCCGACGCCACCGGTCCACGGCCTCATGCTTTACCTGCTCGACGTCGAGATCGACTACGCCCGCATGGGCGACCGCGTGGCCGAACTGCGCGCCGCCGAGCACGCCCGCGTTGCCGAACTGGTGCGCGAGGGCGTGGTGCTGGTCGAGTGGCTGAAGGCCAGCGGGCGCGGCGTGTTCGCGGTCTGGGACTGCCCGTCGCACGACGCGCTGCGGCGGCTGATCGCCAGCGTGCCGATGGCCCCCTACCTGAGCAAGGTCGAGTTGCACCCACTGACCGAGCACCCGTTGTTCCCGGGCGGGCGGTCAGCGGCCCCGCCCGGATCGGTGCCCCCCGCGCCATGAGGGTGCCGCTGGTGCTGGCGTACCCCGGGCCGCACTCCCTCAGCGGGGCGCTGTGCGACGTCGAAGGCCGGCGTTCCCTGCTGGCGCATCGGGCGGCACGGCTGGCCACGCTGCCGGACCAGGCGCCGCAGCCCTTCAGACTGCTGGACGGCCACCCCGGCCCCGGCACGCACGACCACACATGAAACACCTCGTCGTCCTCGCCCACCCGCGCGAGGCCAGCTTCACGCGTCGCGTCGCCTCCACCTACATCGATGCGGTGCAGGGGCTCGGCCATGCGGTCGTGCTGCGCGACCTCTACGCGATGCGCTTCCAGCCGGTGGCCGACGACGACGAGGGCCGCACCAGGCCGCAGCGGGCGCCGGCCGCGGACGTGCAGGTGGAGATGGACCACCTGGTCGCCGCCGACGTCGTGACCTTCGTCTCGCCGGTGTGGTGGATCGCGCCGCCGGCCATCATGAAGGGCTGGCTCGACCGCGTGCTGCGCGGCGGCGGCTTCGCCTACGGGTACGGGCCGCAGGGACCGCGCGGCGCCATGGCCGGCAAGAAGAGCCTGGTCTTCACGAGCTCCGGGTCCACCGAGGGCGAGTTCGTCGACAGCCGCAAGCTCGACGCCATCCGCGTGATGTGGGGGGCGGGCACGGTCGAGTTCTGCGGCATCACGCTGCTGGAGCACCTGCACTTCGGGCCGGTGGGAAGCCGCTCCACGCCCGGGATGATCGAGGCCTACCTCGAACGCACGCGCCAGGCCGTGCAACGGCACTTCGCCGGCGGCCCGCCGGCCGGGTGAGCCTAGACTCGGCGGCATGTCGAAGTCGACGCGCCTGCTCACGGCCACGTACATCCTGTCCTACGTGGCGGCCAACGCGCCGGAGGTGGTCACCACCGAGCGCATCGCCGAGCAGGTAGACGAGCACCCGACGCGGGTGCGGCAGATCGTGGCCGCGCTGGTCAAGGCGGGGCTGCTGAGCGCCTCGCGCGGGGCGGCCGGCGGCGTGTCGCTGAAGCGGCCGGCCTCGGAGATCTCGCTGCGCGACGTGCGGGAGGCGGTGCAGGACGGCTCGCTGCTGGCCTTCCACCTGTTCGAGCCGAAGTCCGAGTGGGCCGGCAAGAGCCGCGTGAACCTGGTCTTCGAGAACCTGCACGCCGAGCTCGAGACGCGGATCCAGGCCTACCTCGCCGAGCACACGCTGGACCAGACCTACGCCCCGATCATCGTGCCCTTCTCGCCCGGCGGCACGACCGACATGCTGGCGCGCGCGCTCGGCGAGCACCTGGGCAGCGGCCTGGGCGCGCCAGTGCTGGTGGAGCACCTGCCGCGACGGCGCCGGGCCGCGCAGGCGTCGCTGCGGCCGCACATGACACAGGCGCAGGTCGATGGCCGCACGCTGGCCATCATGACCAACTCGGGCGTGCTGTCCTCCGCCCTGGCCGACCCGGCGATCGACCCCGGGAAGGCCTTCGTGCCGGTGACGCTGCTGGCCGAGTCGGAGATGATCCTCGCCGTCAACGCCCGCTCGCGCTGGGCGGGGGTCAAGGAGCTGGTGCGGGCGGCGCGCGGCCGGCCCGGCCTGCTGAAGGTGGCCTCGGTGGGGCGCGGGTCGGTGTCGCACCTGACCGGCGCGCTGTTCGAGCGAGCCGCCGGCATCGAGCTCTCCCACGTGGCCTTCGAGGGCGCGCAGCCGGCGGTGCAGGCGCTGATCGCGGGCGACGTGGACCTGTACTTCGGCACCCCGCCCACCTTCCTGCCGCACGTGCGCTCGGGCGCGCTGCGCGCGCTGGCCACCACCGCGGCGCACCGCGCCGAGGTCTTCCCCGACCTGCCGCGGATGGCCGACCTGTACCCGGGCTTCGTGGTCGAGGGCTGGCACGGCGTGTTCGCGCCGCCCGGCACGACGCCCGCCGAGGTGCAGCGCCTGCACGACCGCGTGGTCGAGGTGATGGCGATGCCCGACATCCGGCGCCGCCTGGCGCGCCAGGGGTTTCGCATCGCGACCTCCACCCCGGAGCAGCTCGCCGGGCGCATCGCGGTGGAGGTGGCACGCTGGCGCGAGCTGATCGTGCTGACGGGCCTCAGGCCCTTCGCGCCCGATGCTGCCGGCGATGCGGGCGCGGACGCCGCCGCTGCAGGCGCGGCGGTGCCGGTCACTGCACGCTGATCTTCGCGCGCTCGATCAGGCGCGCCCAGCCGGCCTGCTCGCGCCGCATCAGCGTCGCGAGCTCGTGCGCCGGGCGCGCGGTGACGCGCATCCCTTGCTCGGCGAGCTGGCGCCGCAGCGTGTCCTCGGCCAGCGCGGCCAGGACCGTCCGCTCCAGCGCCTCGACCGCCGGCGCCGGCGTCGCGGCCGGCACGAACAGCCCCTGCCAGCCCACCACCGCGAAGCCGGGCAGCAGGTCGGCGACCCGGGGCACACCCTCGAACCACGGCGAGGGCTCGGCGGCAGTGTTGGCCAGCACGCGCAGCCTGCCGCTGCGCACGTGGGGCAGGAAGGTGGGCGGCGTGCCGAAGTAGCAGTCCACCTGACCGCCGAGCAGGTCGTTCAGCGCCGGCGCCGCACCCTTGTACGGCACGTGCAGCATCGGCACGTTGGCGGCAAGCCGGAAGGCCTCGCCGGCCAGGTGCGACAGCGAGCCCGCACCCACCGACGCGTAGGTCAGGCCCTGCGGCCGCGACCGCGCCTGCTCCACGAACTCGCCCAGCGTTCGCGCCGGGTTGTCGGAGCGCACCGCCAGCACCAGCTCGAGCTCGACCAGTTGCGCCACCGGCGCCAGCGACTCCAGCGGGTTGGCCAGCGCCTTGTAGAGCATCGGGTTGATCAGGATGCCGGCGTTGGTGTGCACCAGCAGCGTCTGCCCGTCAGGCACCGAGCGCGCCACCGCCTCGGTGCCGAGCGCGCCGTTCGCGCCGGGCCGGTTCTCGACGACCGCCGCCTGGCCGCGCGCTGCGGCGAGCCGCTCGGCGAGTGCGCGCGCCAGGATGTCGGTGGACCCGCCGGCGGGAAAGGGGGCGACGACGCGCAGCATCCGCGGCTGCGCGGACACCACGCCCGCGGCGCCGCCCACGGCCGCGCAGAGCGCCGCCAGCGTGCGCAGCGCGGCGCGGCGGCCGATCCGCCGGTCCGGGACTCGGGCGGCCTCGGCAGCCTTGGCCGTCCTGGCGGCCGGGCCCGCGTCAGCCATCGCCGCTCCCCCTGCCGCCCAGCAGCCTGGCAGCGATGCGGTTCTTCAGGATCTCGTTCGTGCCGCCGCCCAGCTGCAGCGCCCGCACGTCGCGCAGCATCCGCTCGAGCGGGAATTCGCTGGAGTATCCGTAGCCGCCGTGAATCTGCATCGCGTCGTTGACCACCTCGAAGGCCGCGCGGCCGGTGTAGAGCTTGGCGATCGCCGCCTGTTGCGGGCCGTCGGCCTGCCCGTCGGCGAGCAGCGCGGCGGCCCGGTAGACCAGCGCGCGCATCGCCTCCACCTTCACCGCCATCTCGGCCAGCATCCACTGGATGCCCTGGAAGCGCCCGATCTCGCGGCCGAAGGCCCTGCGCTCCCTCGCGTAGGCGGTGGCGAGGTCGAGCGCCTCGGCCGCGATGCCCAGGCACATCGCCGGGTTGAGCACGCGGGCCTGGTTCAAGCCCTTCATGATGCGGCCGAAGGATCCGGGCGCGACCACCATGCGCTCCTTCGGCACGCGGCAGCCCTCGTAGAGCACCTCGGCCGAGGCGCCACCGCGCAGCCCCATGTGCAGGTCGGGCCGGCCCAGGCGCAGGCCGGGGTCGTCCTTGTCGACGAGGAAGGCCGCCACCGACTTCGAGCCCGGCTCGTTGCCCACGCGCGCGAAGGTGACGAAGAACCCGGCGATGCCGGCGCGCGTGATGAAGCACTTGCTGCCGTCGATGACCCAGTGGTCGCCGTCGGCGACGGCGCGCGTGCGCATCTCGCCGGCGTCCGATCCCGCGCCCGGCTCCGTCATCGCCCAGCAGCCCACCGTCTCGCCGGCGGCCAGCGGCGGCAGGTAGCGCGCCTTGTGCGCCTCGGTGCCGAACTGCTGGATCAGCTCGGTGGCGGTGCAGTTGGCGAGGATGAAGGCCGAGGTCACCGGGCAGATGCGGGCGATCTGCTCCATCGCCACCACCGCGTGCAGGATGCCGCAGCCGCTGCCGCCGTACTCGGGGTCGATCGTGATGCCGGCCAGGCCTGCCTCGGCCAGCGGCTTCAGGTTCTCGAGCGGCGGCTCGGCCGCGCGGTCCCAGTGCGCGGCCTTGGCGGCGAAGCGCTCGCGCGCCAGCCGCAGGCTGCTCTGCTGCAGCATGCGCAGTTCCTCGTCGAGTGCGAAGGACGTCATGGGCTTCCGATCAGCACCAGCGCATCGACGGCCACCGGCTGCGCGCTGTCGACCACCAGCGGGTTGATGTCCACCGCGGCGATGTCGGGCCGCTCGAGGGCCAGCCGCGACAAGGCCAGCAGGATGCCGACGAGGGCATCGGTGTCGACCGCCGGCAGGCCTCGCACCGGCCCGAGGAGCGCCCGGGCACGGATCTCGCCGAGCATCGCACGGGCGTCGTCGGCCTCCAGCGGCGCGAGCCGCAGCGCGACGTCGGCAAGCGCCTCGGCGAAGATCCCGCCGAGACCGAAGCTCACCACCGGCCCGTAGACCGGGTCGCGGCTGAAGCCGGCGAGGAACTCGCGCCTGCCGCGCGCCATGCGCTGCACCAGCAGCCCTGTCCCCGCGTCGCCCGCCCGCGCGGTGCCTTCGCGAGCGCCGGACGGCACGGTCGCGCGCATGGCGGCCTGCAGCCGGGCGGCGGCCTCGCGCAGCGCCGCCTCGTCGCGCAGGTCGAGGGCCACCAGGCCGAGCTCCGTCTTGTGTGCGAACGCTGCGCCGCAGCCCTTCAGCGCCACCGGATAACCCAGCGCACGCGCGGCCGCCGCGGCCGCGTCGGCGTCCGCCGCCCGGGCCTCGGCGATCACCGGCACGCCGTAGCCGGCGAGCAGCCGCTTGGCCTCGAACTCGTCGAGGGCACGGCCGGACCGGGCAGGCGCGTTCATCACGTCGCGTCGGCCGGCGCGCCGGCCAGGCGGCGCTGGAAGGCGCCGAAGTCGTCCACCGCGCGCAGAGCGCGCACCGCGCCGCGCACCGACTCGAACACCGGCACGCGCGCCGCGCCCAGCATCGGGTGGCCCTGCGCGGCCAGGCTCAGCGGGCCGGCCCAGGTGACGACCAGCGGCTTGCCGACCTCGTCGGCGAGCGCGCCGATCTCGCGGCCGTAGAAGCTGGCCCGCGGCTCGGCGGCCATCGTGACGAGCAGCAGCCCGGCGTCGATGCCGGAGTCGCCGACCACCTCCCGCACCGCGTCCTGGTAGCCGGTGGCCGAGGAGCGGATCTGGCCGGTGACGTCGACGGGGTTGCGCACCGTCGCGAACTCGGGCACCAGGCGGCGGATCGAAGCCTGGCGCGCCGCGGGCAGCTCCGGCACCTGCAGCCCGGCGAGCTCGCACTCGTCGGCCGCCACGCCGCAGATGCCGCCGGAGGCGGAGACGACGCCGACGCGCCGCGCGCGCTGCTGGCGCAGGTCGAGCCGCGATCCCAGCCAGGCGAAGCTGCGCGCCAGCGGCAGCAGCTCGGCGAGGTCGTCGACCTGCACCACGCCGTGCTGCCTGCACAGCGCGCCGAACACCGCATGCGAGCCCGCCAGCGCACCGGTGTGCGAGGCACTGCTGGCCGCGCCCACGGCCGAAGCGCCGCTCTTGTAGACCAGCACCGGCTTGCCGGCCCGCGCCGCGCGACGGCAGGCGGCGACGAAGCGCGGCGGGTCGGCGACGCTCTCCAGGAACAGCGCGAAGACGCGCGCGTGCGGATCGTCGACCAGGTGCTCGAGGTACTCGGCCGCGGTGAGGTCGGCCTGGTTGCCGGTCGTCACCCAGTGCGAGAAGCCGACGCCCTGCTCCATGCCGCGGCCGATCATCGAGCCGCCGAGCGCGCCGCTCTGGGTGATGAAGGCCACACCGCCGGCGACGAAGGGCTGCATCTGGCCGACCATCGAGATCGTCGCGGCAAACCGGTGGTGGAAGTCGACGAAGCCGGCGGTGTTGGGGCCGACCAGCCGCAGGCCGGCGGCCCGCGCGACCTCGAGCAGCTCGTCCTGGAGCTCTGGCCTGCCGGCCTCGGCGAAGCCGGCCGACATCACGATGGCGGCCTTGACACCCTTGGCCGCGCAGTCGCGGAGCGCCTCGACGCAGGCCTCGGCGGGCACGACCAGCAGCGCGACGTCGACCTCGCCGTCGATGTCCCCGACGCGGGCGACGCAACGGCGGCCGAACAGCTCGCGCTCCTTCGGGTTGACGGGGTGGATGACACCCTCGAAGCCATGCTCGATCAGGTTGCGCATCGCGGCGGTGCCTAGCTTGGGCGCGCCGGTGGCCGTCTCGCCACGGGAGGCGCCGACGACGGCGACGCTTCGCGGCCTGAAGAGCACGTCGAGCGGCTTCATCGGGCGTCGACCTGGGGCCTCATCGGTCCTGGTTCCACGAGTACGGGAACGGCATCGTCCCGTGCTGCAGCACGACCGGGACCGCGTAGCGCTTGATCGTGCTGCTGCACTCGACGTCGATCACGCACAGCTGGCCGCTGGCCAGCGCCGCCTCGACCGCGGGCTTGAAATCGGCCGCCCGTTCGACGCGGAAGACGCGCGCGCGCATCGCGGCGGCGATCTGCGAGATGTCGGGGTTCCAGGGCTCGCCGGTCTTCTCGATCCGGTAGTGGTCGCCCACGCCGCGGCCGAACTTGGCCTGCGCGCCCTCGACCTCGGCCTGGATCGTCTTGTTGTTCAGCACGATCACAACACCCGGCACGCCGTACTCGGTGGCGGTGGCCAGCGCCAGCCCCGTGTGCACGAAGCTCTGGTCGCCGACGAACACCACCACCGGATGCCGGCGCCGCTCCATGCCTGCGCCCACCACGCCGGGCGGCGCGAAGCCCATCTGCCCGAACTGCTGGTTGTTCGTCGCGAACCACGGGCTCTTCAGCGTGTAGAACGCCGGCACGTAGTTCATGATGAAGCCGGTGTCGCACACCAGAGAGGCCTGCGGGTCGAACGCGTTCACCGCATCCGAGGTGTCCTTGACGATGCGGGCGTAGTGCAGCGGCTCGGCGTCCGACGTGACGGCGGCGCGGACCTCGGCAGTCCACGCCTTGCGCCAGCCGGCGATCTGCCGCAGCCACGCGGCGCGCCGCGGCTCGTGCCCGCCCTGCTGCCAGGCCGCCTGCAGCGCCTTCAACGCGCGCTTGGCGTCGGCCACCATGCCGATGCGCGCCGGGTAGACGCGGCCGATCTCGCCGGGATCGATGTCGACGTGCACCAGCGTGGTCTTGCGCGGGATGTCGAAGATCGTCCAGCCGGCGGTGTTGAGGTCGTTGAAGCGCACGCCGATGCCGAGCACCAGGTCGGCCTCCTGAGCCGCCTTGACCGCGTGGCCGGTGCCGCTGCGGTCGCACACGCCCAGCGACAGCGGGTGGTCCTCGGGGATGCCGCCCTTGCCGCCGAAGGTGGTGGCCACCGGGATCTGCGCGGCCTCGGCGAAGGCGCGCAGGTCGTCCCAGGCGTGGGCGTTGAGCACGCCGCTGGAGGTGTAGATCAGAGGCCGCCGGGCCTTCGCCAGCAGCGCCACGGCCGCCGCCACCGCGTCGGGGTCGGGTGCCGGCGGGTGCGGCAGCAGCCAGTCGGCGAGTTCCTTGCGCGTGGGCAGATCGACCTCGACCTCGGTGTTCTGCACGTCCAGCGGCATGTACACCACCACCGGCCCGGGGCGGCCGGTGATGGCGGTCTTGTAGGCGCGCATCACGGTGCGCAGCGCGGTGTCGGGGCGGTACGTGGTGAACGCGCCCTTGGTGATGTTCTTGAACAGCTGCGTGAACTCGTCGTCGCCGTAGCGGTAGACCTCCTGGATGCCGCCGCGGCCGTACCACTTGGTGGGACCGCCGGCCATCAGGCACAGCATCGGCGTGCTGTCGTAGAAGGCCTCGGCGATGCCGGGGATCGTGTTGAAGTTGCCCGGGCCCACCGTGGTGCAGGTGACCGGGATCGGCAGCTCGCGCCGCATCCTCCACTCGACGTCGGCAGCGTGGATCGCGTGGATCTCGTGCCGCATCCGGATGCCGGGAATCCTGGCCTCGTACTCCAGGGCGTCGAGCAGGCCCCAGTTGGCGTGGCCGTTGTAGAGGTAGTAGCGCTTCGTGCCGGCGCGCCGGAGGAAGTGCGCCACGGTCTGCGCGGCGGTCATGCGGGGCATCGGGTCGTCTCCTGGGCGGATTTGGACGTCATCGGGTCGGGGGCTCGTCGAGGGGCTCCACCCGCGCCGGCGGCGTGCCGCCGTACAGCACCTTCATCGTGCGCGTGCCGGTGTTGAAGACCCGGTGCTCGGCGACGCCGGGGGGGAAGTAGACGGCGTCGCCCTGCGCCAGCGGTGCACGGCACTCGCCGCCGGCGGCGAGCCGCCACTGCAGCTCGCCTTCGCCATCGACGACGAAGTAGAACTCCTCGAAGTCGGCGGCGTAGGTCAGCCGCCGCCGCGCACCGGGCGCTCCCACCACCTCGCTGCCGTGGCGGTGGAACACGTGCGGGGCGGTGCCGGGCGCGAACTCGGCCAGACCGACGAACAGGCGCCGGCTTCCGGCCAGGTCAGGGTAGATCGCGCGCCACAGCGTGCCCTCGCCGTGCAGCGCGTGGCCGCCGAAGGCGGCGCGTCGCACGACGACGGGTTCGGTCTCGTCGGCGAGGGCGTCGGGCGGAGGGTGGCGGGGGTTCACCGGGGCGGTCCAGCGGGAGCGCGGACAAGGCATCCGTTGTAAACGTTATTGACACATTAACAAATAGGGGACTATCCTGCCATCGCCGGTTTCGTCACGGCCCGCGCGGGCCGGGCACCGGCTCCTTGCCGGCTCCATGTTCGACCAGCTCTTCATCGACAACGAGTTCGTGGCGCCCGCCGCGGGGCGCCGCTTCGACGCCATCGACCCGGCCACCGAGCAGCGGATCGCGACGCTCGCGCTGGCCGACGCCGGCGACGTGGACCGGGCCGTGCGCTCGGCGCACCGCGCCTTCGCCGCATGGCGCCGCACGACCCCTGCCGAGCGCACCCGGCTGCTGCTGAAGGCGGCGGCGCTGGTCGAGGCGCGGCGCGACGAGATCGCGCGGCTGGAGACGCTGGACATGGGCAAGCCGCTGCGCGAGAGCCTGGCCAACGTTGCGCGCGCGGTGCGCTCGTTCGAGTACGCCGCCGGAGCCACCGACAAGCTCGAGGGCCAGTCGATTCCTGTGGACGCGCGCAGCTTCAACTTCACGCACCTCGAGCCGGTGGGCGTGACGGCGCACATCACGCCATGGAACTACCCCTTCGCCAACGCCTGCCGGTCGCTGCCCGTGGCGCTGGCCGCCGGCTGCACGGCGGTCGTCAAGCCGGCGTCGGAGACCTGCCTGACGACGCTGCTGCTCGGCGATGTGCTGCGCGAGGCGGGCTTCCCGCCCGGCGTCGTGAACATCGTCACCGGCAGCGGCACGGAGGCCGGGGCGGCGCTGGCGCGCCACCCGCTCGTGCGTGCCATCACCTTCACCGGCTCGGTGGGCACCGGGCAGCGCATTGCGCAGTACGCCTCCGAGCACGTGCGGCCGGTGGTGCTGGAGCTCGGCGGCAAGAACCCGCAGCTGGTGTATGCCGACGCCGACCTCGACCTCGCGCTGCGCGAGACGGTGCGCGGCGCGTTCACGAATGCCGGGCAGGTGTGCACCGGGGTCTCCCGCGTGCTGGTCGAGCGGCCGGCCTACACGCGCTACGTCGAGGCACTGCGCGAGCGTGTCGAGGCGTTGACGGTCGCCCCCGGGCTCGACGACGCCGATCTCGGCCCGCTGGTCAGCGAGGCCCACCGGCGCACGGTGGCGGGTCATGTGTCCGCCGCGCGCGACGAGGGCGCGCGGCTGGTGGCCGGCGGGAGCGTGCCGCCGGACCGCGGGCGCGGGTGGTTCTTCCGTCCGACCGTGTTCGACCAGGTCGACCCGGCGATGCGCATCGCGCGCGAGGAGGTCTTCGGCCCGCTGCTCGTCGTCATCCCCTTCGACGGCGACGAGGAGGCGCTGGCCATCGCCAACGGCGTCGAGTTCGGCCTGGCGGCGGGCATCTTCACGCGCGACCTCGGGCGTGCGATGCGCCTGGTGCGTGACCTCGAGGCCGGCATGGTGTGGGTGAACGAGTGGTTCCAGAGCCCGGTGCAGGTGCCGCACGGCGGCGTCAAGCACTCGGGCATCGGCCGCGAGCAGGGCCTGGCTGCGTTCGCGAACTACCTGCAGACCAAGGATGTCGCGATCCGCTTCGGCTGAGTCCCCGCCCCGATGAGCCCCGCCGCCAGCTTCCACCTCGACGCCGACGACCCGCTGCGCCTGGACGCGCAGCTCGAGACCGACGAGCGCGCCGCCCGCGACGCCGCCCTGTCCTACTGCCAGGAGCGCCTGGCGCCGCGCGTCCTCGAGGCCTTCCGGCACGAGCGCACCGACCCCGCGGTCTTCCGCGAGATGGGCGAACTCGGAATGCTCGGCCCGACGATCCCCGAGGCCTACGGCGGCGCGGGGCTGAACCACGTCGTCTACGGCCTGATCGCGCGCGAGGTCGAGCGTGTCGACTCGGGTTACCGCTCGATGATGAGCGTGCAGAGCTCGCTCGTGATGCTGCCGATCCACGCCTTCGGCACCGAGGCGCAGAAGCAGCAGTACCTGCCGATGCTGGCGCGCGGCGAGGCGATCGGCTGCTTCGGCCTGACCGAGCCCGACCACGGGTCCGACCCGGGCAGCATGGCCACGCGGGCACGCCGGGTGCCCGGGGGCTACCGGCTCACCGGCACCAAGACGTGGATCACGAACAGCCCGATCGCCGACGTCTTCGTGATCTGGGCCAAGGACGACGAAGGCGCGATCCGCGGCTTCGTGCTCGAGAAGGGCTGGGCGGGGCTGTCGGCACCGTCTCTGCACGGCAAGGTCGGCCTGCGCGCGAGCGTGACCGGGCAGGTCGTGATGGACGGGGTCTTCTGTCCCGAGGAGAACGCCCTCCCGGACGTGCGCGGCCTGAAGGGCCCGTTCACCTGCCTCGACAGTGCGCGCTACGGCATCGCCTGGGGCGCGCTCGGCGCGGCCGAGGACTGCTACCGGCGCGCGCGCCGGTATGTGCGGGAGCGCAAGCAGTTCGGGCGGCCGCTGGCGGCCAACCAGCTGGTGCAGAAGAAGCTGGCCGACATGCTGACCGAGATCGCGCTCGGCCTGCAGGGCTGCCTGCGGCTGGGCCGGCTGAAGGACGAGGGCACGGCGCCGGTGGAGCTGACTTCGGTGCTCAAGCGCAACAGCTGCGGCAAGGCGCTCGACATCGCGCGCGCGGCGCGCGACATGCTCGGCGGCAACGGCATCAGCGACGAGTTCGGCGTCGCCCGCCACCTGGTCAACCTCGAGGTCGTGAACACCTACGAGGGCACGCATGACATCCACGCCCTGATCGTGGGACGGGCGGTCACGGGCATCGCGGCGTTCCAGTGACAGCCCGCACACAAGCGAAGGAAGGACGGATCCGATGGAGCGAACACTCGAGGGCCGGCACGTCGTCGTGATCGGCGGCAGCTCCGGCATGGGCCTGGCGACGGCGCGCGCCGCGGCGGCCGCCGGGGCCTGGGTGACGATCGCCGGCCGCGACGCCGCGCGGCTCGCCCGCGCGCGCGAGCTCATCGGCGCGGCGGCCGACGCGCGCACGCTCGACATCGTCGACGAGGCGCAGGTCGCGGCCTTCTTCGCCGCGGTCGAGCCGTTCGACCACCTCGTGATCACCGCCCACGCCTCGTCGGTGGTGACAGGCGCGATCGCGCCGCTGGCCGACATGACGGTGGCCGCCGCGCGCGCCTTCATGGAGACCAAGTTCTGGGGTCCGTTCATGGCTGCCAAGCACGGGCGCGCGAAGCTCGCGCCCCGTGGCTCGATCGTGTTCTTCTCGGGCGCCGCCGGCGCGCGCAAGCTGCTGCCCAACCACACCGCGATCGGAGCCACCAACGGCGCGGTCGAGGCCTTCGCGCGCCAGCTCGCCAAGGAGATCGCGCCGCAGCGCGTGAACGTCATCGCCGCCGGGCTGGTGCGCACCCCCACCTACGACGGGCTTCCCGAGGCGGCGCGCGAGGGCATGTACGCGCACTACGCGGCCCAGGCCCTGGTGGGCCGCGTCGGCGAGCCCGACGACATCGCGCGTGCCGCCGTCTACCTGATGACGAGCGACTATGTCACCGGCCAGATCCACGAGATCGACGGGGGCCGGCCTTGAGCACCGAAGCCGCGGCATCGACCGCATCGACCGCATCGACCGCGTCGGCCGCCGCCGCTGCGGCACGCGTGCCGATCCGACCCGACCTCTTCGTCGAGCGTGCGGGCGCCGCGCCGGCGCTGGTGGGCTCGCGCGACCGCGAGACCGGCCAGGTGTTCTTCCCCGCCGAGGTGATGAACCCCTCGACGATGCGCGAGGGCACGCTCGAACGCCATGAGTTCGACGGCGCGGGCCGGCTGGTGGCCTGGACCGTGATCGGCCGCGGGCTGCCGGGCTTCGACTCGCCATACGCGCTGGGCACGATCGCCCTCGACGCCGGGCCGGGCTTCATCGGCCAGCTGCACGAGTGGCGGGGCAAGACGCTGCGGCCAGGCATGCGCGTGCGGCTGGCGATCGCGCGCATCAACGCCGAGAAGGACGGCACCGAGATCGTCGGCCCGAAGTTCGTGCCGGTGGAGGATTAGTGGAGCGCGTCTTCGTCCTCGGTGCCGGCATGACGACCTTCGGGCCGCAGCCCGACGTGGAGGTGCACGAGCTGGCGCGGCGGGCGGTCTGGGAGGCGCTCGGGTCGACCGGGCTGCCGCCGCAGGTCTTCCGCAGCCGCCCCACGATGGCCTTCGCCGGTCACGCCTACCAGGGCCCGTGCTTCGCGCAGAAGACGTTGATGAAGATCGGCCTGCAGGGCCTGCCGATGATCAACGTCGAGAACGCCTGCGCGTCGGGCAGCACGGCGGTCATCGGCGCCGCGGCGATGATCCGCGCCGGCGAGGCCGAGCTCGCGATCGCCTTCGGGGCCGAGAAGCTGACGCGGCCGGGCGGCGGCTTCCTGCCCATCGTCGCCGACGATCTCGAGAGCGCGATGGGCCGCGTGATGCCTGCCGCCTTCGCGATGCAGGCCCAGCTTCACATGGAGCGCCATGGCACGACGCGCGAGCAGATGGCGATGGTGGCCGTGAAGAACCGGCGCCACGGGGCGCTGAACCCGCGCTGCCACTTCCGGGAGGAGGTGACGGTCGAGCAGGTGCTGGCCAGCCCCTCGATCGCCGAGCCGCTGACGCGGCTCGCCTGCTGCCCGGTCTCCGACGGCGCGGCCGCCGTGGTGCTGGCCGGCGAGGCGGCGGTGCGGTCGCTCGGCCTGCAGCCCGGCGTGGAGCTGGTCGGGCACGGGCTGGTCAGCGGCGAGCGCACGCCGTTCGGCATCGTCGACGACCACTCCGAGATGTCGATCCGCGCAGCGCGACTGGCGTACGAGCGCGCAGGGCTCGGGCCGGCCGACGTGGACCTGTGCGAGATGCACGACCCCTTCACGATCGCCGAGCTGATCCACTACGAGGACCTCGGCTTCTGCGCCCCCGGCGAGGGCGGCGCATACGTGCAGAGCGGTCGTGCGGCCATCGGCGGCGGCGGGGTCGCGGTGTCGCCGTCGGGCGGGCTGATGTCCAAGGGGCACCCGCTCGGAGCCACCGGCGTCGCCCAGGTCGCCGAGATGTTCTGGCAGCTGCGCGGCGAGGCCGGCGCGCGGCAGGTGCCCGGCGCGCGGGTCGGGCTCACCCACACGGTGGGCGGCGGTGTCACCCGGCTCGAGGCGGGCGCCAGCGCGGTGATGATCTTCCGGGCCCTCTGAGCGGAGCGCGGCGACGATGGAATTCGAGACCCTCCGGCTGGCCGTCGAGGACGGTGTCGCCACGCTGACGCTGCACCGCCCGGAGGCGATGAACGCGATCACCCAGCGGATGAAGGACGAGCTGGGCGCGGCACTCGACGCGGTGGCCACCGACGACGCGGCGCGGGTGCTGGTGGTCACCGGCGCCGGCGACAAGGCCTTCTGCGCCGGGGCCGACCTGAAGGAGCGCGCCGCCAGCGAGCCGACACCGGCCGAGTTCTTCTTCCGGCAGCAGGCCACGCACCGGCTGTTCACGCGCCTGGAGCAGTTCGCCAAGCCGGTGATCGCCGCGCTCAACGGCGCGGCCTTCGGTGGCGGCGCCGAGATCGCGCTGTGCGCCGACCTGCGGGTGGCGGCGGAGCACGCACGCTTCGGTCTGACCGAGGTGGCATTGGGGGTGATCCCGGCCGGCGGCGGGACGCAGCGGCTGGCGCGGCTGGTGGGCCCGGCGCGGGCCAAGGAACTGCTCTTCACCGCGGCGCGGCTGACCGCCACCGAGGCGCTCGCGCTCGGGCTCGTCAACCGCGTCGTGCCGTCCGACCGTCTGGCCGCCGAGGTGCGCGCACTGGCGGTGGCCATCGCCGCCAAGCCGCCGCTGGCGGTGCGCTTCGCCAAGCAGGCGGTCGACAAGGGCCTGCAGGCCGACCTGCAGACCGCGCTCGACTTCGAGTTGTACGCCGCGGCGATCCTGTTCGACACCGAGGACCGGCGCGAAGGCATGCGCGCCTTCGTCGAGAAGCGCACACCCCGGTTCGTGGGGCGCTGACCGCCCGCTCCCGCACCACCCGCACGACCCAGGACACACGATGGACCTCAAGCTCGCGGGCCGCACGGCCCTGGTCACCGGCGCCGGACAGGGCGTCGGCCGCCGCATCGCGCTGACGCTGGCCGCCGAGGGCGCCTGCGTGGCGGTCAACGACCTGATGCCCGACAGGGTGCACCGGGTGGTCGAGGAGATCACCGCCGCCGGCGGCACGGCGCTCGCGGCGCCGTTCGACGTCACCGAGCTCGACGCCGTGCGCGCGGCCGTGTCACGGGCCGGCACGATCGACATCCTCGTCAACAACGCCGGCATCATCCCCGAGCGCCGTAGCGGCGAGGTCGGGCTGCCGCCCTTCGTCGAGCAGCCGCCCGAACACTGGCGGAAGATCGTCGAGCTGAACCTGATGGGCACCCTCAACGTCACGCACGCCTGCCTGCAGGGCATGGCGCAGCGCCGCTACGGCAAGGTCGTCACGATCATGTCCGACGCCGGCCGCGTGGGCGAGGCTCGCTACGTCGTCTACGGTGCAGCCAAGGCGGCACAGGCCGGCATGACGCGCTCGCTGGCCAAGGAGGTGGGCCCGCAGCGCATCAACGTCAACGCGGTGTCGCTGTCGGCGGTGGCGCACGAGGCACCGATGGCCGACTTCCTGCGCGAGGATGCGTCGCCCGACAGCAACGAGACGCTGAAGAAGATGCTGAGCGCCTACCCGATCGGCAAGGGCCTCGCCCGGCTCACCCGGCCGCAGGACGCCGCCAACGCGGTGGCCTTCCTCGTCAGCGACGCCGCCGAGTACATCACCGGGCAGGTGCTGTCGGTCAACGGCGGCTACGCGATGCCCTGAACCGCCGCAACCGGCCCGACCGCCATGCCCCGCGTCGTCTTCTTCGACCGCCTCGGGCCGCCCGAGGTCCTGCAGATCCGCGAAGTGCCGCTCGCGGAGCCCGGCCCGGGCGAGGTGCGGCTGGCGGTGGAGGCCTTCGGGCTCAACCGCAGCGAGTCGCAGATGCGGCAAGGCACCTACCCGATGATCGACGCGACCTTCCCCTCGCGCGTCGGCAAGGAGGCGGTCGGCCGCGTCACCGCGATCGGGCCTGGCGTCACGGGCGTCGAGCTCGGCGCCCGCGTGACCACCGTGCCCTGCTTCGACATGAACCGGCACGGCGTCTACGGCGAGTTCGCGGTCGTGCCGGCGGTGGCGCTGGCGCCGGTGCCCCGCGGGCTGGGCACGGTGCAGGCCGCCGCGATCTGGCAGCAGTACCTCACCGCCTACGGGCCGCTGGTGGAGTACGCCGAGCTCGGCCCCGGGCGCACGGTGCTCGTCACGGCCGCCACGGCGAGCGTGGGCCACGCCTGCATCCAGGTGGCCAAGGCGCAGGGCGCGACCGTGATCGCGACGACGCGCAGCGTCGGCAAGGCCGAGGGCCTGCGCCGCACCGGCGCCGATCACGTGATCGTCACCGGCGCCGAGGCGCTGGCTCCCCGGGTGCTGGCCCTGACGGGCGGCCGCGGCGTCGACGTCGCCGTCGACTCGATCTCCGGCCCCATCGTCGCCGACCTGGCCGAGTGCGCCGCCTACCGCGGGCGGATCTTCCTGTACGGCCGGCTCGACGAGCGAGCGACGCCATTCCCGCTGATCTCCTGCATGAAGAAGGCGCTGTCCATCAGCGGCTACACGCTGTGGGAGATCGTGCTCGAGCCGCAGCGGCGCGCACGCGCGCAGCGCTGGATCGTCGAGCGCCTGGAGCAGGGCGTGTTCGCGCCGGTCATCGACCGCGTGTTCACGCTCGAGCAGATCGTCGAGGCCCACGCCGCGATGGACGGCAACCTGGCCAACGGCAAGCTGGTGGTCGCCGTGGCACCGGAGGCGCTCGGTTGAAGTTCCTCGCGATGTCGCGCCGCGTGGCCGGCCTCACCGACGCTCAAGTCGCCGCGCAGGCGGCAGCCGAGGCGCTGCAGGCCTTCCGGCTGATGCGCGACGGCGTGTTCGAGCAGCTCTGGTTCAGCCCCGACTGGCGCGGCGCAGTGCTCGTGATGCACGCCGGCGCGCGGGAAGAGGCGCAGGCCGCCCTGGATTCGTTGCCGATGGTGCGCGGACGTACGATCGAGTTCGACCTCTGGCAACTCGATCCGTTCGACCACTACCAATGGCTGTTCGCCACCGAGCATCGGGCCGCACTGTGAGACACGCCAGCGGAGCCCTGCGATGGTCTACCTGATCGACGCACGCATCGACTACAACCTGCTGCAGGGCCGGCTCGACGAACTGCTGCCGCTGGAGTGGCAACAGACGTCGAAGATGTTCGACAGCGGGCAGCTGCTCGGCATTTGGCGCAAGGCCAGCGCCAAGGGCGTCGTCGCGATCTGGAACCTGCCGGACCACGAGGCGGTGCATGCACAGATCCGGGCGATGCCCCTGTACCCGTACATGAGCGACATCGAGGTGACGCCGCTGGTGCCTCATCCCAGGTACCCGCACTTCTGCGTCGCGCCAGCTGACGGCGACCGCGGTTCCTGACGGGGTCCGGGTGGACGGCGCGGCCGATGCGCCGGGGCGGCCGATGCGCCGGGGCGGCCGGCGCGGCCGGCGCGGCCGGTGCGGCCGATGCAGCCGGTGCAGCCGATGCGTGAGCCCCGGTCACGCCGCCCACGCGGGCGCGCCTCAGCCCTGCGGCGGCGCGTCGTGCTGCACCTGCATGCGGTGCGCGTGCAGAGCCTCGAAGATGGGCGCGTCGCCGAAGCGGAACAGGTCCAGCGACGCGCCGGCGCCGGCGCTGGCCGCAAAGGGCACCCACGAGGGCACGACGAACATGTCGCCGCGGCCCACCGTCCAGCTGCGCTCGCCCACGCTCACCGTGCCCTGGCCGTCGAACACCTGCCACACCGACGAGCCCACCTCGCGCCGCGTGCGCGTGGCCGCGCCGGCGCGCAGCCGGTGCATCTCGGCGCGGATGGTCGGCAGCACGTCGGCGCCTGTGGTGGGGTTGGTGTAGCGCACGGCGGCGTGGCCGGGGCCGAGCGTCACGTCGTGGCCCTCGGCCTCCAGCGCCAGCTGCTCGGCCAGCGCGCGGTCGGTGTCGGCCCAGCGGTAGGCGAGCAGCGGCGTGGCCGGCAGCGTCGCGGGCTGCGACAGCGGGCGCAGGCCGGGGTAGGCCCACAGCCGCTCGGAGCGCGAGCGCTCGGGGCGCGTCATCTCGGCCGGGCCGAGCCGCTCGCGGCCGAACTCGAAGAACTGCGACTCGGTGCCGTAGGAGAACGGGATGTCCAGCCCGTCGATCCAGGCCATCGGCTGCGTGGCGGCGTTGTGGTGCGCGTGCCAGTGCCATCCGGCCTGCGGCAGGAAGTCGCCGCGCGACATGCGCACCGGGTCGCCGCCCACCACCGTCCATACGCCCTCGCCCTCGACGACGAAGCGGAAGGCGTGCTGCGAGTGGCGGTGCTCGGGGGCATCCTCGCCCGGCATCAGGTACTGGATCGCGGCCCACAGCGTGGGCGTGGCGAAGGGCCGGCCGCCCAGCGACGGGTTGGCCAGCGCGATGGCGCGGCGCTCGCCGCCGCGGCCCACGGGCACCAGGCGCCCGGCGCGCTCGGCCAGCGCCAGCAGCCGCTGCCAGCGCCACAGGTGCGGCGACGCCTTGCTGCGCGGGTGCGGCGGCATCAGGTCGCCGATCTCTGTCCACAGCGGTACCAGCAGCTCCTCCTCGAAGCCGCGGTACAGCGCGCCGAGTTCGGGCGACGGATCGGGCTGGCCTGGGCCGGCCTGCATGGCCAGGCGCACGGGGGACAGCGGGCCTGCGGCTGGGGTCATCGCTCGGGCTCCTCGCGGGTGGGACGGGCCGGCTCGGGGGGCGCGGGTCGGGCCGGCTCAGCGGGCGGCGCCGACGTGCAGCACGATCTCGCCGATGCCCTCGACGCGGCCGTCGATCCGGTCGCCCGGCTGCAACGGGCCCACGCCCTCGGGTGTGCCGGTGTAGATCAGGTCGCCGGGCTGCAGATGGTAGTGGCGTGACAGGTCGGCGATCAGCTCGCGGACGCTCCAGATCAGCTTGCTCAGGTCGGAGGCCTGGCGCGGCTGCCCGTTGACCTGCAGCGCGATCGCCCCGCGCTCGACCACCACGCCGGGCATCGGCACCATCTCGGAGACGACCGAGCCGTGCTCGATGTCCTTGCCCAGGTCCCAGGGACGGCCCTTGTCGCGCGCGGCCAGCTGCAGGTCGCGTCGCGTCATGTCCAGGCCGCAGGCGTAGCCGGCGATCAGCGTGTGCGCATCGGCCTCGGTCACCCGGAAGCCCGGCCGGCCGATGACGACCACCAGCTCCATCTCGTACTGGTAGTCCTTCGTGGCCAGCGGGTAGGGCACGGTGGCCCCGGACTCCACCAGCGTCGAGGGCGACTTGGTGAAGTAGAACGGCGCCTCGCTGCCCTTGTCGATCGGACGGCCCATCTCGACGGCGTGCGCGTGGTAGTTGCGCCCGACGAAGAAGAGGCGGTGGACGGGCGCGCGTTCGGCGCGGCCGCGCACGGCAAGGGTGGGCACGGCGGGCGGGCTCCACAGGTAGGCGACGGTCATGGGGTTCCTCGGGGCCGCGGGGCGCGGGTCGGTGGGCGGATGGCGGGAGGGGCCGGGGGGTGGGCTTGCGAGCGGGGCGCGCTTGGATCGTGCGTGGGGCGTGGGCGGCGTGCCTCGCTCAGGCCGCCAGACAGTTCTCGACCTTCCAGCCGTACAGCCACTCCACCGCGTCGTAGAAGCGCTCGGGCGAGCGGCTCTTCCACAGCTCGTTGCGCACCAGCCGCTCGACGCCCTTGGCGTGGTAGAGGCGCCCCATCTCGCGCGAGCTGAGCACGATGCGCGCGGTGCGAGGCACGCGCGAGCGCTGGTAGTGCTCGAGCGCGCACGGCCAGTCGTTGCCGTGCACGCGCAGCGCCTCGCCGAGCGTGACCGCGTCCTCCATCGCCATGCACGCGCCCTGCGCCATGTACTGCGTGGTGGGGTGCGCGGCGTCGCCCAGCAGCGTCACGGGGCCGTGCGTCCAGCAGTCGATCGGGTCGCGGTCGGCGGTGGCCCAGCGCTTCCAGCTGCGCGGCAGGTCGATCAGCTGCCGCGCCTTCGGGCAGATGCCCTGGAAGTAGCTCTGCACCTCTTCCTTGCTGCCCTCGCGCACGCCCCACTCCTCCTGCTCGCGCGAGTGGAAGGTGACGACGACGTTGTACTGCTCGCCGCCGCGCAGGGGGTAGTGCACGAGGTGGCAGTTCGGGCCTGCCCACAGGCTGGCGGCGTTCCACTGCAGGTCGGCCGGGAAGTCCTTGCGGTCGACCACGGCGCGATAGACCACGTGGCCGGTGACGCGCGCCGGGTCGCCCACGAACTGCTGGCGCACGACCGACTTCACGCCATCGGCTCCGACGAGCGCGACGCCGCGGTGCGCCAGGCCGCGCTGGTCGAGCACCGTGACGCCGGCGGCGTCCTGCTCGACGCGCTCGACCCGCGTGGACGTGAGGAAGCGGACGCGGCCGGTCTGCTGCGCGCCCTCGAGCAGGCTCAGGTGCACGTCGGCGCGGTGGATCACGGCGTACGGGTTGCCGAAGCGGGTGCGGAACGCCTCGCCGGTGGGGATGCGGCCGACGAGGCTCTCGTCGACGGCGTCGTGCATCACCATCGCCTCGGTGTAGACGGCGCGGGCGCGGGCGCGCTCGCCCACGCCCAGCGCATCGAAGGCGGCGAAGGCGTTGGGACCGAGCTGGATGCCGGCGCCGATCTCGCCGATCTCGGGCGCCTGCTCGAGCACGTCGACGTCGAAGCCGCGGCGCACCAGCGCCAGCGCGGCGGCCAGGCCGCCGATGCCGCCGCCGGCCACGAGCACGGGTGGGGAGGCAGGGGTGGCTGGCATCGGGGACTCCTTCGGGAACATCGACGCGGGCAGGCCGACGGGGGGGGTCGAGGGACGTGGCGGGGACGGCGTGCCGGGAATGGCAGGCCGGGTCATATCGTTAGTACACTGACGATCAGTATAGTGATATCATCCAGCCCACGCACACGGGTTTACCCGCAATGCCTGCACACCCCCGCGCCGCCGCCGTGGCCGTCGACCTCGACGACCTGCCCGGCCACTACATCCGCCGCCTGCACCAGATCGCCGTGGCGATCTTCCTGCAGGAGACCGAGGCGCTGGGCGTGACGCCGGTGCAGTACGCGGCGCTGCAGGCGGTGGCCAACCAGCCGGGCGTCGACCAGCGCACGCTCGCGCGCTCGATCGGGCTCGACACCTCGACGCTGGCCGGCGTGGTCGACCGCCTCGAGGCGCGCGGCCTGGTGCAGCGCAACGCCTCGCCGGACGACCGCCGCGTCCGGCTGCTGACGCCCACCCCCGACGGCCTGCAGCTCCTGGCCGACGTGGTGCCGGCGATGCGCGCGGCGCAGCGCCGCATCCTCGAGCCGCTGCCCGCGGCCGAACGGCGCGAGTTCATGCGCATGCTGCGCAGGCTGGTCAGCGCCAACAACGAACTCAGCCGCGCGCCGGGCGACGCGGGCTGAGCCGCGACGGCCGCCGTGCGCGCCGGCACCCGGCCCGGCCGCCGCCGCCCGCTATCCTTGGCTGGCCCGCCGACACCCGGGCCGACGACGTGCCGACGCTGCCCACCACCGAGCTGTACCTGATCGCGATGGCGATCATCTTCGCGCTGCCCTACCTCGTGTGGCGGCTAGCGCGCACGGAGTACTGGGCGCCGCTGGTGGTGGTGCAGATCGTCACCGGCATCGTGCTCGGCCCCGGGCTGCTCGGTGCGGCCTTCCCCGGTTTCTATGCCTTCGTGTTCACGCCGCAGGTGGTGGGCGCGCTGAACGGCGTGGCCTGGTGGGCGGTCATGCTGTTCGTCTGGATCGCGGGCATCGAGCTCGACCTGAGCCAGGCCTGGCAGCGGCGGCGCGAGACGGGCCTGGCCGCGGGCCTGGCGATGGCCGGCCCGGTGGCGCTGGGCTGCGGTGTGGGCGTGCTTCTGCTGGCATGGGGCGGCTGGATCGGCGCGCGCGCACAGCCCTGGCAGTTCGTGCTCGGCGTGGGCATGGCCTGCGCGGTGACGGCGCTGCCGATCCTGGTGCTGCTGATGGAGAAGCTCGGCATCCTGCGCCAGCCGCTCGGGCAGCGCATCCTGCGCTACGCGAGCCTGGACGACATCGCCATCTGGGCCGTGCTGGCCGTGGTGCTGATGGACTGGCAGCGCGTGGGCCGGCAGGCGCTGTTCCTGGCGGTGTTCGCGCTGGCGGCCTGGGCCATGCGGCGGCTGATGCAGCGCCTGCCCGAGCGCGACCGCTGGTACGTCAGCCTGATCTGGCTGGCGGCGGTGAGCTTCGGCGCCGACTGGTCCGGGCTGCACTACATGGTGGGCGCCTTCCTCGCCGGCGCCGTGCTCGACAGCCAGTGGTTCAATCAGCAGAAGATGGATCTGCTGCGCGACCACGTGCTGCTGGTGCTGATGCCGGTGTTCTTCCTGTCCACCGGGCTGCGCACCAGCTGGGACCTGGGCGGGGCCGCGGTCTTCGTGGCCGCCGCGGCGCTGCTGGCGGCGGCGGTGGCAGGCAAGTTCGGCGGCATCTGGCTCGCCGGCCGGGCGCTGGGCTGGAGCCGCGACGACATCGCGCTGGCCGGCTGGCTGCTGCAGACCAAGGGTCTGATCGAGATCATCTTCGCCAGCATCCTGCTGGACAAGGGCGTGATCACGAGCGCGATGTTCACCGCGCTGCTGCTGATGGCGGTGGCCAGCACGATGCTCACCGTGCCGATGGTGGCCCCTCGGCTGGCGCGCCGCGGCGCGCTGCCGGGCGACCGCACAATGCAGCCGCCCCCCGGACCCGGCAACCAAACCTCCGCATGACGACCACACCCGCCCCCGACGACGCCTCCCGGGTTCTCGAGCACTGGCTCGCCGCCGAGGTGGCGCTGCGCGAGCAGCACCGCCTCGGCGCCGGGCCGGGCGTCGCGCCGCGCGAGGTGGTGCTGTCGATCGACGGCCTGGCGCTGATGCAGCGCATCCTGAGCGGCGAACTGCCGCACGCGGCGATCGCCGAGACGCTGGACTTTCTGCTGGTGGAGGTGCAGCGAGGGCGCGCGGTGTTCCAGGGCACGCCCGGCCCGCGGCACTTCAACCCGATGGGCGGCATCCACGGCGGCTGGTACGCCACGCTGCTGGACAGCGCGCTCGGCTGCGCGGTGCACACGATGATGCCGGTGGGCCGCTCTTACACGACGGCCGAGCTGAGCGTGAACCTGGTCAAGGCGATCCCGCCCGGCCTGCCGCGGGTGCGCGCCGAGGGTACCGTGCTGCACTGCGGACGCCAGCTCGCCACCGCCGAGGCGCGCCTGGTGGGCCCCGACGGCACGCTGTACGCGCACGGCACCACCACCTGCCTGGTGTTCGAGATCGGCGGACGCTGAGGGCGCACGCGGCCCATCGCGAGGCCCATCGACGTCCATCGAGGCCGATCGAGCCCGGATCCCCGGTCGGCGCGCAGCGGGACTCCGTCCGGGGTCGCTCCGGCCCGCGGCGCCGCGCCTCGATTGCGGCAACATCGCCAACCCGACCACCTCCGCGCCGACCATGTTCCGCCAGCAGTACATCGACAACGAGCAACTCGCCGCGCAGCTCCAGCGCTGGGCGCAGCAGCACCCCGGCCTCGTGCATCTGGGCACGCTCGGCCGCAGCGCCGGCGGCCGCGACATCCCGCTGCTGACGATCGGCCGCGACCCCGGCGAGCCGGGCCGCGCCCGCCCCGCCGTCTGGGTGGACGGCAACATGCACGCGAGCGAGGTCTGCGGCACCAGCGTGGCGCTGGCCATCGCGGAAGACCTGATCGCCATCCACGGTGGCGCCGACACCGCCGGTGGCCGGCCGCTGCCGGCGACGATGCTGCAGACGCTGCGCGAGACGCTCTTCTACGTCGTGCCGCGCATCTCTCCCGACGGCGCCGACGAGGTGCTGCGGCGCGGCCGCTACGTGCGCTCGAGCCCGGTGGACGGACGCGCCGCCCAGGGCCACGCGCGCTGGGTGGCCGACGACGTGGACGGCGACGGCTGCGCCGGCTACATGCGCGTGGCCGATCCCGACGGCGACATGGTGGAGCTGCGCGGCGAGGACGGCGTGCCGCTGGCGCCGCCGGTGATGGTGTCGCGCATGCCCGGCGACGAGGGGCCGTTCTACCGCCTGTACCCCGAGGGTCGCATCGCCAACTTCGACGGCCGCACCGTGCCCGACGCCGGCTTCCTGGGCGACAACGAGTACGACTTCAACCGCAACTTCGCCTACGCCTGGGCGCCCGAGCCGCAGCAGGCCGGCGCCGGCCACTACCCGGGCAGCGCTCCCGAGGTACGGGCGGTGATGGACTTCGCCAGCCGCCACCCCAACATCATGGTGTGGCTGAACCTGCACACCTTCGGCGGCGTGCTGATCCGGCCGCTGGCCGACCAGCCCGACGGCAAGATGAACCGGGACGACCTGGCGGTGTTCCAGCAGGTCGAGGCCTGGATGACCGAGCACACCGGCTACGCCACGGTGAGCGGCTTCCACGAGTTCCTGTACGAGCCCGACAAGCCGGTGCACGGCAGCCTGTCGCAGTACGCGTACCGCCAGCGCGGCGCGCTGGCCTACGTGGTGGAGCTGTGGGACCTGTTCCGCCAGCTCGGCATCGAGCGCAAGCGGCCCTTCGTCGACCACTACTCGCGCCTGACGCGGGCCGAACTGCGCGCTCTGGCGGCCTTCGACCGCGAGCACAACGAGGGCCGCGTCTTCCGCCCGTGGCGCCGCGTGCGGCACCCGCAGCTGGGCGAGGTGGAGGTGGGCGGTTTCGACCCGCGCATCGGCATCTGGAACCCGCCGCTGCAGCGCCTGGCTCAGACCTGCGCGCAGCAGTCGGCCGCCTTCCTGCGCGTGGCCGCGTTGGTGCCGCGGCTCAGCCTGCAGGTGGTGCGGCAGGAGCGCGCGCAGGGGCACACGCGCGTGGAGCTGCGCGTGGCCAATCACGGCTACCTGGGCAGCTGCGGCCCGGCCTCGGCGACGGACCTGCCCCACGCCGAGCCTCTGCGGCTGACTGCGCGCGCCGACGGCGGCGCCACGCTGCTCGCGCCGGCCGGGGCGGTGGTGGAGCTCGGGCACCTGCAGGGCTGGGGTCGCGGCCTGCACGGCACGTCGATCTTCTCGCCCTGGTCGCGCGGCAACGGCCACGAGCGCTTCGTCACGCTGCTCGTGGCCGGGTCGGGAACGGTGCAGGTGGAGGCAGGCAGCTGCCGCGTGGGCTACCTGGCGCTGCGGGTCGAGGTCGGCTGACGGCCGCGCAGGCCGCCAGCGGGCCGGACGACTTGCTGCAGCAGCAGCGATGGAGCCGGCCGCCGTTCGCCGCGAAGCTGCCGTGGCGTGTCGGGCGGACCGGAGCCGGGCCGACAGGAGCGCTTCAGACGATGCCGAGGTGATCGAGACCGGACATGATGTCCCCTCTCGTGGACTGGCGGCTGTGCAGCTTGATGGACAGGCGCAGCTCGTTCATGGAGTCGGCGTTGCGCAAGGCGTCCTCGTATGAGATCGATCCGTTGTCGTAGAGCTCGAACAAGGCTTGGTCGAATGTACACATGCCCAGCGGCCGCGACTTCTTCATCGCCTCCTTGATCTCATGCACCTGGCCCTTGAAGATCAGGTCGGCGACCAGTGGGGTGTTGAGCAGGATCTCGATCGCGGCCACGCGGCCCGTGGCTGCCTTGCGAGGTATCAGCCGCTGAGAGATCACCCCCCTCAGATTGAGGGAGAGGTCCATGAGCAGCTGAGCGCGACGTTCTTCCGGGAAGAAGTTGATGATCCGGTCGAGTGCCTGATTCGCGCTGTTGGCATGAAGCGTGCACAGGCAGAGGTGGCCGGTTTCGGCGAAGGCGATGGCGTGCTCCATCGTGTCCCGTTCGCGGACTTCGCCGATCAGGATCACGTCGGGAGCCTGCCGCAGGGTGTTTCGCAGACCCACCTCCCAGGACTCCGTGTCCACGCCCACCTCGCGCTGCGTGACCGCGCACTTCCCATGCTCATGAACGAACTCGATCGGATCTTCGAGGGTGATGATGTGACCATGGGAGTTCGCGTTCCGATGGCCGATCATCGCGGCCAGCGTGGTGGACTTGCCCGAACCCGTTGCGCCAACGACGATGAGCAGCCCGCGCTTGCTCATCACCATTTCCTTGAGGATCTCCGGCAGGCCAAGGTCGTCGAGCCGGGGGATTTCGGTGGTGATCGTCCGCACCACCATGCCCGTGCGCTGCTGCTGCACGAATGCATTGACGCGGAAGCGCCCGAGGCCGGGCGGATTGATCGCGAAGTTGCATTCCCGGGTGCGCTCGAATTCGACGGCCTGCTTGTCGTTCATCACCGCTCGGACGAGTTCGCTCGTGTGCGCTGCCGAGAGACTCTGGCGGGAGACAGGGGTCAGCTTTCCGTCCATCCGGAAGGCCGGGGGAAAGCCTGCGGTGATCAGCAGGTCCGAGGCATGCTCTTGGACCATCGACTTGAGCAGGTCATGGATCAGCTTCTGCGCCTGATCGGGTGTCATGTGTGTTCTCTCCCAGTTCTCCTGCCCGGCGGCAGGACGCCTCTTTTCGGCATTCTCTGCGCGCCCGGGCGAACGCTCCCCCCGGGATCCGTGAAGCCTTCCGCAGGGATGCCGCCGGGCACCAGGTTCCGCAGTGAGCGTTTGCGGCGACGAGCAGCGTTTTGGGGGCAAGTCCCTGGTGCGGACCAGGATGCAGGAGAAACCGGCCAGCCGAGTCATGGTCGAGGTTCGACGAACACGGCGTGCGCGCTGTCGCCGACAACCAACGTGCCGAACGGGCCGGAATGGAAGCACCGCGGGCAAGGGTCCTGGCTGAGGCGTTCATGATCGGTCCACGCAGCTTGCTTGGAGGGGGTCGTGCGGCACCCCAGAACCGGTGTGGCTGGCTCTGGATCCTTGCCCGGCTTCTGCCCGACCGCGCCGATCCGGCGCAGGATTCCCAACGACGACGCGCAGTTCCTGCGCGCGTGTGCGTCCGGACGCCGTGCCTGAAGCCCGCCGCGCGGTTCGCCGCAGGGTGGGCGCTGTGCGGCCTCGCGCTGCTCACGGGCTGCACGACGCTGCTGCCCGGCCCCGCGGGCACTGGCGCCCCGGCGCTGCACTGGGAGGCGGTGGCGCCGGGCGTGGAGCTGGCGCGCGCGGCCCCGTGGCCCGACTCGGTCGTGCACGTGGTGCGCGTCGACCTGCGGGCGCCGGCCCTGCGCGTGGCCGTCACGCCTGCGGCCGAGCGCGGCACGACGCTCGACGGCATGCCAAGCGCCGCCGGCGCGATCGTGGCCGTCAATGCCTCGTTCTTCGACCTTCGCTTCGACGCGCGCGGCTGGACCGTCAGCGACGGGCAGCCGTGGCCGCAGCCCTTCGCGGTGGCGGCGAGCCCGCTGCTCGCGTGCGACCGGCTGCAGCGCTGCCGCATCCACTTCGACGTGCCGGCCGCGCCCGCGGCCGACTGGTTCAGCGTGGTGGCCGGCACGCCGTGGCTCGTGCGCGCCGGGCGCGCACGCACCGACGACGACGACGCCGGCTGCGCCAACCTGTGCGCGCGCGAGCACCCGCGCACCGCCGTCGGGCTCGATGCCCCGCGCCACCGGCTGTGGATCGTGCTCGCCGAAGGCCGCCGCCCGCCGGTGGCCGGCGTGCGCCTCGCGCCGCTGGCACAGTGGATGTGCAGCCTCGGCGTCCACGACGCCGTGAACCTCGACGGCGGCGGCAGCTCGGCACTGTTCGTGAACGGCCGCGCGGCGATGGCACGGCCGGCCAACGAACCCGCCCAGCGCCGCGTGGCCAACGGGCTGCTGGTGCTGCCGGTGACGGCACCCTGAAGGCGGTGTCGGGCGGTGTCGGGCGGTGTCGGGCGGTGTCGGATGCTCCCGCGGGCTCGCGCGGGCTCGCGTGGCACCGTCGAGCCGCCCTCGAAGTGTCGCAACGAACCCTTTACACGCTCACGACACACTGACGGCTCCGCGCCGCGCGGGCCACGGCCGCGCACGCCACGCCCCTTGCCGCCTTCCCCCACCCCTCCCGCCCCTCCCGCCCCTCCCGCCCGCATCCACGCCATGCCCCTGCCGTCCCTTGCCGTCGCCGCCCTGCTCGGCGCCTGCGCCCTGATCCCCCTGCCCGCTTGCGCGCAGCCCGCGCGCGGCCAGCCGCCCGCGGAGCGGGTGCGCACGCCGACCGTGGAGTGGGTCACGCGAGCCGTCGAGGCGCCGCGGGTGTCGTTCCGCACCTTCGCCAGCGCGGCCGCCGGCTCGAGCGTCAGCTACCACCTCTACACGCCCGCCGCCTACGAGCGCGAGCCCGGGCGGCGCTTTCCGGTCGTCTACTGGCTGCACGGCTCGGGCGGCGGGCTGCAGGGCATCCCCGCGGTGGCCCGGCACTTCGACGAGGCGATCGAGGCCGGCAGGACCCCGCCCTGCCTCGTCGTGATGGTCAACGGCCTCGAGATGGGCATGTACGTCGACTGGTCGAGCGGCGCGGCGCCCGTCGAGACGGTGATCGTCAAGGAGCTCGTCCCGCACATCGACGCGACCCTGCGCACGATCGCCTCGCGCGAGGGGCGCCTGCTCGACGGCTTCAGCATGGGTGGCTACGGGGCGGCGCGCTTCGGGTTCAAGTACCCCGAGCTGTTCCGCGCCGTCTCGATCATGGGCGCCGGGCCGATGCAGGAGACGCTCACGACAACGCCGCGTGCGAGCCGGGTGCGGGCCGAGGAGCTGCTCGCGCGGGTCTACGGCGGCTCGCAGGCGGTCTTCCTGCAGGTGAGCCCGCGCACGCTCGCCAGGGCCAACGTGGAGACGATCGCCAGGGGCTCGCTCGTGCGCGTCGTCATCGGCGAGCGCGACGAGACCTATGCCAACAACGTGGCGTTCCACGAGCACCTCGCGTCGCTCGGCATTGCGCATGAGTGGCGCGTGCTGCCCGGCATCGGGCACGACCCGATGGCCGTGCTGCGCGAGCTCGACGACGCGCACTGGGCGTTCTATCGCAAGGCGTTCGGCGCCGGCGCGAAGCCCGCCGACGCCTCGACGCCGCCGCGTCCGGGCGGCGGCAGCGAGCGCAGGCCGCAAGGGGCGGGCTCGAGCTGAGGGCGGGCGCGGGCGCAGCTCGGGGCATGGTGACCGAACCGACGCGATGTCGCGCCCTGCGGACGCGTCGACGGGCAGGTCGGCCGGGCGGCGGGTCAGGGGCACTGGAACGGGGCCGCCTGCGGACGGCCCGGACCCGAGGGCGGATCAGCGCAGGGTGCGGCGCCGGCGCATCACCCCAGCCATACCCAGCATACCAACGCCGAGCAGGGCCAGGCTGGCCGGCTCGGGAACCGACTGGCTAGTCGGCTTGTAGCGCATGTTGTCGAGAAAGTAGTTGTCGGCTCCGGAACCTACCGACGTCAGCCGGATCGTGTTGAACGCGGCGTCGCTCAGGAACCCGAGGAATCCATTGTTCGGACTGGTGTTGGCGCCCACGGTGCCGATGACCACGTTGCCCGCAAGAAGTTCGACGGTCACCTGGATGCCAACGCCGTTGCCGCCGATCTGCGTATTGATGAAGCCACCCCAGGCGATCATCGAGTCATCGAAGATGATGACGTCGGGCAGCGTGGCGGAGGGCCTGCCCTGCCAGTCCCCGATCCGCGAGCCCGCGCCGGTGTTCGGGCCTATCCGGTACTTGTCGATCAGGAAGGGGCCGTAGTCGTAGGTCTCGCGGTTGCCATTGTTGACGGCCGTGATCTGGGTGTTGAAGGTCTCGAGCGTCGATCCCGACACCGCGGTCGTGAAGTCGCTGTCCGTGGTGTAGGTGCCGATGATGGCGGCCTGCGCGGTGCCCGCCCACAGGGCCAGCGTGGCGACGAGCATCGCGACGCGCGGCAGCTGCTTGGGTTGGTTCAGATTGGACATGGGTTCCCTTGGAAGATTGCCGCGATCGACCCCGTGCCCCGCCATCATGCGGAGGCCACCGATGGCGGCGGTAGGGCAAACGGCCTGGGTCGGGCCAGAGGACGCACGCCTGACGCCGCCCCCTGCCGCACCTGTAAGCATGACCCGTGCCTGCGCTCACATCTGCTTTCTGGTCAGGGACTTGACGTCGATGGCGCCACGCGGCGTGCACCCGGGTGTCAAGTTTCTCGACAGCGGGCTGGGGCCATGTCGCGGGAATTCGCGCGCGGTCGTACCGAGGACGGCCACGGGGTCCGGGGGGCCGCAGTGCGTGCCGGGGTAGGCCGCCGATGGGCCTCGCCAAGGGCCAGGGCGGCGTGGCGCCGGGCTGGCGCCGACGGAACATCCGAGCGACTCGCGCCGCGTGAGTGCGCCGGTTCAACCACTCACCGGGCCGGCGCCCGCCCCGCGGAGGGCCCGGCCGCCAGCGCGTCGCGCACGAACGCCACCAGCGCCCGCGCCGCCTCGGGCGCGATGCCCTGCGCCAGCGTCAGCGCCATCACCTGCTCGCCCTCGGGCGGCCGCATGCGCCAGCCGGGCAGCGCGTCGATCAGGCGGCCCGCGGCGAGGTCCTCGGGGACGCACAGGTCGGGCGCGAAGACGATGCCGCGGCCGTGGCGCGCCACGGCCAGCAGCGTGCCCAGGTCGTCGGCGAGCACGGCCGGCTCGACCTCCTGCGTCGTCGGCTCGCCGCGCCGGGTGTCGTGCCGCCACTGCAGCGCCAGCGTGTCCGCCGGGCCGCTGAGCACGAGCAGCGGCTCGCCCTGCAGCGCCCGGGGATGCGCGAGCGGCAGCCCGGCGCGCGGCGCCGCGTAGGCGCGCACCGTGAAGGCCAGCACCGGCGTGGCCACGCAGTCGGGCGGCGGCTTGTCGGTGATGCGGAAGGCGACGTCGACGTCGTCGCGCAGCAGGTCCATGCGGCGGTGCGTGAAGCGCAGCTCCAGCCGCAGCTGCGGATGAAGCGCCTGGAAGCGCGCCAGCAGCGGCGCCAGCGCGACCTGGCCGAACACCGGCACCGAGGTCACGCGCAGCGTGCCCGACAGGCCCTCGCGCAGGTCCTTGCGCAGCGCGCGGCGCGCCTGGTCGGCGGCCTCGTGGACCGCACGCGCGCGCTGTGCCAGGCGGCGCCCGGCGGGCGTGAGGCCGAGCGCGCGCGTGCTGCGGGTGAACAGCATGGCGCCGATCGCGGTTTCGATCGCCGCCACGCGCCGGCTGATTGCGGCACGGGTCAGGCCGAGCTCGCGCGCGGCCTGCGCAAAGCTGCCGGCGGCCGCGATGCGCGCGAACAGCTCGAGTGCGTTGGCGTCGGGCGTGGTGGGGGCGCGGTGCTCGAAGCGGCTGCGGGAGGCGGGCTTTGTCAATCTGAGCTCACCAAAATGTCAATATCGATCAGTCTAGTCAATCTAGTGTTGACTTCCTAGACTGCCTCGCACCATGCACGACGGCACCACCCCTGTCCCCCTGACCACTGGACGCAGCGAGGCCCGCGCAGCCGCGGCCGACCCGGCCGCGCACACCCTCGTCTGCGACGACGGCCGCCACCTCGCCGCCACCTGGCACGAGCCGGCCGGGCCGGCGCGGGCGGTGGCCCTGGTGAGCGCCGCCACGGGCGCGCCACGCGGCTTCTACCGCGGCTTCGCGCAGTGGCTGGCCGGCCGCGGCTACGCGGTGCTGACCTACGACTACCGCGGCATCGGCGGCTCGCGCCGCGGCCCGATGCGCCAGGAGACGGCGTCGATGCGCGACTGGGCGCTGCTCGACATGAGCGCCGCGCTGGCTGCCGCGCAGGCACGGCGTCAGCGGCGGCTGCCGCTGCTGCTGGTGGGGCACTCGTTCGGCGGCAACGGCATCGCGTTCGCGCGCGGCGTGGAGCAGGCCGACGCGCTGCTGATGGTGGCCGCGCAGCACGGCGAGGCGCGGCTGTTCGACGGCCGGCACCGGCTGCTGGCGGAGGTGTACTTCCGCGCCCTGCTGCCCGCGGCGGTGGCACTGCACGGCCACGCGCCGCGCTGGGCCTCGCGCGGCGAGGCACTGCCGCGCGAGGTGGCGCGCGACTGGTGGCGCTGGGGGCTGACGCCGGGCTGGGCCTGTGCCGACCCGCGCATGGCGCCGTACCGCCAGGCCTCGGGCCTGGTCTGCCCGGTGCACCTGTGGAGCATCGACGACGACCGCACCTACGGCGCGCCGCGTGCCGTGGACGCGCTGGCCGCGCAGTTCCGCAACGCCGCGGTGCAGCGCCACCACCTGCACCCGCGCGAGGTGGGCGCGCAGGCCATCGGCCACTTCGGTGCCTTCCGCCGCGAGCCCGGACCACGGCTCTGGCAGCGGCTGCTGGCGCCCGTGGAGGCGGCGGCGCCGGAGCTGCGCCTGGCGCTCGGCTGAGCTTCGCGGTCGGGGCGCGGCCGTGCCTCCGGGGGGACGCGCCGCCAACGCCAACGCCAACGCCGCGCGTCGCGACAGGCGGTGTGCCTGGCCGGCACTGGATGGGGCGGTCGGCCTTGCAGGCCGACTCCCCTGCGCTGCTCGCCTCGAGGGCGCACGGCAAGACTCGCTCCGCTCGGACAGTTGCCGTGAGTCAGACCACGAAGCGCGCTGCGCGCGCCGCCCTCGAGTCTGCGCTACTCGGCGCCCCATTAAGCGCCGGCCAGGCACACCGCCTGCCGCTCAACGGGCGCCTGGGCGGTTGGCGGGCGTGCACGGCGCTTTGCCACGCCGCACTCGGCACGCGGGGCGACGCCAAGTTGGTGACCATGCCATCGTGCTCAACGCAACCTCCTCGGGATGGTCGGCTCGGTATCTTCACGCTCCGCCTCAGCCTCGCATGTCTTCACCAAACCCACCAGGAGCTTCGAAGAGACGAAGGGATGAGACTGTTGGATGGTTTCGGCCCAGGTCCGGTACTCAGCGGCGAGCGCGCGCTCTTGCCCTCCACCTACGCCTCGCCGATACACTCCACGGGCGTTACATCGCCCTGGACGCATGCCGCGTGCCATGTCGGCGGATTGGATACCAGCAGGACCGGCAGGACCGGCTGGTGGCCATGGTGCACGCGGCCGAGCGGCAGGCCGGCCGCACCAAGGTCGCGCAGGGCGTGCTGGTGGCGCTGGTGGCGCTGGTGGCGCTGGTGGCGCTGGTGGCGCTGGTGGCGCTGGTGGCGCTGGTGGCGCTGGTGGCGCTGGTGGCGCTGGTGGCGCTGGTGGCGCT
>JADCGP010000008.1 GCA_020248915.1 Rubrivivax sp. | reverse complement strand
GGCCTCGTCCTATCTGAAGCATTACCTCGGCTGGTTCCGCGCCCTCGACCTCTCCCGAGCCCCGGCGCTCACCCCGCCGGCGATGCTGGCGCTGGCCGTCGGGGTCTGAGGGCATCAACACTCAACGCGAATAGCGCCCAGTTCTGCAGCACTGCCCGCCACTGCTAGGGTTGACTAGGTGGATCCTGGGTTTCGTGGCGCATGGCTGGCGGCGATGGTCGGCAAGGCGTCGACCATGAGGTTCGAGCCGATGTGGCCGTGGGTGCTGCTCCTGGCTGTCGCCTTGGCAGTCGTGTGGCATCTGTTTCGGCGTCACCACGCACGCGTTGCAGAGTGGAGGGACCGACCGGCCGCTCTGCGGGACGCCGAATTGACCTGCGTGGAGGCGCAGTTCAGGTCGAACAGCCGCTGGCCCATCGTGGCGAGGGTGGACAGGGCCTATCGGCTGCCGACCGGTCTGGTCGTGCTGGTCGAACTGAAGACGCGGTCGGCCCCAGCGGTGAGAACGTCGGACGTCATCCAGCTCTCGGCGCAGCGGGTGGCCGTTGAGGACGAACTCCGTGTTCGAGTGTCTGACGAGGCGTTCGTCCTCTTCCCTGGCCGGCACTCAGCGCCGCCGGCCGCACGAGCGGTCCGCTTGATGTCGCGGGAGCAAGTCGAAGCCGTTGCAGCGAGGCGCCGTCGACTGATCGATGGAATCGAGCTCCCGCAGTGGCCTGACAGCGAGCACGTTTGTCACGGCTGTGGGCAGCGAGCTGCCTGCGGCGCCGCTGGCGAGCGCCTGGCGGGTGTAGTCCGGAGGCATTAGAATGTCCAAAATATTCGACAAGTCTTCCGGCCAAGCTGTGGACCTCTCCAACCTGGGCACCATCGTCCGCGAGCGGCGCGAGGCGCTGGGACTGACGCAGTCCCGGCTTGCCCAACTGAGCGGGCTTTCGCGGCAGACGCTGGTCGGCCTGGAAGCGGGCGCCCTGAGCGATCTGGGATTCAACCGGGTGGCCCAGGTGCTGGCCGTTCTGGGGCTGGACCTCGATCCGCCCAGCCAGGCAGCGCGTGCTCGGAAGCGGGGCCTGTGGATGGCGGCGAAGAACGCCAGCGTGAGCTACGTCCAGGAGGTGCCGCCCGACACGCTCGGCCATGCGCTGGTCAGCGGCAGCGTACCGAATGGCTACGCGGCCCACCTGACGCACCTGCTCGACGAGGCGCCGGTGCCCCTGGTGGTGATGGCCGTGGAGGAAGCCGCCGCGAACGAGGGCGTGGCCCCCAAGGCTGTTTGGCGCAACGTCGCGAAGCTTGCGAAGTCACTGGGCGTGCGCCGGCAGGGTCTCTGGGCGTAGTTGCACTCTGGCGGTGTCCGGGCGAAAATACACACATCGACGTACACACACGGAGTGCGACGTGGAAACGCTTACGACCAGAGTCTTCAACAACGGCAACAGCCAGGCGGTGCGCATTCCTGCGGAGTTCCGGCTCGACACCGACCGTGTGAGCATTTCTCGCAACGAGTCGGGCGATCTGGTGATCCATCCCTTGCGGGCCGAACGCGGCGCGGCGCTGCTCGATGCCCTGCGCGCCGTGGGCGAGGCGGACGTGGCCTTCATCGCAGCACTGGAGACTGAGCGGGCCCGGCAACAGCCGCTGCAGGAGCGCGAGGCACTGTGATCTATGTGCTGGACACCAACGTCCTCATCTACCTGATCAAGAACCAGCCGCCCGCCATCGCGCAACGGGTCGATGCGCTGCCGGAGGATGCCCGGCTGTGCATGTCCTTCGTGACTTGGGCCGAACTGCTGAAGGGCGCCGAGCGCAGCACGAGGAAGCCGGAGGTCCTTCGCCGGCTGGAAGCCCTGGCCCGACAAGTGGCGGTGCTGTATCCGGCGGGCCCTGCCATCTGCGAGCACTACGCCGAGCAGTTCACGCGTCTGAAGGACGCCGGCACGCCGATCGGTGCGAACGATCTATGGATCGCCTGCCACGCTCTGGCCGAGAGCGCGACGCTGGTAACGCACAACACCCGCGAGTTCCAGCGCGTCGAAGGACTGAGGGTGGAAGACTGGGTTGCTCCGGACTGAACGTTGTGGCGAGTGCGCAGATGCAGCCGTTTGAAGGCAAGGGGAGGCCTGCTACATTGGCGATGATCCTGCTCAGTGTTCGGCCAAGTGACAAACGTGCATCTGGCCCCACCTATGAAAGTTGGAGGATTCCCGATGGAGGGTCCTTTGACGGGAGATGGAGGGTGCCAGCGGGGCCGGAGCGTTATGCGACGCGGACTTAGGTGCGATTTCCATGTGATGATCGACCACATGTGACGCGGTCCCGGGGCGTCTCTGGACGTCCCGGTTAGTCCCACCAGAAACCCCAGATCGTTGATTCGACTGGGGTTTTTGTCTTTTGACGTCTCCGGCTGTTTCTTGACATCGCAGAGTGACGGGACCACATTCGGGGCCACAGGGGCGGCCGTGGCCCCATTCGGGGCAGCCCTCATGCGACACATCAACTACGTCCTGAAGCCCGCGACGATCGACAACGCGAAGGCGAAGGACAAGCGCTACGACCTGACCGATGGCGGCGGCCTAGTGCTAGAGGTCATGCCCTCGGGCTCGAAGACCTGGCGATTCAAGTACCACCTCGACGGCAAGCGCGAGAAGGTGACGATCGGCGCGTACCCGGCCTTCACCATCAAGCAGGCACGTGACCGCCATGAGGAACTGCGCGCCCTGGTCGAGCGTGGCCAGAGCCCGGCCAAAGCCAAGCGGGTGCAATCGACGGAGAAGAAGGTTGCTGAAGCGCGGCGGCTGAGCTTCCGCACCTTCGCCCAGCGCTGGGTCGACGAGACGCTGTTCTATCGGTCGGGCGGCTACGTGGCCCAGACCGTGCGCTGGCTCGATGTCTACGTCTACCCGGCGATCGGCGACATGCAACTCGACGAGGTGCAGCCAGGCGACGTGCTGGCCATCATTAAGGCTCGCGCCGATACCGCCGTGACGGCCGAGCGCATCCGCGTGATCGTGCAGCAGATCTACAACCACGCGATCCGCAACCTGCTGGTGACAACGAACCCTGCGCAGCCACTGCGCGGCGCCATCGCACGCGCGCCGGTCGAACACCACCGACACCTGAGCGAGAAGGAACTGGGCGCCTTCTGGCGAAAGCTCGATTCGCAGGGCGCGCACATCACGACCATCGCGGCGACCAAGCTGTTGTTGCTGACGATGACCCGCAAGAGCGAACTGCTGCGCTCGAAGTGGCCCGAGTTCGACCTCGACGCCGCGCAGTGGGACATCCCGGCCGAGCGCATGAAGATGGGCAAGCCGCACCGGGTGTTCCTGTCGCGCCAGGCCGTAGGCATCCTGCGCCAGGTGCACGAGCTGACGGGGCAGGGCGAGTACGTCTTCCCGTCGATCTTCCGTGGCAGTGTGCCGATGGGTGACGTGACGTTGAACCACTTCTTCAAGCGCATCGACTTCGGCGTGCCCGACTTCAGCCCGCATGGGACGCGCGGTACAGCGGCAACACTACTGCGTGAGCACGGCTTCGGCCGCGATGTCGTCGATCTGCTGCTGGCGCACAGCGAGAAGAACGCCACCGTGGCGGCCTACAGTCACATGGAACTGGCGGCGGATCGGAAGAGGGCGCTGCAGTACTTGGCTGACCGCGTCGAGACGTTGGCCGCGGGCATGAACGTGATCCCGTTGCGCGCAGCCTGACGGGTAGCTCCGACGTTCACGGAGACATCCGTCCTTAGCGCCACAGCGCGATGATTGCGACAAGGGCGGCGCCAACTGCCCCAACAGCTCCAATCATGGTCCAGCGCGTTGTCCACTCGGCCCGGCGTTCCGCGCGCGCAGCATCCCGGGCACTGATGAACTGTCGGACGTGCTTGACCTTCCAGCCGGTGTAGCCGCCTGTCAGAAGCCGCTTGCGGATGTAGGTCTCGTCGGTGGCTTCCAACTCCTGATAGAACTCGTCAATCAAATCGCGCCGCATGGCTCAATCCCCGAGTTCGCTGCGCGAGCCGATATCGTTCACGCGCTCGACCAGCGCTGCGTACTGCTCGTCGGTGACCAGCTTCTCGCCGGTTTCATCCTTCTGGTCGCGCAGACGCTTCATCACGTTGTACGGATTCAGCAGCAGCACGTAGTGCATCGGTCCCTTCACTCCCTTGCGGAAGTCGATGAACCCGATCTCCTTCAGCACCTCCATGTGTTGCCGGAACGTGGACACGTTCCGCTGACCGCCGTACCCCGCTTCGTAGGCAATTTGCGCCTCGCTTGCGATCCGCACCAGGCCCTCGCCGTAGTGGTGCAGCCAGAGGGCGAAGTAGGTCTTGCCGGCCGGTACCGCCTTGCCGTACTTCTTCTTGGCGATGTCGTTGATGATGTTGATCACTAGCGACAGCGTTCGCGGGACCTGGGCAAAGCCGAAGCGTTTGTGCTCGTTGCTCAGCAGCCAGATGTCCTCGTCCTTCACGTCGGCCCAGTGCACCTTGCGCAGGTCGATGTTTGTCTGCTTCGCCTTCTCGCCCTTCTTTTGCGCCTGCTTCACGTTCGGCGCTTCTACGGTCGACGCAAAAAGCGCTGCAGCTGTGGGGCTCAACGCCGGCGGTGGCACGACGGCAGCAACAGCAGCCTGGGCGGGGCCCTGCGGGGGTGCCGGAGGCACGGCGGCCGGCGGATCGGGTACGGTGGACATCGCGATGCAGAAGTAGTGATCGATGCCCGAGATTCTCCAGGCTCGCCGCCAAAGTGCAAACGCTCAGTCAGTGAGCAGCCAGAGATTTTGCCGACGAAAGACAGGTCAGTTGGAGAGAAGTCGCGCCATCTCAGATTTGAGTCTGTCGACTCTGTTGACATATCCCATGACGCGACAATGACTTAGCGGAGAATCGCTGTATCAGCGTATCGGCGTATCGCCACAACGTATCGCATCACGTATCTCCGCGCTATCCGGGGTTAGAAGGGTCCTGGCGCGCCCTGCCGAGCGCAAACTTTACATTTGCCGGTTGCCAATACACGAGTGGACCAGCGCAGGCGATGCCGAGTCGTTGCGTAGCGCGGCGAGAGACGCACGAAACGCGCGGCCGGCCGAAGGGAGCGAACAGATGTCATCCATACCCGTCACGGACACCATCGCGCACGCGCTGATGCAGCTCGTCGACGACTCGAACAACAACGGTACCTACCGCGAACCCTCGCATGCCGACATCGAGTTCCATGTCAACCAGGCGGGCCTCGGGCAGCACGATCCCAAGCAACAAGGTCAGCTGATCGGGAAGGCCAAACGCGTGCGCGCCGTCCTCTATGCCGCGATGGATTCCAACCCAGCCGCGGCGAGCCGGTTTGCAGCAGGACTGCTTGCCAAGGTCCGCGCATGCGGCGGCTTCCGGGACTCCTCACCGAACTTCGTTGGGCGCGAGGCCATTGCCAATGCCACGGCAGCTTTCGATGCCGAGGGCTTCATACTGGGTGAGGATGGCTCTTTGTCGCCGAAGTTGCTCACCTCGCTTCGAGGCGTCCAGCTGACGGATGCTCTCGCGGCATACGCAAGGCGGGCCCAGAAGGGCGCGCAAGATGCAGCGCTCGTCGCTGGCACAGGAAAGGACCTGCTTGAGGCGACGGCGGCGCATGCGCTCGAAACTCTCCAGGGGCGCTATCCCACAGGCGCCAACTTCCAAGGGCTTCTTGGCATGGCATTCGTCGCGCTCGAGCTTGCAGTACCCGAGATCCCCGAACAACCAGGCGAGCCGCCGGTGAAGGCCATGGAGCGCGGGATGTTCAATTCCGCTCTGGGCGTCAACCGGCTACGCAACAAGCAAGGCACTGGACACGGACGACCCTGGCTCCCGACTCTGTCGGACGAGGAAGTCAAGGCTGCCATCGAGATCGTGGGCACTGTTTCGGCCTACATGCTGGCCAAGCTCTCGCGGCGCGAGCGTCGGGGCGGCGGATAGCGCAAGCCGCCCTGCGGCTCGCGAGCATCAAACGATAGCAGTCAGCCTCTTTCTGTCGATCGCTGACCCTTGATGCTTTCGCACGGCGAAGAACGGGGCCGAGTCCGAGAAAGTTGAAACCACCCGTGACGGTAGCGGGACGTGCTGGTACATCCCGGGCGCAGCTGAATCCATGCGGGACGATGACCCGCAACAGCGCGACGCTTGACGGGTACTTCCTCGCCAAAGACGGCAGCGGCAGGATGCGCTCATGCGCCTGCCGTGGAACAAATCGAAAGACGTTCAGCTCGATCTGCTCGAAGCGGAGCCGGGGACGATCGCGCCGCACGCACCCCTCGTGCCGACACCGCGAGCCGTCGTATCGAACCGCGACGCGGCAGCGATCTCGCCCGCTGCAGCCAAGCCGGGAGTAAACGACGGAAGGCCGTTGCTCCTCGCCGTGTCGCTGCTCTACGAGGACGCGCACAACCCGCGTACCGAGTTCCCCAAGGAGTCGATCGACGAGCTCGCTGAAGACATCCAACAGCGCGGCGTCCTGCAGGCGCTCGTCGTGCATCCGGCCGACAGCGATGGCCGGCACAAGGTTCACTTCGGCGCCAAGCGGCTGCGCGCAGCTATCCGGGCGGGGCTGCATGAGGTTCCGGTCGTCATCCGAGACCTGCCCGCCGATCGCTATGCCCAGGTCGCCGAGAACCAGAAGCGCCACGGGCTGACCCCGCTCGAACTGGCCAGGTTCATCCGCGCGCAGGTGGATGCCGGTGACTCGAACGCGACCATCGCCAGGCAGCTCGGCATGAACCTGACCGCCGTGGCGCACCACTTGTCGCTGCTGGAGCTTCCGCCGGTACTCGACGATGCGCTGAAGTCCGGCCGATGCACGTCGCCCCGCACGTTGCACGAACTCAGCAAGCTCCACGCCGATCGACCCGACCAGGTTCACGCCCTGCTGGCCAGCGAGGCAGACATCACGCGCGCATCGGTATCCGCCATCCGTTCCGCGGCTGAGGAGCCCGTGCATAACAAGCCCGCCGTGTCTCCACCCGACAAGCTGATCGCCCAAGCGAATGCTGCCTGCGATCGGCTGGAGCGCGCGCTGGGTCGCATCAATCCGACCGATGCGAGCCCGACTGCGGCGTCCGACTTGGTCGCCCTGCGGAGCCGGCTTGAAGGCATCGCCGCACGTTGGCTGCGGGGGTCTGACCGTCAGACCCCTTCGCAGACCGAACGCTGAATCCACGAAGAGTGGAGTGAAGAGGATGAGAAAGAACAGATGGCAGGATAGGCGGCCCGCCAGTGAATGGATGCCATGCGGCATCCGGCGCGAGGATCGACGTGGCGGGCCCGTCGCGTGATCGTGTGACGATCGACCTGCGCGGCATCGGCGATGCCGTGCGCGCCGCCGCCGCCATTCGTGGCATGGGCGTCGCGCAGCTCGTCCGCCGCGCCCTCGTAATGAGTCTCGACCTGCGCGCGACGGCGACGGTGGCGCCGGTGAAAGCGGGGTCTGACGGTCAGACCCTGGACCAGGCCCCAGCCCGAGAGACCGCCAAGCTCACGCTGCGCCTGTCCCAGGCCCACGCCGACGCGCTGATGTTGAACGCGGCCGCCCTCGGTCTTTCCTACGGCGACTACGTGGGGAGGCTTGTGGCTGGCAGCCGTCTGCCGCAACCCCTCGCCGAGCGCCAGGCCGATCGCGCAGCCCTGTTGGCATCCAACGACCGGATGGCCGCGCTGTCGACCGATCTCGTGGCGCTCGTCACCCTGCTGCGCCAGGCGAAGGTGGAGCAGGCCAGGCCCTACCGGGACCGCCTCGAAACCACCGACGCCGAGATCCGCCGCCACCTCGATCGGGCCTCGGCGCTGATCGACCGCCTTTGAGGGAAGGAGCGCTGCCATGCCCAGCACCATCGACGGCCTGCTCGTGCAATGGGGCGACCGGCTGTTCTACCCGTCGAACCGCATGACGGCGTCGCGCACGCCGGTGCTGACCGATGCAGCCGTTCGCCAGCGCGCCCAGGTCCTGCGCCAGCGCATCCGGGCGACGGTCGAACGACGGGCGCCGCAGGTGATGGTGAAGGTCACTGGCGGCGGGCGTGGCATAGGCGCCATCGCGGCGCACCTGCGCTACATCGCGAAGTCGGGTCGGCTTCCGATCGAGGATGACCGCGGTGCCGTGCGCGAGGGCAGGGAGGCCCTGCGCGCGATCGCCGACCAGTGGCGGTTCGGCGGCACCCGCATCCCCGAGGTCAGCGAGCGCCGCGAAGCCTTCAACATCATGCTGTCGATGCCCACGGGCACCGACGCCCGAGTGGTGCGACAGGCGGCGCGCGAGTTTGCCAAGGCCGAACTGGCGAACCACCGCTACGTCATGGTCCTGCACACGCACCAGGCCAACCCACACGTGCACATCAGCGTCCGCGCGGAGGGCCGCGACGGCAAGCGCCTGAACCCGCGCAAGGAAGACCTGCATCGCTGGCGCGAGACCTTCGCCGAGAAGCTGCGCGGCTGGGGCATCGAGGCCGAGGCTTCGTCGCAGGCGACGCGAGGCGTGTCGCGGCGCAGCCTTCGCGGCTGGGAGCGACAGCCCGGTGCCGCTGCGCGAACCAGCAAGAAGCGCGGTGAGCACAAGTCAGGGCCGGCGTTTCGGGCTACGCGTTCCAGCGTGCTGCAGGCCTGGGCCGAGATCACCAAGGCGCTGGCGGCATCGCCCGACCCGGCCGACCGAAAGCTCAGCAAGAGCATCGTCGACTTCGTGATGCAGACGGATGTCGCGCGGGCCGTGCAACGCCACCGTGCCGCGCAGCGGCAGGCTGAGCTGCCGGGGATGACCGTGGACCGCGGGCGGACCGTTCAACGTGTCTCGCCGGAGCGAAGCCGCGGCCCGGACATGAGCCGGTAGCGGCGGCGGGCCAAGGCGCAGGTCCTCGCCGCCGGACGGGCTCGGGGGCAGGCCGCTGGAACAGCCGCCTGCCCTCGACCCCGAGCGTGCTGGCGCCACGCGCCGCGTCAAGGGTTCGCTGCGCCGGGCGTTGCCCGCCCTTGACCCGGCGTGCGGCGCTTTCGCCACCGCCACGCACAGGGCGTCTCGCCGTGCAGGCGCGCTGGCCTTCCCGCTGTGCGCGGAAGCGCGTAGACTGCGCAGAATTCTGCAACTTCTGGATGGGTGTCCCATGGGTATCTCAGCGAGCGACGTGGTGCCGTTCACCCAGGCGCGGGCCACGCTGTCCGACCTGGCTGAACAGGTCAAGGCCGGCGCCGAGAAGATCATCACCAAGAACGGCGAGAGCTATGTCGCCCTCATCGACGCTGAGCGCCTGGACTATTACCACCGGCTGGAGCGCGAGCGCATCCACCTGCTGCTGATCGACGACGCGCGACGTGGCCTCGCGGACATTGCGGCCGGGCGGACCCAAGATGCGGATGCAGGCATTGCCGCGCTGCAGGCGCGGCGGGCCGGTGCGCCGCCGGCCGGCACGAAGGGCAAGGTGAAGGCCAGCGGGACCGCGCGCAAACGTGGCTGAGCCCGTCGTTCGCGTCGAACTGACGGCCAGTTTCCTGGACCGGCTGGCGGCGATCGAGTCCTTCCTGACCGAGGCGGACGCCGCGTCGGCGTACGACCGGCTGCTGGGCGAACTCCGCAGCACCGTCATCCCCAATCTCCGGCGCTTTCCCCGTATCGGACGGCGCTATCTGGACCAGCCCCCGCAGTCTGCCGAGGCACTCGCGCAGCTCGCTGCCTTGCCGGCGGGTGCGGCCGATCGCCTGCGCGAGTACCTGCATGGGGACTACCTGATTCTGTACACCGTGGCGACGCCGGGCCACCTGGTTCACCTGCTGTCGATTCGGCATCACCGCGAACTGTCCTTCCAGTTCTCTCGGCTGTGGGCAGGCCCGGCCGGTAGCCCGGAGCGCTGAATTGGATGGGCACCCGAAATGACTGAAGCCGATACCTGCCGCGAGTTCGTCACACCCAAGCTGGTGGCAGCAGGGTGGGGCACGTCCGAGTCGGTCATCGGCGAACAGCACAGCTTCACCAATGGCCGGATCATCGTGGCGGGCGGCAAGGTGCGCCGAGGCAAGCAACGCCGCGCCGACTACCTGCTTTACTACCGGCGCGACATGCCGCTGGCCGTCGTCGAGGCCAAGGAAGTCGGCCTGCCTGTGGAGACCGGTGTGCAGCAAACCCGCGAGTACGCGGAGATGCTCGGCCTGAAGTTCGCGTACGCCACCAATGGCCATCGCATCATCGAGATCGACTACGTCGCCGGCACCGAGCGCGAAGTCGATCGGTATGCCTCGCCACAAGAACTGTGGCAGCGGCTCACCCAGTCGACGCCGATTTCCGAGCCCGCAAAGGCGCACTTGTTGGAGCCGTTCAACCTGGTGTCCGGCAAGGTACCCCGGTACTACCAGCGCATCGCGATCCAGAGGGTGATCGAAGCCATCCTGCTCGGACAACCGCGCATCCTGGCGACGTTGGCCACCGGCACGGGCAAGACCTACGTCGCGTTCCAGGTGTGCTGGAAGCTCTGGAACAGCCGCTGGAACCGCACGGGCGAGTACCGGCGGCCCAAGATCCTGTTCCTGGCCGACCGCAATATTCTGGTCGACGATCCGATGGCCAAGATGTTCGCGCCGTTCGGCGACGCGCGCCACAAGATTGCCGGCGGCGACGTGAGCCAGAGTCGCGACATGTACTTCGGCATCTACCAGGCGCTGTCGACCAGCACCGAAGATTTCTTCCGCAAGTACCGTCCCGACTTTTTCGACCTGATCATCATCGACGAGTGCCACCGCGGGTCCAGCCGCGACGAGAGCAGCTGGCGCGCGGTGCTCGACTACTTCGAGCCGGCCGTGAAGTTCGGCATGACGGCCACGCCCCTGCGCGAAGAGTCGCGCGACTCCTACGAGTACTTCGGCAACCCGGTCTACACCTACAGCCTGCGCCAGGGCATCGAGGACGGATTCCTTGCGCCGTACCGTGTGCACCGCGTCATCACCACCGTCGATGCCGCGGGCTGGCGTCCGAGCAGGGACGAGCTGGATCGCTTCGGGCGCGAGGTGCCGGACGACGAGTACCAGACCAAGGACTTCGAGCGCGTCGTGGCCTTGCGCGCCCGAACCCGCGCCATGGCCAGGCACCTCACGGACTTTCTCCGGGGCACCGACCGCTTCGCCAAGACGCTCATCTTCTGCGTCGACCAGGAGCATGCCGCCGAGATGCGGCAAGAGCTGGTCAACCTGAACAGCGACCTGGTCAAACAGTACCCCGACTACGTGTGCCGCGTCACCGCTGACGAGGGCGCCATCGGCTTGACCCACCTGTCGCACTTTCAGGACGTGGACAAGCCGGTGCCGGTCATCCTGACCAGCTCGCAGCTGCTGACGACCGGTGTCGACGCCGAGATGGTGAAGAACGTCGTGCTGGCACGCGTCGTGGGCTCGAAGTCGGAGTTCAAGCAGATCGTCGGCCGGGGCACACGCCTGAAGGTGGACTACGGCAAGGAGTACTTCAACATCATCGACTTCACCGGCACCGCGACGCGGCACTTCGCGGACCCTGACTTCGACGGCGATCCCGCGAGGTTGGAAGAAGTGACGGTGGACGACGCCGGTGAGGTGGTCAACACGACGATCGTCGAAGTTCCGGGCGTGGCGGAGCCTGAAGCCGAATACATCGCCCAGCCCGAGCCGGTCGAGCCAGGTGAGGCCGAGATCCTGACCGACCCACCCGCGGAGCCGCGCAAGTACTACATCGACGGCGGAGAGGTCGAAATCATCGGCCACCTGGTTTATGACCTCGACACCGACGGCAAGAAGCTGCAGGTCGTGCGCTACACCGAGTACTCGGGCCGCGCCGTGCGTTCGATGTATCCCACGCGCGACGCCCTGCAATCCGCCTGGGCCGACCCCGACACGCGTGCGGACCTCCTGCGCGAATTGACCGAGCGCGGCATCAGCTTCGAGGAGCTCGCCGCCAGCAGCGACCAGCCGGACGCCGACCCTTTCGACCTGCTGTGCCACCTGGCCTGGAATGCACCGCTCCTGACCCGACGCCAGCGGGCCGAGCGTGCGCGCAAAGCCACGCAGGACCTGTTCACGCAGTACGGAGAGACGGCCCGGGAAGTGCTGTCGCTGCTGCTCGACAAGTACATCGAGCGCGGGATCATCCAGTTCAGCGCGCTGTCCGACCTGATGAAGGTGCAGCCCTTCGACCGGTTCGGTTCACCTTCCGAGATTGCCACGCGCCACTTTGGCGGCGTGAAAGGCCTGAAAGAGGCCGTGTCGCGGCTGCAGACCGCGATCTACCAATGACCACGAGACTCATCCGTAATGCCCGCCCGAAAAGCAACGAACACCGCCAGCGCCGAGAAGAAGACCAAGGCGCCCCGCAAGACCAAGGCCCCGCTGACGACGCGCGAGAACCTGTCCGCCTTGATCGGCACGGCCCGCAAGATCCTCCGCAAGGACAAGGGCCTCAATGGCGACGTCGATCGACTGCCCGTGCTCACCTGGGTGATGTTCCTGAAGTTCCTCGACGACCTGGAGATCCGGCACGAGGAAGAGTCGGAACTGGACGGCCAGCCCTACCAGCCAATCATCGAGGCGCCGTACCGCTGGCGCGACTGGGCGGCACGCGAGGACGGCATCAGTGGCGATGAGCTGCTCGCCTTCATCGGGCAAGACACCGCGGTGCGCGCCGATGGCACGAAGGGCAAGGGCCTGTTCGCCTACCTGCGCGGCCTGGGCGGCACGGGCGAGAAGGGCAGCCAGCGCGAGGTGGTGGCGAACGTCTTCAAGGGCATCCAGAACCGCATGGTCAGCGGCTACCTGCTGCGCGACATTCTTAACAAGATCAACGGCATCCACTTCAGCGCCAGCGAAGAGATGCACACGCTGTCGCACCTGTACGAGTCGATGCTGCGCGAGATGCGCGACGCGGCTGGCGACGCGGGCGAGTTCTACACCCCGCGCCCCGTGGTGCGCTTCATGGTGCAGGTGATGGACCCGAGCCTGGGCGAGACGGTGCTCGACCCGGCCTGCGGCACCGGCGGCTTTCTCGTCGAGGCCTACGACCACATCGCGCCGAAGGTGAAGACAACGGAGCAACGCCGCGTGCTGCAGCGCCAGACGCTGTTCGGCCAGGAGGCCAAGCCCTTGCCGTACATGCTGGCACAGATGAACCTGCTGCTGCATGGCCTGGAGGCGCCGCAGATTGCCTATGGCAACACGCTGGACCGACGCCTCAACGAGATCGGCCATGCCGAGCGCGTGGACCTGATCCTGACCAACCCGCCGTTCGGCGGCGAGGAGGAAGCGGGCATCAAGGGCAACTTCCCGCCCAACATGCAGACGGCCGAGACGGCGCTGCTGTTCCTGCAGTACATCATGCGCAAGCTGCGCGTGGCCGGTGCGCCTGTACCCGGCGGCAAGGCGGCTGCGCGCGGTGGGCGGGCGGCCGTGGTGGTGCCCAATGGCACGCTGTTCGGCGACGGCGTCAGCGCCGTCATCAAGGAGGAACTGCTGAAGGAGTTCCGCCTGCACACGGTTCTGCGCCTGCCGCAGGGCGTGTTTGCGCCCTACACCGACATTCCGGCCAACCTGCTGTTCTTCGAGCGCGGCGGGCCAACGGACACGATCTGGTTCTACGAGCTGCCGCTGCCCGAGGGCCGCAAGAAGTACAGCAAGACCGCGCCGCTGCAGTTCGAGGAGTTCGCCAGCGCGCTGGCCTGGTGGAGCGACCGCCAGCCCGGCCCGCAGGCCTGGGCGGTGGACTTCGCGGCCAAGCGGAGCGCCGCCGTCGAGGCAGCCACGCCGCACTGGCAGAAGGCCGAGGCTGAGCGCTCGGCGGTGCTGGCGCTGGGCAAGCCGCTGCGGGAGCTGGAGCAGGCCATCAGCGCTGCGGCCAACGGGGAGAAGGCGGCCCTTCAGGAGCGGCTTCGCGAGCTGAAGGCGCAGCAGCAGCGCCATGAGCAAGCCGCCAAAGCGGCGCAGGCCGATGGCGACGCGCTGTACTGGCCGACCTACAACCTGGACATCAAGAACCCCAACGCGAAGGCAGGGCTGGAGCACGCCGACCCGAAAAAGCTGATCGAGTCGATGCGAGGCCATGAGGCCGATGTGATGCGCCTGCTGGGTGAAATTGAGACGCTGGTCGTGCAAGTCGGTGCTGGCGGGGAGATCGCCGCATGACGAAGTGGCCTGCCACCGCAGTCGGCGAGGTGCTGCATCGCCGAAGTGAACGCGCGCGCATTGATCCAGACCGCGAATACCACGAGGTCACGATCAAGCTCTGGGGGCGTGGTGTTGTGAGTCGCGGTAAGGTCCGGGGTAGCGAGGTTGTGTCTGTGCGGGACGTTGTACGGGCTGGCCAGCTGATCCTGTCGAAGATCGACGCACGGAATGGAGCTATAGGTTTGGTTCCTCCCGAACTCGATGGTGCAATCGTCAGCAACGACTTTCCGTCGTTTGAGGTTCGAGACGCGTCGCGATGCGACATTGGATTTCTAGGTTGGCTCGCACGGTCCGCAAAGTTTGTCGAGTTGTGCAAGGCGGCGAGCGAGGGCTCGACCAACCGAGTGCGGATCAGCGAAGAGCGCTTTCTTGGTCAGCAGATACCGCTGCCTCCGCTCGCCGAGCAACAAGCCGTCGTCTCCCGACTCGACGCGCTGGCCACGAAGACGCGGGAAGTCGAAGAGCATTTGGATGCTGTCGAACGGGATGCACAGCGCCTCGTCCGGAGCTATATCTTCAGTTCTGACGAGGCGGCCAGTGGAAAGCGACGCATGGCGGACTTGGTGTCGCTGCGGCAGCCGGATGTCGTTGTCGACGCGACGACGACATATCGATTCGCCGGCGTCTACTCGTTCGGCCGTGGCGTGTTTCCCAGTGCGATCAAGACAGGCGCTGAGTTCTCGTACGAGCGGCTATCCACGGTCCGCGCCGGTGACTTCATCTACCCCAAGCTGATGGCATGGGAAGGCGCTCTGGGTGTTGTGCCCGACAGCTGTGATGGCATGGTGGTGTCACCGGAGTTTCCGGTGTTCGCGGTCAACCGTGAAGCCGTCTTGCCCGAGGTCCTCGACATCTACTTCCGAACGCCTGATGTTTGGCCCGCGCTGGCAGAGATCAGCGGCGGTACGAATGCACGGCGTCGCCGGCTGCAGCCCTCCACGTTCCTCAGCTACGAAATGCCACTGCCTTCGATGCACAAGCAGATCGAGCTCTTGGCTATCCATAGGCACGTTGAGGGGCTCAAGGCCAGGCACGCTGCTATCCGCGAAGCAAACGCTGCCCTGCTGCCAGCCACCCTGGAGCGCATCTTCCATACCGAGGCCACCGCATGATCAACAAGCTCACGTTGCGCAACTTCAAGAGCGTGGGCGAACAGGTCTACGAGTTCACCCGCTTTGACCTGCTGGTGGGTCGCAACAACAGCGGCAAGAGCACCGTGCTGCAGGCCATGGCCATCTGGCAGTTCTGCGTCGACGAGTTCCACCGCTCCAAGCGCACCGGCACCACGGGCATCCAGATCGTGCTGCCCAATTTCACCGCGCTGCCGGTGCCCGAGTTCATCCTGCTGTGGAAGGACCGCACCGACCGGAACTATCCCGCCGACCCGGCCACCGGCAAGAAGAAGCAGGAGTTCGTGCTGATCGAGATCCTGCTGGAGTGGCAGGACGCGGCGGGCAAGACCGGCGCTTTCGGAGTGGAACTTCGCTATCACTCGCCGCAGACCATGTACGCCATTCCGTCCGGCGGCTGGTCGGTGTTCCGCGAGTGCGAGAAGGCCGGCTCGCTGCCCCGCATCGCGTACGTGCCGCCGTTCTCCGGCCTGGAGCCGACCGAGAAGTTCCTCGACATCTCGCCGATGCGGCAGCAAGTCGGCAAGGGCCAGCCGGGCAGCGTGCTGCGCAACCTGTTGCTGCGGGTGAGCAGCCCATCGCCGCGCGACAACGGCGACCAGGCACCGCGACGCGCACCGTCGGCGGCGGATTGGCAGGAACTGGCCGGCATGGTCGAGCGGTGGTTCTCGGTGAAGATCGGCCCGCCGCGCTACGAGTCGACCAAGGATGTCTACATCACGGTCGAGTACACCGACCGCAACCGCAGCTACGACATCATCTCGGGAGGCAGCGGCTTCCACCAGACGCTGACGCTGCTGGCCTTCCTGTTCGGCTACCAGCCCACGACGATCCTGCTGGACGAGCCCGACGCGCACCTGCACGTCAACCTGCAGCGCGAGATCCTCGACTACTTCAAGCGCAAGTCGCAGGAACTGGGAACGCAGTTCCTGATCGCCACGCACGCCGAGGAGTTCGCGCGCGGGGTGGACGCGAGCCAGATCGTTTCGCTGCTCAATCGCAAGCCGAAGCGGGTGGAGTCGACGCCGGCCGTGCTGCAGGCCATGGCCGACGTGTCGAACGAGGAGGTCACGCGCCTGATGGCGTCGCCCTACATTCTCTACGTGGAGGGGGAGAGCGACGAGCGGATCCTGCGTGCCTGGGCGGATGCCTGCGGTGCGCAGGAGGCGATGGACAAGGTTTGCTTCAAGACTATGGGCGGCGGTGGCAAGAAGAACATGAAGGAGCGCGCCGACGCGCATTTCAAGGCCCTGCGCCAGATCGTGCCGAGCGTGGCCCGACTGATGCTCTTCGATTTCGACGACGCTGACGAGGCCTTCCATCCCAAGGCGGGCGACGCGGTCCTGGCCGAGTGGAAGCGCAAGAATATCGAGAACTACCTGCTTGTGCCCGACGCGTGGCGCCGCGCGGCGCTTCAGCAGTTGCAGCTCGCGGCAGACGACCTCTTCGCCCAGTCGACGCTGAAGATCATCGACGACTTCTTCGTCGGCCAGAACCTCACGCTGCCGCCGGGGCGCACCTGGCGCGAGGTCAACGCGAACATCTTCAGCGCGGTGAACGGCAAGAAGATCCTGTTCGAGAACGCGGACGGCCTGTTCCAGCAGCTTCGGGCGGCCGAGCCGTCTGTCGCGCTGATCCGCGAGGCCGTGGCGCTCAGCATGACGGCCGACGAGATCCACGAGGACGTGCACGAGTTCATCGGCAAGATGCGCGCGATGACCGGCGACGCGCCGAAGGGAGCTGGCAAGTGATCATCACGCCGACCTCGCTGACGATCACCCAGCTCTTCGGCTCGACCAACGAGCAATACGTCATCCCGACCTACCAACGCCGCTACTCGTGGCACGAGCGGCAGGTTTGGGAGCTGATCGACGACATCCTGCTCATCGACGACGGCGACACGCACCTGCTGGGCAGCATCGTCTGCCTGGCAGGGCATCACACGGCGGGCTTGAACCGGCTGGAGCTGGTGGACGGCCAGCAACGGCTGACCACGGTCACGATCATCCTGGAGTGCATCCGTCAGCGGCTGGAGCGCGACGGCGAGGCCGACGAAGCCGCCGAAGTCGCGCGGCTGCTCAGCGCCAAACCCCTCGGAGGCAAGGCGCTCCGGAAGGTGGCGCTCGACTCGATCGACTCGACGGAGTTCAACAGGCTGGTGCAGAACAACCAGGAGCAACCGTTCCAGAACCAGCAGCTGGCCGGTGCCTTCGCCATCGTTCGCGGCTGGATCGCGGAGCGCGGCCTGGAGGAGCTTGGGGCGTTTCTCTATCGCCTGAAGAACCAGGCCGTGGTGATCCGGCTCGATGTCAGCGAGGCCAAGGATGCCTTCAAGCTGTTCGAGACGATCAACAACCGCGGGTTGAAGCTCAGCCCGACGGACATCATCAAGAACTTCCTGCTGGGCAACGCCGCGCGCTTCGGCGCCGATGCGCTGCAGGAGGCGCGTAACAGCTGGGCGGCACTGACCGTGCACCTGGACGGCACGAACCCGGATGCCTTCTTCCGCTACTACCTCATGGCGCTGGTCGGCACCCGCATCACGGCATCGGAGGTGGTCGCCAAGTTCAAGAACGTGTTCATGAGCCAGGTCGTCGAGGCGGCGGCCTTGCCGGAGCGACACCTCTACGCCGATCCTGCCGAGCCGGAGGACGAGGAGGGTGAGGAGCCAACCGTGGAAGGGCCATCGGGCGCGACGGCCCCGGCGCCCGCACAGCAGGTGAGCTTCGCTGAGTTCCTCGCCCGGCTGGTGCAATGCGCGAAGGTCTACGGTGAACTGGTGTTGGTGAAGACGGCCGACGCGCGCATCAATCGCCACCTGCGCAACCTGCGCATGATCAAGGCGGTGCAGACCTACGGGTTCCTGATGCACCTGCGGGTGGGCGGCTGTCCGGACAAGCTCTTTCGGGAGGTGCTGAAGCTGACCGAGAGCTTCGTTCTACGTCGGCATGTGTGCCGTGAACGGGCCAACGAGACGGAGGCCTTGTTTGCCCGGCTGTCCGTCGTTGATCCCGTGACGCCGGTCGACGCGACGCGCGAGGCCTACCGGGCGCTATGCCCGTCGGACGACAAGTTCCGGGAAGAGTTCGCCGGCACGAGCTTCCCGTCGAACCTGATCGAGCGGGCCCGGTACTGCCTGGAGCGGATCGAGGCCGCCCGCCATGGGACACACGACGAGCTGCAGGTGCTTGGCGCGGCTGACGTACACGTCGAGCACATCATCCCGCAGAAAATCAAGACCAAGAAGGCCAAGGAGGAGTTCGGCGACTGGGTGACCTACCTCGGCGACAAGGCGGAGTCACAGCATCCGAAGTACGTCGCCCGCATCGGCAACCTGACCCTGTTCGCGGGCGCCCTGAACATCAGCGCGTCGAACAACCCGTTCGGTATGAAGAAACAGGCGTACAGGGACTCCGGCATCCTGCTGACCAAGGAGCTGGCGTCGATGCAACACTTCAAGTTCAAGAACGTCGACCAGCGCTCTGCAATGCTGGCGGCCAAGGCGGTTGAACTGTGGCCCATCCCGTAAGGCCGCCGGCGGGGCCACGGATGGGGCCACCGCACAGGAGAAGTTTTCTTGGACCCGCATCAGTATTGGTTCGGCGGTCGATTGGGAAGTGATGATCGACCACATGTGAAGCCGCTCCACGGCGTCTCATGACGCCCCGTAAGCCCCTGATTTTGTTGAAGAAATCAGGGGCTTCGTCTTTTCAGCACGTCTCACGGCAGACCACCAAATCCCGCCCGTTTGGCGTACCTGAAGGCGGGTGGAGAGGAGACGAACCCTTCAGCGTCCTCTACTTGGAGGGGCCGCCCACTGCCCTTGTGAGACCCTGCATGAGGCTCTGCAACTACTCCCTGACGCTGACCCGGATCAGCAGCGCGAGGCCGCGCTCCCGACTCCATCGTCTCACCGATGGTGGGGGGGCTTGTTCGTCGAGGTCAGCGCCGCAGGACTGAAGACTTGGCGCTACCAGTACCGGTTTGGCGGAAGCCGCCGATAGATCACGATCGGCAAGTTCCCAGGGGTCGGCGTTGCGGATGCTCGAGAGAGGCACTTTGAGATGCGGGCGCTGCTCGAGCGTGGCATCGACCCGCTCGATGCCCGTCGGCAGCACGAGAGCACATGGCGCGAGAGATCTGCAGAAGCCCGCGCGACGAGCGACGGCTTCGAGTCGTTCTCGAGCCGATGGATCCGGGAGCGCCTGGGGCGATGTGCCGAAGTCTGTCACGGCGATGCCCTCGGCTCACTCGGCTCGATCCGCCTTGTCCAGCAACGCCAGTGCGCGCTTGGGGTTGCCACGCGCCGTACTGGCTGACGACAATTGCCTTGGCCGGTCGACGACAACTATCTTGGCCGGTCGAGGCTGACGCCGGGTAGGGCCGGTGGATGTGAAGAGCGCCGGTTTCGATCAGCTCGACCATCTGTGGCGCGAGATCTTCGGCAGATCGGCCGCATCGTGGGCCGTCGGTTCAGCCGGTGGTCGTTCACGCCAGACCCGTCGCCTCCATCACCTCGTGTACCGTCGGCCAGCGCGGCCAGCGCCGGACCACCGTGACCGTTGGCCCCCACGGCGCCCATTGCTCGGGCACGGTCGGCCCCAGCACGCTGACGGTGGGGACGCCCACCGCTGCAGCCAGATGGCCCGGACCGGTGTCGTTTGCCACCACCAGCGCGGCACGGCGCAGGATCCCGCCGTACACCCCGAGGTCGATGCCATGGATCAGCCGCGAGCCGACCAGTCGTTCGGCGCCCTGATCGGTCGGGCCCGGGCAGCACACCACGTCACGGCCCTTCTGCGTCAGGATCTGAACGAGCGGCGCGAAGGCGGGCCAGACCTTCTGTTGGTCTTCGAAGACTCCGCCGGCGAAGGGGCAGAGGGCCACGAATCCCGGTCGAACACCATGCCGGCGCAGCAGTTCGTCGGCAAGCTGCTGGTCGGAGCGGCTGGTGCGCAGTCCGATCTGCTTCGGCGCAGGCAGGTCCACCCCGAGGAAGCGGCAGCTCAAGGCCCAGAAGTGCTGCAGGGCATGACCCCACAGCGGCCGCTCGGCGCGCGAGAGAAGCCAACTGCGACCTTCGGTCCCATGCCCCACCGCGCGCAGACCGGCAAGCCGAGGCTCCAGCGCGCCCGAGAACGCGTTGGGCAGCACCAGCATGTTCTCCCGCCCGTCGAACCCGGGATCCAGCATCGCCGACTGCCGGCGCAGTTCGCGCAGCTGGCGCACCCGGTCCAGGAATGCTCCGGCGCGCGGCGTGGTGGGCCAGCCATAGGCTTCCAGCAGCTGGCCGACCCAGGGTTTGCCTACCAGGTGAGGCGCATAGCCGTTGGATTGGAGGAGCTCCAACGCCGGCAGGCTGAGGACGACGTCCCCGACGTAGTTGCGAAGTCGGACGATGAGTGGACGCACGGACGCTGACGCTGCGTTGTGCTGCCGGGCATGCGCATCTCACGGTGGTACTTTCTCGCTGCCCGGTTGGCGAGGTGTCGTTGGCGACCTCTTCGTCCGGGCGCGCCGCCGTGTCAGGGGGCAGCGGGCTGAAGTGACTGTCGGGGCGGGTGCTCTCGGCGCGCCGGACCCGGGTCAGAACCGGTAGAGGTAGCCCAGGAAGATGGCGCGCTGGCTCGAGCGATCCACCAGCGGGCTGTCCTTGATTGCCTTGGACAGGCCAGTCGTACTGGCGTCGAAGATGAACATGTGCTGCTTGCCGTACGAATATGTGGCACGCACGCCCAGCTCGTAGTTCCGGCCCGACCTGCCTGCATATGTCGGACGAGCAAGCGAGGCTTCGCCGGATCGGACGCCGAAGTAGTAGTCCGCGTACTTCCGGTCGAACATCTTCAAACCGACGCGTGGGGCGATCTCGACGTTGCTGCCGACATCGAAGTCAGTCTCCAGCTCCAGGTTGAAGATCCGGCCTTTGCTGTTGCCGGATGCGTCTCCCAGCCACTCGGCGCTGAGTTCGGCGAAGGGGACCTCCCACGTCACCTTGGCGCCGGCCCAGAAACTTGCCTTGCGTTCTGTCATGCCGGCCAGGAACGCCGAGTCGGAGGCCTTGTAGCCTTCGTCCTCGTAAGTGGCCACCACGCGGAAGTCGAGGCTGCTCGAGCGGCCCAGCTCTAGCTTGGGCAGCTTCAGCTCGACGCTGGGCAACTGCACCAGGAGGTACCGGTTCTCGTAGCGGATCAGAGGCACCAGATTGTTCTCGCTGCCGGTTCCCCGGTAGAGTTCCTGCTCGGCCAGCACGCCGACCCCCACTGCCCACCGGGATGCGTCCCCTTGTCCGTCCTTCTGAGCATTGGCGAGGGGGGCAAAGGCGCCGCATGCGATGCACAGCAGTGTCCCCGCCATGCCGCGGCGCAGCGCCCGCGCACGGCCGCCAGACGTGTGAGCAACGAGCGAACTGTTCATTTGAGAGCTCCGAGGTTGATGTCTCTACCATGGAATTTTCCCAGTCGGCCCTTACCGGATCCTTTCCAGCCCAGAGCACGAACGCATCCCAGCCATGCAAAGATGCTCACGGTGCGATGGTGCGTCGCTGCCAGCGCCCCAGACTGCCGCCGTGTGCCGTCCGGACCCTGGCCGCAGGTCCTCACCAACGCCGTCGTGCGCGTGTCGAGGTCCCGCGCGAGCCCGCGGCCTGAACCGCACCCTCTGGGGCCGGCGGCCCGATCGCGCAGACTGTGCGGCTGCGGTCTCGCTCCGGATCGAGCCCGCGTGGGCGCGAAGGCGCGACGGCGCGGGCTCGCCGCCGCCGAACCATCCCCATGGCGTCGACCGGGCCGGGACCAAGGCTCACTGCGCGGCCCAAGCTACGGCGGCTGGCGCGCTGACGCCGTTGGCGCGGTCGCCAGCGCCGAGGGCAGCGGCACCCGCCGGTGCACCAGCGCGAACATCTGCGGGGTGAAGGCGAAGGCCAGCACGGTCGACAACGCCACGCCCCCCGCGACGGCCACGGCGAAGGGCGGCCAGAACCCGCCGCCCGCCAGGATCAGCGGCAGGAAGCCGCCCACCGTGGTCAGCGTGGTCGACAGGATGTGACGGGTGGACCCCATTACCACCTCGGTCATCGCAGCGCGGTCGCCCGCCGCGGCGCGCGGGTCTTCCTGCAACGCCGACAGGACGATGATCGCCGCGTTCACCGACACGCCGATCGAGCCGATCACCCCAATCACCGCAGTGATCCCGAACGGATGGTCGAAGATCGCCAGCGCGAGGATCGACAGGCCGGCCGACAGCCCCGCCACCGCAAAGGTGATCGCCGACAGCCGGAACGAATTGAACGACAGGACCACCGTGGCCACCGACAGCGTGACGATCAGCCCGATCGAGGCCATCAGGTTCGCCACCGTCTGCGAACGCTCGTCGGCATCGCCCCCGATCTCCAGCGTCACGCCCGGGGGCAGGACAAACCCCGCCTGCGCCAGCGCGGCCTCGGCCTGGGCCTGAGCGGCCTGGGCCAGCACCCCGGGGGCCACGAAGGCCTGCACGGTGTTCACCCGGTCACCGTTGCGGCGGCTGATCGCGGTTTCCGAAGGCACCAGCGTCAGCGTGGCGAGGGCCGACAGCGGAACCTGAGGCAGCGCGCCCTGGGTCGCGCGGGCCGCGGCGCCAGCGGGCAGTATGGGCAGGGTGGCGATGCGCGACAGGTCACCCCGGATGTCCTCACCCAGCCGGACGCGCACAGGCAGCTCTTCCGTACCCTCCAGCAGCGCGCCGCCGGTGACGCCCTCCAGCGCGGCCTGAAGCTGCGCCGAGACGTCGCCCAGGCTCAAGCCCAGCAGCCGTGCCGCCGCTTCGTCCACGTCGACCCGCACCTCGGGCGCGGTGCCTTCCATCTGGGTGCGCACCTGCGTCAGCGCCGGCACCGAGAGCAGGATCGTGCGGATGTCGTCGCCAGCGCGGCGCAGGGCCTGGATGTCCTGGCCGACCAGGCGCAGTTCCACCGGCGCATCCACCGGCGGGCCTTGCACCAGCCCGCGCACCAGGACGCGTGCCTGCGGGAAGGCTTCGCTCAGGTCGGCCTGCAGCGGCCCAAGCAGGGCCGCCGTTGCGGCGGGCGAGGTGGTGGTCACGAGCCCGTGCGCATACTCCGGCGCGTTCTGCCGATTGCCCACGATGTTGTAGTAGAACGCAGGCGCGCTTTCGCCGGCCACCCAGACGGTGCCGGTGATCCGCGCGTCGGCCTTCAGCGCGCTATCGATCCGTTCCACGAGTGCCCTGGTCGTCTCGAGCCCGGTCCCGACGGGCAACTCGACCTCGACATGGAACTGGTTGCGGTCGACGCCCGGGAAGAACTGGGGCACCAGCATCGGCATGGCCAGAAAGCCCATCACCGGCAGGACCAGCGCCAGAAGAACCGAGCGCAGAGGGTTCGCCAGGCTCAGCTGGATCAGCACGGCAAAGCCGCGCGTCAGCGCACCGAGCCGCAGCCCGGCTCCGCCGCGCGCCGACAGCCACCATCCGGCCAGCGCGGGCGTGATCGTCAGCGCGACGATCAGCGACCACGACAGCATCAGCACCACGGCGATGGCGATGGCGCTGATGAAGTCGCCCGCGCCGCCCGGCAGCAGGATCATCGGCACGAACGACAGTACGGTGGTCAGCGTCGACGCCAGCAGCGGAACCGCCAGCCGGCGCACCGCCGCGGCCACGGCCTGCCGGCGGTCCTGACCTTCTGACAGGCGCTTCTGGACCTCGTCGGTCATCACGATGGCGGCATCGACCAGCAGGCCCAGCGCCACGATGAGGCCGGTGACCGACATCTGATGCAGGGGCAGCCCGATGAAGCGCATCGTGCCCAGCGTGGCCAGGGTGACCAGCGGCAGCACCAGCGCCACCACCAGCGCCGCCCGCGCCCCCAGCGTCAGGAACAGCACAGCGATGACCAGAGCCGTGCCGATCGCCATGTTGACGGCGACCTCGGACATGCGGTCGGCCGTGTAGACCGCCTGATCGAAGACCTGCCGCACCTCAAGCGAGGCTGGCAAGGTGTCGGCAAAGGCGGCGACCTTGGCCTTGAGCCCCTCCATCCACAGGTCGACGCGCAGCCCCTCTTCGATCCGCACGCCGATCAGAACCGCCGCCCTTCCGTCGACCATCGCCAGCGCATCGCCCGGTGGGCGCGGGCCGCGCGTCACCTCGGCCACGTCGCCCACGCGCAGGACGCTGCCATCGCTGCCCTCGCGCAGCACGATGTCGCGCACGCGGTCCAGACCCGAAATGTCGCCGGCCAGATCCAGCACCGCCTCGGTGCCCGGCCCGGTCAGACGGCCGGCACGTGCCTTGGCATCCCCGGCGGCCACGGCGGTCGCCACCTCGGCCGGCGAAAGGCCCAGCGCGGCCGTGCGGGCTGGGTCGAGCGCCACCAGCACTTCCTCGGCCGGCAGGCCCCAGACATCGACGGACTTCGCGCCGGTGAGGGTGCGCAGCCGTTCGGCGAGTTCCTGGGCGTGGCGGCCCAGGACGGCGGATGCGGGCGCCGTGTCTCCTTTCGGCAGCAGGGCCAGGATCGCGGCATAGGCGCCCTCTCCTCCGGTTTCCACCTCGGGGTCCAGTGCACCGGGCGGCAGCGGCACGGCGGCCACCTTGTCGCGCACGCGCGACCAGACCTCGGGGATGGCGGCGGGGTCGATCGTCTCGATCAGTTCCACGTCGATCGACGAGATGCCGGCGGCCGAGGTGGACGACAGCGTCATCACCTCGGCGATGGTGCGCAGTTCGTTCTCCAGGGGGCGTGTGATGAGCGCCTCGATCCGGGCCGGATCGGCGCCGGGAAACAGGGTCGTCACCCCGGCCTGCGTGCCGGTGATCGAGGGATCCTCCTGCCGCCCCAGCGTCAGCAGCGCGGAGAGGCCCGCCACGGCGATCACCGCCAGCGCCAGGATGACCAGACGGGGGTTGCGGAAGAACAGGGTGTCCATCGCCGTCAATCCGCGCCGGCCAGCACCACGGCCTGCCCTTCGGCCAGGCGGTGCGGGCCAGACAGCACGACCCGCGCCCCCGTGGGCAAGGCGCCGCGCACGAAGACGCGGTCGGTTTCGGCGTGCAGCAGCTCCACCGCCTCCCTCCGTGTGACCAGCCCCTCGGGCCTCTGGACGGCGAGGAACACGGTCCACAGTCCGCGCGCCCCCTCGGACAGCGCTGCGCGCGGCAGCCAGGCACCCTCGCCGGGCACGCTGCGAGTCAACGTCAGCCGACCCAGCATGCCCTCGGCCAGACCGGCGGCGCCGGGCACCTCGAACAGGACCGGGATGGTGCGGGTCGCGGGGTCGATGTCGCTACGGCGATGCTTCACCGTGGCGGGCACCGTGCCGTCGCCCAGCCGCAGCGTCACCGCGCTGCCGGGGGGCAGGGCCGCGGCCAGGTCGGGCGGAACGCCCGCGCGGAACAGGGGCGGTCCGCTTTCGAACGCGGTCAGCACCGGCTGCCCGGCGCCTATCCGCGCGCCGTGGTCGAACATCCGGGCGCCGATGCGCGCGGCAAAGGGCGCCCGCAGCACCGCCTTGTCCAGCGCCACGTCCAGCGCCAGGATTGCAGCCTCGACCCGCAGGCGTTCGGCGCGCACTTCGGCCAGTCCCAGCCGGGCCTCGTCGGCGCGCTGCGCGGAGATGAACTCGCGATCCACCAGCACCCTGGTACGGGTGACGTTCAGTTCGGCCAGTTCGATCCGCGCGTCGAGCACGGCCAGTGCGGCGACCTGGCCCGCGCGTTCCGCCTGCAAGGCGCGGACGTCCAGCCGCGCCAGCACTGCGCCCGCAGGCACCGCGTCGCCTTCCTCGACCGTGATCTCCGCCAGCGTGCCGCCGGTTTCGAAGCCGAGTTCGACGCGCCGCGACGCCTCGATCCGGCCCGTGAAGGCGACCGTGACCTCATATTGCTGCTGCAGAACGACCGGCGCGGCCCTCACCGTGACGGGCGGTGCGGGGGAGGCTGCCGGCCGTGCGGCGGCACGTGCTGACAGGAGCTGCGTGCCGCCCCAGACCAGCGCGGCGGCCAGCGCCGCCACCGTCAGCGTGCCGGTGGCCATGCCAAGCCGGAGCAGCGACCGGCGCAGAACCGGCGGAGGGGCGTCGGCGGTGGGATCGGGCGATGACATCGGCTGGTTCATCACGGCTCGGTTGAAGTGGTTGGGCAGGGGGGACGGGCGTCCGGTCCTGGCGGCAGGGGGTGCGGCCGGATGGTGCGGCGGCAGGGGCTACACCCGTGGCGGAAGCCGAAGGCCCTGATCGGCAAGGGTGCAAACGGACGAGGATGGCCCGGCCGCTGTGGTTGCCCGCTGCGCGCCCCAAGCCGCCCGGCCCCGACTGCGGCGAAAGCGGGCTCCTTCTGCAGGTGGTCTGCCTGGGGAGCCCGTACGCGGCTGTCGCGCCCAACGCGCAAGCGCAGGCCACCGCCTGCACGTGTCGATGTGCGCCGACGAGGTCGCGAGGGCTACGCGGGAGATGGGCAACAGCGTTGCGCCGACGCATCGGAGCGGCGCCGTCTTGGGGTTGGGACACTCGGGGGCAGCGGGCGGCCTGCTCAGTTTCGCCCTGAATCTGCATTGCATGGGCTGAAGGGTGCCGCACGGTACCTTACGGGTTCCTTTTTGGCCTCGATAAGGAACGCATCCCTGCCATGCAAATCCGCGTGGCGGAATGCCGCCCCCTTCCGCGGCGGGGCCACATCGCACCGGATGCCGGCCTCGACCGGCTGCGCACGGCCGCGGCAGCCTCGCGACCACGACATACACTGCGTGTCGACACACACCTATCCCGGGAAACGGACGTCATGCCCGCCGTGAAGTCGACGAAGACCGCTGACAGGTCCTCAGCACGCTCGGCCGCCAAGCGCGGCCGCGGGTTCGGCGCGGCGTACGTCTACGACAGCCTGCGCGAAGACATCCTGTCACTGCGCCTGCAGCCCGGAACGTTGCTGGACGAAACCGAACTGGCGGCGCGATTCGGCGTGTCGCGCTCACCGGTGCGCGAAGCACTGATCCGACTTGCCGGCGACGGTCTGGTGCAGACCTTGCGCAATCGCTCGTCCATCGTGGCACCTTTCGATGTCTCCACCGTCCAGAGTCACCTCAATGCGATGCTGCTGATGTATTGCACGACATCGCGTCTGGCAGCGCTGCACCGGACACCGACCCAGCTCGAACGGTTGCAGGCGATGCTCAAGGAGCACCGGGCGCAGATGAAGAGCGCCGACATGAACATGATCGTGTCGAACAACCGGGCGTTCCATGTCGCCATTGCCGAGGCGGGCGGCAACGCCTTCTTCACGGCGTGGACGGCGTCGGTGCTCGATCAGGGCCAGCGGCTGATGGGGATGTACGTGCAGGACACCGGTCAGACCCGTTCGGACGCGGATCTCAACCACCATGCAGCGATGGTCGACGCGATCGCCCGCAGCGATCCGGAGGCGGCCGAGCGGGCTGCGCGCGCCGACGCGATGATCCTGTTCGATCAGCTGCGTCGCCATCTGTTCAAGGACACCCTGGAGAGCATGTCCGTCGGCGCGGTGCTCGGTTCATCCGCAGCCTGAGCTGCCGGCCGCCCTGAACGATCCGGCCGCCGCGGCGGTCGGCTCGGCCACCGGCGATGCTCTGGTCCGCTGCTCGGGGCCGCTCGGGTCGCTGCGGGCGGGCCAGCGCCGGTACTCGAACCTGTGGCCCCCCCGATGGGTGCCACGCCGGATGACCTGTCGCGGGGCGGGGCCGGGCGCCGCATCGCGCACACCGGCTGAGCCCGGGCGAGCACGGCGCCCGAGGCGGGGCGACGTCAGCGCGCCCGCGAGAAGACCCCGAGCGGCCTCGGGGTCAGCGGAGTTCCCGGGTCGATGGGAGCCAGCGGCCGGGGCAGCCGGCGATGCCCCAGCAGCGTCGGGTCGGTCGTCACGCTGCCCGGCGTCTCGCAGTCGATGATTGCGCCGGCCAGGGGAGCGAAACCGTTGCGGAAGTGCGTGGTCGACTTGACGACCAAGACGCGGCAGGCCGACGGGTCGATGCCATGGGCTGTGAACACCCGGGGGTCGAACACCTGCTGCCGCTCGGTGTTGGCAATGACCTCGACACCGCCGATCCGTAGCCGTGCGGTGCGGCCGAGCGGGAGGCGCGGTTCGCCCTGCGCGAAGACCGCCTGCCGGGCGTCGTCGCGCACGACCATCACGTCGGCTACCACATCGAGCGGAGCACCCGAGCAGGGCCCGACCTTGCCCCCGATGCGCAGCGCGAGCCGCGCTCCCGCACCGGCCCGATGCGCGAAGTCCACGACCATCGGGTCCCAGACCATCGCCAGCGCCATGCCGTCGGCTCCGCAGGCAATCAACTCGCTCAGCACGAAGGTCGAGTCGCCGGCGGCACCGCCGCCGGGGTTGTCGCAGCGGTCGGCGATGACCGAGGGCTTGCCGGTCTCGGCCGCGAGCCGCAGCGCGGACTTCACCGCATCGGCGGCACCGGGCCCGTGACCCGAGGGCGCGGCGGCGCTTGCGAAGCGGCACGCCAGCTCGAGCGCCACCGTCTCGGCGAGCGCCGGGTCGCCGTCGGTGATCGCAAGCACGGTGGCGATCGCGTCCGGCACGTCCGAGAGCCAGAAGCCGTGGCAGGTCGACACCGACAGCACGCCCCGTCGGGCCTGTGCCTCGCGCTCGCCTGCAACGAACGAACGCATCGGCTCCAGCGTGGTCGGGTATGCGCCGACGACGGGCACCCGCACGGCGGCAGTCACCGGACGGAGGCCCGTGTTCACGTGGCGCTCGAGCAGGCCGTAGGCCTCGAGTGCACGGTCGGCGTAGTCGGTGTGCGGATACTCCAGGCAGGCGAGCAGGTAGTCCGCCTGCTCGAGCATGAGACGGGTCACGTTCGCATGCAGGTCGAGCACCACCGCGATCGGAACCCGCGGCCCGACATGGGCGCGGACGGCTGCGAGCAGTTCGCCCTCCACGTCGTCGGTGCCCTGGGCGCACTGCGCCCCGTGCAGGAACAGGAAGACCCGGTCGACGGAGCCGGCTCGCGCCAGATCGGAGAGCATCTCGTCGCGCAAGGCCGTCCAGTCGGCTGACGACAACGGCGCGCTCGGCTGGCAAGTCGCGAAGTAGCCGGGCGCCACGTCGAGGCCCTCGGCCAGCGCGTGCCGCCAGAACTCGCCATAGGCCATCGTGTCCCGATCGCGCGGGGGCTCGCTGGCACCCGCAGGCCGCCAGATGTCGAAGCTCGCGAGGTTGGTGGGTACCGGCGAGAACACGTTGGTCTCGTGCATCAGTGCCGCGACGAAGGCCTTGCGGGACATATGGGGCATACGGGACATCCGGGACATACGGGCCATCGGTGGGTGCATCAGGTGCGCCGAGACCGTGCGCGGCGAGCCGTCAGGGCGCGAAGCGGGCAGGTCGGAAGGCTTCGGCGTCGGCTTCCGGCCGCGCCTTGCGGCGCACGCGAAGGGCCAGCAGACGACCGCTGGCCGGGCCTGCCGTCCCTCCGAAGCGTCCGTGTCCGGTGTCCAGCCAGAGGCCGGCGAGCCGCGTGTCTCCGTTCAGTGGGCGGCCATCGGCGCCGACGGGTCGCAGTCCCGCGCAGGAGTTCGGGATAGATGCACCGGGCCAGTCCTGCGAGGTGAGCCGCACATCCGCTGGCGATGCGCAGGGCGTCCCCGCAGAACCCTGCACTGCCCGCGACGCGAAGCCTTGGCGTGCCGCCCGATCCCGGTGGCGTGAGGGCGACGCGCGACTGCCGACCGTTCACCGGGAGGCCGGGCGCCTCCACGTCGCCTTCGAGCGGGATGGTGAGCGAGTAGCCCTCGGCCGGCCGGTCCGGCAGGCACCGGCCGACCGCGGCCGCGAGCGCGGCGCTCCCGGTCCGGCGGCGAGCACCAACTCGTCCGCGTCGATCCGATCGCCATCGGCAAGCAGCACGCCGCACGCTGCCTGGCAGGAATCGCAGCCTCCAGCCCAACAGGGACGGAAGGGCCCGGGCGTGCAGGGGCACGGCGGCGTCTTCGCGCTCCAGGTAGCGTATCGGGCAGCACGGCATGCCAGGCGGGTTCCAGGGTTCGACCGCGCTGGGGCGGGCCAGGGCGGGGCTGGCGAAGCGGGTGCTCCGGGGCCGTCCGCAGGCCGCGTCGACGACGGCGGCGTCGCCGATGCCCTGGGCATGCGGGAAGTGCGCGCTGCTCGGCCCGACGATGCCGGCGCCGATGACGGCCACCCTCATGCGGCGGAGTCTATCGTTGCCGGGCGGAAATTGTCGACAAAGTGCATGCAGAGGGTCTGCGCGCGTTGACAAGGCCTGGAGGGGGCACTAGCCTATCCCATCGAGGTCGACAGCGTGTCGACTTTGTATCTGCAACAGCCGCCTCACCTGGAGACAACGATGGCACGTGCCGTATCCCATCCTCGCACCCAGCCCGCACGGCCCGTCGCCGGCATGCGCCTGATTGAGGCGGCGTTCGGTTTCGCTGCGGCCTGTGCACTCGCTGGGGGAGCCGGTGAGGCGCGGGCGCAATCCGCCGGGCCACAGGCGAGCGAGAACCAGACGGTCACGGTCACCAGCACCACGGCGCGCAAGCGCAACGAACTGGCGCAGGACGTGCCGATCACGATGGACATCATCGGTGGACAGGACCTGCGCGATGCCGGCATCACACGGGTGCAGGATCTCCAGACGGCGGTGCCGAGCCTGGTGATCGAGACACGCGAGTCCAGCGGCAAGATCGCGATCCGCGGCGTCGGCACGGGCGACGTGGGCCTGGGGACCGACCAGTCGGTGGCGGTCCACGTCGACGGCGTCTACCAGACGCACGGCGCCATGGGCCTGACGCGGATGTTCGACATCGAGCGCGTCGAAGTGCTGCGCGGCCCCCAGGGCACGCTGTACGGCCGCAACGCGACGGCAGGTGTCGTCAACCTGGTCTCGCGGGCACCGCAGTTGAACAAGTTGGGCGGTGAGGCCGAAGTGTCCGTCGGCAACTTCGGGCTGCGGCAGGTGCAGGGCGTGGTCAACGTGCCGCTCGGCGAGCAGACCGCCTTCCGGCTGGCAATGATCGGGTCCGAGAGCGGCGGCCGGATCACCAACACCTTCAGCGGCAGCAAGGTGCGGGAGGACGACGACTTCTACGGCGTCAGAGCACGCCTGAGGAGCCGCCTGGGCAGCGTGGGGGTCGACCTCGCCGTGCAGTACATCAAGGATTCCAGCGAGGGCGTTCTGGTGCCGCACCCCGAGCGGGCCGCCGACCGCCTGGGGACGACCTCCAAGGCGTCCTACGACCTGGCCTACTATCCGGACGGAGCGCCGTACCAGCTCAAGGAGAGCCTGGCCGCCTCGCTCACGCTGACCCGGGATTTCGGCGATGTCCGCCTGACGTCGATCACCGGCTATGGCGACTTCAAGGGCGGACAGGGGTTCGCGCTGGCGCGTGCGGGCCAGCCGCCGGATGAGCCGATCTCGGTCGTCATCAACGAACCCGCCGACCAGTGGTCGCAGGAGCTCCAGCTCAGCGGCGCGACCGGCACGCTCGACTGGGTGACCGGCCTCTACTACATCAGCTTCGACGGGACGGATCAGCGCAAGGTGCAGCGGTACCGGATCGGGTTCACGCCCTTCGACACCAACCAGAAGGCCGGCGGCCACGCCTCGGCCATCTACGGCGACGTGAACTGGCGGCTGGCCCCGACCCTGAGGCTGAACGTCGGCCTGCGGTACACCCGCGACACCAAGGACGGCGTGTCGTCGTCCGCCAGCGACCTGCCGTTCTTCGTCGTCGATCCGCCGCAGAAGGCCTCGCAGTCCTGGAGCGCGACGACCGGCCGCATCGGCATGGACTGGAAGGCGGCGCCTCGCACCATGGTCTTCGGCAGTCTGTCGACCGGCTACAAGGCGGGCGGCGTCGTGCCGAACTACGAGACCGCCAAGCCCTTCGACGTCTACCGGCCCGAGAAGATCACGGCCGTGGAGGTGGGTCAGAAGACCACGTTCGCCAACGACGGCGGCCTGTTCAACCTGTCGGCCTTCCTGTACGACTACAAGGACAAGGTCGAGATCTACGGCCCGACACCGACCACCTTCGGCTTCTTCAACGCTCCCAAGGCCCGTGTGACCGGCGTCGACGGCTACCTGGCGCTGAAGCTCGCCCGCCAGCTGCGCTGGGACTTGAACGGAGCCTGGCTCGACGCGGAGTTCCGCGACTTTCCGGCCACCAACGACCTGGGCGACCCGGTCAACTACGCAGGCAACCGCATCGCGCGCGCGCCCAAGCTCAGTGCGACCACCGGAATCGTGCTCGACAAGCTGCCGTTCGGCGGCATCGGGTTGGGCCAGGTGCGACTCGAGTACACCTACCGCGGCGAGATCTACTTCGATTTCAGGAACGAGCCGGTGGCCCGCACCCCCGCGATCAACTACGTCAACCTGTCGGCGCGGCTGGACTCGACCAGCGGGCGGTGGTATGCCTACCTGACCGGCCGCAACCTCGCCGACAAGCGCTGGATCGAAGGTCTCGCGGTCTTGCCGGGGGGAGGGGGTCTGCTGTACTACACGCCGGTGAACCAGGGGCGCAGCTGGCAGCTGGGCGCGGGCTTCAAGTTCTGACGGTCGTCGACGCCCCATGGTCAAGATCGTCTGGCTGCTCAAGCGCGCGCCCCACCTGTCGCCGCAGGAGTTCGAGCGCTGGTGGATCGACCACCACGTGCCGATCGCGCGCAGCGCCCCGCGCCTGCGCCGCTACGTCGTCAACCTGCCCAGCCGGCCCGACCAGCTGGCAGGCAAGCCCGCCACCGAGTGCGAGTGGGACGGCGTGGCCGAGCAGTGGTTCGACAGCGAGGAGGACCTGAACGCGGCCTACTCGCGCCCTGTTGCGGGAACGATCCGGGCCGACACGCTGGCCCACGTGGCCCGGCTCGAGCGCCTGATCGTGCGCGAGATCGAGATCCCGCCCGAGCCCCCGGCTCACCATGCCGGCTGAGCAAGCCATCCACGAGCACAGCGTCGATCTGGTCGTCGTGGGCTCCGGGGCTGCCGGTCTGGCGGCCGCGGCCACGGCAGCCGTGCTCGGCGCGTCGGTGGTCGTGCTGGAGAAGACCGCGCTGATCGGCGGCACGAGTGCGCTGTCGGGTGGCGAGATCTGGATACCCGGCAGCCGGCAGGCACGCGAAGCGGGGCTGGCCGACGGTCCGGAGTCGGTGGAGACCTATCTCCGGACACTGCTCGGGGAGCGCTTCGACGCGCAGCGCACCCGCGCGTTCCTGCAATCGGCCCCGGAGGCGCTGGCCTGGCTGGAGCAGCACACCCAGTTGCGCTATGCGCTGATGCCTCGGTCGGCCGACTACCACTCCAACCTGCCCGGCGCCTCCCTGGGCGGGCGCTCGCTGGCCGTGCTGCCCTTCGACGGGCGGCGTCTCGCGGCGAACGACTTCGCCCGACTCCGGCCGCCGCTGCGCAATGCGCTGATCTTGGGCGGCATCTCCGTCTGCACGCGGCTGGATCTTCCGCACCTCCTGGCAGCGGGCCGCGTCCCGGCCTCTGCGTGGCACGCCCTGGGGCTGATCGGTCGCGGATGGCGCGACCGCCTCGCCGGCCATGCGCGAGGCACGCGGGTGACCAATGGCAACGCGCTGGTGGCGCGTCTGCTCGCCACGCTGCGCGAGCGGGGCGTCGACGTCCGCACTCAGGCACGAGCGCGCACCCTGCTCATCGAAGGCGACGCGGTCTGCGGCCTGGAGTACGAGCAGGCCGGCGGAGTTCATCGCGTGCGCGCACGCCGCGGCGTGGTGTTGGCCAGCGGCGGCTGCTCTGCGGATGTCCAGGCGCGGCGGCGTCACTTCCCGCACGTGCGGGCCGGCCTGGATCACGTCGCGCTGCCGCCCGAGGGCAACGACGGCGATGCGTTCGCGCTGACCGCGCCGCTGGATTTGGCGGTGCCGGATCCCCTGGGCCGGCCGGCCGCGTGGGCGCCCGTGTCCCTCGTACCGCAAGCAGGCAGCGAGGGGGCCCCGTTCCCGCACTTCAGCGACAAGGGGCGGCCCGGCATCCTCGCCGTCGGCCCCGACGGTGGGCGATTCGTCAACGAGTCGCTGTCGTATCACGAGTTCGTCACCGCGATGCTGGCGCGCGGCTTCGATCACGCGTGGCTGGTGGCCGATCACCGCGCGCTTCGGCGCTATGGCCTCGGCGCAGTGCGGCCCTTTCCTTCGCCGCTGGGCCACCACGTGCGCAGCGGGTATCTCCAGCGGGGCGACACCCTGTCATGGCTCGAGTCCGCACTCGGACTGCCATCGGGCAGCCTCCAGGCGACGGTGGCTCGGTTCAACGAGGCGGCCGCTCTCGGGGAGGACCGGGAGTTCCTGCGCGGGCAGAGCGTGTTCGAACGCCGCTACGGCGATCCGCAGCACGGTCCGAACCCGGCACTCGGGCCGCTCGCGACGCCGCCGTACTACGCGATCCGGGTGCTGCCCGGGGACATCGGCACCTTCCTCGGCCTGCCCACCGACGGCGCGGCTCGCGTGGTCGACGCACGGGGTGCGGCCACTCGAGGCCTGTACGCTGCGGGCAACGCGGCCGCGAGCCTGTTCGGCGGCCACTATCCTTCCGCTGGCATCACGCTGGGCCCGGCCCTGACCTTTGGCTGGCTGGCCGCCCGCCACGCGCTGGGGCACGGCGATGAACCATCGGCCAGCGTCGACTCCCGGAGCAGCCCTCGCCATGACTGCGCGACCCATCCCATCGCTTGAGGCCCGTGTCGTCGTGATCACGGGTGCAGGACGCGGCAATGGCCGCGCGGTGGCCCGTGGCCTGGCCGCCCTGGGGGCCCAGGTCGTCGTCACCGACATCGACGGCACGGCCGCGGAGGGCACGGCCGAGATGCTGCGGCGCGAGGGCGCCCAGGCCCGCGCCATGCGCTGGGACATCGCAGATCCTGCGGCGGGCGGGGCGCTGCGTGACGAACTGCGCCGCGCCGGTCTGGTGGCAAGCGTGCTGGTCAACAACGCCGGGGTCGAGGCGCGCGGCACTGCCGGCGAGCCGGGCTACGAGGATGCGTGGCACCGCGTGCTCGGCGTCAACCTCGATGGCACGATGCGGGCCACCGAGGCGCTGCTGCCCGACCTGCGGCAGACCCGGGGCGCCATCGTCAACGTGGTGTCGGTCCAGGCCCTCGTCGGCCTGCAGCCGCATGCTTCGGCCTACGCGGTGTCCAAGGCCGCGATCGCGCAGTACACCCGCTCGCTGGCCATCGAGCTGGCACCGGCCGGGGTGCGCGTCAACGCCGTCGCCCCGGGTTGGTTCTCGACCGAGATGACCGCCGGCACCCGCGCCGACCCGGCGCGCCACGCCGCGGCGCTGGTCCGCGTCCCCATGGCGCGGTTCGGAGACCCGGCAGAACTGGCGGGGCCGGTGGCCTTCCTCGCCTCGCCGATGTCCAGCTACGTGACCGGGATCGTGATGCCGGTCGACGGTGGTCTGCTGGCGCTGTGAGACATCCGGTCCGCAGCGGGACGCTGGCCTTGGACCACGGCCACACGATGTATTTCGAGGAGTGGGGCCGCCCGGACGGTCTGCCGGTGGTCTACCTGCACGGCGGCCCCGGGGCCGCGATGGAGGGTGACATGCGCAGCGTGCACGACCCTGGGGTCGTGAGGCTCGTCATGTTCGACCAGCGCGGCTGCGGCCGTTCCACGCCAGCCGGGGAACTCGCCTTCAACGATACCGCGCACCTGGTCGATGACATCGAGCGCCTGCGCAGCCACCTGGGCATCGAACGCTGGGTGGTCTCGGGCGGCTCCTGGGGCAGTACGCTGGCCCTGCTCTACGCGCAGGCCCACCCAGGGCGCTGCCTGGCGCTCGTCCTGCGCGGCCTCTTCCTGGGCACCGGGCCGGAGATGGACTGGCTTGCCGAGGGTGCACCCCGATTCTTTCCCGAAGCGTGGTTCGAGGCGACCGGTGCCGCGCCAGGCCAGGCCCCGCTGCAGCGGCTGAAGGCGCTGCAGGACGCGGTGCTGGCGCAAGGCGACGCCGCTGCCTCGTTGCGTGCGGCTCTCGCGCTGGCGCGCTTCGAGTGGACCGCGGCCGCGATGCAGGCCGACCGCGCCGCGATCGATGCCGAGCTCACGCCGGACTACACGTCCGCGTACCAGCGCGTGTGCTGCCACTTCCTGCGCAACGGATGCTTCATCGACCCGGATGCCCTGCTGGCCGGCATCGATCGCATCCGGCATCTGCCGTGCCACATCGTCAACGGCCGCTTCGATGTCGTGTGCCCGCCGGCGGCGGCCTGGCGCCTGAAGCGGGCCTGGCCCGAGGCCGAGCTGGAGATCGTGCCGATGGCCGGCCACACCCCCACCGAGCCCGCGATGGCCGACGCACTGCGGGGGGTGATGCAGCGGCTGACCGGGCGCTTGGCGACGACGTTTCGAGCCGATCCGTGACCGAGCGCACCGCCTTCGATGCCGTGGCCGACGTGGTCGTGGTCGGCGCCGGCTCGGCCGGCTGCGCGGTGGCGGCACGGCTCAGCGAGGATCCCTCGGTTCGTGTGCTGCTGCTGGAGGCTGGCGGCCGTGACGGCACGCCGCTGTTTGCCGTTCCGGGCGGCCAGGTCCTCGTGCGCGACTGGAACCGCTACGCCTGGCGCTACGCTTGCGCAGCCGACCCGACGCGCGGCGGCCGCGCCGACGAGTGGCGGCGCGGCCGGATTCTCGGCGGCAGCAGCACCATCAACGGCCTGATCTGGGCCCTGGGGCTGCCGTCCGACTACGACGCGTGGGCGCGTGCCGGGCTGCCGGGCTGGGGCTGGAGCGGCGTGGCGCCGTGGTTCCGGCGCGTCGAACGCTATGCCGACGAGTCGCCGGTCGAACGTGGGCGTGAGGGCCCGGTGGCCGTGGAGCAGTTCCGCAGCCCGCATCCGCTGATGCCCGACCTGCTGGCGTCGTTCGCAACCGAGGGCGTGCCGGTGGTCGACGACATCAACGCCGCCGCTGGTGCGGCGGTCGGCGTCGTGCAGACGAACCAGCGCCGGGGCCTGCGCCAGAGCGCGTCGGCGGCCTACCTCGGCGCGGCGCGTGGACGGACCAATCTCGAGGTCTGGACCGACTGTCGCGCCGACCGCGTGTTGTTCGAAGGCGGGCGGGCGTCCGGTCTGGCACTGCGGCGCGGCGATCGGCAGGCCCGGGTCGCGGCGCGGAAGGAGATCGTGCTGTGCGCCGGCGCCATCGCCTCGCCCCTGCTGCTGATGCGGTCGGGGATCGGGCCGGGCGGGCTGCTCCAGTCGCTGGGGATTCCCTTGCTCGTCGACGCACCCGACGTCGGCCGGCACCTGCAGGAGCACCCGGAGCTGTACGTCGAGTACGAGGTCGACGTGCCGACCTACACGCGTCACCGGCAGTGGCTGACGATGGCGGGCATCGGGCTGCAGTGGGCGTTGTCGCGGCGCGGTCCGGCGACGTCGCCCGGCTCGCACCTGCTGGGTTACGCCCACAGCGGACGCACCCCGGAAGGTCCGCCCGACCTGCTGCTCTTCGCCGGGCCCTGGGGGCGGCTGGAGGACGCGCTCGCCTTCACGCGCGGCACGCCGGTCTTCTCGCTTTCGCCGTCGGTGGCCCGGCCGCGCTCGCGGGGCGAGATCCGGCCCTCGGGCCCGCACCTCGAGGACCCGCCGCACATCGAGCCCAACCTGCTCGCCGACGCCGAGGACGTGCGCACGCTGATGGACGGTGTGCGCCTGGTCGACCGCATCGCCCGTGCCGCGCCGTTCGCGCGCCACGTTCGCCGCCGCCTGGCACCGGCCGTCGATCTGGGCGACGACGCGGCGCTGGAGCGCTTCGTCCGTGACGACGCCAGCATCTGCTATCACGCCTGCGGCACCTGCCGCATGGGTGCCGACGGCGCCGCGGTGCTGGACGGGGAACTGCGCGTGCGCGGCGTGCAGGGCCTGCGGGTCGCTGACACCTCCGTCATTCCGGCCATCCCGTCGGGCAACCTCAACGCGCCGGCCATCATGATCGGCGAGCGGGCCGCCGACTTCGTGCGGCGGGCCGCCTGATGGCGTTGGAAGCCGTGTCACGGCGCCTCGAGGTGACCCTCGAGCGCTGGCCGCTGCGCGAGCCGTTTGCCATCTCCCGCCACGTCTTCATCGACAGTCTGGTCCTGACGGTGCACCTGCACGAGCCCGGCTGCAGCGGCCGTGGCGAGTGCGAGCCGCACGAGTTCGACCAGACCGTGGGGCTGGAGGCCCAGGCCGCGTTGCTGCGCCTGGCGTCCGAGCCGGGCTGGCTGGACGGGCTGGACCGCTCGAACATCCTCGAGCGCCTGCCCTGCACGCCGCTGCGCAATGCGCTGGACTGCGCGCTGTGGGACCTCGACGCCAAGCGCAACGGCCGGCGCGCCTGGTCGCTGGAACCGGCGCTTGCGGACCGGGTGGGGCCGGCCGGGCCGGTCCAGTGCATCCCGACCGTCGCCCTGGACGACCCCCACGCCATGGCCGCCGCGGTCGCACGCTGCACCGACGCGCCGCTCCTGAAGGTCAAGCTCGGCGGGGCCGACGGCAGGGATGGCGAGCGCCTGGAGGCGGTGTCGGCCGCGTGGCGGGCGCGGCCGCTCCTCGTCGACGTGAATGCCGGCTGGACATCGTCGGACCTCCAGCGCTGGCTGCCGCTGGCGCAGCGGTTGAACGTCGTCGTGATCGAGCAGCCGCTGCCGCCCGGTGCCGACGGCGAACTGCCCCGGCCGCCGGGGGATCTGCGCTTCTGTGCCGACGAGAGTTGCACCGACCGCGGATCGCTGCCCCGCGTGGCGCCGCACTACCAGATGGTCAACGTGAAACTCGACAAGACGGGCGGCCTCACCGAGGCGCTGGCGCTGATCGACGAGGCCCGCCGGCAGGGCCTGGCCTGGATGGTGGGCTCCAACGGTGGAACATCGCTGGCCATGGCGCCGCTGTACCTGCTGGCTCACGGCGCAGCGTGCGTCGACGCCGGCGCCGGTCACTTGGTGGCCGACCGCGACCCTCCGCTCGACGTGCGGCAGGGCTGGTTGCACGCCCCGTCACCCGCCCTCTGGGGGTGAACCTCGAGCGTTCAGGAGAACCCATCATGACGAACCGACCGGCGTTGGCCCTCGCGCTGCTGATGACCCTGGGCACGGCAACCGCCCAGCCCTCCGGCTCCGAGCCGGCCCCCGGCCAGCTGTGCGGGGCCCCGGAGTACCGCCAGCTGGACTACAGCATCGGCCGCTTCCGTGTCGTGGCCGAGACAGGCGAGCGCGCCGGCGAACTGCATGTCGAGCCCATCCTGTCGGGTTGCGCACTGCGCGGCCACTGGCGCGGCGCGATCGCCGGCAGCGGCGAGGTCACCACCTGGTACGACCGGCACGGCGGCCAATGGCACCGCGTCTTCGTCAACGACGACGGCCACTCGCTGCGCCTGTCGGGCCGCGTCGAGGGCATGCGGCTCGTGCTGAGCGGTCGTAACGCCTTCTTCGACGGCCGCGTCGGCCTGCACCGCATGACCTGGCAACCGCAGGCCGACGGCTCGATCCGGCAACGCTGGGAGCTGTCGATGGACGAGGGCCTCCACTGGGAGACCCTGCTTGCCTCGCACGCCGTTCCGGAGCGCTGACACCATGCACCCTTCCCAGACCCCCGCCACGCTCACCGTGCACATCCCGCTGCGCGATGGCGTCACGCTCGCTGCAGACGTCTTCACGCCCGACCCGGCCGAGCCGCGCCCGCTGGTGCTGGAGATCACGCCCTACAACCGCGGGCCGCAGGGCCTCAGCTTTCGCAACGAAGTTCGCTTCTGGATGACGCACGGCTACGCCATGGTCATCGCCGACTGCCGCGGCAAGGGCGACTCCGGCGGCACCTTCGTCTTCATGGCCAACGAGGGCCGGGACACCCACGACGCCATCGAGTGGCTGGCCGCGCAGCCCTTCTGCAACGGGCGTGTGGCGATGCGCGGCTCGTCGTACACCGGCACCAACCCATGGTATGCAGCCCGCGAGCGCCCGCCGCACCTGATGGCCATGTCGCCCAGCGCCAGCGCGGCCGGTGGCAACCAGGACATCACCTGGCGCGGCGGCATCTTCTCGTTCGAGCACTCGTTGCTCTGGGGGTCGCGGACGCGGGAGGGGCCGCCGCTGGTTGCTGGCCCCGAGGTCGACTGGCATGCGCTGCTGACCCACCGGCCGGTGATGACGATCGACGAGGTGGTCACCGGCCAGGTGCTGCCGGTCTATCGCGACATGGCGAGCCACCGCCTGCGCGACCTGCACTTGGCGGCGCTGGAGTTCAGCGATGCCGACTACGCGCGCAGCGACGTCCCGTCTCTGGCCTTCAGTGGCTGGCAGGACGGCTGCCTGGGTGGCACGGTCAAGCACTTCCAATCGATGCGCCGGGTTTCGCCGGCACGGGACCGCCAGCACCTCGTGGTCGGGCCGTGGAACCACCACGGCGCGCCGGACGGTGGCCACGCCTGCGAGACCGAGCAGCCCATCAACCCGCTGGGCGACCTGCACCTGCCGCCGCACGGCTTCTTCGTCGCCCGCGAGGTGGTGCGCGCCTTCTTCGACCACCACCTCAAGGGCGAAGGCCGCTTCGAGCTGCCCCAGGCGCGCCTGTACCTGACGGGAGCCGACCGCTGGATCAACAGCACTGACTTCCCACCCGCGTTCGCGCAGTCCCGCCGCCTGTACCTGCACAGCGGCGGCCGTGCGCAAGGGCTGGGCGGTGACGGGCGCCTGTCGTTCGATGCCCCGGGCACGGAGCCGTCCGACGTGATCGTGCACGACCCGATGCACCCGGTGACCTCGCATCTCCCGGACGCCGACGGCGTGCCGCAGACCGTACGCGAATGGCCCCGTGACCTGGCGCCGATGATCGACCGCCCGGACGTGCTGGTCTACCTGAGCGAACCACTGCGCGAACCCCTGGCGGTGCTGGGCGTGGCCAGCATCGTCCTTCATGTGGCGACCGACGCGCGGGATGCCGACTTCTTCTGCCGCCTGGAAGATGTCGGCCCCGATGGTCGGGGCATGCGGCTGGGCATGCACAGCTCGGCCCGCCTGCGCCTGGTAGGCCGTGGCGGCATCGACCGGGACCTGCCGGTGGTGCCCGGTGCACCGATGGAGATCCGGCTGGAGCTGGGTGCCCTGGGCCACGTCTTCCGGCCCGGTCATCGCCTGCGCCTGAGCGTGTGCTGCAGTTCATTCCCCGAGACCTTCCCCAACCCGGGCACCGGTGAGCCGGTGACGACCAGCACCGCTTCGCCGCGCGTGGCACGCCAGACCGTGTTCCACGACGCGACGCGGGCGTCGTTCCTGGAGTTGCCGGTCATCGACCTGGAAGCCACGCCGGGCATCGCCGAGCCCGACTGGCCTGGCATCGCCGGTTAGGAGTGCGGCCGTGACAGCGACCTCCCGACTGCTGACGGTGCGCGAGATGGCGGCCTTTGCCGCTCCTGCCGCACTGCTGCTCCTGTTCCGCGCCGCGGCCTACGTCATCCCTGCGCTCTATGCCGAGCGGTTCAAGCTCGATCTGGCGGACATCGCCGGGATCCTGTTCGCGATGCGCACGGTGGAGGTCCTGCTGCAGATCCCGATCGGCGTCCTCTCCGATGCCACGCGCCATGCCCGGCATGGGCGCAAACCGCTGGTGATGCTGGGCATCGCGCTGGGCAGCGCGGCGACCTGGTTCGTCTACGTGCCGCCCGACGGCGCGGGGCTGGTCTACCTGGGCATCTGGCTGTCGCTGGCCACGCTGGCGGGTTCATTGACTGAAGTGCCCTACGGCGCCTGGGCCACCGAGATCACGAACGACTACCGCGAGCGCGCGCGCTGTGCCAGCTATCAGACCTGGGCCTCCATCGCCGGCAAGGAAATGTATGCGCTGGTGCCGCTGCTGTGGTTCCTGTCGTCCAACCGCATCACCTTCGAATCGCTGCAGGTGACGGGCTGGATCCTGGCCGCCGTCACGCCGGTCGTGCTGCTGTGCGCCTGGCGCTGGGCGCCGACGGGCGACACGGCGGTTCCCATCGACCGCGTTTCGCTGCGGCAGATGGCCGACCTGGTGCTGCGCAACGGGCCGTTGCAGCGCGTGCTGGTGGTGCTGATCCTGTGGGAGCTGGGCACGGGCTTCATGTTCGGGCTGGACTTCATGCGCATCGACTCCTACCTGAAGGCGGGTGAGGCGGTGCCGCTGCAGAGCCTGTTCGGCGTCTGGGCCGCGATGGGCGGGCTGGCGGCGCTGCAGTGGGTGCTCAAGCGGCATGAGAAGCACCACGTGTGGGCCGTGTCGATGACCTGCCTGGCCTGTGTGCTGCTGGCGCAGCTGGCACTGGCACCGGGCACGCCTCACCTCGTGCCCATCCTCGTGGGTGCCTGGATGCTGGTCGCTGCCACCGTGGCCGGCTCGCTGGTGGTGCCGATGTCGCTGGTGGGAGACCTGGCCGACTACGAGGCCCTGCGCTCCGGCCACCGCGCTGCAGGACCGATGGTGGCCATCACGCAGATGACGCTGAAGCTGTTCGGTGGCGGCGCGGCGGCGGCGGCGCTGTGGGTGGTGAGCCTGTTCGGCTTCAAGCCCGGCCAGGCGAGCTACGACGCCACCGCGGCCTTCGGCATCCAGTTCGTGTGCCTGGCGCTGCCGGCGATGTTCATCCTCGGGGCCGCGGCCGTGGCCTGGCGCTACCCGATCACGGCGCGGCGGCACCGGGCCATCGTGCGCGGCATCGAGCGGCGCAGCCGCGCCCGGCTGGCCACTGGCGCCGAAGGCGCCTGACGATGGTGGATGTGCCCTGGGCGCGGCCGCTGCGCCTCCTGGCCTACGGCGACTCCAACACCTGGGGCTTCGTCACCGACGCTGGAACCGGCAGCCCGTCGCGCCTGCCGGACGCCGAGCGCTGGCCGGGCGTCATGCAGGCCGCGCTCGGCAGCGCAGTCCAGGTGCTGGTGGACGCGATCCCTGGCCGCCGCACAGACCGCGATGCCGACGCCGACATGCCCATCGTCTACAGCATCGCGCCGTCGGCCCTGAACGGTCTGCACAGCGCCGAGGCGGTCGGCCTGAGCCAGGCGCCGCTGGACCTGGTGATCGTCATGCTGGGCACCAATGACCTCGCCATCGTTCCCCCCCGGTCGTCGCAGGAGGTGGCGCAGGCCTGCGTTCGCGTGGCGCACGGCCTGGTGCGGGGTGCCAGGGCCTTTACGCCGGGGCGCGTTCCGCAGGTGCTGCTGGTGTGCCCGCCGCCGTTGGGCGGCGACGGCGGCATCCGTCCTGAGATGCCCGGGTGGCCGGCCATCTGGCAGGCCTCACGCGAGTTGGCTGCGGCGCTCGACCGTGTCGCACGCGCCGAGGGTCTGCACGCCTTCGATGGCGGCTCGGCCACGCCCATCAGCGGACCCGATCGGGTGCATCTGGATGTCGATGACCACTTCCGCCTGGGCGTGGCACTCGCGGACCGCGTTCGTTGGCTTCTGCCGGCCCACATGGCTCTGTCTCGCGACGTCGCACCCAAAGGACTGAACCCGTGAACACTCCAACCGAGTGGCGCACCCGCGCTGGCGCCCTGCATAAGGACTCGCGACCCGCCATCGGCGGCGAGCGCATCTCGGCGTTGGCCACCGCCAGCTTCAGCACGCGGCACCCGCACGACGACGCGCTGGTGGCGACACTGCCCGACTGTGCGGAGGCGGATGTGGAGCGTGCCGTGTCGGCTGCGCGGCACGCCTTCGAGTCGCGCGCCTGGTCGGGCCTGGCACCCGCCGAGCGGGCCGAGCGCCTGTGCGCCCTGGCCGACCACGTGCAAGCCCATGCCGAAGAACTGGCTTTGCTGGACAGCCTGGAAATGGGCATGCCCATTGCGCAGGGTTGCGCCGACCTCCGCGATGCCGCGGCCGGCGTCCGTGCCACGGCGCACCTGGCGCAGAGCATCGACGAGCGGATGCTGCCCAGCGCACCCAGCACGCAGGCCCTCGCCCGCCGGATGCCGCACGGCGTGGTCGGTGCGATCACGCCGTGGAACTTTCCGGTCTACGTGGCGCTGGACAAGGTGGTGTGCGCCCTGGCCATGGGCAACACGGTGGTGCTCAAGCCGTCCGAGATCGCATCTCTCGGTTGCCTGCGGCTGGCCGACTTGGCATGCGATGCCGGCCTGCCGCCGGGGGTGCTGAACGTCGTACCCGGCCGGGGCGAGACGGCAGGCCGGGCGCTGGCCCTGCACAAGGACGTCGATGCGCTCAGCTTCACCGGCAGCACCGCCACGGGGCAGCGTCTGATGGCCTTTGCCGGCCAGTCCAACCTGAAGGCGCTGATGCTCGAGTGCGGGGGCAAGTCACCGCAGCTGGTGTTCGACGACCTGGGCGACCTGGATGGTCTGGCCGACGCGCTGGTGCAGGGCTTCACCTGGAACAGCGGCCAGGTCTGCGTGGCCGGCACGCGCATTCTCGTCGTGCGGCCGCTGCTGGAGCCGCTGTGGGAGCGGCTCGCGCATCGGGTCGAGGCACTGGCCACGGGCGACCCGCTGGACGAAGACACCACCTTGGGCCCGCTGGCCAACCGAGCCCAGGCCGAGCGGGTTCGCGGCTGGCTGGACCATGTCCGCCGGGACGGCCTGCACAGCGTCAGCGGCCGTGCGGCCGACGGGTACTGCCACGTCGCCCCCACCTTGCTGCGCGACCTGCCGCACAGCCATCCGCTGATGCAGGAAGAGATCTTCGGCCCCGTGGCCGGTGTCATTCCCTTCGACGACGAGGCCGAGGCCCTGCGCCTGGCCAACGATTCACGCTACGGGCTTCAGGCCACGGTGTGGACCCGCGACGTCGCCCAGGCCCGCAGGCTGGCCCTTCAGCTCCAGGCCGGCTCGGTGGAGGTGAATGCCGTGGCATTGCCACCGCCGTCGAACGTGACCGGACTGGGGGCCGAGCCGGTCAAGATGTCGGGCTTCGGTCCGGAAGGCGGCGTGAGCGGGCTGCTGGCCTACACGCGGCTGCGCAGCGTCGTGTTCAACCTGGGATGAGCGTCCTGAGCCCAGCCGTTTCCGATCTTGCCGTTCTGATCTGCTCCACGGGGCCCGAGCTCCATCCGGGCGTCTACGCGTACGGCGTCGTTCCCAGGGGCTCCAGTGCGGCCAGCGTGTGCGCCGCGATCCAGCCGAAAGTCATGGCCGGCCCGAGCGTGATGCCGCCTGCGGGATAGGTGCCGCCGAACAGGCTGGCCGCGTCGTTGCCCGCGACGCACAGGCCGGTGATCGGCTCTCCGTCATCCCGCAGCACAAGGGCGTTGGCGTCGCTGGCCAGTCCGGCCAGCGAGCCGATGTCGCCGGTGTGAAGACGCACGGCATAGAAGGGCGGCGTTTCCAGCGGGCCCAGGTTGGGGTGCCGCCTGCCCGCGGGATCGCCGTAGGCCCGATCGATGGCGCTGGATCCGCGGCCGAACGCCGGGTCGTGCCCTTCGTGCGCGTGATGGTTGAATGCCGCCACCGTGGCCGACAGCGTTGCGGCATCGATCCCCGTGCGCGCGGCCAGAGTGGGCATGTCGGCGGCTTCGATCAGGTAGCCTGATCGAAGCCAGGGTGCGATGCGCAGTGGGAACGGCGGCACCGCGCCCAGGCCGTGGCGCCGCAACGCTGGCCGGTCGGCCAGCAGCCAGCACGCGGGTTCCTGGCCCTGAGCATCGGCCAGCATGGCCTGCACGAAGAGCGAGTAGCTCGTGGCCTCGTTGACGAAGCGCCGCCCCTTGGCGTTGACCGCGATGAAGCCGGGCTTCTGCCGCTCCATGAAGTGCGGGAAGCCTTCGACGCCGTCGGCCAGAGGCACCTGCGAGGCTGGCGCCCACGAGGCCTTGCTTGGGCCGGCTACGATGCGAGCGCCCATGGCTTCGGCCAGCGCAAGCCCGTCGCCCTCGATGCTCTCGGGCACGATGCGCACGTGCGCATCGTCCTGAGCCCCGGGCGGAAAGAAGCGCCGCCGCATCGCGGCACTGCCGCTGAATCCGCCGCCGGCCAGCACCACGCCGCGCCTCGTGCTGATCTCCAACGTGCCTTGGTGGGTTGCCGCCGTCACGCCACAGATGCGCCCGGCGTAAAGATGGAGCGCCGCGAGCCGGGTTTGCGTGAGCAGGCGCACGCCGCGCGCCCAGCCTGCCGACGCCAGCGCCGCCGCGAGACCATTGCCGTTGGCGATGCGTGTGCCGCGCGCATGACCGGCTGCCCGGTCCAGCGCATGGCGGGCCAGCAGGCCCGCAGCGTGCCACGCCGCGGCGGGCGACCGGTGCGCTCGCCGCATGATCGACAGCTCGCCGCTGGGGATGGTCATCCCGCCGAAGACCATGGTGCTCGCCAGGGGCCGCCGCAGTGTGCCGAAGCGCCCGCCCAGCCGGCGGGCATCGAAGACACCGGGGATCAGCGAACGCGCGCCGCGCGAGGCGCCGGGCCAGTCGGGGTGGTAGTCCATCGAGCTGGTGGCCAGCGTGAACCGCGGCCCGCCCACGGCCTCCACGAAGGCGAGCATGCGCGGCGCCGCCTCGAGGAAGGCGCGCGCACGCGCGGGCTCGAACAGAGGCCCGGCCGCCCGTTCGACATAGGCCAGCGCATCGTCGATCGTGTCCCGGACGCCGGCTTCACCCGCCTGTCGGCTGCCCGGGACCCAGACCATGCCTTCGCTGAGCGCCGTGGTGCCGCCCCAGAGCGCGGACTTCTCGATCACGGTGACCGACAAGCCCTGCGCGGCCGCCGTGAGGGCCGCGGTCAGGCCCGCTGCACCGCTGCCGACCACCAGCACGTCGCAGACCACGCGCTCGACCGGGAGGCCGGGGTCGTTCACGGCGCCTTGAGCCCCTGCCGCAAGCCGCCAATGTAGGCGAGCCCCGTGGCCAGCAGGCCGCCGTCGACCACGATGGTCTGGCCGGTCATCCACGTCGCCTGCGCCAGGAAGCGCACCGCGCGCACGATGTCCTCGGTGCGGCCGAAGCGGCCCATCGGCGTGCGCTCGAGGTCGTGGCGCAGCACCACGGGGTCGGCCCGCGTGCCCACCATCGACACGCTGTTCACCTCCAGCGGCCCGGGCGCGATGGCATTGACCTGGATGTTGAACGGCGCCAGTTCGATGGCCATGGCCTGCGTGAGCGAGGCCTGCGCGCCCTTGGTGACGCAGTAGATCGGCTCGGTCGCCCAGGCGGTGCTGGCGGCCACCGAGGTGATGTGCACGATGCGCCCGCCACCGGCGGCCTGCATTCGGCGGCCGACCTGCTGCCCGCACAGGATCATGCCGCGCACGTTGACCGCGAGCTGCGCATCGATGTCGGCCACGGGGGCGTCGAGGAAGTGGCCTGAGCGCGAGATCGAGGCGCAGGCCACGAAGAGCTCGGGCGACCGGCCCTGCCAGAGCTGGTCGACCTGGTCGAAGGCGTCCTCGATCTGGGCTGCATCGGCCAGATCGGCGAGTACGCTGCGGAACCGCGGGCCGGCCGCCGCGGCCGTCGCGTCACCCGGGCTACTGTCCAGGCCGATCACCTCGGCGCCATCGGCGCAGAAGGCGATGGCACACGCCTGGCCGAGGCCGCTGGACGCACCGGTGATCAGCACGCGTTGCGGCAGTCCGCCTTCCTGGTTGGGGGTACGCATGGGCGGCGATCCAATGAGCGGCCTCTCAGGCCGTATGGCCGGCGGTGCGTGCCGGGAGTCCGAAGCGCCGATAGGCCTCGGCCGGAGCATCGTTGGCGCGCATCAGGGCCACGAGCTCATCCAGCAACCGGTCGCGGATTGCGGGTGCTTCGATGGGGTGCAGTTGCCCCGGGTCTTCCTGCAGGTCGTACAGCCGGGTGCGGCAGTCGATCTGCACCCCGGACCCGAGGAAGTTGTAGACCGGCGACTTCTCGTCGCATGGCACCTTCAGCAGGGGCACGCCTTGCGTGAAGTCGAAGGGCGGTGCCAGCGTGGCCCCCTGCAGTTCGGCCACGCTGAAACGGCGCTTCAGGTGGGTGGGCATCAGGGTGTAGTTGTAGAGGTCACCGCCGTTGATATCCGGCGGGTAGTAGAAGAGCGTGTAGCGGCCGTCGGTGACGTTGATCGCGCAACCGTGCTGCCCGTAGAGACCGAACTCGCGGATGCGCGCGTCAGGATCGTCGACAACCGGCAGAAGCGAACGGCCCTGCACCTCGGCAGGTGCAGGCACTCCGAACATGTCGAGGAATGTCGGAACCAGATCGATGGTCTGCGTGAGCGCGGTGCGACGTTGCCCAGCCCGAGCCGCGTGTGCCGGGTGCCAGAGGGTCAGAGGGATGTGGGCCACCTCGTTGTACACGGGCATCAGGCACTTGCCCCAGAGGTCCTGCTCGCCGAGCAGGAAACCATGGTCGGTGGTCATCAGCACGGCGGTGTCCTTCCACATGTCGTGCCGGTCCAGGAAGTCGAGCACGCGGCCGAGCTGGTGGTCGCAGTGGGCCAGCGTGGCGGCATAGTTCGCGCGCAGCTCGGCCACCTCGTCGGGAGTTTCGTGGACCGGGCCATAGGGCGGCCAGTCCAGCGTGGGCCCGCGATAGTGCGTCGGGTAATCGGCGCGCCACATCGCCGGCACGTCGAAGGGCTCGTGTGGGTCGAAGGTCTCGATCTGCAGGAACCAGTTGTCGGCGTCCTTGTTGCGCTCGAGGAACTCCAGCCCGGCCTGGAAGGTCTTGGCCGCCGGATAGTCTTCCGGCGTCTTGATGAACTCGCGGTTGATCATGTCGCGCCGGAAGACGTTGCGGCGCTCGGTGCGCAGCTGCACGGGGTGGTACTTCTCCTTCCACGCCGCCTCGTCCGGCGCGACGACCGCCTTCCAGGGGTCACCCTGGTTCCCGCGAATCAGGTCGTAGCTGTCGAACCGGTTGTGGTAGGTCGAGCCGCCGTCGTCCCAGTAGTGCAGGTGGTCCGTGCACAGGTGGCTGTAGACGCCCTTGGACTGGTAGAGCAATTCGGGCAACGCATGGTCGAACGGCTCCAGCGGACCCCAGGACCGGTGCAGGAAGTTGTAGCGCCCGGTCATCATCTCGCGCCGCGCCGGCATGCAGGGCAGGCTGCCGACGTAGTGCGTGTCGAAGACCACCGAGCGGCTGGCGAGACGGTTGAAGTTGGGCGTCTTGACCGTGTTGCCGCCGTAGCACTGCAGCGAACGGCGGTTCAAGGTGTCGAACATCACGAAGAGAACACGCATGGTGCAAGGGGCCGCGGTGGTGTCAGTCGGCGGTGAAGCCGCTGGCCTTGATCGGAGCCTCCCAGCGCCGGTAATGCGCAGCCTGCATCCGTGCCAGATCAGCGGCAGCGGCGTAGCTGGCCTGTTGTCCCAGGGCTGCGATTCGTTCCTGGGTATCGGTCAGTCTCATGACCTCGGCCACTGCGGATGACAGCCGGGTCACAAGATCGGGCGCCATGCCGGGAGGGCCATACAGCGCGAGGAAACCATCGGAGGCCACGTCGACGCCCGCTTCCTTCATGGTGGGAACCTCTGGCAGCAACCGCGAGCGCTTCTCGCCCGTGACGGCCACGATGCGCAGGCGACCCGCGCGGTGGTGCTCCATGGTCTCCGCGGCGGTATCGATGACGAGCGGAATCTGCCCTGCAAGCAGGTCCTGCACGGCCGGCGCAGCACCTTTGTAGGGCACGTGCGTCATCGATACGCCTGTGGCCTGCGAGATGAGGAACCCGGTGAAGTGCGGCAAGGTCCCGGCGCCAGAGTGGCCATAGCTGGCTTTGCTGGGGTTGACCTTCATCCAGGCCAGAAGGGCCCTCAGGTCACCTGGTGGGGCACCGGGCCCCGCCGTCAGGGCGAAGTCGAAAGTCGTCACGCCCGCCACGGGAGTGAAGTCCTTGAACGGGTCGTAGCCGACGTTCTTGAACACCCAGGGCAGCGCCACGAGCGCAGCCCCTCCAACCAGGCAAAGGGTCAGGCCATCGGGTGCGGCGCGCTTGAGATCGCCCAATGCCAGCCGCCCGGCTGCCCCCGGCTTGTTTTCGACGATGACGTTTTGCCCGAGCACAGGGCGCAACTTCTCGGCCAGGAGTCTTGCCAGGATGTCGGCGGACCCCCCTGGCGCAAAGCCGACGAGGATGCGCACCGCAGGCTTCTCTTGGGCTTGCGCCAAGCCGCCCGCCGCCAGCAGGCCGATGGAAAGTGCCGCCTGGCGGCGGTTGAGGTCGTGCTTCATCAGGACGCTCCGTTAAGAGAGGTGAACTCGTGTTCGGTCACCACCAGGCGGGCGAATCGGCTCGTGTGGGCTAGCGTGTCGCCGCGCGTGGGGCTCGGCCCGCCGTCGTAGACGGCGTTGTAGGCGGCCTCGTCGGCGAACCACTGCTCGGCCACCCCGTCCCACTCGTGGTCGTCGGCGGGCCTGCCGCCGAGGCCGCTGTCATCGCGGCGCACGTTGACCACGTAGCGCAGCAGGTGGGGCGCCTGGTGTCGCGCGACATCGTGCGCATGGCGGCTCAGCCACCAGTCGCGGAAGGCCTCCAGGCTCATGCCATCGGCGCGCTTTAGGAACCACATCACCTTGATCACTTGAGACTCTCCATGATCCGCAGCAGCGCCGCGGCGATACCGGGTTCGGTGCTGAAGTGACCGGCCTGCGGCACCAGCTCCAGCCGGGCTTCGGGCCAGGCCTTCTTGAGCTCGAAGGCGGTCACGGGCGGACAAACGACGTCCAGCCGGCCGTTGACGATGAAGCCGGGGATGTGTCGGATCGCCGGCATGCCGTCGAGCAGCTGGTCGGGTGCCAGAAAGAAGTGGTGTCGGCGGTAGTGGGTGCCGACGCGCTGGTAGGGGATGCAATACGCCGGCGTCAGCTCGGCGTCGATGGCCGCGAGATCTTCGGCGCTCGGGTTGGACGAGCAGCTCAGCCACTCGTAGCGCGACTTCAGCACGGCGGCCGGGCCAGCCACGGCAGGATCGGGGTCGAGGATCCGGTCGCGAAGGCGCTCGAAGTAGCCGTCCGCTTCCCCAGGTGCCAGAGGACCGACCGTCTGCTCCCATACGTCAGGGTAGAAGTTGCGCAGGCCACCCTGGAACCACTGCATCTCGCGGACCGACCCCAGCCAGATGCCCCGCAGCACCAGCGCCTGGCAGCGCTGCGGATGTGCCTGTGCATAGGCCAGCGCCAGCGTGCTGCCCCACGAGCCGCCAGACACGATCCAGCGGTCGATGCCGAGGTGTTCGCGCAGGCGCTCGATGTCGGCCACCAGGTGCTGCGTGGTGTTGTCGCGCAGCTCACCCGCCGGCGTCGAACGGCCGCAGCCGCGCTGGTCGAACATCACCAGGCGATAGGCCTGCGGGTCGTGCAGCCGGCGGATGCTCGGCTCCATGCCGGCGCCGGGGCCGCCGTGCAGGTAGACGACCGGCCGCCCTCGCGGGTTGCCCGACTCCTCGAAGTACATCGTGTGCCGCTCGTCGAGCGGCAACCACCCGGACCGCACATCCGCATCGGCCGTGTATCCGTTATTTTGCATACACGCAGTCTACTTGTCGTTGACTGCAGGATGCAAGCTGCGGCTAACGCCGAGCGGGTTGCAGCCGCGTGCCCCGGGCGTCGATCAGCGTCTCCCAGCTCTTGCCATCGTCTGCGGAGAACTCCCAGTGCTGGCGCAGCCCGCCACCCGGCAGGGGCGACCAGCTCATCCGGTGCAGCCCCACACGCCCGTCGAAGAAGGTGTTGACGCCGGTGAAGACCAGCGCGCCGTCTCGCATGCCCCCGCTCATCATCAGCGGGTGCCCATCGTCGTTGACGTAGAGCTGGTGCCAGCGCTGCTGGAAGCGGTCGAACCAGGTCGTCACCTCGCCGCGCCCCGCAATGGCACCGCGCCAGTGGCCGCGGCTGGCGCAGCCCATCAGCATCGGCGTCATGCGCAGGTGGCCTGCCAGCGGTCCGCCGGCGCCCCGCATGCGGAAGTGGCCGTGCGCGAAGTCGAAGGCGCGGTACTCCGTGGGTTTGCACAGTTCACCGGGTGCGGGTTCCGCGGACCCGGCCGGTGCCGCCGAGGCCGGAGCCATGGCGAGTGCCAGGCAGTGGGCGGCCAGCCAAGCGGCCGTGCGTATCACGCCGCCTCCGGTTCGGCATCCAGCCATTGCGCTATCTGCGCCAGCGGCTTCTTGATGCCCCCATGCACCGGCACCAGGCATCCCGGCCTGGGGTAGCCAACCACCAGCAGGATCACCGGCTTCTCCGACGCCGGCCGACCGCAGATCTCGTTGAGGAAGCCCATCGGGCTGGGCGTGTGGGTCAGCGTAGCCAGGCCCGCGTGGTGCAGCGCGGCGATCAGGAAACCCGAGGCGATGCCCACCGACTCGGGCACGTAGTAGTGCGAGAGGCGCGTGCCGTCGGGCCGCACGCCGTACTTCTGCGCGAAGATGCCGATCAGAACCGGCGCCTCCTCGAGGAAGGGCTTGTTCGGGTCGGTGCCCAGCGGCGCCAGAGCGTCCAGCCACTCCTTCGGTGCCTTGCCGCCGTAGAACTCGCGCTCTTCCTTCTCGGCCGCCTCCCGGATGCGGCGCTTGCGCGCCGGGTCGGTGATGACGCTGAAGAACCAGGGCTGCTGGTTGGCGCCCGAGGGCGCCGTGCCGGCTGCGAGCAGACAGTCCTCGATGACGGCGCGCGGCACCGGCCGCGAGTCGAAGTCGCGCACCGTGCGGCGCCGCGCGATGTCGCGGTAGAACGTTGCGGCCCGCTCCTGCATGCGCTCCGTCTCGTACTCCTGGTAGCTGGGCAACGGTTCCTGCAGGAATGGCGGCGCGGCTGCGATCTCTTGGGTCATGGGGATCTCCGGATCGGTCTCGGGGCGGATCGTGGTGAGAAGGTTCTGCACAGACAGGGCCGGATCGCGCAGAGCGCGGACGTCGGGCTGCGGCGCAGTGCGCCAGCGGATGTGCGGCCACTGCGGCGGCGCGGGTGAAACTTCACCGGGCGGCACGCTGGAGGCGATGCGGTGCGCGCAGGCCCGTGCAGGCCCGTGGCCGTGCCGGCGCCGGGCCTGCCGTGACGGTGGACGGTTGCGCTCCCGCCCGGAGGGCCCGGGTCCCCGACCCCCTCGCGCGCAGGCCGTCGAGGGGCCGCCGTGCAGACCGCTCCGCGGCCGGAGCCGGGCTGTCCAGACTTTGCATACACTGAGTCTACGTGTTGTCGCAATCGGCTGACAACCCGTGGCGGTCGCGGCTCGGCGGAGCCACCCGGTGTCTGCCCCCACCGAGGTGGCTGGGCTTCAGGCTTCGGCCGCGCTGCCCACCTCGGGCAGCAGGCGGCCCAGCACCCGGATCAGGTCGTCGTCGCGGAAGGGCTTGGCGATGTGGTCGTCCATGCCCGCGGCGAGACTTCGCTCCCGGTCGCCGAGGAGGGCGTTGGCGGTCAGTGCCACGATCGGCACGCGGTCGGCCCCGGTCCCCCGCTCGTGGCGGCGGATGCGCGAGGTGGCCTCGAATCCGTCCACGCCGGGCATCTGGCAGTCCATCAGGATCAGGTCGAAGCGGTCCTGCGTCGCACAGGCCACGGCCTGTTCGCCGCCGGCGACGGTCACCACCTCCAAGCCGAGGATGCGCAGGGTCTCCTGTGCCACCATCGCGTTGACGGGGTTGTCCTCCACCAGGAGCACGCGGCCCGAGAGACTGTGTCGATGTGGCGGCGGCGGCATGCCGGGCGCAGGAGCTGCGGCCGTGGGCAGGGGCAGGCCGACGCTGAAGCAGGCGCCGCCGCCAGGCGCGTCGCGGCACTCGATCGTGCCGCCCATCGCCTCGACCAGCTGGCGCGAGATGGTGAGGCCGAGCCCGCTGCCGCCGTGCCGGCGTGAGAACGAGCCGTCGAGCTGCCGGAAGGCCTCGAAGATCCGTTCCCGCTCCGCGGGCGCGACGCCGGGGCCCGTGTCGCTCACGTCGATGCACAGACGCCGCCCTGCGTCGAGCTGCGCCTCGATCGTGACCGAACCGTGGTCGGTGAACTTCAGGGCGTTGCCGGCCAGGTTCAACAGCACCTGGCGAACGCGGTGCGCGTCGCCCACGAGGTGCAGGCCTGGGGGCAGCCGGTCCACCAGGGTCAGTGCCAGCCCTTTCTCGAGCGCGGACGGCCGCATCAGCCCGGCCACCGAGTCGATCAGGGCCCGCGGATCGAAGGGCAGCGGCCGCAGCTTCAGGTGGCCACCGTCGAGCCGCGAGTGCTCGAGCACCTCGTTGATCACGTTCAGCAGGTGTTCGCCAGTGCGCTCCATGACCTCCAGGCGGTCTGCGGCCGCGCTGCCGGCAGCACCCTCGCGTCGCATCAGGCGGGTCAGCCCCAGCATGCCGTGCAGCGGCGTGCGCAACTCGTGGCTCATCGTGGCCAGGAACTGGCCCTTCACCGCGCTGCTGCGCTTGGCCTCGTCCAGCGCCTGCTGGCGCTGTGCCGCCAGCTCGTCCATCCGGAAGCGAAGGCGCAGCATGTCGCGGGTGTGCGCCGCGGCGCGTCGACCCTCGAGCACGGTGAGCCCGAGGAAGACCATCATGCCGATGCCGATGTAGGTCGACAGGGTGTCTCCGCGCAGGAACTGCATCGCGGCGGCCGGAAGCAGGGTCGGAATCGTGAGGGCGAGGGCCGCCTGCAGGCTGGGGGACAGCACCACGAGGCCGATTGCTGCGATGCCGATCAGCGTGGCCACCATCACGGCGCTCAGCGCGACGTCGTGCACCGGCAGCAACAGGGTGCCAAGCAGCCCGAACACCGCGCCGTCGGCGGCGATGGCCCAGACGAAGCGGCGGCCCCAACGCAGCGATCCGGTCGCACGCTCGCGGTCGAATGCACGCGTGATGGCTATGCGCGCCAGGCTGCACAGACCCTTCAGGGCCAGCCATCCAAGCAGCCGGCCCGGGTCGACGCTGTCCCAGAGGAGCCAGACGACGACGGCCGCAAACGGCGTGCCGATGAGGTTCGCGGACCGTGAGCGGTCGACGACCATCTCGTACTGCGCCGCCCGGACCAGCGCCTCGACGTCGCTCGTCGTGGCTGGCGGTGCGCTTGCGGAAGGCGTCGGAGGAACCATGGCCGGTATCCGCGCACCCGCCGCAACGTGACAACGTGCGTCGAAGATGACCGCGAACCCGGGCGCAAACCAAGCCGCCGGCCGGCGGCGGCCAGGGTGTGCAGCCCTCGGGCCGCGCCAGTCAACCGGTCGTGCGTTCGGCCTGAGGCTGCGCCGCGGCGATGGGCCGGATGTTCTGAGCGAGGTCGCCCTTGGGGCCCTGGACGAGGTCATAGGCGACGCGGCTGCCCTGTTTCAGCGTGCGGAAGCCTTCCATCTGCACCGCCGAGAAGTGGGCGAAGACGTCCCCACCGCCGTCCTCCGGCTCGATGAAGCCAAAGCCCTTGGCGTCGTTGAACCACTTGACCGTTCCGACTGCCATGGAGCCACCTCGCTGTTCGACCCGAAAATTCTGCGCTTGCCGCCCAAGGACTGTCAAGCGTCCGACACACCTCCAGTGTCGCGAAGACTGGACAACTCTAGGGCGGGCGCCTGTCCGCCCGTGCACCAGGGGGGGGGGCGCCGAGTTGCGCGCCGGCACCGGTCGGCCCGGGGCGGCGCCCGAGGCATCGGGCGGGCGACACGATGCGCGCACCGGGGGCGCGGTGATGTCCTGCGTCACGGCGCGTCGCAGCGCCAAGTGCATAGAATGAGACATGCCCGAGGAGCCGCCATCTCCGCCCCCGCAGCCGCCCGGTCTCACGCCGGCGCGGGACGCGGGCGGCTCGGGTGCGGTCGTCGCCGAGCGTCGCCGCGCCCGCACGAAGCCGCCCTCGCTGTACCAGGTCGTCATGCTCAACGACGACTACACGCCGATGGAATTCGTCGTGATGGTGCTTCAGCAGTACTTCCAGCGTGACGCGGACACCGCGACGCGCATCATGCTGAAGATCCACCACGAGGGCCGCGGCGTGTGCGGCGTCTATCCCAAGGACATCGCCGCGACGAAAGTCGAACTGGTGCTGACGGCCGCCCGACGCGACGGCCATCCGCTGCAATGCATTATGGAGGCCGCATGATCGCCCAGGAACTCGAGGTCAGTCTGCACATGGCGTTCGTCGAGGCGCGCCAGCAGCGGCACGAATTCATCACCGTAGAGCACCTGCTGATGGCGCTGCTCGACAACCCTTCGGCCGCCGAGGTGCTGCGCGCCTGCGCCGCCAACATCGACGACCTGCGCAAGAGCCTGACCACCTTCATCAAGGAGAACACGCCCACGGTCGGCGGCTCCGAGGAGGTGGACACGCAGCCCACGCTCGGTTTCCAGCGCGTGATCCAGCGCGCGATCATGCATGTGCAGAGCACCGGCAGCGGCAAGAAGGAAGTCACCGGCGCCAACGTGCTGGTCGCGATCTTCGGCGAAAAGGACTCGCACGCCGTCTACTACCTGCACCAGCAGGGCGTCACGCGGCTGGACGTCGTCAACTACATCGCCCATGGCATCAAGAAGAGCGACCCCCCCGAGCCGGCCAAGAGCAACGAGTCGAGCAGCAACGAGGGCGAGAAGGAGGACGGCGCCCAGGGTGACGGCAAGGGCTCCCCGCTGGACCAGTTCACGCAGAACCTCAACCAGCTCGCGCGCGAGGGCAAGATCGACCCTCTGATCGGCCGCGAGCACGAGGTCGAGCGCGTGATCCAGGTGCTGTGCCGCCGGCGCAAGAACAACCCGCTGCTGGTGGGCGAGGCCGGTGTCGGCAAGACCGCCATCGCCGAGGGGCTGGCCTGGCGCATCACGGAGAAGGACGTCCCCGAGGTGCTGCTCGAGGCCACGGTCTACACGCTCGACATGGGCGCGCTGCTGGCCGGCACCAAGTACCGCGGCGACTTCGAGCAGCGCCTGAAGGGCGTGCTCAAGCAGCTGAAGGACCAGCCCAACTCGATCCTGTTCATCGACGAGATCCACACGCTGATTGGCGCGGGCGCCGCCAGCGGCGGCACGCTCGACGCGAGCAACCTGCTGAAGCCGGCGCTCGGCAGCGGCCAGCTCAAGTGCATCGGCGCGACCACCTTCACCGAGTACCGCGGCATCTTCGAGAAGGACGCGGCGCTGTCGCGGCGCTTCCAGAAGGTCGATGTGGTGGAGCCCTCGGTGGAGCAGACGGTCGAGATCCTCAAGGGTCTGAAGAGCCGCTTCGAGGAGCACCACCAGGTCAAGTACGCGCTGGGGGCGCTGCAGGCGGCGGCCGAGCTGTCGGCCAAGTACATCAACGACCGGCACCTGCCCGACAAGGCGATCGACGTCATCGACGAGGCCGGCGCCGCGCAGCGCATCCTGCCCAAGACCAAGCAGAAGAAGACGATCACCCGCAGCGAGGTCGAGGAGATCGTCGCCAAGATCGCGCGGATCCCGCCGCAGAGCGTGTCCAGCGACGACCGCGACAAGCTCAAGACCCTCGAGCGCGACCTCAAGAGCGTGGTGTTCGGCCAGGACGCGTCGATCGAGGCGCTGGCCGCGGCCATCAAGATGGCCCGCTCGGGCCTGGGCAAGCCCGACAAGCCGATCGGCTCGTTCCTGTTCAGCGGCCCCACCGGCGTCGGCAAGACCGAGGTGGCCAAGCAGCTCGCCTACATCCTCGGCATCGACCTGATCCGCTTCGACATGTCGGAGTACATGGAGCGGCACGCCGTCAGCCGGCTGATCGGCGCGCCCCCGGGCTATGTCGGCTTCGACCAGGGCGGCCTGCTGACCGAGGCCATCACGAAGAAGCCGCATGCCGTGCTGCTGCTCGACGAGATCGAGAAGGCGCATCCCGACGTCTTCAACGTGCTGCTGCAGGTGATGGACCACGGCACGCTGACCGACAACAACGGGCGCAAGGCCGACTTCCGCAACGTGATCGTCATCATGACGACCAATGCCGGTGCCGAGACGATGAACAAGTCGACGATCGGCTTCACGACGCGGCGCGAGCAGGGCGACGAGATGGCCGACATCAAGCGCCTGTTCACGCCGGAGTTCCGCAACCGGCTCGATGCGATCGTCAGCTTCCGCGCGCTGGACGAGGAGATCATCCTGCGCGTGGTCGACAAGTTCCTGCTGCAGCTCGAGAGCCAGCTCGCCGAGAAGAAGGTCGAGGTCACCTTCACCGACGCGCTGCGCAAGCACCTGGCCAAGAAGGGCTTCGACCCGCTGATGGGCGCGCGGCCGATGCAGCGGCTGATCCAGGACATGATCCGCCGCGCGCTCGCCGACGAGCTGCTGTTCGGCCGGCTCGTCGACGGGGGGCGCCTGAGCGTCGACCTCGACGACAAGGGCGAGGTGCTGCTGGACATCCAGCCGCCGCGCAAGAGCGACAAGCCCCGCACCGAGGCGACTCCCGCCTGAAGCGCGCGCCGCTGCCCGGCCTCGGCCAGGCAGCGGAGGCGGTCCGTGCGCGGCTTGGCGCTCGGCTCAGGCCGCGCCGCCGCGCCTCGGCGCAGTCTCCGTGGCCGGGTCCTGCCGGTACCAGCGGCCCAGCAGCGCGTACAGCGCCGGATGGTCGGTGCGCAGCGCGACCGGGTCGACGAAGAAGCTCTCGCTGGCCACGGCGAAGAACTCCTCGGGTCCGTTCGCGGCGTAGGTGTCCAGCGCCATGGCAGGGGCGTCGTCGCCCGCCGCGTCCACGCGCTGCACGAAGGCCTCGTACTCCGAGCGAAGCACGCCGAGCCATTCCGACCGCGGCAGTTCGGGCGGCAGCGCGGGCACGCCGTCGGCCACGCCGTCGGCCATGTCCAGCACGTGCGCGAACTCGTGGATGACGACGTTGTAGCCGCCGGCGCCGCCAAGCCCCGCCGCGCGGACGTCGCGCCACGACAGCATCACCGGGCCGCCCTCCATCGCCTCGCCGGCCAGCACCTCGTCGTACTCGTGGACCAGGCCGTGCTCGTCGGTGACCTCGCGCCGCGCCACGACCTGGTCGGGATGGACGACGATGCCCACGAACCCGTCGTAGCGGTCGATGCCCAGGCGCAGCACCGGCAGCACGGCCTGCGCCGCGATCGCGACCACGATCGCATCGGTCAGGCGCAGCCCGCCGCCGGCGCTGAACTCCTTGCGGTCGAGGAACAGACTCGTCAGGCGGCGCAGCTCGGCCGCGGCGGCGGCGTCGCGCCGGCGCAGGAAGGGGTAGCGCACCAGCGTGCGGCGCCACAGGTCGTCCGGGATCGGCCGGCGGGCCGCGGCCGCGTCCTCGCGGCGCCGGCGCATTGCGTGCCACCAGCGGGCAATCATCGGCAAGGCCGCCCGGGCTGCAGCGGGGTCGCGGGGCGGCCTCAGCGCCCGCGCGAGGGCGGCACGCGCGCGAAGCCGTCGCGCGTCAGACGCAGCACCTCGGCCCGCCCGGCTGCGCCCGGATCGACCCGGTCGAGGTCCCAGTCGCTCAGCACGTGGCGCCGATAACCGGGCGCCAGCGTGCCGCTGCCCGGCCGGTGCGTGTGCCCGTGCACCATCTCGGCCGCTCCCTGCAGGTGGAGCCAGCGCACCGCCTCCGCGGGGTCGACATCGAGGTCCGGGTCGCCGTCGAAGCGGCGCCGCGAGGCGCTCGCGGCGCGCAGGTCGGCGGCGATGCGCTGCCGCTCGGCCAGCGGCCGGGCGAGGAACTCGCGCTGCCAACGCGGGCTTCGCACCTCGCGCCGGAACGCCTGGTAGGGCTCGTCGGCCAGGCAGAGCGCGTCGCCGTGGGTGAGCAGGATGCGCTGGCCCCAGGCGACGAGCAGCGTGGGGTCGGGCAGCGCCAGCGCCCCGCAGTCGCGCAGCATCGCGCCGCCGAGCAGGAAGTCGCGGTTGCCGACCATGATGCCGATCGTGCGGTGGCTCGCGGCCTCGGACAGCACGTCGATGCAGCGGCGGCCGAACGCCCGGTGGCGCGCGTCGTCGCCGACCCAGACCTCGAACAGGTCGCCCAGGATGTAGACCGCGTCGGCCGGGGTGTCGAGCAGGTGCCGCTCCCAGGCCGCGAAGGTGCGCGGCATGTCCTCGGCCAGGTGCAGGTCGGAGATGAAGTCGATGCGCCGCCAGCGCTCGTGCGCCGCGACCTGGAAGTAGCGCGGCATCGTCGCCCGGTCTTCGTGCCGGGCGTCGGCGCGCGGATTCACCGGACCTCGACCGCCCGCTCGATGCGAACGTCCTCGAGCGGAACGTCGTCGTGGAAGCCCTTGCGGCCGGTCTGGACGCGCTCGATCGAGTCGATCACCTCGCTGCCCTCGACGACGCGCCCGAACACCGCATAGCCCCAGCCCTGCGCGTTCTCGGCGCGGAAGTCGAGGAACCCGTTGTCGGCAGTGTTGATGAAGAACTGCGCGGTGGCCGAGTGCGGGTCGCTCGTCCGCGCCATCGCCAGCGTGTAGCGCCGGTTCTTCAGGCCGTTGCCGGCCTCGTTGCGGATCGGGGCCGCCGTTGGCTTCTGCTTCATGCCGGGCTCGAAGCCGCCGCCCTGGATCATGAAGCCCGGGATCACGCGGTGGAACACCGTGCCGTCGTAATGGCCCTTGTTGACGTACTCGAGGAAGTTGGCCGCCGACTGCGGCGCCTTCTCGTCGTCGAGCTCGATGCGGATCGAGCCCGCGCTGGTTTCCATGCGGACGGTCCTGGTCATTTCGCCTCCACGCTGGCGCGCTTGATGGTCACCGGTTGAACCGGCACGTTGGAGTGCATGCCGCGGTTGGCGGTGGGCACGGTGCGGATGCGGTCGACCACGTCCATGCCGGCGACCACCTTGCCGAACACCGCGTAGCCGTTGCCATCACGGGCGCGCGGCTGGTCGAGGAACGCGTTGTCGGCGACGTTGATGAAGAACTGCGCGGTCGCCGAGTCGGGCACGGCGGTGCGTGCCATCGCGACCGTGCCGCGCACGTTGGACAGGCCGTTGCGGCTCTCCAGCGGGATCGGCGCGCGCGTGGGCTTCTCGCTCATGTCGGCCTTCATGCCGCCGCCCTGGATCATGAAGCCGTCGATCACCCGGTGGAACACAGTGCCGTCGTAATGGCCGGCGCGCACGTACTGGAGGAAGTTGTCCACCGTCCTCGGGGCCTTGTCTCGGTCGAGCTCGACGACGATGTCGCCCTCGGAAGTCTGCAGCCGCACCTGCTGCGCCGCCGCGGGCAGTGCGAGCATCAGCGTCAGGGCAGCGACCAGCGGGGCGGCAAGGCGCGGCAGCATGCGCGGCGCGAGGCGTACCAGGGGAGTGACGGCAAGGTTCATGAGGGCGCGGGGCGGCACGGCGGGGCGACGGAGGAAAGGCGATGGAGTCTAGCGGGGTGCGGCGGACAGCAGTACGCGCACGCCTTCCAGCCGTCGCGCCAGTGCGGGATCGACCGGTCCACCGGCGGCCAGCAGTTCCCAGTGCTGGCGCGCGAGCATCAGGTGCACGAGGCCGAGATTGGCGCGTGCCGTGCGGTGCCCCGGGTCGTTGCGCAGCGCCGACTCGAGCGCCTGCCGCGCCGGCTCGAGCCGGCCGGCCCGCGCGTGCAGCAGGGCGAGGTTGTTGAACGGCTCGGGCAGTTCCGGGTACCGCTCGGCGAGCCCCTCGAACTGTGTGAGCGCCTCCCCGTCACGCTGGAGGTCCATCAGCGCCACCCCACGCAGGAACCCGAGCGTGGCGTCCAGTGGCTGCCGCAACAGGGCGGTGTCGACGAGTTCCAGCGCCCGCACCGGATCGCCCCGGGCCAGCATGTCGCGCGCGACCTCGGCGTCGCCGGCGCGCGCGGGGACCGCGAACCCGATGCTGGACAGGACCAGCACGAGCAACGCGGGGGCAATGCGGGGGCGGACGGGCATGCGCGGGTCAGGCTGCAGGGTCGGGCACTGCCGGCGCGCCGGCCGGCGGGCCCGATGCCCGCCGCTATACTGGATCGCATTCTATCGGGGCCGTCCGTCGGCGGACCCGACGCCCCGCGGCCGCGGGCCGCAGTGCGGCCGCGCCGGCCCCGGCCCGGCGCGGTGCGTGGCGATCCCGTCCCTACGCCCGCCGGCACCACCACCCGGATCCCCGTCCTTCACCATGCCGCTTCGCCTGCACAACTCTCTGACGCGCCGCCTCGAGGAGTTCGTGGCGCTGCGGCCGGGCAGGGTGGGCATGTACGTCTGCGGCATCACGGTGTACGACCTGTGCCACCTCGGCCACGCCCGCATGATGCTGGCCTTCGACGTGATCTACCGCTGGCTGCTGGCGAGCGGCTACGAGGTCACCTACGTGCGCAACATCACCGACGTGGACGACAAGATCATCCGCCGATCCGTCGAGCGCGGCACCACGATCCGGGCCTTGACCGACCAGATGATCGGCGCGATGCACCGCGACCTCGGTGCGCTGGGCATGCTGGCGCCGACCCACGAGCCGCGTGCGACGGAGTATGTGCCGCAGATGCTCGACCTGATCGACCGCCTCGAGCACCGCGGCCTCGCCTACCGCGCCGCAGGCGGCGACGTGAACTTCGCGGTGCGCCGCTTTCCCGGCTACGGCAGGCTCAGCGGCAAGAGCCTCGACGAGCTGCGCGCGGGCGAACGCGTCGCGGTCGCCGGCGACAAGGACGACCCGCTCGACTTCGTGCTGTGGAAGGCCGCCAAGCCTGGCGAGCCCGCCGACGCCACCTGGGCCAGCGCCTACGGCCCCGGACGTCCGGGCTGGCACATCGAGTGCAGCGCGATGAGCTCGGCGCTGCTCGGCGAGCCGTTCGACATCCACGGTGGCGGGCAGGACCTCACCTTCCCGCACCACGAGAACGAGATCGCGCAGAGCGAGGGCGCCAGCGGCGGTCCGTTCGTCCGCTACTGGCTGCACAACGGCTTCCTGAACATCGACGACGAGAAGATGTCGAAGTCGCTCGGCAACTTCTTCACCATCGCCGACGTGCTCCAGCGCTACGACGGCGAGGCGATCCGGCTGTTCATGCTGCGCACGCACTACCGCAGCCCGTTCAATTTCAGCGACCGCCTGCTCGAGGAGTCGCGCACTGCGTTGCGGCGCCTCTACGGCGCGCTCGAGGCGGCCGGCGACGTGCAGGCGGCCGGCCGCATCGACTGGGCCGATCCACGCGCGGCGGCGTTCAAGGCCGGCATGGACGACGACTTCAACACACCGGTGGCGCTGGCGGTGTTGTTCGATCTGGCCGCCGAGGTCAACCGGGGGCAGCTCGCCGCGGCGGCGCTGCTCAAGGCGCTGGGCGGGGTGCTCGGGATCCTCCAGCGCGCGCCACGCGATGTGCTGCAGGGCGTCGGCGCGGCCGGCGGCATGGACGAGACCGAGATCGAGGAGCGCATCGCCGCGCGCGCTGCGGCCAAGAAGGCGCGCGATTTCGCGCTGGCCGACCGCATCCGGGACGAGCTGGCCGCCGCCGGGGTCGTGCTGAAGGACTCGGCGCAGGGCACCACCTGGGTCCGCGCCTGACCACGATGGCCAAGCCCGCCGCGCCGGCGCTGCCGGTCACGCCGGAGTACTGGGACGAAGCCTGCCGGCACTTGGCTCGGCGCGACCGCGTGATGCGCAAGCTGATCCCGCGCTTCGGTCAGGCGCGGCTGGCCAGCCGCGGCGACGCCTTCACCACGCTGGCACGCTCCATCGTCGGCCAGCAGATCTCGGTGAAGGCCGCGCAGGCGGTCTGGGACCGCTTCGCCGCCGCCGTCGGCGGCCGGACGACGCACCTCGCGCCGGCGCACGTGCAGGCGCTGGCCCCGGCGGCGCTGCGCCAGGCTGGCCTGTCGGCGCGCAAGGCCGAGTACCTGCTCGACCTGGCGGCGCACTTCGCGGGCGGCGCCGTCCGCCCCGCGCTCTGGGCCGGGATGGACGACGAGGCCATCGTCGCCGAGCTGGTGGCCATCCGGGGCATCGGCCGCTGGACGGCCGAGATGTTCCTGATCTTCCACCTGATGCGCCCCGACGTGCTGCCGCTGGACGACCTCGGCCTGCTCAAGGGCATCAGCGTGGCCTACTTTAGCGGGGAGCCGGTCTCGCGGGCCGAAGCCCGCGAGGTGGCCGATGCCTGGACGCCGTACCGCTCGGTGGCCACTTGGTATATTTGGCGCAGCCTCGACCCGCTTCCCGTGGAGTACTGAGCGTGAGCAAGAGACACTTCCTCGAGTTCGAGCAGCCGATCGCCGAGCTCGAGTCGAAGATCGAGGAACTGCGCTACGTGCAGAACGAGTCGGCGGTCGACATCTCCGAGGAGATCGACCGCCTGTCCGCCAAGAGCCAGCAGCTCACCAAGGACATCTACTCCAGCCTGACACCGTGGCAGGTGACGCAGATCGCGCGTCACCCCCAGCGGCCGTACACGCTGGACTACGTGGCGCAGATCTTCACCGACTGGCACGAACTCCACGGCGACCGCCACTTTGCCGACGACCTCAGCATCGTCGGCGGCCTGGCGCGCTTCAACGGCCAGCCCTGCATGGTGATCGGCCACCAGAAGGGCCGCGACACGAAGGAGCGCACGCTGCGCAACTTCGGGATGAGCAAGCCCGAGGGCTACCGCAAGGCCCTGCGCCTGATGAAGCTGGCCGAGAAGTTCGGCCTGCCGGTGTTCACCTTCGTCGACACGCCCGGCGCCTACCCCGGCATCGGCGCCGAGGAGCGCGGGCAGAGCGAGGCGATCGGGCGCAACGTCTTCGAGATGGCCCAGCTCGAGGTGCCGATCGTCTCGACGATCATCGGTGAGGGCGGATCGGGCGGCGCGCTGGCCATTGGCGTGGCCGACCAGGTGCTGATGCTGCAGTTCTCGGTGTACTCGGTCATCTCGCCGGAGGGCTGCGCGTCGATCCTCTGGAAGACGGCCGAGCGCGCCAGCGAGGCCGCCGAGGCGCTGGGCATCACCGCGCACCGCCTCAAGGCCCTGGGTGTCATCGACCGCATCGTCTCCGAGCCGGTCGGTGGCGCTCACCGCGACGTGCCCTGGATGTCGGCGCAACTCAAGCGCGCGCTGTCCGACTCGCTGCGGCAGCTGTCCGACCTGAAGCCCAAGGATCTGCTCGCGCGCCGCCACGAGCGGTTGCGTTCCTACGGCCGCTTCGTCGACACGAAGGAGCGGTGAGCGGCACTGCCGCTGCGGCGGCGCGCCGCGTCGCGGTGGCCGCCAGCGGCGGCCGCGACTCCACCGCGCTGCTGCACTGCTGCGCCCGCGCGGGGCGCGGGTTCGGCATCGAGGTGCACGGCCTGCACGTGCATCACGGGCTGCAGGCCGATGCCGACCGCTGGCGCGACCACGTGGCGGCGCAGTGCCGACGCTGGGGCGCGGGCTTCGGTTGGCAGCGGCTCGAGGGCGCCCCGGCGCCGGGCGACAGCGTCGAGGCCTGGGCGCGCCGCGGCCGCTACCTCGCCCTGGCGGCGATGGCGCGCGAGCGCGGGATCGGCGTCGTGCTGCTGGCGCACCACCGCCGCGACCAGGCCGAGACCTTCCTGATCCAGGCGCTGCGCGGCGGCGGCGCAGCTGGCCTGGCGTCGATGCCCCGCCGCGTCGAGCGCGAGGGCATCCTGTGGGTGCGGCCGTGGCTCGACCAGCCCCGATCTGCCGTCGAAGCCTATCTGCGCCGGCACCGGTTGGGTTGCGTCGAGGACACCAGCAACGCCGATCCGCGCTATGCCCGCGGCCGGCTGCGCGGGGCGGTCTGGCCGGCGCTGTTGGACGCGTTCCCCGACGCCGAGACGACGCTCGCCCGCGCTGCCGAGCGTGCCGCGGGCGAGGCGGCGGTGCTCGCCGAGGTGGCCGAGGCCGACCGCTGCGCGCTCCTCGAGCCGGGCGGCGCGCTGCAGGTTCCGGGCTGGCTGGCGCTCGCGTCGGCGCGCCGCGTGCTCGCGCTGCGCGCCTGGCTGGCCGGCGCGCTGCCGGCGCCGGTGCCCGAGACGCTGGTGCGGCGGCTGGCCGCCGAGCTGCCGCAGTGCCGGCACGCCCAGTGGCCTGCGCCCGGCGGGCGACTGCTGCTGCGCCGGGGCCGACTCGCCTTCACGCACGCACGGCCGGCCGGGGCGGCGGGCTCCGGCCCGTAAAATGCCGGGCTTTGCGCTGGCGGCCGGGGCCGCCAGCGGCGCACCGCTGGCAGAAGATGGCCCTGATCGTTCACAAGTACGGTGGCACCTCGATGGGCTCCACCGAGAGGATCCGCAGCGTCGCGCAGCGCGTGGCCAAATGGGCGCGTGCCGGCCACCGGATGGTGGTCGTGCCCTCGGCGATGAGCGGCGAGACCAACCGCCTGCTCGGCCTGGCCAGGGAGCTGCTGCCGCACGCGGCGACGCCAGAGTCCATGCGGGAGTTGGATGCCGTCGCGGCAACCGGCGAGCAGGTCTCGGTGGGCCTGCTGGCCCTCGCGCTGCACGCCCAGGGCGTGCCCGCCGTCAGCTACGCTGGCTGGCAGGTTCCGATCGAGACCGACAGCGCCTACACCAAGGCGCGCATCACGCGCATCGACGGCGAGCGCGTGCGCCGCGACCTCGACGCCGGCCGCGTCGTCATCATCACGGGCTTCCAGGGCATCGACCCGGCCGACAACGTCACCACGCTCGGCCGCGGCGGCAGCGACACGTCGGCCGTGGCGGTGGCCGCGGCGCTGAAGGCCGACGAGTGCCTGATCTACACCGACGTCGACGGGGTCTACACCACCGACCCGCGCATCGTGCCCGAGGCGCGGCGGCTGGCCACCATCAGCTTCGAGGAGATGCTCGAGATGGCCAGCCTGGGCAGCAAGGTGCTGCAGATCCGCTCGGTGGAGTTCGCCGGCAAGTACCGTGTCCCGACCCGCGTGCTGTCGAGCTTCACGCCCTGGGACATCCCGCTCGACGAGGAGGCTCGGTCGGGCACGCTGATCACGTTCGAGGAAGACGAGAAGATGGAACAAGCCGTCGTGGCCGGCATCGCGTTCAACCGCGACGAGGCGAAGATCTCCGTGATCGGCGTTCCCGATCGGCCCGGCATCGCGTTCCAGATCCTGGGGCCGGTGGCCGAGGCCAACATCGACGTCGACGTCATCATCCAGAACCTCAGCCACGACGGCCGCACCGACTTCAGCTTCACGGTGCCTCGCAACGACTTCCCGCGCGCGCTCGACGTGCTGAAGAACCGCGTGCAGCCGGCCATCGGCGCGGCCGAGGTCCGCGGCGACACGAAGATCGCCAAGGTCAGCATCGTCGGCATCGGCATGCGCAGCCACGTGGGCGTGGCTGCGAAGATGTTCCGCACGCTATCGGAGGAGGGCATCAACATCCAGATGATCACGACCAGCGAGATCAAGACCAGCGTCGTGATCGACGAGAAGTACATGGAGCTCGCCGTTCGGGCCCTGCATCGCGCGTTCGAGCTCGAGGGGCCGGGCACGGCCTGAGTGCGCGGCGGCGGCAGCGGGCCGTCGTCCGCGCGGCGGCCGGTTGTAGAATGTCGTCGACTTCGCCGGAGACGTGACCGAGTGGCCGAAGGTGCTCCCCTGCTAAGGGAGTATGTGGGCAAAACCTGCATCGAGGGTTCGAATCCCTCCGTCTCCGCCAGAATGCGATTTAGGTCCGCAGAGAGCCGCGAAGACACCCTAAAGCCCCGTCACACGGGGCTTTCTTGTTCTCCGAGGTTCGCCGGGCTCTTCTGACAGCCGGCACGGGCTGGGGGCATTGTTGGGGGCGTGCGGGGCATCGGGCTGGGGGCATCCTCCTGGCGGGTCCCGCCAGAGGACCTGCCATGCCCCTACCTGACCTCGAATGGGCGCTATGCGCGTTGGGTGTTGATGTCAGTGACAGTAGCTGCCTGATCGATCTCCGCAAGGCGTCCCTCCTCGACGCGCTTGTGCGGTTGCCTTACGAACTGCTGATCCCCAACACGCTCTTTGGGGATGGGCTGCTGAGGTTCACCGCCGCGGAGAAGGGCGCGCTCCTCCGTGCCGGGTTGCAGGTAGTCGACCTTCGCGGCGACCGCGTCACACGCGCGGTAGAGGTCAGCCGGGAGGCTCCGCGCGTCTCGATCCATCATGGCTTCGCCTTCGCACTGGCCGAGCAGCACGAGGGATGCGTGTTGCTCTCCGGCGACCAGGCGCTTCGCGCCTGCACGGCAACTTGCGCAATGGAGGTGCGCGGTGTGCTCTGGTTCATCGACGAACTGCACCGGGACGACATCGTGCCTGTCGCGGCCCTACTCGACGCGCTCACGCTGTTCGCCACCGACGCGACCGTCCGGCTCCCAGCGCGCGAAGTCGCGGCATTCATCAGGCGTATCAGGCGCTGCGCCAACCTTGAATGGGTTGGTCTAGTACGTAGCGGACAACGACGCCCTGAACGTCCGCCTTCGTCAGTACCGGACTCCGGTGCGCGGCGCTGCGCTGCGCATCGGCGCCGGCTGTCCCGGTCAGTGCAGCCGCGCCAGCAGCCTGTGCTGCCACGCCACGTTGCGCCGGTCGATGATGCGCTTCTCGGCCATGGCCCGCGCGCGCGGCAGTTCGCCCTTGCGCTCGAGTGCGTCGAGAAAGACGAGTTCGAACAGGTCGCGCTGAGCGTGGCTGCCGCCCACTTCCTGCATCCGGGCCATCACCGGCTTCAGCTGGTCCACGGCTTCGGCGTGGCGGCCTTGCCCGGCGGCGCACAGGCCGCGCGCGGCCGGCAGTGCCACCTGCTGCCAGGTGCGGCGAACGTAGGGGTCGACGGCGGCGGCGTCGGCCTGCAGCCGCTGCAGCTTGGCCTGCACCGCGGCCGTGTCTCCGGCGCGCGCCAGCCCGTAGAGGTAGTGCAGTTCGTTGAACGGCCAGACGGACTCGTCCACGCGAGCGCGCAGGAAGCCGGAGAGCTCGGCCCAGCGGTCGCCGACGTCGACGCCGCGCAGCTCGAGCCGTGCCAGCAGGGCCACCGCGTTGATCTGGTCCTGCGAGTACTCCTTCCAGACGCCCCACACGCGCTGGTCGTACAGCGCGAGCGCCTGCTGCGCCTCGTCGCGGTCGAGGTGGAACAGGGCGAGGTGCCACCAGTTGTGGGTCAGCATGAACGAGTTGCAGTCCGTCCAGGTGTCGGCGTGCTCCCGCAGGAAGCGGATGCCTTCGTCGAGCCGGCCCTGCGTCTCCTGCGCGTGCGCGTACGCGTGCTGCGCCCATCGGTCCTCGCGGCGGATCGCGAGCGCGTGCAGCGCTGCCTGCTCGGCTTCGGAGACGCGGTGGCACTGCTCGAGCGCAAACGCGTGCATGCCGTGCACGAACCCGACCTCTCTGCAGGCGGACAGCGCGGTTGCCGACATCCTGCGCATGCCCTCGAAGTCGCCGAGCAGCAAGCGGTGGGTCTGGCCGAGCTTCAGCGCGAGGAGATCGCGCGGGTGGGCCGCGACGATCTGTTCGGTGGCCCCGACGGCGACCTCCATCCGGCCCTCCACCCAGGCCTGCACCGCGCGCAGGTGCAGCCGCTCGCGCTCGGTGGCCGGCGGCGCGGCCAGCGCCGCATCGAGGAAGGGCCTCGCGAGTCGGCAGGCGCTGCCCGTTTCCATGAACATCATCAGCGTGGCCGCACAGGCATTGACCAGCGCACAGCCGGGCGCAGCCTGGGCCGACTCAATGATCGTGCCCGCCCGGTCGCCGTAGCCCAGCACCTCATCGATGAAGAGATCGAGAGCGGCAATGTCGGCCGGATCATCGGTGGACACCGGGTTGCCGTACTGGTCGTGGAGCATCGCAGCTTCCTCGGCGGGAGCGGCACTGGCAGGAAGCACGGGCCGCCTCGGCGCCAAGCTAACACGCCACAGAGGCGACCGGAAGCCGGGCGGCCGCGCGCCCGGTGCCTCGATCGGCAGGGCACCGGCAGGCGCGTCGGGACGACGCGCGCCTGCTCCTTGCCCCGCCCCGGGGCGAAGCCGTGGCCTTCTGCCAGGCCACGGCTCGCGCCTCGCCGCGTACCTTCGCCGGGCGGACATCGCGAGCCCGACGCGCTTGGATGGGCGAGGGCAGCCAGCTGGCCGTTCCGGCCAGCTGCCTCAGCGGCATGCGGCGGGATTACTTCGGCATCACGACGCGGTCGATGACGTGGATGACGCCGTTGCTGGCGGCCACGTCGGCCTGGATGACGCGTGCACCGTCGACGGTCACGCCGCCGGTGGTGGCCACCGTCAGCTCGCCACCCTGCACCGTCTTGGCCTTGCCTGCCTTGACGTCCTTGGCCATCACCTTGCCCGGCACGACGTGGTACGTCAGGACCGCCGTGAGCTTGGCCTTGTCCTTCAGCAGCGCGTCCAGATCGGCCTTCGGGATCTTGGCGAAGGCCTCGTCGGTGGGTGCGAACACCGTGAAGGGGCCCTTGCCCTTGAGCGTCTCGACCAGGCCCGCAGCCTGGAGCGCGGCAGCCAGCGTCTTGAAGTTGCCGGCGGCCACGGCGGTGTCGACGATGTCCTTGGCGTGCACGGAGAGGGCGGTCGCCGCCAGCGCAGCGGCGACTATGAGCTTCTTGATCATGGGATGGAACTCCTGGGCTGTGACGTTCCAAGACGGAACAGTTCTATTTTGAAACCATCAAGTTCTCACTGGATACTGTATGGTTTATTCGTCAGGCCAGCGCCCAGAGTGGCGCGCATGCGGGGAAGGCTTCGGCTCTGGCCGAGCCGCGAGTCAGGGGTTGGTGGCGCGTGCAGTGGCGGCGTCTGCGCGCGGTCCACGCGCACCCGCTCGCAAGTTCCGACCGCAAGTGCCGACCGGAGGACCCAAGAAAAAAGCACCCGGGCCGCCGGCCTGGGTGCTTCTTGACTCGGAGTTCTTGGCTCCCCGACCTGGGCTCGAACCAGGGACCTACGGATTAACAGTCCGGCGCTCTACCGACTGAGCTATCGGGGAAGAGAGCCCAACACTATAGCGCATCGCAGGGCCGTCAGAAGGACGCGGCCACCCCGGCGCGCCACGTGCGCGGCGGCAGCGGGTACAGGTACGCGTGGCCGAACTGGTACGGCGACTCCTTCCACGCGCGCCGGTCGGCAGCGTTGTCGACCGCGAGGCGCCAGGTGAGCGTGCCTGCGCCGAGGTCCTGGCGCCAGCGCAGCGCGAGGTCGACCCGGGCCCAGCCCGGCACCCGCACGCTGGCGTCGTAGGGCAGCACGAGCCGATCGCCTTCGGCGTGCAGCGTGGCCATCAGCGCCAGGCCGGGCCGCGCGGCCGGGCGGTACTCGCCCCCGAGCCGAAGCGACATCGCCGGCACGTTGACCGGGCGCAGCCCGTCCACACGCGCCTGCCGCGAGCCGCGCCGCGCGGCGTCGAGCCACAGCGCGCTCGCCTGCCAGCCGAAGCGCCCGGCGCTGCCCTGCCAGGCCGCCTCCACCCCGCGATGGCGCGCCGAGCCGTCGCGCTCGCGCGTGCAGGTGGCCGCGGCGCCGCAAGCGCCGAAGTCGGCAGCGACCCCGCGGTCGATGTCGAACAGCGTCAGCGCCGCCTCGACCCGCTCGTCGCCGTGCTTCAGGCCGACCTCGAACTGCCGGCTTGCCAGCGGGATCAGCGCGCCGGCGTTCGTGTAGCGGGCCCGGTTCGGCGCCACGTCCGTCTCCAGGCCGCGCCCCCAGCTGGCGTAGAGCATCGTCCGCGGGCCGACCTGGCGCGCGAGCGCGAGCCAGGGCGTGGTCTCGGTCGTGCGCACGTCGGTGGCGCGCAGGCTGCCGTCGCCGTCGGGGCTGGTGCGACGGCTCTCGCGCTGCAGCCGCACGTGGCGCAGCCCCAGCCAGGCCTGCCAGCCTGCGGGCAGCGTGATCGCGTCGCGCACGAAGAGCTCGGTGCCGCGCTCGTCCCGGTCGGTGTTGGCATCGAGGAAGCCCGACGAGCGTGGCGTGACCAGGCTGCCGTCGATGGCGCCGATGCCGGCGATGTCGAACACCTGGTCGGCGAAGCGGGCCCGGTAGCCGGTGCGCAGCACGCCGGCCTCGACGGCGTGCTCGACACCGCCCGTGCGCATGCCGCCCGCCACCATGGCCTGCAGTGCGTCGCTGGTGCGGCGCTCGTTGTCGGAGATGTACTCCCAGTAGCTGAAGCGCCCGTCCGGCGCGAAGCGGTCGCAGGGATCGCAGTCGAAAGTGAACGGATCGTAGTTGCCGTACGGGAAGGCGGTGCGGTCGTCGGTGCGCAGCCGTTGGCGCATGCCGTGAAGCGTCAAGCGCCAGTCCGCGCCGAGCCGCTGCTGCCAGCGCAGCGAGGCGGTGTCGCCCTCGAAGACGACGTCCTGGCGCCAAGGCTGGGCGTTGAGGTTGCGCCGCACGTCGATGCGGTCGAAGCCAGGCACGCGGTCACCCAGCAGGCTGTAGCCGGCCACGCTCGGCTGGCGCTGGCGGCCCGATTCGAGCTCGAACTGCAGCAGCGTCGCGGGCCCCGCCTGCCAGTCAACGGCCAGTGCCGCCGAACTTCGGCGTCCGCGCGTGTCGCGCACCATCGGGTCGAGCCGCTCCGCGGCCAGGTTCAGGCGCACGGCCAGCGCGCCGTCGGCGCCCAGGCGCTGGCCGAGGTCGGCGGCCGCGAGCAGGCTGCCGCTCTGCCGCCACTCGATCCGCGCCTCGCGCCGGTCGCGCCCGGGCCGCTTGACGACCAGGTTGACCAGGCCGCCGGGGGCGCTGGTGCCGGCCTGGATGCCGCTGGTGCCCTTCAGCAGCTCGATGCGCTCGACCGGCTCTAGCGCCAGCGCGGTCTCGGCGTTGATCGGCAGGCCGTCGCGGCGGTAGTTGAAGCGGTTGTCGAGCGTGTAGCCGCGCACCGACAGGATGCTCCAGTAGCCGGGTGCGTTGTAGGCGTCGCCGACGCTGGCGTCCAGTCGCACGAGGCCCGCCAGGTCCTGCACACCTGCGTCGACCAGCGCCCCCGCGCCAAGCACCACCGTCTGCAGCGGCGAGCGCGCCGCGGCCGTGGCGCCGAAACCGGCCACGGCGGCGGCTGCAGGCGCCGGCGCGGTGACGGTCACCGTCTGCGGCCCCGGGGGCTGGGCGTGGACCGGCAGGGCCGGGAAGAGGGCGCCGATCGCCGCAGCGACGGGCCAGGCGCGACGCCGCGGGGGCGCTTGCGTTGTCGGAAGGCGGCGCGTCCGCGCCAGCCCCGTTCGGCTGTGTGTGTGCTTTGGTTCCATCTGCTTCCCTGCGCAGGCATTACCCTGATCAGGTTCGAAGGGACTTTCTCAGTCGGCCCGCGCGGAACGCGGGCCAACACCCCCAGCGGTGACCGCTTCACGCAGCGGCCGGGCGCGATGTTATCCGTTCAGTCGAACACCGGCGACTCGACCCCGAGGACCTTGTGCAGCTTCGGGCTCGTGGTCGTGTACTGCAGCAGGATGCGCTTGTCCGGGAACACGTAGGGCGCGGCACCGAAGGCCGCCAGCGCGGCCTCGTGGAAGCCCGACAGGATCAGCTTCTTCTTGCCCGGGTAGGTGTTGATGTCGCCCACCGCGAAGATGCCAGGCACGCTGGTCTCGAACTTCTCGGTGTCGACGACGATCTGCTTGCGCTCGAGCGCCAGGCCCCACCCGGCGATCGGCCCGAGCTTGGGGCTGAGGCCGAAGAAGACCAGCAGCACGTCGAGCGGGATCGTGCGCGTGACGCCGTCGCCACCCGTCACCTTGATCTGCGCGAGCTGCCCGTCGCGCTCCTCGTAGCCGGTGATCTGTCCGACGACGAACTGCATCTCGAGGGCCTCGCACAACTCGCGCATCTTGGCCACGCTGGCCGGCGCGGCGCGGAAGCCGTCGCGGCGGTGGATCAGGATCACGCTGCCGGCCTTGTGCGGGCCGTCCTGGGCGAAGTTGAGCGTCCAGTCGAGGGCCGAGTCGCCACCGCCGACGATGACGAGGTCGCGGCCCGAAAACTGGGCCGGGTTGCGCACGCGGTAGAAGAGCTGCGTGCCATCGAACTTCTCCAGGCCGTCGACCTTCAGCAGGCGCGGCTGGAAGCTGCCCACGCCGCCGGCGATGAAGACCGTCTTGGTCAGGAAGCGGGTGCCCTTGGAGGTCTCGACGCGGAAGCGCCCGTCGTCCTCGCGCTGCACGACGCTCACCTCCTGCCCCAGGTGCAGCGTCGCGCCGAAGGGCTCGATCTGCTTGAGCAGGTTGTCGGTGAGCTCCTTGCCGGTGCACACGGGCACGGCCGGGATGTCGTAGATCGGCTTGTCGGGGTACAGCTCGATGCACTGGCCGCCGGGGTAGGCGAGGCTGTCGACGACGTGCGCCTTGATCTCGAGCAGGCCGAGCTCGAAGACCTGGAACAGGCCCACCGGGCCGGCGCCGACGATCACGGCGTCCGTCTCGATGACGTCGGCCGGGGGGGGAACGGGATCTGGCATGTGGATGCGGGCCCGGGGCCCGTTGGGTGCCGGCGGCGCAGCGCCGGGCTCAGCGCTGGAGCTGGTCGAGCTTGTCCTTGCGGTCCTTCCAGTCATCCGCGTCGGGCAACGGGGCCTTGCGCTTGGTGATGCTGGGCCACTTCTTGGCCAGGTCCGCGTTGAGCTGGATGAACTTCAGCTGCTCGCCCGGGACGTCCTCCTCGGGGAGGATCGCGTTGACCGGGCACTCGGGGATGCACACCGCGCAGTCGATGCACTCGTCGGGATCGATGACGAGCATGTTCGGGCCTTCGCGGAAACAGTCCACGGGGCACACGTCGACGCAGTCGGTGTACTTGCAGCGGATGCAGGATTCGAGGACGACGTGGGTCATGGCGTGGCAGCCGGGCTCTGGAGTGGCGACCGCGCCAGCTCGCACGGCCTCGGGAATCGCGGCATTTTACGGTCCGCAGCGTCGGCTTGCGGCGGGCCGGCCGGCGGCCGGCGATGCGGGCTGCGGGTCCCGGGCCAGGCCCGAGCGCGGGACAATGCCGCATGCAACGACGCAGCATCCTCGCGGCCGCATGCGGCGCGGCCCTGGCGGGCTGCCAGACGGCGCCGCCCATTGCGTCGTCCCCGGTGCCGCCGCCCGCGCCGCCCTCGCCGCCGTCCCCCCCGCCGCCCCCGGCAGCAACCCCGGCTTCGGCGCAGGTCGCGGGTGCGGGTGCGGGTGCGGGTGCCGCACCGCCAGCCGCAGCGGCGCCGTCCTCGGCGCGCCGGACGCCGCGCATCGGGCTTGCGCTGGGCGGCGGCGCGGCGCGGGGCTTCGCCCACATCGGCGCCATCCAGGTGCTCGAGGAGGCCGGCATCCGGCCCGACCTCGTGGTCGGCACCTCCGCCGGCAGCCTGGTGGCCGCGCTGTACGCGAGCGGCAAGGCCGGCACGGAACTGGCCGCCACCGCGCTGACGCTGGACGAGGGGGCGCTGACGGACTGGTCCTTTCCGGGCCGCGGTCTGATCCGCGGCGAGGCGCTCGCGCGCTTCGTTCGCGAGCAGACCGGCGGCCGCCCGATCGAGCAGATGCGGCTGCCGCTTGGCATCGTCGCCACCGACCTCGACAGCGGTGCCGGCGTGCTGTTCCAACGAGGCGACACCGGCACCGCGGTGCGCGCCTCGAGTGCCGTGCCGGCGGTGTTCGTGCCGGTGCGGGTGGGCGAGCGCGAGTACGTGGACGGCGGGCTCGTCGCGCCGGTGCCGGTGCGCTTTGCGCGCCAGATGGGCGCCGAGTTCGTGATCGCGATCGACATCTCGACGCCGCCCGAGGGCGCGCCCACTGGCGACGCGCTGAAGATGTTGCTGCAGACCTTCGCGATCATGTCGCGCAGCATCAGCCGGTTCGAGCTGCGCGAGGCCGACCTCGTGCTGCGCCCGTCGCTGCCCGGGGTTTCGAGTGCCGACTTCAACGGCCGTGTGCGGGCCATCCGTGCCGGCCGCGAGGCGGCGACCGCGGCGCTGGCCGAGCTTCGCACCCGGCTGGCCGCCGCGGCGGTCCGTGCGGCGCCCTGAAGGGGCCAAGGGCGCGCCAACGAAGAAAACGGGGCCGGATCGACAGACCCGGCCCCGAAGCACCCGAAAGTGGAGGGTGCGAGGAGACAACCTTCCTCACGAGAGACGCGGGCCCGGAAGCCCGCGCCCCAGTTGGAGCGCGGAAGGGCGCGGAAAGTTCAGTGCCGCGCCGCGCCCGCTCCGGCCTCAGGCCGCGCGCTTGCCGCGCGAGGGGGCCTGCGTGGCCTTGACCGCGGTGGCGGTCATGGCCTGGAAGTTGGCCTCGGCAACCTCGGTGGCTTGCTTGGCCGCCTTGTGCACGCTCTCGTAGGCGTTGTTGGCGGCGGCGACGGCCGACTTGACCAGCGCGACGGCGTTCTCGGTGCCGGCCGGCGCGTTCTTGACGGCGTTGTCGACCAGCGACAGCACCTTCTTCTGGGTGTCGGCCACGGTGGCCTCGGTCGCCTTGGCGAACTCGGCGTTGGTGCCGGCCAGGATCTCGTACACGTGGCGGCTGTAGGCGGCGGCCTTCTCGGCGGCCGGCTGCATCATGCCGGCCTGCAGCGCGAACAGCTCCTGCGGATCCTTCACGGACAGCACCGCCTGCGCGGCCTCGGCGGCCTCGGCCATTGCGGCCTTGGTGGCCTGCATGTGCAGGTCGACCAGCTTCTCGACGCCTTCGAAGGCCTTGCCGGACAGGCCGAAGAAGGTGTCGATGTTGGCCTTCTGGACGGCGACGACTTGCTCGGGGGTGAACGTCATGGGAATCTCCTGGGATGGGTGGGTGAGGGGGGACCGGGGTCGCGGCAGAGCCTCTCGAACGGGTTTGCTGCGCTGCAACATGAATGGAAGTATAGGGTTCCCCCGGACCAATGCAAGCGGTTTTTGCTGCGCCGCAACATTCTAGGGGGCTCTTCCTAGAATCCGGTCCCGTGCGCGCCTTCCATTCCGACACCTTCGTGCTGCCCCTGCCGCCGGGGCACTCGTTCCCGATGACGAAATACCGGCTGCTGCGCGAGGCCGCCGAGGCGACCTTGCCCGGCGTCCGTGTCACGGAGGCGCTGCCAGCCAGCGACGGCGAACTCGCGTTGGCGCACGAGCCGGGCTGGATCGCCGCGGTGGCCGAGGGAACGACCACGCCGGCGCAGCAGCGCGAGATCGGCTTCCCCTGGAGCCCGCGCATGGTCGAGCGCGCCCGCCGCTCGGTAGGCGCAACCATCCAGGCGGCGCGCACCGCGCTGTTCGGAGACTCCAACGACCAAGGCGGGCCCGGCAGCCCCGAGGGCGTGGCGGCCAACCTGGCCGGCGGCACGCACCACGCCTATGCCCACAAGGGGTCGGGCTACTGCGTCTTCAACGACGTCGCCGTGGCGGCGCGGCTGATGCAGGCCGAGTGGCACCGGCGCCGGGCGGGTATTGCGGGCGCCCGGCTGCTGCGCGTGCTGGTGATCGACCTCGACGTCCACCAGGGCAACGGCACGGCGTCCATCTTCCGCGACGACCCGACGGTCTACACGCTGTCGATGCACGCAGCGCGCAACTTCCCGTTCCGCAAGGAGCCGGGTGACCTGGACGTCGAACTTGCCGACGGCACGACAGACGGCCCCTATCTGGAGGTCCTGGACGCGGCGCTGGACCGTGCCTTCGGCGATCACGGGGGCGAGCCGCCGGGCCTGGCCTTCTACCTCGCGGGGGCCGACCCGCACGAGAACGACCGGCTGGGCCGCCTGAAGCTCAGCGCCGCCGGCCTGGCCGAGCGTGACCGGCGCGTGCTCGAGCGGCTGCGCTCGGCCCGCATCCCTGTCGCACTCAGCATGGCCGGGGGCTACGGCCGCGACCTTGCCGTGACCGTGAGCATCCAGCGCCGCACGCTCGAGTTGGCCTGGGAGTCGTGGCGCGCATGGGGCGCACGCGGCTCCGCGGCCGCCGGCCTCGCGGACGCCGCGACCCGGGAGCGCGCGGCGTGACGCGGGCCGGGCCCACCGAGCGCAGCCGCTACCCGCGGCTGGTGACGATCACGACGCGCTGGATGGACAACGACGTCTACGGCCACGTCAACAACGTCGTGCACTACAGCTTTTTCGACACCGCGGTGAACCGCACGCTGATCGACAGCGGAGCGCTGGACATCCACCACGGCGAGGTGATCGGCCTCGTCGTCGAAACGCGCTGCAACTACTTCGAACCGATCGCGTTCCCGCAGACCGTGCACGCCGGGCTGCGCGTGGAGCACGTCGGCCGCTCCAGCGTGCGCTACGAGGTGGCCCTGTTCGTCGAGCAGTCCGAGCGGGCTGCGGCCGTTGGTCACTTCGTCCACGTCTACGTCGATCGCGCCACGCGGCGCCCGGTGCCGCTGCCGCCACGGCTGCTGGCCGCGCTCGCGCCCCTGCAAACTCCCGCCCCATGACCATGCCACGCCCCGAAGACACCGCCGCGGTCGAGGCCGCCATCACCTCGCGCCGATCGATCCGCGCCTTCCTGCCGACCCCGGTGCCGCGCGAGACCGTCGAGCGCATCCTCGATGTCGCCTCGCGCGCGCCCTCCGGAACCAACACGCAGCCGTGGAAGGTGCACGTGCTCACCGGCGCGGCCAAGGAAAGGCTGTCGCGGGCGGTACGGGCCGCCTACGACGATCCGGCGGAGAGGGCCCGCCACACCGAGGAGTACGCCTACTACCCGACGCAGTGGGTGTCGCCCTACGTCGACCGGCGCCGCAAGGTGGGCTGGGACCTCTACGGGCTGCTGGGCATCGGAAAGGCGGACAAGGCCCGCATGCACGAGCAGCACGGACGCAACTACGCCTTCTTCGACGCTCCGGTGGGGCTGATCTTCACCATCGACCGCGTGATGCAGCAGGGCAGCTGGCTCGACTACGGCATGTTCCTGCAGAACGTCATGGTGGCGGCGCGCGCGCGGGGACTGGACACCTGCCCGCAGGCCGCATTCACCCAGTTCCACCGCGTCATCGAGCGTGAGCTGGTGCTGCCGCCGTCGGAGATGGTGGTCTGCGGCATGTCGCTCGGGTACGCCGATCCCGACGCTCCCGAGAACCGGCTCGTCACCGAGCGCGAGCCGGTGTGCGGGTTTGCCCGGTTCCACGACTAGGGCCGGTGCCGAAGGCAGCGGGTGCGCTGCTTCCTAGAATGTCCCTGGATCCACTGGGGAATTGCTGCCATGAGATCGACGATTGCCCGCGCCGCGGTGCTGCTGCTGTGTGCCGTGCCGGCGCTGGCCGCAGCCTCCGGCAGCCCGGCCAGCCCGCACATCGGCCCGGTGGCGCTGGAGTTCGTGCTGTTTGCCTGCGTGCTGCTCGGCGTGGCCCTGTTCCACCACCAAACGCTGCCCATCGCGCTGGCCGGCGCGGGCACGATCGCGCTGTACAAGATCGTGTTCGCGCCCTTCCACGCGGGCGCGGGCCTGGCCGGCTTCGCGGCCCACCTCGGCCACGAGTCGGTGGTGCTGTCCAACCTGCTGCTGCTGCTGCTGGGCTTCGCGCTGCTGGCCGACCTCTTCGAGAAGAGCGAGGTGCCGGCCGTGCTGCCGCGCTTCCTGCCCGAGGGCTGGAAGGGCTGCTTCGCGCTGCTGGCCCTCGTGTTCGTGCTGTCGAGCTTCCTGGACAACATCGCTGCGGCCATGATCGGCGGCGCGATGGCCAACACGCTGTTCCGCGGCCGCGTGCACATCGGCTTCCTGGCGGCCATCGTCGCCGCGTCCAACGCCGGCGGCGCCGGCAGCGTGGTCGGCGACACGACGACGACGATGATGTGGATCGCCGGCATCCACCCGCTCGAGGTGCTGGAGGCCTTCGTCGCCTCGGGCGTGGCGCTGGTGGTCTGCGGCATACCGGCCGCCCTGCAGCAGCAGCGGTTCGCGCCGCTGCAGCGGGAAGTGGCGCCCGACGCGCGCATCGACTGGGTGCGCGTGGGCATCGTCGGCTTCATCCTCGCCGCCGCGATCGTCGTCAACGTGATCGTCAACACACGGTACCAGGCCGTCTCCGACGCGTTCCCCTTCCTCGGCGTCGCGGTGTGGGGCGCGATCGTGCTGTGCGCGGTGCTGCGCCGGCCCGACTGGCGGCTGCTGCCCGGTGCGCTGAAAGGGTCGCTGTTCCTGCTGAGCCTGGTGCTGTGCGCGTCGATGATGCCTGTGGACGAACTGCCCGCCGCGTCGTGGCAGACCGCGCTCGGCCTGGGCTTCGTCTCGGCCGTGTTCGACAACATCCCGCTGACCGAGCTCGCGATCAAGCAGGGCGGCTACGACTGGGGCTTCCTCGCCTACGCGGTGGGCTTCGGTGGCTCGATGATCTGGTTCGGCTCGTCGGCGGGTGTCGCGCTGTCCAACATGTTCCCGCAGGCGCGCTCGGTGGGCCTGTGGCTGCGCCACGGCTGGTACGTCGCCTTGGCCTACGTGGTCGGGTTCTTCGTCATGCTGGGGATGCTGGGGTTCCAGCCGGGCAGCGTGCCCAAGGGCAGTGCGGCGGGGGCTGCCTCGGCAACTGCGGCGGCGCCGGCTCCGGCCGCATCGCGTTGAGGAGGGTCTCTTGAACAAGCCCGGTCTGCTGATGGCGCGTGCGGTCTTCCCCGAGGCCCTCGCGCGCCTTCGCCAGCACTTCGAAGTCGAGCCCAACGACGACGACACCGAGTACGGCTTCGACGAGCTTTCGCGGCGGCTGTCCGGCAAGCAGGCGTTGTTCTCCACCGCGGGGGAGCCCGTCACCGCAGCGCTGTTCGAGGCCCACCCGCAGCTGCGTGCCGTGTGCCTGATGACGGTGGGCTACAACAACGTCGACGTGGCGGCGGCGACCGCGCGCGGCGTGCTCGTCACCAACGCCCCGGGGGTGCTGACCGAGACGACCGCCGACCTCGGCTTCGCGCTGATGATGGCCACCGCGCGGCGCATGGGCGAGGCCGAGCGGTTCCTGCGCAGCGGGCAGTGGACGAAGTGGCGCTACGACCTGCTGACCGGCAGCGACGTGCACGGCGCCACGCTCGGCATCCTCGGCATGGGCCGCATCGGCCAGGCGATCGCGCGCCGCGGCGCGCTCGGCTTCGGGATGAAGGTCGTCTACCACAACCGCACGCCGCTGGCGCCGGAGGCCGAGGCCGGCATCGGGCCCGCCGGGGCGCGCTGGGTGGACAAGGCCACGCTGCTGCGCGACAGCGACCACCTCGTGCTGGTGCTGCCGTACACGCGCGGGAACCACCACGCCATCGGCGCCGCCGAGCTCGCGCAGATGAAGCCGACGGCGACGCTCACCAACGTCGCGCGCGGCGGCATCGTCGATGACGCCGCGCTGGCCGCCGCGCTGCGCGAGCGGCGCATCGCAGCGGCGGGCCTCGACGTGTTCGAGGACGAGCCGAACGTGCACCCGGCGCTGCTCGAGCTGCCCAACGTGGTGCTGCTTCCGCACATCGGCAGCGCCACCGAGGCCACGCGGCGACGCATGGTCGACTGCGCGGTGGACAACCTCGTTGCCGCGGTCACCGGCGGCACGCCGCCCACGCCGGTCAACCCCGAGGTGCTGCCGCTGGCGCCCTGGCTGCGCTGAACGAGGCCACCCGGGTTTCGCCGCGCCAAGCGCGCCGGCCCACGCTGCGTCGCGCCTCACGCGGCCGCTGCCGCGCAGCGCTGCGGCTGCCTGCGCTGAGACAATGCGATCCATGTCCGAACCTGTCGCCGTCCTGCTGCTGGCCGCGGTGCTGGCCTGCCTGCTGGTGCTGCTGTGGCGCGCCTGGCGTCCCGTCGACGACCGCGCCGAGCGCGAGCTCGAGCGTCGGCTGGCCGGCCAGATCGAGCGCGTCGAGCGCGAGCTGCGCGACGAGCTCGGCCGCCAGGGGCAGGGCACGCGCGGCGACCTGGCCACCTTCCAGCAGATGCTGCTCACGCAGGGCGGGGACGTCGCCCGCACGCAGAACGAGCAGCTCGACGGTTTCCGCGTGCAGCTGGCCGCGATGCAGCAGGGCACCGAGAGCGCGCTGCGGCGCTTCTCCGACACGCTGGAGGAGAGGCTGGCGCGCCTGTCCGAGGCCAACGAGCGGCGGCTGGCGGAGGTGCGCGTCGCGGTCGACACCAAGCTGCAGTCGCTGCAGGAGGGCAACGAGCGCAAGCTCGAGCAGATGCGCGCCACGGTCGACGAGAAGCTGCACGCCACGCTCGAGCAGCGCCTGTCGGAGAGCTTCCGCCAGGTGGCCGAGCGGCTGGACCTCGTGCACAAGGGCCTGGGCGAGATGCAGACGCTGGCGCGCGACGTCGGCACGCTCAACCGCGTGCTGACCAACGTCAAGACGCGCGGGGTGTTCGGCGAGGTGCAGCTCGCCGGGCTGCTCGAGCAGGTGTTCACGCCGGAGCAGTACGCGGTCAACGTGGCCACGGTGCCGGGCAGCGCGGAGCGGGTCGAGTTCGCGATCCGGCTGCCCGGCCGCGAGGGCGGCGGCGCGCCGACCTGGCTGCCGATCGACGCCAAGTTCCCGCGCGAGGACTACGAGCGCCTGCTCGAGGCCCACGAGCGCTCGGACGCGCCCGCGATGGAGGTGGCCGCCAAGGCGATCGAGGTGCGGCTGCGCGCCGAGGCGCGCCGCATCCGCGAGAAGTACGTGGCGCCGCCCCACACCACCGACTTCGCGATCCTGTTCCTGCCCACCGAGGGCCTGTACGCCGAAGGGCTGCGCCGCCCGGGGCTGGTCGAGGCGCTGCAGCGCGAGCACAAGGTGATGCTGGCCGGGCCGACGACGCTGCTGGCGACGCTGAACTCGCTGCAGATGGGCTTCCGCACGCTGGCGCTGGAGAAGCGTTCGGCCGAGGTGTGGGAGGTGCTCGGCGCGGTGAAGACGGAGTTCATGAAGTTCGGCGAGGTGCTCGCGAAGACCAAGAAGAAGCTCGACGAGGCCGGCAGCGCGATCGAGGCGGCCGAGGTGCGCACGCGTGCGATGGCGCGCCAGCTGCGCACCGTCGAGGCGCTGCCCGAGCCGCGCGCCGCCGAGCTGCTGCCCGGCGGCGCCGCGGCGGCCGAGGAGGACGATGTCCGGAGCTGAGGCGGCGGGTGTCGCGCTCGACCGGCGAGGCCGGGCGCGCCTGATCGCCGCGCTGGTGGCTGGCCAGCTCGGCCTGCACGCGTCGATGGCCGGGCTGCGGCTGGCCGCCTCGCTGCAGGCGCTGCGAGAGGGCGCGGGCCCGTGGACGGTGGGTCTGCTGCTGGCGCTCTTCGCGGCCGCCCCGGTCGTGATGTCGCTGCACTCGGGACGGATGGCCGACCGGCACGGCTACCACCGGCCGGTGCGCATCGCGGCGGCGCTGACGCTGGGCGGCCTGCTGCTGGCGCTGTCGGCGTGCTTCGTCGACGGACCGGCGCACCTGGCCCTGCTGTGCGCGGCGGCCGCGGCCAGCGGCACCGGCGCCAACATGGGCATGCTGACGATCCAGCGCAGCGCCGGCTTGTTGGCGCGTGACGGCACCGAGCGGATGCGTGTGTTCAGCTGGCTGGGCATCGCACCCTCGTTGGCCAACGTGCTCGGGCCGGTGGCCGTGGGCTTCATGATCGACGCGCGCGGCTTCGCGGCCGGCTACGCGCTGCTGCTGGCCCTGCCGCTGGCCTCGCTGCTGGCCGCGCGCTTCGTGCCTGCGCTGCCGCCCCGCAGCGCCGCGGCCGGCACGGGCCGCAGGGCCTGGGACCTGCTGGCGCTGCCGGGACTGCGGCGGCTGCTGGTGGTGAACTGGCTGCTCTCGATGTGCTGGGACGTGCACCTGTTCGCCGTGCCGGTGCTCGGGCACGAGCGCGGTTTTGCGGCCGCCACCGTGGGGCTGATCCTCGGCACCTTCACGCTGGCGGTCACCGGGGTGAGGTTGCTGATCCCGATACTGGCGCACCGGCTGCGCGAGGCGTCGGTGGTGGTGGGAGCGATGCTGGGCACGGCGGCCGTGTTCGCCGCCTACCCGCTGGCGGGGAGCCCATGGGTGATGGGGCTGCTGGCCGCGCTGCTCGGCATCGCGCTGGGCAGCGTGCAGCCGATGGTGATGAGCATGCTGCACCACCTGACCCCCGATGCCCGGCACGGCGAGGCCCTGGCCCTGCGCTCGATGGCGATGCACGCGTCGGGCACGCTGATGCCGCTGCTGTTCGGAGCGCTGGGTGCCGCGGTGGGCGCGGCCGCGCTGTTCTGGGCCGTGGGCGGGGCGGTGGGTGCGGGCTCCTGGCTCGCCCGCCGGCTTGCGACGCCGGGGTCGGTGGCGGGCGCCGGGTCAGGTCACGCCGGGCCGCCGGCAGCCTAGGAGCGCGGCGTTCCCGGTGGCGGCGCGGGCTCGGCGGGCGCGGCTGGTGCGGGTGGTGCGGGTGGTGCGGCCGACGGCCTGGGCACCAGCGGCGTGGCCGGCGGTGGTGTCCACCCCCGCGGCAGCCGCGACTCCCGCGGGTAGCCAGCCGCATCGAGATAGGCCGTCCAGTCGGCCTCGGCGAATCCGCGCAGCGGCTGGCTGCCGATCGTCAGGGCCGGCACCGTGCGGGCGCCCACCTGACGCTGCAGCGCCGCCACGGCCTCTTCGTCCGGGCTGACGAGCCGCTCGCTGTAGGGCACGCCGCGCTGCTGCAGGTAGCGCCGGGCGACGTCGCAGGTTCGGCAGTCGACGGTGGTGTACAGCGTCACGGGATGGCGCTGCATGGCCTGGCGCAGCTCCGCCGGCAGCGACGGCTCGGCGGCCGGCGAGGCAGCTTGCGAGGCCGCGGCGCCGCGGCCGAGCGGCGTGACCGTGACGCCGGGCGCCGGCGGGGGCGGGCGATCCGTGAAGGTGACGCTGCCATCGGGCTGCACGACGCGGTACTGCGTCTGCCCGGTGGCGTCCGCAGGCGCGAGACCCAGGCCCACGAGCATCGCGGCGACGAGTGCGGGCAGGACGGCGCGCGGCGCGCGCGCGGGCTGTGGCCCGACGGGCCGGGTGGGCGGCGTTCGGACGGCGCTCGTCATGCGAGCCCCCTGTGGCGCAGCAGCGCATCGATGCGCGGCTCGCGGCCGCGGAAGGCGACGAAGTTCTCCAGCGCCGGTCGGCTGCCGCCCACCTCGAGGACGTGGCGTCGGAAGCGCTCGCCGGTGGTGGCGTCGAAGATCCCGGCCTCCTCGAAGGCAGCGTAGGCATCGGACGACAGCACTTCCGCCCATGCGTAGCTGTAGTAGCCAGCGGCGTAGGCGCCGCTGAACAGGTGGGTGAAGCTGTGCGGGTAGCGCACGAAAGGCGGCGGGGCCACCGGGGACAGCTCCGCCGCAAGCTCCTGGGTCAGCTCGATGCTGCGCCGGGCTGCGGGAGGCTCCAGATGCAGCCGCATGTCGAAGAGGCCGTACTCGCAGTGGCGCAGCATGGTCAGCCCATTGTGGAAGTTGCGGGCCGCCTTCATGCGGTCGAAAAGCTCGCGCGGCAGTGCCTCGCCGCTGTCCACGTGCGACGACAGCTTGCGCAGCACCTCCCACTCCCAGCAGAAGTTCTCCATGAACTGGCTGGGGAGTTCGCAGGCGTCCCATTCCACTCCCGAGAGGCCGGACACGGAGAGCTCGTCGACCTGGGTCAGCATGTGGTGCAAGCCGTGCCCGAACTCGTGGAACAGCGTGATCAGGTCATCGTGCGACAGCAGCGCGGGGCGGCCGTCCACCGGCGGCGCGAAATTGCACACCAGATGCGTCACCGGCCGCTGCAGGCCGCCGTCCGGCCGTGCCCAGCGCTGGCGCGCGCCGTCCATCCAAGCACCCTGCTGCTTGCCGGGCCGGGCGTAGGCGTCGAGATAGAACGCCGCCACGGGCTCGCCGTCGCGCCACAGGCGGTAGAAGCGCACCGAGGGATGCCACACCGGTGCCTCGTCCGGGCGCACCTCGACGCCGAACAGACGCTGCACGAGGTCGAACAGGCCGGCCAGCACTCGGGGCTCGGTGAAATAGCCGCGCACTTCCTCGCTGCCGAACGCATAGCGCTGCTGGCGCAGCTTCTCGGCGGCGAAGGGCCGGTCCCAGGCCTCCAGCGTGGCGAGCCCCAGCTTCTCGCGCGCGAACTCGCGCAGCTCCGCCAGCTCGCGCTCGGCGTGCGGCCGCGAGCGGCGGGCCAGGTCGCGCACGAAGTCCAGCACCTGGTCGGGCGAACGGGCCATCTTCGGCACGAGCGACAGGTGGGCGTAGCTCGGCATGCCGAGGAGCGCCGCGGCCTCGGCACGCAGCGCGACCAGCTCGTCGATCAGGGCGCTGTTGTCGTGGGCGGGCTCGCCGAGCTCGCTGGCACGCACGGAGTAGGCACGGAACATCTGCTCGCGCAGCGTGCGATCGCTGGCGAACTGCAGCACCGGCCAGTAGCAGGGCCACTTCAGCGTCAGCTTGCAGCCGGCGCGTCCCTCCGCAGCCGCTGCCTCACGGGCCGCCGACACGACATCAGCCGGTACCCCATCCAGCGCCGTCGGGTCGACGAACAGCGCGAACGCATCGGTGGCATCGAGCACGTTGTCGGCGAAGCGCTGCGACAGCTCGGCTGCTCGCGCCTGGATGGCCGCGAAGCGCGCGCGTGCCTCGCCCTGCAGCTCGGCCCCGCCGAGGCGGAAGTCGCGCAGCGCGTTCGCGAGCGCCGTCCGCCGCGCCGGGGGCAGCGCCGCCGCCGCGGGCGACGCAGCGATCGCCTGGTAGCGGGCGAACAACCGCTCGTCGCTGCCGAGCCGGGTGTGGAAGTCAGCCACGCGCGGCAGGTTCGCCGCGTGCGCGGCGCGCAGCGCCGGGCTGTCCGCCACGGCTTGCAGGTGGCAGACGGCGCCCCAGACCCGCTGCAGCCGCTCCACTGGCACGTCCAGCACCAGCTCGAGCACGTCGAGGTCGGCGGCCACGTCCGCGCTGCCGGCACGGTCGAGCGCCGCCTCGGCGTCGGCCAGCACGGTGTCGAGCGCCGCGGACACGTGCTCCGGGCGGATCGCCGCCCAGTCGATGCGCTCGGCGTCGCCCAGCAGCGGGTTCCTCATCGCCCAGCCTCCGCCGCCTGCAGCGTGTTGGCAAGCAGCATCGTGATCGTCATCGGCCCGACGCCTCCGGGCACCGGCGTGATGAAGCCGGCGGGGCCGAGCGCTTCCCGTACCGGGCCGAAGTCGACATCGCCGCACAGGCGGCCCTGCTCGTCGCGGTTCATGCCGACGTCGATGATCACCGCGCCCGGCTTGACCATGTCGGCGGTGACGGTGTGGCGGCGCCCGACGGCGGCGACGACGATGTCGGCGCGGCGCGTGTGCTCGCCCAGGTCGGGCGTGCGGCTGTGGCAGACCGTGATGGTGGCGTCGGCCTGCAGCAGCAGCAGGGCCATCGGCTTGCCGACGGTGTTGCTGCGGCCGATGACGACCGCGTGGCGCCCGCGCAACGGCACGCCGGTGCTCTCGATCAGCTTCATGCAGCCCCAGGGTGTGCACGGCCGCAGGCCAGGCAGGCCGGTGAGCAGCTCGCCGGCCGCGTCGACCGAGAAGCCGTCGACGTCCTTGCGCACGTCGATGGCGGCGATGACCGCGTGCGGGTCGATGTGGACGGGCAGCGGCATCTGCACCAGCACGCCGTGGATCGCGGGGTCGGCGTTCAGCGAGGCGATGCGGGCCAGCAGCTCGTCCTGCGAGAGCGTGGCCGGGTAGCGCTCGAGCACGGAGTGCAGCCCGTGCTCGGCGCAGGCTCGTACCTTGTTGCGCACGTAGACCGCGCTGGCCGGGTCGTCGCCGACCAGGATCACGGCGAGCCCCGGGCGGCGGCCGGTGGCCGCCAGCGCCGCGGCCCGGCGCCCGATGTCCGCGCGCAGCCGCTGCGACAGCGCCGTGCCGTCGATCAGTTGCGCCGTCATCGGCCGCAACCCCGGAGGCACGGCCGAAGCGCGCGAGGCCGCATCGCTGCGGCCTCGAACGGCGCCGGCGCCGGTGGCCTCGCCACCATCAGGCCCTGCCGGTCTGGGCGCCGAGCGCGATCTTCAGCAGGTCGGCCACCGTGTTGGCGTTGAGCTTTTCCATGATGTTGGCCCGGTGGGCCTCCACCGTCTTGATGCTGATGCCGAGATCGTCGGCGATCTGCTTGTTCAGGCGCCCGGCCACGATGCGCTCGAGCACCTGCGCCTCGCGGGTGGTCAGGCGCGCCAGCAGCGCATCGCGGCTGGCCTGCTCCTGATGCTGGCTGAAGGCGGCGCGCGCCTGCTCGAGCATCCGCTCGACCAGGCCGAGGAGTTCCTCCTCCTTGAACGGCTTCTCGATGAAGTCCATCGCGCCCTTCTTCATCGTGGTCACGGCCATCGGGACGTCGCCGTGGCCGGTGATGAAGACGATGGGTAGCGGGCTCTTGCGCTCGATCAGCCGGTCCTGCAGCTCCAGCCCGCTCATGCCTTCCATGCGGATGTCGGCGATCAGGCAGGCGACCTCGCGCGGATCGAAGCGCGCGAGGAACGACTCGCTCGAGTCGAAGCACTTGACGCGGTAGTCCTTGCCCTCGAGCAGCCACTGCAGGGAGTCGCGCACCGCCTCGTCGTCGTCGACGACGTAGACCGTGCCTTTCTTCGGGATCAGGCTCATTCGTGGACGGGTCTTCCGGGAGCTGGAGAGGGGAGGGCCGCGGGGCCGAAGCCGCTGTCGGCCGCAGCGCCGTCGGCGCGCTCGGGCCGGTCGGTGCGTTCCCGGGGGTCGACCGGCAGCGTAAAGGTGAAGCGACAACCGACGATCTGTGTCCCATTGTAGAGGTTCTGGCCCCGCATCCGGCCCCGGTGCGACTCGACGATCGTGCGGCACAGCGACAGGCCGATGCCCAGGCCCTCGGCCTTGGTCGAGAAGAACGCCTCGTACAGCCGCCCGATCACCTCGTCCTTCAGGCCGGGGCCGCGGTCGGTGACGCTGAACTCGATGACCCCGCCCTCCTCGGGCGTGTGGCGCGGTACGACGCGCAGCTCGATGTGGCGGCGGGCCGGCGCGAGCTGCGCATTGTCGATCGCCTCGGCGGCGTTCTTCAGCAGGTTCAGCAGCACCTGCTCGATCAGGATCGGGTCGACCAGCAGCGGCGGCAGGCGCTGAGCGACGTAGGTGTGGATGGCGACGTTGCGCCGCCGCAGCTCGATGCCCGCCAGCTCGACGGCGTCGTCGACGATCTGCTGCGCATCGGCGGCCTGACGCTGCGGCTCGCTGCGCTTCACGAACGAGCGGATGCGATGGATGATCTGGCCGGCGCGCTCGGCCTGGCGCGCCGTCTTCTGCAGCGCCGCGATCAGGTCGTGCTTGGCGATCGAGTCCGAGGTCACCCGCGACACCATGCCGTTGCAGTAGTTGGTGATGGCCGTCAGCGGCTGGTTCAGCTCGTGGGCCACCGAGCTCGCCATCTCTCCCATCGTCACCAGCCGGCTGGTCACCTGGGCCTTCTCGGCCTGGGCCGCCGCCTGCATCTCGGCGCGCAGCCGGCTCGTGATGTCGGTGGCGATCAGCATCTGCGTCAGCCGGCCGTCGGTCCACTGCAGGTAGCGCGCCCGCACGTCGAACCACTTGCCGAGCGCCTCGACGTACACCTCGCGCGGGCTGGCGCCAGGGGCGGTGAGTTCGGCCGCGGGCAGCCCGGACAGCGGGTCGACCGACTCGTCCTCGAGGGGCGCGAAGGCCGACGGCGACACGCCCCCGGCCAGCAGCAGGTGGCCGCGCGAGTCGCCGCCGAACCACAGGCGGTAGCTGCGATTGACGAACAGCAGCTCACCCTGCTGCAGCGACAGCACCGACACCGCGGCGTCCAGCCCCTCGAGCACGGTCGTGAAGCGCTCGTGGCTGGCCGAGAGCTGGTCGCGGATCCGCTTGGCCTCGGTGATGTTCGTCATCGACGTCATCCAGCCGGTCTGCTGCCCCTTCGGGTCGATCAGCGGGCTGACGTACATGCGGGCGTCGAACAGCGTGCCGTCGCGCCGCATCACCCGCACCTCGATGCCGCCGGCCGGGCTGCGGCCCTGCAGCTCCTGCTGCAGCAGCCGCGAGTTCTCCTCGATGCGGTCCTGCGGCCAGTACGGGAACGGCGGCATGCGGCCCACCAGCTCGGAGGCCGGGAAGCCGGTCATCTGGCAGAAGGCGGCGTTGACGTAGGTGATGCGGCCGTCGAGGTCCATTGCGCGCATGCCGGTCGGCATGCTGTTCTCCATCGCGCGCCGGAAGTTGGTCTCCTGCACGAGCGCACCCTGGATCTGGGCCCGCCTGCGGACGTGGCGCCAGGTGCCCAGCAGCATCCAGACGGTCAGCACCGACAGCGCGACGACCATCCAGAACAGCGTGTTGTTGACCAGGCCGATCGAGGTGCGGTAGCCCTGGGCGCGGATCAGCAGGCCGTTGAGGGCGGGCGTCAGCGGCACGTCGCTGACGATCGGCGCGCGCCGGCTGGCCTGGCCGGGCAGCGACTGCACGGTGGAGGCGAGCGTGCGCCCCTCGACGTCCACGATCGCGATCATGTGGCGTTGAGCGACCTCGTCAGGCACGAAGTTGCGCACCAGGGCGTCGACCGAGTACTCCACGACCAGGGCGCCGGCGAACGCGGCGCGCTCGAGCAGCGGGATGTGGAGCTGATAGACGACGCGGCCGCTCGGGTCGGTGAACGCGGCCGAGTAGGAGGGCACGCGGTTGTCGCGGGCGGCGCGGTAGGCCGCCTCCACCTCGGCCTGGCGCGAGGCCCCGGGCAGCCGCAGCGGCGGCGACTCCCCGCCCGCGCCGAGGTGATAGGGCTGGGCCGCGTGGGCGGCGCGCACGCGTCTGGCGGCGTCGATCCAGGCGAGGTGCGTCACCTCGGGCCGATCGCGGGTGAACACGACCGCCTGTGCTGCGAAGTCATCGGCGTCGACCGGGCGCGCGACGATGTCGCGCGCCACACGGAACAGCGCCTCCTGGTTCTGCAACAGCCTGAGACCGATCTGCTGTTGCGTCAGCTCGCTGTCACGGCGCACCGAGTCGGTCTCGCGCTCGATTTCCTCGTTGCGCAGATACCAGAACGCCGAAATGATCGCGGCCAGGAAGAGCAAGACCGACAGCAGCGGGCCGAAGGTGGCCAGCCTGTCCTGCCGGGCCGGCGACTGGCGGCGCCACCAGCGGCCGAACCAGCGGCGCAGTTTCTGGGTCGGGCTGGAAGCCTCGTGGGCGGCCGGCCGCAGCGTGGCGGTCATCGGCCGGATTATCCGAGGCGATGCATCGTCGGTGAGGCCCGAAAAGTTCATATTAAGAAATCACCAAGCACGATTTGGAATTCTGAGGGAAGCGTGCGAAACTCTCGCCGGCGCTGCTAGCGTAGCGCCTCGCATACCTAAGAACCCGTTCGCCCACAGGAGAGACCCCGTGTCCGCAGTGCCCCAGAACCTGCATGCCGGTGCGCCCGGCCCGCGCGACGCCGACGCCCAGGAGACCCGCGAGTGGCTCGACGCGCTCTCCGCGGTGATCGGCGCCGAGGGCCCGCAGCGTGCGCACTACCTGCTCGAGAGGCTGCTGGAGCACGCGCGGCAGGACGGCATCGACATGCCGTTCTCGGCGAACACCGACTACGTCAACACGATCCGCCCGGAGGACGAGGAGCACAGCCCGGGGAACCTCGAGCTCGAAGGCCGGCTGCGCGCCTACATGCGCTGGAACGCGATGGCCATGGTGGTCAAGGCCAACCGGCTCAACCCCGAGGACGGCGGCGACCTGGGCGGCCACATCTCGAGCTTCGCGAGCGTGGCCCACATGTTCGCCGCCGGCTTCAACCATTTCTGGCATGCCGAGAGCCCGGGGCACGGCGGCGACCTGCTCTACATCCAGGGCCACAGCGCACCCGGCGTCTACGCGCGTGCCTTCATGGAGGGCCGCCTGACCGAGGAGCGGCTGCTGCATTTCCGGCAGGAGGTGGGCGGCAAGGGGCTGTCGAGCTACCCGCATCCGAAGCTGATGCCCGGGTTCTGGCAGTTCCCCACCGTCAGCATGGGGCTGGGGCCGATCATGGCGATCTACCAGGCCCGCTTCCTCAAGTACCTGCACGCGCGCGGCATTGCTGACACCAGCCGGCGCAAGGTCTGGGTGTTCTGTGGCGACGGCGAGATGGACGAGCCCGAGAGCCTGGGCGCGATCGGCCTGGCGGCGCGGGAGAAGCTGGACAACCTGGTCTTCGTCATCAACTGCAACCTGCAGCGGCTGGACGGCCCGGTGCGCGGCAACGGCAAGATCATCCAGGAGCTCGAGGGCGACTTCCGCGGCGCCGGCTGGAACGTCATCAAGCTGATCTGGGGCTCGAACTGGGACCCGCTGCTCGCGCGCGACAAGGAAGGCGCGCTGCGGCGCCTGATGATGGACGTCGTGGACGGCGACTACCAGGCGTTCAAAGCCAACGACGGTGCCTTCGTCCGCAAGCACTTCTTCGGCCGCGACCCGCGCACGCTGGAGCTGGTGGCGCGGATGACCGACGCCGACATCTGGAACCTGCGCCGCGGCGGCCACGACGCGGCCAAGGTGTACGCGGCCTTCCATCGTGCCAACGCCCACGCCGGCCAGCCCACGGTGCTGCTGGTCAAGACCGTCAAGGGCTGGGGCATGGGCAAGGCCGGCGAGGGCAAGAACACCGCCCACCAGGCCAAGAAGCTCGGCGACGACGACCTGCGCTACATCCGCGACCGCTTCAACATCCCGATCCCCGACGCCGAGCTGCCGAAGATCCCGTTCTACAAGCCGGCCGACGACACGCCCGAGATGAAGTACCTGCACGAGCGCCGGCGCGCGCTCGGCGGCTACCTGCCGAGCCGGCGCGCGCGTGCCGACGAGAGCTTCACCGTGCCCGCGCTCGAGACCTTCCGCAGCGTGCTCGAGCCGACGGCCGAGGGCCGCGAGATCAGCACGACCCAGGCCTACGTGCGCTTCCTGACGCAGCTGCTGCGCGACCAGGCCCTCGGGCCGCGCGTCGTGCCGATCCTGGTCGACGAGGCGCGCACCTTCGGCATGGAGGGCCTGTTCCGGCAGATCGGCATCTACAACCCCGAGGGCCAGAAGTACACGCCGGTCGACAAGGACCAGGTCATGTACTACCGCGAGGACAAGGCCGGCCAGATCCTGCAGGAGGGCATCAACGAGGCCGGCGGCATGAGCAGCTGGATCGCCGCGGCGACGTCGTACTCGACGAACAACCGCATCATGATCCCGTTCTACATCTACTACTCGATGTTCGGGTTCCAGCGCATCGGCGACCTGGCCTGGGCGGCCGGCGACATGCAGGCGCGCGGCTTCCTGCTCGGCGGCACCTCGGGCCGCACGACGCTCAACGGCGAGGGCCTGCAGCACGAGGACGGCCACAGCCACATCCTGGCCGGCACGATCCCCAACTGCATCAGCTACGACCCCAGCTTCGCGCACGAGGTGGCGGTGATCCTGCACCACGGCCTGCGCCGGATGGTGGAGAAGCAGGACAACGTCTTCTACTACCTGACGCTGCTCAACGAGAACTACCCGATGCTGGGCCTTGCCGCGGGCACCGAGGAGCAGATCGTCCGCGGCATGTACCTGCTGGCCCCGGGCGCCGCCGGCACGCCGCGGGTGAACCTGCTGGGCAGCGGGTCGATCCTGCGCGAGAGCCTGGCGGCGCAGAAGCTGCTGGAGCAGGACTGGGGCGTCTCGGCCAACGTCTGGAGCTGCCCGAGCTTCAACGAGCTGGCCCGCGACGGGCAGGACTGCGAGCGCTGGAACCTGCTGCACCCGCTGTCCGAGCCGCGCGTGCCCTTCGTCACGCAGCAGCTTGCGCCGCACGTCGGCCCGGTGGTGGCCAGCACCGACTACATGAAGAACTACCCCGACCAGATCCGGGCCTACGTGCCCAAGGGGCGCATCTACAAGGTGCTGGGCACCGACGGCTTCGGCCGCAGCGACTTCCGCAGCCGGCTGCGCGAGCACTTCGAGATCAACCGCCACTACATCGTCGTCGCGGCGCTGAAGGCGCTGGCCGAGGAGGGTTCGAGCCCGAAGGGCCTGGTGGCCGAGGCGATCACGCGCTACGGGATCGACACCGAGAGAGTCAACCCGCTGCATGCCTGACGTGACGACCCGTCCGCGTGCGCGGCTCCTGCCGGGGCGTGCTGCGCGGCCGGACGCGGCCGGCGGACCCGGCCGCCCCATGCACACACGAGACACGACGGAGACCGCGACATGGCGCTGGTGGAAGTGAAGGTGCCGGACATCGGCGACTTCGAGGAAGTTCAGGTGATCGAGGTGCTGGTCAAGGCCGGCGACCGGGTGGCGGTCGAGCAGTCGCTCGTCACCGTGGAGTCGGACAAGGCCTCGATGGAGATCCCGTCGTCGCACGCCGGGGTCGTGCGCGAGCTGTTGGTGAGCCTGGGCGACAAGGTCCGGGAAGGCACCGTGCTGCTGCGGCTGGAGTCCGACGGCACGCAGGCGGCGGCTGCCAGCCCGGCGGCGACGACATCGCCGGCCGCGCCCCCGGCCGTGTCCCTGGTCGCACCGGCCGCGGCGCCTGCACCGGTCGCGCCGCCCGCCGCGGCGCCCGCATCGGTGGCGCCCGGGGCGCCGCAGCAGGTCCAGGTCGTGGTGCCCGACATCGGCGACTTCGACGAGGTTGCCGTCATCGAGCTGTTCGTGCAGCCGGGCGACCGCGTGCAGGTCGACCAGAGCCTCATCACGGTGGAGAGCGACAAGGCGTCGATGGAAATCCCGTCGTCGCACGCCGGCGTGGTGCAGTCGCTGTCGGTCAAGATCGGCGACAAGGTCGGCAAGGGCAGCGCGATCCTGACGCTGCTGGCCGCCGGAGGGATGCCGGCGCCTTCCTCGGCACCCGCCGCTGCTGCAGCGGCGCCGGCCCCTGCTCCGGCTCCGGCCCTGTCGGCGCCGGCGCCCGCGCCCGCGCCCGCGCCTTCGACGACCGCTCCGGGTGCGACGGCGGCTGCGCCCGCCGCGGCGGACACCGGCCTGCCGCATGCCTCGCCTTCGATCCGGCGCCTGGCGCGCGAACTCGGCGTGCCGCTCGGAGAGGTCCGGGGCAGCGGCCCGAAGGGCCGCATCACCCAGGACGACGTGCAGGGCTTCGTCAAGGCGGTGATGGCAGGCGGCGTGCAGACTGCCGCGCAGAAGGCCGCTGCCCCCAAGGGCGCTCCCGCCGCCGCGGGCGGCGCGCTGCCGGGCCTGCTGCCCTGGCCGCAGGTCGATTTCACCAAGTTCGGCCCCGTCGAGCGCAAGGACCTGTCGCGCATCAAGAAGATCAGCGGCGCCAACCTGCACCGCAACTGGGTCCTGATCCCGCACGTCACGAACCACGACGACGCCGACATCACCGAGCTCGAGACCTTCCGCATCCAGCTGAACAAGGAGAACGAGAAGAGCGGCGTCAAGGTCACGATGCTCGCCTTCCTGATCAAGGCCTGCGTGGCGGCGCTGAAGAAGTTCCCGGAGTTCAACGCCTCGCTCGACGGCGAGCAGCTGGTACTGAAGCAGTACTTCCACATCGGATTCGCTGCCGACACGCCCAACGGCCTGGTGGTGCCGGTGATCCGCGACGCCGACCGCAAGGGCATCCTGGCGATCAGCAAGGAGATGAGCGAGCTCGCCGGCAAGGCCCGCGAGGGCAAGCTCGCACCGGCCGAGATGCAGGGCGGGTGCTTCTCGATCAGCTCGCTGGGCGGCATCGGGGGCACCTACTTCACGCCGATCATCAACGCGCCCGAGGTGGCGATCCTGGGCGTCTGCCGCAGCGAGATGCGCCCGAAGTGGAACGGCACGGCGTTCGAGCCGCGCCTGGTGCTGCCGCTGTCGCTGTCGTGGGACCACCGCGTCATCGACGGCGCGGCCGCCGCGCGCTTCAACGCCTACCTGGGCGGCGTGCTCGCGGACTTCCGCCGTGTGCTGCTGTAGCGGGCACCCGATGCCCCGCCGGACCGTCCTGACATCGAAGCTGGGAGCCTGAGCATGCCGCTCGTCGAGATCAAGGTGCCGGACATCGGCGACTTCGAGGAAGTGGCCGTCATCGAGTTGCTGGTCAAGCCCGGCGACGCGGTGCGCGCCGAGCAGAGCCTCGTCACGGTGGAGAGCGACAAGGCCTCGATGGAGATCCCGTCCCCGCGCGCCGGCGTCGTCCGCGAGATGAAGGTCGCGCTGGGCGACAAGGTCCGCGAGGGCAGCGTGCTGCTGCTGCTGGACGAGGCCGAGTCGGCGTCCGCGCCGCAGGTCGCACCAGCCTCCGCACCTGCCGCTGCTCCCGCGCCGGCACCGGTACCGGCGCCGGCCCCTGCGGCCTCACCTGCGCCCGGTCCGGCGGCGGCCCCGGTGGCCGCGGTTCACGCCGGCGTCGTCGACCTCGAGTGCGACCTGCTCGTGCTCGGCGCCGGCCCGGGCGGCTACTCGGCCGCCTTCCGCGCGGCCGACCTGGGTCTCAAGGTGGTGCTGGTCGAGCGCTACCCCACGCTGGGCGGCGTCTGCCTGAACGTCGGCTGCATCCCGAGCAAGGCGCTGCTGCACGTGGCCGCGGTGATGGACGAGGTGGCGCACTTCGCCGACCTGGGCATCGCCTATGGCAGCCCGAGCGTCGATGCGGGCAAGTTGCTGGCGCACAAGGACAAGGTCGTCGGCAAGCTCACCGGCGGGCTGGCGGCAATGGCCAAGATGCGCAAGGTCACGGTGGTGCGCGGCTACGGCATCTTCGCCGACCCGCACCACGTCGTTGTCGAGGAGACCGCCGGCGACGGCCAGGCCAAGACCGGCACGACGAAGACGGTGAAGTTCGGCCGCTGCATCGTCGCTGCGGGCTCGCAGGCGGTGCACCTGCCGTTCTTCCCGCGCGACGAGCGCATCGTCGACAGCACCGGCGCGCTGCAGCTGCGCCAGCTGCCCGCGAGGATGCTGGTGGTCGGCGGCGGCATCATTGGCCTGGAGATGGGCACTGTCTACAGCACGCTGGGCGCCAGGCTCGACGTCGTCGAGATGCTCGACGGCCTGATGCAGGGGGCCGACCGCGACCTCGTCAAGGTCTGGCAGAAGATGAACGCCCGCCGCTTCGACCGCATCATGCTGAAGACCCGGACCACCGGTGCCGAGGCCACCGCCGACGGCATCCGCGTGTTCTTCGAGGGTGCCGACGGCACCCGGAGCGAAGGCCTCTACGACCTCGTGCTTCAGGCCGTCGGCCGCAGCCCGAACGGCCGCAAGATCGGCGCCGAGAAGGCCGGCATCGCCGTCGGCGATCGCGGCTTCATCCCGGTGGACGTGCAGATGCGCACCAACGTGCCGCACATCTTCGCCATCGGCGACGTCGTCGGCCAGCCGATGCTGGCGCACAAGGCGGTGCACGAGGGCCACGTGGCCGCCGAGGTGGCCGCCGGCGACGCGAACGGCGACGAGCGGCTGCGCCGTGCGCACTTCGACGCGCGGGTGATCCCGAGCGTGGCCTACACCGACCCGGAGGTGGCCTGGGTCGGCCTCACCGAGGACGAGGCCAGGGCCAAGGGCATCGCCGTCAGGAAGGGCCTGTTCCCCTGGACCGCCAGCGGCCGCGCCATCGCCAACGGCCGCGACGAGGGGTTCACCAAGCTGCTGTTCGACGAGAAGACGAACCGCATCCTCGGCGGCGGCATCGTCGGCACCCACGCCGGCGACATGATCGGCGAGGTGGCGCTGGCCATCGAGATGGGGGCCGACGAGGTGGACATCGGCAAGACGATCCACCCGCACCCGACGCTCGGCGAGAGCATCGGCATGGCGGCCGAGGTGGCGCACGGCACCTGCACCGACCTGCCGCCGCCGCGGCGCTGAGGCCGGCCGCGGCCGTGGGCGACGCCCCCCTCGCGCTCGCGCAGCTGCAGGCGCTGCACGAGCAGGCCGCCGGCGGCACGCTCCCCGTGGACGCGCTGGCCGCGAGCGCGCGCACCGCCGCACCGCCGTTGTTGGCGGCGCTGCCGCCGGCCTTCGGTCCCGTGCTCGACGGCCTGCTGCTGCGCCTGGAGAGCGCGGCCGGCTTCACCGACGAGAGCTGCGCCGTCAGCCAGCGCGACCTGCTGGCTGCCCTCGGGCAGTGGCTCGAGAAGGCGGAGCTCAGGCTGCCACGCTGAAGGAGGCGGCGTCGCGGCGCGCAGGACGCGGCGGGCCGCTCCATCAGGACGCGGTGCTCGTGCGATAGATCCAGCCGCGTCGCGCGCACCACTTCTCCGCCTCCACGGCCAGGAAGACGATCGCGGAGGCCGCCAGGCACAGCAGCAGGTCGCCGGGAGGGAGGGGCTCGGTCTTGAACACGGTGTTCAGCACGGGCACGTAGATCGTGGCCATCTGCAGCCCGAAGGTGAGCACCACCGCCGCCATGAGCGCCGGGTTGGACCAGAGGCCGATCCGGAACGTCGAGTCGCGCTCGGAGCGCACGGCGAGCGCGTGCCCCAGCTGCGACAGACACAGCACCGTGAAGACCATCGTCTGCCAGTGGCCGGCGTCACGGTCCAGCGACCAGGACTGCAGCGCCAGGCAGACCGCGGCCATCAGCAGTCCGACCCAGACGATGTGCTGCCACATGCCGTGCGCGAAGATGCTCTCGGTCGGTCGACGCGGCGGGCGCTGCATCAGGTTGCTCTCGCCGCGCTCGGCGGCCAGCGCGAGCCCCGGGAGCCCGTCGGTCACCAGGTTGATCCACAGGATGTGGATCGGCAGCAGCGGGATCGGCAGGCCGAGGAACGGCGCGAGGAAGATCACCCAGATCTCGCCGGCGTTGCTGGTCATCGTGTACTTGATGAACTTGCGGATGTTGTCGAAGATGCGGCGGCCCTCGCGCACGGCGTGCACGATGGTGGCGAAGTTGTCGTCCAGCAGGACCATGTGCGACGCCTCGCGCGCGACGTCGGTGCCGCCGCGGCCCATCGCCACGCCGATGTCGGCGGCCTTCAGCGCCGGCGCGTCGTTGACCCCGTCGCCGGTCATCGCCGCGAACTCGCCGCGGGCCTGCAGGGCCCGCACGATGCGGATCTTCTGCTCCGGGTCCACCCGCGCGTAGACGCGGATCCCGGCCACCTGCTCCGCGAGCGCCGCGTCGGACAGCGTCGCGAGTTCGCTGCCGGTGACGACGCGTCCCCCGCGGTCCAGGATGCCCAGGCGCTCGGCGATCGCGCGCGCCGTGGCGGGGTGGTCGCCGGTGATCATCACCGGCCGGATGCCCGCGGCCCGGCACTCTGCCACCGCGGCCGCCGCTTCTTCGCGGGGCGGATCCATCAGCCCGACGAGGCCGAGGAAGGCGAGGTCGCGCTCGGCGTCCTCGGCCCCGCCGGGCCGCTGCGCCGCGCACCGCTCGGCGAACGCGATCACGCGCAGCCCGCGCGCCGCCATCCGCTCGGCCTCCGCCAGGGCCCCGGCGGGATCGAACGGCACCGGGCCGCGGGCGGTGAGCTGCCACGGGCAGCGCTGCAGGACCGCCTCGGGTGCCCCCTTGACGCAGACCAGCCAGCCGTCACCGAGCGCGTGCAGCGTGGACATGCGCTTGCGCCCGGAGTCGAACGGGAACTCGCCGCGCCGGGGCCAGCGGCCGCGCAGGGCCCGGACATCGGCGCCGCGTTCGCGCACGGCCTCCACCAGCGCCACCTCGGTCGGGTCGCCGACGGGTTGGCCATCGGCGCCGGCGTCGGCGTCGTTGACGACCGCGAGCGCTCGCAGCAGGCTCGGCCAGGGCTCGTCGCCCTGATCGCCGGGAGCGCCGGTCCAGGTGGCTTCCGCGTGCATGCGGTTCTGCGTCAGCGTGCCGGTCTTGTCGGAGCAGACGAAGGTGATCGAACCGAGCGTCTCCACCGCGGGGAGGCGACGGACGAGGGCGTTCTGCTTCACCATCCTGGCCGCACCGAGGGCGAGCGAGATCGCCACCACCGCGGGCAGCGCCTCCGGGATGGCGGCAACGGCCAGGCTCACCGCCGTCAGGAACATCAGCGCCGGCGGCTCGCCGCGCAGCAGGCCGGCGAGGAAGACGATGGCGCAGACGCCGAGCACGGCCCACGCGAGCCGGGCGCCGAAGCGCGCCAGCCGCTTCTGCAGCGGCGTCTTCACCTCCTCCGCACCCTCGAGCAGGCGGGCGATGCGACCGAGTTCGGTGTCGAGGCCGGTCGCGACGACGAGGCCGACACCTCGGCCCTGCGCCACCAGGGTCCCCTTCCAGCCCATGCTCGCCCGGTCGCCCAGCGGCAGCCGGCCACCGGTCAGGGCATCGGGCACGGCCTCGGCGCCCTTGTCCACCGGATGCGCCTCGCCGGTCAGCGCCGCCTCGGCGCAGCGCAGCTGCGCCGCCTCGAGCAGACGCAGGTCCGCCGGCACCACGTTGCCCGCCTCCAGCAGCACGATGTCGCCCGGCACGAGCTGGTCGGCCGGCAGCGTGGCGACGGCACCGTCGCGCCGCACCCGTGCCGTCGGCGCGGCCATCAGGCGCAAGGCCGCCATGGCGCGCTCGGCGCGCCACTCCTGAACGAAGCCGATCGCGGCGTTGAGCAGCACGATCACGAAGATGGCGATCGTGTCGGAGGGTTCGCCGACGATGCCCGAGACCACGGCCGCGGCAACCAGCACCGCGATCATGAAGTCGGCGAACTGGTCGGCGACCATGCGCAGCGCAGAGCGCCGCCTGCCCTCGGGAAGCGCGTTCGGGCCGTGGCGCTCCAGGCGCCGCCTCGCCTCGGCGGTGTCCAGGCCGGCCGGCGAACTGCCGAATGCGGCGAGCGCCGCCGCGGCCGGCTCGGCGTGCCAGGCCTTGGCCGCCGGGTCGGCACGAGTCAGGGGCTTCTGGCTGCGTCGGTGCAAGCGCGCTCCCTCCGGGCCCCCGCTGGGGGCCCCGGCCATTGTGACGATCGGGCCCATCCGGGCCCGCGCCCTCCGGCCCGGTGCTTGAGGTGTGTCAACCGCGCCCCGAGGGCGCCTTGCCCGTCAGCCCGACCGCCCGTACAGGCGCCCGAACTCCCGCAGACGCTCGGCATGCCAGGGCTGCACCTGGCTCCACTGGAAGCGCCAGCGCCACCAGCCCGACTCCTGCCCGGGGTAGTTCATCCGGCACTCGGTGGGCAGCGCCAGCACGTCCTGCATCGGGTGCACGCAGGTGTCGGCCACGCTGGCCATCGCGGCGCGGATCAGCGTCCACGGCATGTCGTGGCCGTCGGTCGCGAGGTAGCCGCGCGCGAAGTGCTTCTCGGCCTCGCCCGCGGTCGCCCACCAGCCGGCCACGGTGTCGTTGTCGTGGGTGCCGGCATAGACGACGGTGTCGGGCTCATGGTGGTGCGGCAGGAAGGGGTTGGAGGCGTCGTCGTTGAATGCGAACTGCAGGATCCGCATGCCCGGGAAGCCGAACCGGCGGCGCAGCGCCTCGACGTCGGGCGTGATCACGCCCAGGTCCTCGGCGATGACGGGCACCGGGCCCAGCGCCGCGGCGATGGCCTCGAACAGCGCCTCGCCCGGACCCGGCACCCAGCGCCCGTTGATGGCGGTGGGTTCGGTGGCGGGAATCTCCCAGTAGCCGGCGAAGCCGCGGAAGTGGTCGATGCGCACGATGTCCACGAGCTCGAAGGTGCGGCGCACGCGCTCCACCCACCACGCGTAGCCGTCCCGGGCGTGCTCGCTCCAGCGGTACAGCGGGTTGCCCCAGCGCTGCCCGGTGGCGCTGAAGAAGTCCGGCGGCACGCCGGCGATCACCGTCGGCCGGCCGGCCGCATCCAGCTCGAACAGCTCGGGCCGCGCCCAGACCTCGGCGCTGAGGTAGGCGATGAAGATCGGCGCGTCGCCGACGATGCGCACGCCCCGCGCGTTCGCATAGGTGCGCAGCGAGGCCCACTGGCGGAAGAAGCGCCACTGGACGAACTCGTAGAAGTGCACGCGATCGGCCAGCTCGGACCGCGCCGCGGCCAGCGCCGATGCGTCGCGCCGCGCCAGCGGCTCGGGCCAGTCGCACCAGTCGCGCCAGGCGAAGCGCTCGCACAAGGGCATGAACAGCGCGTAGTCGGCCAGCCAGCCCGCCTGCTCGGCGCGAAAGCGCTCGAAGTCTGCGCGCTGCGGCGCAGTGCCCGCGGCGGCAAAGCGCGCCGCCGCACGTGCCAGCCGCTCCATCCGGAACGGCACCATCGCGGCGAAGTCCACCCGGGTGGCGTCCAGGCCGGGCACGGGCAGCAGGTCCTGCGCGTCGAGCCAGCCCTCGGCCTGCAGCTCGCGCAGGTCCACCAGCAGCGGGTTGCCGGCAAAGGCCGAGTTGCTCATGTAGGGCGAGTCGCCAGGCCCGATGCCGGCCAGCGGCAGCACCTGCCACAGCTGCTGGCCGGCCTCCACCAGCCAGTCGATGAAGTGGAAGGCCTCGCGGCCCAGGTCGCCCGAGCCATGCGGGCCGGGCAGCGAGGTCGGGTGCAGCAGCACGCCACTGGCGCGCGGAAGTCTCATGCGGGGCTCCCTGCTTGGGCTTCTGGGCCGCCGTCGCGCAGCAGCAGCACGCTGCGCGAGGGCAAGGTCAGGTGGGTCTGCCCGTCGCGGCGCCAGGCGCTGCGGCCGTCGGGCCGGGTGCTGTCGAGCTCGGCGATCCAGCCGCCGGGGGGCAGGCGGAAGGGCTCGTCCGTGTCGCTGCCGTTGACCAGCAGCAGCAGCGCGTCGCTGCAGCGCCCGGGCTCGCCGACCAACGCGCCGAGCACGCGCGAGGAGCGGTCGTCCCATTGCTCGGGCGCGAGCGGCTCGCCGCTGGCGCTCAGCCACGTCAGGTCGTGCCGGCCGCGCGCGTCCACCAGCCCGGTGTACCAGCGCGCGCCCAGCGGCAGCAGGCGGCGGCGCAGCGCGACCACGTGGGCGAAGTAGTCGAGCAGCCCGGCGTCGGCCCGCTCCCAGTCGAGCCACGTGATCTCGTTGTCCTGGCAGTACGGGTTGTTGTTGCCGCGCTGGGTGTGGCCGATCTCGTCGCCGGCGGCCAGCATCGGCGTGCCCTGCGCCAGCAGCGTCGCGGCCACCAGCGCGCGCTGGAGGCGGGCGCGCCGGGCGAGCACGTCGGGGTCGCTGGTCGGGCCCTCCCAGCCGCAGTTCCAGCTGTAGTTGTGCGGATGGCCGTCGCGATTGCCTTCGCCGTTGGCCTCGTTGTGGCGCAGGTCGTGGCTGACCAGGTCGTGCAGGTTGAAGCCGTCGTGCGCGACCACGTAGTTCACCGACTCCAGCGGACTGCGGCGCCGCGCCTGGAACAGGTCGGACGAGCCGGCCAGGCGCAGCGCGAGCGCGCCCCGGGTGCAGTCGCCACCCAGGAAGAACGAACGCACGGTGTCGCGGAAGCGGTCGTTCCACTCCAGCCAGCCGTCCGGGAAGGCGCCGGCCTGGTAGCCGTCTGGGCCCAGGTCCCAGGGTTCGGCGATCAGCCTCACGGACTGCAGCACCGGGTCCTGCGCCACGGCCTTGAAGAAGGCCGCGCGGCGGTCGAAGGCCTGGGCATCGCGGCCCAGCACCGGGGCAAGGTCGAAGCGGAAGCCGTCGGCCCCCATCTCCTGCACCCAGTGGCGCAGGCTGTCGAGCACGAACTGCAGCACCCGGGGGTGCCCGATGTCGAGCGTGTTGCCGCAGCCCGTCCAATTGACGTAGCCCGAGCGGTCGCCGTCGTGCAGGCGGTACCAGCTCGCGTTGTCCAGGCCGCGCCAGGCGAGCGTCGGCCCGTGGGCGTCGCCCTCGGCCGTGTGGTTGAACACGACGTCCAGGATCACCTCGATGCCTGCGGCGTGCAGCCGCTGCACCATGGTCCGGAACTCGGCGCGCGGGTCGGGACCGGCAGCGTAGCGGGGTTCCGGGCAGAAGAAGCCGAAGGTGTTGTAGCCCCAGTGGTTGACCAAGCCGAGCGCCGACAACCGCGGCTCGTCGAGCTTGGCCATCACCGGCAGCAGGCTGACCGCGGTGACACCCAGGCGTCGCAGGTGCGCGATCGCCGGCTCGCTGGCGAGGCCTGCGTAGGTCCCGCGCTCGGCCTCGGGCACCGCGGCCATGAGGCGCGTGAACGAGCGCACGTGCAGCTCGTAAAGCACCAGGTCCCCGGCGGCATGGCGCGGCTGGCGCCACTCGGGCGCCGGGACGTGGTCGGGCACCCGCGCCTTGTGCGCGAAGCGCGCGTTGTCGCGCGGATCGGGCTCGGCGGGGTGGTCGGGCCGGGCGTCGGTGTGCGGGCGGCGCGGGTCGAAGCCGCCGGGCGGCGGGACGATCTCGCGGGCCCATGGGTCGAGCAGCAGCCGCGCCGGATTGAAGCGGTGGCCGCGGTCGGGCCGCCACGGCCCGTGGGCGCGCAGCCCGTAGACCAGCCCGGGCCCGGCGCCCGGCAGCAGCCCGTGCCAGACGTCGCCGCTGCGGCGCGGCAGCGGCAGGCGCGCCAGCTCCTGCGAGCCGTCGGTGTCGAAGAGGCACAGCTCGATCCGCGTGGCGTGGGCCGAGAAGACGGCCACGTTGAGGCCCTGGGCGGTGACCGTCGCGCCCAGCGGCCAGGGCTGCCCGGGCCCGAGGTGCGCGGCAGGGGAGGGTGCGGCCGGTGCCGGTGCAGGTGCCGGTGCAGGTGCCGGTGCAGGTGCCGGTGCAGGAGCAGGCCCGTTCACGCGGTCCACTCGAGGAACACGGTGGCCAGCGGTGGCACCGTCAGCCGCAGCGACAGCGCCCGGCCATGGCTGGGCACCGGCTCGGTGCCGACGGCGGCCAGCGGCTGGCCGACGTCGCTGCCGCCGTAGAAGCGCGAGTCGGTGTTGAGCCGCTCGCGCCAGGTGCCCGCGGCCGGAACGCCCAGGCGCAGCCCGTGGTGGACCACGGGCGCGAAGTTGCAGACCACCAGCATCAGCGCCCCGTCGCGCGAGCGGCGCACGAAGGAAAGCAGGCTGCGCTGGGCGTCGTCGTGGTCGATCCACTCGAAGCCGGCGCCGCTGCAGTCCTGCTCGTGCAGCGCGGCGCTGCCGCGGTACAGCGCGTTGAGGTCGCGCACCAGCCGCTGCACGCCGGCGTGCCCGGGTTGCTCGAGCAAGTGCCAGTCGAGGCTGGCGTCGTGCTTCCACTCGGCCTGCTGAGCGAACTCGCAGCCCATGAACAGCAGCTTCTTGCCGGGGTGGCCCCACATGAAGCCGTAGTAGGCGCGCAGGTTGGCGAACTGCTGCCAGCGGTCGCCGGGCATGCGCGCCAGCAGCGAGCCCTTGCCGTGCACGACCTCGTCGTGGCTTATCGCGAGCATGAAGTTCTCGTGGAACGCGTAGACCAGCCCGAACGTCAGCTCGCCGTGGTGCCAGGGCCGATGGATGGGGTCGCGCGCCATGTACTTCAGCGTGTCGTTCATCCAGCCCATGTTCCACTTGTAGTGGAAGCCCAGGCCACCGGCCCAGGTGGGCCGGCTGACGGCCGGGAACGCGGTGCTCTCCTCGGCCACCGTCACGGCCTGCGGCCGCTCGGCGCCGAGCACCTCGTTCAGGCGCCGCAGGAAGGCGATCGCCTCCAGGTTCTCGCGGCCGCCGTGGACGTTGGGGATCCACTCGCCCGCCTTGCGGCTGTAGTCGCGGTAGAGCATCGAGGCCACCGCGTCCACGCGCAGGCCGTCGACGTCGAAGCGCTCGAGCCAGTACAGCGCGTTGCCGACCAGGAAGTTGCGCACCTCGGTGCGGCCCCAGTTGTAGATCAGCGTGTTCCAGTCGTTGTGGTAGCCCTCGCGCGGGTCGGCGTACTCGAACAGCGCGGTGCCGTCGAAGCGCGCCAGGCCCCAGCCGTCGGTGGGGAAGTGCGCCGGCACCCAGTCGAGGATCACGCCCAGGCCCGCGGCGTGGGCCCGCTCGACGAAGCGGCGCAGTCCCTCCGGCGCCCCGAAGCGCGCGGTGGGGGCGTACAGGCCGGTGGTCTGGTAGCCCCAGCTGGCGTCCAGCGGGTGCTCGGCCACCGGCATCAGCTCCAGGTGCGTGAAGCCCAGCTCGCAGGCGTACGGGATCAGCTGCGCGGCGAGCTCGTCCCAGTCGAGCCAGTGGATCGCGTCGCGCCGCCGCCAGCTGCCCAGGTGCACCTCGTAGACGCTCACCGGCGCGTCGATCGCATTGGCGCGGCGGCGCTCGGCCGATGGCGGCGCGGCGGGCGGCAGCCCGGCCACGATGCTGGCGCAGGCCGGGCGCAGCTCGGCGCGGCGCGCGTAGGGGTCGGCCTTGTGCGGCAGCAGGCGCCCCTCGCGGTCGAGCAGCTCGAACTTGTAGTGCGCTCCTGCCTGCACACCCGGCAGGAACAGCTCCCAGACGCCGCACTCGCGCCGCAGGCGCATCGGGTGGCGGCGGCCGTCCCAGAGGTTGAAGTCGCCCACCACGCTGACGCGCGACGCGTTGGGCGCCCACACCGCGAACGCCACGCCGGCCACCTCCTCGTGCTCGCGCGGGTGCGCCCCCAGCACCTCGAAGGGCCGCAGGTGGGTGCCTTCGCTAAGCAGCCAGACGTCGAGTTCTCCCAGCACCGGGCCGAACCGGTACGGATCGTCCAGTGTCGACCGGTTGCCGTCGGCCCAGGTGACCTCGAGCCGGTAGGGCCGGCTGGGGCGCGGGCCCTCGAACAGGCCGGCGGGGTCGACGCAGTGCAGCGGCGTCGCACGCCCGGCGCGACGGGCGCCCGCGGCGGGCAGCGTGCGCGCCTGCACCTCGGCGGCGCCAGGCAGGAAGGCGCGCAACGCGCCGCGCGCGCCGAACGCGCCGTGCGGGCCGAGCACGGCGAAGGGGTCGCCGTGGCGTCCCTCGCACAGGGCGGCGATCGTCTCCCGGTCGAGCGGTTTGCCGGACATCGTGCAGGCCCCGGGGCGGGCCGTCAGGATCGCGGCGCGAGGCCCCAGACCCCGCGCGCGTACTCGCCGATCGCGCGGTCCGACGAGAAGAAGCCCATGCCCGCCACGTTGGCGATCGACCGCCGCACCCAGGCCTCGGGGTCGCGCCACAGCGCGTCGACCCGCTGCTGGGCCTGCAGATAGCCGTCGAAGTCGGCCAGCAGCAGGTAGTGGTCGCCGCCCCACAGCAGGGCGTCGACCAGCGGCCGGTAGCGCCCGGGCTCGGCCGCCGAGAAGCCGCCACCGCCGATGGCGTCGAGCACCGAGCGCAGCCGCGGGTCGTCCTCGTAAAGCCGCAGCGGCTGGTAGCCGGTGGCCCGCAGCGCGGACACGTCGGCGGCCGACAGCCCGAAGATGAAGATGTTGTCGTCGCCTACGCGCTGGCGGATCTCGATGTTGGCGCCGTCGTCGGTGCCGATCGTCAACGCGCCGTTCAGGGCAAGCTTCATGTTGCCGGTGCCGCTCGCCTCGGTGCCGGCGGTGGAGATCTGCTGCGACAGGTCGGCACCCGGCATCACGACCTCGGCCACGCTGACCCCGTAGTTCGGCAGGAACACCACCTTCAGGCGCCCGCCCAGGCGCGGGTCGTCGTTGATCACCGAGCCGACGTCGTGGATCAGACGGATCACGCTCTTGGCCGCCACGTAGCTGGAGGCCGCCTTGCCGGCGAAGATCACCGTGCGCGGCACCCAGTCGCGCCCGGGGGCGGCGAGCATAGCCTGGTAGCGCGCCACCACCTGCAGCAGGTTCAGCAGCTGGCGCTTGTACTCGTGGATGCGCTTGACCTGGACGTCGAAGAGGCTGGCCGGGTCGACCGCAACTCCGGTGGCGGCGTGGATCGCACGGGCGAGCCGCTCCTTGTTGGCGTGCTTGACGGCAGCGAACCGGGCCCGGAAGGCCGGATCGCCGGCGAGCTCGCCGAGGCGGCCGAGCTGCGCGAGGTCGAGCCGCCAGCCGCTGCCGATGCGTTCGTCGAGCAGCCCGGCCAGGCCCGGGTTAGCCTGCGCGAGCCAACGCCGCGGCGTGATGCCGTTGGTGACGTTGACAAAGCGCTCCGGCCACAGCGCGGCGAAGTCGGCGAAGATCGTCCGCTGCAGCAGCTCGGAGTGCAGGGCCGACACGCCGTTGACCTTGTGGCTGCCGACGATCGACAGGTGGGCCATGCGCACGCGCCGCTCGCCGTTCTCGTCGATCAGGCTCAGCCGGCGCAGGAAGTCGTGGTCGCCCGGGCGCACGGCCGCGGCCTGGGCCAGGAACTCGCCGTTGATGCGGAAGATGATCTCGAGGTGGCGGGGCAGAACATGCTGGATCAGCGCCACCGGCCACGTCTCCAGCGCCTCGGGCATCAGCGTGTGGTTGGTGTAGCTGAAGACCCGCCGCGTGATGTCCCAGGCCTGCTCCCAGGCGAAGCCGTGCTCGTCGAGCAGCAGCCGCATCAGCTCGGCCACGCCGATGGCCGGGTGGGTGTCGTTGAGGTGGATCGCGACGTGCTCGGCGAGGTTGGTCAGGCGTCCGTGCTCGGCCTGGTGGCGGGCCAGGATGTCCTGCAGGCTGGCGCTGGTGAAGAAGTACTCCTGGCGCAGCCGCAGCTCGCGCCCGGCCGGGGTGCTGTCGTTGGGGTACAGCACCCAGGAGATGTTCTCGTACTCGTTCTTGAACTCGGCCGCGCGGGCGTAGTCGCCGCTGTTGAAGGCGTGCAGGTCGATGTGCGACGGCGCCACGGCCTTCCACAGTCGCAGCGTGCTGACGCGCTCGGTGCCGTGGCCGGGGATCACCATGTCGTAGGCCTTGGCGCTGACGGCGCCGGCCGGTCTCCAGCGCGGGCCGCCGTCGGGGCCGGCGCCGGGCTCGACCCAGCCCCCGAAGCTAACCGTGTAGGCGATGCCGGCGCGCGGGAACTCCCAGGGCGAGCCGTCGAGCAGCCAGGGGTCGGGGTGCTCGACCTGACGGCCTTCCTGGATCGACTGCGCGAACATGCCGAACTCGTAGCGGATGCCGTAGCCCCACGAGGGCAGTTCCAGCGTCGCCATGCTGTCGAGGAAGCACGCGGCCAGCCGGCCGAGGCCGCCGTTGCCGAGCGCCGCATCGGCCTCGGCGGCCGCCACGTCCTCGAGCGTGGTGGCGTGCGCGCGCGCCGCCGCGGCGAGGTCGCCCTCCAGGCCGAGCGCCGAGAGCGCGTTGCCCAGCGTGCGCCCGATCAGGAACTCCATGCTGAGGTAGTACACGCGGCGGGCCCGGGCGGCGCGGTCGGCCGCCTCGGTGGCGACCCATCGGCGCGCCAGCCTCTCGCGCGCCACTTGTGCCGTGGCGTGCATGATGTCGAGCGGCGTGGCCCGGGCTGGCTCGGTGCCTACGGTGGTGAGCAGGTGGCGCTCGACGGCCTGGGCGGCGGGCTCGGCGGAAGTGGTCGTGGTCATGGGCAGGGCTTGTTCGGCATCATCCCGCATCGGGCGCCGCGCCGGCGGATGCGGCACAGTGTGTCGGACGAGGGCGGGAGCGTCAACGATCCAGAACGTTCAGTGCCGTAGCTTTGCTTCAGGGGAATTCGGCGCGATCTTCTTGTCGAAATTGAATATATATAAAAAACATAAGCTTGCGTCGACTTGTTAAAGTAATTTGTTGGGTAAAACCTAATGGACGACCATTCCGCGAAGAAACAACACCTGTAGTTTTGGTGAAACCGCCAAACCGGAGACCAAGATGCCGACGCTCGACCCTGCCCAGAACTTCGACCTGCCGCGGCGCGCCGTGGCGCTGGTGCTGGCGGGCGGCCGCGGCAGCCGGTTGAAGAACCTGACCGACTCGCGCGCCAAGCCGGCCGTCTACTTCGGCGGCAAGTTCCGGATCGTCGACTTCGCGCTGTCCAACTGCCTGAATTCGGGCATCCGCCGCATCGGCGTGATCACGCAGTACAAGAGCCACAGCCTGCTGCGCCATCTGCAGCGCGGCTGGGCCTTCCTGAAGAGCGAGATGAACGAGTTCGTCGATCTGCTGCCGGCGCAGCAGCGGGTCGACGAGGAGAGCTGGTACCGGGGCACGGCCGACGCCGTCTACCAGAACCAGGACATCATCGCCGCCTACCGCGCCGACTACGTGGTGGTGCTGGCCGGCGACCACGTCTACAAGATGAACTACGCGCTGATGCTGGCCGACCACGTGGCCATGGGGCGCGAGTGCACCGTGGGCTGCCTCGAGGTGCCCCGCTCGGAGGCCACGGCGTTCGGCGTGATGGCCATCGACGAGCGCCGCCGCATCACCGACTTCGTCGAGAAGCCCCCCGAGCCGCCGACGATTCCCGGCAAGCCGGAGCGCTCGCTGGCGAGCATGGGCATCTACGTGTTCAACGCGCGCTACCTGTTCCGCGAGCTCGAGCGCGACATGGCCGACAAGGGCTCGAGCCACGACTTCGGCAAGGACGTCATCCCGAAGATGGTAAAGGCCGGGGTCGCGGCAGCGCACCCGTTCGAGCTCAGCTGTGTCGGCGCCAAGCCCGGCCAGGCCCCCTACTGGCGCGACGTCGGCACGATCGATGCCTACTGGGACGCCAACATCGACCTGACCGCCACCGACCCGCTGCTCAACCTGTACGACACCAACTGGCCGATCTGGACCTACCAGCCCCAGCTGCCGCCGGCCAAGTTCGTGCACAACCAGGACGACCGGCGCGGCGTGGCGATCGAGTCGATGGTCTCGGGGGGCTGCATCGTCAGCGGCGCCGTGTTCCGCAGCGTGCTGTTCTCGCAGGTGCGGGTGCATTCGTACGCCGGCGTGAACTGGAGCGTGCTGCTGCCCGGCGTGCAGGTGGGCCGGCACGCGCGCATCCACCGCGCGGTGATCGACCGCGACTGCATCGTGCCCGACGGCATGGTGATCGGCGAGGACCCGCAGGCCGACGCCGCACGCTTCTACCGCACCGACAGCGGCATCACGCTGGTCACGCGCGAGATGCTGCGCCAGCTGTAGGACCGCCGGTGGCCAGGCCCGCAGGAAGCCCTGGCGGCGGCAGCCGCCCGCTGCGTGCGCTGCACGTCGCAGCCGAGGTGTTTCCGCTCGTCAAGACCGGCGGCCTGGCCGACGTGGTGGCCGCGCTGCCCGCCGCGCAGGCGCGCCAGGGCGCCGACGTGCGCCTGCTGCTCCCCGGCTACCCGAGCGTGCTCGAGGGCGTGCGCGACGCCCGCAGCGTGATCGACATCGGCAGCTGCTTCGGCGCGCTGCGCGTGCGGCTGCTGCGCGGCCGGATGCCCGGCACCGATTTGCCGGCCTACGTCGTCGATGCCCCCTACCTCTACCGCCGCGCCGGCAACCCCTACCTCGCCCCCAACGGCGAAGAGTGGCCCGACAACCTGCAGCGCTTCGCTCTGCTCGGGTGGGTGGCCGCGCACCTCGCCGCCGCGGATGCCGACCCGCGCTGGCACGCGGACATCGTGCACGCCCACGACTGGCACGCCGCGCTCGCGTGCGCCCACGTGGCCGACCACCCCGCCGGCGGCGTACGCAGCATCTTCACGATCCACAACATGGCCTTCCAGGGCCTGTTCCCGCTGCACGACTGGCCGCTGCTCGGACTGGCCTCGCGCCACATGTCGCCGGCCGGGCTGGAGTTCCACGGCCAGCTCTGCCTGATGAAGGCGGGGCTGCAGTACGCCGACCGCGTCACCACCGTCAGCCCGACCTACGCGCGCGAGATCGCCACGCCCGAGTTCGGCTTCGGGCTCGAGGGCGCGGTGCGCGCGCGCGGCGACGACGTGACCGGCATCCTCAACGGCATCGACGCCGAGGTCTGGAACCCGGCCACCGATGCCGCGCTGCCCAGCCGCTACGACGCGGCGCGGATGGGGGGCAAGCGCGCCTGCCGGCTCGCGCTGCAGCGCGAACTGGGCTTCGAGCACGACGACGGGGCGCTGGTGCTGGCCATCGTCAGCCGGCTCAGCTCGCAGAAGGGGCTCGACCTGGTGCTTCAGGCGCTGCCCCGGCTGCTGGAAGGGGGAGTGCAGCTGGCCGTGCAGGGCAGCGGCGACCCCGTGCTCGAGGCCGCACTGCGGGCTGCGGCGCAGGCCCACCCGGGCCGCGTGCACGTGCACGTGGGCTACGACGAAGACCGCGCCCACCGGCTGCTGGCCGGTGCCGACGCGATCGCCGTGCCGTCGCGCTTCGAGCCCTGCGGGCTGACCCAGATGTACGGCCTGCGCTATGGCACGCTGCCCGTCGTGCGCCGGGTCGGCGGCCTGGCCGACACGGTGCAGGACGCCGCGCTGCCCGAGGGCAACGGCTTCGTGTTCGACGCAGCCACCCCCCAGGCACTGTGCGAGGCCGTCGAGCGCGCCCGCGCGCTGCGCGCCACCGACCCACCGTCCTGGGCTGTGCTGCAGCAGCGTGCGATGGCCGCCGACCTCGACTGGACGGGGGCTGCAAGCCGCTATCTGGAGCTCTACCGGACGCTGCGCGAACGCCCGCCGGGCTGAGCGCGACGGACCGGCACTCGCGCCGGTCCATCGAGACAACCGCCGCCCCCGCGGGGCCGCCGATGAACTCTGCGCGACACCCTGTGCACCTTGGCGCCAGCGTCGCATCCGCGCCCGCCGGGTGGCCGCCCTGCGGAGCCCGACGCTGCTGCACGCGGCCCGGACCGTCTTCCGTTCGACGGGTTCTTCGAGGGGTAGAACGCTGACTCGGCGCGAGCTACTTGGTGCGAAGTGGCGGAGGGAGCGGGATTCGAACCCGCGGGGGGCTGTTAACCCCCACACGCTTTCCAGGCGTGCGACTTAAACCGCTCATCCATCCCTCCGCGGGACGCGCCTGATTCTACCGGCGGGGCACCGGCGCGCCGGCGCGGCGCAGCCAGTCGATCGGCACGAAGTCGAGCGCGCGTTCGTGCGTGCTCTCCAGCACCACCGGCGGTGCGTAGCCCTGCTCGTAGGCCTCGCGCCAGCGCAGCGCGCAAACGCACCACTGGTCGCCTGGCTTCAGGCCGGGGAAGCGGAACCCCGGCCGCGGCGTGATCAGGTCGTTGCCGGCCTCGAGTTGGCGGTTCAGGAACTCCACTGTCACGCGGCAGCACACGACGTGGCTGCCGTGGTCGTGGGCGTCGGTGCGGCAGCAGCCGTCGCGGTACCAGCCGGTCAGCGGGTCGAAGGAGCAGGGCTGGAGCACGGTGCCCAGCACGTTACGCGCGGCGGAAGGCGGTGTGGCGGCCATCGGGACTGGGGCAGCCTCGGAGGTTGCGGGTGTCTGCAGTGGCCCGGGAGCGCGCTGTGCCCGCGGCGGCCTCAGCGGGCCTCGCCGCCGCGCCCTGCGGCAGCGGCCGTGCCGGCGCCGGCAGCGGCGCCGGCCTTGGCACCCTGGATGAGCGCCATCGCGGTGCCGATCAACCCGGCGACCTCGCCCATGTGTCCGGGCACGATCATCGTGTTGTTGGTGCGGGCCAGGCTGCCGTAGGCCTCGACCGCCTTCTCGGCCACCTTCAGCTGCACGGCCTGCTCGCCACCCGGCTGCTGGATGGCCGCGGCGACCTTGCGGATGGCGTCGGCCGTGGCCTCGGCGACGGCGACGATGGCCGAAGCCTGCCCCTGCGCGGTGTTGATCTCGGCCTGCTTTTCGCCTTCGCTGCGGGCGATGAACGCCTCGCGCTCGCCGGTGGCGATGTTGATCTGCTCCTGACGGCGGCCTTCCGAGGCGGCGATCAGCGCGCGCTTCTCGCGTTCGGCCGTGATCTGGGCCTGCATCGCGCGCAGGATCTCGGCGGGGGGCGTGAGGTCCTTGATCTCGTAGCGCAGCACCTTGACGCCCCAGTTCAGCGCCGCCTCGTCGAGCGCGTTGACCACGGTGGCGTTGATCAGCTCGCGCTCCTCGAAGGTCTTGTCCAGCTCCATGCGGCCGATCACGCTGCGCAGCGTGGTCTGCGCGAGCTGGGTGATGGCGACGATGTAGTCGCTCGACCCGTAGCTGGCGCGCATCGGGTCGGTGACCTGGAAGTACAGGATCCCGTCCACCTGGAGCTGGGTGTTGTCCTTGGTGATGCAGACCTGGCTCGGCACGTCGAGCGGCACCTCCTTCAGCGAGTGGCGGTAGGCCACGCGCTCGATGAAGGGCACGACGAACTTCAGCCCCGGCGTCAGGGTGCGGTCGTACTTGCCGAGACGCTCGACCACCCAAGCGTGCTGCTGCGGCACGATCTTGAAGGTGCGGACGACGAAGATGATCGCGACGATGGCGACGATGAGGGCGATTTCCATGGTGCGTGTCCGGGACGGGGTGGGGCCGATCAACCGCGGGCGGTTGCGGAAGACGGGGCCTGGGTGGCGGCGGCGGGCGCGAGGCCGAGCCGGTTGGCCTCGACCGAGACGATGACGTGCGCGCCGGGGGCGGGCGTGCCGCTGCCGGCATACCGCGCCTGCCAGGCGGCGCCACGGTAGGTGACGCGCGCCGAACCGTCGGCCGCCCAATGCTCCACGTGCACCGCGCTGCCGATGTCGAGATTGACATCGCGGTTGGCCTGGGCCGGGGCGCTGCGCGGCGCGCGTGCGCGCCTCAGGTGCCACAGCGCGGTGGCGCCGCCGCCCACCAGCGCCGCGGCTGCCACCTGGGCGGTGGCTCCGGCGCCGGCGTGCGCCACCAGCGCGGCACCTGCCGCGCCGAGCGCGATCATCAGCAGATAGAAAGTGCCCGTGGCCAGCTCGACGGCCACCAGCACGCCGGCGAGCACCCACCACAGGGTCGGGGCCGACAGGTCCATCGCATCACCTCCCGCTTGGACGACGGCTCGCAGTGTAGGGGGCCGGCGGTCGCCCTACACTGCGCGGCTGCTTCGCCTGCCGCCCCGAGGGTCCGCTGCCATGCTGCGCTTCCGCTTCCCGATCGTCATCATCGACGAGGACTTCCGCTCCGAGAACGCCTCGGGCTTCGGCATCCGCGCGCTGGCCCAGGCCATCGAGAAGGAGGGCTTCGAGGTCGTGGGCGCAACCACCTACAGCGACCTGAGCCAGTTCGCGCAGCAGCAGAGCCGCGCCAGCTGCTTCATCCTCAGCATCGACGACGAGGAGTTCACGCCCGGCCCCGAGCTCGATCCTGCGGTGCTGAACCTGCGCAAGTTCATCGAGGAGATCCGCTTCCGAAACGCCGACATCCCGATCTACCTGTACGGCGAGACGCGGACCAGCCAGCACATCCCGAACGACGTGCTGCGCGAGCTGCACGGCTTCATCCACATGTTCGAGGACACGCCGGAGTTCGTGGCCCGGCACATCATCCGCGAGGCCCGGAGCTACCTCGACGGCCTGGCGCCGCCGTTCTTCAAGGCGCTGATGGACTACGCGCAGGACGGCTCGTACTCCTGGCACTGCCCGGGACACTCGGGCGGGGTCGCCTTCCTGAAGAGCCCGGTGGGCCAAATGTTCCACCAGTTCTTCGGCGAGAACATGCTGCGGGCCGACGTCTGCAACGCGGTCGAGGAGCTCGGCCAGCTGCTCGACCACACCGGGCCGGTGGCTGCCTCCGAGCGCAACGCGGCGCGCATCTTCAACGCCGACCACTGCTTCTTCGTCACCAACGGCACCAGCACCAGCAACAAGATGGTGTGGCACCACACGGTGGCGCCGGGCGACGTGGTGGTCGTCGACCGCAACTGCCACAAGAGCATCCTGCACTCGATCATCATGACCGGCGCGGTGCCGGTGTTCCTGCCGCCCACGCGCAACCACCACGGCATCATCGGGCCGATCCCGCAGCACGAGTTCTCGGTCGAGAGCATCCGCCGGCGCATCGAGGCGCACCCGCTGCTGGCCGGCGTGGACGCCGGCAAGCTGCGGCCCCGGATCCTGACGCTGACCCAGAGCACCTACGACGGCGTGCTCTACAACACCGAGACGATCAAGCACGCGCTCGACGGCTACATCGACAACCTGCACTTCGACGAGGCCTGGCTGCCGCACGCGGCCTTCCACGAGTTCTACGGCCAGTTCCACGCGATGGGCCGCAAGCGGCCGCGGCCGCAGCAGCAGATGGTGTGGTCGACGCAGAGCACGCACAAGCTGCTGGCCGGTCTGAGCCAGGCCAGCCAGGTGCTGGTGCAGGACGCGGTGCAGGTCAAGCTCGACCGTCACCTCTTCAACGAGGCCTACCTGATGCACACCAGCACGTCGCCCCAGTACGCGATCATCGCCAGCTGCGATGTCGCCGCGGCGATGATGGAGGCCCCGGGCGGCACGGCGCTGGTCGAGGAGAGCATCCTCGAGAGCCTGGACTTCCGGCGCGCGATGCGCAAGGTCGACGAGGAGTTCGGCAAGGACTGGTGGTTCACCGTCTGGGGCCCGGAGAAGCTGGCCCCCGAGGGCATCGGGCGCCAGGCCGACTGGCTGCTGAAGGCGGGCGACACCTGGCACGGCTTCGGCGCGCTGGCCGACGACTTCAACATGCTCGACCCGATCAAGTGCACGATCGTCACGCCGGGTCTCGACCTGGCGGGCCGGTTCGCGCGCAGCGGCATCCCGGCCAGCGTGGTGACCAAGTTCCTGGCCGAGCACGGCATCGTCGTCGAGAAGACCGGCCTGTACTCGTTCTTCGTGATGTTCACGATCGGCATCACGAAGGGGCGCTGGAACACGCTGCTGACGGCGCTGCAGCAGTTCAAGGACGACTACGACAAGAACGCGCCGATGTGGCGCATCCTGCCCGAGTTCTGCGCCGCGCATCCGCGCTACGAGCGGATGGGGCTGCGCGACCTGTGCCAGGACATCCACCAGGCCTACGCCCGGGGCGACATCGCGCGCCTGGTCACGGAGATGTACGTGTCCGACCTGCAGCCCGCGATGAAGCCGAGCGACGCCTACGCGCGCATCGCGCACCGCGAGACCGAGCGGGTGCCCATCGACGCGCTCGAGGGGCGCATCACGACGTCGCTGCTGACGCCTTACCCGCCGGGCATCCCGCTGCTGATCCCGGGCGAGCGCTTCAACCGCCGCATCGTCGACTACCTGCGCTTCACGCGCGAGTTCAACGCTGCCTTCCCGGGCTTCGACACGGACGTGCACGGCCTGGTCGAGGACGACGCCCCGTCGCCGGCCCGCCGCTACTACGTGGACTGCGTGCGCGGCGGCTGAAGCGGGCTGGGCGGCCACCGGCGGCCCGACCGCACTTCGGGAGTCGGTTGGCGGCGGGGCGCACCGACGCCATGCCGCGGGCCGGGCGACGCGGCCACGGTGCAGGCGATGCCGCGGGCCATGTTGCGGGCCATCGTGCGGGCCAGGTCGCGGCCCGTCTCCCGGGTCAGGCGCCCTCGGTCGGCAGGCTCATCATCCGGCTGAAGCCGCCGTCGACGTAGGTGATCTCGGCCGTCACGCCGGCAGCCAGGTCCGACAGCAGGAACGCGGCGACGTTGCCGACGTCGTCGATGGACACGTTGCGCCCGAGCGCGCTGCCCTGGGCCGCGACGTTGAGCATCCGCGAGAAGTCCTTGATGCCCGAGGCGGCCAGCGTCTTGATTGGGCCCGCGGAGATGCCGTTGACGCGCACCCCGCGGCGCCCCAGGTCGGCGGCCAGGTAGCGCACGCTCGCCTCGAGCGAGGCCTTGGCCAGTCCCATCGTGTTGTAGTGCGGCACCGCGCGCTCGGCCCCGAGGTAGCTGAGCGTGAGCAGTGCCGCCCCCGGCCGCAGCAGCGGCAGCGCCGCCTTGGCCAGCGCCGGGAAGCTGTACGCCGAGATGTCGTGGGCGATCCGGAAGCCCTCGCGCGACAGCCCGTCCAGGAACGATCCGGCGATGGCCTCGCGCGGCGCGAAGCCGATCGAGTGCACGAAGCCGTCGAACTGCGGCCAGACCGCGCCGAGGTCGGCGAACAGCTGCGCGATGCGGGCGTCGTCGCCGACGTCGCAGTCGAAGACAAGGCTCGAGCCGAACTCGGCCGCGAACTCGGTGATGCGGTCGCGGAAGCGCTCGCCGACGTAGCTGAAGGCCAGCTCGGCTCCCTCGCGGTGGCACGCCCGCGCGATGCCGTAGGCGATCGAGCGGTTGGACAGCACGCCCGTGATCAGCAGCCGCTTGCCGGCGAGAAAGCCCATGGAGTCCTCCGATTCACTGGCCCCGGGGTGCCGGGCCTGGGGCGCCGAGCCGGCCCGGTCGGCCGCAGCGGGCGCGATTCTGGCACGGGCCCCATGGGATGTTGCCCGGGTCGCGTGGGGCGGCTATACTGCCGTTTTTCCCGGATTGTGCTGCGTGGGCGGAATCTTCCAGCCCATTTTTTTTGCGCGATCGGCAGGCGGCGGCATGTGGTGCCGCGCGCGGCCGGTGCGGCGCGATCGGCCAGGGGCGGGAGCGGGGGGCTGGCGCGGCAGCGCGGGCCCCGGCTCCGGCACTGCGCCGACAGGGGACGTCGGCAGCCCGCCCGGGAGTCAACGGGTCGGGACACAGCCAGGACGGACAAGCCTTGAAGGGCACGAGCAGACGCAACGAGCGCCGCGGCGCTACCGGCATGCCGCCGGCGGCGGAGCGTGCGCGCCCGGCTTCCGGCGCGCCTGCCGCCAAGCCGCCGAGGAGCCCGCGGGCTCAGCGCCCGGACCGCGTGGAGCGCTCCGGCGGCGGCCGGCCCGTCCGCGCCGCAGAGCGCGGAGCCGCCGCGCGGCCGGGCCCGTCATCGTTTGTCGCGACTGGCACAGACCCGCGGACCGCGGTGGCCGACGCCGTGGGGGCGCTGCACTACGAGCTGGTCGATGTCGAGCGCTCCGGCCGCGGGCTGCTGCGCGTGACGATCGACCGCCTGCCCGGCCGGGCCTACGCCGAACCCGGCGCCTTCGTCACGGTGGGCGACTGCGAGGTAGTCACGCGCCAGCTGCAGTACGCGCTCGAGGTCGAGGGCGTCGACTACGCCCGGCTCGAGGTCTCGTCGCCCGGCCTCGACCGGCCGCTGCGCAGCGCGGCCGACTTCGAGCGTTTCGCCGGCGAGCGGGTGCGCCTGTCCCTGAAGGAACCGTTCGCGGGCCGCAAGCACTTCGAGGGCGTGCTCGGTCGCGCCGACGACGGTGCCTGCACGCTGGTCTTCGAGGACGGCAAGGGCACGCAGGTGCTCGGTTTCACGCCGCAGGAGGTGCGCGAGGCGCGCCTCGTGCCGGTGGTCGATTTCAAGGGGCGCCGCAGCGCAGGGTCGGGCACGCATGACGGGTCCGCCGCGACGGCCGGTCGGGGCCTGGCCGGGCCGCGAGCGTCCAAGGACGAAGAAGAGGTGATCGGATGAACCGGGAAATGCTGATGCTGGTGGACGCCATCTCGCGCGAGAAGACGGTCGACCGCGAGGTCGTCTTCGGCGCGGTGGAGGCAGCGCTCGCCTCGGCCACGAAGAAGCTGCACGGCGGGGAGGTCGACATCCGCGTGGCGGTCGACCGCGACACCGGCGACTACGAGACGTTCCGCCGCTGGCTGGTCGTGCCCGACAGCGCCGGCCTGCAGAACCCGGACGCCGAGGAGATGCTGTCCGACGCCCTCGACCGCATCCCCGACATCGAGGAAGGCGACTACATCGAGGAGGCGATCGAGTCGGTGCCGATCGGCCGCATCGGGGCGATGGCCGCCAAGCAGGTGATCCTGCAGAAGATCCGCGACGCGGAGCGCGAGACGCTGCTCAACGACTTCCTGTCGCGCGGCGAGAAGATCTTCGTCGGCACCGTCAAGCGGCTCGACAAGGGCGATCTCGTCGTCGAGAGCGGCCGCGTCGAGGGCCGGCTGAAGCGCAGCGAGATGATCCCGAAGGAGAACCTGCGCACCGGCGACCGCGTGCGCGCCTTCCTGCTCGGCGTCGACCCCACCCAGCGCGGGCCGCAGATCATGCTGAGCCGCAGCGCGCCCGGCTTCATGATCGAGCTGTTCGCCCAGGAGGTGCCCGAGATCGAGCAGGGCCTGCTCGAGATCAAGAGCTGCGCCCGCGACCCGGGCAGCCGCGCCAAGATCGCCGTCGTCAGCCACGACCGCCGCGTCGACCCGATCGGCACCTGCGTCGGGGTGCGCGGCTCGCGCGTCAACGCCGTCACCAACGAGCTCGCCGGCGAGCGCGTCGACATCGTGCTGTGGAGCGACGATCCGGCGCAGTTCGTCATCGGGGCCCTGGCGCCGGCCAACGTCGTGTCGATCGTCGTCGACGAGGAGCGCCACGCGATGGACGTCGTGGTCGACGAGGAAAACCTCGCCATCGCCATCGGCCGTGGCGGCCAGAACGTGCGGCTCGCCAGCGAACTGACCGGCTGGCGCATCAACATCATGACGGCCGAGGAGAGCGCGGCCAAGCAGGCCGGCGAGACCGAGTCGGTGCGCAACCTGTTCGTCGAGAAGCTCGACGTCGACCAGGAGGTCGCCGACATCCTCATCGCCGAAGGGTTCACCAGCCTCGAGGAGGTGGCCTACGTCCCGCTGCAGGAGATGCTCGACATCGAGGCCTTCGACGAGGAGACCGTCCAGGAGCTGCGCACCCGCGCCAAAGACGCGCTGCTGACGATGGAGATCGCCAAGGAGGAGAGGGCCGGCGAGGCCTCGCAGGACCTGCGCGACCTCCAGCTCGACGGCCATGGCCTGAGCGCCGACCTGCTGGCGCGGCTGGCCGGCGGTGGCATCCACACCCGGGACGAACTGGCCGATCTGGCCGTCGACGAACTCGTCGAGGTCACCGGCGTCGACGAAGAGCAGGCCCGCGCGTTGATCATGAAGGCGCGCGAGCACTGGTTCGCCGCCTGACCCGCCCTCCCGCGCCCCACCCCCCGGCTCGAACACCCCGACACGCCAGCCCTTCCGCAGGACAACCCCACCCATGGCAGTGACCACCGTCGCCCAGCTCGCCGCGCAGCTCAACCGGCCCACGGCCGCACTGCTCGAGCAGCTGCAATCGGCCGGCGTCGCCAAGCAGTCGCCGGACGACTCGCTCACCGATGCGGACAAGGAACGACTGCTCGAGTTCCTGCGCAGCTCGCACGGCACGACCGCTTCCACCGAGCGCAAGAAGATCACGCTGGTCAAGAAGAGCACCACCGAGATCAAGCAGGCCGACTCCAGCGGCCGTGCGCGCACGATCCAGGTCGAGGTCCGCAAGAAGCGCGTCTTCGTCAAGCGCGACGACGCTCCCGCGTCCGAGGAGCCCTCCGGCCCGAGCGCCGAGGAGCTCGAGCTCGCGCGGCGCGAGGAGGAGGCCCGCGCGCAGGCCGAGGCGCTGCGGCGCCAGCAGGAGGAGCTGGCCGAACAGCAGCGCCAGCGCGAGGCGGCCGAGCGGGCCGCGCGCGAGGCCGCCGAGAAAGCCGCTGCCGAGGCCGCCGCGGCCCAGGCCGCCGCCGCTGCGCAGGCCGCTGCCGAGGCCCTCGCCAAGGCCGCGGGCGGCGCGCCGCCCGCGGCACCCGAGGAGCCGCCTGCCGTCGCCGCTCCGGCGCGGCCGCCGGAGCCGCCCAAGCCCGCGCTGCGGGTGGTCAAGGCCGCCGACAAGGTGGCCGAGGACGCCGCCCGCCAGGCCGACCTCGAGCGCCGCCGCAAGGCCGCCGAGGCCGAGGCGGCGGCCATCCGGGCGATGATGGCCGCGCCGAAGAAGACGCTGGTGGCCAAGAAGCCCGAGGAGCCCAAGCCGGCCGAGACCCCGAAGGAGGCGATCAAGGGCACGATCCACAAGCCCAAGGCGGCCCCGGGCGCCCCGGGGCCGGCGGCCGCCAAGCCGGGCGAGAAGAAGCAGGTCAAGAGCGAGAAGCTCAGCTCGAGCTGGGCGGACGACGCGGCCAAGAAGCGCGCCGGGCTGAAGACGCGCGGCGACACCGGGGGCGGCCGGGGAGCTGGCTGGCGAGCGCCGCGCGGCGGCCGGCGCGGCGACCGCGGCGACGGCGAAGGCTCGTCCTACGCCACGCCGTCCGAGTTCGTGACGCAGGAGGTGCACGTCCCCGAGACGATCTCGGTGGCCGACCTCGCGCACAAGATGAGTGTCAAGGCGAGCGAGGTCATCAAGCAGCTGATGAAGCTGGGCCAGATGGTCACGATCAACCAGCAGCTCGACCAGGAGACGGCGATGATCGTCGTCGAGGAGATGGGTCACAAGGCGCTGGCGGCCAAGCTCGACGACCCCGAGGCCTTCACCGAGGAGGAGACCGCCGCCACGGATGCCGAGGCGCTGCCTCGTGCCCCGGTGGTCACGGTGATGGGCCACGTCGACCACGGCAAGACCTCGCTGCTCGACTACATCCGCCGCGCCCGCGTTGCCGCGGGCGAGGCCGGGGGGATCACCCAGCATATCGGCGCTTACCACGTCGACACGCCGCGCGGCACGATCACCTTCCTCGACACGCCGGGCCACGAGGCGTTCACGGCGATGCGGGCGCGTGGCGCCAAGGCCACCGACATCGTGATCCTGGTGGTGGCCGCCGACGACGGCGTGATGCCGCAGACCAAGGAGGCGATCGCCCACGCCAAGAGCGCCAACGTGCCCATCGTCGTGGCGATGAACAAGATCGACAAGCCCGAGGCCAACGTCGAGCGCGTCAAGAGCGAGCTCGTCGCCGAGGGCGTCGTGCCGGAGGACTTCGGCGGCGACTCGCCCTTCGTCCCGGTGTCGGCCAAGACCGGCCTGGGCGTCGACGCGCTGCTCGAGCAGGTGCTGCTGCAGGCCGAGGTGCTCGAGCTGAAGGCGCCGAGCGACGCCGCGGCCAAGGGCCTGGTCATCGAGGCCCGGCTGGACAAGGGCCGCGGCCCGGTGGCCACCGTGCTGGTGCAGAGCGGCACGCTGCGCAAGGGCGACGTCGTGCTGGCCGGCTCGAGCTACGGCCGCGTGCGAGCGATGCTCGACGAGGACGGCAGCCCGTCCGAGGAGGCCGGACCATCTATCCCGGTCGAGATCCAGGGCCTCACGGAGGTGCCGGCGGCCGGCGACGAGTTCATGGTGCTGGCCGACGAGCGCCGCGCGCGCGAGATCGCGACCTTCCGCCAGGGCAAGTACCGCGACGTCAAGCTGGCACGCCAGCAGGCGGCCAAGCTCGAGAACATGTTCGAGCAGATGGGCGAGGGCGCGCAGACGCTGTCGCTGATCGTCAAGGCCGACGTGCAGGGTTCCCAGGAGGCGCTGGCGCAGAGCCTGCTCAAGCTCGGCACGCCGGAGGTCAAGGTGCAGATCGTGCACGCGGCGGTCGGCGGTATCAGCGAGAGCGACGTCAACCTCGCCATCGCGAGCAAGGCCATCATCGTCGGCTTCAACGTGCGGGCCGACTCCGGCGCGCGCAAGCTCGCCGAGGGCAATGGCGTCCAGATCAAGTACTACGACGTCATCTACGACGCGGTCGACGAGATCCGCGCCGCGATGTCGGGGATGCTGGCCCCCGAGCAGCGGGAGGAGACGATCGGCACCGCCGAGATCCGCAGCGTCTTCGTCGCCAGCAAGATCGGCACCGTCGCGGGCTGCATGGTCACGGCCGGCACCGTCACGCGCAACGCGCGTTTCCGCCTGCTGCGCGACAACGTGGTCGTCTACACCGGCGAGCTCGACTCCCTCAAGCGCTTCAAGGACGACGTGCGCGAGGTCAAGGAAGGCTTCGAGTGCGGCATCAAGCTGAAGAACTACAACGACATCAAGGAAGGCGACCAGCTCGAGTTCTTCGAGATCAAGGAGGTCGCCCGCACGCTGTAGGGCGGGCGGCGTCGCATCCTGCGAAGCCCCGCCCGCCGCGGCGGGGCTTTCGCTTTCAGGGACACCCCATGCGCCACAAGAAGTCCATCCCGAACCGCAGCTACCGCGTCGCCGACCAGATCCAGCGCGACCTGGCCGAGCTGATCCGCGAGCTGAAGGATCCGCGCGTGGGCATGGTCACGCTCAACGCGGTGGAGGTCTCGCCCGACTACGCGCACGCGAAGGTCTACTTCTCGGTGCTGGTCGGCGCGCCCGCCGAGACCGAGGCCGCTCTGAACGAGGCCGCCGGCTGGCTGCGCAACGGCCTGTTCAAGCGCCTGGCCATCCACACCGTGCCGACGCTGCACTTCCACTTCGACCGCACCACGGAGCGGGCGGCCGACCTGTCGGCGCTGATCGCGCGCGCCAACGCTGTGCGGGCGCCGGAGGACCGATGAGCCCCGCGCCCCGCGCCGGCCGCCCCGCACGCCTCCCGCGCCGCACGCTGCACGGCGTGCTGCTGGTCGACAAGCCGCTCGGCTGGACGAGCAACGACGCGCTGCAGAAGGCCAAGGGCCTGCTGCGCGCCGACAAGGGCGGCCACACCGGCACGCTCGACCCGCTGGCCACCGGGCTGCTGCCGCTGGCCTTCGGCGCGGCGACCAAGTTCGCCCAGGCCAACCTCGACGCCGACAAGCGCTACCTCGCGACGCTGCGGCTGGGTGAGCGCACGAGCACCGGCGACGCCGAGGGCGCGGTGATCGAGCGCCGGCCGGTCGACGTGCGGCGCAGCGCGATCGACGAGGTGCTGGCGCGCCTGACCGGCACGACGCTGCAGCAGCCGCCGATGCACTCCGCGCTGAAGCACCGCGGGCGCGCCTTGTACGAGTACGCCCGCCAAGGCGTCGAGGTCGAGCGCGCGCCGAGGTCGGTGACGATCCGGCGCCTGGACGTGATCGACTGGCAACCCGAGGATCCGTCGCGCCTGGTGCTCGACGTCGGCTGCAGCAAGGGCACCTACGTGCGCACGCTGGCCGAGGACATCGGCGAGGGGCTCGGCTGCGGCGCCACGCTGGCAGCGCTGCGGCGCACCGGCAGCGGCCCGTACGACGTCGCCGACGCGATCACGATCGATGACCTGGCCGCGCTGGACGAGGACGCCCGCACCGCGCGCCTGCTGCCGGCCGACACGCTGCTGGCCGACTGGCCCGCGCTCGCGCTGCCCGACCAGGAGGCCGCGCGCTTCCTGACCGGTCTGCGACGCCGCGTCTCGGTACCCGACGCGGCAGCGGTCCGCGTCTATGCGGCCGCGCCGCGCGCCTTCCTCGGCACCGCGCACGTCGCGGCGGGCGAACTGATCGCCGACCGCCTGCTGAGTCCCCTTGAAGTGCAGCCCGCCGCTGGCTGAAAGCACCCCCCGATGACCCACCCGATCCGCAACATCGCCATCATCGCCCACGTCGACCACGGCAAGACGACGCTGGTCGACCAGCTGCTGCGCCAGAGCGGCACCTTCCGCGAGAACCAGCAGGTGGCCGAGCGCGTGATGGACAGCAACGACATCGAGCGCGAGCGCGGCATCACGATCCTGGCCAAGAACTGCGCCGTGCGCTGGCAGGGCACCCACATCAACATCGTCGACACGCCGGGCCACGCCGACTTCGGCGGCGAGGTCGAGCGGGCTCTGTCCATGGTCGATGGCGTGCTGCTGCTGATCGACGCCCAGGAGGGCCCGATGCCGCAGACGCGCTTCGTCACGAAGAAGGCGCTCGCGCTCGGCCTGAAGCCGATCGTCGTGGTCAACAAGGTCGACAAGCCGGGCTCGCGGCCCGACTACGTCATCAATGCCGCCTTCGAGCTGTTCGACAAGCTCGGCGCCACCGAGGACCAGCTCGATTTCCCGGTCGTCTACGCCTCCGGTTTGAACGGCTGGGCCTCGCTGCAGGAGGGCCCGGCCGGGCAGGCGTGGGGCAGCGACATGACGCCGCTTTTCGAGACGATCCTCGAGCACGTGCCGGCGCACGAGGGTGATCCGGCGGCGCCGCTGCAGCTGCAGATCAGCTCGCTCGACTACAGCACCTACGTGGGCCGCATCGGCGTCGGCCGGATCAACAGCGGCACGCTGCGGCCGGCGATGGACGTGCTGGTGATGGAGGGCCCGGACGGCCGCAGCTACCGGGGCCGCGTCAACCAGGTGCTGACCTTCGAGGGCCTGGAACGCCAGGTGGTCGACGAGGCCGGCCCGGGCGACATCGTGCTGGTCAACGGAATCGAGGACCTGGGCATCGGCGCCACGGTGACCAGCCCCGACGACCCGCGGCCGCTGCCGCTGCTGAAGGTCGACGAGCCGACGCTGACGATGAACTTCTGCGTCAACACCAGCCCGCTGGCCGGCCGCGAGGGCAAGTTCGTGACCAGCCGCCAGATCTGGGACCGGCTGCAGAAGGAGCTGCAGAGCAACGTCGCGCTGCGCGTTAAGGAAGCCGGCGAGGAGGGCGTGTTCGAGGTCAGCGGCCGCGGCGAGCTGCACCTGACGATCCTGCTCGAGAACATGCGGCGTGAGGGCTACGAACTCGCGGTGGGCAAGCCGCGCGTCGTGTTCCACGACGAGGGTGGCGTGCGCCACGAGCCGATCGAGCTGGTGACGGTGGACGTCGAGGACCAGCACCAGGGCGGCGTGATGCAGGCCCTGGGCGAACGCAAGGGGGAGCTCGTCAACATGGAGATGGACGGCCGCGGCCGCGTGCGCCTCGAGTACCGCATCCCGGCACGGGGCCTGATCGGCTTCTCCAACGAGTTCATGAACCTGACCCGCGGCACCGGGCTCATCAGCAACATCTTCGACGGCTACGAGCCCTACAAGGGCGAGATCGGGGGACGGAAGAACGGTGTCCTGATCAGCATGGACGACGGCGAGATCGTCACCTACGCGCTCGGCAAGCTCGACGACCGCGGGCGCATGTTCGTGCGGCCCGGCGACCCGGTGTACGAGGGCATGATCGTGGGCATCCACAGCCGCGACAACGACCTCGTCGTCAACGCGGTGCGCACCAAGCAGCTGACCAACTTCCGCGTCAGCGGCAAGGAGGACGCGATCAAGATCACGCCCCCGATCGACCTGACGCTCGAGTACGCGGTGGAGTTCATCGCCGACGACGAACTGGTCGAGATCACGCCCAAGAGCATCCGGGTGCGCAAGCGCCACCTGAAGGAACACGAGCGCAAGCGCGCCAGCCGGGAGGCGGCCGAGGCGTCCTGACGGGTCGTGGCACCGCCCCGGCGAGCGCCACTCCGGCTAGGGACTCCCCCGAGCCGGCGCTGTACGCGTGGCGCCTAGCATCGGCAGCGACCCGGCGAACACGCATGAAGCAGCTGAGCGGCCTCGACGCCATCTTCCTGTATCTCGAGAAGCCCGAGATGCCGATGCACGTGGGTGCGCTCCACCTGTTCGAGCTGCCCCCGGGTTACCGCGGCCGCTTCCTCACCGCGCTGCGCAGGCACATCGCGGCGCGCCTGCCGGTGGCGCCGCCGCTGCGGCGCCGGCTGTGGTGGATGCCCCTGAACCTGGCCAACCCGGCCTGGGTCGATGCCGATCCCGACCTGCGCGAGCACATCGTCGAGGTCAAGGTGCGCAAGGGCGCCACGCTGGCCGACCTGCAGGCCAAGGTCGGCGAGCTGCATCCGGAGCTGTTGCCCCGCGACCGGCCCCTGTGGAAGTTCCACGTCTTCGAGGGCCTCGCGCCGGGGCCGGGCGGCGAGCGCCGTGTCGCGCTCTACACGAAGCTGCACCACGCCGCGGTGGACGGCCAGGCGGCGGTGGCGCTGGCCAACGCGATCCTCGACCTCACCCCCGAGCCTCGGGCGGTGGAGGCGCGGGCGTCGCGGCGGCCGCGGGCGTACCGGCTCGAGATGGTCGAGATGCTGCGCGGCGTGCTGGGCAACCAAGCGCAGAAGGTGGCGCAGATCGTGCGCGAGCTGCCCTCGACGGTGAGCACGGTGGGCGGTGCGGCCGGCCGGGCCATCGGCCGCTCGGCGCTGCTGGCGGGCGGCAAGGCGTCGGGAAACGTGACGCTGGCCCCGCGTACTGCGCTGAATGCCTCGGTGACGACCGGTCGCGCCTTCGCCACCGCGACGCTGCCGCTGGCGGAGTTGCGCGACATCGGGCGCGCCCATGGGGCCACCCTCAACGACATGGTGCTGCTGCTGTGCAGCACCGCGCTGCGCCGCCACTTCGCCGCCCGCAAGGCGCTGCCCCGCCAGAGCCTGGTGGCCGCGGTGCCGATCTCGCTGCGGGCCCAGGGCGACACGACCGCCGAGAACCAGGCCTCGATGAGCCTGGTCAGCCTGGGCACCCAGGTGGCCGACCTGCGCGAGCGGCTGAAGCATGTGCAGCGCGCCACGGCGGCCATGAAGTCGACGATGGGCAGCCTGCGCAGCGTGCTGCCGACCGACTTCCCGTCGCTCGGCGTGCCCTGGCTGATGGAGGCCGCGGCCACGCTGTACGGCAAGGTCCGGGTCGCCGACCGGGTGCCGCAGTTCGCCAACCTCGTCATCAGCAACGTGCCCGGACCGCCGCAGCCGCTGTACATGGCCGGCGCGCGGATGCTCACCAACCACCCTGCATCGATCGTCGTGCACGGGATTGCGCTCAACATCACCGTGCAGAGCTACGACGGGCACCTCGACTTCGGCCTGATGGCCGACGCCCAGGCCATGCCCGACGTCGCCGACCTGGCGCAGGCGCTGCAGGTGGCGATGGACGACCTGCGGGCGATGGCCGCCGAGGACGAAGCCGCCACCCCCGGTGCGGCCGCGCTGGTGGGGCAGGCGACCCGCCGGCTGACGCGGGCCGTCGGCGGGGCGGTCGGGGCGGCGGTGGGCACGGCCGTGGGCACGGCGGTCGGAGGCGCGGTCTCGCGCGGCATGTCCCGAGCGGTGGGCTCACGGCTCGGACCGATGGCCCGCGCAGCGACCGCTGACGTGGCGGCCACGGTGGCGGGCACGCTGGCGGGCCGGGCGGCGGCGCGACTGGTCGACGAGGTGACCTCCGGCGTCGTCGCCACGGCCGGGCGGCGCAAGCCGCGGGTCGCCGACGCCACAGCGGAGACTGCCGCAGCCGCAGCCGCAGCCGCAGCGGCGACGGCCGAGGCCGCAGCGTCGCCGTCCTCCAGACGCCGCGGCCGTTCGGGCGCCGGCTGAGCGCGGGCTGAGCGCCGATGCGCGTCGCGGCCAACGGGATCGAGATCGAGGTCGACGACCGCGGCCCGGCCGATGCCGAGCCCCTGGTGCTGATCATGGGTCTGGGCATGCAGCTCGTGGCCTGGCCCGACGAACTCGTCGATGACCTGCTGCGCCGCGGCTTCCGCGTGATCCGCTTCGACAACCGCGACGCCGGCCTGTCCAGCGGTTTCGACCGGCTCGGGATGCCAAACTTGGCCTGGGCGATGCTGCGCCATGCAATGCACCTGCCGGTGCCAGCGCCGTACCGCCTGGCCGACATGGCCGCCGACACGATGGGCCTGATCGACGCCCTCGGCCTGGGGCCGGTGCACCTGTGCGGCGCGTCAATGGGCGGGATGATCGCGCAGCACCTGGCCGCGGGCCACCCGGACCGGGTGCGCAGCCTGACGCTGCTGATGACCACCAGCGGCGCCCGCCGCCTGCCCCAGGCCGCGCCCCGGGTGCGACGCGCGCTGCTCGGGCGGCCCGACGCCAGCGACCCCGAGGCGGTGGTGCGGCACCTGCAGCGCGTGCTGGCCACGATCGGCAGCCCGGCCTACCCACCCGACCCCGATCGGCTGCGCGAGCGGCTTCAGGCCACCGTTCGCCGGGCCTGGCGGCCGGCCGGCACGATGCGGCAGCTGCTGGCGGTCGTTGCCGATGGCGACCGCACGCCACTGCTGCGGCGCATCCGCGCCCCGACCCGCGTGATCCACGGCGAGGACGACCCGCTGGTGCCCGTGGCGGCGGGTCGTGACCTGGTCGACCAGATCAGCGGCGCCGAGGGCGACTTCATCCCCGGCATGGGGCACGACCTGCCGCTGCCGCTGTTGCCCCGGCTGGCCGACGGCATTGCGCACAACGCCCGCCGCGTGCGCTGAACGCCCGCCTCGCCGGGCAGTGACAATCAGCGCATGCCTGCAGTGCCTGCACCGCCCGGCGGTCCGGCCGGCGCCAGCCTCTCCGGCACGCTCACCCGGCCATCGACCCCGCTGCCCTCGCCCTGGCGCCTGTGCGTGGCGCCGATGATGGACTGGACCGACCGGCACTGCCGCTTCTTCCATCGACTCATCAGCCGCCGCGTGCGCCTGTACACCGAGATGGTGACCACCGGGGCGCTGCTGCACGGCGACGTCCCGCGTCACCTGGACTTCGACCACGCCGAGCATCCGCTGGCCCTGCAACTCGGTGGCAGCGAGCCGGCCGATCTCGCGCACTGCGCACGGCTGGCCGAGCGCTGGGGCTACGACGAGGTCAACCTGAACTGTGGCTGCCCGAGCGAGCGCGTGCAGCGCGGCGCCTTCGGGGCCTGCCTGATGGCCGAGCCGCGGCTGGTGGCCGATTGCGTGGCCGCGATGCGCGAGGCAACGGCCTTGCCCGTGACCGTGAAGCACCGCATCGGCATCGACCGCGAGGACAGCTACGCCTTCGTGCGCGACTTCGTCGGCACGGTGGCCGAGCGCGGCGGCTGCGAAGTCTTCATCGTGCACGCGCGCAACGCCTGGCTGCGCGGCCTGAGCCCGAAGCAGAACCGCGAGATCCCGCCGCTGCGGCACGAGGTCGTGCACCGGCTCAAGCGCGACTTTCCGTCGCTGACGCTGGTGGTCAACGGGGGCATCGCCGCCGACGACACGATCGCCCGCGAGTTGGGGCATGTCGATGGCGTGATGGTGGGCCGGCACGCCTACCACGAGCCCTGGGCCATGGCGTCGTGGGACGCCCGCTTCCTCGGCGACTCCGCCCCGGCGCCGGAGCGCGACGCAGTCGAGCAGGCGATGGTGGCCTACTTCGAACGGTTGGCCGCCGTCGGCGGCTCGCGCCTGCAGGCCTCGCGGCACATCATGGGCCTGCGCAACGGCCAGCCCGGTGCACGGCGCTGGCGCCAGGTGTGGTCCGACCCGGCGTTGCGCAGCGAGCCGCCGGCCAGGGTGTCGGAGCGGGCCCGTGCGGCGCTGCAGGCGGCTGGACAGGCGATGGCCTCCGAAGCCGCAGCGGGCACCTGACCCCGGAAACCGACCGGGCCTCTGGAACCTGGCGCAAGGCCACGGCGCCTGGACCCGGTGCGTGGCTTTGGCCACTCACCCCAGTGCGTCGTCCGAGCGCTGCGGGAGCGCAGCCTATCCCCGCTGCGTGGGCCCGGGCCAGGTGGCCAGCAGCAGCCCGGCCAGCGCCAGCGCGAAGGCGGCCGCGTGCGGCGCGCCGAGCGGTTCGTCGAGGAACCACACGCCCACCAGCGCCGCGCTGACCGGCAGCATCACCGTGAATACGCCTGCCTGCGGCGCCGGCACGTGACGCAGGCCCTGCATCCAGAGCCACACGCTGAACATGCTGGCGGCCAGCGCGTAGAACACCAGCAGGCCCCACAGCCCCGGCGCGACGGCGCCGAATTCGAACTGCCGGGCCTGCCACAGACCGAGCGGCGTGATCAGCGCCAGGCCCCACAGGTTGATCAACGCGCTGATGCGCCGCGCCGACACCTGCGCCGTCAGCCGCTTGCCGATGACGACATAGCTCGCCTCGCAGACCACCGCGCCCAGCAGCAACGCGTACCCCCACCAGGGCGCGGCGGCCCCGCCGCCGGGGTTGCGTGCCAGCGCCAGCAGCGCGATGCCGCAGCCCGCGCAGGCGATGGCTGCGCCGATGCGGGGCGCGATGCGCTCGCCGAGGAACAGGCGTGCCAGCAGCGCCACGGCGGCCGGGATCGCCGCCATCACGACCCCGGCGGCCAGCGCCGAGGTCGCCATCACGCCGTACAGCATGCAGATCGAGAACAGGAAGTTCCCGATGAAGCTCTCCCAGAACAGCAGCACGCGGTCGCGCCGCGACAGGGGTGCCTCCCCAGGCACGCGCCGCAGCCAGTGCAGCATGGCGACGGCGGCGATGCCGAAGCGCAGCCAGGCCAGCAGGAACACCGGAAACGCCGCAACCAGCAGCTTCGACAGGCCGACGTAGCTGCCGACCAGTGCCATGCTGGAGGCCAGTGCCAGCCAGGCAGCCCAGGGGACCGAAGACGTGTGTGGCGGGGAGGGCATCGTGTCGACTGGGATCGGCGGCAGCGGCGCCGGGCGGATGCGACGTCGGCGCGGCTGCAGGCTAGAACGCCGTGACGTAGCGCTCGAGTTCCCAGGCCCCGACGTGGCAGGCGTAGTCGGCGCACTCGGCGCGCTTGAGGCGCAGGAACTCCGCGGCGAGCGTGGGGCCCAGCGCTGCGCAGACGACGTCGTCCGCGGCCAGTGCGTCGAGTGCGGCGTCCAGCGTGCGGGGCAGCGCCGCCAGACCGCGCCGCGCGCGCTCGGCCGCCTCGAGCTCGAACAGGTCGTCCTCGGTGGCGGGGCCGGGGTCGAGGGCGCGGTCGATGCCGTCCAGGCCGGCGGCGACGAGCACGGCGGCGGCCAGGTACGGGTTGGCCGACGCGTCGGGCAGCCGCCACTCGAAGCGGCCGGGCAGCGTGCGGACCAGCGCGGTGCGGTTGTTCGGTCCGTGGGCGATGGTGGCCGGCGCCCATGTGGTGCCGGTGATGGAGTTGCGTGCGGCGAGCCGCTTGTAGCTGTTGACGGTGGGTGCAGCCAGTGCGCAGAGCGCCGGTGCGTGAGCCAGCACGCCGGCGACGAAGCCCCGCGCGAGCGGCGCCAGGCCGTCCGCGCCGGCGCCGTCGAACAGGCAGCGCCCGCCCTCCCACAGCGACACGTGGAAGTGCATGCCGCTGCCGGGCTGCCCGGCGAAGGGCTTGGGCATCATCGAGAAGACCATGCCCTCGCGCTCGGCGAGCGCCTGCGCGGCGAGCTTGAACAGCATCAGCGCGTCGCAGCTCGCCAGCGCCTCGGCGTGGGCGAAGTTGACCTCGTACTGGCCGTGCGCGTCCTCGTGATCGAGCTGCAGCACGTCCAGGCCGCAGCCCGCCAGCGCGGCATGCAGCGCGTGGAGGAACGACGCGCGTCGCGGCAGCGACTGCAGGTCGTAGGACGGCTTGGCCAGGCGGTCGTGGTCGTCGGCGGGCAGCCAGCGGCCGTCGCCGGCGCGGCGCAGCAGGAAGAACTCGGGCTCGATGCCGAGCTGGACATGCCAGCCGCGGTCGGCCAGCCGGGCCCGAGCCCGGTGCAGCACCTGGCGCGGGCAGGCGTCGAACGGTTGGCCGGCGACGTGGCCGTCGCCGACGATGCGCGCCACGCCGGGCCACCACGGCAGGGCCTGGGCCGTCGACGCGTCGCCGCGGGCGTAGTACTCGCTGCGCGGCCCGGTGCGGGGCAGTGCCGTGCCCCAGATCGACGGCCCGGCGAAGCCGGCGCCCTCCTGCAGCACCTGACCGAGGTGGGCCAGCGGCACCAGCTTGCCCTTGGCACTGCCGTGCACGTCGGCGAACTGCACCAGCAGCGTGTGCACGCCGGCCGCCTCGAGCCGCGCGCGCAACTCCGCGGGCGCCGCCGCGCCGGCGCTCAGGCCGGGTCGATCCGAAGCCACGTCGTCTTCAGTTCGGTGACCTTGTCGAACGCGTGCAGGCTCTTGTCGCGCCCGTTGCCGCTCTGCTTGAACCCGCCGAAGGGCACGGTGATGTCGTCCTCGTCGTACTGGTTGACGTGCACCGTGCCGGCGCGCAGCGCCCGGGCCACGCGGTGGGCGCGGCCCAGCCGGTCGCTCCAGACGGCGGCCTGCAGGCCGTAGCTGCTGGCGTTGGCGATCTGGATCGCCTCCTGCTCGCTGCGGAACCGGATCACGGAGAGCACCGGGCCGAAGATCTCCTCGCGGGCGATCGTCATGCCGTTGGCCACGCCGTCGAAGATGGTGGGCTCGACGTAGCAGCCGCCCGTGGACTCGAGCGCGCGGCGGCCGCCGGCGATGCAGCGGGCGCCCTCGTCGCGCCCGGCCTCGATGTAGCCGAGCACGGTGCGCAGCTGGGTGTCGTCGACGAGGGCACCCATCACGGTGGCGGGCGCCAGCGGGTCGGCCGGGGCGTACTGCGGCGCCTCGGCGGCCAGCAGCTCGACGAAGCGGTCGGCGATGCTGTCGTGGATCAGTGCGCGCGAGGGCGCGTTGCAGCTCTCGCCCTGGTTGAAGAAGATGCTGCCGGCCAGCGTGCGCGCGGCACGGCCGAGATCGGCGAAGTCGTCGAACACGATGAAGGCCGACTTGCCGCCAAGCTCGTTGTGCACGCGCTTGAGGTTGCTGCGGCCAGCATACTCGAGCATGCGGCGGCCGGTGCGGGTGCTGCCGGTGAAGCCGATGGCGTCGACGTCCATGTGCAGCGCGAGCGCCTCGCCTGCCTCGTGGCCGTAGCCCGGCACGACGTTGAGCACGCCCGGCGGAATGCCCGCCTCGAGGGCCAGCTCGGCCAGGCGAAGCGCCGAGAAGGGGCTCTTCTCGCTCGGCTTGAGCACCACCGAGTTGCCCGCGGCCAGTGCCGGCCCGAGCTTCCAGGCGGCCATGACCAAAGGGTAGTTCCAGGGCACGATCGCGCCCATCACGCCCACCGGCTCGCGCGTGATCAGGGCCAGTGCGGTGTCCGGTGTCGGCGCGATCTCGTCGTAGACCTTGTCGACCGCCTCACCGTACCAGGCCAGGCAGCGGGCCGTGGCGGGCACGTCGACCCCGAGCGCGTACTGGATCGGCTTGCCCATGTCGAGCGTGTCGATCAGCGCGAGTTCCTCGCGGGCGGCAAGCACGAGTTCGGCCCAGCGCACGAGGATGCGCTTGCGCGCTGCCGGCGGCTTGCCCGCCCAGCGCCGGTCTTCGAAGGCGCTGCGCGCGCTGCGCACGGCAGCCTCGATGTCGGCGGCGCCGCCGCGAGCCACGTCGCCGAGCAGCCGGCCGTCCACCGGCGAGTGCTTGGCGAACACCACGCCGCCCGCGGCCGCACGCCGCTCGCCCTCGATCAGGCAGCGCCCGTCGGGCCGCAGCGCGGTGGCCCGCTCATGCCACGCCGGGGCGGCACCCATCGTCAGAACTGGAGCACGACCGAGGTGCCGAACAGGTGGTTGTTCTTGCGGTAGCCCTTGAAGTCGGCACCCTTGTAGTAGCCGAACACGGGCTGGCTGGCGCCGTCGAGCCGGTACTCGACCTTGAAGATGACGTTCTCGTCGTACAGGTAGTTCGCACCCAGCGACAGCGCCCAGCGGTTGCTACCCTTGTCCTCGCCCTTGGCGAACGAGCCGTCGGGAAGCGTGCCGCGGCCGATGCCGTTGACGGGGTCGTCGAAGCTGTAGCCGAACAGGCCGCCGCCGTTCTTGGTGTTGCGTACGATGTCGGCGCGCGCCACGTACTCCAGCCTCGGCGTGGCCTTGTAGGCCACGGTGCCCGACAGGCCCAGCCACTCGGCATCACGCAGCTTGCCGTCGCTGGTGAAGATCGCGGCCTTCTTCTGCCGGCCCCAGCTGACCTGGCCGTACATGGAGAGGTCGCCGCGCACGAAGTAGGCGTCGAACTCCAGCAGGTGGGCCATCGTCGGGCGGCCAGCCTCGGGGAACCCGAGCTCCTCGAAGACCGGGTCGCCGGTCAGCGGGTCGACAGTGCCGGTGTCGCGCATCCACGTCCCGTCGGCGGCGAAGTTGGCGACCTTGCCATGCAGGCCGGTGAAACCGAAGCCGCTGAACTCGCCCTTGCTGTAATCGACGCGGTAGATCAGTGCTGGCGTCTTGCTGCCGTTGGGCGTGCGGGCGGTGTTGACGTTGGCCAGGCCGATGCGGCTCCACCACTTGCCGCGCGTGATGTCGAGCACCGCGCCGGTGTAGGCCGTGGGCGCCATCGTGTCGAACAGCAGGTTGTGCGTGATCAGCTTGTTGCCGGCCGGCAGGGTGATCTCATAGCCGGTCCAGTCGGGGATCTGTCCGACCCACAGGCGGGTCTGCAGGTCGGTGAGCGGCACGCTGACGGAGGCCTCGTGCACGATCGAGCCACCATTGAACAGCGCGCCGGTGCCGCGCTCCGGCGCCAGCGTCAGCTTGAACTTCGTGCCGCCGTCGGTCTCCTTCTCGAAGTCGAGCACGGCCATGCCGAAGTAGCTGTTGTCGTAGGTGTAGCGCGCTCCGCCGTTGTTCAGCAGCACGAAGCTGGCGTTGTCGAGGTTGCGGTTCCAGATGAAGGTGGGGTCGATCTGGCCACTGATCTTCAGGCCCTTGAAGCCCTGGTCGATGAAGTTGTCCTGCAGCGCCTCGGTCTTGACAGCGATGCGGTTCATCTCGCGCGCCTGCTCCGGCGTCATGCCCCACTGGCCCGGCGCCAGCGCGGCCTTCTCGCGCTCCTCGAGCTTCTTCTCGAGCTGGCCGACGCGCTCGCGCAGCGCACGCAACTCGTTGAGCAGTTCCTGGTTGGTCTGGGCCGTGGCGGGCAGGGCGCTGGCTCCGGCGAGCACGGCCAGGGCGAGGGCGATCGGGGTCGGGGTGCGTTGGGTCATGGGACTCCTCCTGGGACGTATGTCTCGGCGTGCGCGCAGGTGCATCAGGTGTGGGCAGCCTCGGCCATCTCGCGCTGGCGCCGCCTCTCCGAGTGGGCGATCAGCCAGCTGGCGGCGACGACGCCAATGGCGACGATCACGATGATCACGGTGGCGATCGCGTTGACGCTGGGGTTCAGGCCGAGCCGCGCCCGGGAGAAGATCACCAGCGGCATCGTGGTCGAGCCCGGCCCGCTGAGGAAGGCCGAGATCACGACGTCGTCCAGCGAGATCGTGAACGTCAGCAGCCAGGCCGACACCAGGCTCTGCGCGATCATGGGCAGCGTCACCAGCCAGAACACCTGGTGCGGGCGGGCGCCGAGATCCATCGCGGCCTCCTCCAGCTGGGGCGGCATCGCCTGCAGCCGCGACTGGATCACCACCGTCGCGTAGGCCATGCCGAGCAGCAGGTGGCCGAGCCAGATCGTCGTCATGCCGCGCTCGGGGAAGCCGAGCGCACGCTGGATGCTGACCAGCATCAGCAGCAGCGACAGCCCGACCACCACCTCGGGCATCACCAGCGGCGCGTTGACCATGCCGGAGAACAGCGTGCGGCCGCGGAAGCGGCGGTACTTGACCAGCGCGAACGCCGACAGCGTGCCGAGCACCACCGATCCGCAGGCCGTGAGGAAAGCGATCTTCAGGCTCAGCCACAGGCCGGCGAGCATCTCGCGGTCGCTGGCCAGCGCCACGTACCACTTCAGCGTGAAGCCGCGCCAGACGTTGGGGATCGGCGAGTCGTTGAAGGAATAGATGACCAGCGCGACGATCGGCAGGTAGAGGAACAGGTAGCCCGCCGACAGCCAGCCGCGGCCGAACCAGCGGTTGAAGGCGGCGGAGGTGGCGAGCTTCACGGGGGGTGTCCGCGGCGCGTCAGCGCGCGCGCTCCTGCGATTCGGCCTGGTACTTCGAGAAGATCGCCAGGGGCACGATGATCAGCAGCACCATGACCACCGCGACGCTGGAGGCCATGGGCCAGTCGTTGTTGCTGAAGAACTCGTCCCAGATCACGCGCCCGATCATCAGCGTCTCGGGCCCGCCTAGCAGCTCGGGGATCACGAACTCGCCGACGCAGGGGATGAAGACCAGCATCGACCCGGCGATGATGCCGGCCTTGGACAGCGGCACGGTGACCGTCCAGAACGCGACCCAGGGTGTCGCCCCCAGGTCGGCGGCCGCCTCCAGCAGCCGCAGGTCCATCTTCGCCAGGTTCGCGTACAGCGGCAGGATCATGAACGGCAGGTAGGTGTAGGTCATGCCGAGCACCAGCGAGAACGGCGTGTGCATCAGCTGCTCGGGAGAGGACAGCAGCCCGAGTGCATACAGGACCTGGTTCAGGCCCAGCCAGGACACCAGCTGCTCGACCCAGCCGCCCTCGCTCAGCAGGCCGCGCCAGGCGTACACGCGCAGCAGGAACGAGGTCCAGAACGGCAGCATCACCAGCATCAGCAGCGCCGGCTGCAGCTCGCGCCGGGCGCGCGCCATGAAGTAGGCGAACGGGTAGCCGATCGCCAGGCACAGCACCGTCGTCGCAGCGGCGTACTTCACGCTCGACAGGTAGGTGTTGAAGTAGAGCGGGTCCTCGGCGATGAAGAAGTAGTTGCCGAACTTGATCGACAGCTGCAGCACGCCTTCGGAGTAGGTGACGATGTCCTTGAAGGTCACCGTCTCCATCTCGGACACGCTTATCTTGCCGACGATGAAGAAGGGCAGCAGGAAGAAGACCAGCAGGAACCCCATCGGCAGCGCGATGACCGCCGTGCGTCCGCTGAACCATCGCCTGAGGTGCTTCATCCGCGCCCGCCTGCCGTCGTGCCCGCCACGCGCCTACTGGGTCAGCACGACGTGGGCCGAGCGCGACCAGTGCGCCCAGACCTCGTCGCCCCAGGTCAGCTCCTCGTCCCGGTGGCGCTGCGTGTTGGCCTGGCTGGCCTTCAGCAGGGCCCCGCCGGGCATGACGAGGTGGAAGACCGTGAAGCTGCCGAAGTAGGAGATCTCCTTGATCCGGGCGCGCACGGCGTTGAACTCGCTGCTCTCGGGCTGCTTGCGCGTGACATGGATCTTCTCCGGGCGGATCGCCACCGTGACGGACATGCCCTCGCTGCCGGTGATGCCGTGGCCGACGTAGTGCTTGACGTCGGCGCAGCCGATCACGCAGTGGTCGCTCTGGTCGACGTCCAGCGTGCCGTCCATCAGGTTGACGTTGCCGATGAAGTCGGCCACGAACCGGGTGTTCGGGGTCTCGTACAGCTCGGTCGGGGCGCCGATCTGCAGGAACCGGCCCTCGCTCATCACGGCGATGCGCGAGGCCATCGTCATCGCCTCTTCCTGGTCGTGGGTGACCATCACGCAGGTGACGCCGACCTGCTCGACGATGTTGACCAGCTCGATCTGGGTCTGCTCGCGCAGCTTCTTGTCCAGCGCGCCCAGCGGCTCGTCCAGCAGCAGAAGCTGCGGCTGCTTGGCCAGGCTGCGTGCCAGCGCCACCCGCTGCTGCTGCCCGCCCGAGAGCTGGTGCGGCTTGCGCTGGGCGAACTTGGACAGCTGCACGAGCTTGAGCATCTGATCGACGCGCTCGGCGATCCGGTCCTTGGGCTGGCCCTCGCGTTTCAGGCCGAAGGCGATGTTCTCCCACACGGTCAGGTGCGGGAAGAGCGCGTAGCTCTGGAACATCATGTTGATCGGCCGCTCGTAGGGCGGGAACTCGGCGACGTCCTTGCCGTCGAGCAGGATCTGGCCGGCGGTGGGTGCCTCGAAGCCGGCCAGCATCCGCAGCAGTGTGCTCTTGCCGCAGCCGCTGGGCCCGAGCAGCGCGAAGATCTCGCCCTTGGCGATGTCCACCGACGCGTGGTTGACGGCACGGAAGCCGCCGAAGTCCTTGACGACGTCGCGGATCTGGAGGAACGCGGGTGCGGCTGCTGCGGGCATGGGCCTAGCTTCCGGTGTTTCCGCCGCGGGGCTCAGAGGCCGGTCTTGAACGAAGTGTAGGTGCGCGTCATCAGGCGGCGCAGGTCGTTGTTGATGGCGTCTGGGGCGACCATCCGCGCCAGGTCGGCCGGTGCGAGGAAGACCGTCGGGTTACTCGCCACCTCGGGCTTGATGTGCTTGCGCGATTCGGTGTTGGGATTGGCGTAGAAGACCTTGTTGGTCAGGCCCGCGTGCACCTCGGGGCGCATGATGTAGTTGATGAACTTGTGCGCGTTGCCGGGGCGGGGGGCATCGGCCGGGATCACCATGACGTCGAAGAACAGCAGGCCGCCGGTGCGCGGGATCAGGGCCTGGATGTTCTGCCCCGTCTTGCCGTCGATCGCGCGCTGGCGGGCGATGTTGATGTCGCCGCTCCAGCCCAGGGCCACGCAGATCGAGCCGCTGGCCATGTCGTTGATGTAGCCGCTGCTGGAGAACAGCGTGACGTGCGGCCGCACCGACCTGAGCAGCGCCGCGGCCTGCGCGTAGTCGCCGGTGTTCTTGCTGAACGACGGCTTGCCCAGGTAGTGCAGCGCGGCCGGCACCACCTCGGTGGCGCTGTCGAGGAAGCTGACGCCGCAGCTCTTCAGGCGGCTGATGTACTCGGGCTTGAAGACCAGGTCCCAGGCGTTGTCCGGCATCGGCAGGTTGCCCAGCGCCGCACGGACCTTGTCGACGTTGATGCCCACCGTCGTGAAGCCCCACAGCCAGTTGACCATGTAGTCGTTGCCGGGGTCCATCTTGGCCAGCTGCGCCTGCACCGCGGGATCCATGAAGCGCAGGTTGGGCAGCTGGCTCTTGTCGAGCTTGCGCAGCAGCCCGCCGTCGATCTGCAGCTTGGCCCAGTTGGACGAGGGGATGACGATGTCGTAGCCGGTCTTGCCCGCGACCAGCTTGGCGTGGACGATCTCGTTGTTGTCGAAGTTGTCGTAGCGGACCTTGATGCCGGTCTCGCGCTCGAAGTTGCGGATCGTGTCCTCGGCAATGTAGTCCGACCAGTTGTAGACGTTGAGGACCTTCTCCTCCTCCTGGGCCGCGGCACCGAAGGCGGCCAGGGAGACGACGAGCGCGGACAGCAGCGGCTTGAGGGTCATGCGGGTTCTCCGGGCATCACGGGGAAGGGGCGGGGAGGTCCGAGGGTCGATGAACACGGGCACCGTCCCGCGGCGCCAGCGCGCGGAGAAGTCTACGCGGCAGCCGGCCCGCGGACCAGTCGGGCCCGCTCCGGGTGTTGCATCCGGAATACCCACGACGGGACCGGCGAGGTGGCCGCGCATCGACGGGGCGGCCGCGGCGCCGCGTTGGTGCATCGAAGGTGCGTCCCCGGTGCATCTGCGGTGCGTATGCGGTGCACCTGCGGTGCATCGGGTAGGTCTCGCCCCAGGTTCGGCGCCCCGGCGGTGCCGCGCCCGCGGACTGCCGGGGGGCGCCCCGCAGCGCGCCGGGGTCGCGTCGGGTGGACGGCCCGTGGCTCAGCCGAGCTGCCCGGCAGCGCGGGCGTCGGCCAGCGTCAGGTCGAGGCAGCGCCGGATCAGAGCAACCATCTCGTCGATCTGAGTCCGCGTGATGACCAACGGAGGCGCGATGATCATCCGGTCGCCCACCGCGCGCATGATCAGGCCCTCGCGGAAGCAGTGGCCGCGGCAGACCATGCCCGCCTCCCAGGCCGGGTCGAACGCGGCGCCGGTGGCCTTGTCGCGGACCAGCAGCAGTGCCCCCATCAGCCCGCAGGTCTCGGCCTCGCCCACCAGCGGGTGCCCTGCCAGATCGGCGTAGGCCTGCGCCAGGTATGGCCCGACGTCGTTGGCCACGTGCTCGACCAGGCCCAGGTCACGGATCAGGCGCACGTTGGCCAGCCCGACCGCGCAGGCCACGGGGTGGCCGCTGTAGGTGTAGCCGTGCGCGAACTCGCCGCCGCGCTCGATCAGCACGCGCGCGACCCGCTCCCCGACCATCACGCCGCCCAGCGGCACGTAGCCGCTGGTCACGCCCTTGGCGAAGGTCATCAGGTCGGGCCGGGTGCCCATCGTCTCGCAGCCGAACCAGCGGCCGGTGCGCCCGAAGCCGCAGATCACCTCGTCGCTGACCAGCAGCACGCCGTAGCGGTCGCAGACGCGCTGCACCTCGGGCCAGTAGGTGGCCGGCGGGACGATCACGCCGCCGGCGCCCTGCACCGGCTCGCCGATGAAGGCGGCCACCTTCTCCGGCCCGAGGCGCAGGATCTCCTGCTCGAGCCAGCGGGCGGCCACCAGCCCGAACTCGTCGCGGCTCCAGCCGTGGGGCCGGCCGTGGGCCCACCAGTACGGCTGCTCGATGTGCACGATGCCAGGGATCGGCAGCCCGCCCTGCGCGTGCATGCCGCTCATGCCGCCCAGCGATGCGCCGGCCATCGTGCTGCCGTGGTAGGCGTTGCGGCGGCTGATGATGACGTCACGCCCGGGCTCGCCGAGCAGGTCCCAGTAGCGGCGCACCATCCGCACCACGGTGTCGTTGCCCTCCGAGCCCGAGCCGGTGAAGAACACGTGCTCGAACTGCGGCGGCGTGACCTCCGCGAGCAGCTCGGCCAGCTCGATCGCGGGCGGCGTGGCCGTCTGGAAGAAGGCGTTGTAGAAGGGCAGCTCGGAGAGCTGGCGCGTGGCCGCGTCCACGAGCGCGCGCTGACCGTAGCCGACGTTGACGCACCACAGCCCGCTCATGGCGTCGAGGATGCGGTGGCCGTCGCTGTCCCAGAGGTGGATGCCGTCGGCGCGCGTGATCACGCGGGCGCCCTTGCGGGCCAGGCTGCGGAAGTCGGTGAAGGGGTGCAGGAAGTGGCGCGCGTCGGCGTCCTGCCAGTCACGGGTGGTCCTCATCGCATCGGCTCCGTCAGACGTGAAGCAGGAGATGCTCGCGCTCCCAGGGCGAGATCACCTTCATGAACTCGGCGTACTCCACCTCCTTGATCTCGGAGTACACGGTCACGAAGCCGCGCCCGAGCACCTCGGCCAGGGCCTTGTCCTCGCGCAGCAGGTGCAGGGCCTCGCCGAGGCTGCGCGGCAGCTGGTACTCGCCGAGGTAGGCGTCGCCCTTGCACTCCGGGCTCGGCTCGATGCGCTCCTGGATGCCCAGCCAGCCGCAGGCCAGCGTGGCGGCCAGCGCCACGTAGGGGTTGGCGTCGGCACCGATCACGCGGTTCTCGATCCGTCGCGCCGCGGGCGGCGCCACCGGGCTGCGGATGCCCACCGTGCGGTTGTCGGTGCCCCACTGGATGTTGATCGGGGCGGCCGTGAACCGAGCCAGGCGCCGGTAGCTGTTGACGTACGGTGCGAACAGCGCCATCGCCGTCGGGATGTACTTCTGCAGCCCGCCGATGAACCAGAAGAACTCGCGGCTCGGGCTGCCGTCCTCGTTGCTGAAGATGTTGCGGCCGCTGGCCTTGTCGACGACGCTCTGGTGCACGTGCATCGCGCTGCCCGGCTCGCCAGCGATCGGCTTGGCCATGAAGGTGGCGAACATGTCGTGGCGCAGCGCCGCCTCGCGCACCGTGCGCTTGAACAGGAACACCTCGTCGGCCAGCCCCAGCGGATGGTCGTGGAAGAAGTTGATCTCCATCTGGCCTGCGCCGATCTCGTGGATCAGCGTGTCGACGTTGAGCTCCATCTTCTCGCAGTAGGCGTAGACGTCCTCGAACAGCGGGTCGAATTCGTTGACCGCGTCGATCGAGTAGGCCTGGCGCGACGTCTCGCTGCGGCCGCTGCGGCCGATCGGCGGCTTCAGCGGCACGTCGGGGTCGGTGTTGCGGGCCACCAGGTAGAACTCGAGCTCGGGCGCGACCACCGGCGCCCAGCCGCGGGCGTCGTACAGCTCGCACACGCGCCGCAGCACGCTGCGCGGCGCGTACGGCACCAGCCGGCCCTCGCGGTCGTAGCAGTCGTGGATGACCTGCGCGGTCGGGTCGGCCGCCCACGGGACGATGCGCACCGTGCTCGGATCGGGGCGCAGGTGCATGTCGTGGTCGGTCGGGCTGATGACGTCGTAGTACGGCCCTTCCTCGGGCAGCACGCCGGTCACGCCCATCGCGACGACGACCTCCGGCAGCCGCATGCCGCGGTCCTCCTTGAACTTCTCGCGCGGGAGGATCTTGCCGCGCGCCACGCCGGTCAGGTCGGGCACGAGGCACTCGATTTCGGTGACGCGGCGTTCGTTGAGCCAGTTCTCGAGTTCGCTGAAGGTGAAGTGGGCTTTGCTGTTCATCGTGGGGCCGTGTCGGAAGGGTGCGGGGTCTTGCTCTGCGGGCTGGAGTCCGCCCGTGTTGCCGGGCTGCTCGGCGGCTCGCCGGTGCCGGCCCGGCCGGTCTGCCCGGACGCCTGCCGGGCGGGCAGGCAGGGTGCGCGGGCAGGTGGCCGGGCCACCGGCGATCAGGCGGCTGCTGGCAAGGGGCCGCGCACGCGGTCCCGGTACTGCCGCACCGCGGCGCCGAAGGCCTCGAACAGGCGGCGCGACACGGGGTTGCGCTCGGCCAGCCACTCGGGGTGCCACTGCAGGCAGAGGTTGAACCCGGGCGCGTCGGGCAGGCTGAACGCCTCGACGAGGCCATCGGGCGCGGTGGCCTCGACGCGCAGGCCGTCGGCCAGCCGCTTGACCCCCTGGCCGTGGACGGAGTTGACGCTCAGGCGGCCGCTGCCGACGATCGCCTCGAGCCGGCCGCCGGGCTGCACGACGACTTCGTGCGAAGGCCCGTACTGCACGTCGATCGGCGCGCTGCGGTCGGCGCGGTGGTCGCGGTGGCCGGGCACGTCCTGCACCGCCTGGTGCAGCGAGCCGCCGAGCGCCACGTTGACCTCCTGCGTGCCCCGGCAGATGGCCAGCATCGGCAGCCCGCGCGCCAGCGCCACGCGGATCAGTGGCAGCACCCAGGCGTCGCGCTCGGAGTCCAGCGGCAGGTCGGGGTCCTGCACCGGCTCGTCGAAGTGCGAGGGGTGCACGTTGCTCGGCGAGCCCGTCAGCAGCACCCCGTGGCAAAGCGCGAGCGCTGTCTCGACCTCGCCAGGCACGAGCCGCGGCACCACCAGCGGCAGCGCGCCAGCGAGTCGCACCGCCTCGACGTACTTGCGGCCGGCGACGTGGAACGGGTGCCCGCCGAGCGTGGTGTTGCAGGCCGGGACGAGGACGACGGGCAGGTCGGCGCGCATGGGACTCACCCGAGCATATCCCGCAATCGGTACCACGCCATCCCGAGCACGAGCGCCGGCATGCGCAGCGCGGCACCGCCCGGGAAGTCGCGATGCCGCAGCCTGGCGAAGACGTCGAAGCGGCCGGCGTCGCCGGTCATCGCCTCGGCCGCCAGCCGGCCCGCCAGCCCGGTGAGCGCCAGCCCGTGGCCGGAAAAGCCCTGCAGGTAGTAGACGGCCGGGGTCCGGCCCGGCGGGGCCGGCAGGCGCCCGAAGTCGGGCGCGCGGTTCATCGTGATGTCGACGAAGCCGCCCCAGGCGAACTCGACCTCGGCCGCGGCCAGTTGCGGGAACGTGCGCACCATCCGCGCCCGCAGCCCGGCGGCCATCGCGCGCGGCGTCGCGGTGCTGTAGCTGACGCGCCCTCCGTAGAGCATGCGGCGGTCGGGGGTGGGGCGGAAGTAGTCGAGCACGAAGTTGGTGTCGCAGACGGCGCGGCCGCCGGGCACCAGCGCAGCGTGGGTGGCGGCGTCCAGCGGCCGGGTGCAGACCAGGTAGGTGCCCACCGGCATCACCCGCGGCGCCAGCGCCGGCACCAGGGGCGCGCGCCCGGCGTGCAGGTACACGTTGCCGGCCAGCAGCGCCTGGCGGGCGTGGACCGTGGCCGTGCCGGCGTGAAGGGTCACGCCTTCACCCTGGTGCAGGGCGTCGACCGGCGTGCGCTCGTGGATGCGCACGCCGGCCGCCGCCGCGGCCTGCGCCAGGCCGAGCGCGTACTTCAGCGGGTGCAAGTGCCCGGAGCGCGGGTCGTGCACCCCGCTGTGGAAGCGGGGGCTGGCGATCCAGCGGCCGACCTCGGCCGGCGCGATGCGCTCCAGCGGATAGCCGTAGAGGCGCTCGGTGCGGTCGGCCCAGGCCGCCAGCCGGGCCCCCTTGCCGGCCCCGACGGCGAGGCCAAGGTAGCCGTCGCGCCAGTCGCAGGCGATGCCGTGCTCGGCGATGCGCTCGCGCAGCAGGTCCAGCGCCTCGATCGTCATGTCCCACACCTGCCGCGCGGCGCCGTGTCCGAGCTGCCGCTCGATCACCTCCTGGTCGCAGGCCAGGCCGTGGATCGCCTGGCCGCCGTTGCGCCCGCTCGCCCCGAAGCCGACCTCGCGGCCCTCGAGCAGCACGACGTCCAGCCCGCGCCGTCGCAGGTCCAGCGCGGCCGACAGCCCCGCGAGCCCGCCGCCGACCACGGCCACGTCGCAGCGGGCCGAGCCCTCGAGCGCGGGCCAGGAGCGGTCGCGCCGCGCCGTCGCGGCGTAGTACGAGTCGCGCGCGAGGCCGAGGTCGGTGTCCAGCGGGAACATGTCGGGACGCGCGCAGGCGACCGGGGTGGGAAAGCGCGCTGCCGGGGCGGCGGACGCCTCGCGGGCGCGGACCTCCCGCTCGAAGCCGCTGCCCGCGGGCAGCGGACCGGGGCGTCCCCGCGCGTGCCGGCCGCAGGAGGCCGGCATCGTCGGGCCGATCTGCAGGCTGCGGGCGCGCTCCTCCGTTCAGGCGGCGCGGCGGATGGCCGCGCGCACGGTGTCGACCAGCTGATCCACGTGATGGCGCTCGATGATCAGCGGCGGCGACAGCGCGATCGTGTCGCCAGTGGTGCGGATCATCGTGCCGTGCTGCCAGCAGTCCAGGAAGACGCCGAAGGCGCGCCTTGCCGGCTCACCGGGCAGCGGCGCCAGCTCGATGCCGGCCACGAGCCCGAAGTTGCGCACGTCGATCACGTTCGGCTCGCCCTTCAGCGAGTGCACCGCATCGGCGAAGTAGCCCTCCATCGAGCGCGCCCGGGTGAGCAGGCCGTCCTCGGCGTAGGTGGCCAAGGTCGCCAGGCCCGCCGCGCAGGCGAGCGGATGTGCCGAATAGGTGTAGCCGTGGAAGAACTCGATCAGGTGCTCGGGCCCGTTCATGAACGCGTCGTGGATGTGCTGACGCGCGATCACGGCGCCCATCGGCACCGCGCCGTTGGTCAGGCCCTTGGCGCAGGTGATCATGTCCGGGGTCACGCCGAAGGTCTGGGCGCCGAACGGGTTGCCGGTGCGGCCGAAGCCGGTGATGACCTCGTCGAAGATCAGCAGGATGCCGTGCTTGTCGCAGATCTCGCGCAGGCGCTGCAGGTAGCCCTGGGGCGGCACCAGCACGCCGGTCGATCCGGCCACCGGCTCGACGATCACGGCCGCGATCGTGCTGGCGTCGTGCAGCGCCACCAGCCGCTCCAGGTCGTCGGCCAGTTCGGCTCCGTGGGCCGGCTGCCCGCGGCTGAACGCGTTGCGCGCCGGGTCGTGGGTGTGACGGATGTGATCGACGCCACCGAGCAGGGTGCCGAAGTGCTTGCGGTTGGCGACCATGCCGCCCACGGAGATGCCGCCGAAGTTGACGCCGTGGTAGCCGCGCTCGCGTCCGATCAGTCTCGTGCGCGACGCATCCCCGCGCACGCGGTGGTAGGCGATCGCCATCTTGAGCGCGGTCTCCACCGCCTCGGAGCCCGAGTTGACGAAGAAGACCTTGTTCATGCCCGCCGGCGCCAGCGCGGCCACGCGCTCGGCCAGCTCGAACGCCTTCGGGTGGCCCATCTGGAAGGGCGGCGCGAAGTCCATCTCCGCAGCCTGCTCCTGGATCGCCCGGGTGATGCGCGTCCTGGCGTGGCCGGCATTGACGCACCACAGCCCGGCGACGCCGTCGAGCACCTGACGGCCACTGGTGTCCCAGTAGTGCATGCCCTCGGCACGCTGCAGCAGCCGGGGCGCCTTCTTGAATGCGCGGTTCGCGGTGAACGGCATCCAGTAGGCGTCCATCCCGAGGCTGCCGGTGGCTTCGGCGGCCTGCATCAGGGCGGGGTCGATGGCCTTGTTCATGGCGTCTCCTGGTGGGGTGCGGCGCGCAGCACGACGCTCGACGCCACAGCTTCGCAGTCTAGGCGCGACAGGGCGCAATGGGCTTGCCAAGCGAGTGCGGGTTCGCCCTTGGTCGAGCAATTGGATGCGAGAATCGACGAATCGCCCGCAACTTCATGCTGCGAGCGCGTTCAACCATGCAACTGGATGCGATAGACAAGGCCATCCTGGGGATCCTGCAGGCCGAGGGCCGCATCTCGAACCAGGACCTCGCCGCCCGCGTTCACCTGTCTCCCTCGGCATGCCTGCGGCGCACGAAGGCACTGGAGGAGGCGGGCGTGATCGCGGCCTACGTCGCGCTGCTCAGCCCGCGGGCGATTGGTCGGCCAGGCACCAGCTTCACGATCATCAACCTAGAGAGCACGCAGACGGCGCGGCTCGATGCCTTCGAGGCCGCGGTGCGGGCCGAGCCGGCGATCCTGGACTGCTTCTACGTGGCGGGTACCAACGACTACCTCGTGCGCTTCCTCTATCGCGATGCCGAGGACCTGGAGCGCTTCCACGCCGAGGTGCTGCCGCGGCTGCCCGGCGTCGTGCGCAGCAACTCGATGCTGGTGCTGCGCACCGTCAAGAAGACGACGGCGATCCCGCTCTGAGCACGAGGCCCGCTGCCAGGCGGCGGGCTTGCCGCGTGCAGGGCGCCAGATCCAGCGAGTCGTTCTCGAGCAAGCCGCGGTCCTGCTGCATCCGCTGGATGTTCCGGACGAGCCCGGCGTCGCCGCTCGCCAGCTGTCCGGGGGGCGGCGCGCCAGACCTGCGGCGGAGCCGCGCCGGACTCCCGTCCGGGCCCCATCGCCTCCACCATCGCTTCCCCTGACGCCTCCCGCGTCCTTCGCGGCTCCTTGCCGCGCATGGCACGCTGCGAGCGCGACGGCACGCTCGACCGTCCTCTTGCGGCGTCAGGCGGCGTCCTGGGCGATGCGCCCGCACAGGTAGGTCCAGACCAGGTGGGCGGCGGCGTTGCTCGTCAGCTCGGCGTGGTCGTAGGCCGGCGCGACCTCGACGCAGTCCATGCCGACGAAGGGCAGGTCTGCCCAGACCTCCAGCAGCGTCAGCACCTGCTCGGTGGCCAGGCCGCCGGGCTCGGGCGTGCCGGTGCCCGGGGCGAACGCCGGATCGAGGCAGTCGATGTCCAGGCTCAGGTAGACCGGCGGATCGCCGTGCGCCCGCAGCCGCTCGCGCACCGCGCCGATGACCGGGGCCAGCTGTTCGGGGCTGGCGCGGCCGCGCAGGTCGCGTGCGGTGTAGATCAGTCCACCTCGGTCGCGCACGTACTCGCGCGCGGCGCGTTCGCCCGCGGAGCGGATCCCGACCTGGGTGAAGCAGGCGTCGACGACCAGGCCCTCCTGCATCGCCTCGTACACCCAGGTGCCGTGGCCGCTCGGCTCGCCGAAGTGGTCGCGCCAGGTGTCGCAGTGGGCGTCGAAGTGGACGACGGCCAGTGGCCGGCCGAGCACGCGCCGGTAGGCGCGCAGCAGCGACAGCGTGATCGAGTGGTCGCCGCCCAGCCATGCCACGTGGTGGGTGTGCAGCAGCGCCTCGGCCGCCGGTTCCAGCGCGGCGCGCATCGCCGGCAGCGAGGTGTTGGGCAAGGGCAGGTCGCCGACGTCGGCGATGTGCCCGAGCGGGGTGGTGTCGAACCACGGGTGCGTTCCGTCGCACAGCATGTGACTGGCGCTGCGGATCGCCGACGGGCCGAAGCGCGCCCCGGGTCGATTGGTGGTTGCGCCGTCCCAGGCCACCCCGGCCACCGCATAGCGGGCCGACGCGGCCGGCGTGGCGGTCTTGAGGAAGGCGTGCTGGGACAGGAACGCAAAGGAAGTCATCGATCAGGTCCGCGGCAGGAGACGTGCTGCCGGCCGCGGGCATCATAGTGAGGCGCGCCACCGCTCCAACACCTCCCCGTCACCTCCCCGACGCCCGGCCGGCCGACGTCCATTCAGCCCATGAAGCCCGTACTGATCCTGCAGCACCTCAGCGGCGATGGCCCGGCCTACCTGGCCTCCTGGCTGCGCGAGCGGGCGCTGCCCCACGACGTCCGCGACAGCAGTCGCGGCGACAGCCTGCCGGAGCGGATCGACGGCTTCGGAGCGCTGGCCATCCTCGGCGGCGAGATGAGCGCCAACGACCCGCTGCCGGCGCTGCGTCGGGCCGAGTCGCTCTTCCTGCAGGCCCTGCGGGACGGCGTTCCCACGCTGGGCCACTGCCTGGGCGGGCAGTTGATGGCGCGGGCGCTCGGCGCCGCGGTCACCGGCAGCCCTGAGCCCGAGGTCGGCTGGCAGGCGCTCGAGGTGGCCGACCGGCCCGAAGCCCGCGACTGGCTCGGCGCGCCGGGCGTGCGCCCGGTCTATCAGTGGCACTACGAGGCGTTCGGCCTGCCCCTGGGCAGCGTGTTGCTGGCCGGCAGCGCCGCCTGTCCGCATCAGGCGTTCTCGATCGGGCCGCACCTGGCGATGCAGTTCCATGTCGAGGTCGACGCGGAGAAGCTGGAGCGCTGGAGTGCAGACGAGGGAAGCCGCTATCTCGCGGCGCTGCAAGAGCATCCGCGCACCGTGCAGACCGCTGAGGCGATGCGGTCGGACACCTTGTGTCACCTTGCGTCGCAGCAGCGTCTGGCCGACCGCATCTACGAACGCTGGTGGTCGCTGGCCGCCGCGCGCTGAGCCGCGCGTGGTGCCGCCCTGCGAGGGGCGCGGCAAGAACTTCGCCGGGTTCCAGTGTGGTGGCGCTTACGGTGGCTGGCCGCGGCGCCGGACCGTTTCGCATCTCGCATACGGGCTTCCGCAATGTGAAGTCAGGCATGTGGCGACGCACAAATCGTTCGCCATATGAGAGAAGTCAATTTCGCCAAGCGGAATCGGAAGCCAAGGCTTTGATTTTCATGCGTTTTCTAAGTTGTCTTATATAAGACATATGTCTTGGCGTCGCCGCCGGGCCGGAGTAGGCTGGATGCATTGCAGTCGTCCTTGAGTCCTCCCGAAACCACCCCTGCCCAGGAGCCGCCGATGAGCACGCCGACCCGCCAACAGCAAGCCGCCGCCCTCGAGAAGGACTGGCAAGAGAACCCGCGCTGGAAGGGCATCCGCCGCGGATACACCGCCGACGACGTCGTCCGCCTGCGCGGCTCGGTGCCGATCGAGCACACGCTCGCCCGGCGCGGCGCCGAGAAGCTGTGGAAGCTTCTGCACACCGAGCCCTTCGTCAACAGCCTCGGCGCGCTGACGGGCAACCAGGCCATGCAGCAGGTCAAGGCCGGCCTGAAGGCGATCTACCTGAGTGGCTGGCAGGTTGCCGGCGACGCCAACAGCAACGGCGAGATGTACCCCGACCAGAGCCTGTACGCGGTGGACTCGGTGCCCAAGGTCGTCAAGCGCATCAACGCCACGTTCAAGCGCGCCGACGAGATCCAGTGGAGCGAGGGCAAGAGCGACATCGACTTCTTCGCCCCGATCGTGGCCGACGCCGAGGCGGGCTTCGGCGGCGTGCTCAACGCCTTCGAACTGATGAAGTCGATGATCGACGCCGGCGCTGCGGGCGTCCACTTCGAGGACCAGCTCGCCAGCGTCAAGAAGTGCGGGCACATGGGCGGCAAGGTACTGGTGCCCACCCGCGAGGCCGTCGCCAAGCTGGTGGCTGCGCGGCTCGCCGCCGACACGATGGGCGTGCCGACGATCCTGCTGGCGCGCACCGACGCCGAGGCGGCGGACCTCGTGACCAGCGACGTCGACGACAACGACAGGCCCTTCCTCACCGGCGAGCGCACCGTCGAGGGCTTCTTCCGCACCCGCAACGGCCTGGACCAGAGCATCAGCCGCGGCCTCGCGTATGCGCCCTACGCCGACCTGATCTGGTGCGAGACCGGCAAGCCCGATCTCGCCTTCGCCAAGGCCTTCGCCGACGCTATCCACGCCAAGTTCCCGGGCAAGCTGCTGGCCTACAACTGCTCGCCGAGCTTCAACTGGAAGAAGAACCTCGACGACGCCACGATCGCCAAGTTCCAGCGCGAGCTCGGCGCGATGGGCTACAAGTTCCAGTTCATCACGCTGGCCGGCTTCCACAGCCTGAACTACTCGATGTTCGACCTCGCCTACGGCTACGCGCGCAACAACATGAGCGCCTTCGTCGAGCTGCAGGAGAAGGAGTTCGCCGCCGCCGAGCGCGGCTTCACCGCGGTGAAGCACCAGCGCGAGGTCGGCACCGGCTACTTCGACGCCGTGACGACGACCATCGAGAAGCAGGCCTCGACCGCGGCGCTGAAGGGCTCCACCGAGGACGAGCAGTTCCTCGACGGCACGCACCACTGATCGGCGCGGCGCGCGGCGGCGTCCTGGCCGCCGCCCGCCGACGCCGCGAGTGCGCCCCACCGGGCGCCCTATTCATGACCCGGGCGGGGGTGGGCTCAGTCGGACAGCCCCGCGCCGCCTGCGCGCCAGCGCAGCAGCAGCCAGAAGCCGAGTGCCGACGCCACCAGTGCGCCCGCGAACAGCGGCGAGACGAGGCCGCCGAGGGCGGCCAGGAAGTCCTGCCAGGCCAGCGCGGGCATCCGCTCGAGCGCCGAGGCCGGCTCCTCGCCCATGCCGATCGACAGGCCCGACCCTCCAGCGCCGATCAGGGCAAGGCCGCCCCGCTGCACCAACTGCACCGCGGTCTCGAGAAGCCAGCGCTGGCCGGTGGTGAACAGGTCGATCAGGTTCAGCGCGAGAACGGCCAGCGCCAGCACCACCCAGCCCCAGCGCTTGAACCAGGCGTTCATCAGCACGAGCAGCAACACGAGCGGCAGCACCCACAGCACCGCGAGCGGCAGGCCAGCCAGGAAGCGCAGCAGCAGCACCAGCGTGGCCTGCAACAGTTCCGCCCAGGGCAGCGCGACCCATTGCGCCAGGCCGCCCATGCGGCCGACGAGGACGAGGCACACCGCCTGCCCGGCCAGCCAGCCCAGCACCAGCGCCGCCGCCGGCACCAGAAGCAGGTGGACGGCCAGCGGCACGGCCAGGCTCGGGGCGTGTCCGGTCGGCAGCGAGAGCCAGAACTCGATCGAGCGGTCGCCGTGGTCGCGCCGCGCCAGCCCGGCCATGAAGATGAGCGAGGTGATGCAGGCGACCACGAACAGCAGCACCGTCGTGCCGCCGATCGACGCGAAGGCTGCGATCGCGCGGATCTGGTCGGGATCGGGCGGCATCTCGCTGGCCTCGAAGCTGCCGAAGGCCACGACCAGCAGGCCGAGGGCCAGCGGAATGCCGGCGGCGAGGCTCCAGCCGAGTCGATGTTGCAGCCACTCGCGCTGCAGCAGGGAAAGGTAGGGTTGCATGCGGGTCTCCAGCGCCGGGTCAGAACTGCGTGCGGTCGAGTTCGGGCCGTCGCGTCAGCGCGACGAACAGGTCGACCAGGCTCGGCCGCACGCGCTGGCCGAGGGCCTGCACGCTGGCCGGAGGGCTCCCGTCGAAGAGCGCGGCAGTGCGCGCGCTGCCCGGGCCGACCCGGTAGCGCAGCAGCGGGTGCGCCGCGGCCACCTGCTCGGCCACCGCCGGGTCGTGAGCCAGCGCGTAGAAGCGGCGGTCCATGTCCTCCAGGCCGATCGACAGCACGAGCCGGCCCTCGTTGAGCATCAGCACGTCCGACAGCAGCGTCTCGATCTCCTCGACCTGGTGCGTGCTGACCAGCACGCTGCGCTCGCCGTCGCACCACTCGTCGATCAGCATCTCGTAGAACGCCTTGCGCGACAGCACGTCCAGGCCGAGCGTCGGCTCGTCGAGGATCATCAGCCGGGCGTCGATGGCGGCGACGAGCGCCAGGTGCGCCTGCACGACCATCCCCTTGGACAGCGTCTTGACCTTGTCGGCCGGGTCGACGCTGGTGCGGCGGAGCAGCGCGCGCGCCCGCTCGGCCGAGAAGCGCGGATGCAGGCCGCTCATCAGGCCGATCAGGTCGTTCACGCGCGCCCAGCGCGGCAGGATCGCGACGTCCGGGATGTAGCAGGCCTGTTCGAGCAGGGCGACACGGTCGCACAGCGGGTCCAGGCCGAGCACCGCAAGGTCGCCCTGCGCCGGCTTGACCAGGCCGACCAGCGCCTTCATCAGCGTCGTCTTGCCGGCGCCGTTGTGGCCCAGCAGGCCGACCACGCGGCCTTTCGGGATCGTGAAGCTGACGCCATCCAGGGCGCGCTTGGCGCCGTAGCTCACGCCGAGCGAGCGCGCCTCGACGAGCAGGTTCGGGTCCATCAGGTGAGTTCCTCCCAGCGCAGCTGCTCGGGGCCGATGCCGAGCCTCTTCAGTCGGTCGCGCAGGCGCGGCCACTCGGTGTCGAGAAAGCGCTCGCGTTCGCTCGCCTTGAGCTTGTCGCGCGCGCCGGGCACCACGTACAGGCCGAGGCCGCGCCGGCTCTCCAGCAGGCCGGCCTCGCCCAGCGCCTGCAGCGCGCGGTTCACCGTCAGCGGGTTCAGCACGTGGCGGCCGGCCAGCGCCCGCACGGACGGCATGGCAGCGCCTTCGGGCGGATCGCCGTCGAGCAGCTGCGCCGCCAGCAGGTCGGCCAGCTGCTGGTAGATCGGTTGTCGGTCGTCCCAGGTCTGCATCGCAGCGCCTCGGGTGTGTTGCTGATGTAGCACACCATATCGGCGGCCCTGGGAGCGATCCAGGCCGGTGCGACGAACTGCACCGTGCCGCGACGGGCTGCAGCACGGCCGGCGGGTGGCGAGCGCCGTGGCCCCGGCCGTTGTCAGCCTGGCCGCCGGGCGACGAAGTCGATCTCGACCCGCGCGCCGCGCGCCAGGCCGCTGACGCCGATGCAGGTGCGCGCCGGCAGCCGCCCTGGCGCGAAGTGGCTCGCGTAGGCGGCATTCATCGCCGCGTAGTCGTCGTCGAAGTGGCGCAGGTACACCCGCGCCTGCAGCACATGCTCGAGGCCGAGGCCGACGCCTTCCAGCACGCGCCTCAGGTTGGCGAACACCTGGTGCGTCTGTGCCTCGATGCCGTCGGGGTAGGGCGAGTCGTTGGCGGTGCCGGAGAAAGGCATCTGGCCGGTCACGAACACCCAGCCGTCCTGCTCGACGGCGTGGCTGAAGGGTGCGACCGGGTCGGGCGCGCCGACGACGTGGTGGAAGACGGGTTCGCTCATGGGCCGTGGCGGCGTCACATCGAGGCGTCCAGCAGCGCCCGGTAGTCGTCGCGCGTGGCCAGCCGCGGGTTGGTCTTGTGGCAGTGGTCGGCCATGGCGCCGTCGATGATGCGCTCGAACAGGCCGGGGGTGACGCCCATCGCCGCCAGGCCCGGCGGCAGGCCCAGCCGGGCGTTCAGCTCGCGCAGCGCGGCGGCCAGCTCGGTGCCGTGGTCGTCGCAGCCGGCCAGGCCGATGGCCTGCGCCATGCGCTGCAGACGCCGACCGCTGCGGACGGAGTCGGCCGCCGCGTTGAACTGCACCACCGCCGGCAGGAACATCGCGTTCAGCGTGCCGTGGTGCAGCCGCGGGTCGACGCCGCCCAGGCTGTGGCTGAGCGAGTGCACGCAGCCCAGGCCCTTCTGGAACGCCATCGCACCCTGCATGCTCGCGCTCATCATGTTCCAGCGCGCCTCGAGGTCGCTGCCGTCGCGGGTGGCGCGCTCGACGTGCGCCCAGCCGCGGGCGAGACCGTCGAGCGCGATGCCGTCGGCCGGCGGGTTGACCGCCGGCGCCATGAAGGTCTCCATGCAGTGGGCGATGGCGTCCATGCCGGTGGCCGCGGTGAGGCGCGGCGGCAGCGCGAGCGTCAGCTCGGGGTCGAGCAGGGCGGCCCTGGGCACCAGGTGCCAGCTGTGGAAGCCGAGCTTGCGACCGTCGTCCACGATCAGGATGGCGCCGCGCGCCACCTCGCTGCCGGTGCCGGCGGTGGTGGGCACGGCGATCAGCGGCCAGACGCGCTCGGTGATCCTCGGGCTGCCGCCTTCGATGGTGGCGTAGGTCGCGAGCGGGCCGTCGTGCGTGGCGGCGATCGCGACGCCCTTCGCGAGATCGATGCTCGATCCGCCGCCCACCGCGACCAGGCCGTCGCAGCCGGCCTGGCGGGCGGTGGCCACGGCGGCCCGCACCGCGGACTCGGTGGGGTTGCTCGGCGTGTCGTCGAACACCGCATGCGGCAGGCCGTCGAGCGCGTCGAGCGCCGGCTGCAGCACGCCGGCCGCGCGCACGCCGGCGTCGGTGACGACCAGCGGCTTGCCGATGCCGACGCGGCGGCACTCGCCGGCCAGCAGGCGGACTGCGCCGGGGTCGATGTCGATCTGGGTGAGGTAGAGGATGCGGGCCATCTTCGAGGTTCGGGCGTCGGGGAGCGGGCGGGGCGCAGGGAGCGGGGTCCGGGCAGGGCCTGCCGCGGCGGCGGGAGGGCGGTCGCCAGTATGCTCGCGCCGCGCTGCGCCGCCGCTCCGTTGAAACCGCACCCGCCCACCGCCTTGCTGACCCCGGCCATGGCCGGCCTGCTCGAGCGCATCGCGCGCGCCCGCCGTGCGCCGTTCCACGCGATGACACCGGCGCAGGCACGCGCCGCCTACGAAGCCGGCGCCGAGGTGCTCGACCTGCCGCGCGCGCCCCTCGGCCGCGTCGAGGCGCTGGCGCTGCCCGGTGGCGACGGCTCACCGCGGCCGGCGCGCCTGTATGCGGTCGACCATGCGCCGCGGCCGGCGCTGCTCTACCTGCACGGCGGGGGCTTCGTCGTCGGCAGCCTCGAGACCCACGACAGCCTGTGCCGCCAGCTCGCGCTGCTCAGTGGCTGGGCCGTGGTCGCTCTCGACTACAGGCTCGCGCCCGAGCACCGCTTCCCGGCCGCGGTGGACGACGCCTGGGCGGCGATGCGGGCGCTGGCGGCGTCGCCCGGTCGCCACGGCCTGGCCGGGCGGCCGATCGCCGTCGGCGGCGACAGTGCCGGCGGCACGCTGGCCGCCGCCTGCGCGCTGCATGCCCGCGACCTCGGACTGCCGCTCGCGCTGCAGCTGCTCGTGACGCCGGGCACCTCGGCGCACGCCGACACCGCCTCGCGGCGGCTGTTCGCCGACGGCTTCCTGCTCGATGCGGCCACGATCGAGTGGTTCTTCGACCATGCGATCGAGCGCGGCCATCGCAGCGACTGGCGCTTCGCGCCGCTGGAGGCCGATGTCGACGGCGTCGCGCCGGCCTGCGTCATCCTCGCCGAGTGCGACCCGCTGGTCGACGAAGGCCTGGCCTACGCGGACCGGCTGCGCGCTGCCGGCGTCCCGGTGACGCTGGAGCTGTATCGTGGCGTGACGCACGACTTCATCAAGATGGGCCGCGCGCTGAAGGAGGCGCGGGCCGCCATGCAGGCTGCGGCCGCCGCGCTGCAAGCCGCCGTGCCGCGAACAGGAGACCCGCGATGACCGCCATCCGGCAACGTGCCGATTTCCGATACCTCGACCGGCTGCGCGTGCGCTGGGCCGAGGTCGACATGCAGAAGATCGTCTTCAACGCCCACTACCTGATGTATTTCGACACGGCGGTGGCCGGCTATTGGCGGGCCATGGCGCTGCCCTACCACGAGGCGATGGAGCAGCTGCAGGGCGACCTGTACGCGCGCAAGGCCACCGTCGAGTACGAGGCGTCGGCACGCTACGACGACGTCTGCGACGTGGGGATCCGCTGTGCGCGCATCGGCAACTCGTCGATGCTGTTCGAGGCGGCCCTGTTCCGCGGGCCCGAGCGGCTGGTGCACGGTGAACTGGTCTACGTCTTCGCCGATCCCGCCACGCAGACGAGCCGGCCGGTGCCGGCAGTGTTCCGGGCGCTGCTGCAGGGCTTCGAGCAGGGCGATCCGGTGCTGGAGCTGCGCTGCGGCAGCTGGGGCGAGTGGAGCCGGCCCGCCGGGACGCTGCGCGAGGAGGTGTTCGTCCGCGAGCACGGCCTGCCGCCGCTGCTGGCCGGCGACGCCGACGACGAGCGTGCGGTGCACGTGCTCGCGGTCAACCGCCTGGGCATGGCGGTGGGGACGGGCCGGCTCCTCGCCGTGGCCGGCGGCGCGGCCCGCATCGGCCGCCTCGCGGTGCACCCGGGGCTGCGTCGCTCCGGCGTCGGGCTGCAGGTCCTGCAACGCCTGGTGGGCGAGGCGCGCGACCGCGGCGCCGGACGTGTCGAGCTGCTCGCGGCGCCCGGCACCGAGCCCTTCTATGCCCGCGCCGGGTTCACCCCGCAGGGCGCTTCGATCGAGATGGACGGCAGCAGGCTGCAGCCGATGGCGTTGGCGCTGTAGGCGTGCCGGGCGGCAAAGCGACGGCCCTCCGTCCCCGTCGCGATGCACACGGCGGCGCCGGCTACGCTGCCGCGAAGACCTCGAGGTGGCGCACGCCGTCCAGCCACGGCGCGAGCAGCGCATCGCCGCCGGCGCGTATCTCCTCGGCCAGCGCCGGGCCGATGCCGCCCGGGCGGCGATAGACCTCCATCAGCGTGGGCGCGCCGGCCTGCGTGCGTTGCAGCAGCCGGCACGAGAGCCCGGGATGCCGCGTCGCGAGGCCCTGCTGCCAGGCACGCGCCGCCGCGACGGCAGCGGCAACATCGGCCTCGCCGACGCGCCAGTACAGGTAGAGCTCGGGCCCGTCGCCCGCGCTCATGGCGCCTCGGCGGGAATCTCGTAGGGCAGGGGCAGCGGCTGCAGCACCGCGCCGTCCGGTCGGCCCAGGTGCAGCGTACCGGTGCCGAGCGCAGCCAGCTTGACCTCGACCAGGGCGACCGGCTGCCCCGCCAGCCGCCCGGCGAGCGCCACCATGCCGGCCGGCTGCCCGGGATCGGCGTCGTGGAACACTTCCTCGCCGGGCCGCGGCAGCGCGGCGCAGCCGAACAGGCCGGCGCGCCGCTTCAGCGTGCCCCGGTACTGGCTGCGGGCGACGACCTCCTGCCCCGGGTAGCAACCCTTTCGGAAGTCGACGCCCCCCACCAGTTCGAGGTTGACCATCTGAGGCACGAACTGCTCGGCCGTCGCGCCGACCACGCGGGCCACGCCGCTCGCGGCCTCGAGACCCAGCCACTCGTCGGGCGCCAGCGCGGTCAGCGCAGGCGGTTCGGCGCCGGCTAGCAGGAAGCGCGGCACGCGGGCGCCGCCGACCAGGGCGTCGGGCAGGCGAACGAGGTCGCCGCCGTGCCACGGGCGCCGCTGCCACGGGCCGTCCGGTACGGCTTCGCCCAGCGCAGCGACCGCGGCTGCGCCGGCCAGGCCCCACAGCAGCCCGTCGGCGCTGGCGTCCTCGAGCTTGCAGCGTGCGCGCAGCACGAACATCGACAGCCGCTTCAGCGCGGCGGGCAGCAGTTCGGCCGAGCAGGCAAGGTGGACGTCGCCCGGGGCAGGCTGCCAGGCGATGAAGCTCGCCAGCAGCCGGCCCTTCGGCGAGCAGTAGCCGGCCAGCCGCGCGGCCGTGTCGTCCAGGTGAGTGACGTCGCTGGTCAGCTGTCCGTGCAGGAAGGTCGCGGCGTCGTCGCCGCGGGCGCGGATCAGGCCCCAGTCGGCCAGGCGCAGGGCACCTTCGGGGGCGGGGGCAGATGTCATGCGCGTCATTATCATGAGCCGCCATGCATGCACCGCGGTCGGGGTCTCGCAAAGGAGGGCCCTACGGGCTCATGCGACGCACGCTGCGCGTGCTCGGTTCTCTGGTGGCCCTGCTGCTGGCGGTGGCGGCGCTGGCCGGTGCGGCGGCCTGGTGGTGGCTGGAGCGGGCACTGCCGCTCGCCGCCGAGCGCGTCGAGCTGTCCATCGAGCCGGGCACGTCGCCGCGGGCGGTGGCCGAGGCCTGGGTGGCGGCGGGCGTGCAGACCGACGCCAGGCTGCTGTACGAGTGGTTCCGCTGGTCGGGCCAGGCCCGGCGCATCCGTGCCGGCAGCTACGAGGTCGAGGCCGGGATCACGCCGCGTGCGCTTCTCGACAAGATGGTGCGCGGCGACGAGACGCTCGAGCAGGTGCGCTTCATCGAGGGCTGGACGCTGCGGCAGGTGCGCGCCGCGCTCGGCCAGGCGCCCCACCTGCGCCCGCTGACGCGCACGATGTCCGACGCCGAGCTGATGGCCGCGCTCGGCAGCCCCGGGATCCCTGCCGAGGGGCGGTTTTTCCCAGACACCTACTCGTACAGCCGCGGCGTCAGCGACCTGACCGTGCTGCGGCGGGCGCATGCAGCGATGCAGCGCCGGCTCGAGGCGGCCTGGGCCGAACGCGCGCCCGACCTGCCGCTGCGCAGCCCCGAGGAGGCCCTGATCCTGGCCTCCATCGTCGAGAAGGAGACCGGGCGCGAGGACGAGCGCGGACGGATCGCCGGCGTGTTCGTCAACCGGCTGCGGATCGGCATGCCGCTGCAGACCGACCCCACCGTGATCTACGGCCTTGGCGCAGCCTTCGATGGCAACCTGCGCCGCCGCGACCTCGAGACCGACGGACCCTTCAACACCTACATGCGGCGCGGCCTGCCGCCGACCCCGATCGCGCTGCCCGGCCTGGCGTCGCTGCGCGCAGCGGTGCGGCCGGAGCCGACACGGGCGCTGTACTTCGTGGCGCGCGGCGACGGCAGCAGCGCCTTCAGCGAAACACTCGCCGACCATAATCGCGCCGTGAACCGCTACCAGCGCGCCGGACCGTGAATCCCGCCGCCCCTGGCACGCCGGCCCGCGGCCGATTCCTGACGTTCGAGGGCATCGACGGCGCCGGCAAGAGCTCGCACCTCGAGGCCGCCGCCGCATGGCTGCGCGAGCGCGTGCCCGAGGTGGTGGTGACGCGCGAGCCGGGCGGCACGCCGCTGGCCGAGTTGCTGCGCGAGGCGGTGCTGCAGCGGCCGATGGACGCGCTTACGGAGGTGCTGCTGGTCTTCGCGGCGCGCCGCGACCATCTGCAGCAGGTCATCGAGCCCGCGCTCGCGCGCGGTGCGGTCGTGCTGTGCGACCGCTTCACCGACGCCACCTTCGCCTACCAGGGCGGCGGCCGCGGCTGCGACACCGCGCAGCTCGTGCAGCTGGAGTCGTGGGTGCAGCAGGGCCGGCAGCCGGACCTCACGCTCTGGTTCGACCTGCCGGCCGCCGTGGCTGCCGCCAGGCGCGCTGCGGTGCGTGCGCCGGATCGCTTCGAAGCACAGGACGAAGCCTTCTTCGAGCGCGTCCGCGCGGGCTACGCGGCGCGGGCCGGGCAGTGGCCGCAGCGCTTCGTCCGCATCGATTCCGACCGCCCTGCCGTCGCCGTACGCGCCGATGTGCTCGAAGCGCTGGCCGCACACCCGGGCGCTCGGTCGCGATGATCGACGCCGAAGGCCGGCCGACGTTGCCGTGGATCGGCGAGCCGCTGCGCGGGCTGCTCGCGCAGGCGCGGGGCCATGCTCTGCTGCTGCAGTGCGCGCCTGGCAGCGGTGCGTTCGAGCTCGCGCTGGCGCTGGCGCAGTCGTGGCTTTGCAAGTCGCCGGATGGCGAGGGCGTCGCGTGCGGCCGCTGCGCCGCCTGCCGGGCCGTGCACTCCCATGTCCACGCGGACCTGCTGGTGCTGCAGCCGCAGGCCTTGCGCCGCACGAGCGGCTGGACCTTCGGCGACGATGCGCCCGAGGGCGACGAGCGGGCCGACAAGCGCAAGCCGAGTCGCCAGATCCGTATCGACGAGGTGCGCGCGGCGATCGACTGGGTCGGCCGCACCAGCGCACGTGGCCGCGGCAAGGCCTGGGTGCTCCATCCGGTGGAGGCGCTGAACGAGCACTCCGCCAGTGCGCTGCTGAAGACGGCCGAGGAGCCACCGCCCGGCACGCGGCTGGTGCTGACCTGCACCGACCCGCAGGCCATCCTCCCCACCGTGCGCAGCCGCTGCCAGCACTTGCGTGTGCCCGAGCCGGCGGCCGAGGTGGTGCTGCCCTGGCTGCAGGCACAGGGGGTTGCACGTGCGGCAGTCCTGCTGGCGGCCACCGGCGGCAGGCCGCTGCAGGCGCTCGAGCTGGCACGCACTGGCGTCGATGCGGCGACCTGGGAGGCGCTGCCTGCGGCAGTGCTCGGAGGGCGCCCGGACGCGCTCGCCGGCTGGCCGGTGCCGCGCGCGCTCGACGCGCTGTGCAAGATCGGCCTCGATGCGCTGGCGCGGCACGCCGGGGCGCCGCAGCGCTGGTTTCCGCCCGGCAGCGTGCCAGCCGCGGCCTCGCTGCCGGCGCTGCAGCGCTGGCTCGACGAACTGATTCGCATTGCCCGCCACGCCGAGCACCCCTGGCACGAAGGGCTGATGGGCGACGCCCTGGCGGCCCGGGCCCGGGCTGCCTTTTCCGGGCGCGCCGACTGACCCGCGCGCCGGGTCCGGCCGCCGCGCCGGGATCCGGCGGCCGCCCGACCCCTGTCGGCCGGTCCGCAGTGCCCAGCCCTTCACGACCGGGGCGATCACCTGCATGCGGCGGCAGGGGTGGCTTCGCTACACTGTAGCCATGGCCGATCGATCCATCACACGCCCTGCGCCCCTGGGGTCGCCGGCGTCCGTTTCGCCCAGCCTGGGTAGATCGGAGGATGCCGTTGGGACGCGGCCGGCGCCGCTCGGTGGGCCCGTCGGACCCGGCGGGCCCGGTGCGGCCCGCCCCGAGGAACGGATGAGCACGCGGCCGGCCTCCCTCGGCCCGCCGCAGCCGGCGGTCCCGGGCGCCTCGCCCTCGCGCCCCAGCGTGATCCAGCTGATGTTCCGCGAGAAGGGCGCGCTCTACGCCGCCTACATCCCCTTGCTCGCCGAAGGCGGGCTGTTCGTGCCCACCACCCGCGACTACCGGCTCGGTGACGACATCTACCTCCTGCTGTCGCTGCCCGACGATCCGCAGCGCTTTCCGGTGGCGGGCAAGGTGGCCTGGGTCACCCCTGCCAACGCGTCGGGCGGCCGCACCCAGGGCGTTGGCGTGCGCTTCCCGAACGACGACAAGGCGCGGCAGCTCAAGCTGAGGATCGAGGAGACCCTGGGCACGACGCTGCAGGGTTCGAAGCCGACCCAGACCGTTTGAGGGCGATCCGCTCGCCCGCCCGCCGCGGACCGGCCCGATGTTCGTCGACTCCCACTGCCACCTGAGCTTCCCCGAGCTGCGCGAGCGGATCCCGCAGTTGCGCGCAGCGATGGCCGAGTCCGCGGTGCACGCTGCCCTCTGCATCTGCACGACGATCGAGGAGTTCGACCGCGTGCACGAGCTGGCCCTGACGCACCCGGACTTCTGGTGCTCGGTCGGCGTGCACCCCGACAGCGAGGGCGTTCACGAGCCGGACGAAGCCGAACTGCTCGCACTGGCAGCCCGCCCGCGCGTCGTGGCCATCGGCGAGACCGGGTTGGACTACTACCGCCTGGCCGGTCGCAGCGTGGCCGACATGGCCTGGCAACGCGAGCGCTTCGCGGTGCACGTGAGGGCGGCGCGCGGTGCGCGACTACCGCTGGTCGTGCACACCCGCAGCGCCAGCGCCGACACGCTGGCGGTGCTGCGCGAGGAGGGCGGCGCCGAGGTCGGCGGCGTGTTCCACTGCTTCACCGAGACGATGGAGGTGGCCCGCGCCGCCCTCGACCTCGGCTTCCACATCTCGTTCTCCGGCATCGTGACGTTCCGCAACGCCGGCGAGCTGCGCGACGTGGCGCGCTTCGTTCCGCTGGAGCGCTGCCTGATCGAGACCGACAGCCCCTACCTGGCCCCGGTGCCGCACCGCGGCAAGGTGAACCAGCCCGCCTACGTTCCCTTCGTCGCCGCGCAGCTGGCGGCCGAGAAGGGCCTGGACGTCGCCGAGGTCGCGCAGGCCACGACGCGCAACTTCGAGCGCCTGTTCCGCGTGGCCGTGCCCGCGCGCTGCGGTGAGCTTGCACGGGAGGCCGCGTGAGCGCGGGCCTGGGCCTCCACGCGACGCGTCGCCGGGCGCTGGGCCGCGGGGTGCGGGCGGCGGCAGGCATCGTTGCGTGCGCCTTCGCGCTCGGGGCGCGGGCCGATGACGCGCAGGAATTCGCTCGCGCGATGCGCACTGACGACGGCCGCCTCGCGGCCAGCTTGCTGGAGCGTGGGGCTGATCCCAACGCCGCGGATGTCGACGGCCAGGTGCCGTTGTTCCTGGCGCTTCGAGATGGCGCGCCCCGGGTGGCATTGGCGCTGCTGGCCAGCCCCAGGCTGGCCGTCGATGCGGCCAACCGGGCTGGTGAAACAGCCCTGATGATCGCAGCGCTGCGCGCCGAGGCCGACTTCGTTCGGCGGCTGCTCGAGCGCGGGGCCCAGATCAACCGGGAAGGCTGGACGCCGCTGCACTATGCCGCATCGGGGCCCGGGGTCGAGGTCGTGGCGCTGCTGCTGGATCGGGGAGCCGCGGTGGAGGCCCGCTCGCCAAACCGTACGACGCCACTGATGATGGCCGCCGGGTATGGCGCCATCGACGCGGCCGACCTGCTGTTGCGCCGCGGGGCAGACCCGAAGGCCCGCAATGACGCGGGTCTCACCGCGGCCGAGTTCGCCGCGCGGGTGGGCCGTGACGCGCTGCAGCGCCGGCTGGAGCAGGCGGCGGCGCGCTGAGGCTGGGCGACCCCGGAGCGGTTCGACACGTCAGACCGTGTCGGATTTCCTCCGACACGCGGGTTGTCGTTGCACCCACTGGCGATCGGGGCCGTGTCGGCCTAGATTCGCGCCAACGTCACCATCGTGTGGTGCTGGGGGTGGAGATCATGGAAACGACTGCCGAGCGCAACCCGTTCATGCTGCTGGTGCAACCCGAGGCGGTACTGGCTGCCATCGAAAAGTCCGAGCGGCTTGAGGGACTGAACCGCCACCTGTGCCGGCCGCTCGATCGTCCTGCTCCTGGAACCGCTCGTACCGGACAGGATGTCGAGGTCGATGCCGACGAGACCTCGGGCGAGTCCGGCCCTGGCGCTTGAGCAGCCCCGGAGGGCACACCTCGACATGCGGCGCCCCGGGCGCCGGTTGTCTCCTATGTTATTAGCTACGATGTATATTATGTAAACTAATAGCAGTACGTCGTCCAGATCCATCGCAACGTGCGTCACCCAGGCAACACGCGCGGCCGGCAGCCCACGGAGGCCGGTCAGCTGCAGCCTTCGGCGAGTTGCCGCAGCCGCTCGCCCTCCAGCACCCGGATCTGCTTGAGCTTCACCTCGAGAAGGCCCTCGGCCTGCAGCCGGCCGAACACGCGGCTGACGGTCTCGATCTTGAGCCCGAGGTAGCTGCCGATTTCCTCGCGCGACATCCGCAGCACGAACTCGTCGCCGCGCTGGCCCCGGCGCTGCAGGCGCCGCAGCAGCCCGAGCAGGAACGCTGCGACTCGCTCGTCGGCACGCAACGACCCGAGCATCAGCAGCGTGCCATGATCGCGCACGATCTCGCGGCTCAGGAACCGGTGCAGCGAGCGCTGCAGATGCGGCATGCCCGCGGCCATCTCCTCGAGCTCGTCGAACGGCATCACGCAGACCTGCGAGTCCTCCAGCGCGACGGCGGACACCTCGTGGCGCCCCGACCCGATGCCGTCCAGTCCGAGCAGTTCGCCGGCCATCTGGAACCCGGTGACCTGCTCGCGCCCGTCTTCGCTGCCGACGCAGGTCTTGAAGAAGCCGCTGCGCACCGCGTAGAGGGCATGAAAGCTCTCGCCGGCGCCGAAGAGCTCCTGGCCTTGCCTGATCCAGCGGCGCTGGCCGATCAGGTCCTCGAGGCGGTCGATCTCGTCTTCGGACAGGTCCATCGGCAGGCACAGTTCGCGCAGGCTGCAGGTGGCGCAGGCCGCCTTCAGGGCATGGATCTGGAGCGGCGGCGGATTGGAGGTCACTGGGGTGTCCCGGACTGCAGACGCGCGTTTCTACAGGGCAGCGGCCGATCGGTCCAGACCCCCGACCCGCGTCGGGCCTTCGTCCTGGACAAGAGAAGAGCCGCGTTCTTCGACCCACTGGGGCGGGCGGCGCTCGCCGCAAGGTGCCATCACCACCTCGCGTCCGCCGTGCGACGAACTCTCGACCGCCTCACGGCCGCGGTGCACCGGTCTCACGACAGCCCCACGATCCGGCCGTCATCGGTGAGATCGATCTTCTCGGCCGCCGGCTGCTGCGGCAGTCCGGGCATCGTCATCAGGTCGCCACAGATGGCCACCACGAAGCCGGCCCCCGCCGACAGCCGCACCTCTCGCACGGTCAGCCTGTGACCGCTTGGCGCGCCGCGCAGCTTGGGGTCGGACGCGAAGCTGTACTGGGTCTTGGCGATGCACACCGGCAGCGTGCCGTGGCCAGCAGCCTGCAGCTCGTCGAGCCGGCGACGCGCCTCGCCGGACAGCTCGATGTCGTCGGCGTGGTACACCCGGCGCGCCACGGCGCGGATCTTGTCGACCAGCGGCAGCGCGTCCTCGTACGCAAAGCGCAGCGTCGAGGACGTGGCGGCGGCCGCGACCACGGCCTCGGCAAGCTCGGCCGCACCGGCGCCGCCTTGCGCCCAGTGGCGCGCCACGCAGACCGGCACGCCGCGCCCCGCACCCCAGCGAGCGAGCAGCGCATGCTCGGCGTCGGTGTCGGCACTGAAGTGGTTGGCGGCCACCACGACCGGCAGGCCGAACACGTCGCGCAGGTTGTCCACGTGGCGCTCCAGATTGGCCAGGCCGCGCCCGAGGGCGGCCAGGTCCTCGCGACCGAGGTCGGGCACCGCGACGCCGCCGTGGTACTTCAGCGCCCTCACCGTCGCCACGACCACGGCCACGCGCGGCGCCAGGCCTGCGCGGCGGCACTTGATGTCGATGAACTTCTCGGCGCCGAGGTCGGCGCCGAAGCCGGCTTCGGTGACGACCCAGTCGCCCAGGCGCAGCGCGGCCTCGGTCGCCAGCACCGAATTGCAGCCGTGCGCGATGTTGGCGAAGGGGCCGCCGTGCACGAGCGCGGGCGTGCCCTCGAGCGTCTGCACCAGGTTGGGCGCCAGGGCATCGCGCAGCAGGACGGCCATCGCGCCGTGCACGCCGAGCTCCCGGGCGCAGACCGGCCGCCTGTCGCGCGTCTGCCCGATGACGATCGAGCCCAGGCGCTCCTTCAGGTCGGACCACGAGCGCGACAGGCACAGGATGGCCATCACTTCGGAGGCGGCCACGATGTCGAAGCCGTCCTCGCGCGGGAAGCCGTTGCCGGGCCCGCCGAGGCCGACGGCCAGCGATCGCAGCGCGCGGTCGTTCATGTCGACGGTGCGGCGCCAGGTGATCCGGCGTGCGTCGAGGTCGAGCGCGTTGCCGTGGTGGATGTGGTTGTCGATCGCGGCGGCGAGCAGGTTGTGGGCGTGCGCGATGGCAGCGAAGTCGCCGTTGAAGTGCAGGTTGATGTCCTCCATCGGCATCACCTGCGCCCGCCCGCCCCCGGTGGCGCCGCCCTTCAGGCCGAACACCGGCCCGAGGGAGGGCTCGCGCAGCGCGATGACGACGCGCTCGCCGCGCAGCGCGAGCGCGTCGCCGAGGCCGATCGTCGTCGTCGTCTTGCCTTCGCCGGCCGGCGTCGGGTTGATCGCGGTCACCAGCACCAGCCGCGCGTTGGGCCGCGGCGGCAGGGCCTGCAGGTACGGCAGCGCGATCTTCGCCTTGTGGTGGCCGTAGGGCACCAGGTGCTCGTCAGCGATGCCGAGACGCTCGCGCGCAAGGTCGACGATGCGGCGCGGGCGCACGCTGCGGGCGATCTCGATGTCGCTGGGCAAGGTCGGTCTCCTTTGCTGTGTCGCGGCATTGTCGCCGCGGCGCTGGCCACAATGCGCCGCGTGGGACGTTCCGAAACCCGTCCGTCCGGCCCGGTGCCGTCGCTGTTCGCGGCCGACGAAGCCCCGTCCGGCGTCGTCGAGCCGGCCGCATCCGACGCCCGTACCGAGGCGCTGGCCGCGGCACTGCGCGATCGTTGGGGCGACCGGCTGCACCTGGGCACCTCCTCCTGGAGCTTTCCCGGCTGGGCAGGCCAGGTTTGGGCGCGCGCGGAGGCGGCGCCGCTGCTGTCGCGCCACGGCCTCGAGGCCTATGCGCGCCACCCGCTGCTGCGCACCGTGAGCCTGGACCGGGCCTTCTACCGCCCGCTGGACGCGGCCACCTACGCCGCCCTCGCCGCGCAGGCGAGGCGCGGCTCGCCCTCGTTCCGCTTCGTCGTCAAGGCCCCGGCGCTGCTCACCGACGCCGTGCTCCGCCAGCCGGGCAGCGGCGCGCCCGCGGCCCCGAACCCCGCCTTCCTCGACCCGGCCACCGCGCTGCAGGCCTGTGCGCGGCCGCTGGCCGAGGGCCTCGGGCCGATGCTGGGTGCGCTGGTGCTGCAGCTGTCGCCGCTGCCGGGGCGCTGGCTGCGCGACCCGGCCGGCGCGTCCGGCCTGCACCGGCGGCTGGGCACGGTGCTGGCGCTGCTGCGGGACGCCCTGCCCGCTGCGGCCCGGGTGGCCGTCGAGCTGCGCGACCCGGAGCTCGCGGACCCGGCCCTGGCGGCGCTCTTGCGCGCGCACGGTGCCCTCTATGCGCTGGGCCTGCACGACCGCATGCCGCCCGCCGACGGGCAGCTGCCGATGCTTCGCGCGCTGTGGCCGGGTGACCTCGTGTGCCGCTGGAACCTGCAGCGCGGACAGCGCTACGCCCAGGCGCGCGACGCCTGGGCGCCGTTCGACCGGCTGCGCGCTCCCGACCCGGCCACGCGCGCGACGCTGGCGCGCGTGCTGCGCGCCACGCTGGATGCCGGCCACAGCGCCTTCGTCACCATCAACAACAAGGCCGAGGGCTCGGCGCCGGCATCGGTGCGCGAGCTCGCGGCGGCGCTGCTCGAGGCGCCCGCGGCACCGTCCGCCGCGCCGTCGTCCGCGCCTTCACCCGTGTCTGTGCCGACGCCGGGGCCCGAGCAGCAAGATTGAGCGGGGTCAGGGCGCGGCGCGGCGGCGCGCGCGAGGATTGGTCCATCCTGACCACGCGACGGAGCTTCGTCATGCGGCGCCGCGAATTCCACCGCCAGGCCGGCGGGCTTGCAATCGGCACGATGGGGGCGATCGGCACGGCCGTGCGATCCGCTGGCAGCGGCGCGCTCGGGTCGCTGGGCCTGCTCGCGGCTCCTGCGCTGCGGGCGCAGCGTGTCGAGCCGGTCGAGCTCCAGGACTACGTGCGCCTCGAGCGGCCGGTCGCGGTCCGGCTGCCGGCCGGCCAGAAGCTCGAGCTGATCGAGTTCTTCTGGTACGGTTGCCCGCACTGCAACGCGATGGAGCCGGTGCTGGCACCGTGGGTGCAGCGGCTGCCGCCCGACGTCCGGTTCCGCCTCGTGCCGGTGGGCTTCACGCGCAACCACGTCGCGGGCCAGCGGCTGTTCTACGCGCTGCAGGCCGCGGGCCTGGTCGAGCGCCTGCACGCCCGCGTCTACGAGCACCTCCACGAGACCGAAGGGCGGCTGGACAGCGAGTGGCAGATGCGCAACTTCGTGGCCCGCCACGGCGGCGACGTGGAGCGCTTTGCCGCCGCGCTGCGGGCGCCCGAGCTGACGCAGAGCGTGCAGCAGGCAAATTCGCTGGTCGACGCCTTCGGGGTCGACGGCGTGCCCACGTTCGGTGTGCACGGCCGCTTCACCACGTCGCCCGAGCAGACGGGCGGGCGCGAGCGCTGCCTGCAGGTCGTGGAGTGGCTGCTCGAGCGCAGCCGCGAAGCCGCCTAGGCGCGCGCGCGGGGCAGGATTCCTGCCGCGCATGCTACTAGACGACGTTCAGCTCGCGCAACGGACGACCATCGACGACACGCTGCCAGCCCAGGGCGCCCAGGTCGAGCGAGTGCGAGTGGCCGTCGGCCACCCACTCCGCCAGCGCGCGGCCCGCCGCGGGCGCCTGTTGCAGGCCGTGGCCGCTGAAGCCGTTGGCGAACAGCAGGTTCGGCAGCGCCGGGTGGGGGCCGAGGATCGCGTTGTGGTCGAGCAGGTTGACGTCGTAGTGGCCGGCCCAGGCGCCGAGCAGCCGTGCCGCCTCGAAGCCCGGGACGCGCGCGGCGAGCAGCGGCCACAGGTCGCGCTCGAACACCTCGAGCGGGACGTCGAACTCGCCCGCCTCCGGGTCCTGATCGGGATCGTCGTGCCCGGGCGGAGCGATCCCGCACAGGAACCCGTCGCCCTCGGGGCGGAAGTACAGGCCGGTGGGGTCGATCACGAGCGGGCAGCCCGGCGCCGGCTCGGGGCTGCGGAAGCGGTAGACGCAGCGCTTGCGCGCGCGCACCGGCAGCTCGATGCCGGCGCTGCGCGCCAGCGCCGTCGCGCCGGTGCCGGCGGCGTTGATCACGTGGCCGCAGCCCAGCGCGGTGCCGTCGGCCAGCTCCACCGCGACGACGCGGCCGCTCCGTACGCGCAGCGCCTGCGCCCGGGCGCGGCGCACCTGGACGCCCAGCGAAACCGCCTTGCGGCGCAGCGCGTGCATCAGTGCGTGGCCGTCGAGCCAGCCCTCCCCCGACAGCCCGAGCGAGCCGGCCGCGAGGTCATCGGTGTGCAGCCAGGGCAGACGCTGCCGCAACTGGGCCGGCGACAGCAGCGCGACATCCGCCCCTTCGGCCCGTTGCAGCCGGTGGTTGGCCGCGAGCACGTCGCGCCCGGCGTCCGTGGCCAGGAACAGGTAGCCGCGCTCCACGAAGCCCAGAGCCGGCGCCTCGCCGTCGACCTCCAGCAGCCGGGCAGCGTCGCGCAGGAACGTGGTGCCGAACATCGACAGGCGGATGTTCTCGGGCGTCGAGAACTGGTGCCGGATCGACGCCACCGAGCGCGCGGTCGCGCAGTTCGCGTAGGTGGGGTCGCGCTCCAGCAGCACGACGCGAGCGCCGCGGGGCAGCCGCGTGGCCAGGAAGTACGCGGCCGCGCTGCCCACCACGGCGCCGCCGACGATGACGACGTCGAAGACCTCGGCGGCCGCTCCCGGCCCGCTCAAGGCGACCCTCCGCCGCCCCCCCTGCCCTCGCGCTCCTGCAGCACGCGCCACAGCACCTTGCCGGCGCCGCTCTTGGGCAGGCTGTCGACGAACTCCACCACGCGCGGCACCTTGTAGGCCGCCATGTGCTCGCGCGCCCAGTCGATGACCTGCGCGGCCGTGGCGCTGGCGCGCACCTCCGCCCGCGGCACGATCACCGCCTTGACCGTCTCGCCGCGGTACTCGTCGCGGGCGGCGATCACGCAGGCCTCCTGCACCAGCGGGCACTTGAACAGCAGCAGCTCGACCTCGCTCGGCCAGACCTTGAAGCCGCTCGCGTTGATCATCCGCTTGAGCCGGTCGGTGATGAAGAAGTAGCCCTCCTCGTCGACGCGGCCGAGGTCGCCGGTGCGGAAGAAGGGCTTGCCGTCGATCTCGACGAAGGCCTTGGCGGAGGCCTCCGGGTGGCGCCAGTAGCCGCGGAAGACCATCGGCCCGTGGGTCACGATCTCGCCGCTTTCGCCCGGAGGCAGCTCGGCCAGCGTCTGCGGGTCGACGACGCGCGAGTCGACGCCGTAGATCGGGATGCCCAGGCACTGCAGCTTGGCGCGCTCGGGCGGGTTGGCGTGGCTGGGTGCGGCGGTCTCGGTCAGCCCGTAGCCCTCGGCGAAGGTGATGCCGAACTCGCGCTGCAGCCGCTCGGCCACGGCCTGCGGCATCGCGGCGCCGCCGCCGGACAGGTTGCGCAGGCTGCGCAGGTCGAACGAAGCGTAGTTCGGGCTGCCGAACAGGTCGATGATCATCGTCGGGATGCAGGTCCAGTGCGTGACCTGGTGGCGGGCGATCAACCGGCCGACCAGCTCGCGGTCCCAGCGCGGCAGCACGACCTGGGTGCTGCCGAGATACACCGAGCCCAGCACGCCATACATCATCCCGGTGATGTGGAACATCGGCACGACCGCCAGGCCCACGCTCTCGGCCCCGGCGTGGCCCCACGGGCCGCCGCCGACCACGTTGGCCATCAGCGTGCGGTGGGTGTGCATGCAGCCCTTGGGCAGGCCGGTGGTGCCCGAGGTGTAGGGCAGCAGCGCCAGATCGTCTGGCCCCGCCTGCGGCGGGGCGGGCCGGTGGCCGCAGGCGAGCGCTCCGGCCCATCGCGTGACCTCGGCGCCCCCCTCGGTGCGCTCCGGAAGCCGCGGCTCGGCACGCAGCCACTCGAGCACCGGCGCGGCGGGTGTCTCGGCCGGGTCGAGCACCTCGGGCATCGCGTCGGCCAGGCGCGCCACCAGCAGGTGGTGCAGCCGCTGGGGAGCGGGCAGGCGGGCATCGGCCTCGGCCACGATGCCGGCGAGGTCGGCACTGGTGATCGCGACCCGCGCCTCGGGATCGACGATGTAGTGGCCGAACTCGTCGGCCTTGTTCATCGGGTTGACGGGCACGACCACCGCGTCGGCGCGCTGCACTGCGTAGAACGCGACGACGAACTGCGGGCAGTTCTGCATGAACAGCAGCACGCGGTCGCCGCGCCCGACGCCGCGGGCCTGCAGCCAGCCGGCCAGCGCCTCGGCCTGCCGGTGCAGTTCGGCGAAGGACAGCGGCTGGCCGAAGAACACGCACGCGGCCTTGTCGGGGAAGCGCCGCGCGCTGACCTCCAGGTTGAACCACAGCGTGGTCGACGGCACGGCCAGGTCGCGCGGCAGCCGCCGCGGCCACACGGCGTCGTGGCGGCCCTGCTCGCGGCGGCGCGTGGGGGTCGGGGGCAGCATGTGGCTCGACGGGCGCATGGACATTGGCTGGGACCGGGCAGGCGGGACCCGCGGTGCGCGCCCCTGGGTGGGTTCACAATCGCAAAGTCGGGTCCCGGCGCAGCGCAACGACGCTCTGCAGGCGGGCGGGCGCGATACGACCTCAGGACCTGTCGGCGTGGACGATACCGAGCTTAGCAGGCGGGAGCGGCAGCCTGCGCAGTCGCCCTCGACTAGAGGGAGCCGCCGCGCCCCGGCGGCGCTGGCCGCGATGGCGCTTGCCATCGGTCTTCACGGTGCCGCGCTCGCGTTCGACCTGCAGGGGCACCGCGGCACGCGCGGGCTCGCGCCGGAGAACACGCTGGCGGCCTTCCGGGCGGCGCTGGACATCGGGGTCGACACGCTGGAGCTCGACGTGCACGTCACGCGCGACGGGGCCATGGTCGTCACGCACGACCCCCAACTGAACCCCGCCTTCACGCGCGACGGCGCGGGCCGCTGGGTCGGCGAACCCGGCCCGGCCGTGATCGGCATGACGCTGGTCGAGCTGCAGCGCCACGACGTCGGGCGCGTGAAGCCCGAGTCGCCCTACGCCCGGCAGTGGCCGGCGCGGCGCGCCGCCGAGGGCGAGCGGGTGCCGACGCTGGCGGCGGTGTTCGAGCTGGTGCAGGCGCGCAAGGACCAGCGCGTGCGCTTCAACATCGAGACCAAGCTGCGGCCGGACACGCCGGAGCTGACGCCGCCGCCTGCCGAGTTCGTGCGCGCGCTGCTGGCGGTGATCGACGCCCACGGCATGGCCGGCCGCGTCACGATCCAGAGCTTCGACTGGCGCGCGTTGCGCGAGGTGCAGCGCCAACGCCCGGGCATGCCCGTGGCCGCGCTGACGGCGCGCCTGCCGACGATCGACAACCTAGGCGACAGCCGCTGGACCGCCGGCCTCGCGCTCGCGGAACACGGCGGCTCGGTGCCGCGGGTGGTGAAGGCGCTCGGGGCGCCGATCTGGTCACCCTTCCACGGGGCGCTCACGGCCGCCGAGGTGGCCGAGGCGCGCGTCCTGGGCCTCCGGGTGCTGCCCTGGACGGTGAACGAGCCGGCGCACATCGAGCGGGTGCTCGAACTCGGCGTCGACGGCCTGATCACCGACTACCCCGACCGCGCGCGGGCCGTGATGACGCGGCGCGGCCTGCCGGTTCCGCCGGCAGGCACGGCGCGTTAAGGGGCGCCGCAAGGGGCGCGGTAAAGGACGCGATACCGGATGCGATACCGGACGCGGTAGGGGCTCGCCGGCCACCGCTGGAAGCGGGTGGCGGCGGGCGAGGCGGCCACAGGCAGGGCCGGCACGGCCGCACCCCCCGCGGAGGGCACGGCGGCACGGGCCCGGCGGCAGCCGCCGTCATCGACGCCACGCGGCGCGGGCTCATCCGCGCTTGGCGCTCATCCGCACGCGCGTCGCGCGCGACCGCGCCTTCCACTGCGCGACCTGCGCCTTGCGCTCGAGGGCACTCATCGTGTCGCGCTCGGCCTCCCGTTGCAGCTTGTGGAAGTTGCGCAGGCGGTCCGGCGCGACGGCCTCGCTCACCGCGCAGCCGGGCTCGCCCTGATGGCGGCAGTCGCGGAAGCGGCAGCGCAGCGCGGCACTGGCGACGTCGTCGAACGCCTGCCCGAGGGCCGCCGCGTCGCCGTCCAGCCGCAGCGTGCGCAGGCCGGGCGTGTCGATGATGCAGGCCCCGCCGGCGGTGCGGTGCAGCGAGCGTGCCGTGGTCGTGTGGCGGCCGCGGCTGTCGCCCGCACGGCTGGCGCCGGTGGCCTGGACCTCGTCGCCGGCGAGGGCGTTGGTCAGCGTGCTCTTGCCGGCGCCGCTGGAGCCCAGCAGCACGAGCGTCTGGCCGGTGCCGAGCCAGGGCGCGAGCAGCTCGCGCGGCTCGGGGCCCAGCGCGTTCAGCGCGATCGCCTCGGTGCCTGCGGGCAGCAGCCCCCTCACGGCGGCCAGCCGCGCCTGGACGTCGCGGCACAGGTCGGCCTTGGTCAGCACGACGAGCGGTGCCACGCCGGCCATGCGGGCCAGCGCCAGGAAGCGCTCGAGCCGGCGCGGGTTGAAGTCGTGGTCGAGGCCCATGACGAGCAGGGCGGTGTCGACGTTGGCGACGATCACCATGCGCTCCACCTTGTCGCGGCCGTCGTGGATGCGGCGTGCCAGCTGGTTGGCCGGCGGCACCCGCGCGCCGACCCAGCGCTCGCCGAAGCGGTTGCGCTCGGCCAGCACCCAGTCGCCGACGGCGACGGCGTCGGCCGCGGCCTCGAGGCCGTGGCGCAGCGCAGGCAGCAGCCGCGCCGCCTGCTCGGCCTCGCCATCGTGCAGCGCGACGTGTTCGCGCTGCACCTCGACCACGCGGGTCAGTTCCGCCTGCGGATGCGCCGTCAGCAGCGGGAGCGCCGACCGCGCGAGCGTTGTCGTCAGGCCGATGGCCCGCAGCCGGGCCATGCGTTCGTTGGAAAGCATCGATGGGATCCGTTTCACGAGGGCGCAGTGCCTCGATGGAGGCGCCGCGCGCGCAGACGATCCGCAAGGCGCCGGGTGCTCGCGGCACGCCGCGACACCCCGGACAGAGCCGGGACGGCGACGCGCGCACGCGGCGGGCCGGTGCAGGCGGGGACGGGGTGCGATGTCGGCCGCGACCGGGCGGTCACGGCGGCGTGCGACGGATCAGGCGGTGCGCGACGACGCGTCCGGCAGGACGGCGATCAGGTCGGAACGACTGGGCGCAGGAACGCAGCCGGGGCCGCTCAGGGGCGGGCCGACAGGGGCGCGAGATCGAAGTTCTTCATCGTGGCCTCCTGGGTTGCGTGGTGGAACGGTGTTCACTGTGCTGCGCGCGCCCGCCGTGGTCAAGGCCTCGGGGCAAGGGATGTGGTGTGCTGTCCACAGGACACGAGGGCGCCGATATGCTGACGCCATGTCCGCGATGTCCGCCGCATGCGCCACGTCCGCGCTGACCGAAGCGTCCGCCCTGCCCGGCTCCGACGGCGCGCACGGCACCGAGCCCGACCCTGCAAAGGACCTTCGCTGCCGCGTCGAGGTCGTGCACGCGGACGCACTGCTGCTGGTCATTGCCAAGCCGGCCGGGCTGCTGGCGGTGCCCGGGCGCGGCGACGCCGGTCGCGACAGTCTCGCCGTCCGCGTGCAGGCCCTGTGGCCCGACGCCCTGGTCGTGCATCGGCTCGACCAGGCCACCTCGGGCCTGATGCTGTTCGCGCGCGGTGCCGCGGTGCAGCGCGCGCTGAGCGCGCTGTTCCGCGAGCGCCGCGTGCACAAGCGCTACGAGGCCTGGGTGCACGGCCGCGTGGCCGGCGACTGCGGCTCGGTCGCGCTTCCGCTGGCGGCGGACTGGCCGCGCCGGCCGCGGCAGCGGGTGGACCTCGCGCACGGCAGGCCGTCGCTCACGCGCTGGCGCATCCTGGCGCGCGCCGAGGCACCGCAGACCGCCCGGACCCGGCTCGAGCTGGAGCCCTTCACCGGGCGCTCGCACCAGCTGCGCGTGCACCTTGCCGCGCTCGGGCACCCGATCGTCGGGGATGCGCTGTACGCGCCGCCGCCGCCGCCGGGGCCGCACGATGCGGGGCCTCTGCCGACGCCGGCGTCGCGCCTGCTGCTGCATGCCACCGGGCTCGGCCTGGAGCACCCGGGCTCCGGGGCTCTGGTGAGCTGGCATCACGCAGCCCCGTTCTGAAGCCACGGCCGCCACCGATGCCGAAGGCGCCTCTGGTGTCCAATCGGGCCTGAGAATCCTCTCCGAGGCGGTCGCGACGATGATCAGGAAGATCTTGCTGGGTGTGCTGCTCGCGCTGTGCGCGCTGGGCGCCGCGGGCTGGCTGGCGCTCGACAAGGAGCAGCGCGGGCTGCTGCTCGCGCTGCCGACTGATCGCAATGTGCTGTTCTGGAGCGAGCGTCAGCGCGACGCCGCGTTCCGCGCGCTCGACCGGCTGCCCTTCCTCGCCAAGGCACGGCCCGTCGCGGCAGGCAGCGCGCCGCGCCCGTTGCCGCCCGGTACGCCGCTGCCGCGCCTGACGGTCGACGTCGATGCGTTCATGACGACCCAGCGCAAGGCCGCCCTGATCGTCGTGCAAGACGGCAAGGTGCGCCTGGAACGCTATGGCCTGGGCTTCGACGCCAGCGGCCGCTGGACCAGCTTCTCGGTGGCCAAGTCCATCACGTCGACGCTGGTCGGCGCGGCACTCGCCGACGGTCACATCCGCAGCATGGACGACAAGGTCAGCGACTACATCCCGCAGATGAAGGGCTCGGCCTACGACGACGTCAGCATCCGCCAACTGCTGACGATGACCTCGGGCGTGCGCTGGAACGAGAGCTACGGCGACCCGAACTCCGACGTTGCGCGCTTCGACAAGCAGCCCGCCGAGGAAGGCGTCGAGTCGCTGGTGAGCTACCTGCGCCGGCTGCCGCGCGAGGCGCCGGCCGGCACGCGCTGGAACTACAGCACCGGCGAGACCAACCTGGTCGGCATCTTGTTGGCGCAGGCGGTGGGCAGGCCGATCTCCGAGTACCTGTCGGAGAAGGTCTGGAAGCCTGCCGGCATGGAGCAGCCGGCCACCTGGATTCTGAGCCGCACCGGACGCGAGATCAGCGGCTGCTGCATCCAGGCATCGACGCGCGACTTCGCCCGCTTCGGGCTCTTCGTGCTGGAGGGAGCGCGTGCAGGCGGCCGCAGCATCCTGCCCGACGGCTGGCTGGCTGAGGCCACCGGCGAGCGCGTGGCCACCGGGCAGCCCGGGCGCGGCTACGGCTACCAGTGGTGGACCTACGCCGACGGCAGCTACGCCGCGCGCGGCATCTTCGGCCAGGGCATCTTCATCGACCCGCGGCGCAGGCTCGTCATCGCCTCCAACGGCAACTGGGCCGGCGGCGCCAACGCCCGGGCCGACGTCGATGCCCGGCAGGCCTTCTACGAGGCCGTGCAGAAGGCGCTCGACGACGAGGCGGCGGCAAAGTGAGCGGAACCGGCGGTGTCGCCGTGCGGGAGCCCGTCGCGCTGCCGCACGCCTACCGGCTGCTCAACCACGGGCCCACGGTGCTGGTCTGTGCCGCCCATGGCGCCCGCCGCAACGTGATGGCCGCCGCCTGGGCGATGCCGCTCGACTTCGATCCACCCAAGGTGGCCGTCGTCATGGACAAGAGCACCTTCACCCGCGAACTGGTCGAGGCAAGCGGCGAGTTTGCGCTCTGCGTGCCCTGCCGCGACCTGGCCGACGTCACCTTCGGCGTCGGCAATTCCAGCGGGCGCGAGCTCGCCGCCGCGGGCGGCGACAAGTTCGCCCGTTTCGGGATCGGCACCTTCGCCGGCAGCGCAGTGCAGTCGCCGCTGGTCGAAGGCTGCGTGGCCTGGCTCGAGTGCCGCGTGCTGCGCGAGCCGCGCAACGAGGCCGCCTACGACCTGTTCATCGGCCAGGTACTGGCGGCGCAGGCCGACACGCGCGCCTTCCGGCACGGCCGCTGGCACTTCGACGACGCCCCGCCCGGGCTGCGCACGCTGCACCACGTCGCCGGGGGCGCCTTCCTGATGCCCGGCGCGACGGTGCAGGGCCGGATGCCTCGGGCGCCCGGAGCGTCCGACGCGGCCGGGCCCTAAGCCGTCGCGGCTATCCTCCACCGCACCCTCACCTTCCAAACCCCGCGCCACGATGCACCTCACCATCCTCACCGGCGCCTCGCGCGGCCTCGGCCGCGCCATCGCCGAGCAGCGCCTGCAGCCCGGTCACCGGCTGCTCACGATCTCGCGCACGCCCTGCGACCTCGTCGCCCCTGGCGGGGCCGAGCACCTCGCCTGGTCGCAGGACCTGGCCGACACCACGGCCGCTGCCGCGAGGCTCGAGTCGTGGCTGGACGCGCAGGACGGTGCCGCGCTCGAGTCGGCCACGATCATCCACAACGCCGGCGTGCTGTCGCGGCTCGCCCCGCTCGCGGCAAACAGCGCCGACGAGCTGGCGCGCGCGCTGCGCGTGGACCTGGAGGCACCGATGCTGCTCACCGCCGCCTTCCTGCGGTCCACCTCGGGGTGGCGCGGCCCGCGCAAGGTGCTGCTGATCTCCTCGGGGCTCGGGCGCTTCGCGCTGGCCGGCAGCGCCTCGTATTGCGCGGCCAAGGCGGGCATGGATCACCTTGCGCGCGCGCTGGCGCTGGAGGAAGCGGCCTCGCCGGGTGGCGCCAAGGTGGTCTCTCTGGCGCCAGGCGTCATCGACACCGACATGCAGGTGCAGCTGCGCAGCGCCGACCCGGCCGAGTTCGCCAACCGCCAGCGCTTCCTGGACATGCAGGCGAGCGGCCAGCTGGTGAGCCCGAGCGAGGCCGCGCACCGCGTGCTGGCCTTCCTCGCCCGGGCGGACTTCGGCAGCAACCCGATCGGCGACGTGCGCGAGGTCGCATGAGCGGCTCGCCGGCGCCGCCGGCGGGCCGCGCCGGCGAGATCGTGCGCGCCCTCGGGCTGGTGCCGCACCCGGAAGGCGGCTTCTACCGCGAGGTCTTCCGGTCGGGGGCGCAGGTGCAGCCGGGCGATGCGCGGCCGGTGCGCGCGGCGCTGACCACCATCGACTTCCTGCTCGCCGCCGGCCAGCACTCGGCCTGGCACCGGGTCGGTTCCGACGAGGCGTGGCATCTGCTCGAGGGCGCCGGCCTGGTGCTCTGGCTGGTGCCCCCGGCGCTCGACCGCATCGAGCGGGTCGTGCTCGGCGCCGTCGACGTTGCCAATGCTTCAGACGCTCCGGGCATCACTCGCCGCAGGCCGCGCCACGTCGTGCCCGCCGGATGGTGGCAGGCGGCCGAGCCGCTGGCCGTGGGACCGGGGTCGTTCGCCTACGTCGGCGCCACGGTCGGGCCGGGCTTCGACTTCGCCGACTTCGCCTTCGGTCGCGACGACGCGGCGCTCGGCGCCGCACTGTCCCGGCTCGACATCCGGCTCGACACCCGGCTCGCGCGTCTGCTTTGAGCCGCCCTCAGGTGGCCAGCCACGACGCGAGGTCGGCCTCGAGCTGCACCAGGTCGGCCTGCCGCGTGTACATCATGTGGCCGGCGTCGTAGTAGCAGTGCGTCACCCGCGCCATCACGTCGGCGGGCACGTCGAGCCGGGCGAGTGACCAGTCGGTGGCGCTGTAGGGCGTCCCCAGGTCGTAACGGCCGCTGGCGGCCAGCACCTTGAAGTGCGGGGCACGCCGCAGCGCGCGCGCCAGGTCGGACGTGGTGGACGCGAAGCCCATGCGGGTGCTGTCGCCCCGGGTCCAGTTCCAGCTGCGGTTGACGTCGAGGTTGAGCACCTCGTAGCGCTGCGGGAGGTCCAGCCCGAGCTCGGCGAAGTAGGCCATCGCCGCCGTCGTGTATGGCGCCGCGATGGCCTCGATGCCGGGGTCGAACTCGAACTCGCGCCCGCGGCTGGCACCCAGCGGGCCGGTGCCCCGCGCGTCCAGCCGGCCGACCTGTAGCCCGCGGTGCCGCAGCGCCTCGAAAAAGAAGTGCACGTCGGCGATGCGCAGGTTCTTCTCCTCGACCAGCCCGCGGGCAAGCCCGGTCAGCTCGGCGATGCGGCGTGCGATGCGGGTGCGCTGCCGCTCGCCCAGACGCGCGCCGGCGTGCAGCGCGGCCACGTACTCCTCCTGGACGAAGGCCTCGGCCGCCGTCCGCGCCGCGGCCGGGTCGGCGCCGGCGGCGCCGCCGAGCAGCCCGTGGTACTGGGCGACGTTCGCAAAGCCGGGCAGGAACAGCGCATAGGGCAGGTCGTTGGCCGGGGCGAACACGATGCTCTGCAGGTCCATCGCGCAGCTGACCAGCACGGCGCCGGCGACGCCGACGCCCATCGCCAGCAGGGCGTCGGCCAGCGCCGCGCCGCGCGTGGTGCCGTAGCTCTCGCCGGCCAGGTACACGGCGGAGCCCCAGCGCCGGTGCTGCGTGAGCCAGCCGCGCATCACCTCGGCCAGCGCGGCCACGTCGCCATCGACCGACAGCAGCTTCTTGCGCGCGGCATCGCTCGCGCAGGCGGACCACCCGGTGTGCGGCGGGTCGATGAAGACGAGGTCGAAGTGCTTCAGCCAGGTGTGGGGGTTGTCCTGCACCGCAAACGGCGGCCGCGGCGCGCTGCCGTCGTCGGGCACGACAACGCGCCGGGGCCCGAGCGCGCCCAGGTGCAGCCACACCGAGGCCGACCCCGGGCCGCCATTGAAGGCGAAGCAGACCGGCCGCTCCGCCGCGTTCGCTCCCTCGAGCTGGTAGGCCGTCGCCAGGACCGCCGCCTCGGGCTCGCCGGACGCCGACGCAAGGCCCGCGGGCAGCACCGGCAGGAAGGCCGCGTGCACCCGGTAGTCCAGGCGCTGCCCGCCGGCGACGACGCTGCCGCGGCTTTGCGCCGCCGGCCGCGCGAGCAGGCGCTCGACGTGGGTGCGCTGGCGCCGGGCCTCATCGGAGGGCGTGGAGGCTGCGGAGGGGGCCGCAGCGTCGGGGGTGGTGTCCTTGGCGGACTGGGACTCGGCCATGGCAGACGGACTCCTTCGGCAAGCCGCCGAGGTTAGCAGGCTGCCGATAATGGCTTCCATGAAGCGCACCACCGGCCACCTGCTCCGCATCTTCCTGGCCGGCCTGCTCGCCGCGCTGCCGCTGGCGGCCACCATCTTCATCTTCTGGTGGGCGGTCGGCCTGCTGATCCGCGGCCTGGGGCCGAACAGCCCGGTCGGATCGGTGCTTGTGCGCCTGGGGCTCGGCGTCACCGGCTCGGAGATCGTGGGCTACCTGTTCGGCGTGGGCATCGTGCTGGCGCTGATCTTCGGGCTGGGCCTGCTGGTGGAGGCCGGGCTGCAGCGCGGGGTCGCCCGCATCTTCGAGGGGGTGCTGCGCCGCATCCCGGTGGTGGGCACGGTCTACGACCTCGCGCACAAGATGGTCGGCCTCTTCGCCCAGCGCGACGAGGACGGCCTGCGGTCGATGAGCCCCGTGTGGTGCCACTTCGGCGGCCGCGGCGGCGCGGTGGCGCTGGCCCTGCTGTCCACGCCGCAGCCGGTCCGGCTCGGCAACAAGGCCTACCTCGCGCTGATCGTGCCCACTGCGCCGGTGCCCGTGGGCGGGGGGCTGCTCTACGTGCCCGAGGACTGGGTCGAGCCGGCCGACGTCGGCGTCGAGGCGCTGACGAGCATCTACGTCTCGCTCGGCGTGACCTCGCCGCAGCACCTGCCGGCGGCCGCCCCGCCGGCGCCTCAGTCGCCCGCCAGGAACGACGCGTAGGACGGCAGGTCGACGTTCCCGCCGCTGACGATCACGCCGACGCGGCGCCCGCGGGCGTCGATCACGCCCTCGAGCAGCGCGGCAGCGGCCAGGCAGCCGGTGGGCTCGACCACCATCTTCATCCGCTCGGCGAAGAAGCGCATCGTCCGCACCAGCTGCGCGTCGCTGACGGTCTCGATCCGCCGCACCAGCCGCTGGATCACGGGGAAGGTGAGCTGCCCGCTGTGCTGCGTCTGGGCGCCATCGGCGATCGTGCGTGGCGTGTCGATGTGGACGATGCGGCCCTCGGCCAGGCTGCGCTGGGTGTCGTTGCCCGCCTCCGGCTCGACACCGACGATCTCGATGGCGGGACAGCGCGCCACCGCGGCCACCGCGCAGCCGGCGACCAGGCCGCCTCCGCCGATGCACACCACCAGCAGGTCGAGCGGGCCGACGTCGTCGATCAGTTCGGCGGCGGCCGTGCCCTGGCCGGCCATCACGTGCGGGTGGTCGAAGGGGGGAACCAACGTCATGCCGCGCTCGGTGGCCAGCCGGCGGCCGATCGCCTCGCGGTCCTCGGTGTAGCGGTCGTACAGCACCACCTCGCTGCCGCGCCGGCCCTCCTGGTAGCCGCGGGTGGCGGCCAGCTTGGCGGGCGGGGCGTCGCGGGGCATCACGATGACGCTGGGCATGTCGAGTAGCCGCGCGGCCAGCGCGACGGCCTGGGCATGGTTGCCCGAGGAGAAGGCAATCACTCCGGCGCGCCGCTGCTCGGGCGTGAACTGCGCCAGCGCGTTGTAGGCGCCACGGAACTTGAAGGCGCCCATGCGCTGGAAGTTCTCGCACTTGAAGTACAGCGTCGCGCCGGTGCGCTCGTCGGCGGTGCGAGACGTGCGCGCGGGCGTGCGGTGCGCCACGCCGGCCAGGCGCGCCTCGGCGGCGGCGACGTCGGCCGGGCCGATGGCCAGGCCGTCGAAGGGGCTCTCGAGCGTCACCGGACGGCGCCTCCCCGCCCGGGGCACGATCTGCAGTGGTCGCTCCAGACGGCTGTCAGCCTCGTGCCGGCTGCAGCCGTTAGGGTCGCAGGCCGGGTCGCCTCAGCGACCGGGAACGTCAACAGGTCCGTCACCATGGCTCTGGTCGAGATCGTCGAGTTGAAGTGGCTGCTGGCCGGCGAGGGCGTGCACGTGCATGTCGAGCGGCTGCAATCCGACCCGGAGTATGCCCGCCGCATCCTCGACGTCGCGGCCGCGTCGTCCAACCCCGCGCTGCGCGCCGCGGCCGAGCGCGTGCGCCGCGGCCTCGCCCAGGACGCCGCCTGAGCTTGCTCCCGGGCCGCCGCCCGGTTCCGCTGTCTGCCGGACCGCCGCCCCGTTTCGCCGCCGCGGGCGGGTGACCGGCAGGCCTCGCCATTCCGCCCTGCGGCATGCCGATGCGCTAGCGTTGCGCCCTCGCCCGCCCCGTGCCCTACCTGTCCCCGATGAGCAAGAGCGACCGCCCGAACCCGCTGCTGGAGATCGGCATCACGATCATCGTGCCGGCGCTGGTGCTGATGAAGCTGAGCGGCGCCGAGCAGCTGGGGCCGCTGAAGGCCCTGTTGCTCGCCCTGGCCTTTCCGATCGGCTGGGGGATGTGGGACGGCTGGCGCCGCCGGCGGCTGAACTGGCTGTCGGTGCTGGGTATCGTCAGCACGCTGCTGACCGGGGGCATCGGCCTGCTGCGCCTGGACGCGCAGTGGTTGGCCGTCAAGGAGGCCCTGGTCCCCGGGCTGATCGGCGTGGCGGTGCTGGTGTCGAACTGGACACGCTGGCCGCTGATCCGCATCCTCGTCTTCAATCCCGACCTGTTCGACGTCGACCGCATCCAGCGCGCCCTCGTCGAACGGCGCACCGCGGTGCACTTCGAGCTGCGCCTGCGCCAGGCCACCCGGCTGCTGTCGGGCACCTTCTTCTTCTCCTCGGCGGCCAACTACGTTCTCGCGCGGGCGGTCGTCACCAGCGCGGCGGGCACCGAGGCCTTCAACCAGGAGCTCGGGCGGCTGACGCTGCTGAGCTACCCCGTGATCGCCCTGCCCTCGATGGCGATGATGATGGGCCTGCTGTACTGGCTGGCGCGCAGCGCCAAGGCGCTGACGGGCCTGGAGATCGGGGACATGCTGCGCACCAGCTGAGCGCCGGGGGTGCTGTCTCCCCGCGCGTTCAGAAGATGACGGGCTCGGGCTCGAGCCGGATCCCGAAGCGGCCGTAGACGCTCTCCTGGATCGCCCGCGCCAGCGTCAGCACCTCGGCCCCGCTGGCGCCGCCGCGGTTGACGAGCACCAGGGCCTGCTTGTCGTAGACGCCGGCGCGGCCCACGCTCTTGCCCTTCCAGCCGCAGGCGTCGATCAGCCACCCGGCGGCCAGCTTGCAACTCCCGTCTGGCAACGGGTAATGCACGATCTCCGGATCGCGGTCGATGATGTCGCGGCACTGCTCGGCGCTGACCACCGGGTTCTTGAAGAAGCTGCCCGCGTTGCCGACCACTGCCGGGTCCGGGAGCTTGGCGCGGCGGATCGCGCACACCCAGTCGAAGATCGTGCGCGCGTCGGGCTGGTCGATTCCGGTCTCGGCGCGCTTGCGCTCCAGGTCGAGGTAGCCGAGCACCGGCTGCCAGGGCCGCGGCAGCCGCAGCCGCACGCGCGTGATCAGGGACTTTCCCGCCAGGCCTTCGAAGCCGCCCTGCTTGAACACGCTGTCGCGGTAGCCGAAGCGGCAGGCGGCGGCGTCCAGCGTGACCGTGCGGCCCGTCACCAGGTCGACCGCGTCGAGCGACTCGAATCGGTCCTTCAGCTCGACCCCGTAGGCCCCGATGTTCTGCACCGGCGCAGCACCCACCGTGCCTGGGATCAGGGCCAGGTTCTCGAGCCCCGGCCAGCCCTGCTGCAGCGTCCAGGCCACCAGCTCGTGCCAATCCTCGCCGGCTCCGGACTCGACGATCCAGGCGTCTTCGCGCGCCTCGACGAGGCGCCGGCCGGCCACCTCGACCTTCAGCACGACGGCCTCGACGTCGCGCGTCAGCACGATGTTGCTGCCGCCGCCGAGCACGAACTTCGGCGCGCGGCCGTAGTCGGGGTGCGCCAGCACGCGCCGGACGTCGGCATCGGAGGCGATCCGCACCAGCGTCGCGGCCTGCGCCGGCAGCCCGAAGGTGTTGAATTCGCGCAGGCTCGCACGAAGGTGCACGTCCAGTGTGCGGGCCGGTGGGGAGGGCGCGACGGTCATGCCAGAATTCTGCGCGATCGGCGGCCCGTCGCCGCCAGCGCAGACCCATGCCGAGCTTCGACGTCGTCATCGAACCCGACCTGGTCGAGTTGCGCAACGCCGTCGATCAGGCCGGCCGGGAGATCGCGACGCGCTTCGATTTCAAGGGCACCAGCGCCGCCGTCGAGCTCGCCTCGGCCACCCCGTCCACGCGCGAACTGCTGCTGCTGGGCGACAGCGACTTCCAGCTCGACCAGGTGCGCGACCTGCTCCTGGCCCGGCTGGCCCGGCGCGGCGTCGACATCCGCTTCCTGGACCTCTCGGCTGCACGCCAGAAGATCGGCGGTGACCGCATGCGCTGGCCGGTGGCCGTGCGCAGTGGCATCGACGCCGACAGCGCGCGCCGCATCGTCGCCGCCGTCAAGGCGAGCCGGCGCAAGGTGCAGGCCGTCGTGCAGGGCGACACGGTCCGCGTGACCGGTGCCCAGCGCGACGACCTGCAGCGCACGATCGCCCTGCTGCGCTCGGAGCACCCCGAATGGCCGCTCGCGTTCCGCAACTTCCGCGACTGAGCGCGGCCGCGCTGCTGCTCGCGGCCGGCGCCGGCGTCGGCGCGCAGACGCTGGCCGGGCGCATGGGCGACAAGGCGCTGCTGGTCGTCGACGGCCGCACCCAGGTCGTGGCCCCGGGCCAGTCGGTCGCCGGCCTGCGCGTGCTCGGCTGGGAGGGCGAGGCGCTTCGGGTCGAGCGCGGCGGCCAGCCCATGCTGCTGCGGCCCGGCGCTGCGCCATCGGTCGGTCCGGCCGCCTCGGCGCCCCAGGGCCGCGAGGTCGTGATCCCGGCTGGCAGCGGCGGCCACTTCGTCGTCGCCGGGTCGATCAACGGCCGCGCCACGCGTTTCCTGGTCGACACCGGGGCCACCTCGGTCGCGCTGTCGCGCGCCGAGGCCGACCGCATCGGCCTGGACACGTCCGGGGCGCCGGTCGGGCTGGCGAGCACCGCGGGTGGGGTGGTGCAGGTGCAGCAGGTCACGCTGGCCCGGCTGCGGCTGGGCGAGGTCGAACTGGTCAACGTGCCCGCGGTCGTCACGCCCACGCCGATGCCCTACGTGCTGCTGGGCAACTCGGCGCTGTCGCGCATGCGGATGCAGCGCGAGACCGACGTGATGCGACTGCAGCTGCGCTGAGGCGGTCGCAGTGGCGCCGAGGTGGCCCCGGGCGGCACCGGAGCCGCCGCCTGGTCGCGGCCCCTGTCCCGCCGGGGACGGGCGGCGCGCGGGAGGTCGTGCTACAAACTCCAGCTTCCGTTCGACCCGAGACCCGCCATGGACCTGCAATTCACCCCCGAGGAACAGGCGTTCCGCGCCGAGATCCGGCAGTGGGTGGCCGCCCATCTGCCGGCCGACATCAGCCACAAGGTCCACCACGCGCTGCGCCTCACGCGCGACGACATGCAACGCTGGGCTCGGATCCTCGGCAGCAAGGGCTGGCTCGGCTGGGGCTGGCCGAAGGAATTCGGCGGCCCGGGCTGGAGCGCGGTGCAGCGGCACCTGTTCGAGGAGGAGTGCGCGCTGGCCGGCGCCCCCCGCGTCGTGCCCTTCGGTCCGGTGATGGTCGCCCCGGTGATCATGGCCTTCGGCAGCAAGGAGCAGCAGGCGCGCTTCCTGCCGGGCATCGCCAGCGGCGAGGTGTGGTGGAGCCAGGGCTACAGCGAGCCCGGCTCGGGCAGCGACCTGGCGTCGCTGAAGACGCGCGCCGAGCGCGTCCGCACGGGTTCGGGCGACAAGTACATCGTCAACGGCCAGAAGACCTGGACCACCCTCGGCCAGTACGGCGAGTGGATCTTCTGCCTCGTGCGCACCAGCAGCGAGGGCAAGCCGCAGACCGGCATCAGCTTCCTGCTGATCGACATGAAGAGCCCGGGCGTCACCGTCAAGCCGATCCGCCTGCTCGATGGCGAGGCCGAGGTCAACGAGGTGTTCTTCGACGACGTCGAGGTGCCGGCCGAGAACCTCGTCGGCGAGGAGAACAAGGGCTGGACCTACGCCAAGTACCTGCTGGCGCACGAGCGCACCAACATCGCCGACGTCAACCGCGCCAAGCGCGAGCTCGAGCGGCTCAAGCGCATCGCCCGCGCCGAGGGCGTGTACGACGACCAGCGCTTCCGCGACCAGATCGCGCTGCTGGAAGTCGACATCGTGGCGCTCGAAATGCTGGTGCTGCGCGTGCTGTCGGCCGAGAAGAGCGGCAAGCAGAGCCTCGACATCGCCGGGCTGCTGAAGATCCGCGGCAGCGAGATCCAGCAGCGCTACACCGAGCTGATGATGCTGGCCGCCGGCCCCTATGCGGTGCCGTTCGTCGGCGAGGCGATGGAGGCTGGCTGGCAGGGCGACCAGGCCCTGGGCGGCGTGTGGCCGGGCGGCGCGGCGCACTGCGCGCCGCTGGCCGCCACCTACTTCAACTATCGCAAGACCACGATCTACGGCGGCAGCAACGAGGTGCAGCGCAACATCGTCGCGCAGACGGTGCTCGGCAGCTGAGGGGACGACGATGGACTTCGAATTCACCGACGAACAGAACTCGCTGCGCGATGCGGTCGCGCGCTGGGTCGAGAAGGGCTTCGGCTTCGAGCGGCGCCACGCGTTGGCCCGCGAAGGCGGTGCCGCGCGTGCGGTCTGGACCGAGCTGTCCGGGCTGGGCCTGACGGGGCTGGCGGTGCCGGAAGACCACGGAGGCCTGGGCTTCGGACCGGTCGAGGCGATGGTGGTGGCCGAGGAACTCGGCCGCGGTCTGGTGCACGCGCCCTACGCCCAGGGCGCGCTGCTTGCACCGGCCCTGCTGGCCCATGCCGATGCAGCGCTGCGCGACGCGTGGCTGCCTCGCATCGCCGACGGTTCCGCCCTCGTCGTGCTGGCGCACCAGGAGCGCGGCGCGCGCTACCGCACCGACCAGGTCGGCACCTGCGCCGGCCGGCGCGACGACGGCAGCTGGGTGCTCGCGGGCACGAAGAGCGTGGTCCCGGCCGGAGACGAGGCCGACGCGTTCGTCGTGCCGGCGCACAGTTCCACCGGCATCCACCTGTTCCTGGTGCCCCGGGACGCCCCGGGCCTGGCGGTCCGCGGCTACCCGACGCAGGACGGCGCGCGTGCGGCCGAGGTCACCCTGGCCGACACGCCGGCGCAACTGGCGGCGCAGGACGGTGCCGCCCTCCTCGAGCATGCGGTCGACATCGGCATCGCGGCCGCTTGCGCCGAGGCCGTGGGCCTGATGGACCGGCTGGTCGCGATCACGGTCGACTACATGAACACGCGCCGCCAGTTCGGGGTGCCGATCGCCAGCTTCCAGGCGCTGCGTCACCGCATCGCCGACGTGAAGATGCAGCTCGAGCTCGGGCGCTCGATGAGCTACTACGCCACGCTCAAGCTCGGCGAGGCGCCGGCAGCGCGGCGGCGTGCGCTGTCGCAGGCCAAGGTGCAGCTCGGTCACAGCATGCGCTTCGTCGGCCAGCAGTGCATCCAGCTGCACGGCGGCATCGGGGTCACCGACGACTACGTGGCCAGCCACTACTTCAAGCGCCTGACCGTGCTCGAGATGACCTTCGGCGACACGCTGCACCACCTGGGCGAGGTCAGCGCCCGGATGCAGGACACCGCGGGTGTCTTCGCCTGAGCTGCACCCCGGCCGGCTGACCGACGTCGCCGGCATCGCGCTCGGGCACGCCACCGACACCCGCCGCCCGACCGGCTGCACCGTGGTGCTGTGCCCGCAGGGCGCGGTGTGCGGCGTGGACGTGAGGGGCGGTGCACCCGGCACGCGCGAGACCGACCTGCTGCGCAGCGAGAACCTCGTGCAGCAGGTGCATGCGGTGCTGCTCACCGGCGGCAGCGCGTTCGGCCTGGACGCCGCCTCGGGCGTGATGCGCTGGCTCGACGAACGCGGCCACGGCCTGGAGGTCGGCCCGGCACGCGTGCCGATCGTCCCGGCCGCGGTGCTGTTCGACCTCTGGCTCGGCAACCCGGCGGTGCGGCCCGACGCGGCGCTCGGCCACGCCGCCTGCATGGCTGCGGGCGCCGAGGTCGCGCAGGGCAGCGTCGGTGCCGGTGCCGGGGCCACGGTCGGCAAGCTGCACGGCCTGGACCGGGCCAGCAAAGGCGGCATCGGCACCGCGGCGCTCGTCGTCGGCGGACACGTCGTGGCGGCGCTGGTCGCCGTCAACGCCCTCGGCGATGTCCTCGACGACGACGGTTCGGTGCTGGCCGGCGCGCGCGGCGCCGACGGCACGGGCTTCGCCGGGACGGCCCGGCAACTGGCCCGCGGCGAGCTGCCCGCGGCGTGGCAGGCCGTTCCCGGCAGCGCGACGACGATCGGTGTCGTCGCCACCGACGCGACGCTCGACAAGGCCGGCGCGAACAAGCTCGCCCAGCTGGCGATGCACGGGCTGGCCCGCTGCGTCAGCCCGCTGACGATGGCCGACGGCGACACGATGTTCGCGCTGGCCACCGGCCGCGCGGCCGCGCCGGGCACGGCGGGCACCCTGTCGCTGCTCGGGGCTGCGGCCGCCGAGGCCGTCGTGCGGGCCATCCGCAACGCCGTGCGGGCCGCCGGCCCCTGGCCCTTCCCGCGCTAGGGTCCGGGTGCGGCCCGGCGGCGCCGGCGCTCGAGGCGGGCCCGGTTGGCGATGCGCAGCCGCACGAGCGGGGCCTCGGCCACGCGGTGCAGCCACGCCGACCAATGCTCGGCGGCATCGCGCGGGCGCACGGCGGCGGACCGGCGACGCTCGACCGCCCGCTGCAGCGCCGCAGCCCACTCCTCCACCATGCGCCCGAACCCGTGCTCGGCGCGCACCTGGGCATGCGCCGCATGCGCCAGTGCCATCCGCCACGCGGGGTCGAGCAGCGCGCGCTCGAGCGCCTCGCGCCAGGAGGCGGGGTCGTCGGCGACGAGCACGCCGGTGCGGCCGCCGGCGATGACGTCGCTGTAGGGCGGAACGTCCGAGCACAGCACCGGGATGCCCGCCTCGGCGTACTCGAACCACTTGATCGCGCTCTTGCAGGCGGCGAAGCGCGACGCCGGCAGCGGGATCACGGCCACCGGATTGGGCAGCGAGACCGCGAAGCGGACGAAGTCCACGCGCGGCATCAGCGGCACGGCCTGCACCGCGAGACCGGATGCGCCGAGCAGCCGCGCCAGCTCCTGCCCCACCGGGCCCACCGCCGCGATCCGCGGCCGCCGGTGCGCCAGCGCCCCCAGCGCGGCGGCCACCGGGCCGAGCTCGATGCGGTCGAGCGAGGCGAACAGCAGCGTCACCGGCGCCGAGGGGTCGACCGTGGCCCGCTCGGCGTCGCCCAGCGGGCGGGCGGCGTTGCCGACCTGCTGCACGGCCGCCGGGTCGAGGCCCGGACCCAGGTCCGCCTGGAGTTCGATGCCGAGCCGAGCGGTGCTGACCGTGATCAGGTCGGCTTCGGTGGCGCAGGCCCGCAGCCAGGGCAAGCCGCGCTGGACCGCCGCCCGGTTGGGAATGTGCGCGGGCAGCGCCGTGAGCAGGTCGTCGATCTCCACCACCGCCGCCGCGCCGGCCAGACGGGCGGCGCGCAGCAGCCGCCACGCGCGCGCGGTCAGCGGCCGCTGCAGCACCAGCACGTCGGCGCCGCGGAGGGCGGCCTCGCGCAGCGAGTGCAGCGGGTGCGCGGCGATCTCGTCGCCGCGTGCCGCGGCCAGTGCCCGCAGCGGCTCGAGCATCCGGACCTGGGCAATCGGCGCCTCGACGTCGCCGGCCACCACGACGATGCGCATCGGCGCGCCCCGCGCCTCAGGCCCGGGCAGCCACGTAGTCGCCGTGGCCGGGCTCGGTCACCAGCGTCAGGTGCCCGGCGTGGCGGCGTGACCAGTGCGTGCGTCGCCAGTGCGCGAACCGCTCCAGCGCGCGCGGGCCCCGCCCCGCCGCGCCGCCGCCACCGCGGAAGTGCCGCAGCAGCAGGTAGCTGCCGAGCCGCTCGCAGCAGAACGACCACGCGCGGCGCTGCGGACCCTCGGGCGGCGCGGGATGACGCTCGATGCACCGACGCACGACGGCCTCCAGCGCCGCCACCTCGCGCAGCCAGAACGGCGCCGGATACACGCCGAGCTCCAGCCCGCCGGGCACGAACTCGCCCTCGTCGAGGAAGGCGTGCACATCCGCCGGCTCGAGCACGCCGAGCTCGGCCGCCTCGGCCGTGAAGCGCAGCAGGTCCTGTGCGCGGTGTACCGATGCGTACTGGCCGAGCAGCCGCGCCCGGCGCATCGGGAATGGCCCGGCGACGACGAACTCGCGCCCGGACGGATCGAGCGCCCGGGACAGCGTGGCCGGGTCGAGCCCACCGGCGGCGACCATGTCCATCGAACGGAAGCTCTCGGCCCGCTCACGGCCCACGCGCGATGGTGCGACGAACTTGCGGTACTGGCACAGCCCGACCTGCCGCACCGCATCGCCGCGCGCCTGCACCAGACGGCGCAGCGCGAAGGTGCCGGCCGTGCCGCCCAGCAGCGGATGGTGCGGCTCCCACTCCGGCGCCAGCTCGCGCAGCAAGTGGCCGCGCGGCTCGGCGGCCGGCCAGCCGTCCTGCGCCGCGCCGAGCCGGACCACCTGGACATGGCCGGGCATCGGCACGATCAGCGGCACGTGCGTGACGCAGGCGTACAGCAGGCAACCGCCCGCCGCGGGCTCGGTCATGCGCGCAGGCGCCGCAGGTAGCCCTCGGGCGCGACGCTGACCAGCAGCCGCTCGTCGATGCTGCGGTCCACCTCGAACTGCGGGTTGCGCGGCAGCCACTGCCGCACCGCCGACAGCGGGCTGTTGCCGGGCCGCCAGGGCCGGTCGGCGAAGGCCTCGGCGGGCATGTGCTCGATCACGGTGTCGAAGACCACGCAGTAGCTGCCTGCGCTGACCAGCCCGGCATAGGCCTCGAGCTCGGCGAGCACGTGCTCGTGGGTGTGGTTGCTGTCCAGGCAAACCAGCACGCGCTGGGCGGCGCCGACCTCGGCGCGCACCTGCGCGACCACCCCGGGGTCGATGCTCGAGCCCTGGATCATCCGGATGCGGCGCGCCAGCGGATGGGCCTCGATCGCCTCCCGGTTGTGGGCGCGGATGTCGATGTCCACCCCGATCACCCTGGCGCCCGCAGCGCCGCCGCAGGCGGCGTTGAGCTCGAGCATCGAGGCCGAGAAGATCAGCGAGCCGCCATGCGCGATGCCAGTCTCGACGATGACCTCGGGCTGCACGCGCCAGATCAGCTCCTGCATCGCCACCATGTCCTGGGGGTACTGGATGATCGGGCGGCCCATCCACTCGAAGTGGTAGGAGTACTTGTGGGCGTTGGCGCGCCGGAACCATTCGGCACTGGCGGCCGACAGCGCCGGGTCGGCCGCGGCTGCGGCCGCCTCGGCCCGGCCCTCGTTCTTGAAGCGTTCGTATGGGGTCATGATGGCTTGCGCTGGACAGGACGGGCGGGATTGCCGGCGACGACGGCCCCGTCGGGGACGTCGCGGGTGACGACGGCGCCGGCGCCCACCACGGCATCGGCGCCGATGGCGAGCCGCGGCAGCACCACGGCCCCGGCGCCGACGAAGGCGCCGTCGCCGACGCGGACCAGGCCGCACAGCGTGGCGCCGGGCCCGACGTGCACGCCGTCGCCGAGCACGCACTCGTGGTCGACGCCGGCGCGATGGTTGACGATGCAGGCGGCACCCAGGCGCGCGCCGGCGGCCACGACCGCCTGCGCCAGCACCTGCGTGCCGGCGCCGAGCGCGGCTCCGGGGTCGAGCGCGGCCTGGGGGTGCGCCACGGCGGGAAGCTCGAGCCCGTGACGGGCGAACAGCGCCTGGATCGCCAGGCGATCGCGCCCGCGCGCCCCGCCGATGGCGGCCAGGCCGCACACCGAGCCCGGGTCGCGCTGCGTGGCCAGCCAGCGCTCGAACCCGGCCGGGCCGACGTGCAGGTCGAGTCCGGGCAGTGGCGCGGCGCGCTCGTCGTTGTCGAAGCTGGCGACGACGCGCGCGCCCAGGCGCGCGAGCAGGTCGACCAGCACGAGGGCATGTCCGGCACTGCCCCACAGCACGAACGCGCGCTCAGCCACGGCGCTCGCGGTGCAGACGGCGCACGACATCGGCCACGCGCCGCTGCTCCTCGTCGGTCATGTCGTGGAAGCTCGGCAGGTTGAAGGCGCGGCCGCAGATCTCCGCCGCCAGCGCGCCGCCGGGACTGCCGGAAAACATCGGCAGGCTCGACAGCGGATGGAAGAACACGCGGGCGTCGATGTCGGCGGCCGCGAAGGCCGCCTGCATGTCCTCCCGGCCGACCCCCAGGGCCGGCGCGAACACGACCGTCGGCATCCAGGCGCCGTTGACGGTGCCAGGCGGCTCGGGGTTGAGCGTCACGCCCTCCAGCCCCGACAGCAGCTCGCGGTAGCGCGCCAGGATCGCGCGCTTGCGGGCCACCAGGTCCTCGATGCGCTCCATCTGCGCGCAGCCGATCGCGGCCTGCACGTTGCTGAGCTTGTACTTGAAGCCGAGCAGGTCGGGCCAGAACTGCCGTGTCTGCCCGCGCGCCCGGCCGTGGTTGGACAGCGTCAGCACGCGCTCGTACAGCGCGGCGTCTCCGGTGACGAACATGCCGCCCTCGCCGGTCGTCATCGTCTTCGTGCCGTGGAACGAGAACGCTCCGAACGCACCCATGCTGCCGGCGCGCCGGCCGTGCCACACCGAACCCAGCGCCTCGGCGGCGTCCTCGACCACCGGCACGCCGTGGCGACGCCCGATGTCCAGCAGCGCGTCCATGTCGCACAGGTTGCCGTACAGGTGCACCGCGATGATCGCGCGGGTGCGCGGCCCGATGGCCCGCTCGACCGCCGCGGGGTCGAGGCACCAGGTGTCGGGCAGGATGTCGACGAAGACAGGCCGCGCACCCAGGTGGACGGCGGGCGCGACGCTGGCGATCCAGTTGGTGTCGGCCAGGATCACCTCGTCGCCCGGCCCGACGCCGAGACCGGCCAGGCCGAGGTGCAGCGCCCCGGTGGCACTCGACGTGGCGATGGCGTGCGGCACGCCCAGGTGGCTGCGGAACAGCGACTCGAAGCGGTGGATGTAGTCGTAGCAGTGCTCGCCCCAGCCGTTGCGGGCGGCGTCGGTGGCGTAGCCCACCTCGAGCTCGGTGATCGAGGGCCGCGTGTAGGCGATGCGCGAACTCACGCGACCTCCAGGCGCGGCACCGCCGTGACGAAGCGCCCGCCCCAGCCACGGACGCGCTCGAGCTGTGCCGTCAGCTCGGACCGCAGGTTCCAGGGCAGCAGCACGACGTAGTCCGGCCGCTGCCGGTCGAGCTCGGATTCGTCGACGATCGGGATGCGGCTGCCCGGCAGGAAGCGGCCCTGCTTGGCGGGGTTGCGGTCCACCACGAAGGCCAGCAGGTCGGGCCGCACCCCGGCGAAGTTGAGCAGCGTGTTGCCCTTGGCCGCGGCGCCGTAAGCGGCCACGCGGCGGCCTTCGCGCCGGCACTGCAGCAGGAAGGCCAGGAAGTCGTTCTTCACGCGTTCGGCCGCGGCCTGGAAGCCGGCGTAGAACGCGGCCGCTTCCATCCCGGCCTCGGCCTCCAGCGCGAGCAGCGCGGCCACCGCCGGCTGCACCGGCCGCGTACCCAGGTCGCTGCGCTGCGCGAACACGCGCAAGCTGCCGCCGTGCGTGGGGTGCTGCTCGACGTCGAACACCGTCAGGCCGTTGGCCGCGAAGATGCGCTGCACCGTGCCCAGCGACAGGTACGAGAAGTGCTCGTGGTATGCGGTGTCGAACTGGTTCTCGCGCACCATGCGCAGCAGGTGCGGGAACTCGAAAGTGGCCACGCCCGCAGGCTCGAGCAGCACCGCGAAGCCCGCGGCGAAGTCGTTGATGTCGGGGACGTGGGCGAGCACGTTGTTGGCGGCCACCAGGTCGGCCCGCCGCCCCGACTGCGCCAGCGACCGCGCCAGGGCGACCCCGAAGAACTCCTCGACCACGTCGATGCCGCGCGCCCGCGCGGCCTGCGCCGTGCTGCGCGTGGGCTCCACGCCGTAGCAGGGGATGCCCAGGCGCTGGACGTACTGCAGCAGGTAGCCGTCGTTGCAGGCCACCTCGGCGACGCGGCTGTGCGGGCCCAGGCCGAAGCGCCGCACCATCGCCGCCACGTAGGCCTCGGAGTGGGCCAGCCACGACGCGGAGAACGAGCTGAAGTAGGCGTAGTCCTCGCCGAACAGCTGCTCTCGCCCGGCGTGGTCCTCGGTCTGCACCAGCCAGCACGACTCGCAGACCAGCAGGCGCAGCGGAAACCAAAGCTCAGGCCGGCGCAGCGCGGCGGCGTCGAGGTAGGCGTTGGACGGCGGCGCGCTGCCCAGGTCGAGGAAGGGCCGCGACAGCGGGCGGGCGCAGTGGCGGCAGTTCAAGCGGCCACCCCGGCATAGCGGGCATCGATCGGCGGGTGGGCCGCGTCGCGCACCGACAACCCGTGCACCGGCAGCGGCCATGGCAAGGCCAGGCGCGGGTCCAGCGGGTGCAGCCCGCCCTCGGCCGCCGCGGCGTACGCGGCATCGTGGCAGTAGAGCATCTCGACCTCGTCGGTCAGGCACTGGAAGCCATGGGCGAAGCCGCGCGGGATCAGCAGCGCGAGCCCGTTGGCGGCCGACAGCCGCTCGGCGTGCCAGCGCAGGAAGGTCGGCGAGCCCTGCCGCAGGTCGACGGCGACGTCCCAGACCTCGCCGCGCAGGCAGCTCACGAGCTTGGTCTCGGCATGCGGAGGGTGCTGGAAGTGCAGCCCGCGGACGGTGCCCGCGCGGGTCGTGCGGGTGTGGTTCACCTGCACCACCGGGCGGGTCCAGCCGGCCGCAAGCAGTTCGTCGGCGCAGAACAGGCGAACGAAGCTTCCGCGCTCGTCGCCGAGCGGCTGCCGCGCGACGCGTCGCAGCCCGGGCAGCGGGGAGTCGGTGACGGCGAAGCGGCCCATCAGACCGGCTCCAGCGCCGCGAGCCGCGCCTCGTGGGCCTCGATGTCGGCGCTGCACAGCGCCGCGGCGTCGGCGCCATCGGCGAAGTGGCGGTACCACCGCACGCTGCGCTGCACGGCCTCGTCGAGGTCCCAGGCTGGCCGCACGCCCAGGCGCTGGCGGGCATGGGCCGTCTCGAGGGCGAGCCAGCCCGCCTCGTGCGGGCCCGGCTCGCCCGGCTCGATACGCCACGACCCGCCGCCGTAGGCCCGGCAGGCGCTCTCGACGACGCTGCGCACCGTGGCGGCGGCGTGCGGGTCCGGGCCGAGGTTGTAGGCCCCGGCCGCCGCGGGGTCGTCCCACAGGCGCTCGGCCAGCCGCAGGTAGCCCGCCAACGGGTCGAGCACGTGCTGCCAGGGCCGCACGGCCTGCGGACGCCGCAGCACCAGCTCGCGCCCGGCCTGCCAGGCCCGGATGGCATCGGGCAGCAGGCGGTCCTCGCTCCAGTCGCCGCCGCCGATCACGTTGCCGGCGCGCGCGGTGGCCAGCGCGACACCGCGCCCGCCGAGGAAGGCCTCGCGCCAGCAGGCCGCCACCAGCTCGGCCGCCGCCTTGCTGGCGCTGTAGGGGTCGCGGCCGCCGAGGGCGTCGTCCTCGCGGTACGGATAGGCCCATTCGCGGTTGCGGTAGACCTTGTCGGTGGTCACCACGACGACGACGCGCAGGTCGTCGGCGTCACGCAGCGCATCGAGAAGGTGCGCGGTGCCCATCACGTTGGTGGCCAGCGTCTGCACCGGGTCGCGGTAGCCGGCCCGCACCAGCGCCTGTGCCGCGAGGTGCAGCACGACCTGCGGCCGTGTCTGGTGCACCCGGTCGCGCACCGCGGCGGCATCGCACAGGTCCAGCAGCCCGCTGTCCATCCCGTCGGCCACGCGCGCGGCGACGAACAGCGAGGGCTCGGTCGCCGGCGCCAGCGCCAGCCCCGCGACCTCGGCGCCCAGGCGCTGCAGCAACAGGGCGAGCCACGCGCCCTTGAAGCCGGTATGTCCCGTCAGCAGCACCCGCTTGCCGCGCCAGAAGCGCGCCTGCGCAGACACGCCGGTCACCACCGCTTCCACGGCGCCCGCCCGGACTGCCAGAGCTCCTCGAGCAGCGTCTTCTCTCGCAGCGTGTCCATCGGCTGCCAGAAGCCCGTGTGCGCGAAGGCCATCAGCTCGCCGTCGGCGGCCAGCCCGGTGAGCGGCTCGGCTTCCCAGGGCGTCGCGTCGCCGGCGATCCGGTCCAGGCAACGCGGCGACAGGACGAAGAAGCCACCGTTGATCAGGCCGCCGTCGCCGCGCGGCTTCTCGGCGAAGCCCTGCACCCGCTCCCCGGCCAGCTGCAGCGCGCCGTAGCGGCCCGGCGGCAGCACCGCCGTCACGGTGGCCAGCCGGCCATGGCTGCGGTGGAAGGCGATCCCGGCGGCGATGTCGACGTCGGCCACGCCGTCGCCGTAGGTGCAGCAGAACGCGTCCTCGCCCGCGACGTAGGGCGCCACCCGCTTCAGCCGGCCGCCGGTCATCGTCGTCTCGCCGGTGTCGACCAGCGTCACGCGCCACGGTTCGGCCTTGCGCTCGTGCACCTGCATCGTGTTGTGCGCCATGTCGAAGGTCACGTCGGACATGTGCAGGAAGTAGTTGGCGAAGTACTCCTTGATCAGGTAGCCCTTGTAGCCGCAGCAGATCACGAAGTCGTTCACCCCGTGGCTGGAGTAGATCTTCATGATGTGCCACAGGATCGGCCGCCCCCCGATCTCGATCATCGGCTTCGGGCGCAGTCCAGTCTCTTCGGACAGGCGGCTGCCGAGTCCGCCGGCGAGGATCACTGCCTTCATGCGTGGGTGGGGGTGGGGCCTGGGAGCGGGCGCTATTGTCGGCCCTGCGACGGCTGGACGGCAGCCAGCGCGGCCGCGGCCAGCCCGAGCAGCCGCGTCTTCGGGTCGTGCATGCCACTGGCACGCCGGCGGGCGACCAGCCGGCGCGCGGCCCGCCCCATCCGTCGCCCGAGCAGCGCGCGCGCCAGCCGGCGCGCGTCGCGGCCGCGGAAGAAGGCGTCGGGCAGCCGGTCGAGCCAACGCTCGAGCGTCTCCTCGTCCAGGAAGCGTGGCAGGTTGTACGGTCCGTGGAAGCCGAAGGTGGGGCCGGCGGGTCGCTCGTTCTCGAACGCGAAGCGGCGGGCCAGCCCGGGCGGGGCGATGCGCACGCCGTGCTCGCGCTCGAGCAGCGCCCGGTACTCGTGGCACAGCACGAGGTCCTCCGGGTGCTCGTGCTCGATGCGGGGGTCGCGGCCGGCCTCCAGCATCCGCCGCGAGCGCAGCGAGAAGCCGCCATTGCCCACCTGGCCGGTCCGCGGCGCCTCGGTCCAGACCGCGCCGACGTAGTCCCAGTCGAGGAACTCGTCGCGCCAGGCCGACGCGTCGACGACGAAGCCGTCCCATTGCACGATCAGCGCGTGCGAGGTGTGCACGTGCGCGGGCAGTTCGCGCAGCACGAAGCGCGAGTAGCCCGCGCCCGACGCGATCGGCTCGATCGGCACCAGTTCCACCCCGGCCGGCACGAGGCTGGCCGCACCGGCACCGGAGAACAGCACCACGCGGCCGAAGGTCGCCTGCGCCATGGAGCGCGCGAGCGCGTGGAGCGCCAGGTCCGGAGCACGCGTGTCCACCGCCGCCAGGGTCACCTGCGGCAGCCGCAGGGGCCGGCTTGGCGTCATCGGGTGCATCGTAGCAACCCGCAGCCTCGCTACACTGCCTGGCGATGGATCCCACCGGCGTCCGCCTTGTCGGCATCAGCCTCGGCAACATCGGCTCCCTGCACGACGGCCTCGGCGAGTTCGCCTCCCAGATCGGGCAGCGCATCGCGCGCGCGGCGCCCGAGTGGCGCGAGCGCCTCGGCGTGCACTTCCGCTTCCACCTGCGTCCTTCGCTGGCCGGCCTGTTCGGCACCGAGGTCGGCTACCTGCCGGTGCACCGCTGGCAGCGGCTGCGGCATGTCCAGCCCGAGCGCTACGCGCTTTGGCACTCGCTGCACCAGCTCAACAAGAACCGGCCGCCCGAGGGCTGCCCGGTGCGCCTCGTCACGGTGCACGACCTGAACTACCTGTACGGGCGCAATGCCTGGTCGACCTGGCGCCACCACCGGCGCACCCGCGCGCTGCTCGCCCGCACCGACCATCTGGTGGCGATCAGCGAGCACACGGCCGCCGACGTGCGCCGCCACCTGGGCTGGACGCGGCCGATCGAGGTCATCCTGAACGGCGCGCGCAGCTTCGTCGACACGCCGCGGCGACCGCTGCCGGGGTGGGAGCCGGACGACCCGGCGGCCGCCGCGCGGCCGTTCCTGTTCCACCTCTCGCGGATGGCCCCGAGCAAGAACCCGCAGGCCATCGTCGCCCTGGCCCGCGCCTGGCCCGAGATGACCTTCGTGCTGTGCGGCCCGCCGAGCGACGACGCGCGCGCGCTGCGTGCCCGCGTCCGGCTGCCCAACCTGCAGTTCCACCTCGGTATCGACGACGCCCAGAAGGCGTGGGCTTACGCGCACTGCGCCGGCTTCCTGTTCCCCAGCCTCACCGAGGGGTTCGGGCTGCCGCCGATCGAGGCCATGCACTTCGGCCGGCCGGTCTTCCTGGCGCGGCGAACCAGCCTGCCGGAGATCGGCGGCGAGGCCGCCGAGTACTTCGACAGCTTCGATCCGGCCGCGATGAAGGCCGTCGTCGAGCGCGGGCTCGCGCGCTGGCGCACCGAGCCGGGACGCGCCGACGCGATCCGCGCCCACGCCGCCCGCTTCGACTGGGATCGCGCCGGGGCGGCCTACCTCGCGCTGTACCGGCGCCTGCTCGGACTGCCCGCGCCGTCCACACCGGGATAATTCGGCTTCATGCAGGTCTACCGCGGCATCGGGCACCGCGCGCTTTCGGGGTCAGGACACGCGCTGACGATCGGCAACTTCGACGGCGTGCACCGCGGTCACCAGGCGATGCTGGCGCTGCTGGTCAACGAGGCACGCCATCGCGGTGTGCCGGCCTGCGTGCTGACCTTCGAGCCGCACCCGCGCGACTTCTTCGCCCGCCGCACCGGGCGGCCCGAGATCGCCCCGGCGCGCATCGCGACGCTGCGCGACAAGCTGGCCGAGATCGCCCGCTGCGGGGTCGACCGGGTCGTCGTGATGCGTTTCGACGAGCGGCTGGCGGCCATGCCGCCGCAGGGCTTCGTCGACGAGGTGCTCGTGCGCGGTCTCGGCGCGCGCTACGTGCTGGTCGGCGACGACTTCACCTTCGGTGCCCGCCGCGCCGGCAGCTACGCGACGCTCGATGCCGCCGGCAGCGCAGCCGGCTTCGACGTCGCACGGATGATGAGCTACGAGGTGCACGGGCTGCGCGTGTCGAGCTCGGCGGTGCGCGAGGCGTTGGCCGCCGGCGACATGGCGCAGGCCGAGACGCTGCTCGGCCGCCCCTATGCGATCAGCGGGCGCACGCTGCACGGCCGCAAGCTCGGCCGCGAGCTCGGGTTCCCGACCCTGAACGTGCGCTTCGGGCATCCGCGACCGGCGGCGTCGGGCATCTTCGCGGTGCGTGTGCACGGCCTCGCGACGACGGCGCTGCCGGGCGTGGCGAGCCTCGGGGTGAGGCCGACGGTCGAGGACGGCGGCCGGGTGCTGCTCGAGGCGCACTGCCTGCATTGGCCGGACGGTCTCGGCGCCGAGGGCGGCTACGGGCGGCTGGTGCGCGTCGAACTGCTGCACAAGCTGCACGACGAGCGGAAGTACCCGTCGCTCGAGGCGCTGCGCGAGGCCATCGCGGCCGACACGGAGGCCGCACGGTCCTGGCTCGCCGCTCGTGCAACCGCCGCCGGTGACTAGAACCGGTACACCAGCCCGGCGTTGAGCCCCCAGCTCGTCGTGCGCCGGGTCAAGGGGCTGGCCGCCGCCGGGCCGAGCAGGCGCGCCACGTTGGCGCCGTAGAGCACGACCCAGTCCTCGCCGACCGCGGTGCGCGCCCCGACCCCGAGCGACGCGCTGCGCAGGCCGGCCCCGGGCGCATACACGGGGTAGCCGCTGCGCGCCGACTGCTGCGGGGTGATCCCGTAGTAGGACTGCAGGTGGCGCGCGTCACCGAACGACAGCGACGCACCAAAGCCCACGGATGTCCGTGGCCAGGGCCGCAGGTCCCGCCCGAGGGTGAACTCGCCGATCGTGCCGCCGTCGCGGTCGAGGGCGTCGACCGTGACGGCGCCACCGGCCCGCCAGCCGTCGTCGAGCCGATAACTGCCGCTCAGGCGCGCACGGACCGTGCGCCGGATGTCGCCCAGTCCGGCGAGATCGGGGCTGCTCGACTCCCGGCGCCCGCCGTCGATGCGCAGCCCGAGGCCCAGGCGCCAGCGTTCGCTGCGCGACAGGTCGACGCGGACGCCGCCCCCGCCGCCACCTTCAGCGCTGCGCACGACGAACGCGCCCCGCGATGCAACGCTGACGCGGCCCCAGCGCACGAAGAAGCCGGGTTCGACTTGGACGCGCTGTCGCGCGGCCCCTCCGTACTCCGGCGACAGCGAAGTGATGAAACCGACCGAGGCGTCCCACGAGCGCCGCGACGGCGCATCGTCGTCGGCTCCTGCCAAGGCCGGCGCTTCGCGGGCCGGCGCCCCGGCTCCGCCCCCCCCTGCAGCGGCAGTCGCCGGGACATGGGCCGCGCACAGCGCCGCAACCAAGACGAAGAGGCAGCCCGCGGACGAGGCGGCACGTGGTCGCGCACGTGGTCGCGCACGTGGTCGCGCATGGGGTCGGGCATGGGGTCGGGCAGGCGGCACGGGCGGGAGCGGAAACGCGAGCATGGGCGCAGCGGGAGTCAGATTATTCGAGCCCTTCCGAGGACGGCCGATGACCCCTCCCGGGTCCGGGTCGCTGCGGCGTCCGCCCGATGCGCCTCGCCGCCGCAGGCGCCAGGCTTCAGAAGCGGTAGACGACCCCGGCGTTGACACCCCACGAGTTGGGCTGCCGGGTGAGCGGGCTGGACGCGGCGGGCCCGAGCAGGAGCGACGCGCTGGCGCCGTAGAACAGCGCCCAGGGGTGCCCGAGTTCGGTCCGGGCCGTCACGCTCGCCGAGATGTCGCGCAGCCCCGAAGACGGCTCGAACACCGGGTACCCCGTGCGCGCAGCCTGGGCCGGCGTGACGCCGAAGTAGGACTGCATGTAGCGGTCGCCCGCGAACCCCAGCGCGAGCCCGGCCGCCACCGAGGTGCCCGGCGTCAGCGCCCAGGCCTTGCCGACGCTGATGTCGCCCTGGTTGCCGCCGCCGCGGCCGAAGGCGTCGACCGTCATCGAGCCGCCGATGCTCCAGCCGTCGTCGAGCCGGTAGGAGGTGCCCAGCCGCACGCGCAGCGTCGAGGGCACGTCGCCCAGCCCACGCAACGCGTCGCTGGTGGTCTCCTGGCGGCCGAAGTCGTAGCGCAGGCCCAGGCCGATGCGCCAGCGTTCGCTCGGCGACAGGTCGATCCGCATGCCCCCCCGCGCGCCGGGCTCGGCGCTGCGGGTCGCAAAGCCGCTGCGGGTGGCGAAGCTGAAGCGGCCCCAGCGCAAGTAGAAGCCGGGGCCGAGGCGGAAGCGGCTGCGGTCGGCGCCGGCGTACTCGGGCGCGTAGCTGCCGACGAGTCCGATCGAGGCGTCCCAGTTGCGGCCCGTGGTGCGCTCCGGCATCACGATGCCCGCCGGCTCGCTGGGAGGTCGCAGGCCTTCGCCCACCTCGTCCGCCGCCTGCGCCGACGCGCAGGCGACCAACGCGGCGGCCGTCAGGGCACGGAGCCGTCCGTGGCGGCCGGTGGGGGAAGAGGGGTCCAGAATCATCGCGCGGCGCCGCTAGAATTGCAGGATGACACGCCATGGACCGCCGCCGCGACGCGCCTGCTGGCACGCCTCGACCCGGCGCCAGTCGACGCGCGATCGAATTATTCGCAGGCCCTGCTGAACGCCGCCTGAAGCGCCCCGCCGGCCCGGCGCCGCGCGCTCCGGATCCGCCTGCCGCCGCTGCCCAGCGGCCCCAACGCCCGATCTGCCGTTCGCGAGCGGCACACGGGCCACGAGTTGCACGATGAGCACGTCCCCCGACAGCCGACCGGTCGACTACAAGTCCACGCTGAACCTTCCCGACACGCCCTTCCCGATGCGGGGCGATCTCGGCAAGCGCGAGCCTGCGTGGGTCGAGCAGTGGCTCGCCGAGGGCCGCTACCAGCGCCTGCGCGAGGCCCGGCGCGGCGCCCCGCTGTTCGTGCTGCACGATGGTCCACCCTACGCCAACGGCACGCTGCACATCGGCCACGCCGTCAACAAGATCCTGAAGGACATGGTCGTCAAGTGCCGCCAGCTCGCCGGCTACGACGCACGCTACGTGCCGGGCTGGGACTGCCACGGCCTGCCGATCGAGAACCAGATCGAGAAGGACCACGGCCGCGGCCTGCCGCGCGAGCGCGTGCAGCACCTGGCGCGCGAGTACGCCGCGGCGCAGATCGCCCAGCAGATGACCGACTTCCAGCGCCTGGGCGTGCTGGGCGACTGGGAGCGTCCCTACCGCACGATGGACTTCGGCAACGAGGCCGGCGAGATCCGCGTCCTGAAGCGCCTGGTCGAGCGCGGCTTCGTCTATCGCGGCAGCAAGCCGGTGTACTGGTGCTTCGACTGCGGCAGTTCGCTGGCTGAGTTCGAGATCGAGTACGCCGAGCGCCGCAGCATCGCGGTCGACGTCATGTTCTCCGCAGCCGACCCGGGCGCGCTCGCCGCCGCGTTCGGGCTGGCCGCGCTGCCCGGCCCGGCCTCCGCCGTGATCTGGACCACGACGCCGTGGACGCTGCCGGCCAACCAGGCGCTGAACCTGAACCCCGGGCTCGACTACGCGCTGCTCGACACCGGACGGGGCCTGCTGCTGGTGGCCGCGGCGCTTGCCGAGGCCTGCGGCGCGCGCTGGGGCCTGCCGTACACCGTGCTCGCCACGACGAAGGGTGCGCGGCTTGCCGGGCTCCACTTCCACCACCCGCTCGCCGACGTCCACCCGGGCTACGCGCGCACCGCCCCGGTATACCTGGCCGACTACGCGACCGCCGAGGACGGCACCGGCGTCGTGCACAGCAGCCCCGCCTACGGCGTCGAGGACTTCCAGAGCTGCGTGGCGCACGGGATGCGGCACGACCAGATCCTCAACCCGGTGCAGGGCCACGGCCGCTACGAGGAGTCGCTCCCGCTGTTCGGCGGCGAGGACATCTGGAAAGCCAATCCGCGCATCGTCGAGGCGCTGCAGGCGGCCGGGCGGTTGCTTGCCACCGGCCCGCTGCAGCACAGCTACCCGCACTGCTGGCGCCACAAGACCCCGGTCATCTACCGCGCGGCCGCCCAGTGGTTCGTGCGCATGGACGAGGGCCAGGGCGTGTTCACCATCGACAAGGCCCCCAAAACGCTGCGCACGATGGCGCTGGAGGCCATCAACGCCACCGGCTTCTACCCCGAGAACGGCCGGGCGCGGCTGCGCGACATGATCGCCAACCGGCCCGACTGGTGCATCAGCCGCCAGCGCAGCTGGGGCGTTCCGCTGCCCTTCTTCCTGCACAAGGTCACCGGCGAGCCGCACCCGCGCACGCTCGAGCTGATGGAGCGCGCGGCCGCGCTGGTCGAGCGCGGCGGCGTCGAGGCCTGGAGCCAGCTCGATCCCGCCGAGTGGCTCGGCACGAGCGGCGAGCACTCGGCGGAGCACTACGCCAAGAGCAACGACATCCTCGACGTCTGGTTCGACAGCGGCAGCACCTTCAGCCACGTGCTGCGCGGCAGCCACGCGGGCGAGGCCCGCACGGCAGGCCCGGACGGCGGCCACGCCAGCGGCCCCGAGGCCGACCTGTACCTGGAGGGCCACGACCAGCACCGCGGCTGGTTCCACAGCTCGCTGCTGATCGGCTGCGCGCTCGAGGGGCGGGCTCCCTACCGCGGACTGCTGACGCACGGGTTCACCGTCGACGGCCAGGGCCGCAAGATGAGCAAGAGCCTGGGCAACTTCGTCGAGATGCGCAAGGTCACCAAGGAGCTCGGCGCCGAGATCATCCGGCTGTGGTGCGCGGCCACCGACTACTCCGGTGACCTGTCGGTCGACGACAAGATCCTCGCCCGGGTCGTCGACGGGTACCGCCGTATCCGCAACACGCTGCGCTTCCTGCTGGCCAACACGTCCGACTTCGATCCGGCGCGCGACGCCGTGCCGGCGGCGCAGATGCTCGAGATCGACCGCTGGGCACTCGCCCGCGCCGCCGAGGTGCAGGCCCAGGTGCTCGCGCACTACGAGGTGTTCGAGTTCCACCCGGTGGTCGCCCGGCTGCAGGTGTTCTGTGCCGAGGACCTCGGCGCCTTCTACCTCGACGTGCTGAAGGACCGGCTGTACACCACGGCGCCGAAGTCGCTGGCGCGCCGCTCGGCGCAGACCGCGCTGTGGCAGCTGACGCACGCGATGCTGCGGTGGATGGCGCCCTTCCTCAGCTTCACCGCCGAGGAGGCCTGGGCCGTCTTCGCGCCGGGCCGCGGGTCGATCTTCCGCGAGACCTACTGGACCTTCCCGGCCACCACCGACGCCGCCACCGACGCCGACGCGGCGCTGCTGGCCCGCTGGTCGCGGCTGCGCGCGATCCGCGACGCGGCCAACAAGGAGATCGAGGCCGTGCGTGCCGCGGGCGGCGTCGGCTCGTCGCTGCAGGCCGAGCTGTCGATCACGGCGCCGCCGGCCGATCACGAGCTGCTGGCCAGCCTGGGCGACGACCTGAAGTTCGTCCTGATCACCTCCAGGGTCACGCTCGAGCCGGGTTCCGAGCTGCGCATCGCCGTGGCGCCCAGCGCGGCCCGCAAGTGCGAGCGCTGCTGGCACTGGCGCGACGACGTCGGGCACGACCCCGACCACCCGCTGCTGTGCGGCCGCTGCACGAGCAACCTGCATGGCGCCGGCGAGGCGCGGCAGGCGGCCTGAGCGATGGCGACCCGCTCCGCGACCCCGCCCAGCCTGCTCTTCTGGCTGGTGCTGGCGGCCATCGTCGTCGTTGCCGACCAGGTGACGAAGACGCTGATCCTCGGCTGGTTCCAGTACGGGGAGGTGCGCCCGGTCACGTCGTTCTTCAACCTCGTGCGCGTCCACAACACCGGCGCGGCGTTCAGCTTCCTGGCCGACGCGTCGGGCTGGCAGCGCTGGTTCTTCATCGGGCTGGGCCTCGCCGCCAGCGCCTTCATCGTCTGGATGATCCGCGGCAACCCGACGCAGAAGCTGTTCTGCTTCGCCGTGACGATGATCATGGGCGGCGCGCTGGGCAACGTCGTCGACCGCATGCTGCACGGATACGTCGTCGACTTCCTGCAGTTCCGCTTCGGCTTCCTCGAGGGCCTGTTCCGGGGCGGCTACTTCCCGAGCTTCAACCTCGCCGACAGTGCCATCACGCTCGGTGCGGTCTGCCTCATCCTGGACGAGATCCTGCGCGTGCGCCGCAGCCGCTGACGCCGGCCGCCCCGGGCGCAGCCGCCGAGGTCCGTCGCTTCAGGGCCGCCCCCACTGGACGCCCGCAGCCGGGCCCCCTAGCCTTTCGGCGTGAGCCAGATGCGCGCCGAGGCCGATGTCGAGGCCGACCCCGCAGTCGGTGCCGGCAGCGGGCCAGCGCCCGCATCCGCCGCGGCGCCTGCCGCCAGCCCGATCGTGCTGCGCCGCCTGGACCTCGCCGACCCGCTGCGATGGCTGGCCCTCGGCTGGCGCGACTTCACCCGCGCGCCGCTGATCGGCCTGTTCTACGGCGGCTGCTTCATGGTGATGGGCTGGGCGCTGCTGAAGGTGTTCGAGCATGCACCCGCCTACACCCTGGCGCTGTCGGCAGGCTTCCTGCTGCTGGGCCCCTTCCTGTGCCTGGGCCTGTACCGCGTAAGCCAGCGCCTGGAGGCCGGCGAGAAGCCCGACTTCGGCGACTCCCTGCTGGCCTGGGACACGCGCACCGCGCAGCTCGGCATCTTCGGCTTCGTGCTGCTGGTCCTGGAGATGCTGTGGGGACGGGCCACCCTGGTCGTCTTCGCCGTCAGCTTCGAGGGGATGCCCGACTTCAAGGGCTCGCTGCTCGCGCTGCTGGATCCGGAGAACCTTGCCTTCATCGTTGGCTGGGGCGCCGTCGGCGCGCTGTTCGCCGGCCTGATCTTCTCGGTCAGCGTCGTCGCGATCCCGATGATCCTGCACCGGCAGACCGATGCCGTGACCGCGGGCCTGACGAGCCTGCGGCTGGTGCTGACGCAGACCGGCGTGATGCTGACGTGGGGCGCGCTGATCGTGCTGCTGGTCGTGCTGGCGATGCTGCCCTGGTTCGCCGGCCTGCTCGTCGTCGGGCCCGTGCTCGGCCACGCGTCGTGGCACGCGTACCGGGCGGCGGTGGGCTGAGAAGCTGCGAACGAGCCCGCCGCGCCCGCAGGAACGGCTGCGACCCGCGTGGCATCGCGTTCTCGACGCCACGGCAGCCCGAAAGCGGCCGGGCTGAGGGCCTGCCGCCGGGCGCAGCACGACTGGCGCCGCAGCCGACCCCTTGCACCCGAGCGACACGCTGCTGGCCTGTCTGCTGCTGGAGCCGGCCGCCGCACTGGCCTGCGCACGGATGCTCGGCACCGCCTCTGCCGAGGGACAGGTCGGCTGCGGGCTGTCGCGCTTCCTGCCCGCCGACGTGGTGGCGCCCGAGGGCGCCGCCGCCGTTCCGGCCGGCGGCGGCGCGCACCGGAAGCAGCGGCTGCAGCAGCCGGACAGCGTAGAGATCGCGGTCGAACTGGCCCTGGCCCGGGTACCCGACCGCGGCGGTCCGGCGCTGCAGGACGTGATGCGCGACATCGGCCGCACCTGGGAGGCCGAGCAGGTGCAGGGGGCGACGCAGAGGGCGCTGCAGCAGGCCCAGCGCAAGCGCTTGGCGCGCCTGAGGCGCGCAACGCTGGACGTCGTCGACGGCCGCTGGCCGCCGTCGGCGACGAGGTGCCGGTGCATGGCTTGGAGCACGACCCGGAGTACCGCATCGTGCGCAGCGACGACAGCGCGTGCGCTGGCTGCACGGCGCCAGCTCTGTGGAACCCGGCCACACGGGCCGCCCCAGCCGAGTGTTCTCCACGGTGCACCACGTCACCGAGCGCAAGTTCGCGCAGTTGCCGCTCTAGGAATCGCGCGGGGAGCGGCGAAGGCTGTCCGGGCCGCCCGTGCAGGCGCGCGAGCAGGGGCGCGGCCACTTGGCGCGCGAGCGGCACGACGGACTTGGCCAGCGGTTCACCTTGCTCAAGATCGAGCTCGAACTCGAGCCCGCCGCCGGCGAGATGCATCAGGCCCGACAGGAGCGGCCGGCAGGGGCTGCGTCAGCGCAATGCAGGTCGGGCGGCTGGCCGTCGGCCTGGCGGCGGCCCCCGGGCGCCCGTCCCATGCGGCGCCGACGGACCGGGAGTCCGAGGCGCTGCGTGACATCGTCGCGGGCGGGCACCTGACCAAGAGCGGCGAAACGCCCGACCGGTCCGATCAAGGTGGTCAGAGCGCACAAGCCTGCATCCTCGACGAGCTCGGCCTGGGCGGCACGGCGACGCCCGTCCCGTACGGTCTGCAACACCACTTGCTGGACGATCCGGGCGCGCGCCCGTAGTCTTCGGTCCCAGCACGCGCCCCCGCAGGCTCCCCCGAAAGTCCGCAAGCGGCGGCGGATCGTTCCGCGGCTCCCCGGCGCCGGCCGCGTTTGCGCTTCGATGGGGTACGGCGTCTGCCCAGCCCCGCGGCCCGGAGCACGAGTGCTGCCGCCCAAGCCCGGCAAGGACCCATGAATTCCCCTGTACTCCCGCAACCGACTCCGACTGCTGCAACGGGCGCAGGTCGTGGCGCTGGCAGCCGCCTGCTTGCAGCCCGGTGCACGGCATCGGACCTGCTGCGCTGGGCGGGGCTCGCGAGCTGGATCGGCCCCGACAGTGACGCGGTCACCTTCGCGCTGCGGCGGGTTGCTGCGCACTCGACGCTCGTGGCCGAGGGCCAGCCGCTGCACAGCCTCTTCGCGGTGGCCTCCGGGAGCTTCAAGTGTGTCCAGGTCGACCGCGAAGGCTACGAGCAGGTGCTAGGCTTCGGGCTGCACGGCGACATGCTCGGCCTTGACGCTCTCGGCGAGCAGCGCCACCCGAGCAGCCTCGTCGCGCTGGAGGACTCGGCAGTGGCCGTGCTGCCGGCGTCGCAACTGCTAGAGGCCGGCCACCACGTCGAGTCGCTCGAGCGCCTGCTTCTGCACGCGATCGGGGTCGAACTGCTGCACCGTGGCGACACCCAGTACCTGATGTCGGCGCCCGGCAGCGAGGTGCGCGTCGCGCGCTTCCTGCTGCACCTGGCGCAGCGCCAGCAGGCGCTCGGCCAGAGCACGCGCCGGCTGCGGCTGCGGATGACGCGGCGCGACATCGCGAGCCACCTGGGCGTCGCGCACGAGACCGTCAGCCGCGCCTTGACTGCGCTCGCCCACGCGGGCTGCATCGCGGTGTCGCAGCGCGACATCGAGATCGTCGACGCCGCCGCGCTCACGGCGATGCAGCGGGTCACCCGCGGGCTGCCGCGCGGCCGCCACGTCGACGACGAGCGCATGCGGCGGCCGGTGCAGCGCGCGGCGGCCTGACTGGGTCGATGCGCTTCGGCGCCTCGGCGCCTCAGCGCTTCGGCGCCTCCGGATGACGCACCAGCAGCACCGGCAACCGGCTCTCGTGCACCACGCGCTCGGCATCGCTGCCCAGCATCATGTGGGCGAAACCGCGCCGGCCGTGCGTGCCCATGACGATCAGGTCGCAGTCGCTCAGGCGCGCCTCATCGAGGATGGCGTCGGAGACCCGGCCCGCCGGGAACTCGACGAGCCGCTCGACGGCCGGCACGCCGTGCGCGCGCGCCGCGGCCGAGCCTTGCGCGAGCAGCGCCTGGCCCTGCTGGCGAAGGCCGTCCATCAGCAGCTGCCACGTGTCGGCGGTGGCCATCTCCACCGCCAGCGGGTAGGCGTCGACGACGTGCAGCAGCACGAGCTGGGCGCCGCTCGTCCGTGCCAGAGCAGTGGCCTCCTCGAGGCCGCGCGCCGCGGTGGCGCTGCCGTCCACCGGAACGAGGATCTTGCGATACATGGCTGCTTTCGAAGTTCTGGACGGCCCCATGCTGGCCCCGCGCCCGCCCATCGCCATTGAGCGGACGCACCAACCCCCCCCGTCGGCCGGCAGGCCGGCCATGCGCGTGAGGCCCGCTCAGCGCCGCTCAGCGTCGGTCCACCAACGCATAGGCGATCGTGCCCAGGTCGACGAACTCGAGTTCGCTGCCCGCAGGCACGCCCCGGGCCAGCCGCGTGACCTTCAGTCCCCGCGCCTTCAACGCCGCCATCAACGCCTGGGCGGTGAGTTCGCCTTCGGCCGAGAAGCCCGTGGCGAGGATGACCTCGCGCACGACGCCGTCGCCGGCACGGTCCAGAAGCCGGCCGGCACCGAGATCGGCGGCGCCCACACCGTCCAGCGGACTGAAGCGGCCCATCAGCACGAAATACAGACCCTTGTAGCCGCCGCTGCGCTCCAGCGCCGCCTGGTCGGCCGGCGTCTCCACCACCGCGAGCTGCGTCGGGTCGCGCCGCGGGTCGCTGCAGGTGGCGCAGACGTCGGACTCGGTGAACGTGTGGCAGCGGGTGCAGTGGCGCATCTTCGACAGCGCTGCGGTCAGCGCGTCGGCGATGCGGGCGGCGCCGGCACGGTCGTGCTGCAGGAGATGCCAGGCCATGCGTTGCGCCGATCGCGGCCCGACGCCCGGCAGGCGTCGCAGCGCCTCGATCAGGCCCTCGAGGGCAGGTTCGGCCATCGGCGGCGGCGGCGGGCGCAGATCAGAACGGGAACTTCATGCCCGGCGGCAGCGGCATCCCGGCGGTCAGCTTGCCCATCTTCTCGGCGCTCAGCGCCTCGGCACGGCGCACCGCGTCGTTGAAAGCGGCCGCCACCAGGTCCTCAAGCATGTCCTTGTCCTCGGCCAGCAGGCTCGGGTCGATGGCCACGCGCCGCACGTCGTGCCGGCAGGTCATCGTGACTTTCACCAGCCCGGCGCCGGAACTGCCCTCGACCTCGGTCGTGGCCAGTTCCTCCTGGGCCTTCTGCATGTTCTGCTGCATCGCCTGGGCCTGCTTCATCAGGCCGGCAAGCTGGTTCTTCATCATGGTTCGATCCTTCGCTGCAAACACTCCGCCTCAGGCGGGCTTGATCGATCCCGGCACGATCCGGGCTCCGGGGTAGGCGGCGAGCAGTTCGAGCACGACCGGGTCGCCGCGGATGGTCTCCTCCGCCTCGGCCTGCCGCCGCGCCCGCGCCGCGGCATCGCGCCGCGCCGGCGAGTCGTCCGCCGCGGCGCCGACCAGCTCGAGCTGCACCGGCGCGCCGAGCGCATCGGCCAGCGCTGCGGCCAGGCGATCGCGCAGCGCCGGGGCACGCAACGCCTCGCGCTCGACGGCCAGCCGCCATGTCGGCGGGGCCGACCCGTCGCCCTCTTCCACGGCCAGCAGGGCCGCCGACCAGGCGAGCTCGCGCACCAGCGCCTGCACCGCACCCGACTGGATCAGCCCGGCCACCAGCGTGCACCAGCGGTCGCCGAGGGCCGGATCGGGAGCGGCGGCCGAATGCGCGGAATCGGCTGCCTCGGCCGGCTCGGCCAACCGGGCCGCCGGGGCGGTGGGCGCGACGGCGGGGCGGTCCGGCGCGGGGTGTGCGGCGCCCGAGGGATGAACGGCTCCCGACGGCCGAGCCGTCGCAGTGGCAGCGGCAGGCGTCGATGCCGGCGTCGATGCCGGCAACTGCGCCGACGGGACGGCCGAAGCCGTCGTCGAGGCCACCGGCGCGAGCGGACGCACCGGTGCGCGCGCCGACGGCGGAGCCGGTGCGCGCAACGGCGCCGCGCGCGGCGGGACCGGGACGCGCTCGCCGGCGGCTTCCGACGGGAAGGCCAGGAACCGCAGCAGCACCATCGCAAGCGCCCCGTGCTCGTCGGCCAGCAGCGAGAGTTCGGATCGCCCGTGCAGCGCAATGGCATACAGCAGTTGCAGCTCGTCGGCCGGCAGCAGCGCGGCGGCCGCGTGCGCTTCTGCAGTGTCGGGGTCGGCGGGGTCGAGGACGCCCGGCACGGCCTGCTCGAGCGCGGCCTGCTGCGCGAGCAGCGCGATCTCCTCCAGCGCCCCGGTGGCCGAGGCGCCGCGGCGCCGCAGCTCGTCCAGTGCCGCCAGCAGCCCGGCGGCGTCGCGCGCCGCCAGCAACCGGAGCAGGTCGAGCGCGCGCGACCGCTCGACGCTGCCCAGCATCGCGCGAACGGCCGCCTCCTCGACGCGGCCGGCGCCGAACGCGATGGCCTGGTCGGCGAGCGACAGCGCGTCGCGCATCGAGCCGCGGGCCGCACGCGCGAGCAGCCTCAGGCCGCCCTCGTCGAACGGCACGGCCTCCTGCGCCAGAACGCGCGCGAGGTGGTCGCGCACGGTCGCCGGCGCCATCGGGCGCAGGTTGAACTGCAGGCAGCGCGACAGCACGGTCGGCAGCAGCTTGTCGGGGTCGGTCGTCGCCAGCACGAACTTCAGGTGCTCGGGCGGCTCCTCGAGCGTCTTCAGCAGCGCGTTGAACGCGTCCTTGGTCAGCTGGTGCGCCTCGTCGATCATGAAGACCTTGAACCGGCCCACACTCGGCCGGTAGGCGGCGCGCTCGATCAGGTCGCGCGCGTCCTCGATGCCGCGGTTGCTGGCGGCGTCGAGCTCGATGTAGTCGACGAAGCGGTCGGCATCGATCGCGGTGCAGGCGCTGCAGGCGCCGCAGGGCTCGGCCGTGACGCCTCCCGTGCCGTCCGGGCCCAGGCAGTTCAGGCTCTTGGCGAGGATGCGCGACACCGTCGTCTTGCCGATGCCGCGGGTGCCGGTGAACAGGTAGGCGTGGTGCAGGCGGCCGCTGGCCAGCGCATTGCCGAGTGCCTGCACGACATGCTCCTGCCCCACCATCTCCGCGAAGCGGCGCGGACGGTACTTGCGGGCGAGGACCACGGTGGACATGACGCGGCTCATTCTAGGCGGCGGCCGATAATCGACGGCATGCACGCACCCGTTCCCGATCCGTCCTCGGCTCCGCTCACCTACGACCAGGCCGGCGTCGACTACGGCCGCATCGACCCGCTGAAGATCAGCGCCCAGCGCGCGGCAGCCGGCACCGCGGTGCACCTGGTCGCGCACGGCATGGCGGAGGTCGCGGCCTCGCGCGGCGAGTCGGCCTACGTGGTCGATGCCGGGCCGTTCTACATCGCCAGCATCGTCGAGTGCCTGGGCAGCAAGGCCCTGGTGGCCGACGCGATGCAGCGGCTCACCGGCCGTGCCTGGTACGACGCGATCGCGCAGGACACGATCGCGATGGCCGTCAACGACCTGATCACGGTGGGCGCGACGCCGCTCGTGATCCAGGCCTACTGGGCTGCCGGCGGCAGCGAGTGGTTCGACGACGCCGCGCGCGCGCAGTCGCTGGTGGCGGGCTGGAAGGCGGCCTGCGACCGCTGCGGCGTCGCCTGGGGCGGCGGCGAGACGCCGGCGCTGGCGGGCATCGTCGAGGCCGGCCGGGTCGACCTGGCGGCCGGCTGCACCGGGATCGTGCGCCCGAAGTCGCGGCTGAGCCTCGGCGACCGCCTGGCGCCCGGCGACGCCATCGTGCTCCTCGGCTCGAGCGGCATCCACGCGAACGGGCTGAGCCTGGCCCGCAAGCTCGCCGAGCGCCTGCCACTGGGTTACCTGACCGAGGTCGAGCCCGGGTCGACTCTCGGCGCCGCCCTGCTCGCCCCCACCGTGCTGTACAGCCCGGTCACCGAGGCCCTGGCCGCGGCGGGGGTTGCGGTGCACTACGCCGTCAACGTCACGGGTCACGGCTGGCGCAAGCTGCTGCGGCACCCGCGCGCGCTCGGCTACCGGGTGCATCGCCTGCCGCCGGTGCCGCCGGTGCTCGAGTTCCTGGCCCGCCAGGCCGGTCTCGCCGACGCCGAGGCCTATGGCACGTTGAACATGGGCGCCGGTTTCGCGCTGTTCGTGCCCGCGGAGCAGGCCAAGCGCTGCGTCGAGGTGGCGCGCGGGTGCGGGGTGGCGGCCTGGGACGCCGGCCGCGTGGAAGACGGCCCGAAGCGGCTGTGCATCGAGCCGCTGGGCATCGTGTTCGAGGGCGACGCTCTCGAACTGCGCTGACGGACCATCGGGGCCCGCTCGCGGGCCGGCACCCTGGGGTCGCCTTGAGGCGCCCTTGAGGTGGCCTTGAGGTCGATCAGTCCTAGCCCGACTCGCCGGGTGGCTACCCCTTGCAGTCGGCGCAGGGCGTCGGCAGTATTCCCTCGCGTGGCCGGCGGCATGTCGAGGCGCCGGAGCGCGGGCGGAGCGTTGCAGCGCACCGCCCGGAAGTGGTGGCTGCCCGGGCCTGGCCCGAGGATCGGACGGGTCCCAGCGGGTGCCGGGCGCGTCGATGCGTCCCGCAGGCGCGGCCGACGCCCGTCCCGGGGCTGGCATGCCGGGTTCGAGGCTTCCGGGGCCGTCCTGATCGGTGCTTCGACAGCTTGCCGGCAGGAGGCGACCGTGTTCGAAGCCCTGATCCTGCAACGCATCGACGCCCTGCCGGCCCGGGCCGGCGGCGCGCTGGCCGTGGTGCTTCCCGGCGGTCGCCGGCTGGGCCCGGCCGGAGCCGACGTCACGTTGCGGCTGCACGCGCTGGCACCGCTGCGCCACCTCGCCACCGGCCAGATCGGGGCGCTCGCCACGGACATCGTCACCGGCCGCATCGACATCGAGGGCCCGCTGCGGCGCGTCATGGACCTGGCCGCCGGGTTGCTCGACGACGAGCCGACGCGCGTGTCGACCGTTGCCGCCTGGCGCCGTCCCTGGCACTCGCTGCGCTCGCGCTGGCTGCACCGGCCGAGCGCCGACGCACGGCAGATCCGCCACCACTACGACGTGTCGGACGACTTCTTCGCGCTCTGGCTCGATCCCAGGCGCGTCTATTCGTGTGCCTACTGGGACGTCGCAGCCGGCACGCTGGCCCAGGCGCAGGAGGCCAAGCTCGACCTCGTCTGCCGCAAGCTTCTGCTGAGGCCCGGCGAGCGCTTCCTCGACATCGGCTCGGGGTGGGGCGGCCTGCTGCTGTGGGCAGCCGAGCACTACGGCGTGCACGGCACCGGCATCACTCTGAGCCGCAACCAGCACGCCCACGTCAGCCGCCTCGTCGAGCAGCGCGGCCTGACGGGGCGCGTGCAGGTGCGGCTCCTCGACTACCGCGACCTGCCGGCCGACCAGCCGTTCGACAAGATCGCCTCGATCGGCATGTTCGAGCACGTCGGGCACGCCAACCTGCCGCGTTACTTCGCGACCATCCGGCGTCTGCTGGCACCCGGGGGCCTGCTGCTGAACCACGGCATCACCGCCGGCGGCACCCGCAACGCGCAGCTCGGGGCCGGGCTCGGTGACTTCATCGAGCGGTGGATCTTCCCCGGCGGCGAACTGCTGCACGTGTCACACGTGCTCAGGGTGATGGCCGAGCAGGGCCTGGAGGGCCTGGACACCGAGAACCTGCGGCCGCATTACGCGCGGACGCTTTGGGCCTGGAGCGACGCGCTCGAGGCGCAGCTCGACGCCGCCCACGGGCTGGCGCCGGAGCAGGTGGTGCGTGCCTACCGCCTGTACCTTGCCGGCAGCGCGCTGGGGTTCGAGCGCGGCTGGATGGCACTGCACCAGACGCTCGCCGCTCGCCCGAGCGGTCGCGTCGACGGCACCGCGATGCGCGGGGCCCAGTGCGCCTATCCATTCCGACGCGGCTACATGTACGGCGCGGCCGAGGCCTGATGGTCGCGAGCGCCGCGCGAGGCCCGGCGAGCCCTGATCGAGAACCGGTCATCCACGGGGCTCTGGGTATAATCCGCAAGTCAGCCGCGGCAAGAGTGAACGCAGCTTCTCCGAGCCGGACCCGGGACCCCGCCCTCGACAAGGGATCGAGCGGTCCCCCCGATCGCAAGCGCTGCAACGTCCCGGGTTCACGCCATCTTGTCCGGCCTTCGCCGGCCCCATGCTGCGTTCGGAGCGGGTCTTCCGCGTCCGGTCGAGATCGTATCCGTCCTGTCACGCGTCCCGGGCTGCCCGGCGGCGCGCTGGCGGACTTGCCGGGGCCACCGAGCCATACCGCCACCTTCCGCCGAGAACCCGCATGACTGCCAAGAAGCCCGCGGCTGCCACCGCCAAGCCGAAGGACGACAAGCCCGTCAAGGACGCCAAGTCCGCCAAGCCCGCGAAGGGGTCGCCCGCCACGGCGGCGGCCGCCGCCGTCGAGCCGGCCCGGTCCAAGGCTGTCGAGCGGCAGGCTCCCGCCGCCACGGGCAAGCCCGCAGCCAAGGGTTCTGCCAAGGCCGGCGGCGTGCCAGCCACTGCAGCCAAGACCGCATCCGCACCACCGGCGAAGGCCGGCGCGAAGCCCGCGGCCAAGCCCGCGGGTGCCGACCGCTCCGAGGCCAAGGCTGAATCCAAGGGGGATGCCAAGGGCGCGGCCAAGCCGGAGGCGCGCGGCGGCAAGGCGGACACCCGCGGCAAGGATGCCGCGAAGGGCAAGCCCGCGGCGGCGACCGAGGAGGAGGAGCTCGAGGAGATCGACGCCGACTTCGACGCCGAGGCCGAGGCCGAGCCCGAAGCCGATGTCGAGGTCGAGGCAAAGGAGGAGAAGGCCAAGCCGCTGCGCATGAAGGTCAGCCGCGCCAAGGAGCGCGCGCTGATGCGCGAGTTCGGGCTCGACGAGACCGCCCTGACCGAGGAGGAGGCGACCAAGCGGCGCCAGGAGCTCAAGACGCTCATCAAGATGGGCAAGACGCGTGGTTTCCTGACGCACCAGGAGATCAACGACCACCTGCCCGAGAAGCTCGTCAACGAGGAGATCCTCGAGGCGATCGTCTCGATGCTCAACGACATGGGCATCGCGGTTTACGAGCAGGCGCCCGACGCCGCGACCCTGCTGATCAGCGGCAGCACGACCGCCACCGCCACCGACGAGGAGGCCGAGGAGGCCGCCGAGGCGGCGCTGTCGACCGTCGACTCCGAGTTCGGCCGCACCACCGACCCGGTCCGCATGTACATGCGCGAGATGGGGACGGTCGAGCTGCTCACCCGCGAGGGCGAGATCGAGATCGCCAAGCGCATCGAGGGCGGCCTGCAGGCGATGATGTTCGCCATCAGCGCCAGCCCGACCACGATCGCCGAGATCCTGGCGATGGCCGACCGAATCGCCGCCGGCGAGATGCAGATCTCCGAGGCCGTCGACGGCTTCGTCAGCGACGACGAGGCGGACGACTACGTGGCCGAGGAGGACTTCGACGAGTTCGACGACACCGACGACGACGACGACGGCAGCGGCGGCAGCAAGGCGCTGACCAAGAAGCTCGAGGAGCTGAAGGCCGCCGCGCTCGGCAAGTTCGGCCTGCTGCGCGGCCACTTCGACAAGATGCGCAAGGCCTTCGAGAAGGAGGGCTACAAGAGCCCCGCCTACAACAAGGCCCAGCAGTCGATCAGCGAAGACCTGATGACGATCCGCTTCACGGTCAAGACGATCGAGCGTCTGTGCAACATCCTGCGCAGCCAGGTCGACGACGTCCGCCGCTACGAGCGCGAGATCCGCAAGATCGTCGTCGACAAGTGCGGGATGCCGCAGGACCACTTCATCCGCACCTTCCCGACCAACGTGCTGAACCTGAAGTGGGCCGAGAAGGAGGCCTCCGCCGGCCGGCCCTACGGCATCGTGCTGGCGCGCAACCTGCCGGCGGTCCAGGAGCTGCAGCAGAAGCTGATCGACCTGCAGGGGCGCGCAGTCGTGCCGCTGGCCGACCTGAAGGAGATCAACCGCCGGATGAACGAGGGCGAGAAGGCCAGCCGCGACGCCAAGAAGGAGATGATCGAGGCCAACCTGCGGCTGGTGATCTCGATCGCGAAGAAGTACACCAACCGCGGCCTGCAGTTCCTGGACCTGATCCAGGAGGGCAACATCGGCCTGATGAAGGCGGTCGACAAGTTCGAGTACCGCCGCGGCTACAAGTTCTCCACCTACGCCACGTGGTGGATCCGCCAGGCGATCACGCGCTCGATTGCCGACCAGGCCCGCACGATCCGGATCCCGGTTCACATGATCGAGACGATCAACAAGATGAACCGCATCAGCCGGCAGCACCTGCAGGAGTTCGGCTTCGAGCCCGACGCGCCGACGCTGGCCGAGAAGATGGAGATCCCCGAGGACAAGATCCGCAAGATCATGAAGATCGCCAAGGAGCCGATCTCCATGGAGACGCCGATCGGCGACGACGACGACTCCCACCTGGGCGACTTCATCGAGGACACGAACAACGTCGCGCCGGTGGACGCGGCGATGCAGGCCGGCCTGCGCGACGTGGTCAAGGACATCCTCGACAGCCTCACCCCGCGCGAGGCCAAGGTGCTGCGGATGCGCTTCGGCATCGAGATGAGCACCGACCACACGCTGGAGGAGGTCGGCAAGCAGTTCGACGTCACGCGCGAGCGCATCCGCCAGATCGAGGCCAAGGCGATCCGCAAGCTGAAGCACCCGAGCCGCTCGGACAAGCTTCGGACCTACCTCGACAGCCTTTGATCCTGGGGAGGGGCTCGCGGACGGCCCATCGGTAGACTGCGCCCCGACATGTCCCGCCTCGTCGTCCGCACCGTCCTGTTCGCCGACCTGCGCGGCAGCACGGCGCTCTTCGAATCACTGGGCAACGAGGAGGCCACTGGGGTGGTCACCGGCTGCATCGACGCGCTGGCCCAGCCGGTGGCCCGGTCCGGTGGCGCCGTCGTCAAGACGCTGGGCGACGGGCTGATGGCGGTGTTCGAGGAGCCGCTGCACGCCTACGGCGCAGCGCTGCAGATGCACGACGCGCTGGAGGGCATCGTCGTCCGCGGGCGCGAGCTGGGTGCCTCGTCCGGCCTGGCTGCGCTCCGGCTGCAGATCGCGATGGCCCATGGCGAGCTCGTCGAGACCGGCGGTGACTGCTTCGGCGACGCCGTCAACGTGGCCGCTCGGCTGCTGGACCACGCGAGCGACAACGAGACGCTGCTCACGGTCGAGGCACTGCGCGAACTGCCCGCGGAGGCCAGGGCGCGGTTCCGTCGCCTCGACCGGCTGGTGCTCCGCGGCCGCGTCGAGCCGGTCGAAGTCCACGTCCTCGGAGTGCGCCGCAGCGCCGCCGACACCGGCATCGCCACCGAATTCAGCATCGTCGACCCGCCGGACATCGAGCCCGACGGCCTGCGCCTGTCCTGGGGCCGCGTGAAGCGCTCGTTCGGCACCGGAGAGCTGCCGGTCGTCCTCGGGCGCAGCCCGCAAAGTACCTTCCGCGTCGAGGACAGCCGGGTGTCGCGATCGCACGCGCGCGTCGACTGGCACGCCGGCAGCTTCCAGCTGACCGACCTCAGCTACAACGGCACCTACGTCCAGTTCAACGACGGCGAGATCGTCAGCCTGCGCCGCGGCAGCTGCACGCTGCACGGCAGCGGCTCGATCGGCCTGGGCGGCTCCCCGGTGGATCCGCTGGCGGCGGTGGTCGGCTTCGAGGTGCTCCGCCTGGCCGAGCCGCCCCCCGCATGACCTACCGCCCGGAACCGCCCCACCGGCACGGCGAGCCCGAGCGCTGCGCACTGCTGCTGGTGAACCTCGGCACACCCGACGAGCCCTCCCCGGCCGCGCTGCGCCGCTACCTGGCCGAGTTCCTCGATGACCCGCGCGTTGTCGAGATCCCGCGCATCGTCTGGTGGCCGCTGCTGCATGGGGTCATCCTGCGCACCCGGCCGGCACGCAGCGCCGCGAAGTACGCCAGCGTCTGGACATCCGAGGGCTCGCCGCTTGCCCTGTGGACCGTGCGCCAGGCTGCGGCGGTCGGCTCCGCGATGACCGCGCGCGGGCACGACCGGCTGCTGGTCCGCCACGCCATGCGCTACGGCGCGCCGTCGATCCCGGACGTCCTGGACGCGCTGCGCCGGGAAGGGGCGACCCGGGTGCTGGTGCTGCCGCTGTACCCGCAGTACGCCGCAGCCACGACGGCGAGCGTCGGCGACAAGGTGCAGCAGTGGGCCAGCGGCGCCCGGCGCGTGCCGGAGCTGCGCTTCGTGGGCGAGTACCACGACCACGACGGCTACATCGACGCACTGGCCGAGTCGCTCCAGGCCCACTGGATAGAGCGCGGGCGCGCCGAGCGGCTCGTGCTCAGCTTCCACGGCGTACCGGCCCGCTCGCTCGAACTCGGCGACCCGTACCACTGCCAGTGCCACAAGACCGCGCGGCTGCTGGCCGAGCGGCTGCAGCTCGCACCGGGCACGATGAAGGTCACGTTCCAGAGCCGCTTCGGCAAGGCCCGCTGGCTCGAGCCCTACACCGAGCCGACGCTGCAGCAGCTGGCCACGGAGGGCGTGCGCAGCGTCGACGTGGCGTGCCCGGGCTTCGTCGCCGACTGCCTCGAGACGCTCGAGGAGATCGCGCAGGAAGGCCGGGACGCCTTTCTGGAGGCCGGTGGCACCGACTTCCGCTACGTGCCCTGCCTGAACGACCGCCCGCGCTTCGTCGCCGCATTGGCCGACCTCGCCGAGCAGCACCTGCAGGGCTGGCCGACCCGGGCGCCGGCAGCAGCCGCCGCCGAGACCGCGGCGCTGGCCGCGCAGCGCGAGCGCGCGCTCGCCCTGGGCGCGCGCGACTAGGCGCTCCGGCGTGCCGCGAGCAGCCCGATCAGGCGCGGCAGCACCAGCACCGCCACGACCACGGCGAGCAGCAGCGCGGAGACGGGCCGTTCCAGGAACACCGTCCAGTGCCCCTCGCCGATCGAGATCGCGTTGCGCAGCTGGGCCTCGGCGAGCGGCCCCAGGATCATCCCGACGATGACCGGTGCGGTCGGGAAGCCGAAGCGCCGCATCAGCACCCCCAGCAGTCCGATGCCGAGCATCACGAACAGGTCGAAGGTGCTCTGGCGCATGCCGTACACGCCGATCGTCGCGAAGATCAGGATGCCGGCATAAAGCGGCGGGCGCGGGATGGCCAGGAGCTTGACCCACAGCCCGACCAGCGGCAGGTTCAGCACCAGCAGCATCACGTTGCCGATGTAGAGCGAGGCGATCAGCGCCCAGACCAGCGTGGCGTTGGTCTGGAACAGCTGCGGCCCCGGGTTGATGCCGTAGTTCTGGAACGCCGAGAGCATGATCGCCGCCGTCACGCTGGTCGGGATCCCGAGCGTCAGCAGCGGCACGAGCGTCGCCGTCACCGCCGCGTTGTTGGCCGCTTCCGGACCGGCGACGCCCTCGATGGCGCCCGTGGTGCCGAACTCCTCCTTGTGCCGGCTCAGCTTGCGCTCGACCCCGTAGCTGAGGAACGTGGGAATCTCGGTGCCGCCGGCCGGGATCGTGCCGAACGGAAAACCCAGCGCCGTGCCGCGCAGCCAGGCCGGCCACGAACGGCGCCACTCGGCACGCGTCATGTGCACGCGGTTCATCCGGTTCATCTGGGTCTCGGCCCGGCCTTCGTAGAGCGCCGTGTACAGGCACTCGCCCACCGCGAACAGGCCCACCGCGACCAGCACCACCTCGATGCCATCCATGAACTCCGGGATCCCGCCGGTGTAGCGCACCTGGCCCGAGATCTGGTCGAGGCCGACCAGGCCGATGGCCAGCCCGACGAACAACGCGGTCACTCCCCGCAGCGCGCTGCTGCCCAGCACCGCGCTGACGGTCGTGAAGGCGAGGACCATCAGCATGAAGTACTCGGGCGGCCCCAGCTTGACGGCGTGCTGCGCCACGACCGGTGCGAACAAGGTCACCAGCACGGTGGCGATCGTCCCGGCGACGAAGCTGCCGATCGCCGACGTCGCCAGCGCGGCGCCGGCGCGCCCGCTCTTGGCCATCTTGAAGCCCTCGAGAGCCGTCACCATCGTGCCGGTCTCGCCGGGCGTGTTCAGCAGGATCGAGGTCGTCGATCCGCCATACATCGCGCCGTAGTAGATGCCGCAGAAGAAGATCATGCTGGAGGCCGGATCGACCTGCCCCGTGATCGGCAGCAGCATCGCGACCGTGACCGCCGGCCCGATGCCCGGCAGCACGCCGATGGCCGTGCCCAGCGCACAGCCAACGAAGGCCCAAAGCAGATTGATGGGGGTGCCGGCGGCCGCGAAGCCCTGCAGCAGCTGGCTGCCGATATCCATCGTCTTCTCCGCGGCAGGCCGGTCAGAGCCAGCCGGTGCCGGTCAGGCCGGGCAGGTTGATGCCGAGCGCCTTGGTGAACAGCCAGTACGCGGGCGCCGCGATCAGGAAGCCGGTCACGAAGTCGCGCACGAGGCCCGGCCAGCCTCCGTGCGGCCGGCCCTCGGAGCGACGCAGTCCGCGCACGGCGAGCAGGAAGCACAGCGTGCAGGAGAGCACGAAGCCGATCGTCGTCAGCAGCGCGGCGTTCGCCGCGATGCCGGTCGCCACCCACGAGAGCGATGGCCAGTCTCCCATTGGCGCGCCGGAGGGCTCCTCGGGCTGGGACCAGCCGCCGCGCAGCGCCTGCACGAGCAGGACCGTCCCGCACAGGCCGAGCACCGCCGCCACCACCCAGGGCAGAAAGTTCGGTCCGACCCCGCCGTAGCCGGCCTCGCCGCGGATGTCGCGCGCGCCCCAGGCCAGGAACGCGGCAATCGCCAACGCACCCACCGAGACCAGCACCTGGTGCAGCCTGCGGCCGCCTGCCACGGCGTGGCTCATCTTCCCTCCCTCGTGCTGCCCCGTCCCGACACGCCCCATACCGGGCAACGCCGGGCGGCGCCGGCACGGGCGAGCCCATGCCGGCCCACCCGCCCGGGCGATCAGATCATGCCGGCCTTGACCATCGTCGCGCGCAGGCTGGCGAACTCGCGGTCCACGAAGTCCTCGAACTCCTGGCCCGTCAGCAGCGCCGGCGTCCAGTTGTTCTTCTCGAGCGCCTCCGCCCAGGCCTTGGTCCGCGTGGCCTTGACGATCATGTCGACCAGCGCCTTGCGCTGCGGCGGCGTGATGCCGGGCGCGCCGTAGATGCCCCGCCAGTTGCCGATCTCGACGTCGTAGCCGAGTTCCTTCATCGTCGGGATGGCGATGCCCTTCAGGCGGGCCGGGGAAGTGACGGCGATCGGCCGCATCTTGCCGCTCTCGATGTACTGCTGGAACTCGCTGTACCCGCTGCCGCCGACGGTGACGTTGCCGCCCAGGATGGCCGCGGTCGCCTCGCCGCCGCCCCGGAAGGCCACGTAGTTGATTTTCGACGGATCGACGCCCACCGCCCGGGCCAGCATCGCCGCGGCGATGTGCTCGGTCGACCCGCGGGAGCCGCCGCCCCACTTCACGCTGCCCGGATCCTTCTTCAACTGCTCGACGACGTCCTTCATCGTCTTGAGCGGCGAGCTCTCGGGCAGCACGAAGACGTTGTACTCGCTGGTCAGGCGCGCCAGCGGCGTGGCCTGCGACAGGCTGACCGGGGGCTTGCCGGTGATGATGCCGCCGAGCATCACCGCGCCCATCGTCATCATCGCGTTCGGGTCGCCCTTGCTGGCGTTGACGAACTGGGCCAGGCCGATCGCACCAGCCGCGCCGCCCTTGTTCTCGTACTGGACCGACGCCGCCACGCCGGCTTCCTGGAGCGCCTTGCCGAACGCACGGCCGGTGGTGTCCCAGCCGCCGCCGGGGTTGGCGGGGATCATCATCTTGACGTTGGTGCCGGCACGGGCGGCCAGCGGCAGGCTGCCAGCCGCGGCCAGTGCGCAAAGGCTGCGGAGGAAGGTGTCGCGACGCATCGATCGTCTCCTTGGGGGGCTGCGAAAGGTGACGTGATGGTGTCACCGCGCGCTGTCGATCGGCTGTCGCGCCGACCTGGGGGAAACGCGTACCGGCATGGCGGGCCGCCGCGGGGCCCGGTCACCAGGGCGGCGGCCGGCGCGCGCGGCAACGCTGCGGATAATCGCCCTCCGCTCCGATGGAACTCCTGCTGATCGAAGACAACCCGGCACTGCAGACGACGCTCCAGCGCAGCCTGCAGCGTCGCGGGATGCAGGTGACGCTTTGTGGCGACGGCAGCCGGGCGCTGGAGCGATGGCAGGCGCTGCGGCCGGACGTCGTGCTGCTCGACCTGAGCCTGCCCGGTCTCGACGGGCTGCAGGTGCTAGCCGCCGCGCGCGCGGGCGGTCTGTCCACGCCGGTGCTGATCCTGACGGCGCGCGGCACGGTCGGCGACCGGGTGCTGGGCCTGAACACCGGGGCCGACGACTACCTGGCCAAGCCCTTCGACCTCGATGAGCTGGAGGCGAGGGTGCGTGCGCTGGCCCGCCGCGGCAAGCGCAGCGCCGAGCCGGCCGGCCTCGGCCCCGAGTTCTGCGGCCTGCGCGCCGACGCCGCCAGCGGCGCGGTCTACCTTCGCGGCGCGCCGCTCGAACTGAGCGTGCGCGAGGCCTCCCTGCTGCGGGCGCTGCTCGCGCGTCCGCGGCACGCGGTGGCCAAGGAGAGGCTGAGCGACCTCGTGTTCGCGGGCGAGGGGGCCGTGCAGCCCGACGCGATCGAGGTCGTTGCCTACCGCCTGCGCCGCAAGCTCACCGGCAGCGGCGCCCAGCTGGTCACGCTTCGCGGCCTGGGCTACCTGCTGAAGGAGGTCGATTGACTGCCGCCGGCCGCGGTCGCCGCTCGCTGCGGGCCCAGCTGCTGCTCGGCATCCTCGTGCCGGTGCTGGCCGTGGTGGTGGGCGGCGCCGCGGTTCTCTATCGGCAGGCGCTGCAGGCCGCCGACACGGCCTACGACCGAACGCTGCTCGCGTCGGCCAAGGCGATCGGCGAGGAGCTCGAGGTCGGTGGCGATCCCGGCGCGCCGCGCCTTGCGGCAACGCCGTCGTACGGGGCCCTGGAGGCCTTCGAGGCCGACAACCGCAGCCGCATCTTCTTCAAGGTGAGCGGGTTCGCGGGCGAGATGGTCTCCGGATTCGCCGACCTGCCGCCGCCACGCCCGGTCGGGCAGGAACGCAACGTCTACGCGGCGCTGGTCCACTTCTACGACGACGTCTACCGCGGCGAGCCGGTGCGCATGGCCGTGCTGCTGCAGCCGGTGGCCGGGGCGCTCGGCCAGGGCATGGCCACCATCCAGGTCGCCGAGACGCTGGAGCTGCGTCACACGCTGGCCCGCAGCCTGCTCGTGCAGACCCTGGGGCTGCAGGCGGTGCTGGTGCCGCTGATCGCGCTGGTCGTGGTCTGGGTCGTGCAGCGGGCCACGCGTCCGGTGCGCGAGCTGTCCGCGCGCATCGACGCGCGCGCCGGGGACGACCTGTCGCCGCTTCCGGATGCGGACACCCCGGGCGAGCTGCGCCCCCTGGTGGCCGCCACGAACGCGGTGATGCAGCGCCTCGCGCACCTGCTCGAGCACCAGAAGCGCTTCGTCCGCGACGCCAGCCACCAGCTGCGCACCCCGCTGTCGGTGCTGAAGGTGCAGGTGCAGTCGGCGCGGCGCGGCGACGTGGAGCTCGCCACTGCGCTGGCCGAGATCGACGGCACGGTGGCGCGCGCCGCCGAGCTGGCCAACCAGATGCTCGCGCTGGCCAAGGTCGAGCAGTTGCGCCAGCAAGGGGGCGCGGTACCGGTGCACGACTGGGCGGCCGTCGTGCGTGCCGTCGCGCTCGACCTCTCGGCGCTGATCGGCGAGGCCGGGCTCGACTTCGAGCTCGTCACCGAGCCAGTGACGGTGCGATCGCACGAGTGGGCGTTGCGGGAGCTGACCCGTAACCTGCTGCACAACGCGATCCGGCACAGCCCGGCTGGCGGCAGGCTCGGGGTCTCGGTGTGCGCGGCGGCCGGGGCCGCCGTGCTGACGATCGTCGACAGCGGCCCCGGCATCGACGACGAGCTCCGGCGGCGGCTGTTCGAGCCCTTCTCAGCCGGATCGACGGCATCCGGGCGGGCGGGTGCCGGGCTGGGGCTGGCGATCTGCCAGGAGATCGTGCGCTCCCTGGGCGGGGACATACGGCTCGACAACCAGCGGGCTGGCGGCCTGCAGGCGCGGGTCCGGCTGCCGATTCAGCCCGATGCGGCGCGCGGTCCGTCGGCGACCGGCCTGGCGGCTGTGGAGGCGCGATGATCGACGGCACCGGTGACGTCCGTCTCGACAAGTGGCTGTGGGCTGCACGGCTGTTCAAGACCCGATCCCTGGCCGCCGAGGCGGCCGACCGAGGGCGGGTGCTGGTCAACGGCCAGGTCGCCCGTCCCTCGCGGGCAGTGCGGCCGGGCGACATCCTGACCCTGCGCCTGGAGGGCCCGCCGCGGGTGCTGCAGGTACGCGGGCTGTCCCGGCTGCGCGGGCCGGCGGCGCAGGCGCAGGCCCTGTACGAGGAGACGCCCGACAGCCTGGCCGCGCGCGCACGCGCCGCCGAAGCCCGCCGGCTCGCGCCCGAGCCCGCCGCTGCCATCGCGCAGGGGCGACCGACCAAGCGCGACCGGCGCCAGCTGGCTGACTGGCAGCGCTGGAGCGCCGCTATCGACGACGGCCCGGAGCGCGGGCGCTGAGCCGCCGCGGCTTCCTCCACCCGCGCCCCTTGAAGCCGCCGCGGACGTCCCCATGTCACAACCGGCTTTACGGGATTCTCCGAGCATGAACACGACGCCAGAAGCCGCCGGCGCAGCGCCCCCCTCGCCTCCCTCGTCCGCCGCCCCAGGTTCGTCCGCACCGCAGGATCGTGGCGGGACCGCCGCACCACAGCCAGACGCTGCCGGGCGCCCGGTCGCCGAGCAGCTGGCCGAGCTGCAGGTCCGCCACGCCGAGGTGTCCGACGCCTATCTTCGCGCCAAGGCCGAGGCAGAGAACATCCGCCGCCGCGCCGAGGAGGACATGGCCAAGGCCCGCAAGTTCGCGATCGAGGCCTTCGCCGAGAGCCTGCTGCCGGTCGTCGACAGCCTGCAGGCTGCCACGGCGATCCCCAACGCCACGCCGGAGCAGGTGCTCGAGGGCGTGCACGCCACCCTGCGCCAGCTCACCGCGGCGCTCGAGCGCAACCGGGTGGTGGCCGTGGCCCCGCCGGCCGGCACGCGGTTCGACCCGCACCGGCACCAGGCCATCAGCGTGGTACCCGCCGACCAGGAACCCAACACCGTGGTCGCCGTGCTGCAGAGCGGCTACCTGATCAACGACCGGGTGCTGCGCCCGGCGCTGGTGACCGTCGCCGGGCCGAAGTGAGGCCTGTTTGAGGGCGACGCCTTGAAAGCCCGCCGCCGGTCCACAACTCGAGAGCAACCCGAACCGCATCCGCAGGAGCAAGGACAACCATGGGCAAGATCATCGGCATCGACCTGGGCACCACGAACTCGTGCGTGGCCATCATGGAGGGCAACTCCACCAAGGTGATCGAGAACAGCGAGGGTGCCCGCACCACGCCGTCGATCATCGCCTACCAGGACGACGGCGAGATCCTCGTCGGCGCCAGCGCCAAGCGGCAGGCGGTGACCAACCCGAGGAACACGCTGTACGCCGTCAAGCGGCTGATCGGGCGCAAGTTCACCGAGAAGGAAGTGCAGAAGGACATCGACCTGATGCCCTACAAGATCGCGGCCGCCGACAACGGCGACGCCTGGGTCGAGGTGCGCGGCAAGAAGCTGGCGCCGCCTCAGGTCAGCGCCGAGGTGCTGCGCAAGATGAAGAAGACCGCCGAGGACTACCTCGGCGAGGAAGTGACCGAGGCCGTGATCACGGTGCCGGCCTACTTCAACGACAGCCAGCGCCAGGCGACCAAGGACGCCGGGCGCATCGCCGGCCTCGAGGTCAAGCGCATCATCAACGAGCCGACCGCGGCCGCGCTGGCCTTCGGCCTCGACAAGCACGGCAAGGGCGACCGCAAGATCGCCGTCTTCGACCTGGGCGGCGGCACCTTCGACATCTCGATCATCGAGATCGCCGACGTCGACGGCGAGAAGCAGTTCGAGGTCCTGTCCACCAACGGCGACACCTTCCTGGGCGGCGAGGACTTCGACCAGCGCATCATCGACCACATCGTCACCGAGTTCCGCAAGGAGCAGGGTGTCGACCTGACGAAGGACGTGCTGGCGCTGCAGCGCCTGAAGGAGGCGGCCGAGAAGGCCAAGATCGAGCTGTCCAACAGCACGCAGACCGACGTCAACCTGCCCTACATCACGGCCGACGCGTCGGGACCGAAGCACCTGAACATCAAGCTGACGCGCGCCAAGCTCGAGGCGCTGGTCGAGGACCTGATCGACAAGACGATCGAGCCCTGCCGCATCGCGATCAAGGACGCCGGCGTGAAAGTGGGCGAGATCGACGACGTCATCCTGGTCGGCGGCATGACCCGCATGCCCAAGGTGCAGGACAAGGTCAAGGAGTTCTTCGGCAAGGAGCCGCGCAAGGACGTCAACCCCGACGAGGCGGTGGCCGTCGGCGCCGCGATCCAGGGTCAGGTGCTGTCGGGCGAGCGCAAGGACGTGCTGCTGCTCGACGTCACCCCGCTGTCGCTCGGCATCGAGACGCTGGGCGGAGTGATGACGAAGATGATCAAGAAGAACACCACGATCCCGACCAAGTACACGCAGGTTTTCTCGACCGCCGACGACAACCAGCCCGCGGTGACGATCAAGGTCTTCCAGGGCGAGCGCGAGATGGCTGCCGGCAACAAGAGCCTGGGCGAGTTCAACCTGGAGGGCATCCCCGCGGCGCCGCGCGGCATGCCGCAGATCGAGGTCACCTTCGACATCGACGCCAACGGCATCCTCCACGTCAGCGCCCGCGACAAGGGCACCGGCAAGGAGAACAAGATCACGATCAAGGCGAACTCCGGCCTGTCGGAGGCCGAGATCGAGAAGATGGTCAAGGACGCGGAGGCCAACGCGGCCGAAGACCACCGCAAGTTCGAGCTGGCCACCGCCCGCAACCAGGCCGACGCGATGGCGCACTCGGTCCGCAAGAGCCTGGCCGAGCATGGCGGCAAGCTCGACGCTGCCGACAAGGACAAGATCGAGGCTGCGCTGAAGGCGGTCGAGGAGTCGATCAAGGGCGACGACAAGGCCGAGATCGACTCGCGGACCGAGGCCCTGATGACGGCCAGCCAGAAGCTCGGGGAGAAGGTCTACGCCGAGGCGCAGGCCGCCGGGGCCGCCGGTCCGGAGGGCGCCCCTCCCGGTGGCGCGGAGCCCGGTGCCGGCGCCAAGGCCCGCGCTGCCGCGGACGACGTCGTCGACGCCGATTTCAAGGAAGTCAGGAAAGGCTGAGTTCACGACCGCGGCGGGTCTCCCGGGCCCGCCATCCCCCGCCGCCGCGGGCTCGGTGCGCCGGATCACGCGCAACGGCCCGCGGCCGAGCCACTTCCGCCACTCGCACACTCGCCATGGCCACCAAGCGTGACTACTACGACGTCCTCGGCGTTCCGAAGAACGCCTCGGACGACGACCTCAAGAAGGCCTACCGGCGGCTGGCCGCCAAGTTCCACCCCGACCGGCACCAGGGCGAAGAGGCCAAGAAGGCCGAGGAGAAGTTCAAGGAGGCCAAGGAGGCCTACGAGATGCTCTCCGACGCGACCAAGCGGACCGCGTACGACCAGTTCGGGCACGCCGGTGTCGACCCGAGCATGGGGGGCATGGGCCGCGGCGGCGGGCCCGAGGGCTTCGGCGGGTTCGCAGAAGCCTTCGGTGACATCTTCGGCGACATCTTCGGTGGCGGCGGCGGGCGGGGCCGCGGCGCCGGCGGCCAGCAGGTGTACCGGGGCAACGACCTCAGCTACGCGATGGAGATCACGCTCGAGGAGGCCGCGCTGGGCAAGGAGACCCAGATCCGCGTTCCGAGCTGGGAAACCTGTGACACCTGTCACGGCAGCGGCGCCAAGCCCGGCACCAGCGCCAAGACCTGCACCACCTGCAACGGAAGCGGCACGGTGCACATGCGCCAGGGCTTCTTCAGCATCCAGCAGACCTGCCCGCATTGCCGCGGCACCGGCAAGATCATCCCGGAACCCTGCCCCAGCTGTCACGGCGCGGGTCGCCTCAAGAAGCACAAGACGCTCGAGGTCAAGATCCCTGCGGGCATCAACGAGGGCATGCGCATCCGCTCGGCCGGCAACGGCGAGCCGGGAACCAACGGTGGCCCGCCGGGCGACCTGTACATCGAGATCCGCGTGCGCCAGCACGAGATCTTCGAGCGCGACGGCGACGACCTGCACTGCACCGTCCCGGTGGGCCTGACGACCGCCGCCCTCGGCGGGGCGATCGAGGTGCCGACGCTGGGCGGCTCCAAGGCCGAGATCGAGCTGCCCGAGGGCACCCAGCACGGCAAGACGTTCCGGCTGCGGGGCAAGGGCATCAAGGGGCTGCGCGCCAGCTACCCGGGCGACCTGTACTGCCATGTCAGCGTGGAGACGCCGGTCAAGCTGACGGAGCACCAGCGCAAGCTGCTCAAAGAGCTCGACGAGAGCTTCCGCAAGGGCGGCGAGCGTCACTCGCCCAACGCCAAGAGCTGGGCGGACCGGGTCAAGGACCTCTTCAAGTAGCCAAAGCGGGGCATTTCCCGCCCCGCCGGGGTCAAGGGTGAAGGCGGGCGGCCGATATGGCGGCGTAGACGGATTCAGACCGCCCATGGACAACCGCCGCAGCACCCATCCGCGCATCCTGAATTCCGCGGCTGCCGCCCGCTACCGGGACGAGATGCACAAGGCGCGCGCCCTGGTGGTGGACGGCAACCCGACCACGCGCAGCGTGCTGGCAGCCCAGCTGCGTGAGCTGGGCATCGGGCATGTGACCCAATGCTCGCGCATCGTCGAGGCTCGCAACCGGCTCGAGGCGCTGCGCTACGACATCGTGCTGTGCGAGTACGAGTTCCCGGACGGCGAGGCCACCGGGCAGCAGTTGCTGGACGACCTGCGCCGGCATCAGCTGCTGCCGATGTCGACCGTGTTCGTGATCATCACCAGCGAGGCAACCTACTCCAAGGTGGCCGAGGCCGCCGAGTCGGCGCTGGACAGCTACCTGCTGAAACCGCACAACACCGAAGCCCTGGCCGAGCGGCTGGCACACGCCCGTCGCCGCAAGGCCGTGCTTGCCGACATCCTGGCCGCCGTCGACGAGGGCCGCTTCGAGGAAGGCTCGCAGCTCTGCATCGAGCGCTTCCGCAGCCGCGGCGAGTTCTGGCTCTATGCGGCACGCATCGGCGCTGAACTGCTGCTGAACCTGGGTCGCCACGAGGAGGCCCGCGAACTGTTCGACGCCGTGCTCGAGGCCAAGGCCCTGCCCTGGGCGAAGCTGGGTGTCGCCCGTACCCAGATCGACTGCGGTGACATGGTCAAGGCGGTGCGCACGCTCGAATCGCTGATCCTGGAACAGCCCACCTTCGTCGACGCCTACGACGTCATGGGACGGGCACGCCTCGAACAGGGCGACTTCGATGGCGCGATGGAGGTCTACGGCCGGGCGGTACACCTGACGCCGGAGTCGCTGCCGCGGCTTCAGAAGCTGGGCATGCTGGCCTACTACCGCGGCGACCATGACGAGGCTGCGCGCAACCTGGAGCGTGCGATCGCCTCCGGCGTCGGGTCCAAGATGTTCGACTGGCAGTCCGCTCTGCTGCTGGGCGTCGTGCGCTATCTGCAGCGTGACTCGCGCGGCCTTCAGCGTTGCTGCGACGAGCTCGATGCCGCGCTGACGCGGGCGCCGCACAGCAGCCGGCTGCGGCGGCTGAGCAGCTGCGCGTGGACGTTGCAGCTGGTGCTCTATAGCCGCCATCGCGAGCTGCTGGAGCGGCTGCGGGCGGTGGGCTCGGGCATCGACGCCCCGGACTTCGACATCGAGGCCGCGATCAACCTGGTCACGATGCTGGCCCTCGTGGCCGCGGCAGGCGTGCATGTCGACGAAGCCCACGACTGGATCGACCGGATGGCGTGGCGCCACAGCGGGGCGCGCATCTTCACCGAGTTGCTGACCCGGGCCGCTGCCCCGTACCCGGAGTACGCGGACCGCATCAACGCCGGCCACGCCCATGTGTCTCGCCTCGCCGAGCAGTCGCTGGCGTATGCGCTGCGGGGCCAGCCGACCGAGGCGGTGCGCATGCTGCTGGAGCACACCCGCGCCACGCTGAACAACCGGTTGCTGGAGACGGCACGGCTGTCGCTGCAGCGTCACCGCGGACGCATCCAAGACGCCGCGGAACTGGAGGCCGAGGTCCATGCGCTGCGCAAGAAGATGGCGCCCCCGCGGTCGCCGCTCGTCGAGAACAACGGGCGCCAGCCCGGGGCGCTGGTGCTTCGGCGCCCGAGCGCCGCGGCACAACAGTCGAAGCCGCTGGAACGCAAGCCCGCGCCCTTCGAAGTGAAGGTCGAACCCTCCAAGCCGGAGTCGGATCTGGCAGCCTGGGCCGAGGAAGCGTCGGGCTGAGGCGGGCGTGCTGTCGCGGTCCTTTCGCAGCCTGATCGCGACATGATCGCGACATGGTCGCGGGCTGCTCGAGAAGTGTTGGCGGCGACCGCGACCGCGACCATCGCCGTCACGCCGCGGCGACTGCCCCTTCTCCCGGGCGCCTGCCCGGCAAGCTGGCCGGCGACGGGTCAGAACAGCTCGGCTTGCCGCTCGTCGTGAGCCGGCGGCCTGAACTGAGTGCCATCGAGCTCGAAGCGCCCGCGTTGCAGCCCGAGACGCTCGCACGCCTTGTGCAGGCGCTGCCGCAGCAACTGGGCCCAGGTTCCCTGGCCCGTCATCCGGCTGCCGAAGCGGGAATCGTTGTCGCGGCCGCCGCGCATCTCACGCACCCGCGCCATCACGCGGTCGGCCCGTTCGGGAAAGTGCTGCTGCAACCAGCGGCGGAAGATCGGGTTCACCTCCCAGGGCAGCCGCAGCACGATGCCGAAGGCGCGGCTGGCGCCAGCGTCGCGGGCAGCGGCCAGGACCCGCTCGAGCTCAGGCTCGTTGACGAAGGGGATCAGCGGCGACACGCTGACGCCCACCGGCACTCCGGCACGGGCCAGCGTCTCGATGGTCCGCAGGCGGCGGTGCGGCGCCGCGGCGCGGGGCTCCATGCGACGCGCCAGTTCGCTGTCGAGCGTGGTGACCGAGACATAGACTGCGGCCAGGCCCTCCGCAGCCATGGGCGCGATCAAGTCGAGGTCGCGCTCGACGAGGCTGGACTTCGTGACCAGCGAGAACGGGTGCCGCGCCTGCTGGAGGACCTCGAGCACGCTGCGGGTGATGCGAAGGCGCCGCTCCGCAGGCTGGTAGGCGTCGGTGGCCGAGCCGATGTTCAGCAGCAGGGGTTCGTAGCCCGGCGCGGCCAGCGCCTCGCGCAGCCGCTCGGCAGCATTGACCTTGGCGACGATCCGGGTCTCGAAGTCGAGGCCTGGCGACTGGCCCAGATAGCCGTGCGTCGGCCGCGCGTAGCAGTAGCTGCACCCGTGCTCGCAGCCACGGTAGGGGTTGATCGACAGATCGAAGCCGATGTCGGGCGAGTCGTTGCCGGCCAGGATGCTTCGGGCATGCTCCTCGATGACCTGGGTCTGCGGTGCGGGCCCGTCGGCCTCTTCCTGCGCCGCACGCTCGAGCGTGGCCCAGCCGTCGTCGAAGTCTTCGCGGCGAGTGCTGGAGAACCTGTGTTCCAGGGCCCAGGCGGTTCCCCGGCCCTTCAGCGGCGCGCGGACCAGCGTGATCGGGGCCCAGGGTCCGTCGGCGGCAGTGCCACTTGCGAGGGCGGGAAGGGTATCGAGGCGCATACTGTGAATATATACAGTATACCGCGTTGCGACAACCGCTTCGCCGCGGAAGCGCCGTCAATACTCGTCGGACCCGTCCGGCGCGCGGTTCTCGAACCGCGTCTGCGGCTTCAGGAAGGTCAGCTTCACCGTGCCGACCGGCCCGTTGCGCTGCTTGGCGATGATGATTTCCGCGACACCGGGTTCCTTGCTGTCCTTGTTGTAGTACTCGTCGCGGTAGATGAACAGGATGACGTCGGCGTCCTGCTCGATGGCGCCAGACTCGCGCAGGTCGCTCATCATCGGCCGCTTGTCGTTGCGCTGCTCGACGCTGCGGTTAAGCTGCGAGAGTGCCAGCACCGGGCACTGAAGTTCCTTGGCCAGCGCCTTCAGGCCGCGCGAGATCTCGCCCAGTTCGGTGGCCCGGTTCTCGTCGCTACCGCCCGAGCCGCTCATCAGCTGCAGGTAGTCGATGCAGATCAGCCCGAGCGTGCCGCCGAACTGGCGCGCCATGCGACGGCTGCGCGCGCGCAGCTCGGCGATGCTGAGCGCCGGCGTCTCGTCGATGAACACCTGGGCCCGGCCCAGCTTGTCGACCGCGTCGGCCAGCCGGCTCCACTCGTCGGCATCGAGCTTGCCTGTGCGCAGGTGCTGCTGGTCGATGCGGCCGATCGAGCCGACCATCCGCTGTGCCAGTTGCCCGGCGCCCATCTCCATCGAGAACACCAGCACGGGCAATTCCTCGCGGACGGCCACGTGCTCGGCGATGTTCAGCGCGAATGCAGTCTTGCCCATCGAAGGACGCGCCGCCAGGATCAGCAGGTCGCCGCGCTGGAAGCCCGCGGTGTGGCGGTCGAGGTCGTAGTAGCCGGTGCGCACCCCGGTCACGTCCTCCGCGCCGTGGTCGTGCAACTCGTTGACCCGGTCCATCAGTGCGACGACCAGGTTCGCGATGTTCTGGAAGCCCTGGCGCTGGCGCGCGCCCTCCTCGCCGATCTTCAGGATCCGGCTCTCGGCCTCGTCCAGCACCTGCGCGACCTGGCGCCCCTGCGGGTTGAAGGCGCTGGTGGCGATCTCGTCGCTGGCCGCGATCAGCTTGCGCAGGATCGCCCGCTCGCGGACGATCTCGGCGTAGCGCCGCATGTTGGCCGCGCTCGGCACGCTCTGTGCCAGGGCGTTCAGGTAGGCCAGTCCGCCGGCGTCCGATTCCTGCCCGAGGCCCTGGAGCTTCTCGAACACCGTGATCACGTCGGCCGGCTTGCTGTGCTGCACCAGCGCCGCGATCGCCGCGTAGATCAGCCGGTGCTCGTAGCGATAGAAGTCGCTCTCGGTCAGCAGGTCGGCAGCCCGGTCCCAGGCCAGGTTGTCCAGCAGCAGGCCGCCCAGCACGCTCTGCTCGGCCTCCACCGAGTGCGGCGGCACGCGCAGCCTCGACACGTCGTCGTCGCGGGCCGGCCTGCTGTCGCGTGAATCGAAGATCGCACTCATGACGACACCGTAGAGGGATCGCGCGCCACGGCCATCGGGGGAAGCGAGGCCCCGCGGGGCACGCGGCATGCGCTGTGGGAAACCATGTGGATGGCCGGTGGGCAGCGGTGGACAACCGGCGCCGCCAAATGACGAAGGCCGGCAGCGCCGGCCTTCGCGGACGTCCGGGCCGGCGGCGTCAGTCGGCCTGCGCGACCACCTGCACGGTGACCTCGGCGATGACGTCGGTGTGCAGCGCCACCGTCACGGGGTACTCGCCGACGGACTTCAGCGGGCCGGCCGGCAGCCGGACCTGGGTCTTCGCGACCGCCAGGCCCATCTTGGTCAGGCCCTCGGCAATGTCGAAGTGGGTGACCGAACCGAACAGACGCCCGTCCACGCCGGCCTTCTGCGCCACGCGCACGACCTTGCCCTGCAGCTGCTCGGCGAGCGCGCGCGCGGCGTCGAGCTTGGCTGCGGCGGACTTCTCGAGTTCGGCGCGGCGCGCCTCGAACTCCTTGATCGCGGCCTCGGTGGCTCGGCGCGCCAGCTTGCCGGGGATCAGGTAGTTGCGGGCGAAGCCATCCTTGACCTTGACGATGTCGCCCAGGTCGCCGAGCTTGCCGACCTTCTCCAGAAGGATCACTTGCATGTTGGCCTCCTCGTCAGACGCGGTGCAGGTCGGTGTAGGGCAGCAGTGCCAGGTAGCGCGCGCGCTTGATCGCCGTCGTCAGCTGGCGCTGGTAGAACGCTCGGGTGCCGGTCAGGCGTGCCGGCGTGATCTTGCCGTTGTCGCCGATGAAGTCGCGCAGCGTGTCGACATCCTTGTAGTCGATCTCCTCGACCTTGGCGACGGTGAAGCGGCAGAAGCGCTTGCGCCGGAACAGCAGCGACTGCGAGCTGCGCTTGGTGCGCTTGTCCTTGGCGCCTCGGCCTTTTCCGCGGGGTGGGGGCATGGTGTTCTCCTGATGCGTATGTCGTGGATCGCGAAAACCGGTTCAGTCGTCGCCGGGCTGCGCGGGCGCTGCCTGCGGCTCGACGGAGGTGACGTGGAAGACGAGGCCGCGGCCGTTGCGCGCTGCGGTGACGAAACCGCCGAAACCGGCCTGCGCACCGAGTGCCAGGGCCGCCAGCGGCTGCGTGATCGCCCCGATCGCCACCGCGCGCATCTCCAGGGAGACCTTGCGCGGCTGGCCGTCTTCGCTGACCGTGGACTCGTGTCGCAGTCCGAGGTCGAGCGCCGGCAACCCGGCGGGGGTGTAGCGCAGCGTGGACCGTTGCACGAGCGAAGCCGAGAGAAGCAGCCGGTTCACGGCGCGGGGTTCCTCTCGGAGTGCACGGGCACCGGCCCGGCCCGGCGGCTCGTCAGCCCTGGGCCGCCTCCTGCCGCTCCTTGCGGGCCTCTTCGCGCTCGACTGCCTTCATCATCACCGACGGGGCGATGTCCGCCTTGCTGCGGGCCACGGTCAGATGGCGCAGCACGGCGTCGTTGAAGCGGAAGCCCGTCTCGAGCTCGTTGAGCGTCTCCTGCCCGCACTCGATGTTCAGGCACAGGTAGTGCGCCTTCGCGAGCTTCTGGATCATGTAGGCCAGCTGGCGCCGACCCCAGTCTTCGACGCGGTGCACCTTGCCGCCGGCGGCGGTGACGAGGCCCTTGTACCGTTCCAGCATGGCCGGAACCTGTTCACTCTGATCCGGGTGGATCAGGAGAACGATCTCGTAATGACGCATGACATCTCCTTGAGGATTCCGCACCCGCCGCGGTCGGCGGGCACCAGAAGCCGCCCCGACAGCGTCAGGAAGCCAGGTGCGGCAAGGGAAAGCTGCGGATTGTAGCCCGAAATGAGAACGGCCCCGGTGTTGCCACCGGGGCCGCCGACCCGGACCTCTCGGTCCGGGCAGTTTCGAGGAAGCTCAGCCGATCAGCGCGCCGGCTTCAGGTTCGGGTAGCGCACATGCTCGACCAGCTCCTGCACCTCGCGCTTGGGCGCGGGGGTCAGCAGGCTGACGATGATGATCACCGCGAAGCCCAGCGGCACGCCGAAGATGCCGGCCGAGATGGGGGCGATGCCCCACCACGTGTAGTCGGCGATCGGGCCCTTGATGTCGAACAGGGAGCGCATCCAGGGGTGCGTCGTGCACATGTAGTACAGCGTCAGGGCGAAGCCCGACAGCATCCCCAGCACCGCACCCCACTTGCTGGCGCGTTTCCAGAAGATGCCGAGCACGAGGGCCGGGAAGAAGCCCGCCGCCGCCAGCGAGAAGGCCGCCGACACCAGGAACAGGATGTCGGCCATCTTCAACGATGCGACGTAGGCCGCTGCCAAGGCAACCACCAGCAGCAGGATCTTCGACAGCATCACGCGTCGGGCCGTCGGCGCGTTCGGGTCAATCATCTTGTAGTACAGGTCGTGCGACAGCGCGTTGGCGATCGTCAGCAGCAGGCCGTCCGCGGTGGACAGCGCAGCCGCCAGGCCACCGGCCGCGACCATGCCCGAGATCACGTACGGCAGGCCGCCGATCTCAGGGGTCGCCAGCACGATGATGTCGCCGCCGATCCGCATCTCACCCAGCTGGAAGATGCCGTCCTTGTTGACGTCCGCCACCGACAGCAGCGCCGGATCCACCCTGGACCAAGCGGCAATCCACGCCGGCAGCTTGTCGAACGGCGTGCCCACCAGCACGTTGAACACCTCGTACTTGACCAGGACCGCCAGCGCGGGAGCCGAGAAGTACAGCAGGAAGATGAAGAACAGCGACCAGGTCACCGACTGACGCGCTTCCTTCACCGACGGCGTCGTGTAGTAGCGCATCAGGATGTGCGGCAGCGCGGCCGTACCCACCATCAGGCAGAACACGAGTGCGAGGAAGTTGCGACGCGAGGTGTCGAAGGCCTCCTGCGCTTTGGCGTCGCCGTTCGGATCACCCGCGAACTGTTGCGCGTGGCGCGGCATGCCGGCCAGCGGACGGGCACGCGCGTCGGCGGCAGCCTTCGCGGCGGTCCAGGCGGTCTTCGCGGCGGCCTCGTCCTTCGGCACGGCAGCCAGCGCCTTCTCGGCGGCCTGGATGTCGGCCAGCGGGCCGTTGGCGGCCTTCAGGTCGTCCAGCTTCTTCTGCGCGGCGGCGCGATCGGCGGCCAGGGCGGTCGGGATGTCCTTCAGCTTCGCGGCCAGCTCGTCCGAGCGCGCCTTGAACACAGCGATGACTTCCTTCTCCTTCGGGTCGTCGATGAGCACCTTCTCCTTCGCCGTGACCTTCTCGAGCTGCGAGCCGTAGATCAGCTGCGGCACCGGCACGCCGGTCTGCTTGACCGACAGCCAGACCAGCGGGATCAGGTAGGCGATGATCAGGATGATGTACTGCGCCACCTGGGTCCAGGTGACGGCGCGCATCCCACCGAGGAACGAGCACACCAGGATGCCGCCCAGGCCCACGAAGATGCCGATCTCGAAGGCGAGGCCGGACAGGCGCGTCGTGATCAGGCCCACGCCGTAGATCTGCGCCACCACGTACACGAAGCTGACGAAGATCGCGATCAGGATGCCGACGAAGCGGGCCGCGTTGCCCTCGTAGCGGGCGCCCAGGAAGTCCGGGATCGTGAACTGGCCGAACTTGCGCAGGTACGGTGCCAGGAACAGCGCCACCAGGCAGTAGCCGCCGGTCCAGCCCATGATGAACGCGAGGCCGCCGTAGCCGCTCAGGTACAGCGTGCCGGCCATGCCGATGAACGACGCCGCGCTCATCCAGTCGGCCCCGGTGGCCATGCCGTTGTAGACGGCAGGGACCCGGCGCCCGGCGACGTAGTACTCGGCTGCGTCGTTCGTGCGGCTCATGATGCCGATGCCGGCATACAGCGCCACCGTGGCGAGCAGGAAGACGATGCCGATGGCGCCGCGGGGCAGGCCCATCTGCTCGGCGATCGCCAGCACGACGATGAAGGCGAAGAAGCCGCCGGTGTACCAGCCGTACACCTTGTTCAGCTGCTTCTTGAATGCCGCGTTGGCGTCCTTGCTGGAGACCGCGGGGTTGGTGTCGAAGCTCAAGCCGGCCATGTCATTCCTCCTCGGCGACGCCGTGTTCCTGGTCCAGCTTGTTCATGTACCAGGCGTAGTACGCGATGATCGCCACGTACACCACCAGCGAGCCCTGGGCTCCGACCCAGAAGCTGAACGGCCAGCCGAAGAAGTTGAAGCTCAGGTCGCGGGCAAAGAACCCGACGACGAACGTCACTACGAACCAGATGAACAGCAGGATCGCGGTGATCCTGAGGTTCTTCTGCCAGTAGCGCTGGTGGTTTTCGCTCACCTGCATTGCGGTCACCTCGTTGTGGAAGGTCATGCCCGAATCGGGCTGTCGTCTCTGTGCTCGTTGTCCAGGTGCCGGCGCCCGCGAACGGGACGCGCCTGCCGCCGCGGGCACCCGCCCGCCGTCATGCGAGCAGTCCGGTCTCGCGCTCGAGTTGAGCGGCGACCTTGGGCTCGAAACCCTTCAGGTGGCGGATGATCTTCACCGCCTCCTCCGGGTTCTGACGATCGACATGAACCCGCGCCAGCTGGTACCAGCCGTACGGGCTCATGGGCTGCAGTTCGGTGTTGCGCTTCAGCGCCGCCACGGCCTCGTCGAAGCGGTGCAGGCGGATCAGCGTCAGGCCCAGCCCGTACCAGGCGCGGTCGAGCTTGGGCGAGAGTTCGGTCGCCCGCCGGAACGCGGCGAGCGCTTCATCGAGCTGCCCGGCCTCCTCCAGCAGGAAGCCGTGGTTGAACCAGGCGTGGGCGTTCGCCGGTTGCAGCGCGACCAGCCGCTGCGAGTCGGCCAGCGCCGCGTCGCGGCGGCCAGCCTCGGCATGCAGCTGCGTGCGGCTGGCGAGCGCGTACGCGTCGTCGGTCCAGCGCGCCAGCATCTGGTCGAAGATCGCCAACGCCGCGGCGCGCCGGCCGAGCACCAGCGCCGCGATAGCGCGCCACTTGTGCCAGAGGTGATCAAGACGGCTCATCGGCAACCCACCATGCCGACCTCGACGCAGTGGCGGATCTTCTCGATCGTCACGACGACCCAGACGATGGCCAGCAGGAAGAAGGCAACGAACGGAACGTGCTGGTCCGCGACCTTGTGCGGCGTGATGCGCCGCGTCACCCAGGTGACCGGGTTGGTGATCGCCTTCAGCATGCCGTAGAAGAAGTTGGTGTCGCGCCGCGCCCCGGCCAGCACGTACAGCACGCCCTGCCCGAGCAGCGCCAGCAGGGCGATCTCGGAAAGAAGCTTGATGGCGGAAAGCGCGAACAGCACGGCACGACCCTGGTCCAGGACATCTGCCGCGACTCTCGAAACCGGGACTTACGGCTCTCTGACAGGCCGGGCCCGCGGCCACGCATGTCCTGATAGGTCTTACCCTAGCGATATCAATGACCCAAGAAGGGTTTTTGACGTGGGCCGGTGAGCCCGTAGGCACGCCGCCGGCGCGGCAGTGCCGGACCGGCGAGCGTCGCCGCTCAGCGCGCGGCCAGCCGGGTCCAGGTGTCGACCACGGTGTCGGGGTTCAGCGAGATCGACACGATGCCCTCCTGCGCCAGCCAGTCGGCGAAATCGGGGTGGTCGCTCGGGCCCTGGCCGCAGATGCCGACGTACTTGCCGGTCGCGCGGCAGGCGGTGATCGCGCGCGAGATCATCGCCTTCACCGCGGGGTCGCGCTCGTCGAAGTCGCCAGCCAGCTGCTCCAGACCCGAGTCCCGGTCGAGCCCGAGCGTCAGCTGCGTCAGGTCGTTGCTGCCGATGCTCATGCCGTCGAAGTGCTCGAGGAACTGCTCGGCCAGGATCGCGTTGCTCGGAACCTCGCACATCATGATCAGGCGCAGGCCGTCGTGGCCGCGCCTCAGCCCGCGCTCGGCAAGCATGCGGACCACGGCCTCGGCCTGCCTCACGGTGCGCACGAAGGGCACCATGATCTCGACGTTGGTGAAGCCCATCTCGCCGCGCACGCGCCGCAGCGCCTCGCACTCCATGCCGAACGCGTCGGCGAACTCGCCGCTGATGTAGCGGCTGGCCCCGCGGAAGCCGAGCATCGGGTTCTCCTCGTCCGGCTCGTAGCGCGTGCCGCCGATCAGCTTGCGGTACTCGTTGCTCTTGAAGTCGGACAGGCGCACGATCACAGGCTTGGGCCAGAACGCTGCGGCGATGGTGGCCACGCCCTCGACCAGCTTGTCGACGTAGAAGGCGCGCGGGCTGGCGTGGCCGCGGGCCACCGACTCGACCGCCTTCTTCAGCTCGGCATCGACGTTCGGGTAGTCGAGGATGGCCTTCGGGTGCACCCCGATGTTGTTGTTGATGATGAACTCCAGCCGCGCCAGGCCGACCCCCGCGCTGGGCATCTGCGCGAACTCGAAGGCGAGCTGCGGGTTGCCCACGTTCATCATGATCTTGATCGGGCAGTAAGGCATCTCGCCGCGGCGCACTTCGCTGACCTCGGTCTCGAGCAGCCCGTCGTACACGTGTCCGGTGTCCCCCTCGGCGCATGACACCGTGACCAGCGCCCCCTCGTGGATGCGTTCGGTGGCGTCGCCGCAGCCGACCACCGCCGGGATGCCGAGCTCGCGCGCGATGATCGCGGCGTGGCAGGTGCGGCCGCCGCGGTTGGTGACGATCGCGCTGGCCCGCTTCATCACCGGCTCCCAGTTAGGGTCGGTCATGTCGGTGACGAGCACGTCGCCCGGCTGCACCCGTTCCATCTCGGCCAGCGTGCGCACCAGCCGTGCCGGACCGGTGCCGATCTTCTGGCCGATCGCCCGGCCCTCGGCCAGCACCGGTGTGCGGCTGGGGTCGCCGGTCAGGCGGTAGCGGTGCTCGACGCGCCCCGCGGCCTGGCTCTTCACCGTCTCGGGTCGCGCCTGCAGGATGTAGATCCTGCCGTCCAGGCCGTCCTTGCCCCACTCGATGTCCATCGGGCGGCCGTAGTGGCCCTCGATCGTCAGCGCATAGCGGGCGAGTTCGCCGACCTCGTCGTCGGTCAGCGCATAGCGGTTGCGCAGCTCGGGAGGCGAGTCGACCACCTTGACGAGCCGGCCGCTCGCGGCCTTCTCCTCGGGCGAGGCGAACACCATCCGCTGCAGCTTGCTGCCCAGGGTGCGTCGGATCACGGCCGGCCGCCCGGCGGCCAGCGTCGGCTTGTGGACGTAGAACTCGTCCGGGTTCACCGCCCCTTGGACCACCGTCTCGCCCAGGCCATGGCTCGCGGTGACGAAGACGACGTCGGGGAAGCCCGACTCGGTGTCGAGCGTGAACATCACGCCCGCGGCGCCGAGGTCGCTGCGCACCATGCGCTGAACGCCGGCCGACAGCGCGACGTCGGCATGAGCGAAGCCCTTGTGAACTCGGTAGCTGATCGCGCGGTCGTTGTACAGCGACGCGAACACCTCCTTGATGCGATGCAGCACGTCGTCGATGCCGCTGACGTTCAGGAAGGTCTCCTGCTGGCCTGCGAAGCTCGCATCGGGCAGGTCCTCGGCCGTCGCACTGCTGCGAACGGCGAAGCTGTCACCGGAGCCGTCGCCGGCCAGACGCTCGAACTGCTCGCGGATCGCGGCCTCCAGGGCTGGCGGGAACGGCGTGTCGACAACCCAGCGGCGCACCTCTGCGCCGCAATCGGCCAGGGCGCGCACGTCATCGACGTCGAGGACACCCAGGCGCTGCAGTATGCGCTGGCGCAGGCCGCCGTGGTCGAGGAACAGACGGAACGCGCGCGCCGTCGTCGCGAAGCCCCCGGGCACCCGAACGCCGCGGGCGGCAAGCTGGCTGATCATCTCGCCGAGGCTGGCGTTCTTGCCGCCGACCACCTCGACATCGGTCATCCTCAGTTGTTCGAGCGGTACGACCAGGGCGGTCGCCAACGAGGCCTGGGACATGGGAAAGCTCCGTGATGTGGGGAATTCGGTGCTTCCGCATGGCCGTGGCCGCCCGGCGCGCGCAGGCGCGGGGTTGTGCTTGTGGTTCGGCAGGCTGGCACGAGGGGCGAGGCGGCGGAAAGTTGAGAGGATTCTAGGTCGATCCCTCCTTATGATGGCCGCATGGCCGAACGCACCGTGTTCTTCGTCTCGGACGGCACCGGCATCACCGCCGAGACCTTCGGGAACTCCATCCTGGCGCAGTTCCCGACCCGGCCGCGACACGTGCGGCGGCCGTTCATCGACTCGGTGGCCAAGGCGCTCGTCGTGGTCGAGGAGATCAACCACGTGGCCGCCGCCGAGGGCAAGCGCCCGATCGTCTTCATCACGCTGGTCGACGACGCGGTGCGCCGGATCGTCACCGGGCCGGGTTGCCGGGCCCTGGTGCTGGACATGTTCGCCACCTTCGTCGAGCCGATCGAACTCGAGCTGGGCGTCAGGAGCAACCATCGCATCGGCCGCTTCAGCGACACGGCCCAGAGCCCTGAGTACGGCAGCCGTATCGAGGCCATCAACTTCAGCCTGGCGCACGACGACGGCCAGTCCGCCCGCAACCTCGACGCCGCCGACGTGATCCTGGTCGGCGTCAGCCGCAGCGGCAAGACGCCGACCAGCCTGTACCTGGCCATGCAGCACGGCATCAAGGCCGCCAACTACCCGCTGATCCCCGAGGACTTCGACCGCGACGCGCTGCCCGCGACGCTGGTGCCCTTCAAGGCCAAGTGCTTCGGGCTGACGATCGATCCCGAGCGGCTGGCGCAGGTCCGCCACGAGCGGCGGCCCGGCAGCAGCTACGCCTCGCTTTCCAACTGCCGCCGCGAGGTGACGGCGGCCGAGTCGCTGATGCGCCGCGAGGGCATCGCCTGGCTGTCGTCGACGCACAAGTCGATCGAGGAGATCTCGACCACGATCCTGCGCGACCTGCGGCCCGACCGGCTGGTGTACTAGCGAGTCGGCGCGGGCGTCTCAGGTCCGCCGGGCGGGCGGCGACGGCACTGCACTGGCTGGCCTGGCGGGCGCCGCGGCGCCCTTAGGCGGCATCCGGCGCGCCGACTCGTACAGGCACACAGCCGCCGCGGCGGCGACGTTGAGCGACTCCTCGCCGCCCGGCTGCGGGATGCGCAGTTCGAGCGCGCAGCGGACCGCCAGCGCGGCTGCGACGCCCTGCCCCTCGTGTCCGAAGACCCACGCGCACGGCGCCGGCAGCGCCGCGCCGGCCAGGGTCTGCGCTGCATGCGGGCTGCTCGCCACCAGCGGCACCGCAAGCGCGTCGAGCGCCGCCGCGTCGAGCCCTTCGACCAGCCTCAGCGCAAAGTGCGCCCCCATCCCGGCCCGCAGCACCTTGGGCGACCACAGCGCCACCGTGCCCGCGAGCGCGAGCACCTGCGTCACGCCGAAGGCTGCGGCGCTGCGCAGGATGCTGCCCGCGTTGCCGGGGTCCTGCACGCGATCGAGCACGACGCTCGCGGCGGCCGGGTCGATCGACGGCGCGGGAGGCAGGTCGATCACGAAGCCGCCGCGCGCCGGTGACTCGAGCGCGGAGATCGAGGCCAGCAAGGCGGCCGGCAGCAGCACGACGCGCTCGGCGGCCGCGGCCAGCGTGCGCCAGCGCGGCTCGTCCCAGGCACCCTCCTCGAGCACCGCGAGCGCCGGCCTGCCGCCGCGCGTGACCAGTGCCGCGGCCAGGTGGTCGCCCTCGAGCCACACCCGCCCCTCCTTGCGGTAGGCCGCGCCGTCGCGCGCCAGGCGCCGCAACGTCGCGACGAGCGGGTTCGCCCGCGAGGCGATGCGCTGCACCGGCTTCATACGCCGGCGCCGGCCGACCCCGGCGATGACACCGCGGCCGCATCTGCGGCCGCCAGGTCGAGGGGCGGGCCGAGGACGGCCCGCACCGGGGCATAGGTACGACGGTGCGCCTCGCATGCGCCGTGGCGCGCCAGCGCCTGCAGGTGCTCAGGGGTCGGGTAGCCCTTGTGCTCGGCAAAGCCGTAGACGGGCCAGCGCTCGTGCAGTTCTTCGCAGAGGCGATCGCGATGCACCTTGGCCAGGATCGACGCCGCCGAAACGGCCTGCACCTTGGCGTCGGCCTTCACCAGCGCCGCGCAGGGCATCGGCAGGCGCGGCACGCGGTTGCCGTCGACGACCACACGGTGCGGGGGCAGCCGCAGTGCTTCCACGGCGCGCTGCATGGCCAGCAGCGTCGCGCGAAGGATGTTCATGCGATCGATCTCCTCGACGCTGGCCTCGGCGATCGCGCAGCACAGGGCCTTGGCTCGGATCTCGTCGTAGAGTCGCTCGCGCCTGGCCGCCGCGACCACCTTGGAGTCGGCCAGGCCCGCGATCGGCTGGCGCTCGTCCAGGATCACGGCCGCAGCAACCACCGGCCCGGCGAGCGGCCCGCGACCCGCCTCGTCGACACCGGCCACCAGTCCCGGGCGGTCCCAGCCGGGGCCGAGCTGATCAAGCCGGAACGACCTGCGCGATGGCATCGGCGGCGGCGCGCGCGGTGTCGCGGCGCAGTTCGAGGTGCAGTTCGCGGAAGCGGGCCGCGAGGCTCTCGCGCGCCGCCCCGTCGTCGAGCCACCGGAGCACCAGCGGGGCCAGCTGCTGCGGCGTGCAGTCGTGCTGCAGCCGCTCGGGCACGAGGAACTCGCGCGCAAGGATGTTGGGCAGCCCGACCCAGGGCTGGTAGCGCATGCGCTTCATGATCTGCCACGACAGTGCGTGCAGCGCGTAGCCGATCACCATCGGACGCTTGAACAGCATCGCCTCCAGCGTGGCCGTGCCGCTGGCGATCAGCGTCGCGTCGCAGGCGGCCAGCGCCTCGTGCGAGCGGCCTTCGAGACAGTCGATGGGCACCCCCGGGGCGTGCACGGCCTGCAGCGGCGCGATCAGCGGCTGCAGGCCCGGCGCAATCGGCAGCAGGAAGCGCAGATGCGGCCGCAGCCGGTGCAGCAGCGCGGCCGTGGCGAGGAAAGGCGGCGCGATGTGGCGGATCTCGGCGCGCCTGCTGCCCGGCAGCAGCGCGACGACCGTGTCGCCCTCGGCCAGGCCGAGCGCGGCGCGCGCCGCCGCCCGCGGCGGCTCGAGCGGGATCGCGTCGGCCAGCGGATGCCCGACGTAGCTCGCGGCCACGCCGTGCGCGTGCAGCAGCTGCGGCTCGAACGGAAACAGGCAGAGCACGTGGTCGCAGCTGGCCGCCATCTTCCTGGCCCGCGCCCCGCGCCAGGCCCAGATCGACGGGCAGACGAAGTGCACGGTGCGGATGCCGGCAGCCTTCAGCCTCGCTTCGAGACCAAGGTTGAAGTCCGGGGCATCGACACCGACGAAGACCTCGGGCCGCTCGCGCAGCAGCCTCGCGGCCAGCGCATCGCGGATGCCCTTGATCTCGCGGTAGTGGCGCAAGGCCTCCGCGTAGCCGTGGACAGCGAGTCGATCGCTCGGCCACCAGGCGTCGAAGCCGGCCGCGGCCATCCGCGGCCCGCCGATGCCTGCGGCCGCGAGCGCCGGCCACCTCGCCTTCAGGCTCTCGAGCAGCAACGCCGCCAGCAGGTCGCCGGAGGCTTCGCCGGCCACCATGGCGAGCCGCATCGGCGCGCCGTCAGCGGACGATGCCGCGCGTCGCGGCGGCGAGGAAGTCGAGCAGCAGCGCGATGTCGGCGTCGCCGCCGTCGACCGTGCCGCGCAGCCCGGCGATCGCGGCCTTGGCGGCCTCCAGCGCCAGCCCATCGCGGTAGAGCAGCCGGTGCAGTTGCTTGACCAGGGCGATCCGTTCCCTGGAGAAGCCGCGACGCCGCAGGCCCTCGGCGTTGAAGCCGTGCACCGCGAGCGGATGTCCGCTCACCGTCATGAACGGCGGCACGTCCTGCGAGACATGGCTCTGGAAGCCGACCATCGCGTGGGCACCGATGCGGGTGAACTGGTGCACCCCCGACAGCCCGCCCACGATGGCCCAGTCTCCGACGTGCACATGGCCCGCGAGCGTGGCGTTGTTGGCCAGGATCGTGCGGCTGCCGACGCGGCAGTCGTGGGCGACGTGCACGTAGGCCATGACCCAGTTGTCGTCGCCGACTCGGGTGACGCCGTCGTCCTGGACCGTGCCGCGGTTGAAGGTGCAGAACTCGCGGATCGTGTTGCGGTCGCCGATCTCCAGGGCCGTGGGCTCGCCGCGGTACTTCATGTCCTGCGGCGCGCCCCCCAGCGCGGCATGCGCGAAGATGCGGTTGTCGCGACCGATCCTCATCGGGCCCTCGAGGACGCAGTGCGCGCCGATCGTCGTGCCCGGGCCGACCTGCACGCCGGCGCCGACCAGCGCGTACGCCGCCACCGCCACGTCCCCGGCCAGTTCGGCGGCCGGGTCGACGATCGCGGTCGGGTGGATGCGGGTCACGGCAGGCGGTTGCGGCGTGCGGAGGAGCGCGGACCTGGCAGCGGCTGCCGCGCCCTCAGGCCACCTGCCGCTCGGTGCACATGATCTCGGCCTCGGCGGCGACCTGCCCGTCGACGCTGGCGCGGGTGCGGAACTTGTGGATCCCGCCGCGGTTGCGCTCGACCCAGGCCTCCAGCACCAGCTGGTCACCGGGCTCCACCGGGCGCTTGAAGCGCGCACCGTCGATGCCTACGAGGTAGACCACGCGGTCGTTGCCGGCCGAGGTGCCCAGGCTGACGAAGGCCAGCACGGCGGCGGCCTGCGCCAGTGCCTCCAGGATCAGCACGCCGGGCATCACCGGGCGCACCGGGAAGTGGCCGACGAAGAACGGCTCGTTGATCGTCACGTTCTTCAGCGCCCGGACCGACTTGCCGGCTTCGACCTCGAGCACGCGATCGAGCAGCAGGAACGGGTAGCGGTGCGGAAGCTTGGCGAGGATCTGGTGGATGTCTAGCCCGGTCGTCGTCACGGCTTTCTCTCCAGCGCGCGGACCCGCTCGCGCAGCGCATGCAGCTGTCGCAAGGTCGCGGCATTCTTCTCCCAGGACGCATTGTCGTCGAACGGGAACGACCCGCTGTACGTGCCGCTCTGCCGGATCGAGCGCGACACCAGCGTGCCTGCCGTCACGTGCACGTCGTCGACGATCTCCAGGTGCCCGAGGATCATCGCCGCACCCCCGAAGGTGCAACGCTTGCCGATCCGCGCGCTGCCGGCGACGCCCACGCACCCAGCCAGCGCCGTGTGATCGCCGATCGACACGTTGTGCGCGATCTGCACGAGGTTGTCGATCTTGACGCCGTCGCCGATGCGGGTGTCCTCCAGCGCGCCGCGGTCGATGCAGGTGTTCGCCCCGACCTCGACGTCGTCGCCGATGGCCACGCCGCCGAGCTGCTCGATCTTCTCCCAGCGCCCGCTGCCGTCGCCCACCGGCGCGAAGCCGAAGCCGTCGGCGCCGATCACCGCGCCGCTGTGCACGATGCCGCGGGCGCCGATGCGGCAACCTGCGGCCAGCAAGGCGCGGGGCCCGAGTGCGGTCGAGGGCCCCACCACGGCACCTGCGCCGACATGGCACTGCGGGCCGACCGAGGCGCCGGCCTCGATGTGCGCTCCGGTCCCGACGAAGGCGAGCGCGCCGACCACGGCCTGCGCGTCGATCACGGCGCCGGGCTCCACGATCGCCGAGGGGTGGACGCCGGGCTCGTGCATAGCCCGCAGACGGCCCGCCCACCACTGCGTCAGGCGCGCAAACGCGAGGTAAGGGTCCGCGCAGACGATGGCCGCGCCGCGGGCCGCCGCGGCGTCACGCTGCGCCGGCGAGACGATCAGACAGCCGGCGCGGGTGCTGGAAATCCTGCCGGCGTACCGAGCGCCAGAGACGAATCCGATGGTGCGCTCGTCGGCTGTCTCGAGCGAGCCGATCCGGTCGACCTCGGCGTCGGCCCCGACCAACTCGCCGCCGAGGTGGCGGGCGATGTCGACGAGCCGGGCGCGCACCTTCCGGATCAGCGCGGCGCGGTGGGCGCGGCCGGCGCCGGTGCGGCCGGGCCGTTGAGGGCGCGGATCACCTTGTCGGTGATGTCCACCCTGGGACCCGCGAAGACCACTTCCTGCAGGATCAGGTCGTACTTCTCGGTCTCGAAGATCGACTTGATCACCCTGTTGGCGCGCTCGACGACGCTGGCCAGCTCCTCGTTGCGGCGCTGGTTCAGGTCTTCCTGGAACTCGCGGCGCTTGCGCTGCAGGTCGCGGTCCTGATCGACGAGCTCGCGCTGCCGACGGTTGCGCTCGGTCTCCGACAGCGTCGGCCCGTCCTTCTCGAGCTTGTCGGCGGCCGCCTTCAGGCGGTTGGTCTGCTCGACCAGATCGCGCTCGCGACGGCCGAATTCGGCCTCCAGCTTGGCCTGGGCGGCCTTGGCTGGCGCAGCGTCCCGCAGCACGCGTTCGCTGTTGACGTAGCCGATCTTCAGGTCCTGGGACATCACCGGGCCGGCGCCGAGGGTGGCAGCCGCAAGCAGGCCGGTGAGCAGGAGGGCACGGAGGGAGGCCTTCATCAGAACGCAGTCCCGATCTGGAATTGGAAACGTTGGATTCTATCGTTGCGCTGCACGCGCAGCGGCGTGCCCCAGCTGAGCTTCAGCGGCCCGACCGGGGAGATCCACGACAGCCCCAGCCCCGCCGAGGCGCGCAGGCTGCTGGCCGAGAATCTCTCGTCCTCGCGCCACACGTTGCCGGTGTCGGCGAACGCGAAGATGCGCAGCGTCTTGTCGTTGCCGGTTCCGGGCACCGGGAAGTAGAGCTCGGCGTTGGCGTTGAAGCGGCGCGCGCCACCGATGTAGGCGCCGGTCGGGTCGATGACGCCCAGAGAGCCCTGCTCGAAGACACGCACCGTGCCCAGGCCTCCGCCATAGAAGTTCTTGAACACCGGGAAGGGCTTGCCGCCCAGGCCCCTGCCGATGCCGATCTCGGTGTTGAGACCCAGCGTCAGCCGCAGCGGCAACGGCCAGAACTCCTGGTACTGGAGGTTGCTGCGGGTGTAGCGCACGTCGCCTGCGAAGCTCCACTCGAGGTTGACTCGCAGCAGGCGCCCCGAGGTTGGCACGAGCACGCTGTCGCGCCGGTCGCGGCCCCAGCCGAGCGTCAGCGGGAACGCGAGGCTCTTCTCGCCGAACAGCACGCGGTAGTTCAGGTAAGCCAGCGGGATGCCGATCGCGGTGCCGATCACCTGGCGGTCGATCGCGGCACCCAGGAACACGGTGTCGAACTCCGAAAACGGGACACCGAAGGTCATGCCGAAGCGCTGATTGCCCGACTCGTACTCGTCGAGAAGCTGGTTCAGAGCCCGCCCCTCGCGAAAAATGAACTCGAAGCCGCGCGAGATGCCGTCGACGGTCCAGTACGGGTCGAAGGTGCTCAGCACGAGGGCGCGGTTGGTCCTGCTCGTGTTGATCTCGATCCCGAGCGAGTTGCCCGAACCGAACGCGTTGTCCTGCCGCACTGCGGCCGAGAACGTGAAGCGCTCGGCATTCGAGTAGCCCGCGCCGATCGTCAGGTTGCCGGTGGGCTTCTCCTTCAGGTTGACGACCAGGTCGACCTGGTCGGCGACGCCGGGGACCTCGCTGGTCTCGATGTCGATGTCGGTGAAGAAGCCGAGGCGGTCGAGCCGTTCCTTGCTGAGCTTGATCAGCGCGCCGTCGTACCAGGCGCTCTCGAGCTGGCGGAACTCGCGGCGGATCACCTCGTCGCGCGTCCGCGTGTTGCCAGCCACGTCGATGCGGCGCACGTAGACGCGGCGCTCGGGGCTGGCCTGCAGCACGACGACGACCTGACCGTTCGCGCGATCGATCTCCGGACGCTGCTCAACGCGCGCGAACGCGTACCCGTAGAGGCCGAAGCGCTCGGTGAATCGCTTGGCCGTCTCGGTGACCGCATCACCGCGGTACGGCTGGCCCGGCCGGATCGACACGAGCGAGCGGAACTCCTCGTCCTTGCCGAGGAAGTCGCCTTCCAGGCGCACGGCCGTCACCGTGTAGGGCTGGCCCTCGCGCACCGAGATCGCGACCGAGATCGACTGCTTGTCGGGGGAGATCGTGACCTGGGTCGACTCGATCGCGAACTCGAGGTAGCCGCGGTTGACGTAGAACGCCCGCAGCTTCTCGAGGTCGGCGTTTAGCTTGCTGCGCGAGTAGCGGTCGTTCTTGGAGTACCACGAGAACCAGCCGGTCTCCGCGAGCTCGAAGCTCTCGCGGAGCTGGCGCTCGGTGAAGACCTCGTTGCCGGTGATGCGGATCTCTGCGATGCGTGCCGCCTCGCCCTCCGTCATCGTGAACGTGATGTTGACGCGGTTGCGCTCGATCGGGGTGACGGTCGTCGTGACCTCGGCGCCGTACAGGCTGCGGGTCAGGTACTGGCGCTTGATCTCCTGCTCGGCACGGTCGATCAGCGCGCGGTCGAAGGGCAGCCCCTCGCCGATGCCGTTGTCCTTCAGCGACTTGGTCAGCGGCTCCTTGTCGAACTCCTTCAGACCGACGAACGAGACGTTGGCGATGATGGCGCGCTCGTCGACCAGGATCACGGCGACACGGCCCTCCAGCTCGATGCGGACGTCCTTGAACAGACCGGTGGCGAACAGCGCGCGCAACGCCGCCGAGCCCTTGTCGGGCGTGTAGGTGTCGCCGATGCGGAACGGCAGCGCGGCGAACACGGTCCCCGGGTCGGTGCGCTGCAGGCCCTCGACGCGGATGTCCTGGATGACGAAAGGCTCCTGGGCCCGCGCCGCAGGCAGCGCCACTGCGGCGGCGGCCGCCACGATCAGGACCACGGCGCCACGGTCGCGGGCACCCGGGAAGGCTGGAAACATGGATTCAGTGCAGGCCCAGAAGGCGGGCCACGTCGTTGTAGAGGGCGACAGACATCATCATCAGCAGCACCGCGATGCCGCCGCGCTGCAGGCGGGCCAGCCACTCGTCCGGCACGGGCCGCCCCGTGATGCCCTCGAAAATGTAATACATCAGGTGCCCGCCATCGAGCATCGGCAGCGGCAGCAGGTTCAACACCCCGAGGCTGACGCTGACGATCGCGAGGAATTCGAGGAACCGCACGGGGCCTTGCTTGACCGACTGCCCTGCATAGTCGGCGATCGTGATCGGGCCCGACAGGTTCTTCAGGGACGCCTCGCCGACCAGCATCCGGCCGAGCATCTGCAGGGTGAACACCGACGTGTCCCAGGTGCGCTCCAGACCGCGCCAGGCGCCCTCGAGCGGCCCGTACCGCACCGTGACACGGGCGGCCGGCGTGCCGATCATCGCGTCGACACGTCCCACCGGCGCACCGGCCGAACGGTCGACGCGAGGAGTGACCTGCACCTCGAGGCGGCGACCGTCACGCTCCACCAACCAGGTCTGCGGCACGCCCTGCCCGGCCTGGATGCCGGCACGGATGCGCTCGCGCAAGGTATGCGCATCGGCCAGCGCGACTCCATCGATGCCGAGCAAGCGGTCGCCGGCCTGCAGCCCGGCGCGCTCCGCCGGCCCGCCGGGCCGGATCTCGCCTACCAGCGGCTCGCCGAACAGGGGCCCGAGCCCGATCTTGCGGCCGAAGCCGGCATCGACCTGGCGTGGATCGAAGCCGCCGAGATCCAACGCCAGCGTGCGGCGGTGGCGCTCGTCGCGGTCGCTCACCTCGAGGACCACACGCTCGCCCTCGATGCCGGCGCGCGTCAGCTGCCACATCAGGTCGGTCATCGAATCGACGTCCCGCCACTCCTGGCCCGGGCGCTGCACCGCTCGCACCCAGTCCCCTGCGCGCAGCCCGGCCTGTTCGGCCACGCTGCCCGCCACGGGCGGCCCCAGGACGGCCTTGGGCTCCTGCATGCCGACCCAGTACGCGGCTGCGAACAGCAGCGCTGCCAGGCCCAGGTTCGCCAGCGGCCCTGCCGCGACGATGGCCGTGCGCGCGCGAAGGCTCGCGCGGTTGAAGGTGCGGCCGAGCAGGTGCGAGTCGACCGGCATCTCGCGCTCGTCGAGCATCCGGACGTAGCCGCCGAGCGGCAACGCGCACAGGACGAACTCGGTGGCGTCTGCAGTCTTCTGCCGGCGCCACAGCACCGGGCCGAAGCCGACCGAGAAGCGCAGCACCTTGACCCCGCAGGCCACCGCCACGCGGTAGTGGCCGTACTCGTGGATGACGATCAGCACGCCCAGCGTGATCAGCAGACCCAGGACGTAGCTCATCTGCCCACCCGCAACGTGTTCATCTGTCGCCGCGCCTCTGCACGCGCCCGGCCGTCCAGCTCCAGCAGTTCCTCGAGGCCGTGCCCATGCGGCAGCCCGGGATCCACCGACTCCAGTGTGCGCGCATTGGTGCTGTGAATCGCCGTGAACGGGATGGTTCCGGCGAGGAAGGCGGCCACCGCCTCCTCGTTGGCGGCATTGAGCACCGCGGTGCTGCCCGCCGGGCCGGCCAGCGCGTCCCATGCCAACTGCAGGCCCGGGAAGCGCCCGGGATCGGGAGCCTCGAAGCTGAGCGCCTGCAGGCCGAGGAAGTCGAGCCGGCTCGCGCCGGACTCGATGCGCTCGGGGAAAGACAGGCCGTAGGCGATGGGCACCCGCATGTCCGGCGTGCCGAGCTGCGCCAGCACCGACCCATCGCGGCAGACCACCATGGAGTGCACGATGCTCTGGGGGTGGATCACGACGCGGATCCGCCGCGGCTCGAGGTCGAACAGCCAGCGCGCCTCGATCACCTCCAGCGCCTTGTTCATCATCGTCGCGGAGTCCACCGAGATCTTGCGTCCCATCACCCAGTTGGGATGCGCGACGGCCTGCTCGGGCGTCACGTCGGCCAGCGTCGCCGGGTCGCGGCGGCGAAACGGGCCGCCGCTGGCCGTCAGGATCAGGTGGTCGATGGTGTCCGGCCACCGGGAGCGATCGACAGGCAGACACTGGAAGATCGCCGAGTGCTCGCTGTCGATCGGCAGCAGTGTCGCGCCGCCGGCACGGACCGCCTCGATGAACAGCGCCCCGCCGACGACGATCGCCTCCTTGTTGGCCAGCATCAGCCGCTTGCCCGCGCGGGCCGCCGCCAGGCAGGGCGGCAGGCCAGCCGCCCCGACGATGGCGGCCATCACGGCATCGACCTCGGGCGCCGAGGCCAGCTCGCACAGCGCAGCCGCCCCGTCGAGCACCTCGGTGCGCAGGCCGGACCCCGCGAGCTCGGCGCGCAGCGCACGTGCCTTCGCGACATCGGGCAGCACGGCCCAGCGCGGGGCGAAGCGCAGGCACTGCTCGCGCAGCTCGGCGACGCGGTCGTGGGCGCTGAGACCGAACACCTCGTAGCGGTCGGGGTGGCGCGCGATCACGTCGAGCGTGCTGGTGCCGATCGAGCCGGTGGAGCCCAGGATCGCGACGCGCTGCCTCCTGCCCACAGCTAGCGTCCTCCGACCCAGGCCGCCAGGCTGCACAACGCCAGCGCGGCCGGCAGCACCGGCAGCAGCGCATCGACGCGGTCGAGGACACCGCCGTGCCCCGGCAGCAGTCCGCTGCTGTCCTTGGCGCCTGCGGCCCGCTTGACCAGCGACTCGAACAGGTCGCCGACGACGCTCAGCCCGCACAGGGCAAGCAGCAGCGGCACCGCCAGGGCCCAGCCAAGCCCATCGGCGAGCCGTGTGAACAGGCTGGGGCCGTCGAAGCCGAAACGGCCGTCAAGCCAGACCCAGGTCACGGCCAGCGCAAGCACGGCGGCCATGCCGGACCAGACGCCCTCCCAGCTCTTGCCGGGACTGATCGTCGGGGCCAGCTTGCGGCGGCCGAAGGAACGGCCTCCGAAGTAGGCCGCGATGTCGGCCATCCAGACGACGCACAGCATCGAGAGCAGGAAGTTGATGCCGAAGGTGCGGGCGTGGATCAGCGCCATCCAAGCTGCCCACAGCATCGCCAGACCTAGTGTCCAGCGCAGCGCCAACGGCAGCCGGGGCCACCCGGCAGGCCCGCGCCGCAGCGCCACGGCACCGGCCCCGACCCACAGCGTGCCGACGGTCCACCACAGCCACGCCGGCGCCGAATCACGCCAGCCTCCCGCCAGCGCAAGTGCGGCCAGCGCGACCAGCAGCCCCGCCCATGCCAGCGATGGCAAAGGGCCGCCCCGGTTCAGGCGCGCCCACTCCCACGCCGCACCGGCGCACAGCAGCAGCGTCACGACGATGAAGGGCCAGCGGCTGCTGGACCCGAGGGCGGCGAGGATCACGGCCACCATCAGGACCGCAGTGATGACGCGCGTGCGCAGCATCGCAGGACACGGCCGCCGGACGCCGTGGCTCAGCCGCCTTCGGCCACGACCGGCGGGCGGATCCCGCCGAAGCGGCGGTCGCGCGCGGCGTAGGCCGCCAGGGCGGCGTCGATCTCGGAGGCGCCGAAGTCGGGCCAAAGGCAGTCGGTGAAGAACAACTCCGAGTAGGCCGCCTGCCACAGCAGGAAGTTGCTCATCCGCATCTCGCCGCCCGTGCGGATGAAGAGGTCGGGGTCGGGGGCGAAGCTGAGCGCCATGTGCTGGGACAGGTACTGCTCGTCGAATCGGTCGGGGGCGATGCCCTCGGCCAGCGCCTGCCGGCAGGCCTGCACGACGTCCCAGCGGCCGCCGTAGTTGAACGCGACCGCGAGGGTGATGCGGCGGTTGTCCCGCGTCAGGTCCTCGGCCTGCTCCCAGGCCTCGCGCAGCTTGTCGGACACCGCATCTCGATCGCCCACGATCCGGATGCGCACGCCGTCCTTGGCCATGCGCCCCAGGTACTTGCTGACCGCCACCAGCACCAGGCTCATCAGGCCCGAGACCTCCTCGGTCGGCCGCTTCCAGTTCTCGGAGCTGAAGGCGAAGACGGTCAGGTACTCGACGCCGCGGTCGGCGAACAGGTTCACTGCGCGCACCAGCGCATCGACCCCCGCCTTGTGCCCGAAGAACCGCGGCATGTAGCGCTGCCGGGCCCAGCGCCCGTTGCCGTCCATCACGACCGCGACGTGCCGGGGCACGACAGCCGGCTGCGGCTGGGCGAGTGAGAGCACCTGCGACATCGCGTGACGGGCGGGCGGAGGGGCGTCGGTGGGCCGGCGTGCCGCCGGCTCAGACCGCCATCACCTCGGCTTCCTTGGCATGCACCAGTCGATCGATCTCCGCCACGACGCTGTCGGTGAGCTGCTGCACCTGCTCCTGTGCGCGGCGCTCGTCGTCCTCGTTGACGCTGCGGTCCTTCAGCAGCTTCTTCAGGTGGTCGTTGGCCTCGCGACGCACCGCTCGCGCGGCGATCTTGGCTTCCTCGCCGGTGTGGCGGACCACCTTGGTCAGCTCGCGGCGCCGTTCCTCGGTCAGCGCCGGCATCGGCACGCGCAGCAGGTCGCCCTGCGCGCTTGGGTTCAGGCCGAGGTCGCTCTCGCGGATCGCCTTCTCGATCTTGGGGCCCATGCCCTTCTCCCAGGGCTGCACGCTGATCGTGCGGGCGTCGAGCAAGGTGACGTTGGCGACCTGGCCGATCGGGACCCTGCTGCCGTAGTACTCGACGTGGACCTGGTCCAGGATGCCCGGGTGGGCGCGCCCGGTGCGGATCTTGTGCAGCTCGGTCTTCAGCGTCTCGAGCGACCTGCCCATCTTGTGCTCGGCGGTCTTCTTGATCTCGGCGATGTCCATGGGCTGGCGGAGTCCTTATCAGACGTGGACCAGGGTGCCCTCGTTCTCTCCCAGCACCACGCGGCGCAGCGCGCCGGGCTTCTGGATCGAGAACACCTTGATCGGGAGCTTCTGGTCGCGGCACAGCGCGAAGGCTGTCGCGTCCATCACCTGCAGGTTGCGAGCGATCGCCTCGTCGAACGCGATGCGCGCGAAGCGCACCGCCGAGGGGTCCTTGTTGGGGTCGGCGCTGTACACGCCGTCGACCTTGGTGGCCTTCAGCACGATCTCGGCGCCGATCTCGGCGCCGCGCAGCGCGGCCGCGGTGTCGGTCGTGAAGAAGGGGTTGCCGGTGCCGGCCGCGAACACGACCACCTTGCCCTCCTCCAGGTACTGCAGCGCCTTCGGACGCACGTAGGGCTCGACCACCTGCTCGATGGCGATCGCGCTCATCACGCGAGCGGTCATGCCCTCCTGGCGCATCGTGTCGGCCAGCGCCAGCGAGTTCATCACGGTGGCGAGCATGCCCATGTAGTCGGCGGTCGCGCGGTCCATGCCCACTGAGCCGCCGGCGACGCCGCGGAAGATGTTGCCGCCGCCGATGACGACGGCCACCTCGCAGCCGAGTTCCGTGACCTCGTGGATCTCCCGCACCATGCGGACGATGGTCGCCCGGTTGATGCCGTAGGCGTCGTCGCCCATCAGGGCCTCGCCCGACAGCTTCAGCAGGATGCGCTTGTAGGCCGGCATCGTGGTCGTTCTCCGGGCGCGGGGGCGGCCGCCCTCGCGTTCACGTCGCAGTGTAAGGGGGCGCCCGCCGCGCGGCGCCCGGGACATACGCGGGCCCGGCCGGCCGCGGCCGTCTGCGGTTGCGCACGGCGCCGGCGGCCGGCGCCGACGGCGTCTTCAGACGCCGGTCGAACCCTCCGCGGCCCTCACTGGGCCTTGGCGGCGGCCACCTGCGCGGCCACTTCGGCGGCGAAGTCATCGGTCTTCTTCTCGATGCCTTCGCCGACCACGTACAGCGTGAAGTCCCGGACCGCGGTGCCGGCGCCCTTCAGGTAGGCGCCCACGGTCTGCTTGCCGTCGGCCGCCTTGACGAACACCTGGTCGAGCAGCGCGACCTCCTTCAGGAACTTCTGCACCGATCCCTCGACCATCCGCGCCACGATGTCCGCCGGCTTGCCGCTCTCGGCGGCCTTCTCGGCGGCGACCTTGCGCTCGTGCGCGACCAGTTCGGCCGGCACGCCCTTGGCGTCGATCGACAGCACGCGAGTGCCCTTCGTGGAGGCGGCGATCTGCATCGCGACATCCTTGGCGGCGTTCTCGTCGCCGTCGAACTCGACGATCACGCCGATGCGGGTGCCGTGCAGGTAGTGAGCGAGATGCCCGCCCCCAGCGTGGCGCTTGAAGCGGCGGATCGACATGTTCTCGCCGATCTTGCCGACCAGGCCCTTGCGCACGTCCTCGATCGTGGGGCCGAAGCCGTCCTGGCTGTAGGGCAGCGCCGACAGCGCCGCCGCATCGGGCGGGTTCTTCTCGGCGACGAGCGCGGCGCAGGCCTTCGCGAAGGCCAGGAACGACTCGTTCTTGGAGACGAAGTCGGTCTCGCAGTTGATCTCGACGAGGGCGCCAGTCGTGCCGTCGACCGACGCGGAGACGACGCCCTCGGCGGCGATGCGGCTGGCGGCCTTGCTAGCCTTGTTGCCGAGCTTGACGCGCAGCAGCTCCTCGGCGCGCGCCATGTCGCCTCCGGCCTCGGTCAGCGCCTTCTTGCACTCCATCATCGGCGCGTCGGTCTTCGCGCGCAGCTCGGCCACCATGCCGGCGGTGATCGCGGTCATGGCTCAGTTCTCCTGCACTTCGACGAACTCGTCGCCGCCGGCAGCCATCGCGACCACGTCGGCGGTGGCGTTCGCCTTGCCGTCGAGCACGGCGTCGGCCACGGCGCGCGCGTACAGCGCGACCGCCTTGGCCGAGTCGTCGTTGCCGGGGATCACGTAGTCGATGCCCAGCGGCGAGTGGTTGGTGTCGACGATGCCGATGACGGGGATGCCGAGCTTGTTGGCCTCCGACACGGCGATCTTGTGGTAACCGACGTCGATGACGAACATCGCGTCGGGCAGCGCGCTCATGTCCTGGATGCCGCCGATGTCCTTCTCGAGCTTGAGGAGCTCGCGATCGAACAGCAGCGCCTCCTTCTTGATCATCTGCTCGATGCCGGCCTCCTTGGTGGCCTGCATGTCCTTGAGCTTCTTCAGGCTGCCCTTGACCGTCTTGAAGTTGGTCAGCATGCCGCCGAGCCAGCGCTGGTCGACATAGGGCATGCCGCAGCGCTGCGCCTCGAGCGCGACCACCTCGCGCGCCTGGCGCTTGGTGCCCACCATCAGGATCGTGCCGCGGCGGCCGGCCAGCTGGCGCACGAACTTCATCGCGTCCTGGAAGAGCGGCAGCGTCTTCTCGAGGTTGATGATGTGGATCTTGTTGCGGTGGCCGTAGATGAACGGGGCCATCCGGGGGTTCCAGAAGCGGGTCTGGTGACCGAAATGGACACCTGCTTCCAGCATTTCGCGCATGGAGACGGACATGGGTTGCTCCGAAGGTTGGGTCTAGAATCCCGTCGTGACATCGACGCGTTCACCGGCGCACCGTCGTACGGCGCCCCGAGGACCGCACCGACACTTTCGGATCGACGGGTTCGAGGGTCCGGGTTCCCGGGCCGAACGTGCAGCCCAGGACTTCCGTCGTCTGCCCGTGGTGCAGCTGCCGTTGCAGCAGGCCACCCCCGGGCAAACCTGCGAATCATAGCATGCGCATCGTCGTCGTCGGCGCCGGCATCGTCGGCGTCAGCACCGCCTACGAGCTCGCCGCCGACGGGCACGAGGTGATCGTGCTCGAGCGGCGCGGCAGCGTCGCCGCCGAGACGAGCTTCGCAAACGCGGGCGTCATCGCGCCGGGCTATGTCGCGCCCTGGGCGGCCCCGGGAATGCCGGCCAAGGTCGTGACGCAATGGTTCGGGCGCCATGCCGCCGTGCGGCTGGCCGGCCCGTCGGCGCTGCGCGAACTGCCCTGGATGTGGCGCTGGTGGCGGGCCTGCAGCCGGCGTGCCTGGAGCGTGAACCGGCCGGCGATGCAGCGCCTGGCGCAGTACAGCCGCGACCGGCTGCGCGGGCTGACGGCAGGCCTGCGGCTCGAGTACGAGCAGCAGTCGGGATACCTCGTGCTGCTGCGCGGACGACGCGAGCTGCGGCAGGCGCAGGCAGCGCTGGCGTTGCTGCGCGAACAGGGCGTCGCACACGAGCTGGTCGACGCACAACAGGTGCGGCGTCTCGAGCCCTGGTTGCACGCCGCCACTCCCGTCGAGGCCGCCATCCACCTGCCGCAGGACGGCGTGGGCAACTGCCGTCAGTTCGCCCACCTGCTCAAGGGGGAGGCACAGCGGTCCGGCGCGCGCTTTCGCTTCGACACCGTTGCGCGGCGCATCGTCCCCGGCGCGCGTCCGGTGGTGGAGCTCGGCGACGGCGATCGCGTCGAGGCCGATGCCGTGGTCGTCTGCGCCGGCGTCGATGCGGCCGCGCTGCTCTCCCCGCTCGGGCTGCGGCTGCCGCTGGCGCCGGTGTTCGGCTACTCGATCACCGCGCCGCTGCGCCAGACCGACGGTGACGGTGCCGGCCCGCGCTCGGCCGTGATGGACGAGCGCTACAAGGTTGCGATCACCCGGCTCGGGCAGCGCGTGCGCGTGGCCGGTGCGGCCGAACTCGGCGGCAGCGTCGACCGCATGCGCACGGCGCCGCTGGCCACGCTGTACAAGGTGCTCGACGACTGGTTCCCGGGCGCGGTGCGCACGCGCGAGGCGCAGGCCTGGAAGGGTGCGCGGCCGATGCTGCCCGACGGCCCTCCCGTGCTCGGCGCCAGCGGCCTGCCCGGCGTGTGGCTGAACGTGGGGCACGGCTCCAGCGGATGGGCGCTCGCCTGCGGGTCGGCGCGCGTTCTGGCCGATCGGATCGCTGGGCGCCCGGCGGAAATCGACCTCACCGCGCTCGAGGTGTCGCGCCTGCGCTGATGCGCCAGGGCTGCGCCCCGGGGCGCAGCCCCGAGTGGACATCGTGCGCGAGGCGCCAGTGATGCCCCTCGTCCCTCCGTAGGCCGCTGCGCAGGGCAACTGGCCGACAATGCCCGCATGCCGACGCTGCCGTACCCCGTCATGGTCGATGCCCGCGGCGGGCCCTGGGCGCTGCACGACGCATCGGCCTCGCGCATTGCCGAGGCCGATGCGCTCGCTCGGTCGCCGGGCCACGTGCTGATGACGCGCGCCGGCACCGCCGTGGTGCGGCTTGCGTTGGCGCGACTGGCTGGCGCAAGCCGCGTGCACGTGGTGTGCGGGCCAGGCAACAACGGCGGCGACGGCCTGGTGGCGGCACGCCTGCTGCACGGACAGGGTGTCCGCGTTCAGGCGCACCTTGCCGGCGACCCCTCCCGCGGGCCAGCCGATGCCCGCCAGGCCCTGGCGGAAGCGCGGGATGCCGGGGTGCGGCTCTCGCCCTTCGACCCCGACACGCCCGTCCCCACCGCGGACGAGGCAGTGATCGACGGCCTGCTCGGACTCGGGCTGCACCGGGCGCCCGAAGGGCTGGTCGCGGCCGCAGTCGGTTGGGTCGGCGCCGGCTCCGCCCCGGTGCTGTCGATCGACCTGCCGTCGGGTCTGCACCCCGACACTGGGCAGGCCCTCGGCACGGCCTGCGTCCGCGCCACGGTGACGCTGTCGCTGCTCACGCTCAAGCCGGGCCTGTTCACCGCGCATGGGCGCGACCTGGCGGGCGAGGTCTGGTTCGATGCCCTGGGCGTGACGGCCTCGCCACCGTCGGCCTGGCTCGCCGCGCCGCCGCGCTGGGACCCGCCAGCCCACGATTCCCACAAGGGCGCACACGGCGACGTGCTGGTGGTCGGCGGGGCCCGCGGCCTGGCAGGCGCCGCGTGGCTCGCGGCAGACGCGGCCCTGCAGGCGGGCGCCGGCCGCGTATTCGTCAGCGCGCTCGACGCTGCAGCGGCGGGCTTCGATGCGGGACGGCCAGAGTTGATGGCACGCGAACGGGCCTGGCAGGCGTCCGCGTCCGAGCTCGAGCAGTCCACGGTCGTGTGCGGCTGCGGAGGCGGTGTCGATGTCGGGGCGACGCTGGTGCCGCTGCTCGCGCACGCGGGGCGTCTGGTGCTGGACGCGGATGCGCTGAACGTGATCGCACGCGAGCTGCCGCTGCAGGCGCTGCTGCGTTCGCGGGCGGCCCTAAGGCGCCCGACGATCCTGACCCCCCATCCGCTCGAGGCGGCACGCCTGCTGGGCTGCAGCACAAAGGCCGTGCAGGCCGACCGACTGCTCGCGGCCCGCAGCCTGGTGGAGCGCACTGGCGCGGTGATCGTGCTGAAGGGCTCGGGCACGGTCACTGCCGCGCCCGGCGCGCTCCCGGTGGTGAACCCGACCGGCAACGGTGCGCTGGCCACCGCCGGCAGCGGCGACGTCCTGGCGGGATGGATTGGCGGCTGGTGGGCGCGCCGGCCCGGCGTCGATCCGGCGGAGCTCGCCGCAGGCGCGGTCTGGCAGCACGGGCGGGCCGCGGACCTGCACGTTGCAGCAGGCCACCGCGGGCCGCTGCGGGCCGGTGCCCTGGCCAAGGCCATGGCGCAGGCCCGCTGAGCTCCGACACCGGACGACGGACGCCCCGCCAAGGGCGGCGGCGGCGGCCGCGGCCCGGGTCCCAGGCCCGGCGCCGGTTCAACGCCGTCAGCGTCGGCGTCTTGCCGCTGGTGCCGCGCCCGGGCCGCCGGCCACGTCCGACAGGCCCGCGCCAGCGCAGCGGCCTTTGCGGCCAGCCTTGGCCGCCGCCTTGCGGACGATCTTGCCAGCGCCGCCCGCGGTCTTGCCGGCCCTCTTGCCCCCGGACCGGACCGCGCGCGCCTTGGCCGCGCGGTCGCGCTGGCGCAGGTCGGCCAGCACCTCGGCGGCGCTACCCTCGCGCGGCACGGTACGCCCAGCGCGGCCGCGCTCGAGCAGCCCCTCGGCCTGCCCCTCGCGGACCATGCGGAAGTCGATCTTGCGCGCGTCCAGGTCGACGCGGATCACCTGCACGCGCACACGGGTGCCGATGCCGTAGCGCACCCCGGTGCGCTCGCCGCGCAGTTCCTGGCGCACCTCGTCGAACCGGTAGTACTCGCCACCGAGTTCGGTGATGTGAACCAGCCCGTCGACGTGCAGCGGGTCGAGCGTGACGAACAACCCGAACGCCGCCACCGCGCTGACGGTGCCGGGATACTCCTCGCCCAGGTGCTCGCGCATGAAGCGGCACTTCAGCCACGCCTCGACGTCGCGCGAGGCCTCGTCGGCCCGACGCTCGTTGGCGCTGCAGTGGGCGCCCGCGGCCTCCCACAGCGCCATCTCCTGCGACAGCGGCTTGGCGGGCCGTACCGGCGCACGGGCGCCCCGGCGCGGCTCGGGCGTCCGCGTCAGGTCGCTCGGCGCGAGGTGGTAGCGCCGGGCCCCGAGCAACGCCTTGATCACGCGGTGCACGAGCAGGTCGGGATAGCGCCGGATGGGACTCGTGAAGTGCGTGTAGGCGTCGTAGGCCAGGCCGAAGTGGCCGGCGTTGGTGGCCGTGTAGACGGCCTGCTGCATCGAGCGCAGCAACATCGTGTGGATCTGCGTCGCGTCGGGCCGGCCCAGCGTCTGCTCGGCGATGGCCTGCATCTCCGACGGCGTGGGCTCGTCCGACAGGTGCATGCCGATGCCGAGCGCCTTCAGGTAGCTCTGCAGCGCCAGTCGCTTCTCGGGCGTCGGTCCCTCGTGCACGCGGTACAGGCTGGGATGCTCGGCCGTGGCAATGAAGTCCGCCGCGCAGACGTTGGCCGCCAGCATCGCTTCCTCGATCAGCCGGTGCGCCTCGGTGCGCGTGCGCGGCACGATCCGCTCGATGCGGCCGTTGTCGTCGCAGACGATCTGGGTCTCGGTGGTGTCGAAGTCGACTGCACCGCGCCGTGCGCGCTGCTTCAGCAGCGCCCGGTAGGCCTCGTGCAGGTGCAGCAGGTGCGGCACCAGCGGCGCACGGCGCTCGGCCTCGGGGCCGCGGGTGTTTCCCAGCACGGCGGCCACCTCGGTGTAGGTCAGGCGAGCGTGCGAGCAGATGACCGCCGGGTAGAACTGGTAGGCCCGGATCCCACCGTCGCCGTGGACGAGCATGTCGCACACCATCGCGAGCCGCTCGACGTCGGGGTTCAGCGAGCACAGGCCGTTGCTGAGCTTCTCGGGCAGCATCGGGATGACGCGGCGCGGGAAGTAGACCGAGGTCGCGCGCTCGTACGCGTCGCGGTCGAGCGGCTCCCCGGGCTTGACGTAGTGGCTGACGTCGGCGATGGCGACCAGGAGACGCCAGCCGTCGATCGCCTTCTTGCCCTTGCCGCCCCGGTACGGCTCGGCGTAGACGGCGTCGTCGAAGTCGCGCGCGTCCTCGCCGTCGATCGTCACCAGCGGCACGTCGGTGAGGTCGATCCGGTGGCGCCGGTCAGCCGCCCGGATGCGTTCGGGCAGCGCCGCCGCCTGGGCGAGCGTCTCGGTGCTGAAGCGGTGCGGCACCTCGTACTTGCGCACCGCGATCTCGATCTCCATGCCAGGGTCGTCGATCTCGCCCAGCACCTCGGCCACGCGGCCCACCGGTTGCGAGTGCAGTGACGGGCTCTCGGTGAGTTCGACCGACACCACCTGGCCGACGGCGGCACTGGCGGTGGCGTTCTTCGGGATCAGGATGTCCTGGCCGTAGCGACGATCCTCCGGCGCGACGATCCACTGCCCGGCCTCGTGAAGCAACCGGCCGATGATCGGCGTCCGGGCGCGCTCGAGGATGTCGACGAGGCGCCCTTCGGGCCGGCCCTTGCGGTCCAGCCGCTGCACGCGCACCCGCACGCGGTCGCGGTGCAGCACGCTGCGCATCTCCTGCGGAGCAAGATAGACGGGGGCTCCTCCGCCATCGGGCAGGACGAAGCCGTGCCCGTCCCGGTGCCCTTCGACCCGGCCTTCGATCTCGCCCAGCAGCGCCGGGGTGCCGGTGGCGCTTTGTTTGTCGTTCGTGTTGATGCTATATTCCTCGGTTCGCGACCTGCCCAGGTGGCGGAATTGGTAGACGCACTAGTTTCAGGTACTAGCGCTTAGCGGCGTGGAGGTTCGAGTCCTCTCCTGGGCACCACCCCTGGCTCGCGGGTGAATCGGCGGCAACCGCCTGATGCGATCGGCTCCCCGGGGTCGTCCATCCCATCGCGGCCAGGAGCCCGGCAGCACAGGCGGCCGCGCTTCTCTTCCTTCAGATCTGGAACTTGCGCGCCAGGCCATCGGGGCGCAGGTTGTCGTACTCTTCGAACGGCTGGTGGATCCACGGGCTCGTGGGCAGCAGTTCGACGTAGTAGTCGGGCGTGTAGCTCGACACGCCCTTCACCCAGATCACGGCGGCGCGCAGCTCCTGGATGGACGGCATGCCACGCAGTCGATCGACCACCGCGCGCAGCGTCACGCCGGTGTCGGCCAGGTCATCGACCAACAGCACGCGCCCGGCGAGTTCCCCTTTGGGCATCGTGATGTACTTGGCCATGTCCAGCCGGCCCTGGAGCGTGCCGCCGTCGGAGCGGTACGAGCTGGTCGACATGATGGCCAGGGGCTTGTCGAACACGCGCGAGAGCACGTCGCCAGGCCGCATGCCGCCCCGCGCGAGACACAGGATCTGGTCGAAGGCCCAGCCCGAAGCGGCCACCTTCAGCGCCAGACGCTCGATCAGAAGGTGATACTCGTCCCAGGACACGTACAGGTGCTTGCCGTCGTCGGTCAGCATGGTGCGGGGTCTCCTCCGTGGGTTTCTTCGCCGTACGTCAGGCGCGGAACGGGTGGCGCAGCAGGATCGTGTGCACTCGGTCCGGCCCGGTCGACACCATGTCGATCGGGGCGCCGATCAGGGTCTGCATCCGCTCGAGGTAGCGGCGGGCATTGAGCGGCAGTTGCTCCCAGTTGGTCAGCCCCGCCGTCGTCTCGCTCCACCCGGGCAGCGTCTCGTACACCGGCTCGCAGGCCTCGATCTCGTCGGCGTCCAGCGGCAGCACGTCGAGCTGCCGGTCGCCGAGGCGGTAGCCGGTGCAGATCCGGATCTCGGGCAGCCCATCGAGCACGTCCAGCTTGGTGATGCACAGGCCGCTGACGCCGTTGATGATGATCGAGCGCTTCAACGCGGCCGCATCCAGCCACCCGCAGCGGCGGGCACGCCCGGTAACGGTGCCGCGCTCCTGGCCGACCGTGCTCAGGTGGTGGCCGACCGCGCCCGGGGTGTCGATGTCGAGCTCCGTCGGGAACGGACCGGCGCCGACGCGCGTCGTGTAGGCCTTGGTGATGCCGAGCACGTAGTGCAGCAGGCCCGGGCCCAGCCCGGAGCCCGCGGCGGCGTTGCCGGCCACGCAGTTGCTGCTGGTGACGTAGGGGTAGGTGCCGTGGTCGATGTCGAGCAGCGTGCCCTGGGCCCCCTCGAACAGCAGGTTAGCGCCTTGAGCGTGGGCGCTGTACAGGCGGTAGCCGACATCGGCCATCAGCGGCCGGATGCCCTCGGCGGCGCGCAGCGCGCCCTCGAGGATCGGCGCCAGCTCGAGCGGTGCGGCCCGCAGCACGTGCACGAGCTCGGCGTTGTGACGCTCGACCAGCACGCGCAGCTTCTGCTCGAGGCGCCCGGGATGCTTCAGGTCCTGGACACGCAGCGCGCGCCGACCCACCTTGTCCTCGTAGGCCGGCCCGATCCCCTTGCCGGTGGTGCCGATGCGTCCGCTGCCGCTGTGCTCGCGGGCGGCCTCGCGCGCGCGGTCGAGCTCGACGTGCAGCGGCAGGATCAGTGGGCAGGCCTCGCTGACGAAGAGGCGCGGGCGCACCTCGATTCCCAGAGCCTCGAGCCGGGCGATCTCGGCCAGCAGGTGGTCGGGGTCGACCACCACACCATTGCCGATGTAGCAGTCGACGCCCTCGCGCATGATGCCGCTGGGGATCAGCTGCAGCGCGGTCTTGCGCCCTGCGATGACCAGCGTGTGCCCGGCGTTGTGACCGCCCTGGAAACGCACCACGCCCTGCGCGTGGTCGGTCATCCAGTCGACGATCTTGCCCTTGCCCTCGTCGCCCCACTGGGTGCCGACGACGACCACGTTGCGGCCGACGCCGCGTGCGATGCCCGGTTGCATGAGCTTCCTATGCCGGGGCCGACGGAGCGGCCGCCAGCGGTTGCGATGGTGCCGCTGCGGCCGAAAGCGCGTGCGGCGGCTCGGGCCGAGCCTGCAGCACCCACCTCCCAGCCACCTGCACCAGTTCGCGGTCGCAGGCGAAGGCTGCGGTCTGCGGCGGCTGCCCCGGCAGCGCGGCGATCACGGTCTCGCCGGCGTCGCGGAGGCGCCGTACGATTGAGCGCAGTTCCGGATCCTCGCCCCACGGCGCGAGCACCGCCGCGGCCGCCGGCCGCGCAGGCACGACGTCGGCCAGCGCCTTGAGGTCGAGGCTGAAGCCGACGGCAGGACGGTTGCGCCCGAACACCGCACCCACCTCGTCGTAGCGCCCGCCGCGCGCGAGCGCAACGCTCGATCCGCCGCCGTAGACCGCGAACCGCGCGCCGCTGTAGTACGCGTAGCCGCTCAGTTCGGACAGGTCGAAACCGACCTTCAGGTCCGGGAACGCCGCCTTGAGGTGCGACTCGAGCCAGGCCAGTTCGTCCAGCGCCTGCTTCACGAGCGGGCGCTGCGGCAGCACCCGCCGCGCGGCTTCGAGCACCTCGACCCCGCCGTACAGCCTGGGCAGCTCGCGCAGCGCGCTGCGCACCGCCTGCGGCACCCCGGCCGTGCCCAGCGCCTCGAGGCGCGCCACGTCCTTGTCGGCAAGCGCCGCCGCGAGGTCCTCGAGCTGCGCACCGTCCAGCGGCACGCCCGCCAGCACGCCGCGCAGCACCCGGGCATCGGCCAGGTCGATCACCAGCGTGCCCGCGCCGGCGGCCTGCAGGCAGTCCAGCGCGAGCTCGGCCGCCTCCAGGTCGGCCTCGAGCCCCGCGTGCCCGAAGATCTCGGCGCCGAACTGCAACGGCTCGCGCGAAGCGGCGCCATCGGGCCGGGTGTGGAGCACCGGCCCGCAGTAGCAAAGCCGCGTCACGCCCTCGCGGTTCAGCAGGTGGGCGTCGATGCGGGCGGCCTGCGGGGTGGTGTCGGCACGCACACCGAGCATGCGGCCGCTCAGCTGGTCGACCAGCTTGAAGGTCCTCAGGTCGAGCTCGCGTCCGGTGCCGCTGAGAAGCGACTCGAGGTGCTCGAGCAGCGGCGGGATCACGAGCTCGAATCCGTAACTGCGCGCACGGTCGAGCAGGCGCCGCCTGAGGGCCTCGATCTGCCGCGCCTGCACCGGCAGCACATCGGCGATGTGCTCGGGCAGCAGCCAGGCGGAAGGCATCGGTCGGTCGCGACAGGCAAAGCCCGGATTGTAGGCGCGGCGGGCGGCTTGACCGCCGTCGCACGGGGCCTGCGCAGCGCTCAGCTCCAGATCAGCAGCAGCGCCAGGCCTGCGAGCATGCTCGACAGCCCGACGAAGCGGATCTGGCCGTCGCTCATGCGGGTGGCCTTCTCGAACACCGAGCGCCATGCGCCAGGGCTGAGAAAGGGCAGCAGGCCCTCCAGCACGAGCATCAGCGCGAGCGCGCCGAGCAGCAGGTCGCCCACGCGGTCTCGTCGCGGCAGGACGCTGCGGCGCTCAGCGGCGCGGGCCGCCGGCGGACGAGTCGCGCATCGCGCGGAAGAACTCGTTGCTCTGATCGAGAACCATCACGTCCCCGCGGCTGCGGAACGTCGCGCGGTAGGCCTCGAGGCTGCGGTAGAACTGGGCGAACTGCGGGTCGCGGCCGAAGGCATCTGCATACAGCGCGCTCGCCTTGGCGTCGCCCTCGCCTTTGATCTTCTGCGCGTCGCGGTAGGCCTCGGCGATGATCACCTCGCGCTGCCGGTCGGCGTCGGCGCGGATCTTCTCGCCCTCGGCCTGGCCCTGGCTGCGCAGTTCGTTGGCCACCTGCTTGCGCTCGGACTCCATGCGCCGGTACACCGAGTCGGTGATGTCGGCGACGAAGTCCACGCGCTTGATCCGCACGTCGACGATCTCGATGCCGAAGGCCTTCGCCTCGTCGGCCAGGCGGGTGCGCACGTCCTGCATCACCTTGTCGCGCTCGCCAGCCAGAACGCCCTTGACGTCGCGCTTCGTGATCTCCTCGTTGAACGCGGCCTGGACCACCGGGCTCAAGCGGCTCTCGAGGTTGCGGAAGTCGACGCCGTTGTTGCGGATGAACTGGCGCGGCTCGGCGATGCGCCACTTCACCAGCCAGTCGATGACCAGGCTCTTCTTCTCTGCGGTGAAGATCGGCCGCGTCTCCGGGCTGTCGAGCGTCTGGATGCGCTTGTCGAGGAAGACCACGTTCTGGAACGGCGGCGGCAGCTTGAAGTTCAGGCCCGGCTCGGTGATGACCTCCTTGATCTCACCGAGGGCGTAGATCACCCCGACCTGGCGCTGGTCGACGACGAACAGCGTTGAGGACGCGAGCACCAGCGCGAGCAGCGCGCCGGAGACGAAGACGGCGATGCGATTCATGGCGCGGGTTCCCTCAGCGGCCTTCGCGGTCGCGGTTGCGCGCGTTGTCGCGCGATCGGATGTCCGTGCCGGCCGCGGCAGGCGCAGTCTCCAACGGCGCGGGCACGACCACTGGCGCGGCGCCTCCCGCCGCGGGCGTGCCGGACTGCTGCAGCAGGCGATCCAGCGGCAGGTACAGCAGGTTGTTGCCGCTGCGGCTGTCGACCATCACCTTGGTGACGTTCGAGTAGATCTGCTGCATCGTCTCCAGGTACATCCGGTCGCGCGTGACGGCCGGCGCCTTCTGGTACTCCGCAAGCACCGAGCGGAATCGCTGCGCGTCACCCTCGGCCTGAGCGATCACGCGCGAGCGGTAGCCCTCGGCCTCCTCCATCAGCCGCGACGCGGTGCCGCGGGCCTTCGGGATCACGTCGCTGGCGTAGGCCTGGCCCTCGTTCTTGAAGCGGTCGCGGTCGGCACCGGCCTTGACCGCGTCGTTGAACGCCGCCTGCACGGAGTCGGGCACCTGGACGTTCTGCACGTTGACGTTGCCCACGACGATGCCGGCCTTGACGCGGTCGAGCTGCGCCTGGATGCTCTTGACGAGGTCGGCAGCGATGGCGTCGCGCTGCTCGTAGAGCACCTGGTCGACGCGACTGCGGCCGACGATCTCGCGCACCGCGCTCTCGGCGGCCATCACGACCGCCTCGTCGGGCCGGTTGTTCTCGAACAGGTAGGCCCTCGCGTCGGTGCGGCGGTATTGCACCGTGAAGCGGATGTCGACGATGTTCTCGTCCTGGGTGAGCATCGACGAGTCGCGCAGCCCGGTGGCCTGCACGACCGCGTTGCGGCCGACCTCGACCGACTGCAGCTGCGTCACGGAGACGATCTCGTGGGCCTGGACCGGATAGGGCATGCGCCACTGGAAGCCGGCGTCGGAGGTATGGCTGTAGCGGCCGAAGGTCGTCACCACCGCCTGCTGGCCTTCCTGCACGATGAAGAAACCGCTGCCAAGCCAGACCAGCAGCGCCACGCCCCCGATCAGGCCGGCACCGATCCCGGCACTCCTGGCGTCCGGCTGGAAGCCGCCGCCGCCACCGCCGCCGCCCGAAGGCGGCCGCTCGTCGGGGCGTTGCGGCCCGCCACGGCCGCCGAACAGGCCCGTGAGCTTCTTGTTGAAGTCGCGCCAGAGCTCGTCCAGGTCGGGCGGCCCGTCGTTGCGGTTGTTGAAGATCAGGAAGAAGCGGCGCAGCGCTCGCATGGCTATTCCAGCGTGGAAAGTTCGTTCGGAAGCGGGGCGCCGCGGGCAGCGAACGCCGCCTCGGCGATCGCGGCACGCAACGGGTCCAGGCCCTGCCCGGTCAGGGCGCTGGTGAACACGCGCCGGCGGCGCAGGCCCGGGTGGACCTCGATCCAGTCGGCCTCGGCCCGGGGCCGGAGGCCGGGATCCAGCCGGTCGCACTTGTTGTACACGAGCATCTGCGGCACCGACTCGGCACCGATCTCCGCCAGCACGCGCTCGACCTCGGCGACCTGCTCGTCGCGCTGCTCGCTCGAGGCGTCGATCACGTGCAGCAGCAGGTCGGCCTCCGCAGCCTCCTGCAGCGTGGCACGGAACGCCTCGACCAGCTTGTGCGGCAGGTCGCGGATGAAGCCGACGGTGTCCGACAGAGTGACCTGCACGCCGCCCCCGTCGCCCTGCGGCAGCCAAAGCTGCCGTGTCGTCGTGTCGAGCGTCGCAAACAGCTGGTCGGCGGCGTAGGCGCGCGCCTTGACCAGTGCGTTGAAGAGCGTGCTCTTGCCGGCGTTGGTATAGCCCACCAGCGATACGCGGAAGGTCCCGCGCCGCTCGCGGGCGCGCCGCTGCGTGCCGCGCTGGCGCTTGACCTTCTCGAGCCGTTCCTTCACGGTCTTGATGCGGTCGCCGATCATCCGACGGTCGAGCTCGATCTGTGCTTCGCCCGGCCCCCCGCGCGTGCCGATGCCGCCGCGCTGGCGCTCCAGGTGGCTCCAGCGGCGCACCAGCCGTGTGCTCAGGTACTGCAGCCGCGCCAGCTCCACTTGCAGCTTGCCCTCGAAGCTCTGCGCGCGATCGGCAAAGATGTCCAGGATCAGCGAGGTGCGGTCAGCGACGGGGACGCCGAGGTGGCGCTCCAGGTTGCGCTGCTGAGCCGGCGACAGCGCCTGGTCGAAGATCACGCCCTGCGCGGAAGTGGCGGCGACCATGGCCTTGATCTCGTCGGCCTTGCCGCTGCCGACGAACAGCGCCGGGTCGGGCGCCTTGCGGCGTGCCGTGATGCGGGCCACGGCCAAGTCGCCGGCCGAAGCGGCCAGCTGGGCGAGCTCGTCGAGCTCGGGGTCGAAGGCGGCGCCGGTCCCGAGGTCGACGCCGACCAGCACCGCGCGCGTGAGGTCGCCAGCGGGCGCGCCGTCGGGGGCGGCCGGCGAAGTCGAGGCACTCAAGATCGGAAGGGCTCGGCCGGCGCGGCGCTCAGGCCGCTTCGGCGTTGTTGTCGGTCGGGTGGAAGTTCACCGCGCGGCTGGGAACCACGGTGGAGATCGCGTGCTTGTAGACCATCTGGGTCACGGTGTTGCGCAACAGCACGACGTACTGGTCGAAGGACTCGATATGGCCCTGGAGCTTGATGCCGTTGACCAGGTAGATCGAAACCGGCACGTGCTCCTTGCGCAGCAGGTTCAGGAAGGGATCCTGCAGGAGTTGGCCTTTGTTGCTCACGATATTCTCCGTGTTGGATACGCTGGACCCGGTCACCTTAACACAGCGCGCATGCCCCGATCGGCAGGTGGCCTTGAGTGCGGCCGGGACGTAGGTCACGTTCGGCCGTCGGCCGCAGTCAGGCGCGCCCGCGCGGCCGCCGGGTGCTCAGGCTTCCTTGTCGTCGAAAGGGTTGCGCCCGGAGCGGAACTCGATCCGCAGCGGCGTGCCCTGCAGCTGGAAATGTTCGCGGAAGCGGCCCTCGAGGTAGCGCCGGTAGGCCGGGGTCACGTGCTCGAGGGCGTTGCCGTGGATCACGACGATCGGCGGGTTCATGCCGCCCTGGTGCGCGTAGCGCATCTTGGGGCGGAAGCGCCCGGCCCGGCGTGGCGCCTGATGCTGGACAGCCGCCTGCAGCAGCCGGGTGAGCACCGGGGTGGGCATCTTCGTGGTGGCCGCCGCGTGCGCCTGCAGAAGCGCCTTCCACACGGGGCCCAGGCCCTGGCGCTTGAGGGCCGAGATGTGCAGCACCGGCGCAAAGCGCAGGAACGGCAGACGCATTGCAAGCGAGCGTTCCAGCATCTCGCGCTGGTAGGCGTCGACGGCATCCCACTTGTTGATCGCCACCACCACCGCCCGGCCGCTTTCGACGATGTAGCCGGCGACGTGGGCGTCCTGCTCCCCGACGCCCTGGGTGGCGTCGATCAGCAGCAGCACGACGTGGGCGTCGGCGATGGCCTGAAGCGTCTTGACGACGGAGAACTTCTCCACCGCCTCGAACACGCGTCCCTTGCGGCGCAGCCCGGCGGTGTCGATCAGCTCGAACCGACGCCCGTCGCGCTCGAGGGGCACGCTGATCGCGTCGCGGGTCGTTCCCGGCTGGTCGAACGCCACCAGCCGTTCCTCGCCCAGCCAGGCGTTGATCAGGGTGCTCTTGCCGACGTTGGGCCGGCCGGCCACGGCGAGCCGGATCGGCCGTGTCGCATCGCCCACGCCCTCGGCGCCCGCGGCCGCCGGCTGCACCGCATCGAGGGACGCATCGGGCAACCCCTCCAGGGCCGCTTCCAGCAGACTGCGGACGCCCTGCCCGTGCGCGGCGCTGACCGGGTGCGGCTCACCGATCCCCAGCTCGTGGAACTCCGCCAGCAGCGGCGACCCGGCCATGCCCTCGGCCTTGTTGACGGCCAGCACGACACGCTTGTCCTGCGTGCGCAGGAAGCGCGCGATGTCGTGGTCCTGCGCCGTCAGCCCGCCGCGTATGTCGGTGACGAAGACGACGACGTCGGCCTCGGCCACGGCCTGGCGCGTCTGCCGCGCCATCTGCGCCACCACTCCGGTCGGCTTGTCGGGCTCGAAGCCGCCCGTGTCGACGACGATGAACTCGCGATCCCCAAGCCGGGCGTCGCCGTAGTGGCGGTCGCGGGTGAGCCCGGGAAAGTCGGCCACGATCGCGTCGCGGCTTCCGGTGATGCGGTTGAACAGCGTGCTCTTGCCGACGTTGGCCCGCCCGACCAGGGCGACGACCGGCTTCATCGCCAGGCCTTCCTGTCGACGCGGCGCACGGGCGGCCCGGGCACTGCCCGCGGCATCGGCAGATGCTCGCGGCGGGTCGCCGGACACACCGCCGGGCGGATCATCGCGTTGGGCATGGGTCAGGCAGACGTCGGGTGGAAGCGGCCGGCTTCAGTTCGGACGGAACGCGAACAGCCCGCCATCGCGGGTGGTTACGAGCAGCGTCTGCCCTTCGACGACAGGCGTGCCGACCACCGGGCTGCCGTCGGTGGGCAGGCGCAGCTGCACCTCGCCCGTGGCTGTCGAGAGGAAGTGCACGAATCCCTCGCCATCACCGAGCACGACCAGTGGACCCACGGCCAGCGCACCGGACAGCCGCCGGTTCAGCAGCGACTCGGTGGTCCAGGCGATGTCGCCGTTGTCTGCGCGCCAGGCCGTCACGCGGTCGCTCGCGTCGGCGCCGAACACGCGCTCGGCGTCGGCGGCCACCGTCTGGATGCCCCCGGTGTTGCGGGTCCACAGGGCCGCGCCGCGCTCGGCGTCGGCGCAGCCGACCGCGGACTGGAACGCCCGCGCGCAGAAGCGCGAGCCCACGCGCGCCGGCGGACCCAGCAGATCGGCCAGACGCTCGACCTCGTTCGTGCCGCGCGGCGAGGCGAGCGCTGCCTCCCAGCGCACCGTTCCGCGCAGCGGGTCGACACCAGTCAGTCGCGGACCCTGACCCACCAGCAGCGTGTCGCGGTGCGCCGCCAGCAAGCCGGGTTGGGCCAGCGTCAACGGATCGCCAGGGCGCCGCATCACCCACAGGCGCCGCCCGTCGACAGCGTCGAACGCGTGCACGACCCGGTCGACGGTCATCACGAAGACCCGCTCACCGGCCACGAAAGGCGGCGTGACCACGGCCGAGGGAACGCGCTTGCGCCATGCCTCGCGGCCGGCTTCGAAGGTGACGACCTCGTTGCCGCGCGTGACGACGCTGACGAACCGCCCGTCGCTGCCGACGCCGGCCGACAGCGGCCCCCCGGCGCTCGAACGCCAACGCTCGGCGCCGGTGTCGGCCGCCAGCGCGATCACCGTGCCGTCGCCGGCGGCAACGAAGAAGTTGCCTTCGCGCGCCGCGGGCACGAGCTGGAAACCCGGCCGGCCCAGTCGCAGGTTCCAGACCTGTTGGCCGGCCACCTTGGGCACCAGTTCGGCCAGCGGGGCCGGCTTCGGGCGATCCGCCGCGCAGGAAGCCAGCAGCATGACGACCGCGGCCACCCCGGCAGCCATCGCCCCCCGGCGCGCGATGACACGGGTCGCCGGTGGAGCCATGCGAGTGCGTCCGCGACTCACTTGGTCGCTCCGGCCGCCGAAGCCGCCGACGCCGCGGGCGCCACCGCTGGGGCCGCCCCGATGGACGTCAGCTTCGCCTCGACGATGCGCTTGTAGAACTGCTTCTCGTCCAGGGCTGCCCACGCGGTCTGCCACGCCGCCCGCGCCTCGGCGGCCTTGCCCTGGGCCATCAGGATATCGCCGCGGCGGTCGGCCACCAGAGCTTCGAAGCCCGCGGCGCGCGCGCTGTCGAGCGTCTTGAGCGCTTCGTCGTGTTGACGCGCCTCGAGTTGCAGGCCTGCCAGGCGCAGCCTGGCGATCGTGCGCAGTTCTTCCTCCGTGCCCTTCTCGGCCACCCAGAGCAGCGACGCCTTCGCCGCGTCGGGCTGCCCCTTGTCGAACTGCACCTTCGCGGCCAGCAGGCCGCCCTGCTGGGCGAATGCCGACGAAGGATAGCGCTCGCGCAGGTCGGCGAAGATCCGGCCGGCTCGGTCCGCGTCGGCCGTCTGCGCCGTGCGCTCGAGCTCGTCGAACAGGGCCCCGGCCTTCGCGCCGCGGTCGCGCTCGTACCACTGCCAGCCGTTCCAGGCGGCGAACCCGCCCAGCACGAGCACCAGCAACCAGGTGATCGGGTTGCCGTAGCGGTTCCAGAACGCCTTGAGGGCGTCGAGCTGTTCCTGCTCCTGCAGGTCGAGTTGGGTGGCCATGCGTGGGGGGCTCGTGGCGGCGGGCGAAGCCGCGGATTATCGACGCTGCAGCCGCTCGGCCAGCGCGGCGGGGTCGGCGAGTGGCAAGGTCGCCTGCCCGGCACCCGCCTCGCGCAATGGCTTGACGGTCACGCAGCCAGCGGCCAGTTCGTCGGGGCCGAAGACCAGCGCGTGACGCGCGCCGCTTGCATCGGCACGCCGGAACTGGGCCTTCATGCTGCCGGCGCCATCGCGCCCCGCGGCGTGCATGACGATGGCGAGGCCGCGCGCACGCAGCTGCGCCAGCAGCGGCATCACCACGGGCAGCGCAGCAGAGTCGGGCACGACGGCGTAGGCGTCCGGGATGTCGGCCGGTCCGGGCGCGGGCAAGCGGCCGGTGGCCTCGAGCAGCAGCATCAACCGTTCCATGCCGAGCCCGAAACCGATGCCGGGCGCGGGCTTGCCACCCAGCGTCTCGATCAGGTCGTCGTAGCGGCCTCCGCCGCACACCGTGCTCTGGGCACCGAGGTGGCGGCTCTTCCACTCGAACACGGTCAGGTTGTAGTAGTCCATGCCCCGGACGAGGCGCGGGTTCACGGTGTAAGCCAGTCCGGCCGCGTCGAGCACCGAGCGCACGGCGTCGAAGTGGGCCAGCGAGGCCGGCCCGAGGAAGTCCATCAGGCGCGGCGCCGCCGCCACCACGGCGTCGAGCGCCGGGTTCTTCGTGTCGAGGATGCGCAGCGGGTTGGTGTGCAGGCGCCGGCGACCGTCCTCGTCGAGCAGGTCGGCATGGGCCTCGAGGTGGGCGATCAGCGCCTGCCGGTGGGCCATGCGCTCGGCGGGCTGGCCGAGACTGTTGAGCTCGAGCACGACGTCGGCGCCCTCGGCCAGGCCGAAGCGCTGCCACAGCTCGCGCAGCATCAGGATGATCTCGGCGTCCACGTCGGGCCCAGGGTGGCCCAGCGCCTCGACGTCGAGCTGGTGGAACTGGCGCGAGCGGCCCTTCTGCGGGCGCTCGTGGCGGAACATCGGGCCGAGCTGCCAGATGCGAAGCGGCCCGTTGTACAGGGCGTTGTGCTCGTTGATCGCGCGCACGATCCCGGCCGTGGCCTCCGGCCGCAGCGACAACCGGTCGCCGTTCATGGCGTCGACCCAGGAGAACATCTCCTTCTCGACGATGTCGGTGACTTCCCCGAGGCCGCGGACGAACAGCGCCGTCGGCTCGACGACCGGCGTGCGGAGATTGCGGTAGCCCCAGCGCGCGAGCACGTCGCGCAACACCGCCTCGACCCGCTCCCAGTGCGCCGCCCCCTCGGGCAGCAGGTCGTTCATGCCCTTGACGGCGGTGATGCGTTCAGCCAATTGCCATCCTGAATGATCGTTGCTGGCCTGATAGGCCGGCTGGTGCGTCCCCGGCTGCGCCAGGCTACCGGCGATGCCCTGCCCCGCGCCGCGGCCGCATCCCCGTGAAGGGGGTCAGCCGAAGCGCCGCTCGATGTAGTCCTCGACCAGCTTGTGGAAGTCTCGCGCGATGCCTTCGCCACGCAGCGTGACGGCCTTCTGGCCGTCGATGAACACCGGCGCGGCCGGGGCCTCGCCGGTGCCGGGCAGGCTGATGCCGATGTCGGCGTGCTTGCTCTCGCCCGGTCCGTTGACGATGCAGCCCATGACCGCGACCTTCAGGTTCTCGACGCCGGGATAGCGGCTCTTCCAGACCGGCATCTGCGCGCGCAGGAAGTCGTCGATCTGCTTGGCGAGTTCCTGGAAGGTCGTGCTGGTCGTGCGACCACAGCCGGGGCAGGCGGTGACGCTCGGGTTGAACGCGCGCAGCCCGAGGCTCTGGAGAATCTCGAGCGCGACCACCACCTCCTGGGTCCGCGACTCGCCCGGCTGCGGCGTCAGGCTGACGCGGATCGTGTCGCCGATGCCCTCCTGCAGCAGCACTGCCAGTGCGGCGGCCGAGGCCACCGTGCCCTTGGTGCCCATGCCCGCCTCGGTCAGACCCAGGTGCAGGGCATGGTCGCAGCGGCGCGCCAGTGCTCGGTACACCGAGATCAGGTCCTGCACACCGCTCATCTTGCAGCTGATCACGATGTTGTCCGGGTTCATCCCGAGCTCTCGGGCGTAGGACGCCGAAGAGAGCGCGCTCTGAACGACGGCCTCGTACATCACCTGCTTGGCATCGAGCGGCTGCGGGCGCACGGCATTGGCGTCCATCAGCGAGGCCAGCAGTTCCTGGTCGAGGCTGCCCCAGTTGACGCCGATGCGCACGACCTTGTCGTGCTTCATCGCCGCCTCGATCATCATCGCGAACTGACGGTCCTTCTTGTCGCCCTTGCCGACGTTGCCCGGGTTGATGCGGTACTTGGAGAGCGCCTCGGCCATCGCCGGGTGGTCGGTCAGCAGCCGGTGGCCGTTGTAGTGGAAGTCGCCCACCAGCGGCACGTCGATGCCCATGCGGTCGAGCTGCTCGCGGATGTGGGGCACGGCCTCGGCCGCCTCGGGCGTGTTGACCGTGATGCGAACCAGTTCGCTGCCGGCCTGCGCCAGCTCCTTGCACTGGATGGCCGTCTCGATCACGTCCACCGTGTCGGTGTTGGTCATCGACTGCACGCGCACCGGGGCGTCGCCGCCGATCGTCACGACGCGGTCGCCCCAGCGGACGCGAGCCTGGCGCGAGCGGCGCGGCGCCGGCATAGCCGCCGCGATGGGTTGCGGTGCTGCGTCGTCCATGGGCGAACCGTCCTGCGAAGGCTACTGCAACTCCAGGCGCGACACGGCCTCGGTGCCGCGCCGCGGCAGGTCCACCGCCTGGCCGCGGAAGAGGACCTGGGTCGCCGCCGAGTTCCCGATCACCAGCCTCAGCGGCAGCGCGCCGTCCAGCCCGATGACCTCGCCCGGCTGCACGATGCGCGACAGCAGCGTGCGGCCCGCACCGTCGCGCACCTCGACCCAGGACGCCTCGGTCGTGCGCAGCCGCAGCACCCCGGAGGCAGCGGCCGCTGACGGGCCCTGCGGCGCAGCGGAGCCGGAGGTCGTCGCCGCGGTCGGTGTTGCAACCGCGGTCGCACCCGGGGTCGCACCCGGGGTCGCACCCGGGGCCGTACCTGGAGCCGTACCAAGCGGCGCCGTCGCACCGGCGCCCGGCGTGCCGGCGGCAGGTCCGGCCGAAGCGCTCCCCCCTGGCACAGCTGCCGCCGCGGATGCGGTCGTCGAGGGCCCCGCCGCGGGCCCCACGATCATCCCGGGCGCGGAGGCCGGCACCGCAGGCCCGGAAGCGGACTCAGACGCTGCCCCGGCGGGGGGCGGGAGCGACACGGACACGGTGACCGGCTCCGGGCGCAGGCTGGCCAGCCAGGATGTGGGCGGCAGCAGCCACAGGAGCAGAGCGGCCATGAGCAGAACACCCGCAGCCACCACCATCGGCTTGACCGCCAGACCGCCCCAGCCGGGCTCGTCGCGGCTCCTGCGTTCGCTGAAGGGCGCGTTCAGGCCGCCGGCCACCGGCTCCAGAGGTCCAGGCTCGGGCGGTGGAAGCAGGTCCAATACCGGACGCGCCTCGACCTTGAGCGCTCGGCACACTGTCTGCGCCAGAGCGCGCGTGAAGGTTGCGTCGGGCAGCTCGTGCCAGCGGTCGTTCTCCAGGGCATCGAGCTTGCGCGGCGCCACCTTGATCGCGGCCGCCAGCGCAGCAATGTGCACGCCCCGGGCCTCCCGCGCCGCCCGCAGCAGCGCGCCTGCCGAGCGGGCGGCAGCGGCCTCGCCTGCCGGATCAGTCATCGAAGCGGCCTCGCTCGAATTGCAGCGCTTCCGGGGACTGCGGGAAGCGCTCACGCAGGCGTCGGCCCAGCTCGGCCACCAGGTCGAGCTGGCCGCGACGGCGCTCGATGCGGGCCGCGAGCCACAGGCTCTGGGCGCTCACGAGGTCGGGCAGCGCGTTGATCCGCCCGACGTAGAAGCGCGCGCGTTCGAGTTCGCCGCGGCGCAGCAGCACCTCGGCCAGGTTGTAGGCGGTGACCGGGTTGGACGGGTCGAGCTCGTAGCTGCGCGACAGCGCGAGCTCGGCCTCGGGCCAGCGGCCGGACCGCGCGTGGCAGACCCCCTGCGCGAGCAGCGTGCGCACCGTGTCGGGGTATTGCGGCAGCGCCAGCGCACTGCGGAACTGGCTGTCCGCGTCGTCGAAGCGACGCTGCTGGCACAGGAACCAGCCGTAGTTGTGCATCGCGTCGCCGTCGCGCGGGTCGACCTGCAACGCACGCCTGAAGCTCTCGTCGGCCTGCCCGAACTCGCCCATGCCGGCCAGGATCAGGCCGCGCAGGCTGTGGGTGCCCGGCAGGTCGGGGCGGGCGGCCTGTGCCTGGCGCAGTTCCTCCAGAGCGGTCGCGTTCTGGCCGCGGCTGAAATACAGCGCCGCGAGCTCCAGCCGCGTCCTGGCCCGGCGCTCGACCTCCGCCGGATCGGCCGGATTTCGCCGCTCGGCCGCGGGCGCCGGGCTGTCGCCGCCCGGCCGCACGATCTGGGTCGTGCTCTGGCAGCCGCCCAGCGCCACGAGGGCGACGAGCGATGCGAGAAGCCATGCCGACAGCCGGGCCGGCCGGCCAAGGATGGTCATGTCAGCGTGCCTCCGCGGCCGCCGGCCGCACTTCGACCGGGAACTGCCGCCGAGCCAGCAACCGCTCGCGCGCCCGGGTGCGGTCCTGCACCTCCCCGGCCAGTTGGCCGCAGGCGGCGTCGATGTCGTCGCCGCGCGTGCGTCGCACCGTGGTCACGATGCCGGCGTCCTGGAGGACGCGGGCGAACGCTGCCACGCGGGCCGAAGGCGAGCGCTTCAGCCCCGAGGCCGGGAACGGATTGAACGGGATCAGGTTGAACTTGCAGGACACGCGGCCCCGCACCAGCCGCACCAGGGCGTGCGCCTGCGCATCGCTGTCGTTGACGCCGTCGAGCATGCAGTACTCGAACGTGACGAAGTCTCGGGGCGCAGCTGCCAGGTAGCGGCCGCAGGCATCGAGCAGCTCGTCCAGCCCGTGCTTCCGGTTCAGCGGCACCAACTCGTCGCGCAGCACATCGTCCGGCGCGTGCAGGGACACCGCCAGCGCGACCGGGCAGTCCTGCGCCAGGCGGTCGATCATCTGCACCATGCCCGACGTGGACACGGTGACCCTCCGGCGCGACAGGCCGTAGGCATGGTCGTCGAGCATGGTCCGCAGCGCCGGGATCAGCGCGGCGTAGTTCTGCAGCGGCTCGCCCATGCCCATCATCACCACGTTGTCGATCGCACGCTCGCCCGGCGCGAGGCCGAGCCGCTCACGCAGCCGGTGCTCGGCGTGCCAGAGCTGGGCGACGATCTCGCCGGTGGTGAGGTTGCGGCTGAACCCCTGGTGGCCGGTGCTGCAGAAGCGGCAGCCCACGGCGCAGCCGGCCTGCGAGCTGACGCACAGTGTGCCGCGGTCGGCCTCGGGGATGAACACGGACTCGATCACGTCGCCGCCGCCGACGTCGAACAGCCACTTCACCGTCCCGTCGGCCGAGGCATGCTCGCCTGCGGGCCGCAGCGGGCGGATCTCTGCCGACCCCTCGAGCCGCGTCCGCAGAGAGCGCGCCAGGTCGGTCATCTGCCCGAATTCGCGCGCACCTTTCTGGTGGATCCAGCGGTAGAGCTGGACCGCACGGAACCGCTTCTCGCCGAGCTGCTCGCAGTAGGCCGCGAGGCCGTCGAGATCGAAGTCGAGGAGGTTGACGGCCATCGAGGCAGCGGCCTGCGGCGCGCTCAGCGCGAGTGGATGTTCATGCCGGGGAAGAAGAACGCGACCTCGACCGCCGCCGTCTCGGGGGCGTCGCTGCCATGCACCGCGTTGGCGTCGATGCTGTCGGCGAAGTCGGCGCGAATCGTGCCCGCGGCCGCCTTCTTCGGGTCGGTGGCGCCCATCAGCTCGCGGTTCTTCGCGATCGCGCCCTCGCCCTCGAGCACCTGCACCATCACCGGCCCGGAGATCATGAACTTGACGAGGTCGGCGAAGAAGGGGCGCGCCCGGTGCACGGCGTAGAAGGCCTCGGCATCGGCACGACTCAGGTGCATCATCCTCGCGGCCACGACCTTGAGGCCCGCCGACTCGAAGCGGGCGTAGATCTGGCCGATCACGTTCTTGGCCACGGCGTCGGGCTTGATGATGGACAGGGTACGTTCGACGGCCATGGAAAATCTCTCCTGAATCAACGGCTTGCAAAGCCCACCATTCTAGACGGCGCCAGCGGGGCGGCGGATCACCTCGGCTGACCGCGGCCGCCACGACCGCCGCCACCCCCGCCGCCACCCCCGCCACCAGACCGCCCGCCTCGCCCGCCCGGCTTGCGCAGGAACGCGTCGGCACCGATGTAGCCCACCGAGGTGCGCATCGGGTCGGGCTGTCCGCCAGGGGCCCCGCCCAGGGCCCCGCCCTGGGGCGCACCGCCCTTGCCGCGGCGCGCCTTGGCGCCGCCGCGCGGACCGCCCGCGCCGGGCCCGCCCTTGCCCTGGCCCTTGCCGCCGCCCACGCCGCCGCCCTTCCCGCCGGGCCTGCCCCCGCCCTTGCCAGGGCCCTTGCCGCCGGGGCGTCCGAGCGGCGAGCCGAAGCCGCCACCCCCTTGAACGAAGCGCTTGTCGTAGGTCTGCTGCAGCGGGTTGGGGATCGGCCCGTCCTCGCTGATCTCGCGCCTGGGCTGGCGCTCCTTCTGCAACGCCCGCTTGTCGTAGGTCTGCTGCAGCGGGTTGGGGATCGGTCCGTCCTCGCTGATCTCGCGGCGCTGCGTGCGGGCCTGCTGGATGGCGCGCCGGTCGAAGGTCTGCTGCAGCGGGTTGGGGATCGCCGCCCCGTCGATTACCTCGGGGCCGTCGACATCGTCGTAGTCGACGACCCGGCCGACCGGCGCCGCCTCGCCCGGCCCGCGCTCGGGGCGCGGGCCGTCACGCCGCTTGCGCCCGCGGCGCCCGGGGCGCTCGGCACGGTCGCCCGCGCCGGCATCGCCGCCCTCGGGGCGTGGCGGCTGGGCCAGGCGCCGCAGCGCGCGGACGTCCGCGTCGCCCAGGTCGACCCAGACGCCGCGGCGCAGGCCGCGCGGCAGCACGACCGAGCCGTAGCGGATGCGGATCAGGCGGCTGACGGCGTGGCCCACCGCCTCGAACAGGCGGCGCACCTCGCGGTTGCGGCCTTCGGTGATGACGACGCGGTACCAGTGGTTGGCCCCCTCGCCGCCGCCATCGACGATGCTCTTGAACGCTGCGCGCTGGCCGTCGACCTCGATGCCGTCGAGCAGCCGCACCCGGCTCTCCTCCGACAGCATGCCGAGGGAGCGGACCGCGTACTCGCGCTCCACGCCAAAGCGCGGGTGCATCAGCTGGTTGGCGAGGTCGCCCGAATTCGTGAAGAGCAGCAGCCCCTCGGTATTGATGTCGAGCCGTCCGACGCTCTGCCACTTGCCCTGCCCGAGCCTGGGCAGGCGCCGGAACACGGTCGGGCGCTGCTGCGGGTCGTCGTGCGTGACGACCTCGCCGGCGGGCTTGTGATATGCCAGCACGCGCGCCGGCGGCGGTGCGATGCGGAAGCGCACCGGCTTGCCGTCGCAGCTGATGCGGTCGCCGAAGCTGACGCGCTGCCCGATGTGAGCGGGCTGACCGTTCACCGTGATGCGGCCCTCGGTGATCATCTGCTCGAGGTCGCGCCGCGAGCCCAGGCCCGCCTGCGCCAGCACCTTGTGCAGCTTGGGCGCGTCCGGCTCGGCCGCGAGCACGCGCCGCGGCGGCAGCGGCGGCGTCTCGCCCTCGGCAGGCTGCGAGGCGTCGAAGGCGCCGGAGAGCACCTCGGCAAAGACCTCGTCGGGCTGCGGTGCCGGCTCCACGGGCATGGCGGTCTCGTCTGCAGGCACGTCTTCCGGTGCCTCGCCCGCCGCCGAAGGCGTGTCCGCGCCGGGGGCGTTGCCGCCGCCCTCGCCGCGACGCTCGCCCCCGCGCCGGGCGCGGCGACGGTTGCGCCCGCGCCTCCCGGAGCGTCCGTGCTCCTCGCTGCCCGCGGGGCCCATCGGGGAGGCCTCGGCCGCCCCAGACTCTGGGGCGGCGCCGTCCGCAACCGCGGTGTCCGGTGGCGTATCGGACGCGGCCCTGACAGGCGGCGGGGCGTCGGGTCCGCCCGCCTCGCGTCCGGGCTCGGCGGGGCCCGCCACGACACCGGCCGGCGCGGCCGAAGCGGCCTCGGCTGCAGCCTTGGGTTTGCGCGGCGCGCGGCGACGGGTTGGCGCCGCCGCTTCTCGCGCGTTCCCTGGCGCGTTCCCCGATGCGTCCCCGGGCGGGGTCCCCGGTGCGGCGGCGGGAGCGGCGGGCGCTGCGCCAGCCGGGTCGGGAGGCGGGGAAGCGTGCTCGGGAGCGTTCATGCTGGGCGTTCGGTGGGGAATTCGTCGGGGGGCACAGGGGCGTCGTGGGCGCCGTGGGCGTCTTCGCTCGCGCGGGCGGGGTCGCTGACGACAGACGGGGCGTCGTCAAGCGCGACCGGCGCCTCGGGAGAGGCCTCCGCGGCTGGCCCCTCGGTCGCGTCGAGCTCGAGCAGCGCCTGGGGCCCGCCCAGCAGCGGCGCGGGGTCCATGGCAGCCGCGAGCTCGGCCAGCGCGGGACCGGCCGATCCGTCCAGCGGCGGCAGGTGCGCGAGGCTGGCAAGGCCGAGGTCATCCAGGAACTGCCGCGTCGTCGCGTACAGGGCGGGCCGTCCGGGGCCCTCGCGGAATCCGATCGACTCGATCCAGCCGCGGTCCTCGAGCTGCTTGATGATCTGGCTGCTGACCGTCACGCCGCGGATGTCCTCGATGTCGCCCCGCGTCACCGGCTGCCGGTAAGCCACGATGGCCAGCGTCTCCATCGCGGCGCGCGAATAGCGAGGAGGCTTCTCGGGGTGGAGCCGGTCCAGGTAGATCCGCATCTCGGGCCGGCTCTGCAGGCGCCAGCCGCTGGCAAGCGCCACCAGCTCGAGGCCGCGGTGCTGCCAGTCGCGGGACAGTTCGTCGAGCAGTTCGCGGAGCGTGTCCGGCCCGACCTGGTCGTCGAACAGGGCCCGCATCTCGGCGAGCGTGAGCGGGGCGCTGGCACAGACCAGAGCCGTCTCGAGGACGATCTTGGCCTCGGAGGTGTTCATCGCGGCGTCGTGGGGGCGCGCGCCCGACGGCGGGCACCCGGAGCTGGGGGGCGATCAGGGGCCGCGGCGGCTTGGCTTCCGGCCAGCCCGGCGCGGCGGATACGACGGCGCGGCGCCACCGCGCCTCTTCTCGCCGTCGCGCAGCGGCGGATGGGTCCGGCCGGCTGCCTCGTGATCGACTTCGACATCGATTGTAGCCCCAGGAATCCGGGCCCACGCGTGAGCGAAGTCCGCCGGCAACGGGGCCCGCGCGCAGACCTCGGCGGCGCCAGCAGGATGCGCGAAGCGCAGCTCGCGGGCGTGCAGCGCCTGCCGGTCCAGTCCCAGCCCGGGTTGGCCGCCGTAGGTCGCGTCGGCCACCAGTGGATGCCCGATCGAGGCGAGGTGGACGCGGATCTGGTGCGTCCGCCCGGTGTGCAAGGTGCACAGCAGCGCACTGACCGGACCGTGGCCGGCGCCGGCCGCCAGCGAGCCGAGCACACGCACGTCGGTCCGCGCGTCGCGCCCGCCCGCACCTGCGCCGACGACCGCCATACGCACCCGCGAGCGCGGGTCGCGCCCCACCGGGGCATCGATGGAGAACGCGGCTTGCGGCGGCACGCCGTGGGCCAGCGCCAGGTAGGCGCGATGGACTTCGCGCGCCGCGATCGCGCGCGCGAGCGAGGTCATGGCCGGCAGGGTGCGCGCGATCACCATCACGCCCGAGGTGTCCTTGTCCAGCCGGTGCACGATGCCCGCGCGCGGCAGCAGCGCGGCCGCCCCGTCCCGCGCCAGCAGCGCATTGAGCACCGTGCCCGACCAGTTGCCCGGTGCCGGGTGGACCACGAGGCCAGCCGGCTTGTCGATGACGAGCAGGTGCGGGTCCTCGTACAGCACGTGCAGCGGAATCGGCTCCGGCCGGAACGCCAGGCTCTCGTCCGTGGGCACGAGTTCGAGGCGGATGCGCTCGCCGGCCTTGACCCGCCTGGCGGGCACCGGGGTCGTGCGGCCCTCGACCTCCACGTGGCCTCGTTCGACCAGATGCTGAAGGTGACTGCGCGAGAACTCCGGCGCCATGGCGACCAGCAGACGGTCCAGCCGCATGCCATGCTCGGACGGCGAGACGACCTGCTCCCGCAGCTCGGCCTGCGGCGGCTCCGGCGGGGCGTCTTCCGGATCCGTCTGCGCTGCCGCAGCCGCCTTCGCGCTGACGTCCCGCTCGACGGCCGACCTCGCTGCGACCGCACCGGCGCCGCCATCATCGCTGTCGTCTGTGTGGGCCTCCATGCCCTGATCGGCGGGCTTGCCAGCGACCGGATCCGACGCTGCGCTGCGGACGCCGACGCGGTGGGAGGGACGGGGCACGCGGCGTGCAGCCGGGCTCAACGGGGTGGGTTCCTATAATCCGTCATCGATCGAACCGCAGCCGCCCGCCGGCTCGCACGCGAGATGACTGTCCGAATGCCGAGCCTCCGCCAGCGGGGCCGACTGATCGCCATGGGCCTGCTGGCCGCCGCCATCATGGTCGCGGGCTGCTCCTCGACGCCGAAGAACGAGCGCGCCGACTCGCAAGCCGAGAGATTGTATCGGGAGGCTCTCGACGATATCGCTGCCGGCGGGTACGACAGGGCGATCAGGTCGCTCGAGCGCGTCGAGGGCCTTGCCGCCGGCACCCTGCTCGCCCAGCAGGCGCAACTCGACCTTTCGTACACGCAGTGGCGCAGCGGCGAGCGCGCCCCGGCTCTGGCCACGATCGAGCGCTTCATCAAGCTGAACCCGTCGTCGCCGGCGCTGGACTACGCGATGTACCTGCGCGGGGTCATAAACTTCGCCGACAGCCTGGGGTTCCTGGGCTCTCTGGCGGGCCAGCGGCTGTCCGAGCGGGACCAGCGCGCCGCGCGCGACTCGTGGCAGGCCTTCAAGCAGCTGGTCGACCAGTTCCCGGCGTCGCCGTACACGCCCGACGCGCGGCTGCGCATGGCGTTCATCGTCAATTCGCTGGCCGAGTACGAGGTCAACGTGGCGCGCTACTACTACCGCCGCGGCGCCTACGTCGCGGCGGCCAACCGCGCCCAGCAGGCCGTGGCCGAGTTCCCGTCGGCACCTGCCACCGAGGAGGCGCTGTACCTGATGGTCGTCAGCTACGACCGGCTCCAGCTCGCGCCGCTGCGCGACGCCGCCGAACGGGTGTTGCGCCTCACCTACCCGGACAGCGAGTTCCTGCGCCGCGGGGTGGCTGCGGCCGACCGTCCGTGGTGGAAGGTCTGGTGATGTCGCCGGCCCGACACGCCCGCCAGGGCCGCCCGGACCGGACGAACTGCAGCGCCCGCCGGCAGGGGACGGGGGGTCAGTGCGCCGCTGCGAGTTCGCGCAGCCAGCCGACCGCGTTGTCCTCCGCCGCGAGCGGTGACATCGGCGGCAGCGCTGCAAGCAGCCGGCGGCCGTAGCCCATCTGAGCCGCGCGCGGGTCGCACAGCACGAGCAGCCCGCGGTCGGTCTCGGTGCGGATGAGCCTGCCTGCGCCCTGCTTGAGAGACACGGCAGCCTCGGCAACGAAGTACTCCTCGAACGGGTCGCGGCCGGCCGCGCGCAGCGCGCGCACCCGAGCCTGCACGAGCGGATCGTTCGGCGGTGGGAAGGGCAGCTTGTCGATCACCACGCACTGCAGCGCGTCACCGGGCACGTCGATGCCCTCCCAGAACGTCTGCGATCCGACCAGCACCGCGTGGAGTCCCTGCCCGAAACGCGTCAGGAGCGTGCGGCGCGGCTCGGTGCCCTGCACGAGCACGGTGAGCTGCGGCGCGGCTGCACGCAGAGCGTCGGCGATCGCCGGCAGCACCCGCAGCGTCGTGGTCAGCACGAAGGTGCGCCCGCCCAGTTCGGAGGCAAGCCGTGCCGCCAGCGCACCGACTGCCGCGGGGTGGCTCGCGTCGTTGGGCTTGGGGAACGGACGCGGGATCCAGATGCGGGCGTGACGCGGGTAGTCGAACGGGCTGCCGACGACCAGCCGCGCGGCGTCCTCGAGCCCGGTGGGCACGGTGAACCAGGCCAGCGTCGGCTCGGCCCCGAGCGTGGCCGACGTGAAGATCCAACTCCGCGGCCCTGACTGCCGCTGCTCGGCCAGTGCCTCGCGCACGTCGAGCGGCGACTCGACGAGCCGGGCCTGTTGCGGCGACAGGTCGATCCAGCGCACCTTGCCCTCGGCCGGCGGCCCGGCGAACCCCTGCGCCAGCGATGCGAGCTGCCGCGCGCGCTGCTCGAGCCGTCCGAAGTCGGGGGCGGCGTCGGTCACCACGGCCGCCGCCTGGCCCGCCGACTCGAGCGCCGCAGCCAGCGCCTGCAGCGGCGCGACGAGTTCACCCTGCGCCGCCCGCTCCCCCCAGTGCAGCTTGAGCAGGCCGCGTATCTCGCGCAGCGGGCCCGCGCAGGCGAGCCTCAGCTCGCGGGCCGCGCGCTCCACCGCCGACTGCCGCTCGGTCCACGGCTGCAGACCCCGGGCGTGGCGCAGGCCCGCGGCCAGCAGGTCGCGACCGAAGTCGATCGCTGCGCCGGTGGCCAGCGTCGTGCCGAGGAACTGCACGCCCGCCTCGACCAGCTGGTGCGCCTCGTCGAAGACCGCCGCATCCACCGTGGGCAGCAGCTCCGCCACGCCGCTGTCGCGCAGCACGAGATCGGCAAAGAACAGGTGGTGGTTGACGACGACGATGTCGGCGGCCATCGCCTCGCGCCGCGCGGCAACGACGTGGCAGGCGCGGAACTCGGGGCAGTCGCTCCCCAGGCAGTTGTCCCGGGTGCTCGTGACCAGCGGGATCACCGGGCTGCGGTCGTCCAGGCCCGCCACCTCTGCGAGGTCGCCGCTCGCGGTGCCCTGGGCCCAGGCCGCCACGCGCTGCAGCGCCAGGGCCGAGAGCCGGTCGGGCAGCCTGCCCTCCACCACGGCCAGCTGCAGCCGGTGGCGGCACAGGTAGCTGGACCGTCCCTTGAGCAAGGCGAGCCGCAGCGGCAGCCCGAGCGCCTGCACGAGGTGCGGGAGGTCGCGCAGGAACAGCTGGTCCTGCAGGCTCTTCGTCGCGGTGCTGACGAGGGCTCGGCGGTCGGACAGCAACAGCGGCACCAGGTAGGCGTATGTCTTGCCCACACCGGTGCCCGCCTCGACGACCAGCACCTCGCGCCGCTCGAGCGCCTCGGCCACCCGACGTGCCATCGCATCCTGAGGCTCGCGCGGAAGGAAGTGCGGGTCGTGCGCGGCCAGCGGACCGTCCACGGCGAAGGCGGCTGCCACCGCCCGGACCAGGTCGGTGCTTGCGGAGCCGGACTCCGCGCCCAGGGAGGCCGGCCCGCTCACGCAGGCTCGGGTGGGTCGAGCGCGGCCTCCAGCCGGGCGATCTCGTCGCGCAGCAGCAGTCGGCGCTTCTTCAGCCGTCGAAGCATCAGCTCGTCCTGCGGCCGGTCCGATGCGTTCCGATCGATCAGCTGGTCCAGGTCGGCGTGCTCGATGCGCAGTTCGATCAAGCGCCGATGCGGAGAGTGCAGGTTGTCGTCCATTGCTGCACAGGCCGTCCGTAGCGCCGAGTTTATAGTCCTCTCGTGTCCTCGAGCCCACCGCGATTCCGACTCAGCGCCGCCACCGGCCTGCACCGTGGCGACCGCGCCTACCAGCAGGACCAGGTCGAGATCCTCAAGCACCCGCGGGTCGGCTACGTGCTCGGCATCGTAGCCGACGGCATGGGCGGCAAGAGCGGCGGGCGCAAGGCGGCCGACCAGGTGCTGATGACAGCCCGGCAGATCTTCGAGCGCTTCGTACCTGGCGACGAGGACGCGTCGGCGATGCTCGTGCAGCTGGTGCGCGAGGCGCACCTGATGATCAAGCTGACCGCGATCACCTCCGAGGAGGAACCTCACAGCACCGTGGCTGCGTTCGTGGTCGGCCCGGAGCTCGCTTGTGACGTGATCCACGCCGGCGACTCCCGCGTCTACCACTTTCGCGGCGCCGAGATGCTGCGGCGCACGCTCGACCACTCCTACGTGCAGCGCCTGATCGACGAGGGCAAGCTGACCGAGCAGGGAGCAAACACCCACCCGCAAGCCAACCTGCTGACCGGCTGCCTGGGCACCCACGCCGACCCGCCGCTCGCGCCCTGGCACATCGATCGGCTCGAGTTCGGCGACACCCTGCTCGCCTGCAGCGACGGCCTTTGGCACTACTTCTCGCCCAAGGAGATCGGCTCGATCGTGCACGCGCTGCCGCCGCGCGAGGCTGGCGAGATGCTGATCGCCAAGGCCCGGCAGCGGGCCCGCGGCAGCGGCGACAACCTATCGCTGGCAATCGCGCGCATCGACCCGCTGCGCTGACCCTTCCGGAGGCAGGCCCGTAGGCGGCCATCCAGTCGTCTCAGCGCCCAGGTCCGCTGGCCGGCGGCGCCGCAAGTGGCGCCGCGTCGCGCCCCCTGCGCTCGTGCTCGTGCAGCTTGCGCTCGATGCGCTGCCGGGTCCTGGCAGCCTCTTCCCGTCGCCGGGCCGCGTCGAGCGCCCGCTGCTCCGCCGCGCGATCCAGGGCCTCCCGACGCGCGAACGGGTCGGGGCCGTCCGCCACGGGCGGCGCGGAGGCTGCCGGCGCGCGGCGCAGCTCGGCAGCCGGGCGAGGCCCCGGCGCCGACGGAGCCGACGCACCAGCCATCGGCCGCGCTGCGGCCTCGGCCTGCCGGCGCTGCACCTCGAGGCGCCGCTGAGCGGCGCGCTCCCGGCGCCCGGCTTCCTCCAGGAGGAGCTCGCTCTCGCGCAGCGGGGCCAGCGCCGCGCGCTGCCGGCGCCGGACGTCGGCAATGCAATCGTTGACGGCAAAGCGCTCGCGGCACTGCGCCGCCTCGGCATCGAACTGCGCCGTCAGCCGCTGCCGCTCGGCAGCGAGGGCCCGGCGGTCGGCTGGTTCGCCGGCCGACACGCCAATGGCCGCTGCGGCGACAAGCACCACAGCCAGGACTTCCGGAACGCGGGCCACCATGCCCGTCACGTCAGCGAGGTGTCGACCTCGCGCCGGGCCAGCGCGAGGAACTCGGCCGACTGCATCTCGTGCAGCCGCGACACCGTGCGCGGGAACTCGTGAACGAGCGGCCCCTCGGTGTAGAGCTGCTCGATCGGCACCGCGGTGGACATGAACAGCTTGACCCGCCGGTCGTACAGCACGTCGACGAGCCAGGTGAAGCGGCGCGCCTCGCTCGCCAGTCGCGGGGGCATCTGCGGCACGTTGCTCAGCAGCACGGTGTGGAAGCGGCTGGCCAGTTCGAGGTAATCGTTCTGCGAGCGCGGGCCGCCGCACAGCGTCCGGAAGTCGAACCAGACCACGCCGCCGGCGCGCCGTATCGCGCGCACCTCCCGGTGCTCGATGTTCAGCACCGGGGTCTGGTCGCGCGCCTCGGCCAGCCGCTCGAACGTCTGCTCCATCGCCGCCTCGGCCGCGGCGCCCAGCGGCGTGTGCACCATCGGCAGCTGCTGCATCGCGCGACGCCGGTAATCGGTGCCGCCATCGACGTCGACGACCTCCAGCTCGCGCTCGAGCAGCTCGATCGCCGGCAGGATCCGGTCGCGGTGCAGGCCGTTCGGGTACAGGCCCCGGGGCTCGAAGTTGGAGGTCGTGACGATGCTGACGCGGTGGGCGAACAGCGCCTGCAGGAGCCGGTGCAGGATCATCGCGTCGGTGACGTCGGCGACGTGGAACTCGTCGAAGCAGATCAGGCGGAAGCGCCGGGAGATGCGCCGCCCGAGCTCGTCCAGCGGGTTCACCGTGCCCTTGAGCTCCTGCAGCTCGCGGTGCACCTCGCGCATGAACTCGTGGAAGTGCAGCCTGGTCTTGCGCTGCAGCGGCACCGACTGGAAGAAGCAGTCCATCAGGAAGCTCTTTCCCCGCCCGACCCCGCCCCACAGGTACACCCCGCGCGGGATCGGCGGCCGCACCAGCAGCTTCGTCACCGCGTTGGAACGCCGCGACTTGTAGGCGATCCACTCGCCCTCGCAGCGCTCGAGCGCGGCGAGGCCGCGCTGCTGCGCGGCGTCCGTCGCGTAGCCGCGCTCGGCCAGCGCTGCCTCGTAGAGCTGGCGGACACCCACCGCCGGCCGGTCCTGGAAGGGTCCTAGAAGTTGAGCGTGCGCCGATCGACCGCCAGCGCTGCCTCCTTGGTCGCCTCGCTCAGGCTGGGGTGGGCGTGGCAGATGCGGGCGATGTCCTCGCTGCTGGCCTTGAACTCCATCGCAACGACGGCCTCCGCGATCAACTCGCTGGCCATCGGACCGACGATGTGTACGCCGAGGATCTCGTCGGTCGCCGCGTCGGCCAGGATCTTCACCATGCCGGTCGTGTCGCCGAGCGCGCGCGCGCGGCCGTTGGCCATGAACGGGAACGTGCCCGCGCGGTAGGCGGCCCCGCGCGCCTTGAGCTGCTGCTCGGTCTGGCCGACCCAGGCGATCTCGGGGCTGGTGTAGATGACCCAAGGGATCGTGTTGAAGTCGACGTGCCCGTGCTGGCCCGCGATCCGCTCGGCCACGGCGACGCCCTCCTCCTCGGCCTTGTGCGCCAGCATCGGGCCGCGCACGACGTCACCCACGGCCCAGACGCCCGGCAGGTTGGTGCGGCACTCTGCATCGACGGCGATCGCGCCCCGCTCGTCGAGCTGCAAGCCCACGGCCTCGGCGCCCAGCCCGGCCGTGTTGGGCACGCGGCCGATCGAGACGATCAGCTTATCGACCTCCAGCGTCTGCGCGCCACCCTTGGCGTCGGTCCAGGCGACGCTGACGCCCTTCTTCGTGACCTTGACGTCGCCCACCTTCACGCCGAGCTCGATCTTCAGCCCCTGCTTGGTGAAGGCCTTCCAGGCCTCCTTGGCGATCTGTTCGTCGACCGCGCCCAGGAAGGTCGGCAACGCCTCCAGCACGGTGACTTCGGCGCCCAGGCGCCGCCACACCGAGCCCATCTCCAGCCCGATCACGCCGCTGCCGATCAGCCCGAGCCTGCGGGGCACCGCGCCGATGCGCAGCGCGCCGTCGTTGCTGAGCACCTGCTGCTCGTCGAAGGCCACCCCGGGCAGGGCGCGGGCGGTGCTGCCGGTGGCGACGATGACCTGACGACCCACCAGCGTCTCGCTCGCCTTGCCGGCGACGGCGACCTCCCAGCCGCCCTCGACGGCACGCACGAAAGACCCGTGGCCGTGGAAGAACGCGACCTTGTTCTTCTTGAAGAGGTAGAGGATGCCTTCGTTGTTCTGCTTCACGACGGCGTCCTTGCGCTCGAGCATCCGCGCGACGTCGATGCGCAGGTTGTCGAGCCCGATGCCGTGGTCGGCGAAGTGACGGCCGGCGTGCTCGTAGTGCTCGCTGCTCTGCAGCAGCGCCTTGCTCGGGATGCACCCGACATTGGTGCAGGTGCCGCCTGGCGCGGGGCCGCCGGCGGCATTGCTCCACTCGTCGATGCAGGCGGTGGCGAGGCCGAGTTGGGCGGCGCGGATGGCGGCGATGTAGCCGCCCGGGCCGCCGCCGATCACGATGAGGTCGAATTGGCTTGGCATGATGTCGAAGAAGGCGTGCCGCTCACTCGCTCGGCACGAAGATCCAGAGCAGCAGGTACAGAAGGACGCCGGTGCCGCCGAACAGTGCGAGCGTGACCAGCACGAGGCGCCAGATCCAGGACTCGACTCCGGTGGCCACGGCAATGCCGCCGCAGACGCCGCCGAGCCAGCGGTCGACGCGGCTGCGGCGAAGTCGCTGCATGGCCTGCACGGCCGGGATGTCGGCTCCCGCGGGCGTGTCCAGCAGACGCGCCTTGGCGCGCGCGAACTCCTCGTCGCTGAGTGCGCCGCGCCCGCGCAGTTCGTCGAGCTTCGCCAGTTCGTCGGCCAGTCCCATCGGGAGGCCCTCCTGCTGCGGGTGGTGGTCGGATGCGGGCGGGGTGCCTGGTTCCGGGCTTCAGATGTCGAACAGCAGGCGCGCCGGATCCTCGAGCGCCTCCTTCATCGTCACCAGACCCAACACCGCCTCGCGCCCGTCGATGATGCGGTGGTCGTAGCTCATCGCCAGGTAGTTGATCGGCCGGACGACGACCTGGCCGTTCTCGACGACGGCGCGGTCCTTCGTCGCGTGCACACCGAGGATCGCGCTCTGCGGCGGGTTGATGATCGGCGTGCTGAGCATCGAGCCGAACACGCCACCGTTGCTGATCGAGAACGTGCCGCCCGACAACTCCTCGATGCTGAGCTTGCCATCCCGGGCCTTGACCCCGAACTCGGCGATCTTCTTCTCGATGTCGGCGAAGCTCATCTGGTCGGCATTGCGCAGGATCGGCACGACCAGCCCGCGCGGCGAGCCGACCGCGATGCCGATGTCGAAGTAGCCGTGGTAGACGATGTCGTTGCCGTCGACGCTTGCGTTGAGGACCGGGTACTTCTTCAGGGCCGCCACGGCGGCCTTGACGAAGAAGCTCATGAAGCCGAGCTTGACGCCGTGCTCCTTCTCGAACTTCTCCTGGAAGCGCTTCCTCATCTCCATCAACGGGGCCATGTTGACCTCGTTGAAGGTGGTCAGGATGGCGTTGGTCGCCTGGCTCTGCAGCAGCCGCTCGGCCACGCGCGCGCGCAGCCGGCTCATCGGCACGCGCTGCTCGGGCCGCTCGCCGAGATTCAGTGCCAGCGGCGGCGCGACGGCCGGCAGCGGCTTGGCAACCGCCGCGGCCGCAGCAACGGCGACGGCCGGAGCCGCGGCGGGCGCGGCCTTGGGTGCTGCGGCGCCGGCGGCCACGGCGCCCAGGACGTCGCCCTTGGTGACGCGGCCGTCCCTTCCGGTGCCGGGCACGCTGCCGGGCGCGAGGCCCTGGTCGGCCATGATCTTGGCCGCCGCGGGCATGGCGACGCTTGCCTTCGAGGCGGCGGTCGCCGGGGCCGGAGCCGGGGGAGCGGCGGCGGCTGCAGCCGGGGCAGCCGCGGAAGCCTTGCCCTCGGTGTCGATCCTGGCGATGACCTGATCGCTGACGACGCTGCCGCCGTCGGTCACCACGTGCTCGGACAGCACGCCCGCGGCGGGCGCCGGCACCTCGAGGACGACCTTGTCGGTCTCGATCTCGATCAGGATCTCGTCCATCGCCACGGACTCGCCGGGCTTCTTCTTCCACTGCAGCAGGGTGGCCTCGGCCACCGATTCGGACAGCTGCGGTACCTTGACTTCGACGATTGCCATGATGTTGCGGACTTCTCGATTCGGGGACCCTCGGGCGACCGCCTGGAGACCGGCTCGGCCGGAGGATCCGGCGGCGTTCCTTGAGGGCTGCGGCACCGGACCGACGGGCCCGGCGCCTCGGGGTGGACCTACTTCGTCAGGACGAAGCCCTTGAGCTTGCCGAAGGCCTGCTCGAGCAGGGCCTTCTGCTGTTCCTGGTGCAGGTGCGAGTAGCCGACCGCGGGCGACGCGCTGGCCGGGCGCCCGGCATAGCCGAGCTTCTGCCCCTCCAGCATGTTCTCGTGGATCGGGTGCTGGATGAAGAACCAGGCGCCCTGGTTCTGCGGCTCGTCCTGGCACCACACGACCTCGGTGGCGTTGGGGAAGCGCCGCATCTCGGCCGCGAAGGCCTTGTGCGGGAAGGGATAGAGCTGCTCGACGCGCACGATGGCCACGTCGGAGGCCTTCTTCTCCTCGCGCTTGCGGGCCAGGTCGTAGACCACCTTGCCCGAACAGCAGATCACCCGCTTGACCTTGTCGCCCTCGATGTCGGCGCGGCCCGGGCCGATGACGGTGCGGAACTCGCCGCGCGTGAACTCCGCGAGCGGAGAGGTCGCGTCCTTCGCGCGCAGCAGGCTCTTGGGCGTGAAGATGATCAGCGGCTTGCGGAACTGGCGCACCATCTGTCGCCGCAGCAGGTGGAAGATCTGGCTGGCGCTGGTCGGCTGGCAGATCTGCATGTTGTTGTCCGCCGCCAGCTGCATGAAGCGCTCGAGCCGCGCCGAGCTGTGCTCTGGGCCCTGACCCTCGTAGCCGTGCGGCAGCATCAGCGTCAGCCCGTTGACACGGCCCCACTTGACCTCGCCGGAGGCGATGAACTGGTCGATGACGACCTGCGCGCCGTTGGCGAAGTCACCGAACTGGGCCTCCCAGATCACCAGCGTGTTGGGCTCGGCGCTCGCGTACCCGTACTCGAATCCGAGCACGGCCTCTTCCGACAGGATGGAGTCGATCACCGTGAACGGCGCCTGGTTGTCGGCGACGTTCTGCAGCGGCACGTAGGTGCCGGTGTCCCACTTCTCGCGGTCCTGGTCGTGCAGCACCGCGTGCCGGTGCGTGAAGGTCCCGCGGCCGCAGTCCTCGCCCGACAGCCGCACCCCGTAGCCGCTGGCCACGAGCGACGCGTACGCCAGGTGCTCGCCCATGCCCCAGTCGACGTTGATCTCGCCGCGGCCCATCGCAGCCCGGTCGGCGATGACCTTCTCCACCAGCGGGTGGAGCTTGAAGCGGCTGGGGATGGTCGTGATGCGTTCGGCCAGGCGCTTGACCTCGGCCAGCGGCAGCGCCGTGTCCGCGGCGTCGGTCCACTTGCGGCCCAGGAAGGGCGCCCAGTCGACCGCGTACTTGCTCTTGAAGTTGGTCAGCACCGGATCGACCGTGTGCTTGCCCGCATCCATCGCGGCGCGGAACTCCTTGACCATCTGGTCGGGGCCGTCGGCCGGCAGCACGCCCTGCGCCACCAGACGGTCGCCGTAGAGCTTACGCGTGCCCGGGTGCTGGGCGATCTTCTTGTACATCAGCGGCTGCGTCAGCGAGGGCGTGTCCTGCTCGTTGTGGCCCAGCTTGCGGAAGCAGATGATGTCGACGACGACGTCCTTGTTGAACTGCTGGCGGTAGTCCATCGCCAGCTGCGTGCACAGCACCACCGCCTCGGGATCGTCGCCGTTGACGTGCAGCACCGGCGCCTCGATCATCTTGACGACGTCGCTGCAGTACAGCGTGCTGCGGCTGTCGCGCGGGTCGCTGGTGGTGAAGCCGATCTGGTTGTTGACCACCAGGTGCACCGTGCCGCCGGTGAAGTAGCCGCGCGTCTGCGCCAGGGCCAGCGTCTCCATCACGACGCCCTGCCCGGCGAACGCGGCGTCGCCGTGCACCTGGACCGGCAGCACCTGCGCGCCCTTCTTGTCGCCGCGGCGTTCCATCCGCGCCTTGACGCTGCCCTCGACCACCGGGTTGACGATCTCGAGGTGGCTGGGGTTGAAGGCCAGGCTCAGGTGCACCGGGCCGCCCGGTGTGCTGATGTCGGAGCTGAAGCCCTGGTGGTACTTGACGTCCCCGGCAGGCAGGGCCTCGGGCGCGGTGTGCTCGAACTCCGCGAACAGGTCCTTGGGCATCTTGCCCAAGGTGTTGACCAGCACGTTGAGCCGGCCGCGGTGGGCCATGCCGATCACGATCTCCTGCACGCCGTGCGTGCCGGCCCGCTGCACCACCTCGTCCATGCTGGCGATGAAGCTCTCGCCGCCCTCGAGCGAGAAGCGCTTCTGGCCCACGTACTTGGTGTGCAGATAGCGCTCGAGGCCCTCGGCTGCCGTCAGCCGCTCGAGGATGTGCTTCTTCTGCTCCGCGGTGAAGGCCGGCTTGCTGCGGATGGACTCCAGCCGCTCCTGCCACCAGCGCTTCTCGGCAGGGTCGGTGCAGTGCATGAACTCGGCGCCGATCGTGCCGCAGTAGGTGTCGCGCAGGGCCTGCAGGATGTCCCGCAGGCTCATGTTCTCGGCCTTGCTGAAGTACGTGTTGGCGACCGAGAACTGGATGTCCATGTCCTGTTCGGTCAGGTCGTAGAAGGCCGGCTCGAGCTCGGGGATCTTGGGCCGCTCCTGGCGCTTCAGCGGGTCGAGATCGGCCCAGCGGCTGCCCAGGAAGCGGTAGGCTGCGATCAGGCTCTGGACGTGCACCTGCTTGCGCGCGACGGCAAGGTCGGCATCGCTGGCCTTCAGCGCGAAGGCGTTGGCCTTGGCGCGCGCCGCGAAGCTCTCGACCACGGGCTGGTGCGCGACGTCGCGCGCCTCGGAGCCGTCGACCGCGGGCACGTTCTGCAGGCGGTCGAAATAGGCGCGCCAGTTGTCGGGAACGCTGCCTGGGTTGTCGAGGTAGGACTCGTAGAGTTCCTCGACGTAGGGGGCGTTGCCCCCGAACAGGTACGAGTTGGACCTGTACTGCTGCATCATCTCGCGCTCACCTTTCGCCGCGGTCTGCGCGGCTGCGATGGGTTGTTCAACCTTCCGCGGCCCCGGCTGCACCGGCGGGCGGATTGCGACCTGCCGCTGCGGCCGGATCTACACCGGCCGCGGCAGCGTCGACCGCACCTGCAGGCAACGGCCGTTCACACTCTACCACCGGCCGCTGCCGGCCCGCGCCCCGCCGCGACCGCCGAATTGGACTCCACGAATCCTGTTGTTTCGCTGACGGCCGGCCGGTCCGGTCTTCGGACTGGTGCGGCCGATGGAACCGCGCGTGATCCACCTGGAGCCGGCCACCCCGACCAAGCCGGCGCCCGGCCGGGCCTGCAATGGCTGCGGCGTGTGCTGTGCCGCGGAGCCCTGCCCGCTCGGCATCGTGCTGACCGGCCGGCGCGTCGGCACCTGCGCGGCCCTGCAGTGGGATCCGCAGCGCTCGCGCTACCTGTGCGGCGCGCTGGAGGCGCCGCGGCGCTGGCTGCGCTGGACCGCGTGGCTGCCGCCGCGCGTGGCGCGGCGCCTGGTCGCCCGCTGGATCGGCGCCGCCCGGGGTTGCGACAGCGACCTCGAGGCGGCTCCCGCAGCCAGCGACCCACAGGACCGCCGGGCACCACGACCGGGGTTTCCCGGCTGACCTCCCGGGCGGCGCTTGCCTAGCATTGCGCCCTTCGAATCCCTGCCTGGAGGCACCCTCCGATGAAGCTCAAGCCCCTGCTGTCCGCCCTGGCCTGCTCCTTGGTGCTCGCCGCGCCGCTGGCGATCGGCACCTCGGCGCAGGCCCAGACCCTGCGCTGGGCCGCCCAGAACGACGTGCTGACGCTGGATCCGCATTCGCAGAACCACGCCACCACCAACGCCATCCTGCAGCACGCCTACGAGGGCCTGGTGCGCTTCAGCGCGCAGTACCAGGTGGAGCCGGCGCTGGCCACCCGCTGGACCCAGACCAGCCCGACCCAGGTGCGCTTCGAACTGCGCAAGGGCGTCAAGTTCCACGACGGTACGCCCTTCACCGCCGACGACGTGGTGTTCTCCTTCGGCCGCATCCGCCAGCCGCAGGGCACGATGGGCATCTACGTCACGGGTGTCAAGGAGATCCGCAAGGTCGACGACCACACGGTCGACTTCGTGCTCGAGGCGCCGACGCCGCTGCTGCTGCGCAACCTGGTCAACTTCTTCATCATGAGCAAGTCGTGGGCGGAGAAGAACCGCACCACGAACACGCAGGACTTCAAGGCCAAGGAGGAGAGCTTCGCCAGCCGCAACGTGATGGGCACCGGGCCCTATCGGATCACCGGCTGGACGCCCGAGCAGCGCATCACGATGATCGCCAACCCCGACTGGTGGGACAAGCCCACCGGCAACGTGAAGGAGGTCGTCTACACGCCGATCAAGAGCGACCCGACCCGCGTGGCGGCGCTGCTGTCCGGCGGCGTCGACCTGCTGACGGACGTGCCGACCCAGGACGTCGGCAAGCTGCGCGGCGAGTCGTCGCTGAAGGTGATGGACGGCTCCGAGGTCCGGACCATCTTCATCGCGGTCGACATGGGCAGCCCCGAGGCCAAGGGCACCAACGTCACCGGCAAGAACCCGTTCGCCGACAAGCGCGTGCGGCAGGCGCTGAGCCTGGCGATCGACCGCCAGGCGATCCAGCGCAGCACGATGCGTGGCCTGTCGGTCCCGGCAGCGCTGCTGGTGGCCCCGGGCGTCAATGGCCATGACCCGGCGCTCGACGCGCCTGCTCGCGCCGACGCCGACGCCGCCCGCAAGCTGCTGGCCGATGCCGGTTACCCGAACGGCTTCGAGATGCGGCTGAACTGCCCGAACAACCGCTACGTCAACGACGAGGAGATCTGCCAGAACGTCGTCGCGATGTGGGCGCGCATCGGGGTCAAGGCCACGCTGGCGGCCGAGAATTTCGCGCCCTTCATCCAGAAGATGCAGAACTTCGAGCACTCGGCCTACCTGCTTGGCTGGGGCGTGGCCAACTTCGACGCGCAGTACACGCTGCAGTCGCTGGTGCGCACCCGCACGACGGGCGCCGACGGCAACTTCAACTACAGCCGCGTCAGCGACGCCAACGTCGACCGGCTGGTCGACGCGATGAAGACCGAGACCGACGTCGCCAAGCGCAACGCCATGATCCGCGAGGCGCTCGTGCGCACCCGCGACGAGGTGCTGGTGATCCCGATCCACCACCAGGTCCGGCCCTGGGCGATGAAGCAGAACGTCACGACCATCCACCGCGCCGACGACCGGCCCGAGGCGCGCTTCACCACCGTGCGGTGACGCGCGGGCGGGCGTCGGCCCGTCCGGCCGCGCCGCCTCAGGTGCAGGGAAAGGCGACGAAGATCGCTTCCCGCACCAGGCTGGCGGCGTTGAAGCGGTGCAGGTCGGGCCGCGCCTGCAGTTGAGCAGCCACCGTGTCGACCAGCTGCGCAGCGGGCACCCCGGCGCCCAGGCAGATCCGTCCGTCGCGCGCCAGCGCGAGCGCATCGACGACCCCCAGCACATAGTGCCGCCCCGCCTCCCGCGCCGCCGGCTCGGAGGCCGAGAGGCGCTGGTGCAGTTCGCCGGCCGTCATGAACCGGGCGCTCGACTGGGCTTGAGCGGCCGGGGCAGCCAGCCACGCGGCCATCGCAAGCGCGCCCGCCAGACGTGTCCGCTTCCGGGTGCGGGCCGCGCGGGCGGGGGGCATCGAGGCCCGGTGTCTGCCTGCGCTGCCGGGGTCGTGCTGCAAGGCGAAGCCCGTCACGCGGCGAGGCGGTCGATGACCACGCGCCCCCCCTGCATCAGCAGCCGGATGCCGTGATCGGGGTCGGCCAGCATCGCGAGCCCCTGGGCGGGATCGCCGTCCACCAGCAGCAGGTCGGCCCACGCGCCGGCGACGACCTGCCCGAGCCGGCCTTCCTGGCGCATCAGCTGCGCCGCCGTCCAGGTGGCGCTCTGCAGCGCCTCCAGCGGCGGCATCACCCGCTCGCGGAGCGCGAACTCGCCATTCTGCTGCTCGTGCATGTGGCCCAGCAGGTCGGTGCCGAACACCACGGGCACGCCCTCGGCGCGCGCGATGGCCACCGCCGCGAGCCCGCGGTCCTGCACCAGCGCGAGCTTCTCGAGCATCGCCGGCGACCAGCCCAGGCGCTCGCCCTCGGCGGCGAGCGCGGCGTAGGTCGACAGCGTCGGCACGAGGAAGGCTCCGTGGCGCTTCATCTCGCGCGCCGTCGCCTCGTCGATCAGGTTGCCGTGCTCGATGCTGCGCACCCCGGCCTGCACCGCGCGCGTCACCGCCCGCGGCGAGTAGGCGTGCGCCATCGCGTACAGGTTGGCCGCCTCGGCCTCCTCGACCGCGGCGCGCAGTTCCTCGATGGAGAACTGCGTTCCCTCCAGCGGGTCGGTCGGGCTCGAGATGCCGCCGCCGGCCATGATCTTGATCTGGTTGGCGCCGTTGCGGACCTGCTCGCGTACCGCCCGCCGCACCTCGCCCACGCCGTCGGCGATGGCGCCGACGAGCCCGAGCCCGGCGCAGCTGCAGAACATCTCGCGCGAGCGCACGCCCTTCGGCCGCATGTCGGCGTGACCGCCGGTCTGGCTGATCGGCGCGCCGGCGATGAACAGCCGCGGCCCCTCGTACAGGCCGCGCGCCTGCGCCTCCTGCAGCCCGAAATCGGCACCGGCGGCGTCTCGCACGGTCGTGAAGCCGCGGCGCAGCATCCCGCGCATGATGCGGCCGGCCTCGGCACCCACCAGGGACGGCGGCTGCAGCGCCAGGCCGACCAAGTCGTGCGAGGCCGCGACCACGTGCACGTGCGCATCGATCAGGCCGGGCAGGAGCGCACGGCCACCGGCGTCGATGACCGCTGCATCGTCGACCGCCAGGGACTCCTGGGTCACGGTGGCGATGCGATCATCCTCCACGACGACCGTGGCATGGTCGATGAACCGGGCACGCTCGCTGTCGAAGAGCCTCGCGTTGCGGATCGCGAGGCGACGCGGCGGGGCGGTCATCGCGGCGACCTCAGCGCGGCGCCTGCATCACCGGCTTGGGCGCGGAGGCTGCCGCGTCAGGGGCCGCGGCTCCCGGTGCATCGCCCGGGCGGGGCGGGATCTGGGCCGTGCCGCCGACACCGACGCTGACGCCGCCAGTCCCGACGGACACGCCGCCCCCGACCCGGCCGCTGCCGTCGACGCCCACGCTGACCGAGCCGACGCCCGGAATCGGGATGCCGATGCCCACGCCGACCGACGTGCACGCACCGAGGACCGCCACCGACAGGGCGAGCATCAGCGGCGTGCGAAGGCGGTTCATTCTGACCCCATCATGCCACGGAGCCACCGAGCCGGACGATGCGCCGATGCGCCTCCGCATACTCCCGCCGCAGGCGCGCCACGAAATCCGCCGTCGGGGCAACCGCCTTGACCGCGCCGATGCCCTGGCCGCAGCCCCAGATGTCCTTCCAGGCCTTCTTTGGCCCGCCCGCGCTGCCGAACTGCATCGTCGCGACGTCGCCCTCGGGCAGGTGATCCGGGTCGAGCCCGGCGTTGCGGATGCTCGGCTTGAGGTAGTTGCCGTGCACGCCGGTGAACAGGCTCGAGTACACGATGTCGTCGCTGGTGCTGTCGACGATGCACTGCTTGTAGGCCTCCGAGGCGCGCGCCTCGGCCGTGGCGATGAACGCACTGCCGATGTAGGCGAAGTCGGCACCCATCGCCTGCGCCGCAAGTACCCCCGCTCCGGTGGCGATGCTGCCCGACAGCGCCAGCGGGCCATCGAACCACTCGCGGATCTCCTGAACCAGCGCGAACGGGCTCTTGACGCCGGCATGCCCGCCGGCGCCGGCCGCCACCGCGATCAGGCCGTCGGCACCCTTGTCGACGGCCTTGCGGGCGAAGGTGTTATCGATGACGTCGTGCAGCACGACGCCGCCCCAGCCGTGCACGGCCTGGTTAACGTCGGGCCGCGCCCCGAGGGAAGTGATGACGATCGGCACCCGGTACTTCGCGCAGACCGCCATGTCCTGCTCGAGGCGGTCGTTGCTCTTGTGGACGATCTGGTTGATCGCGTACGGTGCCGATTTGCGCTCGGGGTGGGCACGGTCCCAGGCGGCGAGGGCCTCCGTGATCTCGTGCAGCCACTCGTCGAGTTGCGAGGCCGGGCGGGCGTTGAGCGCCGGCATCGAGCCGACGACCCCGCTCGTGCACTGCGCGATCACCAGCGCCGGGTGACTGATGATGAACAGCGGCGCGCCGATGATCGGGAGCGGCAGGTCCTGGAGGGTCGGGGGGAGTGGCATCGGATCCTCGGAGTCGGGCGGGTCAGAACGCCTCGAGCGCGAGGGCAGTGACCGCGTCGGCGCCCTCCACGATGCTGTCTCGGAGCGAAGGGGCTCGGTTGAGCAGGTGCTCGGCGTGGAAGCGCGCCGTGGCGATCTTGGCCTTCATGAAGTCGACGTCGCGCCCCTCGGCCAGCGCGCGCTCTGCGCTCAGCAGGGCCCGCCCCATCTGCCACCCCGCCACCACGGTGCCAGCGAGCATCAGGTAGGGCACGCTGCCGGCGAACACCGCGTTCGGGCTCTCGCGCCCCCGGGCGCAGACGAACTCGACGACGTCGAGGAAGGCGCGTCGCCCGGCGTCGAGCCGGGCGGCCATCGCGCGTGCGTCGGCGCTGCCTGCGGCCCGGAGTTCGGCCACGGTGACCTCGATGCGGCCGGCGATCGCCCGGGCGACGGCGCCGCCGTCGCGCGCGGTCTTGCGCCCGACCAGGTCGTTGGCCTGGATCGCCGTGGTGCCCTCGTAGATGGTCAGGATCTTGGCATCGCGCAGGTACTGGGCCGCGCCCGTCTCCTCGACGAAGCCCATCCCGCCGTGCACCTGGACGCCGAGGCTCGCCACCTCGAGGCTCATCTCGGTGGAAAGGCCCTTGACCAGCGGCACCATGAACTCGTAGAAGGCCAGGTTCTCGCGGCGCACCGCGGCGTCGGGATGGGCGTGCGCGGCGTCGAAGGCGGCCGCGGCGACGTAGGCCATCGCGCGGCACCCCTCGGTGTGGGCGCGCATCGTCATCAGCATGCGGCGCACGTCGGGGTGCTGGATGATGGCCGCGGCTCGGTTCAGCGAGCCGTCGACGGGCCGGCTCTGCACGCGATCGCGGGCGTAGGCCACGGCCTTCTGGTAGGCGCGCTCGGCCAGGGCGATGCCCTGGATGCCGACGCCGAAGCGCGCCGCGTTCATCATGATGAACATGTACTCGAGGCCGCGGTTCTCCTGGCCCACGAGATAGGCCACGGCGCCCGGGCCAGCGCGCCCGGCGATGCTCCCGCCCAGGCCGTCGCCGTACTGCAGCACGGCCGTCGGGCTGGCCTTGATGCCCAGCTTGTGCTCGATGCTGACGCACTGCACGTCGTTGGGCACACCGGCCGCATCGCCGTCGACCAGAACCTTCGGGCAGATGAACAGGCTGATGCCCTTGACGCCCTCGGGCGCCCCGCTGACCCTGGCCAGCACCAGGTGGACGATGTTGTCCGTCAGGTCGTGCTCGCCCCAGGTGATGAAGATCTTCGTACCGAACAGCCGATAGGTACCGTCGGGCTGCGGCTCGGCGCGGGTGCGCACCAGGCTCAGGTCGCTGCCGGCCTGAGGCTCGGTCAGGTTCATCGTGCCGGTCCACGAGCCGTCCAGCAGCCGGGGGATGTAGGTCTGCTGCTGCTGCGGGCTGCCCGCGGTCAGCAGCGCCTCGACCGCCCCGTCGGTGAGCAGCGGGCACAGCGCGAAACTCATGTTCGCGCTGTTGACCATCTCGCTGCAGGCAGCGTGGATCAGCTTGGGCAGCCCCTGCCCGCCGAACTCCTCCGGGTGCTGCAGGCCCTGCCAGCCGCCGTCGGCGAACTGGCGGAAGGCCTCCTTGAAGCCCGGCGTGGCGGTGACCCGGCCATCCCGGAAGCTCGACGGGTTCCGATCCCCCTCCCAGTTGAGCGGGGCCAGCACGTTCTCGCTGAACCGGGCGCACTCCTCGAGCACGGCCGTCGCGGTGTCGAGGCCTGCCTCCCCGTGGCCAGGCAGCGCGGCCACGGCCTCGATGCCGGCCAGGTGCTCCATCGCGAAGAGCATGTCCTTGACGGGTGCGCGGTAGGTCATCGACGTACTCCGGAAACGGGATATGCGCCGGGGGCGGCGCCTGCGGGGCCGTGCGCGATCAGAGCTTGCCGACGAGCTCGGGGACGGCCGTGAACAGGTCGGCCTCGAGGCCGTAGTCGGCGACGCTGAAGATCGGCGCCTCGGGGTCCTTGTTGATCGCCACGATGACCTTGCTGTCCTTCATGCCGGCCAGGTGCTGGATCGCACCGCTGATGCCGGCGGCGATGTAGAGCTGCGGCGCGACGATCTTGCCGGTCTGGCCGACCTGCCAGTCGTTGGGCGCATAGCCGGCGTCGACCGCCGCCCGGCTGGCACCGAGCGCGGCGCCGAGCTTGTCGGCCAGCGGAACCAGCACCTCGTTGAACTTGTCGCTGCTGCCGAGCGCGCGCCCTCCGCTGACGATGATCTTCGCCGCGGTCAGCTCGGGCCGGTCGAGCTTGGCAATCTCGCTGCCCTCGAAGGCCACGGCGTCGCTCGCCGGCGTCGGGGCCACCGTCTCGACCGACGCACTGCCGCCGGTGGCTGGCGCCGCGTCGAAGCCGGTGGTGCGCACGGTGATGACCTTGACCGGGTCCGAGGACTGAACCGTGGCGATCGCGTTGCCCGCGTAGATCGAGCGCTCGAAGGTGTCGGCCGCCAGCACCCTGCTCGCCTCGCTGATCATCGCCACGTCGAGCAGCGCCGCGACCCGCGGGGCGATGTTCTTGCCCGAGGCGGTGGCGGGCAGCAGCAGGTGGCTGTAGCCGGCGGCGAGCGCGATGACCTGCGCCGCGACGTTCTCGGCCAGCGCGTGCGCGAAGCCGGGCGCATCGGCGTGCAACACCTTGGCCACGCCGGCGACCTGGGCCGCCGCCGCAGCGGCGCCCGCTGCACCGTGACCGGCCACCAGGACATGCACCTCGCCCCCGCAGGCCAGCGCCGCGGTGACCGTGTTCAGCGTTGCCGCCTTGAGCTGGGCGTGGTCGTGTTCGGCAATGACGAGGACGGGCATCTCAGATCACCTTGGCTTCGTTCTTGAGCTTGTCGACCAGCGTGGCCACGTCGGCGACCTTGACACCCGCACCCCGGCGCGGGGGCTCGGACACCTTGAGCGTGCGGATGCGCGGGGCCGGATCCACCCCCAGGTCGGCGGGCGCCAGCGTCTCGAGAGGCTTCTTCTTCGCCTTCATGATGTTGGGCAGCGTGACGTAGCGCGGCTCGTTCAGGCGCAGGTCGGTCGTCATCACCGCGGGCAGGCGCAGCCGGATGCGCTCCAGGCCGCCGTCGATCTCGCGCGTCATCGTCGCGTGGCCATCGGCCACCTCGACCTTGCTGACGAAGGTGGCCTGCGGAAGCCCCGCCAGCGCGGCCAGCATCTGGCCGGTCTGGTTGCAGTCGTCGTCGATCGCCTGCTTGCCAAGGATCACCAGCTGGGGCTGCTCCCGGTCGAGGAGCGCCTTGAGGATCTTGGCGACGGCCAGCGGCTGAAGCTCGACGTCGGTCTGCACGAGGATGGCACGGTCCGCGCCGATGGCCATCGCGGTGCGCAGCGTCTCCTGGCACTGCGCGACGCCGCAGGACACGGCGACGATCTCCGTGGCCAGGCCCTTCTCCTTGAGCCGCACCGCCTCCTCGACGGCGATCTCGTCGAAGGGGTTCATGCTCATCTTGACGTTGGCGATGTCGACACCGCTGCCGTCGGCCTTGACGCGCACCTTGACGTTGTAGTCCACCACCCGTTTGACGGGCACGAGGATCTTCATCGGGACCTCTCCTGGGGTCGGGAAAACTGTGGGGACCCGGATTCTAGGTTCCGGCCCCTTGCGGAGGGGCCGACACGCACCGGAATCGAACGATCGTACTATTTTCGCGGGCCACCCTGGGCGGCTGCACGGCCGCGCTCCACGTCGACGTGGCGCAGCAGCCACCAGCCGACGATGAAGAACAGCCCCGTGCAGAGGATGGCCAGGCGGTGGTTGCCGCCGGTCAGCAGCGTGACCAGGCCATAGGTGACCGGGCCGACGATGGCCGAGAGGCGCACCGCGAACCCCCACAGGCCGAAGAACTCCCCGAGGCGATCGGGCGGCGCCAGCAGTCCGGCCAGGGCGCGCCCGGCCGACTGGCTGCTCCCCATGCACAGGCCGGCGATCACCGCGGCCACCCAGAACAGTCCCGGGCCGGTGGCGAAGTAGGCCAGCACCGTCATCAGCACCCAGCCGCCCAGCGTCGCGCCGAGCGCGCGCCGGTGCCCGATCCGGTCCTGCCAGTATCCGAACGCGAAGGCGCCAGCCGCCGACGCGATGTTCACCAGGAACACCAGCATCATCGTCTGCGTCTGCTTGAAGCCGAGCACCTGCTCGGCGTAGATCGCCGCCAGCGCGACCACGACCGCGATGCCCGCCTGATAGAAGGCCGCGCAGGCCAGCAGCCACGCGAAGTCGGAGTAACGCCTCGCCTCGTGCCAGGTCTGGCCGAGACGGCGCAGGGACTGGATCACGCCGTGCCCGCGCGCCGCCCCCGGCTGCGGCACCGCCCGCTCCGGCAGGAGCGCGAAGGTGACCAGCGCCGCCAGCGCGTAGACGGCGGCCGTGATCCACATCGTGACCGGGACGAACTGCGAGGCCTGCTGGCCCTGCCCCTGCGCCCACAGGACGTAGGCCAGGCTGAGACCGAGTGCGAGCATGCCTCCGAAGTAGCCAAAGCTCCAACCCCAGCCGCTGACACGGCCGAGGGCGTCCGGCCGCGACAGCTCGGGAAGGAAGGCCGCGTTCAGGGCCTCGCCGTAGGAGTAGAAGGCGTTCGACAGGACCACGGCGAACACCGCCAGCCACAGCTCGCCGGGGCCGACGAGGCCGAGCAATGCCGTGGTGACGACGCAGCCCACGGTGGCCAGCGCGAGCAGCCGCTTCTTGGCCGCGCGCAGGTCGGCATAGGCGCCGATCGCAGGCACCGTCAGCATCACGATCACGTTGGACACCGCGAGCGCGAGCGTCCAGGCCAGCGTGGCCCAATCCGCGCCGCCGGCCACCACGCCCACGAAGTAGGCGTTGAACACGGCGGTGAGGACCACCGTGGTGTAGCCTGAGTTCGCGAAGTCGTACGTGGCCCAGCCGAAGACCTCGCGCTTGCGGACTCCGGGGTTCAGCGACTCCTGGGCGAACAGCGGCATCGGGCACCTGCGTGGCGAGAGGGCTGGTGCCCGGGACGGGACTCGAACCCGTACACCCCGCGATGGGGCCGCGGATTTTAAGTCCGCTGCGTCTGCCAGTTTCGCCACCCGGGCGCCGGGGGGATTATCGGCGGCGGCGGCGACCGGCTCCGGGTGCCGTCATGCGGACTGGGGTGGAGGCGCGAGCCGGAGTCGAACCGGCCTAGACGGATTTGCAATCCGTTGCATAACCGCTTTGCTATCGCGCCACCGTGTCTGCCGATCCTAACAAGCGCGCGCCATGGGCTGCGGGCCCGCCGGCGCACGGGCCGGAAACGACAAAGGGAAGCGCGGGCTTCCCTTTGCGATCGCGTCTGGAGCGGGAAACGAGTCTCGAACTCGCGACCTCAACCTTGGCAAGGTTGCGCTCTACCAACTGAGCTATTCCCGCAGAAGCCTCGCAGTATAGACGAACTCCGCTCAGTGAGGCAGCCCGTCGGCCGAGGCCGGCCCGGTGGGAACGGCGGCCTGGGACGACGCCGCAGGCCGCGCCTGCCCTGCGTCGGCCGGCGCGCCCTCCTCTTCGGGAAGGGGCTCCGGTGCCCGCTCCAGCGCGAGTTCGAGCACCTGCTCGATCCACTTGACCGGCACGATCTCCAGGTTGCTCTTCGCGTTGTCGGGGATCTCCTGCAGGTCCTTGACGTTCTCCTCGGGGATCAGGACCTTGCGCACGCCGCCGCGGTGGGCCGCGAGCAGCTTCTCCTTCAGGCCCCCGATGGCCGTGACCTCGCCGCGCAGCGTGATCTCGCCCGTCATCGCCACGTCGGCACGCACCGGGATCCCGGTGAGCGCGCTGACGAAGGCGGTGGTCATCGCGATGCCGGCGCTGGGCCCATCCTTGGGCGTGGCGCCGTCCGGCACGTGGATGTGGATGTCCCGCTTCTCGAACAAATCGTCCTTGATGCCCAGGCGCCGTGACCGGCTGCGCACCACCGAGCGCGCGGCCTCGACCGACTCCTTCATGACGTCGCCGAGCTGGCCGGTGCGGATGATGTTGCCCTTGCCGGGCATGATGGCGGCCTCGATCGTCAGCAGGTCGCCGCCGACCTCCGTCCACGCCAGGCCCACCACTTGGCCCACCTGGTTCTTCTTCTCGGTGCGGCCGAAGTCGAACTTGCGCACCCCGAGGAAATCGTTCAGGTTGTCCTCGGTGACGACGACCGTGCCCTCGTACTTCTTCAGCTGGATGCCCTTGACGACCTTGCGGCACACCTTGCTGATCTCGCGCTCGAGCGAGCGCACTCCCGCCTCGCGCGTGTAGTAGCGCACGATGCCCAGGATCGCGCCCTCGGTCAGCTCCATCTCGCCTTCCTTCACGCCATTGTTCTTCTGCTGCTTGGGCAGCAGGTAGCGCCGCGCGATGTTGAGCTTCTCGTCCTCGGTGTAGCCGGCGAGCCGGATCACCTCCATCCGGTCCAGCAGCGCCGGCGGGATGTTCATCGAGTTGCTGGTGGCCACGAACATCACGTCGCTCAGGTCGAAGTCGACCTCGACGTAGTGGTCGCTGAAGGTGTGGTTCTGCTCGGGGTCGAGCACCTCGAGCAGCGCCGAAGACGGGTCGCCGCGGAAGTCCATGCCGAGCTTGTCGATCTCGTCGAGCAGGAACAGCGGGTTGCGCGTGCCGACCTTCGACAGGCTCTGCAGCACCTTGCCCGGCATCGAGCCGATGTAGGTGCGGCGGTGGCCGCGGATCTCGGCCTCGTCGCGCATGCCGCCGAGCGCCATGCGCACGTACTTGCGGCCGGTGGCGCGCGCCACGCTCTGGCCGAGCGAGGTCTTGCCGACGCCGGGGGGACCGACGAGGCACAAGATGGGTGCCTTGACCTTGTCGACCCGCTGCTGCACCGCGAGGTACTCGAGGATGCGGTCCTTGACCTTGTCCAGACCGTAGTGGTCCTCGTTCAGCACCTCCTCGGCGAACGCGAGGTCGTGCTTGATCTTGGTCCTCTTGGCCCAGGGCAGGTTGACCAGGACGTCGATGTAGTTGCGCACGACGGTGGCCTCGGCCGACATCGGCGACATCAGCTTCAGCTTCTTCAGCTCGTTCTCGGCCTTCTTGCGTGCATCCTTGGGCATGCGCGCGGCCTTGATCTTCTTCTCGAGCTCCTCCATGTCGGCGCCTTCCTCGCCGTCGCCGAGCTCCTTCTGGATCGCCTTGACCTGCTCGTTGAGGTAGTACTCGCGCTGGCTCTTCTCCATCTGCCGCTTGACGCGGCCGCGGATGCGCTTCTCCACCTGCAGGATGTCGACCTCGTGCTCGAGCAGCTCGAGCAGCTTCTCGAGGCGCTTGGCCACCGGGAACAGGTCGAGCACCGACTGCTTGGCCTCGAGCTTGAGCGGAAGGTGGGCCGCGATCGTGTCGGCCAGCCGGCCCGCCTCGTCGATGCCGGAGATGCTGGTCAGGATCTCGGGCGGGATCTTCTTGTTCAGCTTGACGTACTGGTCGAAATGCTGGGTGACCGCACGGCGCAGCGCCTCGATCTCCGGCGTACTGTCCGTCTGCGGCGCCACCGGCGTGACCTCGCCGACGAAGTAGCCGTCCTCGTCGGAGATCGTGCCGGTGGTCGCGCGCTGCATGCCCTCGACCAGCACCTTCACGGTGCCGTCGGGCAGCTTCAGCATCTGCAGGATCGAACTGACGCAGCCGACCTCGAACATGTCGTCCGACTTCGGCTCGTCCTTGCCGGCGGCCTTCTGCGCGACAAGCATGATCTGCCGGCCCGACTCCATCGCCGCCTCCAGGGCCTTGATGCTCTTCGGACGGCCGACGAACAGCGGGATCACCATGTGCGGGAACACGACGACATCCCGCAGCGGGAGCAGCGGCAGCGTCAGCGGTTCACTGGGCAAAACGGGATGTCCGGACATCGCAAACCTCTCTTTCTCTCGCCGACTTGGGGCCGGGAGGCTCGATTGCAAGCTATGCGTTGGCCGCTCCGGCAGACTCGCCGGGGACCCCGGCCGGGCCGCGCGCGCCCGCGCGGGGCGGGATCACGCCTTGGCCTTCTGCTCGCGGTAGACGAGGAGCGGCTTGCCGCCGTCTTCGACGATGTGCTCGTCGACCACGACCTTAGCCACGCCGTCCAGCGTCGGCAGGTCGAACATCGTGTCGATCAGCACGTGCTCGATGATCGAGCGCAGACCCCGGGCCCCGGTCTTGCGCTCCAGCGCGCGACGGGCGATCGCCGACAAGGCCGAGGGCCGGACTTCCAGCTCCACGCCGTCCATCGCGAACAGCTTCTGGTACTGCTTGATGAGGGCGTTCTTGGGCTCGGTGAGGATCTGGACCATCGCGTCCTCGGTCAGCTCGCCCAGCGTGGCCACGACCGGCAGTCGGCCGACGAGTTCGGGGATGAGGCCGAACTTGATCAGGTCCTCCGGCTCGACCTCGCGGAACAGCTCCGAGGACCGCTTCTCGCTCTTGCTGTGAACCGTGGCTGCGAAGCCGATGCCCGACTTCTCGGTGCGGTTCTGGATGACCTTCTCCAAGCCGTCGAACGCTCCGCCGCAGATGAACAGGATGTTGGTGGTGTCGATCTGCAGGAAGTCCTGGTTCGGGTGCTTGCGGCCGCCCTGCGGAGGCACGCTGGCCATCGTGCCCTCGACCAGCTTCAGCAGCGCCTGCTGCACACCCTCCCCGGACACGTCGCGCGTGATGCTCGGGTTGTCGGCCTTGCGGCTGATCTTGTCGATCTCGTCGATGTAGACGATGCCGCGCTGCGCGCGCTCGACGTCGTAACTGCAGTTCTGCAGCAGCTTCTGGATGATGTTCTCGACGTCCTCGCCCACGTAGCCCGCCTCGGTCAGCGTGGTTGCGTCGGCGATCACGAACGGCACGTTGAGCAGCCGGGCCAACGTCTGGGCGAGCAGCGTCTTGCCGCTGCCGGTGGGACCGATCAGCAGGATGTTGCTCTTCGTGAGCTCGACCTCGTCCTTGCCGGCGCCCATGTGCTTCAGGCGCTTGTAATGGTTGTACACGGCCACCGACAGGGTGCGCTTGGCCACGTCCTGGCCGATCACGTACTGATCGAGGATCGACTTGATCTCGCCGGGCACCGGCAGGTCCGACCGCTGCGCCTTGCCGGCGGCGCCGTCGGCCGGGACCTCGTCACGGATGATGTCGTTGCAGAGCTCGATGCACTCGTCGCAGATGAACACCGACGGGCCGGCGATCAGCTTCTTGACCTCGTGCTGGCTCTTGCCGCAGAAGGAGCAGTAGAGCACCTTCTCTGCGGAGCTGCCCTTCTTTTCGGCCATGGAGGTGTCGGTGCGCGGAGTGAGACGCGGAATGCAGCCTCATGATAGTGCAACTGCACGCCTCGGCCCGGCACGGAATTGGCGTCCGTTCCAGGTGCGATTCGGGGCCCGGCCCCGCCCGGGCTCAGGCCCGCTTGTCCAGGACCTGATCGATCAGGCCGTACTCCCGCGCCTCGCCCGGCGACATCCAGAAGTCGCGCTCCATGTCGGAGGTGATCTTCTCGTAGCTCTGGCCGGTGCGCTCGGCGTAGATCCGGTTGAGCTGCTCGCGCGTCTTCAGGATCTCGCGCGCCTGGATCTCGATGTCGCTCGCCTGGCCCTGTGCGCCACCGCTCGGCTGGTGCAGCATCACGCGCGAGTTCGGCAGCGCGAAGCGCTTGCCCTTGGCGCCGGCCATCAGCAGGAAGCTGCCCATGCTGGCGGCCATTCCCATGCAAAGCGTGCTGACGTCTGGCTTGATGAAGTTCATCGTGTCGTAGATCGACAGGCCGGCGCTGACGCTGCCGCCGGGACTGTTGATGTAGAGGAAGATCTCCTTGTCGGGGTTCTCGCTCTCCAGGAACAGCAACTGTGCGCAGACCAGGTTGGCGGTCTGGTCGTTGACCGGGCCGACCAGGAACACGATGCGCTCGCGCAGCAGGCGGCTGTAGATGTCGTAGGCGCGCTCCCCGCGCCCCGACTGCTCGATCACCATGGGCACCATGCCCAGGCCGACGGTGTCTGGCTGGCTCATCTTCCGTTCCTCGCGGTGCGCGGCGTGCAGGCGCGGCTCAGGCCGCAGTCATCAGATCGTCGAACGGTAGCACCGTGGCCGTGACCTGCGCCTTGTCGAGGACGAAGCGGGTGACGTTGTTCTCGACGACGATGGCCTCGACCTCGGCCATCCGCTGCCGGTCGCCCAGGTACCAGCGCATCACCTCGGCCGGCTTCTCGTAGCTCTGCGCCAGTTCCTCGATGTGGGCCTGCAGCTGCTCGGGCCGGGCCTGCAGCCCGTTGGCCCGCACCAGCTCGCCCACCACCAGGCCCAGGCGCACGCGGCGCTCGGCCTGCGGGCGCACGAGTTCGGGCGGGATCTCGGCCTTGTCCGCGTCCTTCATGCCGCGCTGCTTCAGGTCGGCGCGGGTCTTCTCGACCAGCCGCTCCGTCTCGGCCTCGATCAGCGACTCGGGCAGGTCGAGCGTGGCAGCGCCGACCAGCGCGTCCATCACCGCCGCCTTGTTGCGCGACAGCACACGGAAGCCGACCTCGCGCTCGAGGTTCCGGCGGACGTCGGCCCGCAGCCCGTCGACCGTGGCCTCCTTGATGCCCAGCGAGCGGGCGAACGCATCGTCCACCTCGGGCAGGTGCTGCGCCTCGATGCGCCGCACCGTCACCAGGAAGTCGGCTTCCTTGCCGGCTACCTCGGCGCCCTGGTAATCGGCCGGGAACTGCAACGGGAAGGTCTTGCTCTCCCCGACCTTCATCCCGCGCACGGCCCGGTCGAACTGCTCGAGCATCTGGCCTTCGCCGATCACGAACTGGAAGGCCTCGGCCTTGCCTCCGGCGAAAGGCTCGCCGTCGATCTTGCCCTCGAAGTCGATCGTCACCCGGTCGGTCTCGGCGGCGCCCTCGGCGGCCGGACGCAGGGAGAACGTGCGGCGCTGCTTGCGCAGGATCTCGACCGTGCGGTCGATCGCGGCCTCGGTGACCTCGGTGTCGATGCGCTCGACGCTGACCGCCGACAGGTCGCCGATCGTGACCTCGGGGAAGACCTCGAAGGTGGCGTCGAAGGCGATCTGCCCCTCCGGCGCGTCGTCCTTCTGGGTGATCCTGGGCGCCCCGGCCACGCGCAGCCGGGCCTCGGCCGCGGCATCGCTGAAGGCCTTGCCGACCTTGTCGTTGACCACCTCGTACTGGACGTTCCAGCCGTAGCGCTGGGCCACGACGCTCATCGGCACCTTGCCGGGGCGGAAGCCGTCGGCCTTGACGGTGCGGGCGAGGCGCTTCAGGCGCGACTCGACCTCGCCGTGGATGTCCTGGGCGGGCAGCGTGAGCGTGATGCGGCGACGGAGCTTCTCGAGGGTTTCGACTTGGACGGCCATGATCGGGGCTGGAGCAGGTGCGGGCGCCGGTGGGCGCCGCGGGTGGGGACGTCGGGTTGCTGCGAGCGGTGGTGCGCGGGGCCGGACTCGAACCGGCACGCCGATGAAGGCGTCAGGACCTAAACCTGGTGCGTCTACCCATTTCGCCACCCGCGCGGGCCGGCGCCGGCTTTCGGCGAAGGCAGCATTTTAGCCTGCCACACCGGGCCCGCGTTGCATCGGGTGCCGCGTCAGGCTTCGGGGCGCCGGACACGGAACCAGGCGGCGTACATCGCCGGCAGCGCCAGCAGCGTCAGCACCGTGGCGACGACGAGACCGCCCATGATCGCCACCGCCATCGGCCCCCAGAACACGCTGCGCGAAAGAGGGATCATCGCCAGCACCGCCGCGGCGGCCGTCAGCACGATGGGCCGGAAGCGCCGCACCGCCGCCTCGACGATGGCATCCCAGGTCGGAACGCCCTGGCGGCGGTCCTGCTCGATCTGGTCGATCAGGATCACCGAGTTGCGCATGATCATCCCGGTCAGCGCGATGACTCCCAGCAGCGCGACGAAGCCGAACGGCCGGTCTAGCAGCAGCAGGGCGCCGGCCACCCCGGCGATGCCCAGCGGCCCCGTCAGGAACACCAGGATCGCCCGGCTGAAGCTCTGCAGCTGCAGCATCAGCAGGGTGAAGATGATGAACAGCATCGCCGGCACCCCGGCCGCGATCGACCCCTGGCCCTTGCCGCTCTCCTCGGCCGCGCCGGCGATCTGGATCCGATAGCCAGGAGGCATCGTCTCGGCCAGCTCGCGCAGCCGGGGCCAGATCCGGGCGGTCACGGACGGGCCCTGCAGGCCCTCGGCCACGTCGCCCTGGATGGTGACCGCGTAGTCGCGGCCCTCGCGCCACAGCACCCCGGGCTCGAAGTCGAACCGCACCTCGGCGATCTGAGTGATGGGGATGGACCGTCCGCTGGTCGTGGGAAGGTAGCCATGGGCCAGGTCGTCGATCGCGTCGCGTTCCGCCAGCGGCTGGCGCAGCACGATGTCGATCAGGCGGTCGCCTTCGCGGTACTGGCCGATCACGCTCCCGGACAGGATGGTGCGCGACGCCTGGGCGACGGCCTGGCTGGTCACGCCGAGCGCGCGCGCCTTGTCCTGGTCGATGTGCAGCCGAAGGATCTTGATCGCCTCGTTCCAGTTGTCGTTGACCCCGCGCATGTCGGGATGGGCGTTCAGTATCTCCTTGGCCCGGTCGGCCCACTGCCGCACCTGGACCATCTCCGGCCCGACGACCCGGAACTGCACCGGATAGGGAACAGGAGGCCCGTTGGGCAGCAGCTTGACGCGCCCGCGCACTTCGGGGAACTCGGCTGCCAGGATCTCGGGCAGTCGCTTGCGCAGTTCCTCGCGCGCCGCGAGGTCGCGCGGCAGCACGATGGTCTGGCTGACGTTGGCCTGCGGAAAGATCTGGTCGAGCGGCAGGTAGAAGCGCGGCACGCCCGACCCGATCCAGGTCGTGACGGTCGCGACCCCGGGCTCCTTGCCCATCCGGGCCTCGAAGCGGCGCGCGACCTCGCCGGTCTGCTGGATCGTCGACCCCTCGGGCAGCCACAGGTCGACCAGGATCTCGGGGCGGCTGGAGTCCGGGAAGAACTGCTGCTGCACCCGGCCCATCCCCGCTAGGCCGGCAACGAAGGTGGCGATCGTCAGGCCGATCGTGATCCAGCGGTGGCGCACGCACCAGTCCACCAGCCGCCGGAATCGACTGTAGAAGGGGGTGTCGAACAGCTCGTGGGACTGGCCGTCCTGGCGCTGCCGGTTGCGCAGCATCAGGAAGCCGAGGTAAGGCACGAAGTAGACCGAGACCACCCAGGAGATGACCAGCGCCGCCGAGGTGACCGCGAAGATCGCGAAGGTGTACTCGCCGGTCACGCTCTTGGCCAGGCCGATCGGCAGGAAGCCGGCCGCCGTGATCAGCGTGCCGGTCAGCATCGGCATCGACACCAGCTCGTAGGTGAAGGTCGCGGCACGCACGCGGTCGTGGCCCTCCTCGAGCTTGCGGACCATCATCTCCACCGCGATGATCGCGTCGTCGACCAGCAGGCCGAGCGCGATGATCAGGCTGCCCAGCGAGATCTTGTGCAGGCCGACGCCCCAGTAGTACATCGTGACGAAGGTGATCGCGAGCACCAGCGGGATCGTGATGGCGACCACTAGGCCCGGCCAGATGTCGATGCGCAGCGGCCTCGTGTGCAGGCCCAGGCTGATGAAGCTGACTGCCAGCACGACGACGATCGCCTCGAGCAGGACCTTGACGAACTCGCCCACCGACCGGCTGACGGCCTCGGGCTGGTCCTGCACCTGGGACAGCTCGAGCCCGACCGGAAGCTCGGCCTTCAGGCTGGCGACCTCGGCGCGCAACGCCTTGCCGAGGGCGATGATGTCGCCGCCCTTGGCCATCGAGACGCCGAGCGCGACGACGTCGCGGCCCTGGTGGCGCACCAGCACCTGCGGCGGATCGGCGTAGTCGCGCCGCACTTCGGCGATGTCCGACAGGCGCAGCTGGCTGGCCGCGCCGGTGGCGGGATTGACGGCACGGATCGGGAACCGCCCGAGCTCCTCGACGGAACCGAACTGCCCGGCAACGCGCACCTGCAGGTTCTCCAGGCCGGCGTTCATCACGCCCGCGCCCTCCACCGCGTTCTGCGCCGCGATCTGGGCGACCACCTGGTTGACGTCGAGCCCGAGCTGCGCAAGCCGCTTCTGGGAGATCTCGACGAACACCTTCTCCGCCTGGGCACCGAAGACCTCGACCTTGGCCACGTCGGGCACCTTCAGCAGGCGCTGGCGCACGCGCTCGGCCTGGACGCGCGTCTCCTCGCGGCTGAACCCGTCGGCGGACAGCGCAAAGATCGAGCCGTAGACGTCGCCGAAGTCGTCGTTGAACACCGGGCCGATCACGCCTGCCGGTAACGTCGCGCGCATGTCGCCCACGCGCTTGCGCGCCTGGTACCAGCTGGCGGCCACCTCTTTCGGGGGCGAGCTGTCCTTCAGCTGCAGGATCGTCAGGCTCTCGCCGGGCTTGGTGTAGCTGCGGATCACGTCGGCGTACGGCACTTCCTGCAGCGCGCGCTCGACCTTGTCCGTCACCTGCTCGGCCATCTGGTGGGCGCTGGCGCCGGGCCAGAAGGCCTGGACGACCATCGCCCGGAAGGTGAATGGCGGGTCCTCGTCCTGGCCGAGCTGGAAGTACGCCGCGAACCCGAGCACCATCATCACCACCATCAGGTAGCGGGTCAGGGCCGGATGGTCGAGCGCCCACTGCGAGATGTTCAGGCGCGACGGGCGGCCTGCGCCCGACGATGTCGTGTCGGTGGTCATCGCTGCGCCCTCAGCGGCTGGCGGCCGATGCCGGCGCCGGAGCCACGGCGGCGCCGTACAGGCGCACTTTCTGCCCCGGCGACAGCAGGTGTACCCCCGCGGTCACCACCGTCTGGCCCGCGGACAGGCCCGAGGCGATCAAGACGGCATTGCCGTCGGTGCCGGCCACGGCGACGGGCTGCACGCGCACCGTCATCGACGCCTTTTCGACCACCCACACCGACGGCGCCCCCTTCTGCTGCATCACCGCGCTCAGCGGCAGTCGCACCACACCTTCGCGTCGCGGCAGATCGATCTGGACCGTGAGCGTCTGGCCCAGCTGGACCGGGGCGGCGCCCAGGTCCGCCTTGACGAGGAAGGTCCGCGTGACCGGATCGGCCGCGGCGGCGACCTCGCGCACCGTCGCCGACAAGGACTGACCGCTGCCCCAGGTACGCACCCGCAGCACCCCCGGACGGCCGACCAGCGCCCGGGCGGCTGCAACGAGGTCCTCGGGCACCGAGAACACCGCATCGCGCGGGCCGTCGTGGGCGAGGCGCACCACTGCCGTGCCGGCCGACAGCACTGCTCCGACCTCGGCCTCCACCGCCGTCACCACCCCAGCCGCGGGCGCCAGCAGCGACGAGTAAGCCGACTGGTTACGCTGCAGGCCGGCTTGGGCCTGCGCCTGCTCGAGTTGCGCCGCTGCCGCCTTGGCCGCGGTTTCGCGCCGCTCCAACTCGGCGGCACTGATGAAGCCCTGGGCGCGCAGCTCCTGGAAGCGGCGCAGGTCGGACGCGGCCTGCTCGGACTGCGTTGCCGCGGCCCGCAGCGCGGCTGCGGCGGCCTCTTCGCCGAGCCTGAGGTCCGCCGGGTCGGCCTGCGCCAGCACCTGGCCGGTGCGCACGCGCAGCCCTACCTCGGCTGGACGTGCCGTCAGCTTGGCCGGGACCCGGAACCCGAGCCGTGACTCGGTCCGCGCCCTGACCTCCGCGGCGTATTCCAGTGTCCCGCCCGCGCCGGACAGCTCGACGACCTGGGTGCGGACGGCACGGACAGGCTCGGGCGGCGGCGCCGGCTTGGTGCACGCCGCCAGGGCCAAGCTGACCAGGAGCAGCCAGAGACCTGGCTTCGGGACCGTCATCCGTGGCTGTAGGATTTTCATGGTGGGGGCCGCACCGCGCTCTTGGTAATGACTGACTGGTCAGTACTATAGGAAGCGCCTGCGCCTGCTGTCAACCTGCAGGCACGAACGCGGTGTTCAGCCCCAACGACACTCGCACGACCGGCGCCGGCCGTCGCCGCGCCAGAATCGCCCCATGGGCGTCGGCCACTACGAAAACTTCCCGGTCGCATCGGTGCTCTGTCCCCCGCGGCTGCGTCCTGCCGTCGCCGCGATCTACCACTTCGCGCGCACCGCAGACGACCTTGCCGACGAAGGCACAGCGGACCAGGCGACCCGGCTGTCCGACCTCACCGAGTACCGGCACGACCTCGAAGCGGCCCTGGCTGCGGCGGCCAGCGCCGCCCCCGTGCCCGCAGGTGCCGGCTCGCGGCGCTGGCCCCAGGTGTTCTTGCCGCTGGCCGAGCAGGTCCGTGCCTTCTCCCTGCCGACGGCGCTGCTCCATGCCCTTCTGGACGCCTTCGTGCAGGACGTTCGCAACCCGCCCTACGCCGACCGGGCTGCCGTGCTCGACTACTGCGCCCGCTCGGCCAACCCGGTCGGGCGCCTGCTCCTGCACCTGTACGGCATCTCCGACGTGCTCGCAGGCGAGCGCTCCGATGCCGTCTGCACCGCGCTGCAGCTGATCAACTTCTGGCAGGACCTCGGACGCGACCTGCGCGCCGGCCGCTGCTACGTGCCGGCCAGCGACCTCGAGGGGTTCGGATGCACCCGCGCCGATCTGGCCTCCGGACGCGACACGGTCGCGACGCGGGCGCTGGTGGCGGCGCTGTGCGGCTGGGCCCGGGACCTGATGCTGCGGGGCGCCCCGCTCGCGCTGCAGGTGCCCGGTCGGGCGGGCTGGGAACTGCGCCTCGTGGTGCAGGGCGGATTGCGGGTTCTTGAGAGAATCGGCAGGATGGACCACGCGACGCTCTCCCGGCGCCCTGCGCTGGGCGTGCGCGACCTGCCGCCGATGCTCTGGCGCGCATGGCGGATGAGCGCGACCGGCACGGCGGCGCAATGACGCCGGAGCAGTACGTCCAGGAGAAGGCCGCCCGCAGCGGCTCCTCCTTCTACTACGCGTTCCTCTTCCTGCCTCCGCCGCGGCGCGCGGCCATCACCGCGTTCTACGCCTTCTGCCGCGAGGTCGACGACGTCGTCGACGAAGTCACCGACCCGGGCGTCGCCGCGGCGAAGCTGGACTGGTGGCGCGGCGAGGTCGATGCCGCCTACCGTGGCCAGCCGACCCACCCGGTGACCCGGGCGCTCATGCCCCTTGCCCCGGGGTACGGCATCGAGCAGGCCCACCTGATGGCCGTGATCGACGGCTGCCGGATCGACCTGACGCAGACGCGCTTCCTGGACTACCCCGCCCTCGAGCACTACTGCCACCTGGTGGCCGGGATCGTGGGCGAGGTCGCGGCCAACATCTTCGGCCGCACCGAAGCGACCACCGTGCAGTACGCGCACCGGCTCGGGCGGGCGATGCAGCTGACCAACATCATCCGCGACGTCGGCGACGACGCCAGACGCGGCCGCGTCTACCTCCCGCTGTCCGAGCTGCAGCGCTTCGACGTCAAGGCGCACGAGTTGCTGCGGCGCGAGTCGCCATGGGGCTACAGCGAGCGCTTCGATGCGCTGATGCGCTTCCAGGCTGCGCGCGCGCGCGCCACCTACGACGAGGCCATTGCGCTGCTGCCGGAGCGCGACCGCGAGGCCCAGAAGCCCGGGTTGATGATGGCCAACATCTACCGCGCGCTGCTCGACGAGATCGAGAAGGCTGGGTTCCAGGTGCTGCACCAGCGAATCTCCCTGACGCCGCTGCGCAAGCTCTGGATCGCCACCCGCACCCACCTGCGCGGGCGCTGAGGCGGCGCGTCGGGATGCGCATCGCGGTCGTCGGCGGCGGATGGGCGGGGCTGGCCGCCGCGGTGCGCGCGGTCGAGGCCGGGCACGATGTGACGCTGCTGGAGATGGCCGCCGCGCTGGGGGGCCGCGCACGCGGCGTCGACCTCGACGGGCTGGCCCTGGACAACGGACAGCACATCCTGATCGGCGCCTACGTCCGCACGCTGGCACTGATGCGAACAGTGGGCAGCGATGCAGACGGCGTGCTGTGCCGGCTGGGGCTCGAGTTGCGATACCCTGATGGCCGGGGCCTCGCGGTCCCGCCCGGGCCGGCGGCGCTGGGGTTTGCGCGCGCGATCGCCGCCGCGCGCGGCTGGACATGGGGCGACCGGCTGCGCTTTGGCGCTGCTGCGGCCGGCTGGGCGGCGCGCGGCTTCACCTGCCCGCCACACTGGACCGTCGAGCGCCTGTGCGCCGGCCTGCCGCAGCGGGTGCGCGCGCTGATGATCGACCCGCTGTGCGTGGCCGCCTTGAACACGCCCGCGCGCGACGCCAGCGCGGTCGTGCTGCTGCGCGTGCTGCGCGATGCCCTGTTCGGCGGTCCCGGGGCGAGCGACCTGCTGCTGCCGCGCCGGCCGCTGTCCGCCCTGCTGCCGACGCCCGCCCAGAGATGGCTGGTTGACCGGGGCGCGCGCGTCGTGAACGGCCGGCGCGTGGAACGGATCGAGCCGATCGAGGGATCCGCCGGCTGGACCGTCGATGGCGATCCGTTCGACGCCGTCGTCGTGGCGGCACCCGCCGCCGAGGCCTCACGGCTGGTGGGCGAGGCGAATCCGCAGTGGGCTGCGACGGCGGCCGCGCTGCGATACGAGCCGATCGTCACCGTCTACCTGCGAGCCCGCGGTGCCCGCCTCCCGGCCCCGATGACGGCGCTGCAGGAGGGGCCAGAACAGCCGGCCCAGTTCGCTTTCGACCACGGCGCGCTCGGCGGACACGACGGGCTGTTCGCGTTCGTCGTCAGCGGGGCCGCACCGTGGGTCGAACGCGGCCTGACCGCCACGGCGCAGGCCGTGCTCCAGCAGGCGCGGCCGCTGCTCGCAGGCGTCGAGCCGAGCCTGGTGCGCGCGCTGGCGGAGAAGCGCGCCACGTTCCGCTGCACGCCGGCGCTGCGCAGGCCCGCGCTGCGGATCGCCCCGGGGCTGCTTGCTGCCGGGGATCACGTCGACGGCCCCTATCCCGCCACACTGGAGGGCGCCGTGCGCAGCGGCGAAGCCGCCGCCGCCGCCCTGTCGGCCCCGGCCTGAGCGGCTTCCGGGCTCCGGCGCGCCATGCTCACGGGCACCGGGTCGCTCCGGGTCATTCCGTCATGCATCGAAGCCTTCCGCGATGCAGAATCCGGGCACGCGATGCTTCCTCGCACCGATGATGCCCACCAAAGACCGCCCGACCCCGACGATCCAGGTCCTGGAGCGCGCCTTCGCGCTGCTGGACACACTGGCCGCCCAGCCTGAACCAGTTGCCCTGAAGGACATCAGCGAGCGCACCGGCCTCCACCCGTCCACGGCCCACCGGATCCTCAACGACCTGGCCGTCGGGCGTCTGGTCGACCGGCCGCAGTCCGGGCACTACCGGCTCGGCATGCGGCTGCTCGAGCTCGGCAACCTGGTCAAGGCGCGGCTGGACGTGCGCGACGCGGCGCTCGGCCCGATGCGCGAACTGCACCGGATCACGCACCAGCCGGTGAACCTGTCGGTCCGGCAAGGGGACGAGATCGTCTACATCGAGCGCACCTACAGCGAACGCTCGGGCATGCAGGTCGTGCGGGCGGTCGGCGGGCGCGCGCCACTGCACCTGACCTCGGTGGGCAAGCTGTTCCTGGCCCAGGACGACCCGCCGCGCGTGCGGGCCTACGCCGTGCGCACCGGCCTGACCGGCCACACCCGCAACAGCATCACCGACCTGGCCCGTCTGGAGCGGGAGTTGTCCTCGGTCCGCGCCACCGGTGTCGCGCGGGACGACGAGGAACTCGAGCTCGGGGTCCGCTGCCTGGCGGCCGGCATTCACGACGACCAGGGCCGGCTCGTTGCCGGGCTGTCGGTGTCGGCGCCGGCAGACCGGCTGGAAGAGGGCTGGATCGACCGCGTGCGCGCGACCGCGACCCAGATCTCGTCGGCGCTAGGCTATCGCGGCTGAACGTCGGCCGCGAGCGTGGCCGGGCCGGCCAGGGCGGCCGTGCCGGCCAGGACGGCTTGCGGGGTGATGCCGGCCGGGCCGCTGCCGGGCAGCAGCTTGGTCTCGGCCAGCCAGCGGCGGATGCGCTCGGCGTCGGCGATGCGCGAGTACTTCCCGGCCGAGTCGAGCAGCACCATGATGAACTGGCGACCCGCAAGCTGCGCCTGCATCACGACGCAGCGTCCGGCGGCCGAGATGTAGCCGGTCTTCTGCAGCAGGATGTCCCACTCGGGGTGGCGGACCAGCCCGTTGCTGTTGTGGAACTGGACCTGGCGCGAGCCGACGGGCACGCTGGCCTCGGGCGTGGTGGAGTACTCGCGGATCAGCGGGTGGGTGGAGGCGGCGCGCACGAGCCGCGCGAGATCCTGCGCGCTGGACTGGTTGTCGCTGGACAAGCCGGTCGGCTCGACGTAGCGCGTGTCGAGCATGCCCAGCAACCGGGCCTTGACGTTCATCGTCTCGACGAAGCGAGAGAGCCCGCCTGGGTAGGTGCGTCCGAGCACGTGGGCGGCGCGGTTGTCCGAGGCCATCAGCGCGAGGTGCAACATCTCGCCTCGGCTCAGCGCGGTGCCCACCTTCAGGCGCGAGCGGCTGCCCAGGGTGCCCTCAACGTCGTGCTGGGTGACCGTGAGCTTCTCGTCGAGCGGCAGGTCCGCCTCGCTCACGACGAGCGCGGTCATCAGCTTGGTGATCGATGCGATCGGCAGCACGGCATCCGGGTTCTTGCTGAACACGACCTCGTCGGTCTCCTTGTCGACGACGAGAGCGACGCTCGACCGCAGCGACAGCGCGTCATCGGTGTCGTGCAGGCCGGCCAGCTGGCCGAACGAAGGCCGGCTCTTTGCCGCCCTCGCCTTCGCCGGCCTGGCGGCTTGGCGCACGGCGGCCTTGCGCTGCCCTTGGGCGCGGGCGGCAGCAGGCGCAGCGCCCGACCCGGCCTTGGCCGTTGCCGGGGCGCGGCCCGATTCCTTCTGCTTCTGACTCGCCACGGCGGGAACGGCCAGGACGAGGCATGCAGACACGCCGACCACCAGCGCGCGAACCATTGACAGCGATGACTTGGACAAGGCGACCCCGCGTACAGCCAGCCGAGTGTATCGGCACGAAGGAACGCCGCCAAGATCAACGGGTTGCGTGGTTTTCCTCATGCCGAGGCTGCAAAGCGTGTCCAGGTGTTGGCCACGTGAGCCCCGGTTACAGGGTTAACCCTGGGCCGCGACGCGCTCGACCTTGCTGTGCAACTTGTTGAGCGCCGAGAGGTAGGCCTTGGCGGACGCGACCACGATGTCCGGGTCGGCCCCCACGCCATTGACCACGCGGCCGCCGTGCTGCAGGCGTACGGTCACCTCGCCCTGCGACTCGGTGGACCCGCTGGTGATCGCGTTGACCGAGTACAGGACGAGCTCGGCGCCGCTCGCCACCCGGCTCTCGATGGCCTTCAGGCTGGCGTCGACCGGGCCGTTGCCATCGGCCTCGGCGTGGTGCTCCACCTCGCCGGCGGCGAAGGCCACGCGCGCGTGCGGTCGCTCGCCGGTCTCGCTGCGCTGCGACAGCGCCAGCAGGCGGTAGTGCTCGCGGTCGGGGGTCACGCTCTCGTCGCTGACCAGGGCGATGATGTCCTCGTCGAAGATCTCGCTCTTGCGATCGGCGAGGTCCTTGAAGCGCGCGAACGCCGCGTTCACCTCGGACTCGCTGTCGAGCTCGATGCCCAGCTCCTGCAGCCGCTGCTTGAAGGCGTTGCGGCCGCTCAGCTTGCCGAGGACGATCTTGTTGGCGCTCCAGCCCACGTCCTCGGCGCGCATGATCTCGTAGGTGTCGCGCGCCTTCAGCACGCCGTCCTGGTGGATGCCGCTGGCATGCGCGAACGCGTTGGCGCCGACGACCGCCTTGTTCGGCTGGACGACGAAGCCCGTGGTCTGGCTGACCATCCGCGACGCCGGCACGATCTGCGAGGTGTCGATGCCGACGTCCAGGCCGAAGTAGTCGCGGCGCGTGCGCACGGCCATGACCACCTCCTCCAGCGAGCAGTTGCCGGCGCGTTCGCCGAGGCCGTTGATCGTGCACTCGACCTGGCGCGCGCCGCCCAGCTTGACGCCGGCCAGCGAATTGGCGACCGCCATCCCGAGGTCGTTGTGGCAGTGGACGCTCCAGACCGCCTTGTCGCTGTTCGGGATGCGCTCGCGCAGCATCCGGATGAAGCTGCCGTACAGCTCGGGCACCGCGTAGCCCACGGTGTCGGGGATGTTGATCGTCGTCGCGCCCTCGGCGATCGCCGTCTCGAGTACCCGGCACAGGAAGTCGGGCTCGCTGCGGTAGCCGTCCTCGGGCGAGAACTCGACGTCGGCGCAGAGGTTGCGCGCGAAGCGCACCGCGAGCCTGGCCTGCTCGTGCACCTGCTCGGGCGTCATCCGCAGCTTCTTCTCCATGTGCAGCGGCGACGTGGCGATGAAGGTGTGGATCCGCGACCGCGCAGCGGGCCGCAGCGCCTCGGCGGCGCGACCGATGTCGCGGTCGTTGGCCCGCGCCAGCGAGCACACGGTGCTGTCGCGGATGCTCGACGCGATCGCCTTGACGCACTCGAAGTCGCCGTTGCTGCTGGCCGCGAAGCCGGCCTCGATCACGTCGACCCGCAGGCGCTCGAGCTGGCGCGCGATGCGCAGCTTCTCGTCGCGCGTCATCGAGGCGCCGGGCGATTGCTCGCCGTCGCGGAGCGTGGTGTCGAAGATGATCAGCTTGTCGGACATGGTGTGGCCTCGGCGGGAGGTGTGGACACGCAGGCAGCTTCTGAAACGGAGACGGCCCGCTGCGTTGCGCTGGCGGGCCGTCGATCGGGAGGAACCTGGGACGAGGGTCTTCGGACAGGCTCGATCAGCGCACCCGCAGGGTGCGTAGAAGCAGCAGGGCCGGGCAGGCACTCGACATCATGTGCGGGAATGTAGCACGGGCCGCCCGGACGGGATCAGGGGTGCAGCCCCTTCTCCTCGGGCTCGTCGGTGGAGGTGGCGATCACGCTGGTGCGCAGCCCCTTGGCCTTGCGCCACGCGTAGACCGCGTACCCGGACACTCCGTACAGGCAGAACATCGCGAACAGCACGATCGGCGGGTGCACGTTGACCAAGGCGATCAGCAGCGCCACAGCCACGATCACGGCGAACGGCACGGTGCGCCGACCGCCGACGGCCTTGAAGCTGTAGAACGGCGCGTTGGTCACCATCGTCAGCCCGGCGTACAGCGTCACGCCGAACGCAACCCAGGCCAGCCACTCGATGCGGCTGGCGTCGCGCAGCCCGGCATCGTCCATCACCCAGATCAGCCCGACGACCAGCGCCGCCGCCGCAGGGCTCGGCAGGCCCTGGAAGAAGCGCTTGTCGACGACTGCGATGTTGGTGTTGAAGCGCGCCAGCCGCAGTGCCGCCCCGGCGCAGTACACGAAGGCGGCGATCCAGCCCAGCTTGCCAAGGCCCTTGAGAGCCCACTCGTACATGATCAGCGCCGGCGCCGCGCCGAAGCTGACCATGTCGCACAGGCTGTCCATCTGCTCGCCGAACGCGCTCTGCGTGTGCGTCATCCGGGCGATCCGCCCGTCCAGGCTGTCGAGCACGGCAGCCACGAAGATGCCGACGCAGGCCGCCTCGAAGCGGCCGTTCATGGCCATCACGACCGACCAGAAGCCGGAGAAGAGTGCCGCCAGCGTGACTGCATTGGGCAGCACGTAGATGCCGCGCCGGCGCGGCCGAGCCGGCAGCGCGACCTCCGTCACCTCTTGGGCCTCGCCCGCCTCGGTCTCGGCGGCCTCGGGTGCCGGGCGCGTGTCCTGGTTCATGGTCGGAAGCATACCGCCCGCGGGTCGCGGCGCCGGGCGAGGCAGGCCCGGATCAGTTGCGCGAGCGGTCGACCAGCTTGTTGGCCTTGATCCAGGGCATCATGGCCCGCAGCTTCTCGCCGACGACTTCGATCGAGTGCTCGGAGGTCAGCCGGCGGCGGCTGGTCAGGGTCGGCGCCCCGGCGCGGTTCTCCAGGATGAAGCTCTTGGCGTACTCGCCCGTCTGGATGTCGCGCAGCGCCTGGCGCATCGCGCGGCGCGTTTCGTCGGTCACGATCTTCGGACCGGTGACGTACTCGCCGTACTCCGCGTTGTTGGAGATCGAGTAGTTCATGTTCGCGATGCCGCCCTCGTAGATGAGGTCGACGATGAGCTTGAGCTCGTGCAGGCACTCGAAGTAGGCCATCTCGGGCGCGTAGCCCGCCTCGACCAGCGTCTCGTAGCCGGCCTTGATCAGTTCCACCGTGCCGCCGCACAGCACTGCCTGCTCGCCGAACAGGTCGGTCTCGGTCTCCTCGCGGAAATTGGTCTCGATGATGCCGGCCTTGCCGCCGCCGTTGGCCGCGGCGTAGCTGAGCGCCAGGTCGCGCGCCTTGCCGCTCCTGTCGGCGTGCACGGCGATCAGGTGCGGCACGCCGCCGCCGCGGCTGTAGGTGTCGCGCACCGTGTGGCCCGGCGCCTTGGGGGCCACCATCCAGACGTCGATGTCGTCGCGCGGGACGACCTGGCCGTAGTGCACGTTGAACCCGTGCGCGAAGGCCAGCGAGGCGCCTCTCTTCATGTGCGCCTCGACGTCGTTCCGGTAGACCGATGCGATCTGCTCGTCGGGCAGAAGGATCATCACGACGTCGGCGTCCTTCACGGCGTCGGCCACCTCGGCCACCTTCAGGCCTGCCTTCTCGGCCTTGGCCCAGCTTGCACCGCCCCTGCGCAGGCCGACGGTGACCTTGACGCCGCTGTCGTTGAGGTTCTGCGCGTGCGCGTGGCCCTGCGAGCCGTAGCCGACGATCGTGACCTGCTTGCCCTTGATCAGGCTCAGGTCGGCGTCCTTGTCGTAGTAGACCTTCATGATGTTCTCTCCGGTGGAAGGGGCGTCGCTCAGACGCGAAGGATGCGTTCGCCGCGCCCGACGCCCGAGGCGCCGGTGCGGACCGTCTCCAGGATCGCCGCACGGTCGATCGCGACGAGGAAGGCGTCGAGCTTGGCCGAGTCGCCGGTCAGCTCGATCGTGTAGCTCTTGTCGGTGACGTCGATGATGCGGCCGCGGAAGATGTCGGCCGTGCGCTTCATCTCCTCGCGCTCCTTGCCGACGGCGCGCACCTTCACCAGCATCAGCTCGCGCTCGATGAACGGGGCCTCGGTCAGGTCGACGACCTTGACGACCTCGATCAGCCGGTTCAGGTGCTTGGTGATCTGCTCGATCACCTCGTCGCTGCCGGTGGTCACGATGGTCATGCGGCTCAGCGACGGGTCTTCGGTCGGCGCGACCGTCAGGCTCTCGATGTTGTAGCCGCGGGCGGAGAACAGCGCGACGACGCGCGAAAGGGCACCGGGCTCGTTCTCGAGCAGCACGGCGATGATGTGTTTCATGGTGTCGTCCTGCGCGGCTCTTCGGCGGGCGGCGCGGTAACGCCGGCGCCTTGGCCGCGATTTCGAGGGTGTGGGGAAAGGGCGCTGCGGGGTCGGTCCGGGCCTGGCCGCGGGGCTCCCGGCAACGGCGCGGTAACGCCGCCGCCCGGCTCCGCGGCCCAGCCCGTCAGAGGTCCTCGCTGCCCAGAAGCATCTCCGTGATGCCCTTGCCGGCCTGGACCATCGGCCAGACGTTCTCGGTCGGGTCGGTGCGCACGTCGAGGAACACGGTGCGGTCCTTCAGCCGGATCGCCTCGCGCAGCGCCGGCTCGACGTCGGCAGGCCGCTCCACCAGCATGCCGACATGCCCGTAGGCCTCGGCGAGCTTGACGAAGTCGGGCAGCGCGTCCATGTAGCTGTGGGAGTAGCGGCCGCCGTAGTCGAGTTGCTGCCACTGCCGCACCATCCCGAGGTAGCGGTTGTTCAGCGAGACGATCTTGACCGGCGTCTCGTACTGCTTGCAGGTCGACAGCTCCTGCAGGCACATCTGGATGCTGCCCTCGCCGGTGACGCAGAACACGTCGGCCTCCGGCCGGGCCAGCTTGATGCCCATCGCGTACGGCAGGCCGACCCCCATCGTGCCCAGGCCGCCGGAGTTGATCCAGCGCCGGGGCTCCTCGAAGCCGTAGAACTGCGCCGCCCACATCTGGTGCTGGCCGACGTCGCTGGTGACGTACGCGTCGGTGCCGCGGGTCAGCTCCCACAGCTTGTGCACCACCGCCTGCGGCTTGATGACGTCGTCGCTGCGGCGGTAGGCGAGGCAGTCGCGCTTCTTCCACTCGGCGATCTGCGCCCACCATGCGGCAAGGGCCACCGGGTCTGGCCGTTGGGACGCCTCACGGATCTGCGAGATCAGCTCGAGCAGCACCTCCTTCACGTCGCCGACGATCGGGATGTCGACCTTCACGCGCTTGGAGATCGACGAGGGGTCGATGTCGACGTGGATGATCTTGCGCTCGTTCTGCGCGAAGTGCTTGGGGTTGCCGATCACGCGGTCGTCGAACCGCGCACCCACGGCCAGCAGCACGTCGCAGTGCTGCATGGTCATGTTGGCCTCGTAGGTGCCGTGCATCCCGAGCATGCCCAGGAACAGCGGGCTGCTCGCGGGGATCGCGCCCAGCCCCATCAGCGTGTTGGTGCACGGGAACGCGAGCATGTCGGCGAGCTGGCGCAGCTCGCCCGAGGCGTTACCCAGCACGACGCCGCCGCCCGTGTAGATGTACGGGCGCCGGGCGCCCAGCAGCAGCTGCACCGCCTTGCGGATCTGGCCCCCGTGGCCCTTGCGCACCGGGTTGTACGAGCGCAGCTCCACCTTGTCCGGGTAGTGGAAGGGCGCGGTCTTCAGCGACACGTCCTTCGGGATGTCAACCACCACCGGGCCCGGCCGTCCGCTGCGGGCGATGTGGAAGGCCTTCTTCATCGTCAGCGCCAGATCACGCACGTCCTTGACGAGGAAGTTGTGCTTGACGATCGGGCGCGTGATGCCGACGGTGTCGCACTCCTGGAACGCATCCAGGCCGATCGCCGGCGTCGGGACCTGGCCCGTCACGATGACCATCGGGATCGAGTCCATGTACGCGGTGGCGATCCCGGTCACCGCATTGGTGACGCCCGGGCCCGACGTGACCAGTGCCACGCCGACCTCGCCAGTGGCGCGGGCGTAGCCGTCGGCGGCGTGGACCGCGGCCTGCTCGTGCCGGACGAGGACGTGCTGGATGGTGTCCTGCTTGTACAGCGCGTCGTAGATGTACAGCACAGCACCGCCGGGATAGCCCCAGAGGTACTGGACGCCCTCCGCCTGCAGGCAACGGACGAGGATCTCCGAGCCGTTGATCTCGGCTGCGGGCGGGGAGGAAGTGGGGGAAGACGGTGCGCGGCCCGGCACGCCGGGGGCACGCTTGACTTCCGCGGCAGACAAATCCATGTCGAACCTCTGAGGTTTTCTCTGACGAAAATCCATCGGTGCACCTCCACGCGCCCTCGTGGGGCGGATTCGGTGCCTGCGCGGTCGGGACGCCGGACCCGGGATCGGGCGGCCGGCATGGAGACCAGATAGCGGTAAGCGAGCCCTCCATTATGTCATCGCTCGGGCCCGGCCGGGCCGCCGGCCCGGCTCTCTCGATGCCCGGTGCGATAATCCGCTGCGCCCAAGACCGGGCAGCCGCCCACCGCCCGCGTTGGCCTCCGACAAAGAACTCTCCGACTTCCTGAAGGGCGTCGAGAAGCGCGCATTCAAGCGCACGGTCTATGCGGTCCGCAGCGACGATGCGGCGCTGGACATCGTGCAGGACGCGATGATCCGGCTGGCCGAGAAGTACGCCGACCGGCCGCCTGCGGAATTGCCGCTGCTTTTCCAGCGGATCCTGTCCAACGCCACGATGGACTGGTTCCGTCGTGAAAAGGTGCGCAATTCGGTGTTGCAGAGCATGTCCGAGTTCGATCCGCCGGACGACGATGGCGACTTCGACCTGCTGGACACGCTGGCCGCCCTCGAGGGCACCTTCGGCACCGAAGGTGCCGACGAGAGCGTGTCCCGGGCCCAGATCCTGCATGCCATCGACGCCGAGGTGGCTGCGCTGCCGGCCCGTCAACGGGAGGCCTTCCTGCTGCGTTACCTGGAGGAGTTCGATGTCGCCGAGACGGCCGCAGCGATGGGTTGCTCCGAGGGCAGTGTCAAGACCCACTGCTCGCGGGCCGTACACGCATTGGCCAAGGCACTTCGAACCCGGGGTATACACGGATGAGCGCCGATCGACGCCCGCTGGACAACCTGCAGCAGGATGCCGCGGGACGCCTTGGCTTGCGCCTGGGGCGGATGCTGGCCGAGCAGGCGGAGATGCTGCCGCACGTGCCCGCGGAGCGTCTTCGGGCTGCGCGCGAGCAGGCCCTCGCCCGCGCCCGCCTGGCCCGTCGCCGCGCAGCCGCGCCGCAGCCGGCCGCCGCTGCCGTTGCTGCCGGCCCCGCGCTGGCGCTGGGCGGCGGAGCGCCTTCGGTGTGGCGGCGCTTCGTGGCGCTGGCGCCACTGCTGTTGCTGCTGGCCGGCCTGCTGGTCATCGAACACGTGGCGATGCGCGAACAGGTGATCGCCGCCGCCGAGTTCGACGCGCTGCTGCTGGCCGACGACCTCCCGCCCACGGCCTACTCGGATCCGGGCTTCGCCGAGTTCCGTCGCCTTGCTCCTCCGTGAACCCGTGATGCGCCCCATCTGCAACCTGCCGGCCGCCGCGGATCGGTGCGCGCCGCGTCAGGATGGTGTGGCTGGCGCACCGCGCCGGGCCTCGCGGGCGCTTCGGTTTGCTGCAGCCGCATTGCTCGCCGCGGCGCTCGGCAGCGCGGGCGGTGACGACGGCCGGGCCGGGTGGCCGCAGCTCACGCCGGCGCAGCGGACGGCCCTTGCGCCGCTGGAGTGGAAGTGGTCGACGATCGACACGACCCGGCGGCAGAAGTGGCTCGAGTTGGCGGCCCGCTTTCCGTCGATGCCCGCCGAGGAACGCGAGCGCGTCCAGCAGCGGATGACTGCCTGGGCCGCGCTCTCGCCGGCGGACAGAGCACGCGCCCGGATGGAGTTCGAGGAGACGCGGCAGTTCAGTCCGGCCGAGCGGCAGGCGCTGTGGGAGCGGTATGCGGCCCTCCCGGACGAGGAACGGCAACGCCTCGCACGGCGCGCAACGGCTCCCGCGCCGGCGGGAAAGCCCGCCGCACCCGCCAAGAGCAACCTCGTGAACGTGGCGGTGGCCCAGCCGGCGCCCCGCGGGGCGGTTCCGACCGCGCTTCAGGCCAAGCCCGGCGCGACGACGGTGCCTATCGGCACCCGCCCGGTCCCGCCGGCGCACCATCAGGCCGGCCTGCCCAAGATCGTGGCCACGCCAGGCTTCGTCGACCCGGCCACCCTGCTGCCGCGACGCGGCCCCCAAGGTGCGGCCGTGCACGCGGAGGCCTCGGTCGACCCGACCCGCCAGCCGTGAGCGAGGCGGCGGCATCGGCGCCGGCCCTCCCGGCAGCGCCCGGGCTGGCGCGCCGGCTGGCCTGCTTCCTCTACGAAGGCGTGCTCTTATTCGGCGTCGTGACGATCTCCGGGCTGCTCTACAGCGTGCTCACCGACCAGCGCCACGCGCTGGAAGGCGCGCCGGGGATGCGGGCCTTCCTGTTCGCGGTGCTCGGCTTGTATTTCGTCTACTTCTGGTCCCGGCAGGGCCAGACGCTGGCGATGCAGACCTGGCACATCCGCCTTCTCACCCGGGACGGTCGGGTGCCAGGGTGGCCGCGGGCACTCGCGCGTTACCTGCTCTCCTGGATGTGGTTCGCGCCGGCCCTGTTGCTGCTGGAGTTGTCGGGCCTGAAGGGCGGGCTGGCTACGACTGTCATCGTGACGGTCGGCGTGCTCGCCTACGCGGCACTCGCGCGCCTGCATCCGGAGCGCCAGTACTGGCACGACGCCGTCTGCGGCACCCGCCTGGTGGACTGGCGGCCGTCACCGCGCCCCTGAACCCGCGCCGGGGTCGCGAGCGCAGCGCGTAGCATCACCGCTGTCCCGGCCCCGGTTCCCGTCGTGCCCATGACCTTCCGTGTCTGCGTCTACTGCGGCTCGCGTCACGGCGTGCGAGCGAGCTATGCCGCGGCCGCCCGCGCCATCGGCGCCGAGATCGGGCGCCGCGGATGGCAGCTCGTCTACGGCGGCGGGCGCGTCGGACTGATGGGCGAGGCGGCCGACGCCGCACTCGCGGCCGGGGCTCGCGTCGTCGGCGTGATCCCGCAGACGCTGCGCGAGCGCGAGGTCGGCCACCTCGGGCTGCACGAGCTGCATGTCGTGCCGACGATGCACCTGCGCAAGCAGATGATGGCAGAGCGTGCCGACGCCTTCGTCGCGCTGCCAGGCGGCATCGGCACGCTGGAGGAGCTCTACGAGGTCTGGACGTGGCGCCAGCTCGGCTACCACGACCAGCCCATCGGGCTGCTCAACGTCGACGGCTACTACGATGCGCTGCTGCGCTTCATGTCCCGCAGCGTCGACGAGGGCTTTCTCGCCCCGACCCAGCACGCGCTGCTGCAGGTGGACACCGACCCCGCCGCGCTGCTGGACCGGCTTCACCGCCTGGCCGCCAGCGGCGGCCGGGAGGACGACTACTCGCGGATCTGAGCAAACCCGGCGCGGCTCCGGTGGCGCCGCGTCAGATCGCGGCCTCGTCGATCTCGCCGGTGCGGATGCGCACCACGCGCTCGACGTTGGTGACGAAGATCTTGCCATCGCCGATCTTGCCGGTCTTGGCTGCCGCGATGATGGCCTCGATGCAGCGCTCGACGTCACCCTCCTTGACCACGATCTCCAGCTTGACCTTGGGCAGGAAGTCGACCACGTACTCGGCGCCCCGGTACAGCTCGGTGTGGCCCTTCTGGCGCCCGAAACCCTTGACCTCGGTGACCGTCAGCCCCGACACGCCGAGGTCGGCCAGCGCCTCGCGCACTTCCTCGAGCTTGAATGGCTTGATGATGGCGGTGATCTGCTTCATCGCGGGCTCTCCGGGGCGGGTGCGGACCGGCCGGATTTAAGCACGGAACTTCGAGGTGATGGGGTAGCGCCAATCGCGCCCGAACGCCCTGTGGGTGATGCGGATGCCCACCGGCGCCTGGCGGCGCTTGTACTCGTTGAGCCGGATCAGCCGGGCGACGCGTTCCACCGTGGCGCGCTCGAAGCCCGCCGCCACGATCGCCTCGACGCCCTGGTCCTCCTCCATGTAGCGGGCCAGGATGGCGTCCAGCACGTCGTAGGGCGGCAGGCTGTCCTGGTCGATCTGCCCGGGCTTCAGCTCGGCCGAGGGCGGCCGGGTGATGATCCGTTCGGGGATCACCGGCCCCACGCTGCCGTCGGCGCGCGGCGTCGGCTGCAGGTTGCGCCACCGGGCGAGGCGGTAGACCAGGGTCTTGGCCACGTCCTTGATCACCGCGAAGCCGCCCGCCATGTCGCCATACAGCGTGCAGTAGCCGGTGGCCATCTCGCTCTTGTTGCCGGTGGTCAGCACGATCGCCCCGGTCTTGTTCGAAAGCGCCATCAACAGCGTGCCGCGGATGCGCGCCTGCAGGTTCTCCTCGGTCGTGTCCTCCGGCAGGCCGGCGAACCGCGGCGCCAATGCGGCGCGGAAGGCGTCGAACATCGGCGCGATCGCGATCTCGTCGTGGCGCACACCGAGACGGTCGGCCATGTCGCGGGCGTCGATCCAGGAGATGTCGGCGGTGTACGGCGAGGGCATCATCACGGTGCGCACCCGGGCGGCTCCGAGCGCATCGACGGCCACCGCCAGCACCAGCGCAGAGTCGATGCCCCCGGACAGGCCGACGATGGCGCCCGGGAAACCGTTCTTGCCGAGGTAGTCGCGCACGCCGGTGACGAGCGCCGCCCAGGCCTGCGCCTCGAGACCCGGCACCGGCTCGATGCGCCCGCGGGGCGCCGCCGCCGCGTCGAGGTCGACGATCAGCAGGTCTTCGGCGAAGGTCGCGGCGCGCGCCGCGACCGCGCCCGACGCGTCGAGCGCGAACGACGCGCCGTCGAAGACGATCTCGTCCTGCCCGCCCACCAGGTGGGCATACAGCAGGGGCCGGCCGGCGGCCTGCGCGCGTGCCGCCATGCGCTGCTCACGCTCGCCGGCCTTGCCGAGGTGGAAGGGCGAGGCATTCAGCACGCACAGCACCTCGGCCCCGGCGGCCACGGCGCGGTCGGCCGGCTCGTCGAACCAGGCGTCCTCGCAGATCAGCAGCCCGACGCGCCGGCCCTGCACCTCGAACACGCAGGCGCCGAGACCGGCGTCGCGGCCCGAGGCGAAGTAGCGCCGCTCGTCGAAGACCTGGTAGTTGGGCAGCTCGCGCTTGCAGTAGGTGGCCAGCACGCGTCCCCCACCCAGCACGGAGGCCGCGTTGAAGCGGCGCGGCACGGCGATGGACTTCGACCTAACATCCCCGGCGTCGTCCAGGGCGTGAGGATGCCCCACCACCAGATGCAGGCCCTCGCAGTCAGCCAGATCGCGCGCCAGCCCCGCGAGCGCCGCCGCGCAATCGGCCATGAAGGCCGGGCGCAGCAGCAGATCCTCGGGCGGGTAGCCGGTAAGCGCCAGTTCGGGCGCGACGACCAGCGCCGCTCCCTGGGCGTGCGCCACGCGGGCGGACTCGGCGATGCGCCGCGCGTTGCCTGCGAGGTCGCCCACCGTCGGGTTGATCTGCGCGATCGCGGCCCTCATGCCCTGCCCCGGGTCCGCTGAATGTCGATGAGTGAGCCCATCGGCAGCGATTATCGCGTCGAGGTGCTCGACGACCCGGGCGCGCTCGACCCGGCGGCGTGGAACGCGCTGCTGGCCGTGCAGCCTGCGCCCACCCCGTTCATGCGGCACGAGTACCTGCACGCGCTGCACGCCTCGGGCAGCGCGGTGCCGGAGGCCGGCTGGGCGCCACGCTTCGTCTGCCTGATCGACCGCGCCGGTCTGCAGGCCGCGGCGCCGCTGTACCTGAAGGCGCACTCCTATGGCGAGTACGTCTTCGACTGGGCCTGGGCCGATGCCTATCGTCGCCACGGACTCGCCTACTACCCGAAGCTGCTCGGCGCGGTCCCGTTCACACCGGTGCCGGGCTCGCGACTGCTGGCGCGCGACCCGGTGTGGCGCGAGCACCTGGTGCAGGCCGTGCAGGCGCTGGCCGACCGCGCCGGCCTGTCCTCGGCGCACGTGCTCTTTCTCGACGAGGCCGAGGCCGCGGCGTTCGAGCGCCACGGCTGGATGCTGCGCCACGGCGTGCAGTTCCACTGGCAGGCCGACGCCGGCGCGCCCGCGAGCGACTTCGCCGGCTTCCTGGCGCAGATGCAGCGCGAAAAGCGCAAGAAGATCCAGCAGGAGCGGCGCCGCGTCGCCGAGGCCGGCATCGTCTTCACGACGCACGAGGGAGGCGCCATCGACGAGCCGCTGTGGGACTTCTTCCACCGCTGCTACACCCTGACCTACCGGGCCCACCACAGCACGCCATACCTGACGCGCGACTTCTTCGCGCGCATGGCCTCGTCGATGGCGGCGAACTGGGTGATGTTCGTCGCGCGGGACGCGGCCGCCACCGGGGAGCCGGTGGCCGCGTCGCTGGTCGCCATCGACCCACAGGGCCGCACCGCCTGGGGCCGCTACTGGGGGGCGACCCGCTTCGTGCCCTGCCTGCACTTCGAGGCCTGCTATTACCAGCCGCTGGCGTGGTGCATCGCCAATGGCTACCTGCGCTTCGAGGGTGGGGCCCAGGGCGAGCACAAGATGGCGCGCGGCCTGCTGCCGGTGCGCACCAGCTCGGCGCACTGGCTGCGCGACGCGCGGTTCGCCCGCGCGGTGGCCGATTTCCTTGCGGCCGAGGGCCGGGGCATCGACGGGTACGTCGACGAGCTGCGCGAGCGCAACCCGTTCAAGGACTCCGGCACGGCGTGAGCGCCGCGCGGCCGCGGCTCAGGGGTGGCGTGCCTTCCAGGCCGCCATGCCGCCGGTGATCTCCTCGCGCGCGCCCTCGGGGCCGTCCCAGCCGATCACCTTGACCCACTTGCCTGCCTCGAGATCCTTATAGTGCTCGAAGAAGTGCTGGATCGTGCGCAGGCGCATCGGGTTGAGATCCTCGGGCTTGCGCCACTGCGTATAGATCGACAGGATCTTGTCGATGGGCACGGCCAGCAGCTTGTTGTCGCCACCCGCCTCGTCCTGCATCCTCAGGATACCCAGCGCGCGGCACGCGACCACCACGCCCGGGATCAGCGGCACCGGCGTGATCACCAGCACGTCGACCGGGTCGCCATCGTCGGCGAGCGTCTGAGGGATGTACCCGTAGTTGCACGGGTAGTGCATCGACGTGGCCATGAAGCGGTCGACGAACAGAGCCCCGGACTCCTCGTCGACCTCGTACTTGATCGGGTCGGCGTTCATCGGGATCTCGATGATCACGTTGAATTCGTCGGGAGCCTTGGCGCCCGGGGTCACGTTGTGCAGGCTCATGTGGGGTCCGAGGTCAGGGTGAACCCGGATTCTAGGCAGCGGGCTTGCCGACGTCTGACGCGCCCCCCGGACAAGGCTCGGGCAGGGAAACCCCAAGGCCGGGGGCTCAGGGTCATCCCGTAGCATCCGCCCGCGTAATTTCGGGTCGGCACCCCTCCTCCGGGAGCGCCGCTGCGGCCCCGCTTTCCACAACACGATCCGAGAGCAAGGAGATCCCCGACATGTCCACCACGATGGCGCTGTACGCGGCGCTCGCCTGCGGCCTGGCCGCAGTCGTCTACGGCTTCGTGCAGCGAAGCTGGATCCTGTCACAGGACGCAGGAAACGCCCGCATGCAGGAGATCGCGGGTGCGATACAGCAAGGGGCCGCAGCCTACCTGGCGCGCCAGTACAAGACCATCGCAATGGTGGGCGTCGTGCTGGCGGTGCTGATCGCGATCTTCCTCGACGTCAAGACCGCCGCCGGCTTCGTGCTCGGCGCCGTGCTCTCGGGCGCCTGCGGCTTCATCGGCATGAACATCTCGGTTCGCGCCAACGTGCGCACCGCGCAGGCCGCAACGCAGGGCATCGGCCCGGCGCTGAACGTCGCGTTCAAGGGCGGCGCGATCACCGGCCTGCTGGTGGTGGGCCTCGGCCTGATCGGCGTCGGGGTCTTCTTCTACGCCATCGGCGGCCTGGCCAAGCCCGACAGCGCGACGCTCAAGCCGCTGCTGGGCCTCGCCTTCGGCTCCAGCCTGATCTCCATCTTCGCGCGGCTGGGCGGCGGCATCTTCACCAAGGGCGCCGACGTCGGCGCGGACCTGGTGGGCAAGGTCGAAGCCGGCATCCCGGAGGACGACCCGCGCAACCCGGCCGTCATCGCCGACAACGTTGGCGACAACGTGGGCGACTGCGCCGGCATGGCCGCCGACCTGTTCGAGACCTACGCCGTGACGCTGATCGCGACGATGGCGCTCGGCGTGCTGATGGTCTCCGCCACCGGCGCCGCCGCGGTCTACCCGCTGCTGCTGTGCGGCGTCAGTATCATCGCGTCGATCATCGGCTGCTTCTTCGTGAAGGCCAGCCCCGGCATGAAGAACGTGATGCCGGCGCTGTACAAGGGCCTGATCGTCAGCGGCGCGATCTCGCTGGTGGCCTTCTACTTCGTGACCACCGCGCTGTTCCCGCAGCCGGTGCAGGTCGCCGGCAAGAGCGTGGGCGCGACGGCGCTGTTCGGCGCCTGCATCGTGGGCCTCGTGCTGACGGCGCTGATGGTGTGGATCACCGAGTACTACACCGGCACCGACTACAAGCCGGTCAAGCACGTGGCGCAGGCCAGCACGACCGGCCACGCCACCAACATCATCGCCGGCATCGGCGTCAGCATGAAGTCCACCGCGTGGCCGGTGCTGTTCGTCTGCGCCGCGATCCTGAGCGCCTACTGGCTGGCCGGGCTGTACGGCATCGCGGTGGCCGCCACCTCGATGCTGTCGATGGCCGGCATCATCGTCGCGCTCGACGCCTACGGCCCGATCACCGACAACGCCGGCGGCATCGCCGAAATGGCCGACCTGCCCGACAGCGTCCGCGACGTGACCGACCCTCTGGATGCCGTGGGCAACACGACCAAGGCGGTCACGAAGGGCTACGCGATCGGCTCGGCGGGCCTGGCGGCGCTGGTGCTGTTCGCCGACTACACCCACTCGCTCGAGACCTACGGCATCAAGGCGGCCTTCGACCTCAGCAACCCGAACGTCATCATCGGCCTGTTCATCGGCGGCCTGATCCCCTACCTGTTTGGTGCGATGGCGATGGAGGCCGTCGGCCGCAGCGCCAGCAGCGTGGTCGAGGAGGTGCGGCGCCAGTTCCGCGAGATCAAGGGGATCATGGAGGGCACCGCCAAGCCGGAGTACGGCCGCGCGGTCGACATGCTCACCACCGCGGCGATCAAGGAAATGATGATCCCGTCGCTGCTGCCGGTGATCGTGCCGATCGTGGTTGGCCTGCTGCTGGGCGCCGAGGCGCTGGGTGGCCTGCTGATGGGCACGATCGTCACCGGCCTGTTCGTTGCGATCTCCATGTGCACCGGCGGCGGCGCCTGGGACAACGCGAAGAAGTACATCGAGGACGGCCACCACGGCGGCAAGGGCAGCGACGCCCACAAGGCCGCCGTCACCGGCGACACGGTGGGCGACCCCTACAAGGACACGGCCGGCCCGGCGGTCAACCCGCTGATCAAGATCATCAACATCGTCGCGCTGCTGATCGTCCCGCTGCTACCGGGCGCGAGCAAGGCGCCCCAGGCGGCCACGATGTCGTCCCCGCCGGCCGTCGTCGCCCCGGCCCCGGCTCTGGCACAGCAGCCGGCCGCTCCTGCGGCCGCGCTGCCCGCGGCCGGCTCGGCTCCCGCTGCCGCGGCGTCGAAGTGAACCCGCCCGGAGTGCACGCCGCTCAGCGCGGCTGCACCCCGAACAGCCAGGCCGCGGCCGAGAACGTCACGAACGCCAGCACCGTGCTGCTCATGATGATGCGCGCGACGCGCCCGTTGTCCGCGCCGTAGCGCTCGGCCAGCAGCGACACGTTGCTGGCGCTGGGCAGCGCGGCGCCCAGCGTCATCACCGTGATCTGGAACAGCGTGAGCGGCAGGCCCATCGCCTTGGCCGACAGCGCCAGCACCAGCACGAGCAGCGGGTGCAGGGCGAGCTTGAGCAGCGCCACCGGCAGGTACAGCGCCGGCGGCGTGCGGGCATGGGCGTGCTGGCCAGCACGCCACAGCACGGCGCCGATCGTGAACAGCGCCACCGGCGAGGCCGCGTCGGCCAGCATGCGCACCACGGCGTCCGCCGGGCCCGGCAGCCGCCACTGCATGGCCGAGAACAGCGCGCCGAGGGCGATCGACCACGGCAGCGGATTCGACAGCGCCCCGCGCAGCGCGCGCAGCGCCGCGGCCCGCGCCTCGGAGCCGGCCGCCGCGTCACCTGGCGCGTGCGCGACCCACTGCGACAAGGCGATGCACAGCGAACTGGTGATGAACAGGTCGACCAGGATGCAGGTGATCAGCGGGCCGGCCGCCGCCGGCCCGAGCAGCGCCACCAGCAGCGGTACCCCCATGAAGCCGGTGTTCGGGAAAGCTGCCACCAGTGCCCCGAAGCTGGCGTCCTTCAGGCCCACGCGGGGGCCGAGCGTGACCCCGATCGTGAACAGCACCATCAGCAGCTGGACCGGCACGTAGACCAGCAGCACGGCGGGGTTCAGCAGCTCCAGCACCGGCATGCCGGCGCCGAACCGGAACAGCATGCACGGCAACGCGAAGTACAGGACGAAGGCGTTCAGCCCCGGGATCGCGCTGTCGGGCAGCACTCGGCCGCGCCCCGCCAGGTAACCGGCCAGCACGAGGGCGAAGAACGGGACGGTGACGGCAAGGATCGAGGCAAGCATGCGGTGCGCGGCGACGGGAGCGCGGGCACGATGCGGCCCGCCCTGCGAGTATCGCAACCCGCCGGGCACGTGCCCGGGTTCGCCGCGGCCTCGCGGGGCCGATCGCGATCTGCGTATCCTCCCGGCACCTTCCGACTCGACCCCCCGACGCCATGACCCGATCCTTCCTTGCCGGCCTGGGCAGCGTGCTGCGCGGCCTGTTGTGGCTGCTCGACGGCACACGCCGCGCGATCCTCAACCTGCTGCTGCTCGGGCTCGCGCTCGCGGCGCTGTGGTGGCTGTGGAACCGCACGCCACCGGCCCTGGAGCCCCGGACGGCGCTGGTCATCGAGCCGCGCGGCCGGCTCGTCGACCAGGGCACCTCGTCCGGACTGCGCGACGCATTGCTGAGCGGTGCCCAGGAGCGCAGGGACTCGCGGGTGCGCCTGAGGGACCTGGTGGCCGTGCTCGACGCGGCGGCGCGGGACCCCCAGGTCCCGCACGTCCTGCTGGTGCTCGACGACCTCGAGGCGGCCGGCCTGCCGAGCCTGCGCGAGGTGGCTGCCGCGATGCAGCGCTTTCGCGCCTCCGGCAAGAAGCTCTTCGCCTGGGCCGGCAGCTACAGCCAGGCGCAGTACTACCTGGCCGCCCACGCCGACGAGGTCTGGATGGCCCCGATGGGCGCCGTCTTCGTGCAGGGCTATGGCCGCCACCGAAACTACTACCGCGACGCGCTCGACCGACTCGGGGTGCAGGCCAACGTGCAGCGTGTGGGTCGCTTCAAGAACGCCGCCGAGGTCTTCGACGCCACGGGGCCCAGCCCCGAGACCCTCGAGAGCGAGGGCGCGTTGTACCGGTCGCTCTGGGACACCTACACGGCCGGCGTCGAGAAGGCGCGCCGGCTGCCCGCGGGCGCACTGATGCGCTACGTGGACGGCTTGCCGGGCAGCCTGCAGGCCCTCGGAGGACGGACCGGGAAGCTCGCGCTGCAGGCCGGGCTCGTCGACGCGCTGAAGACACCCGACGAGTTGCGGGCGACGATGATCGAGCGCGGCGCGCAAGACGACGCGTCGAAGAGCTTCCGCCAGGTCTCGGCCGGCACCTACCTGCGCCGCGTGCCGACCTCACCCGACGGCCCCGCCGTGGCCGTGATCGTGGCCCAGGGCGAGATCTCCGACGGCGACGCTCCGGCAGGCCGGGTCGGCGGACGCTCGACGGCGGCGCTGGTGCGCAAGGCGCGCGAGGACGATCAGGTCAAGGCCATCGTGCTGCGCGTGAACTCGCCGGGCGGCAGCCCCACCGGCTCCGAGCTGGTGCGGCGCGAGCTGGAGCTGACGCGGGCGGCCGGCAAGCCGGTCGTCGTGTCCATGGGCGACGTGGCGGCCTCCGGCGGCTACTGGATCTCGATGGCAGCCGACCGCATCCTCGCCGACGAAGCCACGGTCACCGGCTCGATCGGGGTGGTCGGCCTGCTGCCCAGCGCCAAGGCCGCACTGGACAAGGTGGGCGTGGCCACCGGCGGCACCACCACCACGTGGCTGGCCGGCGCGCCCGACTGGCGGCGGCCCGCCGACCCGCGCCTGGCCGAGCTGGTGCAGTCGGTCATGGGCGGCATCTACGCGCAGTTCACCGAGCTCGCCGCCAGGCAGCGGAACACGACGCCGGACAAGATCGACGCCGTCGGCCAGGGCCGGGTGTGGAGCGGTCGCGACGCCCACGCGCGCGGACTGGTCGACGAGCTCGGCGGACTGGACAGCGCCGTGCGCGCCGCCGCGAAGCTGGCGCGGCTCGAGGGCACGCCCCGGCTGGCGTGGATCGAGGCCGCGCCGGGCCGGCTGCAACGCCTGCTGGAGCGCATCGCGACCACCGCGCACTCGTCCTTCGGCGTCGACTGGGATCTGCCCGCGGCCGCCACCGCGCTCGGCATGCTGCCCGAGCCGGTGGCCAAGGACGTGGCGCAGGACCTCGGCTGGCTCGTCCGCAGCACCAGTCGCTCGCAGCCTTTCGCTGCCGTTGTGCACTGCCTTTGCGAGGCGCCGTGAACGCCAGACCGGCTCGTCCGGCGGCGACGGCCGGTAGCCCGCAGACGGCAGCGACGGTCCTGGCGCCGACGTGGTCAAGGCCCTGGTCGCCTGCGCGGGCGGCGGCGCTGGCCGCGGCTCTGGCTATCGCGCTGTCGGGAGTGCCGCCCGCGTCGGCGCAGGACGAGGTGCCCTTCATCGTGACGCCGGATCACGTGACCCGCGCAATGCTCGAGCTGGCGCGCGTGGGCCCTGGCGACCACGTGATCGATCTCGGGTCGGGCGACGGGCGCATCGTCATCACTGCCGCACGCCACTTCGGCGCCACCGGGCTGGGCGTGGAGATCGTGCCCGAGCTGGTGACACGCAGCCGCACGCTCGCCCGCACGGCCGGCGTCGAGGCGCGCACCGAGTTCCGCGTGCAGGACCTGTTCGCCACCGACCTCGCGCGCGCCACGGTGGTCACGATGTACCTGCTGCCGAGGGTCAACCTGCAGCTGCGCCCACGGCTGCTGGCCCTGGCGCCCGGCACGCGCATCGTGTCTCACGACTGGGATCTGGGCGACTGGACGCCCGAGCGCACGGTGGTCGTCGACGTGCCCGACAAGACGGTGGGCCGCGACAAGGTCTCGCGGCTGCACCTGTGGACGGTGCCGGTGGCGCTGCATGGCCCCTGGTGCAGCGAGGGCACGCCGCGCCTGCAGCTCGCGATCGCGCAGCGCTTCGCGGCCTTCTCCGGCACGCTGGAGATCGACGACGCTGGCGCTGCCGCGCCGCTGGCCGTGTTCGACGGCCGGGTCGAGGGCACGCGGCTGCGGACCGCGGACGCCGGCGGCGTGGACATGACGTGGGGTGCGGACGGCCTGCGGCTGCGCTCTGCCGGAACGCGGGTCGTCGTGCCGGACGGGCGCCTGTTCCGACCCGGCCCTTGCTCCGCAGCCGGCGCTGCAGCGGGGACTCCGGCAGGGCCTGCCGCGCCATCTGCGCCATCTGCGCCATCTGCGCCGGGCCAGCGCACGGCACCCGGCCCTGGCTGAGGCTGGGCGCGCCAGCAACACATCTTTGCCTGCGAGTAATCGTCGCGCCGGCGGGGCCTCAGCAGACTGCAAGCCTCGCCCACCTTAACCCATGGGAGCCCATCATGCACCCTCGCCTGCGCACCCTCGCGTTCCTGGCCACCGTCGTCGCCGCCGGCTGCGGCGGCGGATCGGGTGACGCTGCACCCGCCCCGCCGCCCGTGGCACCGCCCCCGCCGGCGGCGCCCTACCCGACCGGCCTGTCGGACCAGAGCCTCACGGTCGCGGGCGTGGCACGCCAGTACCGCGTGCACGTGCCGGCCGGTCTGGCCACGCCCAAGGCCATCGTGCTGGTGCTGCACGGGGGCGGTGGCGAGGGCCTGAACGTGGCCAACACTGGCCAGCATCCGCTGTCGGTGTTCCGCACCGTGGCCGACCGCGAGGGTTTCGTCGTGGTCTACCCCGGCGGACTGCCCGCCAAGGACATTGAAGGTAATCCCGGCTGGGTCGATTGCCGCGCCGACAACACGGTATCCAGCGGCGCCGACGACGTCGGCTTCCTGGCTGCGCTGGTGGAGCGCGTGCGGACCGAGTACGGGCTGACCACGTCGCGTATGTTCATGACCGGCGGCTCCAACGGCGCACAGATGACGCACGCCTTCGCGTTCAACCGCGCCGACCTGGTGGCCGCCGTTGCCAGCGGCGCGGGCAGCCTGCCGCAAACGCCGCTGCCGGGCGCCTGCACTACCGGCCCAAGCCGGCCGCTGCCGATCCTGCTGCTGCACGGCACCGGCGATCCCGCCATGCCCTGGGCCGGCGGTTGCGTGGCCAACGTGGGCGGCGCCTGCAATCGCGGCCGCGTGATCTCGGCCGAGGCCACGCGCGACCGCTGGCTGCAGATCAACAGCCTGACCGGCGTCAGCCCGACCCAGACCGTGCTCGACGGCAACAAGAGCGACCCTGGCCCGGCCAACCGCTTCGACTATGCCGGAGCGACACCGATGCAGTGGTGGCGGCTCGATGGCGCCGGTCACGCGACGCCCAGCCAAATCGTGCTCGTGAACCCCAGCCCCACGAGCGGCATCCAGAACCGCGACATCGAGTTTGCCGAAGTGGTCTGGGCCTTCTTCGCCGCGCGGCTGCCGTAGCGGCCGCGGTCGCCCGGGTCAGCGCGACGGCGGCAGAGGCGGCGCTCCAGCCGGCGGCAGCGCCAGGTCGTCCAGCGCGGCGGCGCGCTCGCCGAGCAGCGCCCTCAGCGCGGGCAGCAGGGGCCCGAGGCGCTCGTCGATGGCCTCGCGCACGGTGTCGACGAACACCTGGGTCTGGCGCTCGATCTCGATGTTGACGGGGTCGCCCTCGCGACGGGAGCCGAAGGTCGTCATGCGCAGCGTCTCGGGGATCAGCCAGACCTCGAACCAGCCGGCGGTGCGGTCGACCTCGGCCGCGGTCAGGCTGCAGCCGTTCACGGCCACGTAGCCCTTGGCGAAGACGTAGCGGCGCAGCGCGGGGGGCAGTTCGATGCGCAGCACGTGGTTGTTCTCGGGCCGCCGCACCTGCACGATGCGCCCCAGGCCATCGACGTGGCCCGACAGCGGGTGGCCGCCGATCTCGGCCCCGTCCTTCGCCGCACGCTCGGCGTTGGCCGCGCTGCCCTCGGTCAGGGCGCCGAGCGTGGTCAGCGCCAGGCTCTGCTGCATGACGTCGAAGGTGGCGCGCGACGGGCCGGCGTGCCCGGTCACCGTCAGGCACACGCCGTCGACGGCGACGCTGGCGCCGACCTCGAGCCCCTCGTCGAAGCCCGGGGGGAGGGCGAGCTCGAACGAGACGAGCCCCGGGCGCTCGACCCGGCGCGTCACGCGCGCCACCCCTTGCACGATGCCGGTGAACATGCGGCGCAGCATAGCAAGACGCACCGCACGGCACGGGCGCGCCCTTGCTCCTGCACGGGCGGGCCCTTGCTCCGGCGGCGCGCGCCCCTACCCCGGCACGGGCGCGCCCTTACCATTCCGCCATGTCCGCCCTGCCCCCCACGTCGACGGTTCCGGCCCGCATCCCCGGCGCGCGCTTCATCCACAGCCCCGGGCCGACCCGGGTGCCCGACGAGGTGATGCACGCGATGCAGCGACCGATGATGGACCTGATGGACCCGCGCGTCGCGGCCGTCATCGCCAGCTGCGAGGCCGGCGTGCGTCGACTCGTGCGCAGCGGGCGCGCCGACGTCTTCTTCTACGCCGCCAACGGCCACGGCATGTGGGAAGCGGTGACGACCAACCTCAGTGCCCCCGGCAAGGCGCTGCTCGTCGCCGGCGGCGGCCACTTCTCCGACAGCTGGGCCATGCAGACCGAGGTGCTGGGCAGCACCGTGCTGCGCACGCCGTACCGCGAAGGCCATCCGATCGACGTCGCCGCGATCGAGGCCGCCTTGCGCGACGACCGGGCGCATCGCATCGCCGCCGTGCTGGTCGTGCATACCGACACCTCGAGCGGCATCACCAGCGACCTCGGCGCGATCCGGCGCGCCATCGACGCCGCACGTCACCCGGCGCTGTTCGTGGTCGACGCCGTGGCGTCGCTCGCCGCCGCGCCGCTGCCGATGGATGATCTCGGCATCGACGTGCTGATGAGCGCCTCGCAGAAGGGCCTGATGATGCCGCCGGGGCTGGGCGTCGCCGCGGTCAATGCGAGGGCGATGGCCTTCAGCGAGGCCCACCCGGGGCCGCGCTTCTACTGGGACTGGGTGCGCCGCAGGAGCGACCTGCAGTACCGCAAGTTCTGCGGCACGCCGCCACTGGCTCATCTTCAGGGCCTGGAGGCGGCGCTGGGGCTGATCGAGCGCGAGACGCTCGACGGCGTGCATGCGCGGCACTGCCGGCTGGCCGGCGCCGTCCATGCGGCGGTCGGCCGCTGGGCCACCGCCGGCGTGCTGGGCCTGCACTGCCGCGTGCCCCGGGCCCTATCGGCCTCGGTGACGGCCATCGAGGTGCGGGCCGGCAGCGGTGTCGACCCCGAGCAGGTGCGCAGCGTGGCGCGCGAGCGCTTCCAGGTCGCCATCGCCGGCGGCCTCGGCCCCCTCGCAGGCCGCGTGTTCCGCATCGGGCACCTGGGGGACATGAACGAGGCCACGATCCTGGGTGCGCTGGCCGGCGTCGAGGCCGCACTGCGGGTGCTGAACGTGCCGCACGGCCCCGGCGCGCTGGAGGCGGCGATCGCGGCGCTCAGCCGCGAGCCGGGCGGCGATGGCTGAGGTGCCGGCCGGCATGCCGGGTGCGGCCGACGCTGCCGAGGCCGCACTTGCGCATGGGTTCAGCCTGAGCGCGCCCCCGCCGGGCTTTGCCGACGATCCGGCGCCGGTGTGGGCCGCACTGCGCCGGCACGACCCGGTGCATGCCCTCGGCCCCGGCGTGCTGTACCTCACGCGCTACGACGACGTGCTCGCCGTCTACCGCAGCCCTCACGTGAGCAGCGACAAGAAGAAGGAGTTCGCGCCCAGGTTCGGCGTGGGCACGCCGCTGTACGAGCACCACACCACGAGCCAGGTGTTCAGCGATCCGCCGCTGCACACCCGGCTGCGCCGCATCCTGATGGGCGCGGTGAACCAGCGCGCCATCCAGCGCATGGAGGCCGGGGTGTTGACCATGGTCGACGCGCTGCTCGATTCGCTGGCAGACGAGAGTGCACCCGACCTCATCGAGCACTTCGCCGCGCGCATCCCCGTGGAGGTGATCGGCAACCTCCTCGACATCCCGCGCGACGAGCGCGGGCCGCTGCGCGAATGGTCGCTCGCCACGCTGTCGGCGCTGGAGCCCGCCCCCGCCCCCGACGTGCTCGCCCGCGGTCAGGCGGCAGTGGCGGAGTTCCTGGCCTACCTGAAGGACCTCGTCGCGCGCCGCGCCGCCCACCCCGGCGACCCCGAGGTCGACGTGCTGACGCGCCTGATGCAGGGCGACGCCAACGGGCAGCTCTCCGAGAAGGAGCTGCTGCACAACTGCATCTTCCTGCTCAACGCCGGCCACGAGACCACCACCAACCTGATCGGCAACGGCGCGCACGCGCTGATGACGCACCGCGACCAGCTCGAGCGCCTGCTCGCCGAGCCGGCGCTGATCAATCCGGCCATCGAGGAGCTGCTGCGCTACGAGAGCCCGATCCAGATCAACAACCGGCTCAGCACCGCGCCGATCCGGCTCTCCACCGGCGAGGTGCCCGCGGGCACGTACATCAACCTGGCCATCGGCGCGGCCAACCGCGACCCGGCCGAGTTTGCCGAACCCGAGCGGCTCGACATCGGCCGCAGGCCGAACAACCACCTCGCCTTCGGCCAGGGCGCGCACGCCTGCAGCGGCATGAACGTGGCCCGGATGGAAGGCCGCATCGCCATCGGCCGGCTGTTCGCGCGCTACCCGGCAATGGCACTGGCCGGCGGACCGGACGGCGGGCCCGAGCGCGACCGGCGCCTCCGCTTCCGCGGCTTCCGGCGGCTGCCGGTGCGCCTGGGCTGAGCGGGCCGTCGGACCCGCGGGGCGGATTCGGTGCAGCGCTTCGACATCCACCGCGAGGTCGAGAGCGCGCGCACGCTCGACGCACGCTTCTACCTCGACCCGGCGGTGTTCGAAGCGGTCCGCGAGCGCGTCTTCGCCAGCTCCTGGTTGTGGCTGGCCGACCTGCGCGAGGTCGCTGCGCCCGGCCACGTGGCGCCACACGTGCTGATGCCCGGGCTGCTTGACGAGCCGCTGGTGCTCGTGCGCGACGGCACCGGCGCGCTGCGTTGCCTTTCCAACGTCTGCACGCATCGCGGCAACCTGCTGGTGCCGGCGGCGGGCCCTGCGAGCCAGCTGCGCTGCGGCTACCACTCACGCCGCTTCGGCCTGGACGGCCGCATGACCTTCATGCCCGGGTTCGAAGGCGCCTGCGACTTCCCGTCCGCGGCCGACGACCTGCCCGCCGCGAGCCTCGTGCCCTGGCAGGGTCACGCGCTCGTGAACCTCGACGCGGGCGCGGCGCCGCCCGCCTGGCCGGCATGGGTGGAGCGACGCATGGCCGGCGTGCTGCCCGGCGGCGTGTCGAACCTGCAGGCCTGGCCCTTGGCCGCCGAGCGCGCCCGCAGCTTCGAGTTCGACGCCCACTGGGCGCTCTACGTCGAGAACTACCTCGAGGGCCTGCACATCCCCTTTCTGCACCCGGGCCTGAACGCCGCGCTCGACTGGAGCGGCTACCGCTACGAGCTGTTCGAGGGCGGCAACCTGCAGGTCGCGCTGGCGCGGCCGGGCGACCCGGCCTTCGAGCCCGGCCCCGGCGCGGTCGACCACGGCCAGCGTATCGCGGCCTGCTACTTCTGGCTGTTCCCGAACCTGATGCTGAACTTCTACCCCTGGGGCCTGTCGCTCAACCTGGTGCTGCCGCTGGCGCCGGCGCGCACGCGGGTGATCTTCCGCAGCTACGTGGCCGACGCCTCGAAGCTGGCCACCGGCGCGGGCGCGGCCCTCGACCCGGTGGAACTCGAGGACGAGGCCGCGGTGGTGCAGGTGCAGCGCGGCATCCGCTCGCGCCTGTACCGCGGGGGTCGCTACTCGCCGCAGCACGAGCGCGGCGTGCACCAGTTCCACCGCCTGCTGGCGGCAGCACTCGGGTGACCCGGGCCGTGGGCACACGAGCCAACGAGCCCTCCGCCTGCCCCTGCGGCAGCGGCCCCGCGTACGCCGCCTGCTGCGGCCGCTTCCACGACGGCCCGCAGCGCGGACTGGCACCGACGGCCGAGGCGCTGATGCGCGCCCGCTACAGCGCCTACGCGTTGGGCCGCGACGACGTCCTGCTCGAGACCTGGCACCCGTCCACGCGCCCGGCCGCGATCGAGCCGCGGCCCGCCGGGCTGCGCTGGCTCGGTCTCACGGTGCGCCACCACGAGACGACCGGACCCGACACCGCGACGGTGGAGTTCGTGGCCGTCAGCAAGCTCGGAGGCCGCGCCGACCGCCTGGTGGAGAAGAGCCGCTTCGTGCGCGTGGCCGATCGCTGGTTCTATCTCGACGCGGCCGGCTGAGCACGACCGCAGCACGCCCCGGCGTCGGCCCTCGGGTGGGGCTCAGCGAGTGGGGGACCATCCAGCGTGGCCGGGGGGGCTGTCCGAGACGTCCCGACCCAGGCGTAGAGCGCAGGCGTAGCGCGGGCTACGGCGAGCACTTGCAACGCCGAGCGGGGCGGCGCGGGCAGTCACAGCGGCCATGATGGATGGCCTCTCACCCTCTCAGCCAAGGCGGCGCGCCCAGTCGTCCGCGTCGAAGCCGACGGTGATGGCCCCGTCGGGCCACTCCGCCACCGGCCGCTTGACGATGCTCGGGTGGGCGAGCAGCAGCGCGCGCGCCGAGGCCGCATCGACCACGGCCGCGCGCGCGGCGACGTCGAGCTTCTTCCACGTCGTGCCCTGGCGGTTGACGACCCGCTCCCAGCCGGCTGCCGCCAGCCAGGCGTCGAGCCGCGCGGCGGGCAGGCCCTGCTTCCTGAAGTCGTGAAAGGGCGCCTCGACGCCGCGCCCCTCGAGCCAGGCGCGTGCGCGACGGACCGTGTCGCAGTTGGGGATGCCGTACAGCGTGGGCACGCTCAGCTGCGCGCGTCGCTGGCTGTCTCGCAGCGCGGATCGTTGTTGTAGCCGGCCCCGACGGCACGGCCGTCCGGGCCGAACTGCACCTGGAACCAGAGGCAGTCGTTGGTGGGATAGCGCCACGACCACAGCTCGCCGTCCGGATGGCGCACGCGCTGCCGCTCGCCGGGCGTGCCGAGCGCGCGCCGCACCTCCTCGGCCGACAGGCCCGGGGCGCGTTCGGCGAAGGCCGCGAACTGAGGTTCGCCGAGTACCTGGCTCGCGGCACGCACCCGCCCAGCGGCATCGAGGTCGATCATCCAGGTGGTGCGGCCGTAGGGTCCGCTCGCGTACTCGAGTCGCTCGCCGCCGCCGGGGACGGCATAGCGCGCGGTGGGCGTGCCCCAGACGGACTCCACGGCCTCGCGCGCCGTGCCCGGCGCCGGCGGCGCGCTGCCGCAGGCCGCCAGCAGCAGAGCACCGGCGGCGGCCAGCGCCTTCGGTACCCGACGAGAGAGCGTGTTCATCGGCGGGATCATGGCACGACGGCGCACCGCCTTCGGGCCGGGCGGGCGCCGCGTGCCATCATCCCTCCGCCATGCCCGAGCCCGCCACCGCCGACCCGCCCGAGCGCGTGCTGCTGCTCGGCGCGAGCGGCACGATCGGCCGCGCCACCCTGGCCGAGTTGCGCGCACGCAGCCATGGCGTCGTCTGCCTGGTGCGGCCGGGCGGCACCGCGCGGCTCGGCCCGCTGCCAGAGGGCGTCACCGTGCGCGAGGCCGACCTCACCGCGGCCAATGCCGACAGCTGCCGCGAGGCCTTGCGCGGCGAGCGCATCGACGCCGTCGTGTCGTGCATGGCCTCGCGCCAGGGCGCGCCGGCCGATGCCTGGGCCGTGGAGCACCGCGCCCAGCGCCACGCGCTGCAGGCAGCGCGGGCGCAAGGGGCGCGCCGCTTCGTGCTGCTGTCGGCCCTGTGCGTGCAGAAGCCGCGCCTGGCCTTCCAGCATGCCAAGCTCGCCTTCGAGCGCGAGCTTGCGGCATCCGGCCTGGACTGGACCGTCGTGCGCGCCACCGCGTTCTTCAAGTCGCTGTCGGGCCAGGTGGCGCGCGTGCGCGCCGGCCGTCCCTACCTCGTGTTCGGCGACGGCCGGCTCACGGCCTGCAAGCCGATCGCCGACGCGGACCTGGCCACCTACCTCGTCGACTGCCTGCACGACCCCGCGCGCAGCGGGTGCGTGCTGCCGCTCGGCGGCCCGGGGCCGGCGATCACGCCGCTCGAGCAGGCGCACGCGCTGTTCGAACTGCTCGGCCGTCCGCCCCGCATCCGCCACGTGCCGGTGGAGCTGATGCGGGGCATCGCCGGCACGCTCGGCGCCGCGGCCCGGCTGCTGCCGGCGCTGCCGGCGCTGGAGGCCAAGGCCGAGTTCGCGCGCATCGGCCTGTACTACGCCACCGAGTCGATGCTGGTGTGGGACGCGGTCGCCGGCCGCTACGACCCCGACCTGACGCCCGGCTTCGGCACGCGGACGCTGCGCGAGCACTACGCGGCGCTGCTGCGCGGCGAGGTGGCCGACGACCGGGGGGCGCACGCGGTGTTCTGACAGTCCGGAGCCGGCAGTCGCGAGCCACATGTTCGCTGCGCCGCCCGACCGTGGAACGCGCCATCCTGTGGCCTCCCCGGGGGATGCACGACGGATCCACCGAGGGCATCCATCGGCCGTGGCGGCCCACCGTGGCGCCCCGGCGTCATCGATCCCGGAGTGCCTGCAGGAGCAGCCGGCGTATCCTTCGCTGCCACGATTCCCGGCCTGAACCAACCGAACGGGAGAGACGCCGATGCCGATCAGGAACGGACGAGCAGCCGCGATCCTGCTTTACCTCCCGCTGGCGCTCCTGTTGGCAATGTCCTCCGCCTGCAGTCGCCGGGAACCCATCGCCGAACGCACCCTGGAGTTTCCTGCGGGTGGTTCGCTCGGCAGGCTCTGGATCGTGGAGGAGAACCCTTCCTTCCTCAGCCGTTCCGGCGAGGTCGACAAGGGTGACGCCCGAGGGCGGCTGCGGATCGCGGTGCCATCCGGCTGGCAACTTGAGCTGCGAGTCAGCGCCCAGGGAGCGACTGATCTCTCCGGGCTCTCCCGCCTGAACGCTGCCGACTTGTGGGGTCTGTCCTTTCACAACCTCCCCGTAGGCGATGATGAGCTGCGGCACATCGTGCCGCTTACCGGGTTACGGTTCCTGGATCTCTCGAACACCAGGATCACGGGGCGGGGCCTTGCCCGACTCGAGGGACTCCGCAACCTGCAGATCCTCGACCTGACAGGCTCCGCCATCACCGATGCCGGCCTCGCGGGATTGGGTCACTTCTCCGGCCTGCGGGTCTTGCGCTTGTCGAAGACGGCGGTCAGCGACGCGGGGCTCGTGTCCATCCGCGGGCTGACGGCACTGGAGACGTTGGCGCTCTACTACACGAAGGTGGGTGACGCAGGAATGGCGACAGTCGGCCAGCTGACTGCATTGGACTCACTGGACCTCGGCTGGACACAGGTCACCGATGCCGGGCTGTCCCATGTGGCGGGACACCCGAAACTCCGGTGGCTCCGCTTGGACTCCACCGCGGTTTCCGACGAAGGCCTGCGGAAGCTTCGAGCGCTTTCCGGACTCCACACCCTCAGCCTGAACGACACGGCGGTCACGGCGGCGGCTGTGACCGCGTTTGGACAGGCACTTCCGCATTGCACCGTCGAGGCCAATCGGCTCGACATGCGCAAGCTCTTTCCCTCCCGCTATGCGCGCTGAGGCCATGGCCCGACCACCATCCTGTCGGCGTGGACCACCTCGTGATCCGGCGGCGGACAGAAAGTGCAACCCGTGGCGCTTCGGCATGAACGTGCACATGGGGATGAGGCCGACCCGGGGCTGATCAGAGGCGTGGCGTGCACGGCGGCCGACGAGGCGGACGCGGCCGACGCAGCCCGCGGTCGCGGGCTGCAGCGCGGCCAGGCGACCGCAAGCCGTCACCGCGCCGCCGCAGGCGCCCCCCTCTGCCGCGCCTCGTGCAGCTGGTGCAGCGTGATCTTGCGCACCTCCACCTTGCTCTGCTCGATGTGCGTCTTCAGCAGCATCTGGGCCGCGTCGAGCTTGCGCTGCAGCACGGCGCGCAGGATCTTGGCGTGCTCGTGGTAGGTGGCCTCGACGCGGTCGGGCCGCGTGAAGTCGAGCCGCCGCACGATTCGGATGCGGTCCGTTGCTTCCTGGTGCACGCGCGCCATCTCGGCGTTGCCGGTGGCCGCCACCAGCGCGGCGTGGAAGCGCTCGTCCAGTTCGCCGACGGCCTTGGGATCGGCCAGCCGTTCGGCGGCCGGCACCAGCCAGGCGGCCTTCAGCTCGTCGAGCGCGGGCGGGTCCTGGCGCCGCGCGACGAGCCGGCTCACCGCGGCCAGCTCGAGCACGATGCGAAGGTCGTACAGCTGGTCGAGCAGCGCGAAGTCGATCGGGCGGACGAACCAGCCGGTCTTGCTCTCGACCTCGAGGAAGCCCTCGTTGCGCAGCCGGAACAGCGCCTCGCGCACCGGCGTGCGGCTGACGCCCAGGCGCTGGCCGATCTCGGCCTCCGAGAGCCTGTCGCCGCTGACCCAGTGGAAGTCGTGCAGCTCGGCCTTGAGCCGGGCGTAGACCTTGTCGGCGAGGTGGGCGCGAGGGCTGCGCGGCAGCGCGGGGGGCGTCACGCCCTGGATCATGCCTCGGCGTCCGGCGGTGCCACCACGTGCCCGATGGGGATGCGTTGCGGCACGGTGTGTCAGCGGGCGAAGTGGCAGGCCACCCACTGCGGCGCTGCGGGCGGCTGCGCGGCGGCGGCGGGCCGCATCGCCAGCGCCGGCATCTCGCGCGCGCAGCGATCCTCCCCGCGCGGGCAGCGGCCGTGGAAGCGGCACACCTGCGGCGGCGGGTCGATCGGGCTCGAGATCTCGCCGCTCAGGCGCACGCGCGGGCCCTGGCCCGGGATGGCCGACACCAGGGCCTGCGTGTACGGGTGGCCCGGCGCGCGGAACACCTGCTCCGACGGCCCCACCTCCACCAGCCTGCCCAGGTACATCACGGCCACGCGGTCGGTGAGCAGCCGCACGACGTTCAGGTCGTGCGAAACGAAGAGGTAGGCCAGCCCCAGCTCGGAGCGCAGCCGGGCCAGCAACTGCAGCACCACCGCCTGCACCGAGACGTCGAGCGCCGCGGTGGGTTCGTCGAGGATCAGCAGCCGCGGGCGCACCGCCAGCGCGCGGGCGATACCCACACGCGCCTTCTGCCCGCCGGAGAGCTGGTGCGGAAAGCGCCCGAGCAGCTCGAGCGGCAGCCCGACCTGGCTCGCCACCTCGTCCACCCGCTCGTCGGCGGCGCGGCCCTGCAGGCCGCCGAGCAGGCGCAGCGGCTCGCCGATCGTGTCGCGCGCGGTGTGGCGAGGGTTCAGGCTGTCGGTCGGGTCCTGGAAGACCATCTGAATCTCCGCGCGCAGCGGGTGCCGCGCGAAGCGCCGGGCGGGCAGTTCGGCCAGGTCCTGGCCCTCGAACAGGATGCGGCCCGCGCTCGCGTCGAGCAGGCGCGCCAGCAGGCGCACCAGCGTGCTCTTGCCGCAGCCCGACTCCCCGACCAGCCCGAGGCTCTCGCCCGCGGCGATGGCGAGCGACACGTCGTCCACCGCGTGCAGCTTCGCGCCCCGCCGGCCGGCGACGTCGAAGCGGCGCGACAACCGCTCCACCTGAAGCAGCGGCTCAGCCATGGGCGGGCTCCGATGGCATGGGCGCAGCGGCTGCAGCTGCGAGCGGGTGCCAGCAGGCCACGCCATGCAGGTCGGCCGGGTCGATCCGCGGCCGCTCGCTGCGGCACCGCACCTGGGCGCGATCGCAGCGCTCGGCGAAGCGACAGGCTGGCAGGTCGGCGCGGCGCAGGTCGGGCAGGCTGCCGGGCACCGGCACCAGGCTGTCGACGCGGCTGCTGGCGTCGGGCGTGCTGCCGATCAGGCGCGCGGTGTAGGGATGGCGCGGCGCCGCGAACAGCGCCCGCGTCGGGGCGCGCTCCACCGCGTGCCCGGCGTGCATGACGACGATGCGGTCGCAATGCTCGGCGGCCAGCGCCAGGTCGTGCGTGATGAACAGCGTGGCCATCTGGCGCTCGCGCGCGAGGCCGGCGATCAGGTCCATGACCGCGGCCTGCGTCGTGACGTCCAGGCCCGTGGTGGGCTCGTCGGCGATCAGCAGGCTCGGGCGGCAGGCCAGCGCCAGCGCGATCATCACGCGCTGGCACATCCCGCCCGAGAGCTCGAACGGGTAGGCGTGCACGCGCCGCTCGGGGTCGGCGATGGCCACCTCGCGCAGCGCCTGCACGGCGCGCTCGCGCAGGCTGCGGCCGAGGTCGGGGCCGGTGGCTGCGGCGTGGCGGCGCAGCACGTCCTCGATCTGCAGGCCCACGGGGCGGATCGGGTTGAGCGCCGTGCGCGGGCTCTGGAAGATCATCGAAATCTCGCGCCCGCGCAGGTCCGCCAGCGTGCGGGCGTCGGCCTGCAGCAGGTCCAGGCCACCGAAGGTGGCGCTGCCGCCGGTCACGCGCGCGGCGCGGTCGCTGATGCCCAGCAGCGCATAGCTGAGCACGCTCTTGCCCGAGCCGCTCTCGCCGACCAGACCGACGATCTCACCCTTGTGCAGCACGAGGTCCACGCCTTCGAGCGCGCGCACGGTGCCGCCGCGGGTACGGAACTCCAGGCAGAAGCCCCGCACGTCGAGCAGCGGGGGCTGGGACGCGGCGCTCACGTGCGCCTCCGGGGGTCGAATATGTCGCGCAGCGCGTCTCCGAGCAGGTTGAAGGTGAACACCGCGAGCATCAGCACCAGGCCCGGGAACAGGCTGACCCACCACTCGCCGCTGACGATGAACTGCGCCCCCTCGGCCACCAGGATCCCCCACTCCGGCGTCGGCGGTCGCACGCCCAGGCCGATGAAGCTCAGGCCGGCGGCGTTGAGGATCGCCCAGCCCATGTTCAGGCTCACCTGCACCATGGCCGGCGGCAGCGCGTTCGGGAACAGGTGCAGCGCCAGGATGCGCGCCTCGCCGTTGCCCGACAGCCGCGCGGCCTCGACCCAGCCGGCGTTGCGGCGCACGTTGGCCTCGGCGCGGGCGACGCGGATGTAGAACGGCAGGTTGATGACGGCGGTGGCCAGCACGATGTTGCCCACCGTGTTGCCCAGCGCGGCGACGATGCCCATCGCCAGCACGAACAGCGGAAAGGCCATGATGGTGTCGGCCAGGCGGCTGACGATGCGGTCCCACCAGCCGCCGAAGAAGCCCGCCGCCAGCCCGAGCGGCATGCCGATCACGAAGCTCAGCAGCACCGCGGCGAAGGCGATGCCCAGGTCGAGACGCGTGGCGACGACGACGCGCGAGAAGATGTCGCGCCCGAGCGCGTCGGTGCCGAACCAGTGCGACGCGCTCGGCGGCTGCAGGGCCACCGACGCATTGCTGGCCAGCGGGTCGTGCGGCACCAGCCAGGGGCCGAACAGCGCGAGCAGCACGAAGCCGACGAACAGCGCCGCCGCGGCGATGGTCACAGGGTTGTCCGCCAGCACGTGGCGCACGTGGGCCCAGGTGCCGCCGCGCGCCGTCGGCCTCGGGGCCGAGGGCGGGATCGGCGGCGCCGGCGGGGCCGGCGGGACTGCAGGCAGCGAGGCACTCATCGCTCAGCCCTCGATCGTGACCCGCGGGTCGATCAGCACGTACAGAAGGTCGACCAGCAGGTTCAGCAGCACGAACAGCACGCCCATCGCGAGCACGAAGCCCTGCACGGGCGCGTAGTCGCTGGCCGTCAGCGCGTCGATCGCGTAGCTGCCCACGCCCGGCCAGCCGAACACCTTCTCGATGATGACCGAGCTGCCGATCATGAAGCCGAACACCATGCCGAGCGTCGTCACCACCGGCAGCAGCGCGTTGCGCAGCGCGTAGCGCACGAGCACCGTGCCGGGCGTCAGGCCGGAGGCGCGCGCGGTGCGGACGAAGTCGGCCGACAGCACGGCGATCATCGATGCCCGCGTCATGCGGGCGATCGGCGCCATCACGAAGATGGCCATCGTCGCCACCGGGAGGATGAGCTGCTTGAAGCTGGCCCACCACAGGCCCGGGTCGCGCGCGATCGCCGCGTCGACCAGGTACAGGCCCGTGACCTGCGGCGGCGGCGACCACATCGGGTCGAGCCGGCCCAGCGGCGACGGCGCCCAGCCGAGCAGGAAGTAGAACACGTAGGCGAGCAGCAGGCCGGTGAAGAAGACCGGCAGCGAGACGCCGGCCGTGGTGACGAGCCGCGCCAGCTGGTCGAACCAGGATCCCGGCCGCACTGCCGACAGCACGCCCATCGGCAGCGCCACCGCGCAGGACAGCAGCAGCGCAAGCAGCACCACCTCCAGCGAGGCCGGCAGCCGGCGCAGCAGTTCGTCGCGCACCGGCTGGCCGGTGGTCAGCGACAGGCCAAGGTCGCCGCGGGCCAGCTGGCCCAGATACACGAAGAACTGCTCGACCAGCGGCTTGTCGAGGCCGAGCGACTTGCGCACCTGCTCCACTGCCTCCTGCGTGGCTGCGCCGCCCGCGAAGTAGGCGGCCGGGTCGCCCGGGATCGCCCGCGTCAGCAGGAACGTGATCACGACCACGCCGAGCAGGTTGGGCAGCGCCGAGAGCAGGCGCCTGAGGACCATGCGGCCCACGTCAGCCTCCCGCGCCGGCCGCCGGCGCCGGCAGCGCCGCGAGCACCGAGGCCAGCGGTGCCGCCCAGCCGACGATGCCGCCCTGGGCCACGATCATGTCGATCGTCGCGCGCTTGAACTCGGGGAAGTAGCTGGCGGTGGCCTCCTCCACCAGCAGGCAGTCGAAGCCGCGGTCGTTGGCCTCTCGCATGGTCGTCTGCACGCAGACCTCGGTGGTGACGCCCGCGATCACGAGCTGGGTGACGCCCAGGCCGCGCAGCACGGCTTCGAGCGGCGTGGCGTGGAAGGCGCCCTTGCCGGGCTTGTCGATGACGGCCTCGCCCGGCACCGGGGCCAGCGCCGGCACGATCTCGCAGCCGGGCTCGCCGCGCACCAGCAGCCGGCCCATCGGGCCCGGGTCGCCGATGCGCAGCGCCGGCTGCCCGCGGTCGCGCTTGGAGGGCGGGCAGTCCGAGAGGTCCGGGGCGTGCGACTCGCGCGTATGCACCACCGGCCAGCCGCGCGCACGCCAGGCCTCCAGCAGCGCGCGGGTCGGGCCGATCGCCGCGGCCAGGTGGCGCACGTCGTTGCCCAGCGCGGCGCCGAAGCCATCGGGCTCGATGAAGTCGCGCTGCATGTCGATGACCACCAGTGCCGCGTGGCCCGCAGCAAGCACGAATTCGAAAGGCCGCGCGTCGGTGACCATGCCGGTGGTGTTCAATGAAGTGTCCTCGGGTCCGCTGGCCCGGAAGCCGGCGCCGCATGGTGCGCACCGCCGCCCATGTGGCGACCGATGTCCAGCCGGTCGGCGCCCGCCGCGGCGCACTCGTGCACGAAGCGCCCGCCGCTCATCACCAGGACACGGTCGGCCACCTGCAGCAGTTCGTCGAGGTCCTCGCTGACCATCAGCACCGCACTGCCCCGGTCGCGGGCAGCGATCAGGCGCATGTGGACATCGGCCACCGCGGTGAAGTCGAGGCCGAAGGCGGGGTTGGACACGAGCAGCACGTCGGCCGGCTCGGACAGCTCACGCGCCAGCACGGCGCGCTGCACGTTGCCGCCCGACAGCGAGCCGATCGGCGCACCCTCGCCCTGCGTGCGCACACGGAAGGTGGCAATGAGCTCGCGCGCCTGCTTCTCCAGCGCCCCAGGCACGAGGAAGCCCGCGCGCGCGAACGGCGCCACGTCGAAGCTGCGCAGCCCGATGTTGGACGCCACCGACATCTGCGCCACGCAGCCGTTGCGCAGCGGCTCCTCCGGCAGGCCGCGCACCCGCAGGGCGCGGTTCTGCGCCCGCGTCGCCCGGTAGGGCCGGCCCGAGACGGTGACGCTGCCCGCGGCGCGGTCGCGCTGGCCGGCCAGTGCCTCCATCAGCTCGCGCTGCCCGTTGCCCGCCACGCCGGCGATGCCGACGATCTCGCCTCCGTGCACGTCGAGGTCGACGCCGTCGACGGCGGCCTGCCCGCGGTCCCCGGCGACGACGAGGCCGCGCAGGCTCAGGCGCACCTCGCCTCGTGAGGCGGCGGCGCGCGGCAGCGGCTCGCTGGACGTCGCCTCGCCGCGGGCGCGCGGGTCGTCGCCGACCATCAGGGCCCCGAGGGCCGCCGGGCCGGTGGCCGCCACCGCACAGGCGCCCGCCAGGCGGCCGCGCCGCAACACGCTCACATCGTCGGCGAAGGCCATCACCTCGCGGAACTTGTGCGTGATCAGCACCACGGTGGTCTGCCCGGAGTGGGCGCGCTCGCGCAGCGCGCCGAGCACCTCGTCGGCCTCCTGCGGGGTGAGCACGGAGGTCGGCTCGTCGAGGATCAGCAACCGCGGCCGCAGGTACAGCTGCTTGAGGATTTCGAGCTTCTGCTTCTCGCCGGCCGACAGCTGGGCCGGCGTCGCGTCCAGGTCGAGACGGAAAGGCGCCGCGGCCATGAAGTCGGCCAGTTCGGCGCGCACGCGCCGCCAGTCGATCACCGCCGGCAACTCGCCGCGGGCGATCAGCAGGTTCTCGGCCACGGTCATGCCCGGCACGACGGTGAAGTGTTGGTACACCATGCCGATGCCGAGCGCCCGGGCGGCGCCCGGCGAGCCGATGTCCACCTCTCGGCCGTTGATCAGCACCGCGCCGGCGTCGGGCCGCTGGTAACCGGCCACGCACTTGACCAGCGTGCTCTTGCCCGCGCCGTTCTCGCCCAGCAGGGCGTGGACGGTGCCTGGCTGTACGACGATCGACACGTCCTCCAGCGCGGCAAAGCCCCCGAAGCGCTTGCCCAGCGCATAGGTCTCGAGGCGAAGCGCGGTCACGCGGCGGTCCTCATGCGGCGCGCAGGCCATCCAGGCCGGCCAGGACGGCCGTCGAAGGCGCCACGGCGCCGAACACGCCGCCCTGCATCGTCACCATCTTCAACGCGGCCAGGTGGTTGCCGAGGTCGGTGGCACCGGTGCCGTCCTCGACGATCAGGCACTCGAAGCCGCGGTCGTTGGCCTCGCGCATCGTGGTGTGCACGCAGACGTCGGTGGTGATGCCGGTCAGCACCAGGTTGCGGATGCCGCGCGTGCGCAGCACGAGCTCGAGGTCGGTGGCACAGAAGCTTCCCTTGCCGGGTTTGTCGATCACCACCTCTGCCGGCAGCGGCGCGACCTCTGGGATAACTTCCCAGCCCGGCTCGCCACGCACCAGGATGCGGCCGCAGGGACCGGGGTCGCCGATGCCGGCACCGATGCGTTGCGAGCGCCAGCGCTTGTTGGCCGGCAGGTCCGACAGGTCGGGCCGGTGGCCTTCGCGGGTGTGGATGACGTGGAAGCCGCCGCCGCGGAAGGCCGCCAGCAGGCGCGAGATCGGGCCGATCGGGGCCCTCGTCAGCGACAGGTCGTAGCCCATCTTGTCGACGTAGCCGCCGACGCCGCAGAAGTCGGTCTGCATGTCGATCACGACGAGCGCCGTGTTGCCCGGACGCAGATCGCCGTCGAAAGGCCAGGGATAGGGGTCGGCGGCGATCGTGGCCATCACGCTGCCCCTCCCTCTTCCAGCGGATTCTCCTCCGGGCCGCGGTAGGCCCGCGTCGGCGGCGCAAAGCCGCAGGGCGTGCCGTCGCGTACCTCGATCGTGGCATCCCAGGGCAGCTTGTAGCAGCCCGCCACCATGTCCTGCATGAAGGTGTAGGGGCAATCCTGCGCCCCGCCCCGTACCGCGACGTAGCCGCGGTGGTAGAGCTGGTAGGGGTTGTTCTCGACGCCCCACCGCGCGCGCGCCTCGCGCACCAGGTCGGGCCGCAGCTCGGCGGTGACGATCTCGTCGGGCCGGTTGCCGCCCTCGGCCAGGATCGTGCCGTCGAAGTGGCAGAACATGCCTTCGCCCATGCTGTCGAAGCTGCCGTCGCTGCCGCACAGGCACACGCTGGCGGTCTGCGCCAGGTTCTGGAACGCGTTGGCCTGGTTCGTGATCTTCCAGGCATGGCGGATCGGCGCCGTGTAGCCGGCCGTGCGCAGGATGATCTCGGCGCCCTTGTAGGCGGCCTCGCGCGCCATCTCCGGGAACATCCCGTCGTGGCAGATGATCAGCGCGATGCGGCTGCCGTTGGGCCCGGTGCATACGGGCACGCCCATGTTCCCCGGCTCCCAGGCCTCCACCGGCACCCAGGGGTGCAACTTGCGGTAGTAGAGCTGGATGCGCCCGTGGTCGTCGATGATCAGGCCGGTGTTGTAGGGGTTGCCGTGCGGGTTGGCCTCCATGATCGAGAAGCAGCCCCAGATGCGGTGCTCGATGCAGGCGCGCTTGAACAGTGCCACCTCGGGACCGTCGATCGACACCATCAGCTCGAGCGCGGTGCTCATCGACAGCCCGTGCAGCGCGTACTCCGGGAAGACGACGAGGTCCATCGTCGCCAGGTTGCGGCGCGCCTTGCCCACCATCCAGGCGATGCGCTCGGCCTGCGCGGCCAGCTGCGCCGGCGTCTCCACCACCGGCAGCTGCAGTTGCACGAGCCCCACCACCACGCCGTGGGGCGACTTGTTGAGACCACCCAGTCCGGTCATCGTCCGTACCTCATCGAGAAACTCCGAGCTCCGCCGGCGCGCCGGCCAGGCTGCGGCGCGGCGAGCAGGTCCACACCAGGATCGCCAGCGTCAGCAGGTAGGGCACCGCGTTGAAAAGGTAGTAGTAGCCGCTGACGCCCACCGACTGCAGCGCCGGCCCGAGGGCGCCGGCACCGCCGAACAGCAGCGCAGCGGCCAGGCAGCGCAGCGGATGCCAGCGCGCGAAGATCACCAGCGCCACGGCGATCAGTCCCTGGCCGCTTGACAGCGCCTCGTTCCAGCTGCCCGGAAAGTACAGCGACAGCGAGGCCCCGCCGAGCCCGGCGATCGCGCCGCCGGCGGTTGTCGCGGCCACGCGCACCGCGGTCACCGAGGTACCGAGCGCCCGCGCCGCATCGGCCGAGTCGCCCACCATGCGAGCCTTCAGGCCCCAACCGGTATGCTTCAGACCCCAGGCCAGCAGCACCGCGAGCACCACCCCGATCGGGAACAGCGCGTTGATGTTCATCGCCGCCGCCAGCGCGCTCTGCGGCGCCGCTCCCAGCCACAGGCCGAGCGGGATCGACGGCACCTGCTCGGCTTGCGGCTGGATCAGCGGCTTGCCGAGGTAGAAGGCCAGGCCGGCGCCGAGCAGCATGATGGCGATGCCGGCCGCGATGTCGTTGACGCGCGGCAGGCTGCACACCAGCGCGTGCACGAGCGCGATCAGCGCGCCGCTGGCGGCGGCCAGCAGCACGCCGGCCCACCACGCGCCCGTCAGGTACGAGCCCGCGAAGCCGGCCATCGCCGAGAACACGAGCACGCCCTCGAGGCCGAGGTTGATGCGCCCCGCCTTCTCGGTGATGCACTCGCCCAGACTAACGAACAGGAAAGGCGTGCCGACGCGGATGGCGCCGCCGAGCACGGCCACCAGCACGTCGAGCCACGGCAGGCCGCTGCCGCCGGCGGTCATGCGCGGGCCCCCACGGGCGCGCCTACCGGCGCCCGGCGCAGCACGAAGAGCTCGCCCAGCCGGCCGCGCAAGGCCTCGCTGGCCAGGATCAGCACGAAGCAGAAGCCCATCAGCACCTGCACCGAGGCGTCGGGCAGGCCCATGCGCCGCTGCAGCAGGCTGCCCGCAGCGAGGAAGCCGCCGAACAGGATGGACACCGGGATGATGGCCAGCGGCTGGTGGCGGGCGACGAAGCTCACCAGGATGCCGGTGTAGCCCAGGCCGACGATCAGCGACGCATTGGCCGCCGTGTGCACTGCAGCCACCTCGATGCCGCCGGCCACACCGGCGGCCGCGCCGCCCAGCGCGCACGCGACCACGATCAGCCGCGTTGCCGGCAGCCCGACCAGCCGCGCCGCGCGAGGGTTGCCGCCGACGACGCGCGTCGCGAAGCCGTGCGTCGTCAGGCCGAGCCAGGCTGCCGCCAGCACGCAGGCCACCATGCCGAACGCGAGCCCCCAGTGCACGTCGGTCACCGTCTCGCCGAACGCGATGGTGCCGATGCGCAGGCTCTCCTCCAGCGGCAGCGTGCTCGGCTTGTTCAGGCTGGCCGGGTCGCGCAGCGGTCCCTCGACGAAGTGCTTGAAGAGCGCGATCGCGATGTAGCCGAGCAGCAGGCTGGAGATCGTCTCGTTGACCCCGCGCCACTGGCGCAGCCAGCCCGCCAGGGCGATCCACGCCCCGCCGGCCAGCGCCGCGGCCAGCAGCAGCAGCGCCGTGCCCGGCGCGCCGGCCGGCAGCGGCAGCGCGAGCGGCAGCGTGGCGGCGGCCAGCCCGCCGAGCACGAGGGCGCCCTCGCCGCCGATCACCGTGAGCCCGGCCCGCGCCGGCAAAGCCACCGCCAGCGCGGTGAGCATCAACGGCGCGGCGCGCACCAGCGTGTTCTGCAGCGAGAACGCGTCGCCGAAGGCGCCGCGGAACAGCAGCGCCCAGGCCTGCAGCGGGCTGTGCCCGCCGAGCCACACGAAGCCGCCGAACAGCAGCAGCCCGCCGCCCAGGGCCAGCAACGGCAGGGCCAGCGACTCGGCGGTGGTGGCGAGTCGACTCATGGCGAAGCGATGTGCGCCGGCGACCGAGCGGCCGCCGTCGCACGGGCTGCGCCGGGCCGCTGGCCGCGCCCCGCCGGGGGCGAGACGCGGGAGGCGCTTCGGGGGGCGACCATCACACCTTGCCGATCACGCCCTCGACCAGGTAGTTCATGCCCTCGAGCTCGACGTCGGTCTGCTTGAAGACCTTGCCCTTGGGGATGACCACCTTGCCGGTGTTGTCCTTCAGTTCGCCACCGAAGATGTCGAACGCGCCGGCCATCATCCTCTTGCGCACGTCCTCGGCGTTCCTGCGTGCGCCCTCGCCCACCATCGCGCCGTAGGGCGAGCTCTTGACGAAGCCGTCCTTCAGGCCGCCGCGCACGAAGTTGGGATGCGGCTTGCCGGTGCGCGCCGCGTCGAGGATCGACGTGTAGGCAGTGAGCCAGTTCCACTCGGCGCCGGTCAGGTAGGCCTGCGGTGCGAGCTTGGCCTGGCTGGCGTGATAGCCGCAGACCATGCGGCCGCGCTTGGCCGCCGTCTCCATCACCACCTTGGGGCCGTCGACGTGACAGGTGAAGACGTCGACACCCTGGTCGGCCAGGCTGTTGGTGGCCTCGGCCTCCTTGACCGGCATGCTCCAGTCGCCGGTGAAGATGACCGTGGTGGTGATCTTCGGGTCGACCGAGCGGGCGCCCATCGTGAAGGCGTTGATGTTGCGCAGCACCTGCGGGATCGGCTTGGCCGCCACGAAGCCGAGCTTCTTGCTCTTGCTCATGTGGCCGGCGGTGACGCCGTTGAGGTACTGCGCCTCGTCGATGTAGCCGAAGAAGCTGCCGGTGTTGTCGGGGTGCTTGCCCTTGGTCCACAGGCCGCCGCAGTGGCTGAAGCGCACCTTCGGGTTGCGGCCCGCGATGGCAAGCATGTGCGGGTCGAAGTAGCCGAAGCTGGTGGGGAACAGCAGCGTCGCGCCGTCCTGCGCGATCATGCCCTGCATCGTCTTCTGCACGGCCTGCGTCTCGGGGACGTTCTCCTCCTCGACGAGCTTGACGCCGGGCAGCTTCTTCAGCTGCGCCGCCGCCTCGGCGTGCGCCTGGTTGTAGCCGAAGTCGTCGCGCGGGCCGACGTAGATGATGCCCACCGTGATGGGGGCCTGCGCGAAGGCGCTGCGCAGCGCGCCCGGCAGCACGAGCGAGGCGCCGGCGAGCGCGCCGCCGGCGATCAGGTGGCGACGCGTGGCGTCGTGGGGCGGGCAGGGTTGGAGGTCGTCAAGGCTCATCGGGAGTCCTCTCGCGGGGTCAGGGTTGGGGTGGGGGATCGATCAAGGAAACATGGGCCGCCACGACGCACCAGCCGTGCGGCGCGCCCGGCAGGCGCACCCACGTCTGGCTCTGGCGGCCGAGCCTGGTGCCGCCTTCGCGGCGGAACTCGGTCATCGCGGTGGCGAAGTCGCGGCCGTAGGTGGTGATCACGGTGTGCGCCAGCGCGCGCATCAGCCCCTGGGGCGAGCGCGCGGCGCGAAAGGCCCGGATGGCCTCGATGCCCACCAGGTTCTCGGCGACGCCGTAGCGCACGGTGTGCGGGCTGGACCAGAACAGCTGGTCGAGTGCCTCGACCTCGTTGCGCACGAGTGCCTGCTCGTAGCGCGCGAACACGGCCGCGACCTCGGCGTGCACGTCGGGCAGGTTGATGTCCATGGCAGCCATCCCGGTCACAGGGCCGCCACCGGCGCGTGCGTGACGGCCATGCTCTCGAGCGCGAAGGCGACGCGCAGTGCCAGGTCTTCGCGCCACGGCGCGGCAATCACCTGCACGCCGATCGGCAGGTGCGGCGCGGCCGGGTCGGTATGCCAGCGCGGCACCGTCACCACCGGCAGCCCGATGCACGACACCGGCTGCGTCAGCAAGCCCATGCTCGCCCGCGCGGGCAGCTTCGTGCCATCGATCTCGAGCCACTCCGTGCCGATCGGCGGCGCGGTGCACGGCGTGGCCGGCGCGAGCAGCACATCGACGGTCTCGAACGAGGCGGCCACCTGGCGCGCGAACCAATGGCGGACCCGCTGCGACTGCACGACCCACGCCGCGGGCAGCAGCGCGCCGGCGAGGAAGCGGTCGCGCGACAACGGCTCGAAGTCGTGGGCGCGCCGCTTCAGGTCGGGCAGGTGCAGCGCCGCGCCCTCGGCATTGGTGATCAGGAAGGCCGCGGTGCGCGCGCGGTCGACCTCGGGCCACTCGACCAGGCGATCGGCACCCAGCGAGGCGGCCATCCGTTCCACCGCCTGCAGCGCAGCGGGCTGCGCCATGCGCCGGAACCAGCCGCCGAGCACTCCGATGCGGAGGCCCTCCGTGCCGCGCTCGAGCAGGGACAGCGTCGGCTCGACCGGGCGGCGCTGCTGTGCCGGGTCGTCGAGGTCGACGCCCTGCATCGCATCGTAGGCCGCCGCCAGGCCGCGCACGCTGCGTGCAAACGGCCCGAGAGTGTCCAGGCTGGCGACGAAGGGATAAGTGCCCGCCCGCGACAACCTCCCGAAGGTGGGCTTGAGTCCGAACACGCCGCACAGCGAGGCCGGCACGCGGATCGAGCCGTTGGTATCGGAGCCGAGCGCGAGCGACACCTGGCCTGCGGCCACCGCAGCCGCCGAGCCGCCGGAGGAGCCGCCGCTCAGGCGCTCGAGGTCGTGCGGATTGCGCGTCGGGCCGTAGTGGGTGTTCTCGGTGGTGAAGCCGTAGGCGTACTCGTCCATGTTGAGCGCGCCCACGCACACCGCGCCGGCCGCCTCGAGCCGGCGCACCAGCATGGCGTCGCGCGCGGCCGGCGCGGCGTCGCGCTCGATCCGCGAGCCGGCCAGCGTCGGCAGGCCCGCGAGGTCGAACATGTTCTTCACCGCGAACGGCAGGCCGGCGAGCGGGCCGCCCATGTCCCTCGCGTCCACGACCTCGGCGCGCGCAAGCGCGCGCTCGGCCAGCACCGCGGTGAAGGCGTTGACGCGGGCGTCGCTGGCCTCGATGCGGGCCAGCGCGGCGCGGACGTTGGCAACGGCGCTCACGCGGCGCCCTCGGGAGCCGGACCGGACGGCGGGCCCGTCACGGCGCCAGGCGCAGAGCCGGGTGCCACCGGCACGAAGACGTTGCCCGACTCGTCGCCGGGTGCCAGCGCGAAGTCGGTCACCCGCGGCGCCATGCCGGCCGCCAGCTGCAGGTAGCGCACCACGCCGGGCCGGTGCTCTGGGGCGATCGGCAGCCCGAGCAGCGCGGCCTGCGCATCGACGTAGGCGTCCCAGTCCATCGTCGTGCCCCTTCCGCTCAGACCTTGCTCAGCTGCCGGTAGTCGGGCTGCAGGTGGAACCAGTACATGTAGCCCTGCACGTTGCTCTGCATGGCCACGTCCTGATTCGGCTGGAACAGCGGGATGCGGGGCACCTCGTCATAGGCGATCTGGATCATTTCTCGCACGAAGCTGTCGTACAGGGCCTTGCTCTCGGCGAAGCGCGCGTTGGTGATCACCTTGTCGAGCTTCGCGTTCTGGTAGCTCATCGTGTTGAAGACGGCGTTCTGGCCGTGGTAGCACCAGTAGAAGAAGTACTCCGGGAAGTCCAGCCAGCCGCCGAAGCGGTTGAGGATCAACGGCATGTCCTTCTTCAGCAGCGCGGCGCGCCAGGTGGCGCCAGGGATCTTGTTGATCTGCGCCTTGATGCCGATCTGCGCGAGCGACTCCTGGATCAGGATCGCCGCCGGCTCGCCGACCGTCGCGCCGCCGAGGTCGATCGACAGCGTGGTCTCGAAGCCTGCCGCGGCACCGGCCTCGGCCATCAACGCCTTGGCGCGGGCGATGTCGGTGCGGTAGCCGGTGGGCTGCGGCCAGGCCGTCGTGCCGACCTTGCTGCTGGCGGCGCCGTAGAGCTTGGCGCCGCGCCCGTACAGCGCGGCGTCCATGATCTTGTCGTAGGGGATCGCGAACGCCACCGCCTGGCGGATCTTGACGTTGTCGAATGGCGGCCTGGTGACGTTCATGCCGACGTAGAACATGGCGTTCTCGATCGGCATCGTCGTCACCTTGACGCCGCCGCCCTCCCTGGCCATCTCCGAGAAGTCCTTCGGCGGCATGTCGTAGGTCATGTCGATGTCGCCCTTGAGCAGCAGCGCGCGCCGGTTGCCGGCGTTGGGCACCTCGCGCTGCACGATGCGCCGCAGCTTGGGCAGCGGGCCGCTCTTCCAGTCGTCGTTGCGGACGTAGACGATCTCCTGGCCCGGGCGGAAGGCCTCGACCTTGTAGGCGCCGCCGCCGGCGACGTTGTTGCGCGTCCAGGCCAGCCCCCAGGGATCCTGCGGGGTCGCGTTCTTCTTGACGAGCTCGCTGTTGAAGATGCAGGGCACCGGCACGGCGATGTTGTTCATCGTCAGCTTGTCCTTGCGGAGGAAGACGACGCGGAAAGTGTGGTCGTCGACGACGATGAACTGCTCGGGCTTCTCCAGCGAGCCCGCGCCCATCTGGAAGGTCGCGAAGCCGCCGACGCTGACCGCGCGGTCGAAGCTCCACTTGACGTCCTTGGCCGTCACCGGCGTGCCGTCGTGGAACTTCGCGTTCTTGCGCAGCTTGAACGTGACGGACATGCCGTCCGGTGCCATCTGCCAGCTCTCGGCGAGCTCGGGCTCAAGCTTGTTGCGGTCGTACATGACGCGCCCGTCGGGCAGCGTGCGCTTGCCGTACGTCATCAGGCGGTCGTAGCAGAGCCAGCTCACGCCGTAGGCGGGGCGGTTGGCCCCGATGGTCTGGATGTCCAGCGAGTTAGGGCCGAACTCGTTGGCGACCACGAGCACGTCCTTCGGGCGCGCCTGGGCGCGTGCGGTCAGCGGCACGACGAGGGGCGAGGCCGCGATGGCCAGCGGTGCGGCGGCACCGGCGTTGACGAACTGGCGACGGTCCATGGACAGGTCCTCCTTGGGGGGTATCGGTGCGAGGTCAGGACTGGGCGGTGGCGGCGCGCTGCGCGAGGTAGGCGCGCCAGCCGCCGTGGTGGCTGATGTCGGTGGCGCCCTCGAGGGCCAGCGGTTCGCACAGGAAGCCGTGGACGTTGCGGCCGCCCTCGAGGTGCAGCGTGCCCAGCGCCAGCGGCGAGGGCACGAGCGCGAGGAAGGATCCGACCTGCTCGAGCGGCAGGTCCCAGACCTCGACCTCGATGGCCTGGCCGCCGGCGCCCACGCGCAGCAAGCCGGGCTTGGGCGGCACGGTGCCGGGCAGCGCGTACAGGCGGTACAGCGGCGCGGTGCGTGTGCGCTCGCGCAGCGTCGCGCCGCGTTCGGCGAGCTGCCCATTCAGGGGCAGGCCCGACAGGTGCGCGCCCACCACCGCCAGCGGCAGCGACGGCGCGCCCCGAGGCCATGGCGCACCCGCCGGTGCGGGCGACTCGCCGGCCCAGAGCTGCCCGAAGTGCGCCAGCGCTGCATCGAGGCCACCGCGCGCGATGGCCGTCACGCCGAAGGGCAGGCCGCCTGCCGTGCGGCCGGCCGGCAGCGCCAGCGCGCACCAGCCGAGCAGGTTGACGAAGTTGGTGAAGGTGCCGAGCTCGGAGTTCACGCCTACGGGGTCGGCCGCCAGTTCGGCGAAGGTGGGGTGGCGGGGCGTGCTCGGCACGAGCAGCAGGTCACAGCTCGACCACACGGCCTCGGCGCGTGCTGCCAGCGCGCGCAGCCGGTACTGGCCGGCGAAGGCGTCGTCGGCGCTGTAGCCGCTCGCGCGTCCGATGACGCGCGCCACGACCGGATCGAGCGCCGCGGGCTCGCGCGCCAGCAGCGGACCGGCGACCAGGTGCCGCTCGGCCACCCAGGGTCCTTCGTACAGCAGCGCCGCCACCTCGGCGAGTGGTTCGTAGTCGATCGGCACCAGGGTATGCCCGGCCGCGCGGGCGTGCTCGCAGGCGGCCTGCCATGCGTCGGCGTAACCGTCGCGCAGCGCGGGCAGCGTCGACGGCACGCCAAGCCGCAGCGCACCAGGCCGCGCCGTGGGCAGCGCGCCGGGGCCGGGCGCGAAGTGGCTGTACGGGTCGTCGGCGTCGTCCCCCTCGATGACTGCCAGCACCGCGGCCGCGTCGGCCACCGAGTGCGCGAACACCGAGACGCAATCGAGCGAGCGACACGCCGGCACGACGCCGCTGGTGCCTACCCTTCCGGGCGTCGGCTTCAGACCCACGAGGCCGTTGAAGGCCGCCGGCACGCGCCCCGAACCGGCCGTGTCGGTGCCGAGGGAGAACGCCACGTCGCCGCACGCCACCGCCACGGCGGAGCCCGAGCTCGAGCCGCCGCTGATGCGGTCGGCGGCGGCCACGCTGGCCGGTGCTCCGAAGGGCGAGCGCGTGCCCACGAGACCGGTGGCGAACTGGTCGAGGTTGGTCTTCGCCAGCCACACCGCGCCGGCATCGAGGAGCCGCCGCACGACGTTGGCGTGGCGCTCGGCCACGTAGGCGAAGGCTGGGCAGGCGGCGGTGGTCGGCGCGGCGGCGACGTCGATGTTGTCCTTGACGACGAAGGGCACACCGAACAGCGGCCAGCGCACACGCAGTGCTCCGGCGTCCCCAGCCACAGCGGCGGCGGCCTCCAGCTCGGCAATCCTTGCCTCGAGGCCGTGTTCGTCGATGACGTGGAGGTAGACCGGCGCGCCCTTGGCCGCGATTGCGCTGCGAGCGGCACGCAGCCGGGCGGAAAGCCCGGCCATGTCGGCACCGACCGTGATCCACTCCGCCACCGTGCGCGGTGGCGCGATCGCCGGGTGCTGGGTCTGGGCTGCCATGTGCTGGGTTGGTGCACTGTCTGGTATACAAGGTACATCTAGCAGACCTCGTGCCTGATTCACCGCTCCCGGGTCGGGACGCGGCACGCACAGGCCGATCGCCCCCTGGGTATCGGGGCCATGGATCAGCACAAACCCGTAGGTGGCACCGGCGCCGGGCGAGGTGACCTCGGCGCGGGAAGGCGCGGTGCGACAGGCCCGTCAACGCACCAATAAGGTGCAACTACTCGCCCACCGCCCTGCGCGGAAGCGGCCAGCCCCGCCGCCGCGGCGGCTGCGCGGACGACAACCCCGGAAAGGACAACGGGCTAGGAGCTTGTGACTCCTAACCCGTTGATTTTCTTGGTCGGGGTGGCGGGATTCGAACTCGCGACCCCTTGCACCCCATGCAAGTGCGCTACCAGGCTGCGCTACACCCCGACGAAAGCCAAGATTATAGGCCCCGCCCGGCGGCAGCTCAGTCGCCCAGAAGGTTGCGGATCGACATGAGTTCAGCGCGCAACGCGTCGACGTGCAACGGCTCTACGGCGACCGGCACCGCCGCCACCGCAGCGCTGGGCGCCGACAGCGCCGCCATCGCCGCGGCCACCTGCGGCGCAGTGCGGGCGCCCGGCGGGGCGGCGCGCGCCGGCCGTGGCGCGCTGCCGGCCGCCCCGGCGGCAGCGCCGTCGCCGAGCCGGTTGCGCGCGCCACTGATGGTGAAGCCCTCGTCGTAGAGCAGCTCGCGAATCCGCCGCACGAGCAGCACCTCGTGATGCTGGTAGTAGCGCCGGTTGCCGCGCCGCTTCATCGGCTTGAGCTGCGCGAACTCTTGCTCCCAGTAGCGCAGCACGTACGGCTTGACTCCGCACAGCTCGCTGACCTCACCGATCGTGAAGTACCGCTTCGCGGGGATGGGCGGCAGAAACTTCTCCATTGAAATCAATGGGATCGGTTAGCTCTTGCAGACTCTACTCGAAGTCCTCGCCGAGCGACGTGTCGCCCTGCACGATCGACTTCAGCTTGTGGCTGGCGTGGAACGTGACCACCTGACGGGCGTCGATCGGGATCGACTCGCCAGTCCGCGGGTTGCGACCCGGGCGCGGCGCCTTGCGCCGGATGTTGAAGTTGCCGAAGCCCGAGAGCTTGACGTCCTGGCCGGAGACGAGCGCGCCGCGCACGATCTCGTAGAAGGCCTCGACCATGTCCTTGCTCTCGCGCTTGTTCAGCCCGAGGCGGTCGAACAGCATCTCGGCCAGTTCCGCCTTGGTGAGCGTGGGCGTCTCCAGCGAGGGCAGCACGACCGCCGCGCGGTGCTCGCCGTCGCGGGCCGCAGCCCCGATGTCGTCCTTGTCCGCCACCACCGCCCTCCTCGCCGTCCCGCCGCCTCCAGGCCCTCAACCCCGCAGCCGCGCCCCGAGCGCGGACTGCACGCGCGCCACGGCCGCAGCGACAGCCGCGTCGATGCGCGCGTCGGTCAGCGTGGCCGCGTCGTCGCGCAACTCCAGCCGGTACGCAAGGCTGCGCTCCCCCGCGCCGATGCCTGCCTGCGGCTGCGCCGGATCGTACAGGTCGAACAGCGTCGCTCCGCGTACGAGGGCCGCCGGATCGTCGCACAGGCACTGCGCCACGGCGGATTGGGGAATGTCCGCGCGCAGCACCAGCGCGACATCGCGCGCCACGCCCTGCTGCCGCGGCAGCGGCGTGAACGATGGCAGCGGGCGCGCCAGCAGCGCATCGAGCTCGAGCTCGAACAGCACCGGCGGCTGCGGAAGCTCGTAGGCCTGGCGCCAGCGCGGGTGCAGCTCGCCGACGAAGCCCACCGGACGGCCATCGAGCTCCACGCGCGCCGAACGGCCAGGGTGAAGCGCTGGGTGCTCAGCCGGGACGAAACGCGCCACCCGCGGCGCGAGGAGGGCCTCGAGGTCCCCCTTGACGTCGAAGAAGTCGACCGCTCGCTCCTTCAGGCCCCACTGCAGCGGCGCGCTCGGGCCCCAGGCCAGCGCGGCCACCCGGACCGGCTGGTCCACCCCGGCCACCGCGAGCGGGCCGTCCGGCGCCGCCGGGTTGCGCAGGAAGACGCGCCCGATCTCGAACACACGGACGCGGTTGGCGCGGCGCGCGAGGTTGGTCTTCAGCACGCCGACGAGGCTGCCGAGCAGGCTGGAGCGCATCACGGCCAGCGGGGCGGCGATCGGGTTCAGCACCCGGATCGGCTCGGGGTTGCCGGCCAGCTCGCGCTCCCAGCGCTCCTCGACGAACCCGAAGTTGATGGTCTCCTGGTAGCCCAGGCCGGCCAGTGCGTGCCGCAGCGCATTCGGATGCCGCGACTCCTCGCGCCGCACCCGTGCCAGCAGCGGCGCCAGCGGCGCGGTCGCGGGCAGCTTGTCGAAGCCGATGACGCGAGCGACCTCCTCGATCAGGTCCTCCTCCAGCGCCAGGTCGAAGCGCCAGCTCGGCGGCGTCACGGTCAGCGTGCCCTCGGCCTCGACGCAGGGCAGCCCGAGGCGGCGGAACACGCTGGCGCATTCGACCTGCGTCACCGGCATCCCGATCACCTTCGAGGCGCGCGCCACGCGCAGCGTGACCGGCCGCGCCTCGGGCAGGGCCAGGATCTGGTCGTCCATCGGCCCGGCCTCGCCGCCGCAGATGTCGAGGATCAGCTGCGTGATGCGTTCGATGTGCTCGACCGTCAGCGCCGGGTCGACGCCGCGCTCGAAGCGGTGGCCGGCGTCCGTGGCGAAGCCGAAGCGGCGCGACCGGCCCTGCACGGCCTCGGGCCACCAGAACGCGGCCTCGACGTAGACGTTGCGCGTGCCATCACTCACCGCGGTGGCGTCGCCGCCCATGATGCCCGCCAGCGACTCGGCGCGCTCGGCGTCGGCGATCACGCCCACCTGCGCGTCGAGCTCGATCGTGTTGCCGTTGAGCAGCGCGAGCGTCTCGCCCGGCCGGCCCCAGCGCACGACGAGCCGGTCGCGGATCTTGTCGAGGTCGAAGATGTGCGACGGACGGCCGTACTCGAACATCACGTAGTTCGAGATGTCGACCAGCGCCGTGACGCTGCGCTGCCCGCAGCGCGCCAGCCGGTCGACCATCCAGCGCGGTGTCCGGGCCGCCGGGTCGACGCCGCGCACGACGCGGCCGGAGAAGCGGCCGCACAGGTCGCTCGCCTGCACCTCGACGGGCAGCCGCTGCGCGTGCTTCGGCGGCACTGGCGCGATGCGCGGCGTGCGCAGGGGCGCGCCAGTGAGCGCCGAGACCTCGCGCGCGATGCCATGCACCGACAGCGCGTGCGCGAGGTTGGGCGTGAGCTTCAGCGTGAAGATCGTGTCGTCGAGCGCGAGGTGCTCGCGCAGCGACGCACCCACCGGGGCGTCGGCGGGCAGCTCCAGCAGGCCGGCGCTGTCCTCGGAGATGCCGAGCTCGCGCGCCGAGCACAGCATGCCGAAGCTGTCGACCCCGCGCAGCCTGCCGACGCCGATCGAAAGCGGCTTGCCGTCGGCCCCGGGCGGCAGCACGGCACCCACCGTCGCCAGCGGCGCCTTCAGGCCGGCGCGCGCGTTCGGCGCACCGCACACCACCTGCAGCGGCTCGCCGGCACCGGTGCGCACCTTGCACACGCGCAGGCGGTCGGCCTGCGGATGCGGCACCGCCTCGACGATCTCGGCCACGACGACGCCGGAGAACGGCGGCGCCACGGGCTCGAGCTGCTCGACCTCGAAGCCGGACATCGTCAGCAGCTCGGCCAGCTGGCGCGTCGACAGCGGCGGATCGCAGAACTCGCGCAACCACGACTCGGGGAATTGCATCGCTTGCTCGCGGGTGGGTGCGGTGGGACTCAGCGGAACTGCGCCAGGAAGCGCAGGTCGCCCTCGAACATCAGCCGCAGGTCGTCGATGCCGTAGCGCAGCATCGCCAGCCGGTCCGGACCCATGCCGAAGGCGAAGCCGATGTGGGTCTCGGGGTCGAGGCCGAAGTTGCGCACCACCGCCGGGTGGACCTGGCCGGAGCCGGCCACCTCGAGCCAGCGCCCGGCCAGCGGCCCGCTGCGGAACGCGATGTCGATCTCGGCGCTCGGCTCGGTGAACGGGAAGAAGCTCGGGCGAAAGCGGACGTCGAAGTCGTCGGTCTCGAAGAACTCGCGCACGAAGGCGATGAAGACCACCTTCAGGTCCTTGAACGAGACGTTCTCGCCGATCCACAGGCCCTCGCACTGATGAAACATCGGCGAGTGGGTGGCGTCGCTGTCCACCCGGTAGGTCCGGCCCGGCGCAATGACGCGGATCTCGGGCATCCTCGCGCCGCCGGCCACGGCGTCGGCGTGCCGCGCGGCATGCGCACGCGCGTAGCGCACCTGCATCGGGCTCGTGTGCGGGCGCAGGTTCAGCCAGCGCCCCTCGGCGTCCTTGAGGTCGACATAGAAGGTGTCCTGCATCGACCGCGCCGGATGGTTCTCCGGGTTGTTCAGCGCAGTGAAGCTCATCCAGTCGGTCTCGATCTCGGGGCCCTCGGCCACGTCGAAGCCCATGCTCGCGAAGATGGCCTCGATGCGCTCGATGGTGCGGCTGACCGGGTGCAGTCCGCCAGTGGCCCGGCCGCGGCCGGGCAGCGTGACGTCCAGCGCCTCGGCGCGAAGCTGGGCCTCCAGCTCGGCGGCCGCCAGCGCGTCGCGCCGGGCCTGCAGCGCGGCCTCGATGGCGCCCTTGGCGGCGTTGATCTCGGCGCCGCGCGCCTTGCGCAGGTCGGGCGCGAGCGCGGCCAGCGTCTTCATCAGGTCGGTGACACGGCCGGCCTTGCCCAGGTAACGCGCCTTGGCGTTCTCCAGTTCGGCCGGGGTCGGCGCCTGTGCGAACTCGGCGCGTGCGGCGTCGACCAGGGAGTCGAGATCGTTCATGGGTCGCGCTCGTTCGCGATGGACAAAGACAAAGGCCGCCCCTCGCGGTGACGGCCTCCGTGCGCTGCGCCGCGGGCCGCCGCTGCGGCCGGCCCGCGGCGGGAGATCAGGTCAGCTGGGCCTTCACCTTGGCGACGATGCTCTCGAAACCGGCCGGGTCGTGCACGGCCAGGTCGGCCAGCACCTTGCGGTCGATGTCGATCTGCGCCTTCTTCAGGCCGGCCATGAAGCGGCTGTAGGTCAGGCCCGCGGCCCGGCTGGCAGCGTTGATGCGCGCGATCCAGAGCTGCCGGAAGACGCGCTTGCGGGTGCGGCGGTCGCGGTAGGCGTACTGGCCGGCCTTCATCACCGCCTGCTTGGCGATGCGGAAGACGTTCTTGCGACGGCCCCGGAAACCCTTGGCGAGGGCGAGAACCTTCTTGTGGCGGGCGTGCGCTGTGACGCCGCGTTTGACGCGTGGCATGGGTGTGCTCCTTGGTGGTCCGTGGCGCTCAGAGGCCCGCGAAGGGCAACATCGCCGCCATGTGGCCCATGTTGGTCTCGTGCACGTTGGCCGGACCCCTCAGGTGCCGCTTGCGGGTGGTGCTCTTCTTCGTCAGGATGTGCCGCTTGTAGGCTTGGCCCCGCTTGACGGTGCCGCCCGGACGCACGCGGAAGCGCTTCTTCGCCCCGCTCTTGGTCTTCATCTTGGGCATTGCTGCTCCTTCTTTGCTGCCGTCTGCAGGCGACACCGCAACGCGGCGTGCTTGATGGCCTGCAGCGGCTTGTGGCCGCCCGGACGCCGGCTGCCTGCCGCCGTCCGCACGGAACTCCGCTGTCTCACTTCCTCTTCGGCGCCAGCACCATGATCATCTGGCGCCCTTCGAGCTTGGGCATGTGCTCGACCACCGCGACGTCGGCCAGCTCGTCGCGGATGCGCTCCAACATCCGCATGCCGAGGTCCTGGTGGGTGATCTCGCGTCCCCGGAACCGCAGCGTCACCTTGCCCTTGTCGCCATCCTCGGCGATGAAGCGGCGCAGGTTGCGCATCTTGATGTCGTAGTCGTTGTCGTCGGTGCCGGGTCGGAACTTGACCTCCTTGACCTCGATGACCTTCTGCTTGGCCTTGGCCTCCGCCGCCTTCTTCTGCTCCTGGTACTTGAACTTGCCGTAGTCCATCAGCCGGCAGACCGGGGGGTCCGCGGTGGCTGCGATCTCGACCAAGTCCACGTCCAGTTCACCTGCCATCCGCAACGCTTCGTGGGTGGGCACGATGCCCAGCGGCTCGTTCTCGACCCCGTTGAGCCGCACCTGCGGCACCATGATTTCGCGATTGAGCCTGTGCTTGCGCTCCGCATTCGGGATGCGCCGGTCCATGAAGGTAGCGATGGCGGGAACTCCTCGGGCCACCCGCAGGCGAAGCAGGCCGGCCACACACGACGAAAAGCGCGCCGCGCGGCGTCCTAGGCCTTGGAAGCAATGTCGGAGAGCACCTTCTCAAGGAAGGCCTGCTGCGCCATCGCCCCCAGGTCCAGGTTGCCCCGGGCGCGCACCGCAACGGTGCCGTTCGCCTTCTCCTTGTCGCCGACGACCAGGATGTACGGCACCTTTTGCATGGAATGCTCGCGGATCTTATACGTGATCTTCTCCGGGCGCAAATCGGCCTTGGCCCTAACTCCTTGTTTTTGCAGCGATTTCGCGACAGCCTCCGCGTGGGCCGCCTGGCCCTCGCTGATGCAGGCCACCACCACCTGGGTCGGCGCGAGCCAGACCGGCAGCGCGCCGGCGTGCTGCTCGATCAGGATCCCGATGAAGCGCTCGAGGCTGCCGACGATCGCGCGGTGCAGCATCACCGGGTGCCGGCGCGACGAGTCCTCGGCCACGTACTCGGCCCCCAGGCGCTCGGCCATGCTGAAGTCGACCTGGATCGTGCCGCACTGCCACTGCCGCCCGATCGCGTCCTTCAGCGTGTATTCGATCTTCGGGCCGTAGAAGGCGCCCTCGCCGGGCGAGATGACGAACTCGCAGCCCGAGCGGCGCAGGCTCTCCATCAGCGCGTACTCTGCCTTGTCCCAGACCGCGTCGCTGCCGATGCGGGCCTCGGGCCGGGTGGCGACCTTGTAGATGATGTCCGTGAAGCCGAAGTCGCGGTACACGCGCTGCAGCAGCGCCGTGTAGGCCACGCACTCGTCCAGGATCATGTCCTCGGTGCAGAAGATGTGGCCGTCGTCCTGCGTGAAGGCGCGCACGCGCATGATCCCGTGCAGGCCGCCCGTGGGCTCGTTGCGGTGGCAGTTGCCGAACTCGCCGTAGCGCAGCGGCAGGTCGCGGTAGCTCTTGATGCCCTGCTTGAAGATCAGGATGTGACCCGGGCAGTTCATCGGCTTGAGCGCGTAGTGCCGCTTCTCGCTCTCGGTCGTGAACATGTTGTCCCGGTACTTGTCCCAGTGGCCGGTCTTCTCCCACAGGCCCTGGTCGAGGATCTGCGGGCCCTTGACCTCCTGGTAGCCGTTGTCGCGGTACACGCGGCGCATGTACTGCTCGACCTCCTGCCACACCGTCCAGCCCCCGGGATGCCAGAACACGGTGCCCGGGCTGTGCTCGTCGAGGTGGAAGAGGTCCAGCTCGCGGCCGAGCCGCCGGTGGTCGCGCTTCTCGGCCTCCTCCAGCATGCGCAGGTAGGCGGCGAGGTCTTCCTTGGTCGCCCAGGCCGTGCCGTAGATGCGCTGCAACTGCTCGTTGGCCTGGTCGCCGCGCCAGTAGGCCCCGGCCACCTTCATCAGCTTGAAGTGCTTCAGCCGGCCCGTGCTCGGCACGTGCGGGCCACGACAGAGGTCCTCGAAGCCGCCCTCGCGGTACAGGCTCACGTCCTCGCCCGCCGGGATGCTGCCGACGATCTCGGCCTTGTAGTGCTCGCCGAGGCCCTTGAAGTAGGCCACCGCCTCGTCGCGCGGCAGCACGCGGCGCACGACCGGCTCGTTCTTTGCAGCCAGCTCGCCCATGCGCTTCTCGATGGCCGCGAGGTCGTCGGGCGTGAAGGGGCGCTTGCAGGCGAAGTCGTAGTAGAAGCCGTTGTCCACCACCGGGCCGATCGTCACCTGGGCCTCGGGAAACAGCTCCTTCACCGCGTAGGCCAGCAAGTGGGCCGTGCCGTGGCGGATGACCTCCAGGCCGTCGGCATCCTTGTCGGTGACGATGGCCAGCGCCGCATCGCGCTCGATGACGAAGCTCGTGTCGACGAGCCGGCCGTCCACCTTGCCGGCGAGCGCGGCCTTGGCCAGGCCGGGGCCGATCGAGGCAGCCACCTCGGCCACCGTCACCGGCTGCGGGTACGCCCGGCGCGATCCGTCGGGCAGCGTGATCTGGAGCATCGGGTCCTCCGGGTTCTTGGCGGACAGGCAAGAAAAAAGCGCGGCGTGGGCCGCGCTTCGCATCAGGTCAGGGGGCGGGACGTGACGTGCGGGCGCGGCCGGCTAGGTGCCGGTGGCGGGCTGCGTAGTCCGCGGTGTCATAACCATGATGCCTTTCCCGGTCCTTGTGAGAGGAGTAACGGCGGTGATTGTAGCCGTCGGCCGCCGCGTTCCGCGCGGCGGGGGACCCCGCGGCGGGTCACAGCGGCCGGGCCTCGATCGGCCCGCCGCGCGCGACGGCGTCGGCGAACTCGTCGGCCAGCCGCCGGCTCTCGGCCAGCGCCCGACGCCACACCGCCATCCGCCTCGCCTCGTCGTCGCCGAAGCGCCGGAAGTCGCTGCGATCGGGCAGCTTGCCGCCGGGCAGGCCCGCCACCCACTCCGGCGCCGGGGCGAGCACGACCAGGTTGTCCAGCGCAGCCGTCGCGCGGTGCCGGTGCTTCAGCGCCTTGTCCAGCCAGCCTGGCACCACCTGGGAGGCGAAGTGCGGGTAGAGCACCAAGCCCTCGGGCATCGCGGCGTAGTCCAGGTGCAGGTGGTAGTCGGTGATGCCGCCGTCCCAGTATGCGCCGCGCGGCGCGCCCGGGGGATCCTGCACCGCCTCGAGCACGAAGGGGATGCTGCAGCTGGCCAGCACCGCCGGCGCCAGGTTGGCTGCCGTCAGCGCGCAGGTTCGGCTCGCCAGGTCGGCCAGCGGCACCGGCAGCGCTTCGCGCGGGTCGCTGAACACGACGCGCTCGAGCCAGCCGCCCAGCGCGCGCCGGCTGACGAGATTGCTGACGAAGGCGCCGAGATAGCCCGCCGGCGTACGCAGCCGCCCCGGCCGCCGCAGCACGTGGCGGCCGCGGCTCGTGAACACGTGCAGCCGGTAGCGCGGGCTGGCCAGGATCTCGGCAGCCCGCGCCGCCAGCCGCTGGTCCAGCCTCTCCGAGAACAGGCGCGAGACCGTGCGTGCCGTCGGCATGCGGCCCGGCTCGTGGGGATAGCTCTGCGTGATGTAGTCCTCGGCCAGCTGCGCCAGCGCCGCATCGGCGTCGGGCAGCGTCGCGCAGGCCATGCGCCAGGCGCCGATCGAGGCGCCCGCCAGGTGCACCACGTGGCTGCTGCCGCGCAGCCAGTGGCCGAACAGGAAGCGGTCGAGGGGGTTCAGCACCAGACCCTTGGGGCCGCCGGCCGCGGCCGGGACCAGGCGCACGTCGGACGGCGCCAGACCGCGCTCGCGCAGCCGGGCGCGCGCCCGCGGGCCGGCGTGGATGCGCAGAGCTTGCATCGTGCGCTCCGCGACCCGACCGCTCTCAGCGCTGCGGCGTGCGCAGCCTGGAGAAGGCCGCCGCCATCGCGCCTTGCGCCGAAGCTTCGCCGCGCCCGCCCCGGGTCCGCTCGTCGCGCCCCGCAGGACGGTAGCGGTTGTCGCCGCCGGCCGCTCCGCCCTGCTGCGCCGGCGGGTCCTCGTCCAGCCGCATCGTCAGGCCGATCCGCTTGCGGGCGAGATCCACCTCGAGCACCTTGACCTTCACCGTCTGCCCTGCCCGCACCACCTCGCGCGCGTCGGCGACGAACCTGCGGCTCATCCGGCTCACGTGCACCAGGCCGTCCTGGTGCACGCCCAGGTCGACGAAGGCGCCGAACTGCGCCACGTTGCTGACCGTGCCCTCGAGCACCATGCCGGGCCTCAGGTCGGTGATGTCCTCGACACCCTCGTTGAACCGCGCCACGACGAACCCGGGGCGCGGGTCGCGCCCGGGCTTGGCGAGCTCGGCCAGGATGTCCTTCACGGTGATGGTGCCGAAACGCTCGCCGGCGAAGGCCTCGGGCCGCAGCGTCTTCAGCACCTCGGCGCGCCCCATCAGCTCCTGGATCGGCCGGCCCGCCGCGGCGAGCATCTTCTGCACCACCGGGTAGGTCTCCGGGTGCACGCCGGTCATGTCCAGCGGGTCGTCGCCGTCGCGGATGCGCAGGAAACCCGCCGCCTGCTCGAAGGTCTTCGGCCCCAGGCCCGTCACCTCGAGCAGCTGGCGGCGGCTGCGGAAAGCGCCGTGGGCGTCGCGCCAGCGCACGATGCCGGCCGCCACGCCGACCGAGAGCCCCGACACGCGCGCCAGCAGAGGTGCCGAGGCGGTGTTCAGGTCGACACCGACCGCGTTGACGCAGTCCTCCACCACCGCGTCGAGCGAGCGCGCCAGCGCGCCCTGATCGACGTCGTGCTGGTACTGGCCCACGCCGATGCTCTTCGGCTCGATCTTCACCAGCTCGGCCAGCGGGTCCTGCAGCCGCCGCGCGATGCTGACCGCGCCACGCAGGCTGACGTCGAGCCCCGGCAGCTCCTGGCTCGCGACCTCGCTGGCGGAGTAGACCGACGCACCCGCCTCGCTGACCACCATCTTGTCGATCGCGTGGCCGGGTGCGGCCGCGCGGATGCGCTGCAGCAGGTCGGCCGCCAGCCGGTCGGTCTCGCGGCTCGCGGTGCCGTTGCCGATGGCGACCAGGCTCACGCCGTGCGCTGCGACCAGGCGGCCCAGCGCGTGCAGCGCACCGTCCCAGTCGTTGCGCGGCTCGTGCGGGAACACGGTGGCCGTGTCGAGCACCTTGCCGGTGTCGCTGACCACGGCCACCTTCACGCCGGTTCGGATGCCGGGGTCGAGGCCCATCACCACGCGCCGGCCGGCCGGCGCGGCCAGCAACAGGTCGCGCAGGTTCTCGGCGAAGACCTTGATCGCGGTGGCCTCGGCCGCCTCGCGCAGGCGAGCGAACAGGTCGCGCTCGAGGCTCAGCGAGAGCTTCACCTTCCAGGTCCAGCCCACGCACTTGCGGATCAGAGCGTCGCCAGGCCGGCCGGCATGGGACCAGCCGAGGTGGCGCGCGATGCGGCCCTCGGCCAGGGAGGCCGCCGGCCTCGCCGACGCGCCCGCAGCAGGCCCGGGGACGTCCTCGTCCTCGGTCGCCAGCTTCGCGTCCAGCCACTCGAGGCCGCGGCCGCGGAACACCGCCAGCGCGCGGTGGCTCGGCACCTTGCGGATCGGCTCGGCGTAGTCGAAGTAGTCGCGGAACTTGGCCGCGTCCGGGTGGTTGCCGTCCTTGCCCTCGACGAGCCGGCTCCGGAACAGGCCCTCGGACCACAGCCACTCGCGCAGCTCACCCACGAGCGCGGCGTCCTCGGCCCAGCGCTCGGCGAGGATGTCGCGCACGCCGTCGAGCACCGCGTGCGCGTCGGCGAAGCCGGCCTCGGCCAGTGCGGTCCAGCCGCCGTCTCGGGCGGCAGCGAACGCGGTGGCCTCGGCCAGCGGCTCGAGCATCGGGTCGGCGAACAGCCGATCGGCCAGCGGTCCGATGCCGGCCTCGCGCGCGACCATGGCCTTGGTGCGCCGCTTCGGCTTGTAGGGCAGGTAGAGGTCCTCGAGTTCCTGCTTGGTCGGCACGGTCTCGATCGCCGCGCGCAGCTCGGGCGTCAGCCTGCCCTGGCCGTCGATGCTGGCAAGCACCGCGGCCCGTCGCTCCTCCAGCTCGCGCAGGTAGGCCAGGCGCAGCTCCAGCGTGCGCAGCTGCACGTCGTCGAGGCCGCCTGTGGCCTCCTTGCGGTAGCGCGCGACGAAGGGCACGGTGGCGCCGCCGTCGAGCAGGTCCACTGCGGCGCGCACCTGCGCCGGACGGGCCGCCAACTCGGCGGCGATGAGGTCGACGATCTTCGGGTCCGGGGAAGCCAAGGCGTGATGCAGGGAGCGAAAACGGCCGCGGAGTGTAGCGGCGGGGCGGCCCGGACCGCGGCTCAGCCCGCCGCGCGCAGCGCCCTCTTCAAGTCGGCACCCACCTCCGGCCGGTCCTTGAAGGGATCGGTCGGGTTGCGCGCGAGCACGATGTCCTCGAGCCTCGTCTGCACGGACGCCAGGGCCTTCGGGTGGCTGTAGACGTAGAAACGGTCGGCCTCCATCGCATCGAACACGAGCTGCGCCACCTGGGCCGCGGTGACCTTGCCGCTGGTGACGGCCTTCTCGCTCATCGCCTGGCCGATCAGCTGGCTGCGCGTGGGCTTGTCCTCGGCCAGCGCGGCGGGACGGTTGCGCTCGCTGCGGTGGATGCCCGTGGGCACGAAGAACGGGCACAGCACGTGGGCACGGACGCGCTCGGACACCAGCGCGAGGTCCTGGTACAGCGTCTCCGACAGCGACACCACCGCGTGCTTGGTGACGTTGTATACGCCCATGTTGGGCGGGTTCAGCAGCCCGGCCATGCTGGCGGTGTTGACGACGTGGCCGCGGTAGGACGGGTCGCGCCGCTCGGCCTCGAGCATCGCCGGGACGAAGGCGCGCACCCCGTGCACCACGCCCATCAGGTTGACTCCCAGCACCCACTCCCAGTCGCGCAGCGAGTTCTCCCACACCAGGCCGCCCGCGCCGACGCCTGCGTTATTGAACACGAAGTGCGGCGTGCCCAGCCGCGCCAGGGTGGCCGCGGCGAGCGCGTCGACCTCGCCGGCCTTCGACACGTCCACGCGCATCGGCAGCACCTCGGCGCCGAGTCCGGCGATCTCGCTCGTGGCCGCCTCGAGCGCGTCGGCCTGCACGTCGGCCATCGCGATCCGCATGCCGGCGCGCGCCGCGATCCGGCACGCCTCGAGGCCGAAGCCCGAGGCGGCCCCGGTGACGACCGCCGTGCGGCCCTTCCAATTGCTCATCGGGTCTCTCCTTGAAGTCGGTTCGTGACGGTCGCACGCGCCGGGCCGACGCGGCCGGCGGGCCTCAGACAGTCTCCAGCGGCCGCGCGCGCTCGACGATGACGTCGAGGTCGGCGCCCTCGTCGAGCAGGCCGAAGACGTCGGCGGCGCCCTGCAGACGCGAGGCGCAGAACGCGTCGAACACCGCCGCCGGGGCCTGGCGCTGCAGCAGCGCGGCCTGCAGCGCCAGCGCGACGTCGCGCGCGAGCGACCGCGCCTGCGCCTCGGCCACGCCACCGCCGGCGCCGTGCAGCACGCGGGCGATCGCGGTGTCCAGCGCCGGGTGGGCGCCGCGCGCCGGCGCGAGCTCGTGCTCGAGCGCGGCGGCGACGTCTGCGCCGCGCAGCGCCCGCAGCAGGTCGAGCGCCATGATGTTGCCCGCCCCTTCCCAGATGCTGTTGAGCGGCATCTCGCGGTAGATCCGCGCCATCGCGCCCGCGCCGCCGTCCTCGACGTAGCCGTTGCCGCCCAGGCACTCCATCGCCTCCTGGGCGAAGTGGCTGCCGCGCTTGCAGACCCAGAACTTGGCCACCGGCGTCAGCACACGACGCATCACGGCTTCGTGAGCATCCGCCCCGTGGAGTCCGGCCGCTGGCCGCGGGGCGACGTGCTCGGTGCGGTCCACTGCCACCGCCAGCCGCAGCGCCAGCGCCGTGGCGGCCTCGCTCTCGAGCGCGAGGTCGGCCAGCACGTTCTTCATCAGCGGCTGCGCGACCAGCGGCTTGCCGAACGCGTGCCGGCGCTCGGCGTGATGCAGCGCCAGCGACAGCGCGTGCCGCATCAGCCCGGCCGTGCCGAGCGCGCAGTCCAGCCGCGTCAGCGCACCCATCGCCAGGATCTGCGGCACACCGCGGCCCTCTCCGCCCACCAGCCAGCCGGCCGCGCCGTCGAACTCGACCTCGCTGCTCGCGTTGGCGTGGTTGCCCAGCTTGTGCTTCAGGCGCTGGATCGCGATGGCGTTGACGCTGCCGTCGGGCAGGATGCGCGGCACGAGGAAGCACGACAGGCCTTCCGAGGTGCGGGCCAGCACCAGGAAGGCGTCGCACATCGGCGCCGAGAGGAACCACTTGTGGCCGGTGATCGCGAAGCGGCGTCCCCAGGCGTCGTCGGCGTCGAACACGGCGCGGGTCGTGTTGGCGCGGACGTCCGAGCCACCCTGCTTCTCGGTCATGCCCATGCCCATCGTCACCGCGCCCTTGCGGTCGAAGGCGACGAAACGCTCGTCGTAGCGCCGCGACGCGAGGAGCGGGCCCCACGACGCCTGGAGTGCCGGGTTGGTGCGCAGCGCGGGCGCCACCGCGTAGGTCATCGACACCGGGCACAGCACCGACGGTTCGGCCTCGGTGAACAGCATGAAGCCCGCCGCGCGCTCGACGTGGCCCAGGGGCCCCTGTTCCCAGGGCGTGCCGTGCAGGCCGTGCCGCAACGCCGCCTCCATCAGGGCGTGGTAGCCAGGGTGGAACTCGACCTGGTCGATCCGGCGCCCGAAGCGGTCGTGCGAGTGCAGCACCGGCGGGTGCGCGTTGGCCAGCCGCGCGTGGCGCAGCATCGCGGCGCTTCCCATCTCGGCGCCCAGCGCGTCGAGCCGCCGGGTGTCGAGCCCGGGCGCCCAGGCGCGCAGCGCGTCGCGCAGCGGCCGGTTGATGCGGAACAGGTTGACGTCCTCGAAGGGCGCGCCCTGGTTGAACACCTCGTGCGTGGCTGTCATGGTGCCCTCGCCATCTCGACGTGCGGTATGCCGTCCTCGCCGTAGTTGGGGCCGGCGCGGCGGAATCCGAAGCCCTCGTAGAAGCGCTCGAGGTGAGCCTGCGCACTGATCCGGATGCCCCGCCCGGGCCAGGCCGCGACGCAGCGCGCCACCCCCTCGCCGACCAGCGCCCGGCCCAGCCCGCGGCCGCGCAGTTCGGGCGCGACCACGACGCGGCCGATCGACGGCTCGGCGTACTTCACGCCCGGGTCGACCACGCGCAGGCAGGCGGCGAGCGAGCCGGCGTCGTCGCGGCCCAGCAGGTGCGCGCTGGCTCGGTCGAGGCCGTCCGGGTCGAGGTAAGGCCCCTGCTCGAGGATGAAGACGCGGCAGCGCAGCGCCAGCGCGTCGTACAGGGCGTCGACACCCAGCTCGGCGAAGCGGGACCAGGTCCAGTGCATGGCGTGGCCGCCGCTACCCCGCCCTGCCTCAGGCCAGCCTGACGAGTTGCTTGCCGAAGTTGCGCCCCTTCAGCAGGCCCAGGAAGGCCTCGGGCGCCGCCGCGAGGCCGGGCGCGACGGTCTCGCGGTAGCGGATCCGGCCCGCCGCCACGCCCTCGCCCAGCTCCTTCAGCGCCGCCGGCCACAGGTGCATGTGTTCGCTGACGATGAAGCCCTGCAGCTTCAGGCGCTGCGTCAGCAGCAGCCGCGGGTGGGCGAGCGGCATCGGCTGGCCGTCGTACCCGGCGATCATGCCGCACAGCGCGATGCGGCCGAAGGCATTCATCCGCGAGAGCACCACGTCCAGGATCAGGCCGCCGACGTTCTCGAACAGGCCGTCGACGCCGCCAGGGGCCGCGGCGTCGAGCGCGGCGGCCAGCGCGGCGAAATCCTTTCCGCGGTAGTCGATGCAGGCGTCGAAGCCGAGCTCGTCCTTCACGTAGGCACACTTGTCGGCGCCGCCCGCGATGCCGACGACGCGACAGCCGCGCGCCTTGGCCAGCTGGCCGACGACGCCGCCGACCGCGCCGCTGGCGGCATCGACCACCAGTGTCTCGCCGGCCTTGGGCTCGATGATCATCGACAGGCCGACCCACGCGGTGACGCCCGGCATGCCGACCGCGCCAAGGTAGGCCGCCAGCGGCACGCGGCCGGGCCCGTCGCCGGCCTCGACCTTGCGCAGCGCGCCCTTCTGCGTCGCGTCCACCACCGAGGCCTCGGCCCAGCCGCCCATGCCGACGACCGCGTCGCCGACGGCGAAGCCGGGGTGCCGCGACTCGGCCACGACACCGGCGGTGCCGCCGACCATCGTCGCGCCGATCGCCACCGGCGCGGCATAGCTCTTGGCGTCGTTCATGCGCATGCGCATGTAGGGGTCGAGGCTCAGCCAGTGGTGCCGCACGAGCACCTGGCCATCGGCGAGCGGCGCCGTGTCGGCCGTCTCGAGGTGGAAGTTGTCGACGGTGGCCTCGGCGGCGGGTCGCGAGGCGAGCACGATGCGCTGGTATCTCATCGGGGGGTCTCCGGGGGTTCGGGGGGGCCGCGCCGCTGCAGCGGCTTGGCGTGGCGGCCGCGGGTGGGCAGCGCGCGCAGGTACTTGAAGGTGCCGGTGCCGTGTGCGCACAGGTGGCCGGCCTCGTCGAGCACGCTGCCCTCGCAGAAGGCGAGCGTGGTCGTGCGGTGCAGCAGACGGGCCTCGCAGCGAAGCACGCCTTCGGCCGGGCGCACGAAGCTCGTCTTCATCTCGATGGTGGCCACGCCGGGCCCGCCGCCCTCGGTGCCGATGTCGGGCGAGCGCGCCGCATGCGCCATCGCCACGTCGAGCAACGTCATCAGCACGCCACCGTGCGCCACCGCCCAGCTGTTCAGGTGCGCCTCGGCCAGGTCGACGCGGAGTTCGGCCTCGCCGCCGCCGAAGCGCCACAGCTCGAGCCCGAGCCGCTCCACGAAGGGGATGCGGATGGGGAACTCGAGGCGCCCGGTCATCGCGTCGGCAGCGGGGCTCAACCGCCGCTGTGGGCGCAGCTCACGCCCCCGTCCACCGCCAGGATCTGGCCGGTGATGTGCTTGCCGGCGGCGCTGGCGAACAGCAGCGCCGCGCCCTTGAGGTCGTCGTCGTCGCCGATGCGCCTGAGCGGCGCGGCCTTCGCCAGGTTCTCGGCGCCGAAGGTGGCCAGGATGCCCTTGGTCATCTTGCTCGGGAAGAAGCCGGGCGCGAGCGCGTTGACCGTGATGCCCTTCGGGCCCCACTCGGCCGCCAGCGTGCGCGTGAAGTTGACGACCGCGCCCTTGCTGGTGCCGTAGGCGATGAACTTGACGTCGGTGCTGCCGGCCAGCCCCGCGATGCTGGCCACGTTGATGATGCGGCCGCCGCCATGGGGAATCATGCTCGCGCGGGCCACGGCCTGCGAGAACAGGAAGATGCTGCGGACGTTGAGGTTCATGACCTTGTCCCAGGCCTCGAGAGGGTGGTCCTCCGCCGGCGCGCCCCAGGTGGCGCCGGCGTTGTTGACGAGGATGTCGATGCGGCCCAGGCGCTGCATCGTCTCGTCCACCACCTTCTGCACCTGGGCCGGGTCGGACGCGTCGGCGGCGACCCAGCGCGCGTCGATGCCGCGCTGCTGCAGGTGCGCCGCCGCCTCCTCGAGGTCGGACGCCTTGCGCGACGTGAGCATGATCTTCGCGCCGGCCTCTCCCAGGGCCTCGGCGATCTGGAGACCGAGGCCGCGCGAGCCGCCGGTGACGAGGGCGTTCTTGCCCGTGAGATCGAACAGTCGCTGAATTGGCGTGCCCATCGGGCTCTCCTTGGTGATGATTGGATCGGGGAGGGCTCGGCGCGCTCAGGGCCCGCGCCGGGAACGCAGCCACGCGCACAGCACGCCGGCTGCCGCCATCGCGCCGCCCGCACCCACCAGCGTCCAGCCGAGCGAAGCGTCCCCGCGCAGCACGAAGATCGACAGGCACAGCAGCAGCAGTCCGACGTAGATCAGCACCCAGGTGAGCTTGTCGAGGTTCGAGTTGGTCATTTCGATGTGCTTCGGAGGGGAGGCGGCCGGCTCACAGCGAGGCCGGGTCGAGTTCGCGCACCAGCGCCTCGCGACGCGCGACGACGCCGAGCCAGGCGTCGATCCTGGGCAGTTCGTAAGCGAAGAAGTAGCGCATAGCCGCATCCTTGCCGGGTGCGAGTGGATGGCCGGGACGGGCCCGGACGGCCAGCATCACGTCGAGCCAGATCCAGGCCAGCACGACATGGCCGAAGGCCTGCATGTAAGGCGTCGCGTTGGCCAGCGCCTCCTCCGGCACGCCGGTGGCCCAGGCCGACTTAGTGGCCGCGCCCAGCCGCTGCAGCGCGCCGGCGAGCTGGTTGGCGGGCTCTGCGAGGCCGGCCACCTGGCCGGCACGCTCGATGGTCGCGCTCACCCGGGCGGCCAGCAGCTTCAGGCCGGCGCCGCCGTCCATCACCACCTTGCGGCCGAGCAGGTCCAGTGCCTGGATCCCGTGCGTGCCCTCGTGGATCATGTTCAGGCGCTGGTCGCGCCAGTACTGCTCCACCGGGAAGTCGCGCGTGTAGCCGTAGCCGCCGTGGACCTGGATCGCCAGTGAATTGCCCTCGAGGCACCACTCGCTGGGCCAGCTCTTGGCGATCGGGGTCAGCACCTCGAGCAGCAGCGCCGCCTCGCCCGACGCGTCCGGCGCGCCGGTGTGCTGCTCGTCGACCAGCCGCGCGCAGTACAGCTCGAGCGCCAGCGCGCCCTCGGCGTAGGCCTTCTGCGCCAGCAGCATGCGCTTGACATCGGCGTGCTCTGCGATCGGGATCTGCGGCTGGGCCGGATCCTTGCCGGCCGGGCCCACCGGCCGGCCCTGCGGCCGCTGGCGCGCGTACTCGAGACTCGCCTCGAAGCCGGCCATGCCGAGCATCGCGGCCGCCATGCCCACCCCGATGCGCGCCTCGTTCATCATGTGGAACATGCAGCGCAGCCCTTCGCCAGGCCGGCCGACGAGGTAGCCGATGGCTCCGGGCGCGCCGCGCGGCCGGAACCGGCCCTCGCCGAAGTTCAGCAGCGTGTTGGTCGTGCCGCGCCAGCCGCACTTGTGGTTCAGGCCGGCCAGCGCGACGTCGTTGCGCTCGCCGGTCAGGCGCCCCTCGGCATCGACCAGCTTCTTCGGCACGATGAACAGCGAGATGCCCCGGGTGCCTGGCACGGTCCGGCCGTCGGGCCCGGGGATCTTGGCGAGCACGAGGTGGATGATGTTCTCGGTCAGCTCGTGCTCGCCGGCCGAGATCCACATCTTGTTGCCGCGCAGCCGGAAACGCGGGCCCAGCGGATCGGCCTCGAACTCGTCGCCGTCGGGCACCGCGCGCGTGGCCACGTCCGACAGCGACGAGCCAGCCTGCGGCTCCGACAGGCACATCGTGCCGCTCCAGCGCCCGCTGAACTCGTTGGCCGCGAACACGGCCTTCTGCGCCGCGGTGCCGTGCGCCATCAGCAGGTTGGCGTTGCCGGTGGTCAGCATGCCGGCACCGATGCTCACCGACGCCTTGGCGAAGAACGCGTTGGCGGCCGACTCCACGGTGTAGGGCAGCTGCATGCCGCCCAGCTCGTGGTCCTGCGCCGCCGCGAGCATGCCGCTCGCGGCATAGGCTTCCCAGGCCTCGTGCGTGGCCCGGGGCAGGACCACCTGCTCGCCGTCCGGGCCCGCCACGACGCGCGGCTCCTCGGTATCGACCAGGCGGTTGAAGGGCGCGTACTTCTCGCGCGCGATGCGCTCGCAGGTGTCGAGCACCTGGGCGAAGGTCTCGGCGGAGTGCTCGGCAAAGCGCGGGCGGGCGGTCAGCTCGCCGACACGCAGCCAGTCGTGCAGCAGGAAATCGATCGTCGCGCGCATCGGCCGGTCAGGCTCCAGGGACGGGATCATGCGCCACCGCGCGCACGTGCGAGGCAAGCGCCATCGTTGCCGAGGCCTTCATCACCAGCAGGCGCTCGACGCCGGCCGGCCCGCCACGCTCCACGTGCACCTCGGCCTCGGTGAACGCGAGTGAACGGCCCGACTTCAGCACCCAGGCCGTGCACACCAGGCGCTCGCCCTGCGCGGCGCGCAGCAGGCTCGTGCGCAGGTCGGCCGTCAGCGCCCAGTGCCCGGCAGGCGCCAGCGTCTGCGCGGCCGCACCCATCGTGTGGTCGGCCATCGCCGCCGACACGCCGGCGTGGACGAACCCGGTGTGCTGCAGGTGGCGCGGCGCGATCGCGAGTACGGTCGACAGCCGACCGGGCACGACCTCGACAGGCTCGACGCCGAGGTCGACCATGAAGGGCGAGAGGCGGAAGAACTCGCGCGCCTGGACCAGGTCGAGCATCGTCGGTCCTGCAGCGGGCTCTCAGCCCCGAGCCAGCCCGAAGCGCTCGAGCGCCGCGCGCGCGATGGGCGCACCCCACTCCTGGACGAAGTGGCCGGCCTCCGGAAGCTCCAGCGGCGGCGGACAGCCGCGGATCGTGCGCGCCAGCGCCTGCATCGGCGGGCCGCCGAGCACGGGATCGCCCGTGCCGATGGCCATGAAGCTCTCGCCGCGCCAGCGCTCGCGCCAGAACGCCGCGGCCTCGCGCCCGATGGCGATGCCGGGGCCGTCAGGCCCCATCGTCGCCGCGTCGGGCACCAGGTCCGGGAACGCGCGCAGGGCTGCCTTGTGGCGCGCATCGGGAAACGGCGCGTCGTAGGCGGCCGCCTCGGCCTCGCTCATGTCGCGCTTGCCGCGCCGCAGCAGCCTGCCCACGGCCAGGTCGGGTTGCGTGCGGGCGTACTCGCGCCACTGGCGGAAGCCCTCGCCGACCTCGCCGGTGGCCAGCGTGGTGTTCATCACCAGGAGGCGCGTGTAGCGCCCGGGCACTGCCATCGGCAGCGTCAGGCCGAGGATGCCGCCCCAGTCCTGCACCGCCAGCAGCACGTTGTGCAGGTCGAGCTGCTCGACCAGGTCGAGCAGCATGCCGCGGTGGAAGGCGAACGAGTGCGCGGTCTCGTCGAGCGGCTTGTCGCTGCGGCCGAAGCCGATCAGGTCCGGCGCCACCACGCGCAGCCCGGCCGCCGTGAACACGGGCAGCATGTGCCGCCACAGGTAGCTCCAGCTCGGGTTGCCGTGCAGGCACAGCACCGTCACCGCAGCGTCGCGCGGGCCCTCGTCGACCACGGCCACGCGGAAGCCGGCGTGCTGCAGATAGTGCGGCTCGTAGGGCCAGCCGGGCAGGCCGGCAAAGCGTTCGTCGGGGGTGCGCAGAATGTCCATGGTCGGTGCAGCAGCGGTCATCGGAGGCGGTCGCCGGCGGCGCGGCGGTCTCGCTGGGATCAGAGCACTTCGAACACGCCAGCCGCGCCCATGCCGCCGCCGACGCACATCGTCACGCACACGCGCCTGGCGCCGCGGCGCTTGCCCTCGATCAGCGCGTGCCCGGTGAGGCGCTGGCCGCTGACGCCGTAGGGGTGGCCGATGGCGATCGCGCCGCCGTTGACGTTCAGCCGGTCCATCGGGATGCCCAGCCGGTCGGCGCAGTACAGCACCTGTACCGCGAAGGCCTCGTTGAGCTCCCACAGGTCGATGTCGCCCACCCCGAGGCCCAGGCGCTCCAGCACCCTGGGCACCGCGAACACCGGGCCGATGCCCATTTCGTCGGGCTCGCAGCCGGCAACGGCGAAGCCGAGGAAACGGCCCAGCGGCTTCAGGCCATGGCGCTCGGCATAGGCCTCGCTGACGACCACGCAGGCGCCGGCCCCGTCGCTGAACTGGCTGGCATTGCCGGCGGTGACGGCGCCGCCGGGCATGGCCGGGCGGATGTCCTTGATGCCCTCGTAGGTGGTGCCCGGGCGCAGACCCTCGTCGGCCTTGACGGTGACCTCCTTGCTGCGCAGGCCGAGCACCGGGTCGGCCACGCCGGCCGTCACCGTGACCGGCACGATCTCGGCGTCGAACAGGCCCTGCTCCTGCGCCGCGCAGGCCTTCTGCTGGCTGCCGGCGCCGTACTCGTCCTGGCGCTGCTTGGACACGCCGTAGCGCTTGGCCACGTTCTCGGCCGTCTGCAGCATCGTCCAGTAGATCTCTGGCTTGGCCTTCTGCAGCGCCGGGTCGAACAGCATGTGCTGGTTCATTTCCTGCTGCACGCAGGAGATGCTCTCGACACCGCCGGCCACGTAGACGTCGCCCTCGCCGGCGATGATGCGCTGCGCGGCCAGCGCGATGGTCTGCAGGCCGCTCGAGCAGAAGCGGTTGACCGTGACGCCGCCCGTGGTGATCGGCAGCCCCGCGGCCAGCGCGACCTGGCGCGCGATGTTCATGCCGGTGGCGCCCTCGGGGTTGGCGCAGCCCATCAGCACGTCTTCCACCGCTCCGGGGTCGATGCCTGCGCGCTCGACCGCGGCCTTGACCGCGAAGCCGCCCAGCGACGCGCCGTGGGTCATGTTGAAGGCACCCTTCCAGCTCTTGGCCAGGGGCGTGCGGGCGGTGGACACGATGACGGCTCGGCTCATGGCTGCTTTCCTTCGCTGGGCGGGCCGGCCGCAAGCTGCAGCAGCCGGTGGTGGAAGCGGATCATCTCCGCGAAGTTGTCGACCGACAGTCGCTCGTCGGTGCCGTGCGGGCGGCTCAGCTCGGCCGGCCCGGCCCGCACGGGAGTGAAGCGGTAGAGGTGGTCCGCCAGGCCGACGAAGTGCTTGGCGTCGGTGCCGGCAAGCATCAGGCCCGGCGCAACGACGGCGCCCGGGAAGACTTCGCGGATCGCGCGCTCGACGTGGCGGTAGGGTTCGCTGGTCGACGACGAGACCGGCGACGCCTCGCCGCCCGCGGCCACCGGTTCGACCCTCACGCGCCCGTCGGCGACGGCACGCCTGACGTGCTCGACGACGCCCTGCACCGTGTCGCCCAGCAGCATGCTGAAGTTGACGACGGCGTCTGCAGGGCCGGGCATCACGGGCACCACGTCCTGGTGCGGTGCGAGCGCGATCGGCCGGGCGTTGCGCGCGCGAACCGCGGCCGAGAGCGCCGCGCCGGCGGCCTCCCTGTCGACGGCCAGCACCGGCAGCGGCGCGACCGTCACCTGCCGCGCACGGGCGGCGAGCGTGCCCGCCGCAACCGCTGCCGCAAGCAGCAGCAGCAGCAGCAGCGCAAGCAGGCCGAACGGGATGCGCTTGATCACGCCGGATCAGGGGACGGGTCGGAAACCGGGCAAGGCGAGCCGGTGGCGGCGGGGGAAGGGCCGCATCAGGTGAAGGTCCTGCCTTCGGCCGCCAGCCTGGCCAGCAGCGGCGCCGGCTGCCAGAACGCCGCGTCGTCGTGCGGATTGGCCGCGAACTGCTTCATGCGCTGCACGACGTTGAACAGGCCCTGCTGGTCGGCGTAGCACATCGGGCCGCCGCGGTGCAGCGGGAAGCCGTAGCCGGTGAGGTAGACCATGTCGATGTCGCTCGCCTTGCTCGCGATGCCTTCCTCGAGGATCTTCGCCGCCTCGTTGACCAGGGCGTAGACGAGACGGTGCACGATCTCCTCGTCGGAGACCTGGCGCGGCGTGATGCCGAGCTCGGCACGGTGCTTCTCGATCATCTCGACCACCACGGTGGAGGGGATCGCGTCGCGCCTGCCGGGCACGTAGTCGTACCAGCCGGCGCCGGTCTTCTGGCCGTAGCGGCCCATCTCGCACAGCAGGTCGGCGGTCTTGCTGTAGCGCATGCCCGGCTTCTCGACGTAGCGGCGCTTGCGGATCGCCCAGCCGATGTCGTTGCCGGCGAGGTCGCCCATCCGGAACGGGCCCATCGCCATGCCCCACTTCTCGATCGCCTTGTCCACCTGCGCGGGCGTGCAGCCCTCCTCGAGAAGGAAGCCGGCCTGCCGGCTGTACTGCTCGATCATGCGGTTGCCGATGAAGCCGTCGCAGACACCGGAGACCACCGCCGTCTTGCGGATCTTCTTGCCGAGGGCCATCACGGTGGCGAGCACGTCCTTGGCCGTCTTCGCGCCGCGCACCACCTCCAGCAGCTTCATCACGTTGGCCGGGCTGAAGAAGTGCGTGCCGATCACGTCCTGCGGACGCTTCGTGAACGCGGCGATCCGGTCGACGTCCAGCGTGCTGGTGTTGGTGGCGAGGATGGCGCCCGGCTTCATCACGTCGTCGAGCGTGCGGAACACCTTTTCCTTGACGCCCATCTCCTCGAACACGGCCTCGATGACCATGTCGGCGTCCTTGATGTCGTCGTAGGAGAGCGTGGTCTTCAGCAGGGCCATGCGCTGCTCGTACCTGTCCTGCTTGAGCTTGCCCTTCCTGACCTGGGCCTCGTAGTTCTTGCGGATGGTGGCGACGCCGCGGTCGAGCGCCTCCTGCTTCGTCTCGAGGATCGTCACCGGGATGCCGGCATTCAGGAAGTTCATGCTGATGCCGCCGCCCATCGTGCCGGCGCCGATGACGGCCACGCGCTCGACCCTGCGCTGCGGAGTGTCCTCGGGCACGTCGGGGATCTTGCTGGCGGCGCGCTCGCCGAAGAAGGCGTGGCGCAGCGCCTTGCACTCGGGCGTCTGCATCAGCGCGAAGAAGATCTCGCGCTCGCAGGTCATGCCGTCGTCGAACCTGCGCTTGACACTCGCCTCCACCGCGTCGACGCAACGGGCCGGCGCGGGGAAGTTCTTCGACATGCCCTTGACCATGTTGCGCGCGAACTGGAAGTAGGCGTCCGGGTTCGGATGCCGGACCTTCAGGTCGCGCACCAGGGGCAGCGGCTTGCCGGCGGCGTGCTCGGCGGCCTTCGCGCGCCCCAGGGCAATGGCGGCGCCGACCACATCCTCCGTGGCGATCTGATCGAACAGCTTCTGGCCAGGCACGCCCGCGAGCACCTCGCTCTTCACCGGCTCACCGCGGACGATGAGGTTGAGCGCGGTCTCCACGCCCAGCACGCGCGGCAGGCGCTGCGTACCGCCGGCCCCGGGCACGAGGCCGATCTTGACCTCGGGCAACGCGATGTCGACACCCGCGAGCGCGACGCGGTAGTGCGCCCCGAGCGCCAGCTCCAGGCCGCCGCCCATGCAGGTCCCGTTGATCGCCGCCACCACGGGCTTGGTGCAGCCCTCGAGCTGGCGGATCAACGAGAGGAGGTTCGGCTCGGCGATGGACCTGGGCGACCCGAACTCCTTGATGTCGGCGCCGCCCGAGAAGGCCCTGCCGCCACCGGTGATCACCACCGCCTTGACGGCCGCGTCGGTCATCGCGCGGTCGATGCCTGCCGCGAAGTCGCGCCGCGTGTCGTAGCCGAGACCATTGACCGGCGGGTTGGCGAGCGTGATGACGGCGACGTCGCCGTGGAGTTCGTAGGTGGCGGCCATGCGGATCCTCGGATGAGAAAGCGAACGATCGTTCGATTCTAGGTCGCGAAAAAGGCCGGTCGTTGTCCCTGCGGTGACAAAGCCGGCCCGGGGGCGGTGGCGGCGCGGGCTCGCGCTACACCTCCAGCCACTCCTTGCGGATGTAGGCGTTGGCGCGCAGGTCGGCCGGCGTGCCCTCGAAGACGATCTGGCCGTGTCCCATCACCAGGCAGCGGTCGGCGACCTCCAGCGCGATGGTGAGCTTCTGCTCGACCAGCAGCACGCCGATGCCGCGGCGCTTGAGCTCGCGCAGGTACTCGGCCACCAGCTCGACGATCTTCGGCGCCAGGCCCTCGGTGGGCTCGTCGATCATGATCAGCTCGGGGTCGCCCATCAGCGTGCGGCACAGCGTCAGCATCTGCTGCTCGCCGCCCGACAGCACGCCGGCCTCGGTGTGCTGCCGCTCCTTCAGGCGCGGGAACAGCTTGTACATGTCGTCGAAGCCCCAGCGCGACTTCTTCCTGCCGCCCTTCTCGCCGAGCATCAGGTTCTGGTGAACGGTCAGCGTCGGGAAGATGTCGCGATTCTCTGGCACGTAGCCCAGGCCCGCATGCGCGATCTCGTAGGCCGCGCTGCCGAGCACCTCGCGCTCGCGCCAGCGGACCGAGCCGGTGCCCTCGACCAGACCCATGATCGTCTTGACCGTCGTGCTGCGGCCCGAGCCGTTGCGGCCCAGCAGCGCGACGATCTCGCCGTCGCGCACCTCGAAGTTCACCCCGTGGAGCACGTGGCTCTTGCCGTAGAAGGCGTGGACGTTGGACAGCTTGAGCATCGTCAGTGCCCCTGTCCCATCGCCGAGGCGGCCTGCTGCTCCGCCAGCACCGAGCCGAGGTAGGCCTCCTGCACGCGCGGGTTGGCACGTACCGCCTCGGGCGTGTCGAACGCGATGACCTCACCGTAGACCAGCACCGCGATCTTGTCGGCAAGGCCGAACACGACGCCCATGTCGTGCTCCACCGTCAGCAGCGTACGGCCCACCGTCACGTCGCGGATCAGGTTGACGAATCGCCGCGTCTCGCTCTTGCTCATGCCCGCGGTCGGTTCGTCGAGCAGCACCACGCCGGCCCCGCCCGCGATCGTGATGCCGATCTCCAGCGCGCGCTGCTCGGCGTAGGTGAGGTTCATCGCCAGCACGTCGCGCCGCTTGTCGAGCTTGATCATCTCGAGGACTTCCTCGGCGCGGTCGTTGGCGTCGCGCAGGTCGGCAAGGAACTTCCAGAACGAGTACCTGTAGCCCATGCTCCACAGCACGGCGCAGCGAACGTTCTCGAACACCGACAGGCGCGTGAACAGGTTGCTGACCTGGAAGCTGCGCGCCAGACCCATGCGGTTGATCTCGTACGGCTTCAGGCCGTCGATCTTGCGGCCGTGGACGAAGATGTCGCCCGAGGAGACCCCGAAACGCCCGCTGATCAGGTTGAACAGCGTGCTCTTGCCGGCGCCGTTGGGGCCGATCACGGCCACCCGCTCGCCCGGCCGCACGGCAAGGCTCGCGCCGCGGATGATCTCCGTCTTGCCGAAGCGCTTGACGACGTTGCGAAGCTCCACCGCGTAATCGGACTGGCCTGCGGCGGCCTTGGCAGGGGCGGCGGTCGGGACGGCAGCTGCGCTCATGTGGCGGCCTCCCGGCGCTTGATCTCGCGCTCGATCTCCTCCTGGGTCTGGCCCCACTGCTGCAGGAACTGGCGCCGCGTCAGCTCGAAGAGGGCAAGCCCGACGGCGGTGACGAAGACGGCGCCGAACCAGCTGTCGAAGCCCTTGGCGTTCAACGACATGCCGAGGTACTTCATCTGGGGCCCGAGGGCCTGGTTGAGCTGCAGGTGGTAGACCATCTCGATCATCGCCCCGGCGCCGAGAAGGACCACCAGGCCGGTGCCGCCCAGCGCCAGGTAGGACCCCAGCAGCGGCCGCAGCTTGCCGAACGCGGCGACGCGCAGGTTCATCATCACCAGGCTCGAGATGCCCCCAGGCGCATACATGACCATGAAGGTGAAGACCAGGCCGAGCCACAGCAGCCAGGCGAGCGTCAGCTCCGACAGCAGCACGAGGGCGAGCACCATCAGCACCGCGCCGATGATCGGCCCGAAGAAGAAGACCGCGCCGCCAAGGAAGGTGAACAGCAGCAAGGCCCCCGAGCGGGCCGCATTGACGACCTCCGCGGTGACGATCTCGAAGTTAAGCGCCGCCAGGCCGCCCGAGATGCCCATGAAGAAGCCGCTCGCGACGAACGCGAAGTAGCGGACGTACTGCGTGTTGTAGCCGACGAACTCGACCCGCTCGGGGTTGTCGCGGACGGCATTGAGCATGCGACCGAGCGGCGTGCGGGTGAAGGCGAACATCGCCACCGTGCACACGAAGGTGTAGATCGCGATCAGGTAATACAGCTGGATCTGCGGGCCGAAGGTGATGCCGAGGAACTTCTCGCCCGCGACACGGTTTCCGCTGATGCCGCCCTCGCCGCCGAAGAAGCCGGGGAACATCAGCGACATCGCCCACACCAGCTCGCCGACGCCCAGCGTGATCATCGCGAACGGCGTGCCGGCCTTCTTGGTCGTCACCCAGCCGAGCAGCACCGCGAACAGCATGCCGAAGAAGCCGGCCACCAGCGGGATCAGGCTGACCGGCAGGTACAGCTTGCCCGCCGACACCAGGTTCAGCGTGTGGATCGCGAAGAACGAGCCCAGGCCCGAGTACACCGCGTGGCCGAAGCTCAGCATGCCGCCCTGGCCGAGCAGCATGTTGAAGGCCAGGCACGCGATGATGGCGATGCCCATCTGCGACAGCATCGTGTGCGACAGGCTGCTGGTCCACAGCAGCGGCGCCACGCCCAGCACCAGGGCATAGGCGCCCCAGACGATCCAACGGCCTACGTTGTAGGGCCGGAAGTGGTAGTGCGGGCGGTTCTCGTGGATGTGCGCCATCGCGTCATCCCTCCCGCGTGCCGAACAGGCCCTTGGGCCTGAAGATCAGGATCAGCACCAGCAGCAGGTAGGGCAGGATCGCGGCGATCTGGCTCATCTTGACGCTCCAGACCGCGTAGCCGAAGGTGTCGGGCGTGACGGCCATGCCGACGGCCTTGAGGCCGTCGGCAATGCTGCGGTCGCTGCCCACCGCGAAGCTCTCGATGACGCCGAGGCCCACGCTGGCCACGAAGGCTCCCGCAAGCGATCCCATGCCGCCGATCACGATGACGGCGAACACCACCGCGCCCACGGCCAGCGCCATCGACGGCTCGGTGACGCGAAGAGCGCCGCCGATCACGCCGGCCAGCGCGGCCAGCGCCGTGCCGCCGCCGAACACCAGCATGAAGACGCGGGGCACGTTGTGCCCGAGCGCCTCGACCGTCTCGGGGTGCGTCAGCGCCGCGGTGATCACGAGGCCGAGCCGGGTGCGGGTCAGCACCAGCCACAGCGCGACCAGCATCAGCACCGCCACACCCATGCCGAAGGCACGGAAGGCCGGGAACGTGGTGCAGACGGCGCCGGCCACGCTCGCGCAGACCGGGGGCTTGTCTCCCCAGGCGAGCGACAGCGAGTCCGGCAGGTCGACGATCGTGAACAGCGGCCCGCGCAGGCTCTCCGGCGGCAGGAAGTTCAGCGCCTGCCGGCCCCAGACCAGCTGCACCAGCTCGAGGATGATGTAGCTCAGGCCAAAGGTGATCAGCAGCTCCGGGACGTGCCCGAACTTGTGCACCTTGCGAAGCGCGTACCGTTCGAACAGGGCACCCATCAGGCCGACGATCGGCGGGGCGAGCAGCAGCCCCCACCAGAAGCCCACAGCCTGCGTGATGGTGTAGGCCACGTAGGCCCCGACCATGTAGAAGCTGGCGTGAGCGAAGTTCAGCACTCCCATCATGCTGAAGATCAGCGTCAGCCCGGAGGCCAGCATGAACAGCAACAGACCGACGGACAGCCCGTTGAGCAGTGATATCAGGAAGTAGCTGGCGTCCATCGCGTCGCCGGGGATGCTGGGGAAAGCAGACGCGGCGCCCGAAGGCGCCGCGTCTTGCGGCTCAGGCGCCAGCGGCCATCAGGGCCGCTTCATCTGGCAGGAAGTCGGCGTCGCGGCGACGAAGGAAGGGATCTCCCTGATCGACTGGAAGTTCCACCCCGTGTTCTCGACGCTGTAGGGGTTCTTGGCGTCCGCCTTGCGCCACTCGGTGATGAACAGCGGCTGCAGCAGTTGGTGGTCGGTCTTGCGCATCTCGACCTCGCCGTTGAAGCCCCGGAACTTCAGACCGCTGATGGCCGCCGCCACCTTGACCGGATCGGTCGACTTCGCACGGGTGATGCCCTCGACGAGCATCTGGATGCCGTTGTAGGTGGCGTAGGTGTAGTAGTCGTCGTTGAAGCGCTTCTTGTACTCGTCCTGCATGCGCTTGATCGGGTCGGGCAGGCTGTTGTGGCCGTAGGACACCACACGCACCGGCCCGCCCACGCCCGCGGCCAGCGCGGTGGGGGTGCCGCTGACGCCCGCGTAGTAGGTGTAGAAGGCCGCGTTCAGCCCGGCATCCTTGGCCGCCTTGACCAGCAGTGTGAGGTCCTGGCCCCAGTTGCCGGTGACGATGCTGTCGGCGCCGCTCGCCTTGATCTTGGCGACGAACGGTGCGAAGTCCTTCACCTGGCCAAGCGGGTGAAGGTCCTCGCCGACGATCTTCACGTCGGGGCGCTTGCGCGCCATGATTTCCTTGAAGTAGCGATTGACCTGCTGGCCGTGCGCGTAGTTCTGGCTGATCAGGTAGACGTTCTTGACGCTCGGCACGTCCTTCATGTAACTCGTGAGCGCCTCCATCTTCTGGGAGGTATCGGCGTCGAGCCGGAAGTGCCAGTACGAGCAGCGTTCGTTGGTGAGCGCCGGGTCTACCGCGGCATAGTTGAGGTAGATCACCTCCTTGCCCGGGTTGCGCTCGTTGTGCTTCTGCACCGCGTCGAGGATGGCCGCCGCGGCGCCCGAGCCGTTGCCCTGCGTGACGTACCGGATGCCCTGGTCGATGGCCGCCTTCAGCGTGTTCAGGCTCTCCTGCGGGGAGCCCTTGTTGTCGAACGGCACGATCTCGAACTTGACGCCCGCGCTGTTCTTCTTGCTCAGTTCCTCGGCCGTGAACTGCCAGCTCTTCAACTGGTTCTGGCCGACGTTCGCGAACGGGCCCGACAGCGGGTCCATGAAGGCGATCCGCACGGTCTGTCCGCTCTGCGCGAACGCGAGCGAGCAACCAAGTGCCGCGGTGGCGGCAACCGAAACGCCGAAGAGTCTCCGGGTGAAACGCATCTGTCCAACTCCTGTCGCGAACAAAACGGTGAGAAGGTAGCGCAGTCGCAAAGCCCTGAAGCTCAGGGACTACCCCGAAGCATGTCCCCGATGAGACAGTGGCGGCTAGGCGTGCCATGCTTCGCGCGATGATGGCAGACGAGATCGAGCGCCGGCTCCGCCAGCGGCTCGGGCCGAGCGAGCTCGAGGTGCGTGACGACAGCCACCTGCATGCAGGCCACGCTGGCGCGCGCGAGGGCAGGCACTTCACGGTGCGTCTGGTGAGCGGGCGCTTCTCCGGCCTGTCACGCGTGGCGCGACATCGCCTCGTGTATGATGCCCTTGGACCGTTGGCGCCGCAGGGCGTGCATGCTCTTGCCATCGAGGCCAGGGCACCCGGCGAGTCCTGACGGCCGGCGGCCCCGAGCCCCACCCGTCTCCCGCGCGGCGTCGCGGGCAGCGCTGCGAATCGCAGGCCGCACGCCGCCCCACTTGCGAAGACCCCCGCCCCACACCATGCCGAACATCCTTCCCGCGATCGCGGTCGTCGCCGCGCTCGTGCTGCCCCTGCCCGTACTCGCGCAGAACGTCGCCATCGTCAACGGCAAGCCCGTCCCGAAGGCGCGCGTCGACATGCTGGTCAAGCAGGCCCAGCGCGCCGGCCAGCAGGTCGGCCCGGAAATCCAGCAGCAGGCGCGCGACCAGGTCGTGCTGCGCGAGATCTTCGCCCAGGAGGCCGAGCGCCGCGGCATCGGTGCCAGCGCCGACTTCCGGGAACAGATGACGCTGGCCCGCGAGAGCATCCTGATCCGCGAGCTGTTCGAGGACTTCCGCCGCAAGAACCCGGTCAGCGACGCCGACGCCCAGGCCGAGTACGACCGCTTCAAGGCGCAGGCCAGTGGCACCGAGTACAAGGCCCGGCACATCCTGGTCGAGAAGGAAGACGAGGCCCGCAAGCTGATCGCCGAGATCAAGGCCGGCGCCAAGTTCGAGGACGTGGCGCGCAAGAACAGCAAGGACACCGGCTCGGCGGAGAACGGTGGCGACCTCGACTTCGCCAAGCCCGACGCCTACGTGCCCGAGTTCGGGCAGGCGATGGCGCGGCTGAAGAAGGGCGAGATGACCGAGACGCCGGTGAAGACGCAGTTCGGCTGGCACGTGATCCGGCTCGACGACACCCGCGAGGCGCCGTTCCCCGCGTTCGACGAGGTCAAGGCGCAACTCAAGCAGCGCCTCGAACAGGTGAAGCTGCAGCGCTTCCAGGAAGAGCTGCGCACCAAGGCCAAGACCGACTACAAGTTCGGCGGGCAGTGAGCCGCGCCGGGCGGGCCGCCCGGCAGCGGATGGAGGGCGCGGCGCAGGCCCGCCAGGGGGCGGCTGGAGCAGCCCCTTGCCTGCTCGTCGCCGCGGCGACGCTCAGATCGTGAAGACCGTCGACCCCGTGGTCTTGCGGGCCTCCAGGTCGCGGTGCGCCTGCGCGGCGTCGGCAAGCGCGTAGCGTTGGTCGATGCGGATCTTCACCGCGCCACCGGCCACCACCGCGAACAGGTCGTCGGCCATTGCCTGCGTCGCCTCGCGCGTGGCGATGTGCGTGAACAGCGTCTGACGCGTCACGTAGATCGATCCCTTGGGCCCGAGGATGCCCGGCGCGAACGGCGGCACCGGCCCCGAGGCATTGCCGAAGCTCGCCATCAGGCCGAACGGCCGCAGGCAGTCGAGGCTCTGGTCCCAGGTGTCCTTGCCCACCGAGTCGTAGACGACCTTCACGCCCTTGCCGCCGGTGATCTCCTTGACGCGGGCGACGAAGTCCTCCTTGGAGTAGTCGATGCAGTGCGCCGCGCCGTGGGCCAGCGCCAGTTCGCACTTGGCCGCGCCGCCCGCGGTGCCGATGAGGCGCAGGCCGAGCGCGCGGGCCCACTGGCAGGCGATCAGCCCGACGCCGCCGGCCGCGGCGTGGAAGAGCACGAAGTCGCCTGGCTCCAGCCCTTCCACCGGCCGCGTCTTCTTCAACAGGTACTGCGCGGTCAGCCCCTTGAGCATCATGCCAGCCGCGGTGTCGAAGGCGATGCCGTCGGGCAGTCGGACGACGTTCTTCGCCGGCATCACGCGCACCTCGCTGTAGCTGCCCGGCGGGTTGCTGGCGTAGGCGGCACGGTCGCCGGGCGCAAGGTGCGCGACCCCCTCGCCGACCGCCTCGACGACGCCCGCGCCCTCCATGCCGAGCTTCAGCGGCAACGGGTTCGGGTACAGGCCGGTGCGCTGATAGACGTCGATGAAGTTCAGCCCCGCGGCGTGGTGGCGGATGCGGATCTCTCCGGGGCCGGGCGAACCGACCTCGACCTCGACCAGCTTCATCTGCTCGGGGCCGCCGAAGGCCTCGATCTGGATCGCGCGGGGCATCGTCTTTCTCTCCTGTGGCTGTGCGGACGCGGACAGCGCGGGAGATTACGCGATGTCGCGCCTGCGCGCCCGGCGCCGCCATACCAGCACGCCGTACACCGCTCCGTTGAGCAGCAGCACCAGCGCACCCAGCACCCACTGCGCCTCGCGAGTCAGGCCCTCGGGGTAGATCAGGCCGCCCAGGTGGTGCTCGATCCAGCCGCCGCCATGGCCCTGCTGGCCGGCGGCGCTGCGCAGCCGCCACTCCAGAGGCGTCAGCGGGCATTGGCCACCGCTCCATTCGATCCACACCCCCCAGGCCGCGGCCGGCAGGTGGGCCCAGGCGAGCGCGGGCCGGCGCCACACGGCGAGCCCGCCCAGGACGACCCAGGCGATGAAGGCGGCGTGCAACACGAGCAAGCCGTCGGCGAGCCAGGCGAAGACCATGGCACCATCGTGCCCCGTTCCGGCGCGCCGATGAAGAAGCTGCTGCAAGCCCCCAACCTCGCCCTGGCCACGCTGTGGGCCGACCAGCTCGCCGCGGCCGGCGTCGGCGCCAGCGTGCAGCGCGCGCACGCCTGCGCCATCGTCGGGCAGATCCCGCCCGACCAGGCGCTGCCCGAGGTGTGGGTCGACGACGAGAGCGACCACGCCCGCGCGGAGGCGCTGCTCGCCGAGTGGAGCCGGCTGCCCGAGCGGCGCTGGGCCTGCCCGAGCTGCACCGAGATCGTCGAGGGGCCGTTCGAGCAATGCTGGAACTGCGGCGCGCCACGGCCGGCGGACCCGTGAGGCGCGCCTGAGCCCGCGCCTCGTGCTCCTCCTGACGCTGCCCCCGCTGATGTGGGCCGGCAATGCGGTGGTCGGCCGGCTGATGGTGGGTCAGGTTCCGCCGCTGACGCTGAACCTGATGCGATGGGTGATCACGGGCCTCATCCTGCTGCCGCTCGCCTGGCGCGCGCTCGTGCCCTTCGACGACGTGCGCCGGCGCTGGCCGCACCTGCTGCTGCTCGGGCTGCTCGGCGTCGGCCTGTTCAACTCGCTGCAGTACCTGGCCCTGGTCACCTCGACGCCGATCAACGTCACGCTGGTCGCCTCCAGCATGCCGGTCTGGATGCTGGCCGTGGGCACGCTGTTCTACGGCGAGCGCCCGACGCGCGCGCAGCTGCTGGGTGCGGTACTCGGGCTGGCGGGCGTGCTGGTGGTCATCGGGCGCGGCTCGCTGCAGACCTTGCTGGCGGTGCAGTTCGTGGCCGGCGACCTGTTCATCCTCGTCGCCGTCATCGGCTGGGCGTTCTACAGCTGGCTGCTGGCACGGCCACCGGCGCACATGCGCGGCAGTGAACGCCCGCCGTGGGACTGGTCGGCCCTGCTGCTGGTGCAGGTGCTGTTCGGCTGCGCCGCGGCAAGCGTGTTCACGCTCGGCGAGCAGCTCGCCGGCGCGCCGCCGATCCGCTGGAGCTGGGGCGTCGTGGCGGCCCTGGCCTACGTGTCGCTCGGCGCGTCGATCATGGCCTATCGCTGCTGGGGCCTCGGCGTGGCCGAAGGCGGGCCGACGCTTGCGGCGTTCTTCAACAACCTGACGCCGCTGGCCGCCGCGCTGTTCTCGGCGCTGCTGCTGGGCGAGGCGCCGCGACCGTACCACGCGCTCGCCTTCGCGCTGATCGTCGGCGGCATCGCCGTCAGCGTGCGCCGGAGCCGCGGCCCGGCCTGAGCCGGGCTCGAGGCCTTCACGCGACGTTGCAGGCCACCCGGTATCGCTGTTCGTTCTCCAGCACATGCTGCTCCAGCAGCCGGCACGCGGCGTCGCCATCACCGCGGGTCACTGCGTCGACCAGCACCTGGTGCGCCGCGACCGCGTTGTGGATCGGCGAGCGGTGGCGCAGCGCCACCAGCTGCCAGCGGATCACCTCGTACCCAGCCCGCAGGTACTCGTTCGGGCAGTGGGCGAAGAACTGCCAGTGGAAGTCCATGTCGATACGGGCCAGCGCCTGGAGGTCGGCCACCGGTTCGGCGGCACGCATCTCGTCGACGCAGCGCTCCATCTCGCGGACCAGGTCCGCCTGGGCGACCGCGATTGCCTCGCGCAGGGCTGCCGTCTCGACCATGGCCCTGTAGCGGCAGAGTTGCGCCACCTGATCGGGGTCGAGCTTGAACACGAAGGTGCCGCGCTGGGGATGGACTTGCACGAGCCCGTCGCGCGTCAGCCGCAGCAGCGCCTCGCGCACTGGGGTCTTGCTGACCCCGAGCTGCTGCGCGAGCTGTGCCTCCGAGACCTGCGCTCCGAGCTTGAGCGCCCCCTCGACGATGGCCTCGCGAATGCGCTCCAGCGCCATGCCGGTCAGCCCTTGAGGGCGTTCCAGGCGAAGCGGCGGGTTCACTCCGCCAGCTCCGGGTCGCGCCGCGGCGGCGCCCCTGGGTTTCCCTGCATGCGAGATCTCATATCTTAGATACTATCGCGTCGCGAAAGAGGAAGAAGAACGGCTGCAGTTTCGCCGAACAGAGGAGAGCCCACCGATGACCGCACCGGCGCCGACCACCGCGCCCGTCTCACGCACCGAACGGGCTCTGGTGGCCGCCAACGGCGCGGTGCTCGTGGCGCTGATGGCCGGCATGGCGGTGCTCGTCATCGCCAACGTCTTCGCCCGTTACGTCTTCAACCACTCGTTCGTCTGGGCCGAGGAGTTGTCGCGCTACATGATGATCTGGGTCGGTTTCCTCGGCTCGGGACTGGTGCTGCGCGCGGGAGCGCACATCGCGGTGGACGTGTTCCAGGACCTCCTGCCGCGCCGCGCCGCGCAGGCAATGCGCGTTGCCGTGCTCGCCGTGCTGGCGACCTGCATCGCCGCAATGGCGTGGCTGGGCACCCAGTACGTGCACTTCGCCTGGGGCCAGGAGTCGCCCATCCTCAACTGGAACTTCGGCCTGATCTATCTGGCGATCCCGATCGGCGCGGTGCTCATGGGCGTGCACCTCGCGCTGATCGCCGGGCCGTTCGTGCGCGACAGGAAGTTCCGCACCGACGGCGGATTGCAGCCTGAGGAGGCGACGCTGTGAGCATCGCCGGCGCGGCCGCAGCAGCCGAGCCGCACCCGGCCGTCGCACACCGTTGCAGCCGAGCGTGCTCATGAGCGCCACGCTGATGCTCGTCTTCCTCGTCACGCTGATCCTCGGCGTGCCGGTGGCGTTCACGATGTTGATCGCCGGGCTTGCCGCGGTATGGGTTCAGGGGTCGTTGCCGCCCCTCGTCGCGGTCCAGCAGATGTTCGCGGGCATCGACAGCTTCCCGCTGATGGCGATCCCGTTCTTCATCCTGGCCGCTGAACTGATGACGGGCGGGGCCCTGACCGAGGTCCTGCTGCGCTTCGCAAGCCACCTGATCGGCCACGTGCGGGGCGGCCTCGGCCATACCAACGTGTTGACGCTCACGTTCTTCTCGGGGATCAGCGGGTCGGCACTGGCAGACGTCGCCGGGCCCGGATCGATGCTGATCCGGATGATGCGGCAGGCCGGCTACCACCCGGAATACGCCGCCGCGCTGACGGCGGCGACGGCGATCGTCGGGCCGATCATCCCGCCCTCCATCATCATGATCGTCTACGCGCTGACCGAGCCGAGCGTGTCGATCATGGGGCTGTTCCTCGCCGGCATCGTGCCAGGGCTGATGATCACCGGTTCGCTGCTGGTCGTGAATCACGTCGTCAGCGGGCGGCGGGGCTACCGCAGCGCCGAGACCCGCCCGCCCCTCGGGCTGATCCTGCGCAGCTTCGTGCGGGCGCTGCCGGCGCTGCTGCTGCCCGTGATCATCCTCGGTGGCATCCACTTCGGCGTGTTCACGCCCACCGAGGCCTCCGCGGCGGCAGTGACCTACGCGCTCATCGTGGGGCGGTTCGTGTACGGCACGCTCTCGATGTCGATGCTGCCTTCGATCCTGCTGCGCACTGCCCTGCTGACGTCGTCGATCCTGATGGTGATCGCCACGTCCGAGGTCTTCGGGTGGATCCTGACGGTGGGCCAGGTGCCGCAGACAGCGGCCGCCTGGATCTCCGGACTCGGGCTCGGTCCGATCGAACTGCTGCTGCTGATCAACCTCTTCCTGCTGCTGGCCGGCATCTTCATCGAGCCGCTGCCTGGCGTGATGATCTTCGTGCCGGTGCTCGCGCCGATGGCGCTGTCGCTCGGGATCGACCCGCTGCAGTTCGCCATCGTCGTGATCGTCAACCTGACGCTCGGCATGATCACGCCGCCGGTCGGCGCGCTGCTGTTCGTCACCACCATCGTCTCGGGCGTGACGATGGGCAAGCTCACCCGCCAGCTGATGCCGATGCTCGGCGCGCAGCTCGTCGTCCTGTTGCTGCTGACGCTGGTGCCCGGCTTCAGCACCTGGTTGCCCCATGCGTTCGGCTACATGAAGTGATGATGCCGGCGCCCCACCCTGACCGCCAAGGAGACCCCCGATGAAGCTGCCCGTCCTGTTGTCCGCCGCCTTTGCGGCGGTCGCCCTCGTCTCGCCGCTGGCCGCGCAGGCGCAGAAGGTGCTGAAGTACGCCCACTTCCAGCCCGCCACCCCCGAGCAGCCCAAGCATGCGGCGGCGCTCGCGTTCAAGGAGCACGTGGAGAAGTCGACCAACGGCTCGGTCAGGGTCGAGATCTACCCGGCCGGCCAGTTCGGCAGGGATCAGCCGACGATGGAGGGGCTGAAGCTGGGCACGCTGGAGATGGCTGTCGCGCACGATGGCGCGATCGCTACCGTTCACAAGCCGATCGGGGTGCTGGGCATCCCGTTCCTCTACGAGAACCACGAGCACGCCTGGCGCGTCTACGACTCGGCCTGGCTGAAGGGGTTCGCCGACGACATGGCCAGGAAGACCGGCATCCGCATGCTGTCGGTGGCCGACAACGGCGTGCGCCACTTCACCAACAGCCTGCGGCCGATCCAGAGCCCGGCCGACATGAAGGGCATGAAGATGCGGATCCAGCCCTCGCCAGTGTTCAAGGCGCTGGTCGAGTCGCTCGGTGCGTCGGCTTCGGCGATCCCGTGGGCGGAGCTGCCGACCGCGCTGCAGCAGAAGGTGGTCGACGGCCAGGAGAATGGGGTCACCAACATCCTCGCGGCGAGCCTTTACCAGCATCAGAAGTTCGCGACGCTGGACGGCCACGTCTACTCCATCCACGCCTACATGCTGAACGACCGCTTCTACCAGGGCCTGACCGCGGCCGAGCGCAAGGCCGTCGATGAGGGCGTGACCAAGGCCACCGCGATCCACCGAAAGATGACCTCGGACCAGGACAAGAACGCCAAGGCCATCCTGGAGAAGAACGGGATGCAGGTCTACGTTCCCACGGCCGCGCAGGTGGCCGAGTTCCGCCGGCTGGCACAGCCGCCGGTGCGGCAGTGGGCCGAGGCCGAGATCGGCAAGGCCTACGTCGATGACCTGTTCAAGGCCATCGAGGCCACGCGCCGGCCCTGATCCCGGCCTGCGCCCGCTGCCGATGGCCCACCGATGAACGCCCCCGCCCAGGCCATGGCCCTGGTGGTCGCGATCGACGACGGCTATCCGAGCTACGACCAGGAGGAGCGTCTGCTCGGGGCCGCCGGAGCGGCGTTCGCCGTGCGGCCGGTACGCGGCCGCGCCGACGCCGTGGCGGCGGCCGCCGCCGACGCCGACATCGTGTTCGTGCGCGAAAGCCCCCTGCCACGTGACGCGCTCGAGCGGCTGACCCGCTGCCGCGCAGTGATCCGCTATGGCATTGGCGTCGACAACATCGACCAGCAGGCCGCGCGCGAGCGGCGCATCTACGTGGCCAACGTGCCCGACTACGGCATCGACGAGGTGAGCTCGCAGGCCGTGGCGCTGGCGCTCGCCTGCAGCCGCCGGCTGCTGATGCACGACGCCGAGGTGCGGGCGGGGCGCTGGAGCACCGGCGTCCTGGCACCGATGGTCCGCTGGCGCGGCCGCACGCTCGGGCTGGTCGGCTTCGGACGGATCGCACGCATGACCCACGAGAAGCTCGTCGGCTTCGGGTTCGGTCGCGTGCTGGCGCACGACCCCCATGTCGAGCTGCCGCCGGGCGTCCTGCCGGCGGGCATCGACGAGATCTGCCGCGAGGCCGACCTGATCTCGCTGCATGCGCCGCTGGTCGCCGACACGCGCCACCTGATCGACGAGCGGCGCATCGGGCTGATGCGTCCGACGGCGATCCTCGTCAACACCGCGCGCGGCGGCCTGGTCGATCTGGACGCGCTCGCCGACGCGCTGCGCCAGGGCCGGCTGATGGGCGCAGGGCTCGACGTCTTCGAGACCGAGCCGCCCGACCCCCGGCATCCTCTGTTCGCCCTGCCCAACGTCGTCGTCACCAATCACATCGGCTGGTACAGCGAGGAGGCGATGCGCGACGTGCAGCGCAAGGCCGCCGAGGAGGCGGTGCGCGTGTTGCAGGGCCAGCCGCCGCGCCATTGGCTCAACCCCTGGTGATCCGCGCAGGGCACCTGTTCCCCACCCCCCTTTGGACCGTCTGATGGACACACAAACTCTCGTCGATGCCTTCCACAAGGTCGCGGTGGCGTCGGTTGCCGACGCCGTCGACAAGGTCTGCGGCCACCGCGGCTACATGGCCAGCTGCATCAAGCCGCGGATCAACGACGCCCGCATCTGCGGCCCCGCGGCCACGGTGCTCGAGGCAGCCACCGACGAGTTCGTGCCCCCGCAGCACGCGCTGGACCTGATCGACGAGGCGCCGCGCGGCAGCGTGATCGTGATCTCCATCGCCGGCGGCGAGCCCGACGTCGCCGTCTGGGGCGGGCTGATGACCGCGGGCGCCGTGGCCAATGGGCATGCGGGAGCGGTGCTCGACGGCGGCGTGCGCGACCTGGTCGAGATCCGCCGCGACTACGGCTTTCCGGTGTATGCGCGCGATGTCAGCCCCGGCACCACGCTGGGCCGCTTCAAGACGGTCGCCTCTCAGGTGCCCGTGCGCGTGGGCGGCGTGGTCGTGCATCCGGGCGACATCGTCGTGGGCGACGTCGACGGCGTGGTGGTGGTGCCACGCGCGAAGGCCGCTGAAGTGCTCGCGATGGCGCAGGACATCGACGCCCGCGAGCTCGAGCAGGCGCGGCTGATCATCGCCGAGAAGTCGCTGCGCAAGGGCCTCGCCAGGTACGGGCGCATCTGAGATGACGGCCCCAGCCCCGGGCGCCCGCGGCCCGGCAGGCGCTGCCGCCGGCGCCGACTTCAAGCGCTTCGACGTCGTCGCCCTCGGCGAGCCGATGGTCGAGTTCAATCAGACCGGCGAGCGTGACGGCCGTGCCTACCTGCAGGGCTTCGGCGGCGACAGCAGCAACTTCGCCATCGCCGCCGCGCGCCAGGGCGCCCGGGTGGCCTACGTCAGTGCGCTCGGTGACGACCCCTACGGCGCGATGCTGCGCAGCCTGTGGGATCGCGAGGGTGTCGACCACACGGGCGTGGTCACCGATCCCGAGGCCTTCACCGCGATCTATTTCGTCACCCACGACGCGGCAGGCCATCACTTCCATTTCTTTCGCCACGGATCGGCGGCGAGCCGGCTGCGGCCGTCGCAGCTGCCGCGGGGGCTGATCGAGCGCGCCCGCCTGTTGCACCTGTCGGGCATCTCTTTGGCCATCAGCTCGCAGGCCTGCGACACCGCGTACGCCGCGATCGAGATCGCCCGCGCGGCAGGCGTCCCGGTGTCGTTCGACACCAACCTGCGGCTGCGGCTGTGGTCGCTCGACCGTGCCCGGGCGGTGATGAGCGATGTGATGCGCCGTTGCGACCTGTGCCTCCCGAGCCTGGACGACGTGCGTGCGATCACCGGCTTGGACGATCCTGATGCGCTGGTCGACCACGCGCTCGGTCTGGGCGCGCGCGTCGTCGCGCTGAAGTGCGGCGCGCACGGCGCCGTCGTGGCCGACGCATCGCAGCGCCATCGCCTCGCGCCCTTCCCTTGCCGGCCGGTCGACGCCACCGGTGCCGGGGACACCTTCGGGGGCGCCTTCGTCGCCCGCTGGCTGGCAGGCGACAGCCTGCTCGACGCAGGCCGCTACGCCGCCGCCGCCGCCGCGCTGTCGACGGAGGGTTACGGGGCGGTGGAGCCGATTCCACAGGCGGCCACGGTCTGGGCGGCGCTGCAGCGGCAGGCCGTGTGAGCGGCCGGCGAATCCTCGTCGCCGGCGGAACCAGCGGCATAGGCGCCGGGGTAGCGCGCGCCTTCACCGACGCCGGCGACACCGTGGTCGCCACCGGTGCCAGCGCCGCCGAGGTCGAGGCGGCGCCGCGAGGCCCCGGCCTGGAGCACCGCGTGCTGGACGTGCGCGACGGGGAACAGGTCGCCGCGCTGGTGGCTGCCCTCGGGGAGCTCGATGCCGTCGTCAACTGCGCCGGCATCATCCAGCGCGGGGCGGAGCACGACCCCGAGGCCTTCGCCCGCACGCTGGACGTCAACCTGACCGGTACGATGCGGGTGTGCGCGGCAGCGCGTCCCCACCTGAAGCCACGGCGTGGCTGCATCGTCAATACCGCCTCGATGCTGAGCTTCTTCGGCGGTGGCCTGGTGCCGGGCTACAGTGCCAGCAAGGGAGGCGTCGCGCAGCTCACCAAGAGCCTGGCCATCGCCTATGCCGCCGACGGCATCCGCGTCAATGCAGTGGCCCCCGGCTGGATCGCGACGCCGCTCACGCAGGCGCTGCAGGACGATCCGGCGCGCAGCGGTCCGATCCTCGCGCGCACCCCGCTCGGCCGCTGGGGCACGCCCGAGGATGTCGCCGGCCCGGTGCTGTTCCTGTGCAGCCCCGCCGCCCGGTTCGTCACCGGTGTCGTGCTGCCGGTCGACGGCGGCTACCTGATCGCCTGAGGAGGCCTCGATGATCGTCCAGCTGCCCGGAATCCAGCCCGAGATCGCGGTGGCTGCGATCCCCGACGATGAACGCGTCTGGGTGCCGCAGGCGCCCGAGGTCTGGTTCCGGCCGCTGCTGCTGAACACCGTCACCGGCAGCTGGTGCAACCTGTTGCGCGTGCGCAAGAGCGGCGTGCTGTCGCGCCATATCCACCCGAGCTGGGTGACCGGCTACGTCATCAAGGGATCCTGGCGCTACCTCGAGCACGACTGGATCGCCCGCGAGGGCAGCTTCGTCTACGAGCCGCCGGGTGAGATCCACACCCTGGTCGTCGACGAGGCGAGCGGCGGCTCGCCGGAGATGATCACCTTCTTCAACATCGCCGGCGCGATGGTCTACGTCGACGCCACCGGGGCGGTGACCAGCTACGAGGACGTGTTCACCAAGATCGAGATGTGCCGCACGCACTACACGGCCGTCGGGCTGGGCCGCGACTTCGTCGACCGGTTCGTGCGCTGAGGGCGCCGCACGCGACGCCTGCGGCACCCTGCCACCGGGGTACCGCGGCTACATGGTGCCTGGAAATGCCCCGCCGTCCATCAGCACGTTCTGCGCCGTGACGTAGCCGGCGTGCGCGCTGCACAGAAAGGCGCACATGGCGCCGAACTCGTCGGGGTGGCCGTAGCGGCGGGTCGGGTTGGCTTCCCGGCGTGATGCCCAGGCCTCCTCGAAGCTCCTGCCGGCGCGATCCGCGTTGGCTGCGGTGTTGCTGCGCAGGCGCTCGGTGTCGAAGGGACCGGGCAGCAGGTTGTTGATCGTCACGTTGCGCGAGGCGAGTCTCGGCTGCCGGGCCAGACCGGCGACGAAGCCGGTGAGGCCGGCGCGAGCGCCATTGGACAGGCCGAGCCCGTCGTAGGGCATCCTGACCGCCGCTGAGGTGATGTTGACGATGCGACCGAAACTGCGCTCGGCCATGGCGTCGACGGTGGCCTTGATGAGCTCGATCGGCGTCAGCATGTTCGCCTCGAGCGCGGCGATCCAGGTCTCGCGGCTCCAGTCGCGAAAGTCCCCGGCCGGTGGCCCGCCCGCGTTGTTGACCAGGATGTCCACCTGCGGGCAGGCGGCCAGCGCGGCCGCGCGCCCGGCCTCGGTGGTGATGTCCCCGGCCACCGTGCGCACCTGCACCGCCGGGAAGCGCGCGCGCAGTTCGGACGCGGTGGCCTCGAGCGCCTCGGCCCCGCGGGCCGTGATCACCACGTGGACGCCCTCGGCGGCCAGCGCCGTGGCGCAGCCCTTGCCGAGGCCCTTGCTGGCGGCGCAGACGAGCGCCCACTTGCCGGCGATGCCGAGATCCATGGTCAGGTTTCCTTTCCCGTGCAGGCGTGGAGGTTCAGGGGAGCTTCAGGAGGGCCTGCCCGCCGGCCCCTGCGACGCGCGTGCCAGCAGCCAGACGCCGACGAGCACCAGCGCCGTGCCGGCCACGACCCAGGCATTGAACGGCTCGCCCAGCAACAGCACGCCCAGCGCGATCGTCGCCAACGGCCCGATCATGCCGGTCTGCGCGGTCAGCGTGGCGCCGACCCGCTCGATGGCCATCATCACCGCGATCACCGGCACGAAGGTGCACAGCGTCGCGTTCAGCACCGACAGCCAGATCACCTCGGGCGCCACCTGCGCCGCCGCCAGCGGCCGCAGCAGGAGGAACTGCGCGATGCACAGCACGCAGGCGACGGTCGAGGCCAGGCCCGTCAGGCGCAGCGAGCCCAGCCGCCGCACCTCCTCGCCGCTGAGCACGAGGTACACCGCATAGCTGATGGCGCTGGCGAAGACGAGGGCCGCGCCGAGCAGCGTGGCCCCGCCCTCCAGCCGCACCTCGTGCCCGAAGACCACCAGCACGCCGGCGTAGCTGACCGCCAGCGCGGCGAGCTGCCCGCGCGTGACGCGGCGCTTGTAGACCAGCATCCCCAGCACCAGCACCAGCGTCGGGTTCAGGTAGAGGATCAGCCGCTCGAGGCTCGCGGTGACGTACTGCAGGCCGAGGAAGTCGAGGAAGCTGGCCAGGTAGTAGCCGGTGAAGCCGAGCGCGCAGACGACGCGCCAGTCGCGGGCGGTCAGCGCTGGCCCGCCCCGCCCGGCCCACCACGCCAGCGCCACGAAGAGCGGCAGCGCGAACAGCATCCGGTACATGATCAGCGTCACCGCGTCGACGCCGTGGCGGTAGGCGAGCTTGACGATGATCGCCTTGCCGGAGAAGGCGATCGCGCCGAACGCGGCCAGCGCGAGGCCGGCGGCGAGCGACCGCGGCACGCCGCCGCTCACCGCCGGGCGGCTCAGAAGCCCGCCGCCTGGCCGTCGCGCCGCGGGTCGCTCGCGGCCGCGTAGCCCTCGACCGCCGGATCACCCAGCCGCCAGATGAACTGCCCGGCGCCGTAGTCCTGGTAGCTGTCGGCGAAGGGCTGCACCGTGTGGCCGAGGTCGCGCAGGCCCTGCGCGGTGGCCGGGTCGAAACCGTCCTCGGCGTTGACGACGCCGCCGAAGAAGCGCCAGCGCGGCGCGTCGCACGCGGCCTGCGGCTGCTGGCGGTAGTCGAGCATGCGCACCAGCGTCTGCAGGTGGCCCTGCGGCTGCATGTCGCCGCCCATCACGCCGAAGCTCATCACGGGCTGGCCGTCCCTGGTGAGGAGGGCCGGGATGATGGTGTGGAACGGGCGCTTGCCCGGCGCCACCACGTTGGCGCGCGTGCGGTCGAGCGTGAAGCCGTGGCCTCGGTTCTGCAGGCTGATGCCGTAGCCCGGCAGCACCACGCCCGAGCCGAAGCCCATGTAGTTGCTCTGGATGAAACTCACCATCATGCCGCGCTCGTCGGCTGCGGTGAGGTAGATCGTCCCGCCCTGCGGCAGGTGGCCGGGGCCGAAGTCCTGCGCGCGCTTCGGGTCGATCCGCGCAGCGCGGCTCTTCAAGTAGGCCGGCTCGAGCATCTGCGCCGGGGTGAGCGTCATCGCGCGCGCATCGCCGACGTGGCGGTAGACGTCGGCGAAGGCGAGCTTCATCGCCTCGATCTGCAGGTGCTGGCTGGCCACGCCGTCCACCGGCAGGCCGGCGATGTCGAAGTGCTGCAGGATGCCGAGCGCGATCAGCGCCGCGATCCCCTGCCCGTTGGGCGGGATCTCGTGCAGCGTGTGGCCGCGGTAGTCCTGCGCGATCGGCTCCACCCACTCGGGCGCGTAGGCCGCGAAGTCGGCCGCCGTCATCGCGCCGCCGTGCGCGCGCGCGTGCGCCTCGGCGGAGGCGGCGATCTCGCCGCGGTAGAAGGCCTCGCCGCGGGTCTCGGCAATCAGCCGCAGGGCGCGCGCCGCCTCCGGCAACGCGAAGCGCTCGCCGACCTCGGGCGCGCGGCCCCGGGGCAGGAAGGTCGCGGCGAAGCCGGGCTGCGAGGTCAGCTCGGGCAGCGTGGCGGCGTTGCGCCACTTCTGCTGGATGATCACCGGCACCGCGTAACCGCGCTCGGCCACGTCGATGGCGTCGGCCATCAGGTCGGCGAAGGCGAGCCGGCCGAAGCGCCCGTGCAGCGCCGCCCAGCCCGCCACCGCGCCCGGCACCGTCACCGAGTCCCAGCCGCGCTTGGCCGGGGCCCGAGCGTCGGCGCCGTACTTGCGCTCGAAGTACTCCGGGGTCCACGCCGCGGGGGCCGTGCCCGACGCGTTCAGGCCGTGCAGGCGCTGGGTGGCCGGGTCCCAGAGGATGCAGAACAGGTCCGAGCCGAGGCCGTTGCTGCACGGCTCGACGACCGTCATGCAGGCCGCGGCGGCGATCGCGGCATCGACCGCGCTGCCACCGCGGCGCAGCGCGTGCAGGCCCGCCTGCACCGCCAGCGGGTGCGACGTGGAGACGAGGTTGCGGGCGAAGACGGGCGAGCGGCGGCTGGCGTAGCCGGAGCTCCAGTCGAAGGCGTGGCTCATCCCGCGATTGTGGCCGCTTGCGCGGTGTCCGCCGCCGCGCCCTGGGCCGCCTTCGCCCGGTCTCAGGGGCTCGGCGGCGCCTCCGACGCCTGTACGTGGGCATCGCCGACGTAGCGCCGCACCCGCGGCGGCGCCGGGCCGAGGTGGAAGGCCAGGCGTTGCTCGCGCAGGCCGGCGTCGAAGGCGGTGAAGCGCTCCTGCCGGCGCCGGTGCTCGAGCCAGTTCTCGTCGAGGAAGTACTCGACGTAGCGCCCGGGCTCGGCGACGTCGCGGAACAACCCCCACGACAGCGCGCCCTGCCGCAGCCTCGCACGCCGCGTGCGCTGCATCACCTCGGCGAACTCCTCGGCACGCGCGGGGTCGATCTGGTACTCCACCGTGACCATCACGGGGCCCGCATCGTCGGCAATCTCGATGGCGGGTGCGGCGGCCGCCGAGCCGATCGCCGCCGGCCGGTAGTCGGGATCGGCGCCGCCCTCCACCGTGAGCCGCCGCGTCATCAGCAGCGCGAGCACGCCGGCGGCAGCCGCCGCCCAGACCGCGCCGCGCACCCCGGCCACGGTGGCCACCTGGCCCCACAGCAGCGAGCCGCAGGCCGCGCCGCCCATCAGCGCCATCTGGTAGATGCTCATGCCGCGCGCGCGCACCCAGTCGGGCATCGCGACCTGGGCGGCGACGGTCAGCGAGTTGGCCACCGAGATCCACGCCATCCCGATCAGCACCATCGCCGGCAGCGCCAGCCAGAACTCCGGCAGCGCGACGACCACGCTCGACAGCAGCGCGTGCACGCCGGTGCCGATCCAGACGAAGCGGTCGCGGTCGAAGCGCGCGCGCCAGCGCGGGAAGCGCAGCGCGGCGACGACGGCACCCACGCCCACGCACGACAGCATCACCGTGAACGCGCCCGGCCCGCCGCCGTGCATGTCGCGCGCCACCAGCGGCAGCAGCGCCATCAGCGCGGTGCTCTGCAGGAAGAACAGGAACACGCGCAGCAGGATCACCCGCAGCCGCGGGCTCTGGGCCGCGAACACCAGGCCGGCCCGCATCGCGCCGACGAAGCGCTCGCCGGGCAGCGCGCTCTCGCGCGGCGCGGAGCGCCAGCGCACGATGAGCGCGAACGCGGCCCCGGCCAGCAGCACGTTGAGCACGAAGACCACTGCCGGGCCCGAGGTGGCCAGCACTGCGCCGGCGAGCACCGGGCCGACCACGCGCGACAGGTTCATCGCGATGCCGTTGAGGGCCAGCGCCGCAGGCAGCTGCCCGCGCGGCACCACCTGCGGCACGATGGCCGCGAACACCGGCCAGCGCATCGCCAGCCCCATGCCGTTGACGAAGGTCAGCACCAGCAGCAGCGGCGCGCTCAGCAGCCCGGCCAGCGCCAGCGCGGCCAGCAGCAGCGCGTTGACCGACACCCACAGCTGCGTGGCGGCGAAGTAGCGCCTGCGGTCGACGATGTCGGCCAGCGCGCCGCTGGGCAGCCCGAGCAGGAAGACGGGCAGCGTGCTGGCGGTGGACACCAGCGCCACCATGGCCGGGCTCGAGGTGAGCGACGTCATCAGCCAGGCCGCCGCGACGTCGTTCATCCACATCGTCAGGTTGGCCGCCAGCCAGGCGAGCCACAGGCCGCGGAAGGTGCGGTCCGACAGCGGCGCGAGCGCGGCGGGCGCGGCCATCGCGACGGCTCAGCGGCGACGCGGGTCCGGCAGCCGGGGCCCGCTCGCCGCCGGGCCGCGGGCAGCGCGATCGACCGCCCTCAATCGGCGTCCTGGAACGCTTCCTCGCGCCTCTTCCGCATCGCCGGCAGCATGACGATCACGACCAGCGCCGCGGCGGCCAGCAGCAGCGCCGCCGACAACGGGCGTTCGACGAAGGTCTGCCACGAACCGCGCGACAGCAGCAGCGCGCGGCGAAGGTTCTCCTCCATCATCGGCCCGAGGATGAAGCCGAGCAGCAGCGGCGCCGGCTCGCAGCCGAGCTTGTAGAAGATGACGCCGATCACCCCGAACAGCGCCGCCATGAAGACGTCGAAGTTGTTGTTGTTCAGCGTGTACAGGCCGATGCAGCAGAAGCTCAGGATGGCCGGGAACAGGAAGCGGTAGGGCACCGTCAGCAGCTTGATCCAAATCCCGATCAGCGGCAGGTTCAGCACGATCAGCATCAGGTTGCCGATCCACATGCTGGCGATCAGGCCCCAGAACAGGTCGGGGTTGCTGGTCATCACCTGCGGGCCGGGCTGGATGCCCTTGATGGTCATCGCCCCGACCATCAGCGCCATCACCGCGTTGGGCGGGATGCCGAGCGTGAGCATGGGGATGAAGCTGGTCTGCGCGCCTGCGTTGTTGGCGCTCTCGGGGCCGGCGATGCCCCGGATGTTGCCCTTGCCGAACGGCACCTCGTCGGCACGGCCGCGGGTCTTCTTCTCGAGCGTGTAGGCGGCGAACGACGCCAGCAGCGCGCCGCCGCCGGGCAGCACGCCGAGCACCGAGCCGAGCGCCGTGCCGCGCAGCACGGCGGGGTAGGCGTCCTTGAAGTCCTGCCTCGTCGGCCACAGGTCCCGCACCTCGTTGGTGAACACCTCCCGATGCTCGGCAGGCCGGCCGAGGTTCATGATGATCTCGCCGAAGCCGAAGATGCCCATCGCGATGGCGACGAAGCCGATGCCGTCGGTCAGTTCGGGGACGTCGAAGCTGTAGCGCGGCACGCCCGAGATGACGTCGGTGTTGATCTGGCCCAGCAGCAGGCCGAGGATGATCATCGAGATGGCCTTGACCAGCGAGCCCGAAGCCAGCACCACCGCACCGATCAGGCCCAGCACCATCAGGCTGAAGTATTCGGCGGGTCCGAACTTGAAGGCCAGTTCGGTCAGCGGGGGGGCGAACGCAGCGACGATCAGCGTGGCCACGCTGCCCGCGAAGAAGCTGCCGAGCCCCGCCGCGGCCAGCGCGGCGCCGGCCCGGCCCCTGCGCGCCATCTGGTAGCCGTCGATGGCGGTCACCACCGAGGCGCTCTCGCCGGGCACGTTGATCAGGATCGCGGTCGTGCTGCCGCCGTACTGGGCGCCGTAGTAGATGCCGGCCAGCATGATCAGCGCCGGCGTGGCGTCGAGCGCGTAGATGCTCGGCAGCAGCATCGCGATCGTGGCCACCGGCCCGAGGCCGGGCAGCACGCCGATGAGCGTGCCCAGCAGCGCGCCGAGCAGCGCGTACAGCAGGTTCTGCAGCGACAGCGCGACGCCGAAGCCGAGGGCGAGGTTGTTCAGCAGTTCCATTTCAAGCGCCCGGGAAGACCGGCCACACCGGGATCGTCAGGCCGAGGCCCTTGATGAAGATCGCCCACGAGCCTGCCGTGAGCAGCGACGCGTTCACCAGCACCTCCTTCCAGCGGAATTCGCCGCCGCCGACGCTGGCGATGGCGATCAGGAGCGGGAGCGACAGGACAAGGCCAAGCCTCGGCAGCGACAGCCCGAACACCACCACCGCGCCCAGGATCCACAGTCCCGGCTTCATCGGCCAGGGGCCGATGCGGTCGCCGCCCTCGACCTCGATGACCAGCGACTTGAAGAGCACCAGCGCCCCGAGCAGGGCCAGGATCACCCCGAGCCCGAACGGGAAATACCCCGGACCTGGCCGCGCGGAGCTGCCGAAGCTGTACGCGGTGGCGCCGTAGGCGAACGCGATGCCCGTGGCAATGAACATCAGCCCGGACCAGAAGTCCTTCTCGCTCTTGATCTTCACGTGTCTTTCTCCCAGGCCGGTCGGGCCCGACCCGATGTGCCCGAAGGATGCTAGCAAGCGGACCCGCGGGCCCGGCTGTGGTTTCCACGTAAGGCAGCGCGGCCGGGCGGGCCCGCCTCGGGGTCCTGCACGGACGTCAGGCCGTGGACCACCCGGCGCGCCGCGCGGCGCCGCTCAGCCGCAGCCCTCGGCGAGCGGCTGCACCATGCGCAACCATTTGCGCGCGGCGAGGCCGAGCCGGCCATGCCGCTCCTCGATCCGGGCCGCGCGCTCACGCAGCACGTCGCGCGCCGGCAGCGACACGCCGCGGCCTGCCACCACGACGGTGTTGCCCTCCCGGGTGGGGCGCAGCCGCCACATCCGCTCCAGCCCGAACGCGGCGGCGATGCGCGCCACGCTGCCCGCGTAGCTGACGTCGCGGCCGAACAGGTTGACGGCCATCACCCCCCCGTCCTCGAGCACGTCATGGCAGGCAGCGTAGAACGCCGCGCTGTCGAGCACCGGGGCGGCGGCCTGCTCGTCGTACAGGTCGACGTGCAGCAGCCGCACGCTGCGCCGCGGCGCCTGGGCCAGCCAGTCGGCGGCGTCGCCGACCACGACCTCGGCCGTGCGCGGCAGGTGGAACATGGCCGTGTTGGCCGTGACGACCAGCGGGTTGATCTCGACCACCGTGGTGGCCATGCGCAGCTCGCGCGCGGTGAAGCGGGTCAGTGCGCCAGCGCCCAGGCCGAGCTGCACGGCGTGCCCGCCGCCGGACAGCCGCTCCTCGGGCAGCCACAGCAGCGCGGCGAGCATGCGCTGCACGTAATCGAGCTCGACGAAGCGCGGCGCGCCGATCCGCATCGCGCCCTGCACCCACACCGAGCCCAGGTGCAGGTAGCGCACGCCGTCGAACTCGGAGATGCTGACCGGGGGCAGCGGCTGCGCGGCCCGCGGCCGCGGGCCGCCCGACGCCAGGCCCTCGCCCGGCGGGCGCGACGGCGCGCGCGGACGACTCACGCGACCCCCGCGCGCCGGAAGGCGGCGCGCCACGCGTCGAGCTTGCGCTCGAAGCTCCACGACGCATGCGCCGGGCTGCTGGAAGGCAGGCGCACCGTGGCGATGCCCAGCGTCTCGAGCCGCGGCGCGGCGCGCGCGGATTCCCCGCCGTTGTGGGCCACGAGCACCAGGCCCGGCGCGCGCCGGCGCAGGCTGGCCAGGTCGTTGGGCGCCGCATCCTCGATCGCACTGTCCAGGCTGCCGGCGCGGCGGCAGCTGGCGTGCACGTCCCACAGGCCGACGCAGCGCGCCCGCAGCGCCGACAGCCGCGCGGGGTAGAGCAGCGCGACGAGGTCGAGGCCCCAGATCGCGCCGAGCAGCGGCCAGAACTGGTTGCGCGGATGGGCGTAGTACCGGCCCGCGGCGAGCGAGGCCGCGCCCGGGAAGCTGCCCAGAACGACCAGCCGGCTGGCGCGGCCGATCTCGGGCGGCAGTCCCTGCAGGCGCGGCACGGTGCTCATCGGGGCGCGGCCCGCAGCGCGGCCAGCCGCGGCAGCGCGGCGTGCACGTTGGCCGCCGTGCGCGCGGCCGTCTCCTCGAGCGACCAGCAGCGCAGCGCAGCCAGGCAGGCGCCGATGCGCGGCAGCTCGGCCGGCTCGTTGCGGCTGGTGGCCCCCGCGGCGCGCTCGGCCGCGGTGCGGTAGAGCCACTGCGGCGGAATGTCGGGGGCGTCGGTCTCCAGCACCAGCGCCTCGCCCGGCAGCTCGCGGGCCAGGGCCCGGATGCGCAGCGCCCGCTCGAACGTCAGCGCGCCACCGAAACCGAGCCGCAGCCCGAGCGCGACGAAGGCGGCCGCCTGCTGCGGGCTGCCGTTGAAGGCGTGGGCGAGGCCGCCGGGCACCTCGATGCGGCGCAGACCGGCCAGCAACGCATCGGCCGAGCGGCGCACGTGCACGATCACAGGCAGGCCGGCGGAGCGGGCCAGGCGCAGCTGCGCCAGGTAGAACTCCTCCTGCAGCCGGCGGTCGAGCCCCGGCACGAAATGGTCCAGGCCGATCTCTCCCACCGCCACCAGGCGGGGGTCGCCGCGTGCGGCCTGCAGCGCGGCGCCGAGCCGGTCGAGGTCGGCCGCGCCCGCCCGGGCCACGTAGAGCGGGTGGATGCCGAGCGCATAGACGCCGTCGCAGGCGTGCGCCAGCAGGCGCACCGACTCGAAGTTGGCGCACTCCACCGCCGGCAGCACCAGCGTCGCGACCCCCGCGGCGCGGGCGCGATGCAGCACCTCGGCGCGGTCGGCGTCGAACTCGGGGGCGTCGAGGTGGCAATGCGAATCGATCCACACGGCGCCCCGATGATGTACCAGCGCGCCGCGCCTCCGGGACGGACCGGATGGGCCCGGTCATGCGGGCGGCGCGGTGTCGTGTTACCTTGCGGGCACGTCCGTGGCGCGCCGCAAGGCGCATCGCGGCCCCCAAGGCATCACACCCATGAACCGCAACCCGCTGTACAGCCGCTCGCCGCGGCGCACGCCCGCGGCCGGCGCTGGGCCGGACGCGGCACCGGCCGCCTTGGCCGGCGCGGCGACGCCCGGGTCGGGGCCGGAGGCCGGGGCCGCGGCCGATTCGGCCAGCGTCCCGCCGACGGCCAGCGCCGCGCGCGCGCGGCTGGGCCGCTGGGCGGCACGGCACGGCGGACCGCTGTGGGCACTCGCCGGTGCGCTGCTGGCCGTGGGCACCATGGCCGCCTGGCTTCAGTTCCAGCCGGGCCAGCGCATCGTCACGCAGCGCGACATCGACACCGCCGTGCGCGAGTCGCTCGAGAAGGAACCGCTGCCGAGCCAGGCCGCGCGCGCCTACGAGGCCATCCTGCCCTCGGTGGTGCGGGTCACCGGGCTGCTCGACGAGGCCGACAGCGGCGAGGGCAAGGCCGAGCAGCGCGCGCTGCAGCGCGCGCTCGGCGCCGGGGTCGTCATCATCGACAACGGCACGATCCTGACCAACCTGCACGTGGTCTGGGGCAGCAAGCGCATCCGCGTGCGCTTCGCCAACGGCCACGAGAGCGAGGCCAGCATCGTCGGCGCGATGCCCGAGAACGACCTCGCCGTGCTTCGTGCGCACAGCCTGCCCGACGACCTCGAGGCCGCCACGATGCGCAGCACCGCCGACCTGCGCCCCGGCGACCACGTGATCGCCGTCGGGCACCCGTTCGGCATCGGCCCCAGCGTCAGCTACGGCGTGGTGTCGGGGCTGAGGCGCGAGTTCCGCAACCCCGACGGCGAGCGGACGCTGACCAACCTGATCCAGTTCGACGCCGCCGCCAATCCCGGCAACAGCGGCGGTCCCCTGGTCACGATGGACGGCCACGTGGTCGGCATCGTCACCGCGATCCTCAACCCCAGCGAGCAGCGCACCTTCATCGGCATCGGCTTCGCCGTGCCGATCGAGAACGCGGCCTCGGCGGCCGGCATGCCGCCGTTCTGAAGGACACCGATGGACAGCAACGACCCCGGCGCCCAGGGCACCGCCACGCTGATGGAGCGCATCCTCTACGAGGTCAAGCGCGTCGTCGTCGGCCAGGACCGCTTCCTCGAGCGCGTGCTCGTCGCGATGCTGGCGCAGGGCCACCTGCTGGTCGAGGGCGTGCCGGGGCTGGCCAAGACGCTCACCGTCAAGACGCTGGCCCGCACCGTGCGCGGCAGCTTCAAGCGCATCCAGTTCACCCCCGACCTGGTGCCCGCCGACCTGGTGGGCACCCGCATCTACAACCAGAAGACCGGCGAGTTCGGCACCAGCCTCGGGCCGGTGTTCGCCAACCTGCTGCTGGCCGACGAGATCAACCGCGCGCCGGCCAAGGTGCAGAGCGCGCTGCTCGAGGTGATGCAGGAGCGCCAGGTCACGATCGCCGGCGAGTCGCACCGCGTGCCCGACCCGTTCGTCGTGATGGCCACGCAGAACCCGATCGAGACCGAGGGCACCTACCCGCTGCCGGAGGCGCAGGTCGACCGCTTCATGATGAAGGTGCTGGTCGACTACCCGACCGAGGAGGAGGAGTTCGTCATCGCCGAGCGCGTGACGGGCGAGCCGGTGGAGGTGCAGCCGGTGGCAGACACGTTCCAGCTCGCCGCGTTGCAGCGCGAGTGCCGCCGCGTGTTCTGCGACCCGGCGCTGATGCAGTACGCGGTGCGGCTGGTGGGCGCCACGCGGGCTCCGGCGCGCTACGGCCTGGCCGACAGCGCACGCTACATCACCTTCGGCGCCAGCCCGCGGGCCACGATCGGCATGGTCGAGGGCGCCAAGGCGCTGGCGATGTTGCGCGGCCGCCGCTACGTGCTGCCCGAGGACGTGACCGACCTCGCGCCCGACGTGATGCGGCACCGCATCGTGCTCAGCTACGAGGCGCTGGCCGAGAACGTCAGCGCCGACGAGATCGTGCGCAGGGTGATGGGCAAGATCCCTGTGCCGGACAAGCCGCTGATGCACCCGGCCGAGCCACGCTGACGCACGGCGCCCCGCGCACCGAGCCACGCCGCCGATGACTTCCGCCGCCGCCCCCACGTCCGACCAGCTGCTGCGTCGGCTGGAGTGGACCGTGCTGCGCCGGCTCGACGGCCTGCTGCAGGGCGACTACCGCACGGTGTACCGCGGCGGCGGCATCGACCTGGCCGACCTACGCGAGTACCAGCACGCCGACGACGTGCGCCACATCGACTGGAACGTCACCGCGCGGCTGCAGGCGCCCTACGTGCGCCAGTTCGTCGAGGACCGCGATCTGACCGCGTGGTTCCTGCTCGACCTGTCGGGCAGCATCGACTTCGGCAGCGCCGACGTCACCAAGCTCGCGGTGTCGGCCGGCTTCGTGGCCACGCTGGCGCGCGTCATCACGCGCCACGGCAACCGCGTCGGCGCCATCACCTACGGCACGCGCGTGGACGGCGTGATCCCGCCCGGCGCCACCCGGCTGCACGTGCTGCGCCTGCTCGAGCAGATGCGACGGCCCCGGCCCCGGCCGCAGCCCGTCGGCAAGGCCGCCCGCGGCGCGCCGCCGCCGGCGGGCGGGACGCAGCTGGCCGACCTGCTCGAGACGGCCGCCGGCATCGTCCGGCGCCGCTCGCTGGTGTTCGTAGTCAGCGACTTCATCAGCCGCCCGGGCTGGGAGGCGGCGCTCGCCCGCCTGGCGCGCCGGCACGAGGTCGTCGCGGTGCGGCTGTTCGACCCGGCCGAGATGGCCCTGCCCGACGTCGGCCTGGTCACGGTGGAAGACGCCGAGACTGGCGAGCAGCTGTTCATCGACGCCGCCGACCCGGGCTTCCGCGAGCGCTACCACGCCATCGCCGAGGCCGAGGAAGCCCGGCTGGTCGAGTCCCTCGGCCAGAGCGGCGCCGACATCCTCGAGCTCGCCACCGACGACGACCTGCTCGAGTCGCTGCTGCGCTACGTCGACCTGCGCCGCCAGCGCGCGCGCCGCAAGGCGTCGCCGCGCTTTCCGGCCGCCCTGCGCCGGGCCCGCAGCGCCGGCCCCGACGCCGGCGCCCCCTCCGTCACCGACCCCGTCCAGGCCCCCGCATGAAGTTCATCTGGCCCTCGATGCACTGGCTGCTGCTGCTGCTGCCGCTGCTGGTGTGGCTGTACCTGTGGCTGCTGAAGAAGCGCCGCCAGGGCACCGTGAAGCTGGCGAGCCTCGGCGTGGCCCGGGCGGCGCTGGGCAAGGGCCCGGGTTGGCGCCGCCACGTCCCGCCGGCGCTGATGCTGGCCGCGCTCGGTGCGCTGCTGTTCGCGCTGGCCCGGCCCACCGCCACGATCGTGCTGCCGCTGGCCGAACGCACCATCATGCTGGCGATGGACGTGTCGGGCAGCATGCGCGCCGAGGACGTCAAGCCGAACCGGCTGGTCGCCTCCCAGGACGCGGCCAAGGCCTTCCTCAACAACCTGCCGCGCGAGGTCAAGGTGGGTGTCGTCTCGTTCGCCGGCACCGCCGCCGTCGTGCAGGCGCCCACGGTCAGCCGCGACGACGTGCTCGCCGCGATCGACCGCTTCCAGCTGCAGCGGGGCACTGCCACCGGCAGCGGCATCATTCTGAGCCTGGCCACGCTGTTCCCCGACCACGGCATCGAGATCCAGCACGTCACCGGGCAGCGCAACTTCCCCGGCAAGCCGATCGGCAGCACGGAGGACGAGGCGAAGAAGAAGTTCACCCCGGTCGCGCCGGGCTCGTACAACTCGGCGGCCATCATCATGCTCACCGACGGGCAGCGCACCACGGGCCCCGACCCGCTCGACGCCGCCAAGATGGCTGCCGAGCGCGGCGTGCGCGTGTACACGGTGGGCATCGGCACGACGCAGGGCGAGGTGATCGGCTTCGAGGGCTGGAGCATGCGCGTGCGGCTGGACGAGGAGACGCTGAAGAACGTCTCGGTGCTGACCCACGGCGAGTACTTCTATGCCGGCACCGCCGAGGACCTCAAGAAGGTCTACGAGTCGCTGTCCTCGCGCATGGTCGTCGAGAGGAAGGAGACCGAGGTCACGGCGCTGTTCGCCGCGCTGGGCGCGCTGCTGGCCCTCACGGCGGCCGGGCTGTCGCTGTGGTGGTTCGGGCGCGTGGCCTGAGAGGCCGAGGCGCGCACCGCTCGGGCCCGAGATCCGGGTCGCCCCCCCCCCCGCGGCACGCCCCGGCCAGCGCCCGAACCCCGAGCACGCCGACCAGCAGCCCGACTGTCGGGCTGAAGTCCGCCAGCACCCCCGAGGCAGCTTGCCCAGCAGGTCACCTGCACCGTGCAGGGGCCGCGGGAGCCGCAGCTCCAGTCGGCGTCGTCAGTCGGCTGCGGCGGCCCCACCCGGCGCGCCGCCCGGCTCCGGCTCGCGGCGCCCGGCCGCCAGCCGCTGCAGCACCTGGTGGCCGGCCTCGGCCACCGTCTGCATCTGGGCCTCGAGCAGCGCCATCTCCCGCAGCGACTGGGCGAAGGCCTGGAATCCGCTCGACTGCTCGCGCGCCACCAGCACCGGCGGCGCCGCGCGCTCGAGCGCGGTCGTCAGCGCATCGAAGCGCTGCTCCAGCTGCACCAGCGGCTCGCGCAGTCGCCCGGCGGCGGCCGGCGTCAGCGCCGCGCCCGCCACCGCCTCGTCGAGCACGCGCCGCAGCACCTCGAACGCGCCGGCCTCGCGCGCCGCGGCCAGCCGCGTCACGAGGCCGCGCTCGGCACCCTCGGCCAGGGAGTGCAGCGCGCCGTCGCGCAGGCCGTCGAGCTGCTGCTCGAGGTGGCGGTTCAGCGTGCCGAGCCGCTCGCCGACACGCACCACCTCGCTCAGGATGCGGTCGAGGTCGCGCACCACCTGGCCGATGCGGTCGAGGAAGTGGTTCAGGTCCTGCGCCAGCTCGCCGAACTCGTCTTCCGACGTCACCCGGGCGCGCGGGCTCAGGTCCATCACGCCCTTGGCCAGCGTGGCCGCCGTGGCGCGCAGCGTCATCAGCGGCTCCATCCGCACGCGCAGCAGAAGCAGCAGCACGAAGGTGTGGATCAGGATCTTGATGCTGAGCGAGGCCGCCGTGACGCGCACCTCCTCCCACCAGACGGCCTCCTTGCGGCCGAGGTAGCTGCGCACCGTGACCGTGCCCAGCACGTCGCCGACCCGGGCCTTCACGTGGCAGCCGAGGCAGTACTGCTCAGCCCTCAGCGCCACGCTGGCCTGCTGGTGCGCGCCCTCGGGCCAGTTGGCCTTCAGGCCCTGCGGATCCATGTTGCGCGTGGCCTTCATCGAGTCCACCGTCACCTGCGACGGCTCGACCGCGATCGTCAGGCGCAGGTCGTCGTAGTTGCGGTTGAGGATCGGGTAGACGGTCTGCGCGGCGGTGGGCCCGCCGGCGTTGAGCATGATGGACTCGACGTCCTGGGCCAGCTGCGCCGCCGCCCGCTGCACGCGCGCCGGCTCGTTGGTGCGGAAGTCGTACAGCAGCACGGCGTAGCGGATGCCGAGCTCCAGCGCCGCCACCACGATGAGCAGCAGGAAGAAGTCCCGGATCATGTGGAACATGAAGGACTGCTCGAAGCGGCCCGAGGGCGAGGTGTTCATGGGCAGTCGGGCCGGCGGTGAACCGGCCCCGGGTGGGGCGACCGGCGCAAGGTAGCACCCGCGCGCCGGCCGCGGGAGGCAAGGGGCTTCGGCCGCCCAAGCCCTGAACTGGCACGGTGCTCGCCCGCTTATCGGCCAGTCGATCCCGGCCGCGCCGCGGAGACTCGGAAGCCCGGCATTCCCGTGCCGAAGGCTTCCGATCGCACCACCGATGAACCCCGCCGTTGCCGAACCCAGGGCACGCGCCGACGCCGACCCGGCGGCGGCCGCGCACGAGCGCGCCGCGTCCGAAACGGCGGAGGGCCTGCGCGCGCACGCGATGGCGCTGGCGCAGCTGCTCGAGTTGCAGGCCGCGCTGCTGGAGGCGCCATCGCACGCCGACGCCGCGGCGCGGATGGTCGAGCGGCTGGCGCACTTCCTGCGCTGCGACGAAGTCGCCCTCGCCTTCTCGCACGGCGGGCAGTTGTGCGGGCTGGTGCGCTCGTCGGGAGGGCCGACCGAGGCGTCGTTGCCCGACGTGCGCGCCCTGCTGGCTGCCATGCACGAGACGCTGGACCAGCGGACCTCCGTCGTCACGCCACCGACCACCGCCGAGGGCGTGCCGCGCATCCGGGCGGCCCAGCACCGGCTGCTCGTGGGCAACACCGGGGCGGTGGCCTGCGTGCCGCTCGGCCCCGCCGATCAGTCGGCCGCCGAAGCCCTGCACCCGCGCGAGCCGGCCGGCGTGCTGTTCGCCTGGCGCCGCGGCCCCCAGACGCGCCCCATCACCTCGGCCGAGCTGGCCTGGCTGGAGCACGCCGCCGCCTTCACCGCCCCGGTGTTCGGGCTGCTGCGGCAGCGCGAGCGCAGTCTGCGCTGGCAGGTGCGTCGGCGCTGGGATCGCGTGCCCGGCGCCCGCCACAGGATGTGGTGGCTGGGAGGCGCCTTGGCTGCCGCGGCCGCGCTGACCACGCTCGGTCTGTGGCCCGTGCCCCACGAGGTGGGCGGGCGCGCGCGGGTCGAGGGGGAGGTGCAGCGCGTGCTGGTCGCCCCCGCCGCCGGCTTCCTGAAGCAGGCCCACGTGCGGCCCGGCGACATGGTCCGTGTCGGGCAGCTGCTGGTCGAGATGGACGAGCAGGACCTGCTGCTCGAGCGCGAGCGCCTGGCGGGCCAGTCGGTGCAGTTCGAGACCGCGCTGGCCGAGGCCAACGCGCGCGCCGACCGCGCCCAGGTGATGATCCACCTGGCCCGGCTGCAGCAGGTGCGGGCGCAGCAGGCGCTGGTGGAGACCCAGCTCGGCCGCGTCCGGCTTCACGCGCCGTTCGACGCCGTCGTCGTGCATGGCGATCTCGGCCAGCGCCTGGGCGCGCCGCTCAAGGAGGGCGAGGAGCTGATCACGCTCGCGCCTGCCGGGCGCTACCGGGTCGTCGTCGAGGTCGACGAGGACGAGATCGCCCGCGTGCAGCTCGGCCAGCGCGGCTCGCTTGTGCTGGCCGCGCTGCCGTGGAAGACGCTCGAGCTGCGCGTGCGCCACGTCTCGCCGATGGCTACTGCCGTCGAGGGCCGCAACGTGTTCGAGATCGAGGCCGAGGTCTTCGACCCGCCGCCCGAGCTGCGTCCGGGCCTGTCGGGCAGCGGCCGGCTCGAGGTCGGCGATCGCGGCCTGCTGGTCGGCTGGGCGTCGGACCTGGCTCGCGCGGTGCAGCGCGCCTGGTGGAGGACCTGGGGATGACGGGCGCGGGCACGGCACCCCTATCGGAAGCGCCCGGCGAGGCGCTGCCGCTGCTTTCGGAGCAGTGGTTCCGCGTGGCCGACCTGCGGCCGCGGCTGAACGAGGGCGTGGCGGCCGATCGCGTGCTGTACCGCGGCAGCCCCTGGACGGTGCTGGCCTCGCCCGACGGCCGCCGGCGCGTGCGGCTGAATCCCTCGGCCTGGGCCCTGGTCGGCCGGTGCGACGGCAGCATCGCGCTGCAGGCGCTGTGGGAGGTGCTGCTGCGCGAGCAGCAGGACGACGCACCGACCCAGGACGAGGTGGTCGTGCAGGTGATGCACCTATACCGCGAGGGCTTCCTCGCGTTCGACCGCGCCCCCGACTTCGGCGCGATGGTGCCCCTGGCCGCGGGCGCCCCTCGGCCCACGCCCACCCCGCGCGACTCGCTGCTGGCCTGGCGCGTGCCTCTGGGCAGCCCGCAGCGCTGGCTCGATGCTCTGGCGCCACTCGGCCGGCTGCTGTTCAGCCGCGCCGGCGCGATGGTGTTCGGACTGCTGATGCTGCTGGGTGCGCTGGCCACGCTGCGCCAGGCCGGGCTGGTGGCCGACTTCGCAGGCCGGTGGCTCCAGACGCCGCACGTGATGCTGATGACCTGGATCGCGTTCCCGGTGCTCAAGCTGCTGCACGAGACCGCGCACGGGCTGGCGGTATGCCGCTTCGGCGGCCGCGTGCCCCAGTGGGGCATCACGCTGATGGTGTTCACGCCGGTGCCCTACGTCGATGCCAGCGCGGCCGACGCGTTCGCCTCGCGTGGCCAGCGCTTCGTCGTCAGCGCAGCCGGCGCGATGATCGAGCTCGGGATCGCGGCGATCGCGATCGCGGCCTCCACGCTGCTGCAGCCGGGCCCGCTGCGCGACCTGTTGCTGGTCGTGTTCGTGCTGGCGGCGCTGACCTCGCTGCTCATCAACGCCAACCCGCTGCTGCGCTTCGACGGCTACCACGCGCTGTGCGACGCGCTCCAACTGCCCAACCTCGGCTCGCGCAGCGCGCGCCACTGGCAGCGGATCGCCGGCAGGGCCCTGGGCCTGCCCGCCGACCCGGCGCTGCAGCCCGCGCGCGGGGAACTGGTCTGGTGGAGGCTGTACGCGCCGGCGTCGCTGGTGTGCCGGCTGGTGCTGGCGGTGGGCATCGTGGGCTGGATCGGCGCGCAGCACTACTGGGCCGGCGTCGCCGTGGGCGCGCTGTTCGCGTGGAACCTCGGCGGGGCGCCGGCGCTGCGCGCGCTGCGCTTCCTGTGGGGCCTGAACCTGGACGCCGAGCACGCACGGCGCGGCCGCGCGCGCAGCGCGCTGGCGGTGGCCGCGCTGCTGGCGCTCCTGCTGGCCGTGCCGGTGCCCGACGCCACGCTGGCGCGCGGCGTGGTCTGGCTGCCCGACGACGCGATGGTGCGTACCCAGGCGCCGGGCTTCGTCGACGAGGTGCTGGCCCGCGACGGCCAGGCGGTGCAGGCGGGCGAACCGATCGTGCAGCTGTCGAACCCGTCGCTGGAAGCGGAGGCGCTGGAGGCCCAGGCGCGCCTGGCGGCGCTGCAGGTCGAGTTGCACCAGGCCTACGCCGAAGACCCGGCCAAGGCGCAGCGCGTCGGCCAGGACATCGAGGCTGCCGAGGCAGCGCGCGCCCGCGTCGAGGACAAGCGCCGACAGCTCGTGGTGCGCGCCGCCGCTGCAGGGGTGCTGAACCTGCCGCGGGCGCAGGACCTGCCGGGGCGCTTCGTCAGCCAGGGCACCGTGGTGGGCACGCTGGTGCGCAACACCGACACCGCCGCAGCGGCGGCGCCCCGCGGCATCCCGGCCGACGCGCCGCCGGCCGCGACCTGGCACGTGCGCGTCGCCATCGAGGCCGAGCAGGCCACCGACGTCGACTCCCGGGCCAGCCGAATCGAAGTGGACCTGGCGTCGCCGGGTGCCACCGGCCTCGTGGCCACGCTGGCGCGCGACGCCCGCGCCGCCACGCGCGAACTCCCGAGCGCCGCGCTCGGCGACCGCTACGGCGGCCCGATCGTCACCGACCCCTCCGACCCTCGCGGCCGGACCGCCGCGCGCGACGTCGTGCTGCTGTCGCTGGAGCTGGCCGCGCCCTCCGGCGCGGCGCGTGCGCCAGTGGGCAAGCGCGTCTGGGTGCGTTTCGACCGCGGCCTGCGCCCGCTTGGCTGGACGCTGGCGCGGCGCGCGCAGCAGTCGGTGCTGGTGCACTTCTCGCCGCGGCGCTGATTGCCGCGCCAGGCCCGAACCTCGCTCCGTGCCACCGTGTCCACCGCGTCGCCCGCCGCCTACTTCCTGCGCCCCGACCCGAAGGCGGAGTCCACGCTCGGCCTGGGCGGATGGTGGGCGCGGCGGCTGCGCGAGCTGACGCTGCGGGCGCTGGGCCGCGCCACCGTCGCCGGCGGCGGCTCCACGCACCGCAGGCAGGCCCTCGCCCTCTGGAACAGCCTGCAGCCGGATGCCGGCATCGACGGCGCGCCCGCGCCGGCCGAGGTCGCCGCGGTGCGCGCCGCGCTGCGGCGTCGCGGGGCCGGCCGCGCCCGGCACGTGCCGGCGCTGGCGCTGGCCGCGCGCGCCGGGCGCGCGGCGCTCGGCCGCATGCCCTACCCGACGCAGCTTCAGGCCGCGCTGATCCTGCTGGACGGCAATCTGGCCGAGATGGCCACCGGCGAGGGCAAGACCTACGCCGCCGCGCTCGGCGCGGCGGTCTGGGCGCTGGCCGGCCTGCCGGTGCACCTGATGACGGCCAACGACTACCTCGTGCAGCGCGACGCCGCGGAGATGCGCCCGCTGTTCGAGGCCCTCGGACTGAGCGTGGGCTGCGTGGTCGCCGCCAGCACGCCCGAAGCGCGCCGCGTCGCCTATGCCTGCGACATCACCTACTGCACCGCCCGCGAGGTGGCCTTCGACCACCTGCGCGACATGCACCGCGGCGTCGCCTTCCGCAGCGAGCTGCAGCAGCGCGTGGGCGGCCTGCAGCCGGCGGAGGCCGGTGGCGCCGAGGGCCCGCTGCTGCGCGGGCTGTGGGCGGCGGTGGTCGACGAGGCCGACTGCCTGCTGGTCGACGAGGCGGCGCTGCCGCTGCTGCTGAGCGAGCGGCTCGACGCCCAGCCAGGGAGTGCCGAGGCGGCGGCACGCCAGCGCGCCCTCGCCTTCCAGTCGCTGACGATCGCGCGCCAGCTTCAACCCGGCGAGCACTTCCACCTCGAGCCCCGGAGCGGCCGGGTGCGCTGGACCACTGCCGGCGAGGCGCGCGTCGAAGCGCAGGCCGCTGCGCTGAGCGGTGTCTGGTTCAACCGGCGCCACCGGCGCGACCTGCTGGGCCACGCGCTGCACGCGCTGCACGGCCTGCAGGCCGACCGCGACTATGTCGTCGTCGACCGCACCGTCAAGCTGCTCGACCCGGTCACCGGCCGCCCGGCCGAGGGCCGCGTCTGGTCGCGCGGGCTGCAGGCGGCGGTCGAGATGAAGGAGGGCTGCCCGCTCAGCCCGCCGACGCGGGTGGCGGCCCGGCTGAGCCTGCAGCGCTTCTTCTGCCGCTACCTCCGGCTGGCCGGCATGAGCGGCACGCTGCGCGAGTCCGCGGGCGACCTGCGGGCGGCCTACGGCTGCCGTGTCGCCGTCGTGCCGCACCGCCTGGCGAGCCGTCTGCGCCGCGAGCCCGACCTCGTCTTCGCCACCGACGAACGGCGCCGCCAGGCGGCAGTGCTCCGCGTGCAGCAGCTTCACGCCCAGGGCCGGCCGGTGCTGCTGGCCACCGACTCGGTGCAGGCCTCGCAGGCGATGAGCCATGCGCTGGAGGCCGTCGGGGTCGCGCACGCCCGGCTCGACGCGCGCCACGACGCCGCCGAGGCCGAGGTGGTGGCCTCTGCCGGGCATGCCGGCGCGGTGACGGTGGCCACCCAGATGGCAGGCCGCGGCACAGACATCCTGCTCGGCCCGGGAGTGGCCGAGCGCGGCGGGCTGCACGTGCTGAGTTGCCAGGACAACCCCAGCGCCCGGCTCGACCGCCAGGTCACCGGCCGTGCCGGCCGGCACGGCGAGAACGGCACCGCAGAGGTGTGGCGCGCGCTCGACGCCCGCGCGTGGCAGCCCGGTGCAGGCTGGGCCGCGGCGGCCGACCGCTGGGTGCGCGCGCGCTGGCTGCACGCGCTGGCGTCCCGTGACGCGATCGCGCCGGGGCTGCTGGGCCGGTGCTGGTTCGCGTGGCGCCAGTCCCGCGAGGAAGGTCTGCGGTCGCGGCAGCGCCGGGCCGAGGTCGACCACGACCTGCAGTGGCAGCAGCGCACCGGCCGTTCGATGGTGTAGAGGACACGAAGATGACGACCAGACCGAGTCAGAACCAGCTGCTGCGCCGCGCGCGGCCGCCCGCCGCCGCCTGGCCCCATGGCCCCCTGCGCCT
>JADCGP010000007.1 GCA_020248915.1 Rubrivivax sp. | reverse complement strand
TTGCCCGACCCAGCACACGCCGCAAACCCGAGGGCGTCACCGCGGACTCGACACGGCGCGGCCAACCCGCGGCATGGCTGACGCCAATCGCGGCCTGTTGGCAACGGCGTCACCTGCCGGTCCAACCGTTGGCTTCATGTGCATCGAGCATTGATGTAGCTCACTCGGTGAGCCATCAGCCTGGGAGACTGGCGTGGCGGCGACCGGTGCTGCCGCTTGAGCCGAGGGCTGTGATGGCAGGCTCGGGCTTAGCAGGGTGATGCGGGCGATCGGGGAGCTGAGCTGGTCGCAGCGGCGCGAGCATCACCAAGGCGGCCGAAGGGCTGGACGTCGCGCGCGGCATCGCGTTTCGCTGGCGGCACCGCTGCCTCAGCCCGCCGCATCACGTCAGGGTAGGCCGCCTGGGGGGCATCGTCGAGGTCGACGAGATCGGCATCCTCGAGTCCTGCCAGTGCCAGACCGATCGGCGCAAGATGCTGGGTCATCCAGCGCGGGGCCGAGGCGGGCGGGGCTCCAGGCGCGGCATGACCGACGAGCGCGACATCGTCCTCGCCGTGCGCGGCCCACTCGGCGCCTGCACCGAGCGGATCGCGCTCGGACAGCACACGGCGCGCCCGGCCGCGGTGCTGCAGCCGGTGCTGACTGCAGACGCAGTGCTGGGCACCGACGGCTCGGCAGCGCAGGCGCGCGCCGCACGGCACATCGGCGTCGAGCATCACGCCATCAACGTCAGCGCCGGCCAGCACGCGCTGCAGCCTGGCACATCGATAACGTCAACGGCCACCACGCCCGACTGAAGAACTGGCTGCGCCGCTTCAACGGCGCGGCCTCGTCCCGCCTCGAGCACTACCTCGGCGGGTTCCGCGCTCTCGACCGCGCCAGCGCTCGCGCGCTCACACCGCCGGCAATGCTCGCGCTGGCGGTCGGCGTCTGAGGGCATCAACTCGCAACGCGCATGGTGCCTTCATCCGGACGGCCAGCGCTTCGGACATCCTCGCCATCCTGGCCCAGGCCAAAGCCGCTATGGTGGCCGTACACGCCGAGTACACGACAGGGCCGCGCACCACACTAGAACCTCAGCCCGAAGCTCGCTTGCAAGACGGTGTTTCCCGGTCCGGTCACGGCGTTGTTGTCGTCAACCCGAAGCTGTACGCTCGACTTGCCGAGGGTCATGTCGACGGCAGCCCCGAAACCGTCGGGGGCTCCGTGTCGGTCGGTGACTGAGCCGGTGACTCTAAGGTTCCCGGCGGTAGCCGTCAGGCTGTACTCGGTCCGGTCGATGAGGTCATCCGGCCGGTCGACGAACCGCACCCCGGGCGTGACGGAGACGTCGCCGGCCTTGACGGTTGCGCCCACGCCAAAGGTGCGCGTCGGGGCGCCGTCGGACAGCGCCCAGGTCTCGGTGTACTGCCAGGACATCGACAGCGAGGGATCGAGCCTCACCTCACCGTGCAGGCCGGCGCCCACCGTGTTTGGCGTAGCGCCGCCCGTGCGGCCGGCTGGGACGGCAGTTACCGACACGCCGACGGCGAACTGATCGCTGTTCACCAAAGGGACCCGTAGCTCTGCGCTGGTCGGCTCGGTGGCGAGCGTGAAGCGGACACCTCCACCGATCGGCACCTGCACGCGCATGCGCCCGACGGGTTCTGGCGCACGGCTGTCTGCGCCGACAGGTCGTGTGTACCGCTCGAAGACGCCTGCCGTGCCGGGCGGGGACTCGGCCTTTGGCAGGGTCAACGGTGGCGGAAGGGCGCCCGGGCCCGGGAGCGTACGCTGAAGCTGCACCGGGCCTCCCAGAGAGGCCTCGGTAGCTCCGGCGCCAGGGTTGACAGTTGGCATGAAGATCCTTTATGCAGTGGAGACGAGGGAGGACAGCGCGTGGATGCATCGGTGCGGCGGCCCCAGAGCGCGTCACCGAGGTCAGGTGCGGGCAGCTGAAGCCGATCTGCAAGACCCGAGCCTGAGTGTCAGCGCCGGGTCGGGCAGCGATACTGGGGCTCGCCTTGCATCGATCAGGCCTGTGCCACCGGCGCCGTCCAGGGGCTTGCGTCGCGCCCGAGATGCGAGGCGCTCATCGGCTGGAAGAACCCTTCGGCCGCAGTTCCGGGTACTTCTCGTAGAACTGCCTGCCCACCTCTGGGTTCCGCTTGAAGTACTCGCTGCGCAGTTCAGGGTGCTCCTTGAGGATGTTGTCGCGACTCGCCTCGAGCGCGTTGATGCGATCACTTCGCAGCTGGTTCGCCTCGTGGTCGGTCAACCCGGGAGTGACCGGACCCATGAACGTGAAGGGGTGCTGCAGCAACTTGTCGATCTCGCCCAGGGCCTGACGGGCCTCGGCGACGTTGTTCGTGTTCCTGCCGATCAAGCTGACGCCCGTCGCCAGGACGCCGACCGCCTCGGTCACACCCGTGATCCAGGCTGCTGCGTGAGCGCTGGCGCCGAACGACCACTTTGCCGCTGCGGTGCCTGCGGCGGGCGGTGGCTTGCCGAACGAGTTGATGACGTTCCAGATCTTGTCGCTCATCACATAGAGGCCCATCTGGCCGAGAGCACTGGCCGCTGCCTTGAGCTTGTCCACGGTGCCGGGGGGGAACTTGCTGGCGTCCAGGGAGGCGCCCTTGGGCGGATTCACGATGGCGTTGGCCAGCAGGTTCTGCAGGAACGGAAACACGAGGGTGACCGCGGCATTGACGGCCAATTGCTGTGGCGTCATGCCACTCCCGTTCCGGGCGGCGTGGACCACCGACCCGAGCAGCACGGGCGGGGTCAAGCCTGCACTGATGGCGACGCTGGGCGGCGCGTACTTCTGAAACCACTGCCCCCAGTCTTTGGGGTTGTCCGGCGGCAGCCCGCCCAGATAGCCGCGCTGCTGCAATTCCTTCAGACCGACGACGGCGCCGGCCGTCGTGAAGGCGGCTACCACCATCGACCAGTTCATGGCAGGCGACAGGGCGGCACTGGGGTGGACCTTGCCTGCAATGGCGTTGGTGCCAAGCGTCAGTAGCGCCCCAATTCCGCCCTTGTAAGTCACCTGAAGGAAGGGGTCCTTGATGTTCGTCGGAATCTGGGCAATGCTGGCAGTGATCAAGCTGCGAGCGAAGCTGCCGGGCAGCTTCGTGGCTGCATCCCTGACCGACAAACCAGCAGACCGCAGGATGTTGTAGGCCACCACTGTGCCGGTAGCCGCATAGGTGAGTGCCGCTGCGGGGTTGTAGCCGGGCTTGCCCGCGTCCCCCTGGCTCTTGGCCTTGTCCAGCAGGTCCTTGTAGGATCTCACCTGTCCGCTGGAGGCCTTCGTCACTTCTTGATTCAGCCTGGCCTCGAGCCCAGCACGGTCCGGCCCCTTGTAGGCCTGCAGTTGCTCCAGGGACCGGACCTTGCCGCCGCTCAGCTGCGCCAGCGCAACGCCGAGGCTCTTCTTGACTTCATCATGAGCATCCACGGTCAGGTTGGAAGCCGGGACGCCAGGCGAGCCCGGCTTCGCTGCCTGCGCGGCCAGCACACGCCTCCCATCGGCGCTGAGCAAGGCCTGCCACGACTGGATGCGCCCGCCGGAGGCCGCGCGCACCTCCCTGTTCAGCTGGGCTTCCAGCTCCTGAAAGCGTCCACCCATTCGGTAGTAGGGCAGTTGCTCGATGCTCCCGATCTTGCCGCCAGTCAGGCTGCTCAGAGTCTTGTTCAGCCGCTCCTTGATCTCGGTCGTGCTGGCTTGGCCGGACCCCGGGCGCAGGGGCGGCTCGTTGGCCACCAAGAAGGGGGCGTCAGCAGCGGGCGTGCCGAGCCGGGTGGTGGGCGACGCGACGAGTGTGGCCATTCATGATCTCCGAGTTGGTCTTGAGGGCGATTGCCCGACTGATCGCGAGGGCGGCAAAGGATTCAGGTTCACAGCCCCAGGCGCGCAGACCGCCGCAACCAGGCTGACGGTCAACGCGCGGACCTCCAGATCGAGAAAGCCCGAAACCATTCCGTTTTCAGAGTCAGGCCGGCCACAGCACGACCACCGACGCCATGACGACTACGAAGAAGGCCCATGCCAGTTCGCGAAGCACTCCACTGCCCGCCTGCGCTACGTCATGCGAGGTCACGGGCAGGTAGACAGGACCGGAGTCCTGCGGCGGCGGTGAGAGGAATCCGCGCATGCCGCATGATGGTATGAGCCCGCTTTGCGGAAGCTTTGCGCGGATTTCCAAGGGTGCGCGCGCGTTCGCACCGCAGTAGACGCGGCGACCTCGAAGCCGAGGGCTAGACCCATCAGCGCCGCGGAGGCCCAGCCCGCCACGATCGGCTTCGTGATGACGAGTCCACCCAGCACTTCCACGCCGGCTTCCTGCCGGTGGCCGACGACATCGTCTACGTCGCCGCCCCCGGCACGGGCTCGATGGACATGCGCGCGCTGGCCTACACGCAGGTGAGCCGGTCGCTGTGGCCGCGGGTGGACGATCCGCACGGGGCTTGATCACAGCCCCCGCCCCGGCTCCTGTGCGGGCGACCCGGGAGAGCGGTGACGGCGAGGACGGCGAGCGCCCCGCTACGCGCCTGCTCTGGTGGCCACGTGGACCTGGTTGCGGCCCGCTTCCTTGGCTGCGTACAGGGCGCCGTCGGCGGCACGCAGCAGTTCCTGCGTGATCTGCCCGCACTGCGGATACGACGCCACGCCGACGGAGATGGTGACACGAGGCAGTTCGAGTTCGCGGTAGCGGATGCGCAGCGCCTCCACGCGCCGGCGCATCTCGTCGGCACGCGCTCGAGCCTGCTCGACATCGCAGGAGGGCAGCAGCACCGAGAACTCCTCGCCACCCAGGCGGGCGACGACGTCGCGGCCCTGGAACATGGAGCCGAGCAGCTCGCTCACGGCACGCAGCACGGTGTCGCCCGCGTCGTGCCCATGGGTGTCGTTGAGGCGCTTGAAGTGATCGGCGTCCAGCGAGATCAGGCTCACCGGCTCACCGCTGCTGCTGGCGTGGTGGAGGGCCTGGCGGCAGCTGTCGAAGAAGTAGCGGCGATTGAACAGGCCGGTCAGCGGGTCACGCGTGGACTGGTCGCGCAGCTCGTCGCGCAGCTTCACGTTGGCGATGGCCAGGCTGATCTGCTCGGAGCACCGGATCGCGAAGGCGCAGGCGTCGTCGTCCATCTGCGCCCGCCCCCCCTCGCCCGCGCGCCCGCCAAAGCGGATGTGCAGCAGGCCCACGGTGTCGCCGTGGGCGATGATCGGCAGGCACAGATAGGCGGCGTCGACGTCGTCGGGGTCGACGTCGTGTGCGTGCCCGCACCGGAAGTTGACCAGGCCGGCGCCATGCTTGTACATCCGCCCGCGCCGCAGGGCCCAGCACTCGTCGGGCTGGAAGTGGCCCACCAGCTTCAGCGGGCGGCTCCAGGCGCACACCCCGTCCAGCACATCGCGCGAGTTGCTGTAGATGTACAGCTCGCCCGCGGTACCGGGGAAGATCTGCGCCATGTAGCAGCCGATCACCTCGTAGAGCTCCTGCAGCGTCTTGCAGCTCTGCAGCCACTCGCCCAGCTCGGACAGCAGGCGCGCCTCGCGCTTGCGCTGGAGTTCCAGCGCCAGACTCTGCTGCGCTTGCCGCGTGGCCTGCTCCGCATCGGCCCGCGCCTGCTTCAGCTCGGCCTCGCGCTGCATGAGCTCGCTGACGTCGAACGCGAGCCCGGCGACGGCGCCGCTGGACAGGGGGTACTTGGTCAGCTTGTAGTGAAGGTTGTTGCCGTAGCTTCGAAGCACCGACGTGCCGTCAGCACGGCGCTGCGCCTGCACCCGCTCGGCCACCGCCTGCTCGAGTTGATCGGGCGGCAGCTGGCCGCGCAGCTGCTCGCGCACCAGCTCGCCGTAGGTCACGGCGCGGCCGCCCCGGGCGTCGCGGACGAGGGCATTGAGCGCCGGATGCGCTCGGGCATAGGCCGCGTTCGATGCGATCAGCCGGTCGTCGGCGTCATAGACGCAGTAGGCCACCGGGCTCTTCTCGATGGCCTCCTTGAAGATGCGGTGCTCCTCCACCAAGCGGGCCAGGGCGGAAGGGTCCTCGGCCAGCCGGGCGATGACGGTCTGCACATCGCCGACGAGCATCGCGCTCAATTCGTCGACATCGCAGGCGCTCGGGCCCGCACCGTTTGCCGCGGCCGACGGCGTCGGTCGCGCGGACATGTTGCGCATGCGCCGCGACGAACGTGGCACCCGCAGGCCATCGGATGGGCTGTCCATGCAGTGCATTCGGCGCGCCCGGTCCACGATTGAGGTGGCCAGCGTGTGGCGGCGTGCGGAAGTTCACGGTGCGCGGCCGTCGCGGCCTGCCGGCGGCCGCCGCCTGGCGACATCGACGGCCTCGTCGCGCAAGGCCTCGTCGCCCGGGTCGCGCTCGCGACGCGAACGGGCTCGAACCGATCGGCAACCGCATGGCGATGCCGATGAACGACCCCCACACTGCCGCACCGCCCGCCAAGAGCCCGGCGCGACGATCAGCGGCGCCACGATCTGGCGCAGGTCGGCACGGTTCTGGCGACGCCAGCAGCAGGATCGCGCAGGGCCCCGGCGCGCTGCGGACGAAGAACAGGACGAAGACCGCCGGCGCTCCGCCGCGGGCCTGCCGCGAGCCGTGGGCCCCTGCAGCGGCACCCCCCTCGGGCCCTACCATCCACTCGGTGGACAACGCACCGCGGGGAAACCGCCCATGAACGACACCGCCCGCGCCCTGGCGCAACGACTCATCCGCAACCTGGACGACGTGCCCAAGGCGCGCGAGGTGCGCGAGCCCCTCTATGACAGCACGGGCGCAAGGCTGGCGCCTGGCACCGCGGCGCGCCGGCTCGGCGCGTCGGTCGACATCCTGGCGCCCGGCAGGCGCGCCTGCCCGTACCACCTGCACCACGCGCAGGAGGAGATGTTCGTCGTGCTCGAGGGCTCGGGCACGCTGCGCGTGGCCGGCGAGATGCTGCCGCTGCGCCAGGGCGACGTCGTCTTCGTGCCGCCCGGGCCGCAGTACCCGCACCAGATCGTCAACACCTCCGACGCGCCGCTGAAGATCCTGTCGATCAGCACGCAGGACCTGCCCGAGGTCTGCGAGTACCCGGACTCGGGCAAGTTCATGGTGCGCACCGGGGCCGCCGCGGGCGCGGGGGCCGCGCTGCTGGCCATCCGCGATCGCGGGCCCGGCATCGACGACGTCGACTACTGGGCGGGCGAGCCTTGAGCGCGGTCGTGGGGCACGGCCGCGCAACGCTGCAGCAGTTGCTCGGCATCGAACTGCCCATCGTGCAGGCGCCGATGGCCGGCGTGCAGGGCAGCGCGCTGGCGGTGGCGGTGTCCGAGGCAGGCGGCCTGGGCTCGCTGCCCGCCGCGATGCTCGGGCCCGATGCCTTGCGCGACGAGCTGCTGGCTCTGCGGCGCGGCACCGCACGGCCCTTCAACGTCAACTTCTTCTGCCACCCGCAGCCCGCTTCCGACCCCGCGCGCGAGGCCCGCTGGCGCCAGGCGCTCGCGCCCTGCTACGCCGAGCTCGGCCTCGACCCGCAGGCACAGCCCGCCGCGCCCGCTCGCGTGCCCTTCGGCACGGCCGCGCTCGAGGTTCTCGAGGCCCTGCGCCCGCCGGTGGTCAGTTTCCACTTCGGCCTGCCCGAGCCCGCGCTGCTGGCACGGGTGCGCTCCTGGGGCGCGCGCGTGCTGTCCTCGGCCACCACGGTGGACGAGGCGCGCTGGCTCGAGGCGCGCGGCGTGGACGCCGTCATCGCGCAGGGCCTGGAGGCCGGCGGCCACCGCGGCATGTTCCTCACCGCCGACCTCGCCACGCAGCTGGGCACGATGGCGCTGGTGCCCCAGGTGGTGCGCGCGCTGCAGGTGCCCGTCATCGCCGCCGGCGGCATCGGCTGCCGCGAGGCCGTGGCCGCCGCGCTGGCCCTCGGCGCCGCCGGCGTGCAGGTGGGCACCGCCTACCTGCTGTGTCCCGAGGCCACCACCAGCGCCGTGCACCGCGCCGCGCTGGCCGGCGAGGCCGCGCGCGTGACCGCGCTCACCAACCTCTACACCGGCCGCCCGGCGCGCGGCATCGTCAACGGCCTGATGCGCCGCCTCGGCCCCCTGCACCCCGACGCGCCGGCCTTTCCGCTGGCCGCCGCCGCCATCGCGCCGCTGAGGGCCCCGCGCCGAGAGCCTGGGCAGCGGCGAGTACTCGCCACTTTGGGCAGGGCAGGACACGAGTGGCTGCCGGGCGGTGCCGGCGGGGCGCCTGACGCGGGAGCTGGCAGGGCTCGCGGCGTAGGCCCCTCTCAGCCAGTCCCCTCGGCCTTGCCCTCGTACCGGTACCGGAACGTGCAGCACGGCGCGCCTTCCATGATCGTCTGTTTGCGCTCCAGCGTGATGCGCGCGTCGTAGCCCTGGCAGAAGGTGCCGTCCCGGTTGCACGACAGCAGGTGCCCGATGCGGCCCAGGCCCATCTCGCGGTAGGTCTCGGCGTAGCGGCAGCGCACGATGTCGAAGTCGAAGTGCTCGTCGTCGGCGCGCAGCACCTTCATCTCGAGCGCGCTGTCGGCCGTCCAAAGCTCGTAGAGCTTGATGAAACTCGCCATCGACGTGGCGCCGCCCGGCTCGCGCTGCGCGAACTCGCGGCCCTCGGCCACGGCCGCCTTGCGGATGGCCGCGTCGAGGATGGCCACCGCCTTGTCCTCGCCGATCTGCTCGCGCATCTCGGCGTAGATGGCGCCGACCACCTGCGCCTGCAGGCGCCGCTTGGTGAGGGTGGGGATCTCGGTGGGTTCCATGGCGATGCAGCAGGGTGGCGCTCCCAACAGCGATGGCAGGAGCGGGAGCAGAAGATGCTGCCCGGCAGTTTAGGGCGCGCGGCAAGCCGCGCGCCTTGGCCCGGGGCAGCGCGAGGGTTTCGCGCCCGGGGCGGCCGCAGGCGAAGACGCCACCGCCTGCGCCCCCGCCGGCCGCAGCGATGGGTTGGCCTTGCCGGCCGATGAATCCGCCTGCGAGCGAGTGCCCCTTCTGCGCCCTGCCGCCGGCGCGGATCGTCCACCGCAGCGAGCACGCGGTGGTGATCCGCGATGCGTTCCTGCTGACGCGTGGCCACAGCTTGGTGCTGCCGCGCCGGCACGTCGGCAGCCTGTTCGCGCTCGAGTGGGCCGAGCCGGAGCGGGCCGACTACTGGACAGGGCGCGACCCCGCGACGAAGCGCGACCCCGGGACCGGGCCGCGACCCCGCGGCGAACCGACATGAAGACCGCGGCGCAGGTGCTCGAAGCCTTCGACCGCATCCGGCGTGCCCAGAAGGCCGGCGCGTACGCGCCGCACAAGCCGCTGCTGATCCTGCTGGCACTGACCCGAGTGCAGCGCGACGAGCCGCGCCTGGTGGAGTTCGGCGCCCTCGACGCGCCGATGCGCGCGCTGCTTTCCGAGTTCGGCCCCGGCGGGTCGGCCAAGTCGCGCCACTACCCGTTCTGGCACCTGGCCACGGACGGGCAGCGGGCGCTGTGGGAACTGCACGGCCCGCGCGACCTGCTCGCCCGGCCGCCCGGCGCCACGCCCAACCTGGGCGAGCTCAGGGCGCGGCACGTGCAAGGGGGCTCTCCGGTCGCGCGTGCTCGACACCTGTTTCCCGCAGACGCTGCACGGCGACATCGCCGCCGCGGTGGGCCTGGCCTTCTTCCCACTGCAGCAGGCCGACCTCCTGCCCGCGCCCGAGTTCCTGGCCTGGAACGTGAAGAACGTGTTCAAGGCGCCGGCGCGCCAGACCCCCGCCGCTACGCCCCCCGCAGCACGCTGAACTCGCGGAACAGGCGCACGGGCAGCGGCGTTTCGAGCTTCCACACGATGCTCATCGGCCGATCGCCCTCGGCGGACTCCAGCAGCACCGGTCCGCAGGCGCGATAGGCCTCACCCCGACGCGGCCGCACGAAGAGCTGAAACCGCCATCCGTTCGTTGCGCTGTCCAGATAGCGCCGGCCGCTGGGCGTGTCCGGGCCGGCATTGTTCTGCGTCTGCCAGTGGAAGCGATCCACGCTGATCGCGTAGTCGTGGTAGGCGATGCGGTCGTGATATCCCTCGCTCTTGTCGAGAGTGACGAACAGCAGCTCGGTCTTGCGGTGGGTCAGCGGCAGCACACCCGCCTGGAACGGCGCGCGTCGCGCCGCAGTCAGCCAGCCCACGGCCGTGAGCACCTCGCGCACACCGTAGCCTGCGTGCAGGCACAACGGCGCTTCTTCCAGCCTGGGGACCGACCTTGCGCCGAGCGTCGTGCGTGCCTGCAACAGGGATGACAGCTCAACCAGCTCGGCCGCGATTGCCGGATGACGCTGCAGGCGCTCGATGAAGGCTTGCGGCCCCGCGGCCTGCTCGTGTCGGCCATCGACCTGGTACGCCAGCATCTGGACGCCGAGCGCGGGCATCGCATCGAGCGCGGGCAAGCGAACTTGCCCTGCGCCGACCGCGGCCATCACGTCGAGCCGCAGCGGGTCGTCGACGTGCAGCAGGTCCGCAAACCGCCGGCTGAAATAGTCTTCCTCGGGCCCGGGCTCCGCAACGAGCAGGCCGGCATCGCGCTTCAGCGCGGTCCAGCCGCTGCGGCCCTGGCCAGTCGCTGCGCGGTAGACATCCTCCAGCTCGAGCGCCTGGTCATGCAGGAAGTCGGCCAACCGCACCGCTGAGCGGCCGCGCAGCGCTGCATAGGCCTGCAGCTCCGTCTTCAGCCGACGCCAGTTCTGCGTCGTCAGAGCGCGCAGGCCCTGCAGCACCTGCTCCCGCGTCTGACGTTGCAGGTGGATGTGGCAGCCAGGGGGCAGGCTGCCGAAGCCGTTCTCGACGCCGTCCACGAGTTCGCGGCGCGACAGGCCGGTCAGGCTCGACAGCAGGCGGTCGAAGCGGAACTCGCTGCGGTGCTGGCCGACGAAGTCGAGCACCAGGCAGCTCTCCTTGCCCGGCGCCAGGCGCAGGCCACGGCCGATCTGCTGCTGGAACAGCACCGGACTCTGCGTCGGCCGCAGCAGCAACAGCGTGTCGACCATCGGCAGGTCGACCCCTTCGTTGTAGAGGTCGACCGTGACCAAGGCGCACAGCTCGCCATCGAGCAGGCGCTGCGGTGCCCGGCGGCGGACCTCGGCGCTCGTCGCACCCACCACGCAGGCAGCTGGAAGACCGGCCCGGTTGAGCCACTCGGTCATGAACTCGGCATGCGCGACCGAGACGCAGAACACGAGCGCACGCGACCGTGCGGCATCGGACGCCAGACGCCGCCACTCGTTCACCACCAGCCGCGCGCGCGCATCGTTGCCGGTGACCAGGTTGTCGACGGCCTCGCGCTCGCCGGGCCTGTCCCAGGGCACTGCCGAGAAGTCGGTGGCGTCGTCACAGGCGTAGTACTCGAACGGCGCGAGCAACTGCAGGTCGAGGGCATGCCACAGGCGCAATTCGACCGCCGGGCTGCCGTCAGGCCTGGCGTCGAAGTACGGCATGATCGGCTGCCCGTCGCTGCGCTCCGGCGTGGCCGTCAGACCGAGCAGAACGCGCGGTTGAACGGCGCGCACGAAGGCGTCGAAGCGGTCCGCGGCGAGCCGGTGGCATTCATCGACGACCACGGTGTGCCAGTGGGCGGCCCCGACCCTGGCGACGAGTTCGCGGCTGGTCACGCTGTCGATGGTGGCGAAGAGGTGGTCCCAGCGCCCGGGATCGTGGCTGCCGGTCAGCAGCTCGCCGAACTCGGGATCGCGCAACACCTCGCGGTAGGTGCGAAGGGCCTGGCGAAGGATCTCTTCGCGGTGCGCCACGAAGAGCAGCCGAGGTCGCCCGCCTTCGCTGCGACAGGCGTTCCGGTAGTCGAACGCCGCCACCACGGTCTTGCCGGTGCCGGTGGCCGCCACCACCAGGTTGCGATGCCGGCCGTGGGCACGCTCGGCCGCCAGTTGCTCCAGTATGTCGTGCTGGTAGGTCTTGGGCTGCAGGTCGAAGAAGGCGACTGCGCCGCTGGGCTCGCTGCCGAAGGACTCCCGCCCGAGCGCCGCGGCCAGCGCCTGCCGGTGGTGGGCGTTGTCGGGGTCGTAGCGCTGGAACTCGCTGTCGGCCCAAAGCGTCTCGAAGTGGGCGATCGCCCGGGTGAACAGTGCCTCCTGCGCACGCTGCGAGAGCTTGACGGTCCACTCCAACCCGCCCGTCAGCGCCGCGCCCGAGAGATTGGCGCTGCCGACGTAGGCCGAGCCGAAGCCCGTCTTGCGCTGAAACAACCATGCCTTGGCGTGCAGGCGGGTGCGGCGACCATCGAGCGACACCCGGACCTCGCACCCCGGCAGGCGTGCCAGCTCATCCAGTGCGCGCGCCTCGGTGGCGCCGGTGTAGGTGGTGGTGAGGATGCGCAGGCGCGTGGCACGCTGGCCGTGCGCGCCGGTGGCCGTGATCTGCTGCAGCACGTCCTGCAGCTTGCGCACGCCGGACACCGTGATGAAGCTGACGAGGATGTCGACCTGGTCGGCAGAGGCCAGCTCGCGCCGTATCTCGTGCAGCAGCGAAGGCGATCCCTTCCCCGCCGTGAACAGCCAAGGGGCCGCGAGCCCGACCTCGGGGGCCGGCGGAAACTGCTGGTCTCGCCGTACGGCCCGCAGCACCCGCAGAGGCTGCGCGATCAGGTCTACCACCTCGGCCGCGGCAACGGTCGTGTCCTCGCCATGGCCGGCGGCCAGCCGCTGGCGCAGCGTCACCAGCAGTTCGTTGACGAGCTCGAGCTGGCGTCGGGACCGGTCAGCGTCGTCGCCGGCGATGTCCTCCAGGATGGCGCCCAGCTGGCGGGCCATGGCATCGACCAGCAGCTCGGGCACCCCGCCGCCGATCGACCGCACTTCCGCGCTGCCAGGCTCCAGGGCGGCAACGGCCTTGGCCAGACCTTCGGTCAGCAGCAGCTCGTAGAGACCATCGGGGAGCGCCATGGGAAGAGCCTACTTCAACCGATCGGCCGGGCGCCGCCGCAGTCTGCGCCGACAGCTGCGCTGCAGGAAGCGCGCCTTGCGGCGCGTCGCTGCGCGGCAGCCCGCGCCTCGTCAGTGCCGCGCGCAGTTGCACGGCGGTGCGGTCGGCCAGCCCGGTCGTGCGCTTGAATTCGCCGCGCTAGACCTCCTGGCCGCTGAGGCACAGGTAGTGCAGCGGGCGGAGCGCGCCGGCCCGAACGCCCGAGCCCGTCGGACCAGTCCGCATAGCCATATACTAGTGGTATATGCCATCTCGCGAGTCCTCCATGAGCGTCACATCGGTCTTCACGAACAACCGCTCCCAGGCCGTGCGACTGCCGGCCGATGTGCGCCTGCCCGAGGGCGTGAAGAAGGTGCGGGTACGCGCCCGGGGGGTCGATCGCATCATCTCGCCGGTGGGCCACACCTGGGATGAGTTCTTCCGCAACGGCCCCGAGGCGTCGGACGACTTCATGGTCGAACGCGCCTCGCAGGAGCAACCCGACCGCGAAGCCCTCTGACGCGGTGCAGGCGATGCTGAAGTACCTGCTCGACACCAACATCGCCATCCACGTCATCAAGCGGCGGCCGATCGAGGTGCTGGGCGTCTTCAACGAGAACGCCGGCCGGATGGCGATTTCCGCCGTCACGCTGAGCGAGTTGTTTCACGGCGCCGAGAAGAGCGCGAAGGTCGCTCGGAACCTTGCCGTCGTGGAGGAGTTCGCCAGCCTGCTCGAAGTGCTGCCCTACACCGCCAAGGCATCGCAGCACTACGGTGCCATCCGCAGCGCGCTGGAAAGGGTGGGCCGGCCGATCGGCGTGAACGACCTGCACATCGCGGCCCACGCCCGCAGCGAGGGGCTTACCCTCGTGACCAACAACCTCGGGGAGTTCGAACGGGTGCCAGGTTTGCTGACGGAGAACTGGATCGCCGGGGGTTGACGGGTAGCGAGCCGGGCGTTGTCTCGCATCTGCAGGCTGCGCCCAAACGGCCTCACACATGGAAGCCCGGGCACACCCGGATGGGGCGGCATAGCGGTCCATCCTGATCTCATTCGTCACACAAGCTCGACGGTCAGGAGATCGTGGTACGGGGTTCGAGGCGGCTTGTGACGTCACGGGTCCTGTCACATGGCCCCAGAAACGCCGAAGCCCGCACGGGGCGGGCTTCGAAAGCGCCTGTCGGCACTGAATGTGGTTGCGGGGGCAAGATTTGAACTTGCGACCTTTGGGTTATGAGCCCAACGAGCTACCAGACTGCTCCACCCCGCGGCTGAATCCGTGAGTATACCCGCTCGCGCACGCGCGCGGGCGTGGCGGTCACTCGGCCTTGCCTTCGGCCGCGGCGGTGTCGGCCGCGGGCTCGGGGCGGTCCACCAGCTCCACGAAGGCCATCGGGGCGTTGTCGCCCACGCGGAACCCCATCTTCAGGATGCGCGTGTAGCCGCCCGGGCGGGCCTTGTAGCGCGGGCCCAGCACCTCGAAGAGCTTGGAGACGCTGTCGCGGTCGCGCGTGCGGTTGAAGGCCAGGCGGCGGTTGGCCAGCGTGGGTTCCTTGGCCAGCGTGATCAGCGGCTCGACCACGCTGCGCAGCTCCTTGGCCTTGGGCAACGTGGTGCGGATCGCCTCGTGGCGGATCAGGCTGTTGCACATGTTCCTCAGCATCGCCAGGCGGTGCGAGGTGGTGCGGTTGAGCTTGCGGGGGCCGTTGCGATGGCGCATGGTGCTTTCCTTTCCTTATGTCTCGCCCGCGGCCGGATCAGGTACCGCGGGGTGCACCGGTGATGAACGGGCGCGCGTGGGCGGCGGCGGGGCCGCCTCAGCGCTTGTCCAGGCCCTGCGGGGGCCAGTTGTCCAGGCGCGCGCCGAGCGTGAGCCCGCGCGACGCCAGCACTTCCTTGATCTCGTTGAGGCTCTTGCGGCCGAGGTTGGGCGTCTTGAGCAGCTCGGTCTCGGTGCGCTGGATCAGGTCGCCGATGTAGTAGATGTTCTCGGCCTTCAGGCAGTTGGCCGAGCGCACCGTGAGCTCGAGCTCGTCCACCGGGCGCAGCAGGATCGGGTCGATCGAGGTCGGGCGGGCGGCATCGCGCGCCGGGGCGAGCAGGTCGTGGCCGACGGCGTCGATCTGCGCGAAGAACGCGAGCTGCTCGACCAGGATTCGCGCGCTCTGGCGGATGGCGTCCTCGGGCGCGATGGCGCCGTTGGTCTCGATCTCCATCACGAGCTTGTCGAGGTCGGTGCGCTGCTCGACGCGCGCGTTCTCGACGGCGTAGCTCACGCGGCGCACCGGCGAGAAGCTGGCGTCGAGGACGATGCGGCCGATGCTCTTGGTGGGCTCGTCGCCGTAGCGGCGCAGGTTGCCGGGCACGTAGCCGCGGCCCTTCTCCACCTTGATCTGCATGTCCAGCTTGCCGCCCTGGGACAGGTGCGCGATGACGTGGCCGGGGTTGAGGATCTCGACGTCGTGCGGGGTCTGGATGTCGCCGGCGGTGACGGCGCCCTCGCCTTCCTTGCGCAGCACGAGGGTGACCTCGTCGCGGTTGTGCAGCCGGAACACCACGCCCTTGAGGTTGAGCATGACGTGCACCACGTCTTCCTGCACGCCGTCGATGGCCGAGTACTCGTGCAGCACGCCGGCGATCGTGACTTCGGTGGGCGCGTAGCCCACCATCGACGACAGCAGCACGCGGCGCAGCGCGTTGCCGAGCGTGTGGCCGTAGCCGCGCTCGAAGGGCTCGAGCGTCGCGCGGGCGCGGTGGTCGCCGAGGGGCTCGACCTGGATGGCCTTGGGCTTGAGAAGGGTGGTTTGCATGGAATCCTTTGGTTGCCTGTCAATACCCTCGGCTCGTTACACCGATAAGGCTGATGGACCACGCCGGGCCTGGGTGTCGGCCGGCCGCGCCCGGCGCGCGGCCCGCCCCGTGGGCCGGCTGCCACCGACGGCGTGGCGGCCGGCGCTCCGTTGTGGGCTCAGCGCGAGTAGAGCTCGACGATCAGCGCTTCCTTGATCTCGGCGCCGTACTGGTCGCGGTCGGGCACCTTCTTGAAGGTGCCTTCCATCTTGGTGCCGTCCACGCTCACCCAGTCGGGCAGCCCGGCCGACTGCGCGAGCTTCAGCGCGTCCTGCACGCGCAGCTGGCTGCGGGCCTTCTCGCGCAGGCCGATCACGTCGCCGGCCTTGACCATGTACGACGGGATGTTGACGACCTCGCCGTTGACGGTGCAGGCCTTGTGGCTGACGAGCTGGCGGGCCTCGGCGCGGGTGCTGCCGAAGCCCATGCGGTAGACGACGTTGTCCAGCCGGCTCTCGAGCAGCGCCAGCAGGTTGGAGCCGGTGTTGCCCTTGCGGCGCTCGGCCTCGGCGAAGTAGCGGCGGAACTGGCGCTCGAGCACGCCGTACATGCGCTTGACCTTCTGCTTCTCGCGCAGCTGCACGCCGAAGTCGGAGGTGCGCGAGCCGCTGGTGCGGCCATGCTGGCCCGGCTTGCTGTCGAACTTGGCCTTGTCGCTGATGGCGCGGCGGGCGCTCTTCAGGAAAAGGTCGGTGCCTTCACGGCGGGAGAGTTTGGCCTTGGGGCCGAGCAGACGTGCCACGGAGGAATCCTCGCTGGTCTGACGCGGCAGACGCCCCACCCGCAGGTGGGAGGCGCCCCGCGCGAGTTCGCCGGCCTGGGCAGGTTGCCGCGGCTGCGAACGGTGGGCTTCGAAACCAGGATCTGGCGTCCGGCCGGGGCCGGCTGCCGATCCGACGACGAGGGCCGGCGGGCAAAGCCCGTCGACCCGGAAAACCTTCTATTGTAGCGCCCGGGCGCCCCGCCTCAGATCCGGCGGCGCTTCTGCGGCCGGCAGCCGTTGTGCGGGATCGGCGTCACGTCGCTGATGGACGTGATGCGGATGCCCAGCGAGGCCAGCGCGCGCACGCTGCTCTCGCGGCCGGGGCCGGGGCCCTTGATGCGCACGTCCAGGTTCTTGATGCCCTGCTCCTGCGCGGCACGGCCGGCGTTCTCGGCGGCCACCTGCGCGGCAAAGGGCGTGCTCTTGCGCGAGCCCTTGAAGCCCTGGCCGCCGCTGGAGGCCCAGGCAAGCGCGCCGCCCTGGCGGTCGGTGATCGTGATGATCGTGTTGTTGAACGACGCGTGCACGTGCGCGATGCCGTCCGCGACGTTCTTGCGGATCTTCTTGCTGACGCGGCGCGCGGCGGTGTTGACGGGGGGCTTGGCCATGTGTCGTGCTTTCGTGGATGCGGGCGGCGGGCGGGCGGCTTACTTCTTCAGCGCCATCGCGGCCTTGCGCGGGCCCTTGCGGGTGCGCGCGTTGGTGCGGGTGCGCTGGCCGCGCACCGGCAGGCCGCGCCGGTGACGGAAGCCCCGGTAGCAGCCCAGGTCCATCAGCCGCTTGATGTTGATCGACAGCTCGCGGCGCAGGTCGCCCTCGATCGTCAGGCGGCCGATCTCCTCGCGGATCTTCTCGAGCTCGTGGTCGCTGAGGTCCTTGATCTTCTTGCTGTAGGCGATGCCCACCGCGTCGCAGATCTTCTGCGCGGTGGTGCGGCCGATGCCGTAGATCGAGGTCAGGCCGATCTCCGCGTGCTTGTGCGGCGGGATGTTGATGCCGGCGATGCGTGCCATGTTCGTTCCTCTTCAGCCTTGGCGCTGCTTGTGGCGCGGGTCGGTGCAGATCACGCGCACGACACCCTTGCGCCGGATGATCTTGCAGTTTCGGCACATCTTCTTGACCGATGCGGCGACCTTCATGGTCTTCTCCTTGGGCTCTGTCTCATTTGGCGCGGAAGACGATCCGCGCGCGCGTCAGGTCGTACGGGGTCAGCTCGACGGTCACCGTGTCGCCGGGCAGGATGCGGATGTAGTGCATGCGCATCTTGCCGCTGATGTGACCGAGGACGACATGCCCGTTCTCGAGCTTGACCCGGAACGTGGTGTTGGGGAGCTTCTCGAGGATCTCCCCCTGCATCTGGATGACGTCGTCCTTGGCCATCGCGCACGTCTCAATTCAGCTCGCCTTGAAATTTGCCTTCTTCAGCAGGCTTTCGTATTGCTGGCTCATCACGTAGCTCTGGACCTGGGCCCAGAAATCCATCGTGACCACCACGATGATCAGCAGGGAGGTGCCGCCGAAATAGAACGGCACGTTGTAGCGCAGCACCAGGAACTCGGGCAGCAGGCAGACGGCGGTGATGTACACGGCGCCGGCCAGCGTCAGCCGTCCCAGGATGCGGTCGATGTAGCGGGCGGTCTGGTCGCCGGGCCGGATGCCGGGGATGAAGGCGCCGCTCTTCTTCAGGTTGTCGGCGGTCTCGCGGCTGTTGAACACGAGCGCCGTGTAGAAGAAGCAGAAGAACACGATCATGCCGGCGTACAGCAGCACGTAGATCGGCTGGCCGGGCGACAGCGCGGCCGACAGGTCCTTCAGCCAGCGCAGGCCCTCGCCGGTGGCGAACCAGCCGACGATCGTGGCCGGCAGCAGGATGATGCTGCTGGCGAAGATCGGCGGGATCACGCCGCTCATGTTGAGCTTCAGCGGCAGGTGCGAGCTCTGGCCGCCGTAGACCTTGTTGCCCACCTGGCGCTTGGCGTAGTTGACCAGGATCTTGCGCTGCCCGCGCTCGACGAACACCACCGCGAAGGTCACGAAGATGACGATGGCGATGATGAACAGGCAGGCGATGATGCTCATCGCGCCGGTGCGCACCAGCTCGAACAGGCCGCCGATCGCCGAGGGCAGCCCGGCCACGATGCCGGCGAAGATCAGGATCGAGATGCCGTTGCCCAGGCCGCGCTCGGTGATCTGCTCGCCGAGCCACATCAGGAACATGGTGCCGGCCACCAGGCTCACGACCGCGGTCATCCGGAAGCCGAAGCCCGGGGTCAGCACCAGGCCGGGCGAGCCCTCGAGCGCCAGCGCGATGCCCAGCGACTGGAAGATCGCGAGGAACAGCGTGCCGTAGCGGGTGTACTGCGTGATCTTGCGCCGGCCGGCCTCGCCCTCCTTCTTGAGCGCCTCGAGCGAGGGCACCACGTAGGTCATCAGCTGCATGATGATGCTGGCGCTGATGTAGGGCATGATGCCCAGGGCGAAGACGGTGAAGCGCGACAGCGCCCCGCCGCTGAACATGTTGAACAGGCTCAGGATGCCGCTGCCCTGGCTCTTGAAGAGCTGCTGCAGCTGCACCGGGTCGATGCCCGGCACGGGGATGTGGGCCCCGATGCGATAGACCACGAGCGCAAGCAGCAAGAAGATGATCCGGCGACGGAGGTCGCCGAACTTCCCGCTCTTGGCCAGCTGAGCTGCGGAGGTTGCCACTCGTTTCCTTGACTGCTTTCGACGGCGTGCCGGCGCCTCAGGCGGCAGGCTTCTTCGGGAGCTTCTTGGGGCGCTCGACCTTGGCCAGCGCCGGGGCCGAGCCGCCCGCGGCCTCGATCGCGGCGCGGGCACCGGCGGTGGCGCCGATGCCCTCGAGCACCACCGCGCGCGTCAGCGCGCCCGAGGCGACGACCTTGACGGTGGTGACGATCTGGCGCACGAGGCCGGCAGCCTTCAGCGCGAGCAGGTCGACCTTGTCGGCGCCCAGGCGCTCGAGGTCGGAGAGGGTGACCTCGCCGGCGTACTTCAGGGCCGCGCTCTTGAAGCCGCGCTTGGGCAGGCGGCGCTGCAGCGGCATCTGGCCGCCTTCGAAGCCCACCTTGTGGAAGCCACCCGCGCGGCTCTTCTGGCCCTTGTGGCCGCGGCCCGCGGTCTTGCCCAGGCCCGAGCCGATGCCGCGGCCGACGCGGCGGCGCGCCTTCTTGCTGCCGGCGGCCGGCTGGAGGGTATTGAGTTGCATCACAGCACCTGCACCAGGTACGAGACCTTGTTGATCATGCCGCGCACGGCGGGCGTGTCCACGAGCACGCGCGTGCTGCCGAGCTTGCGCAGGCCCAGCCCGCGCACCGTGGCGCGGTGGTCCTCGCGCGTGCCGGCCACGCTCTTGACGAGGCGCACCGTCAGGGTCTTCTTGTCAGCCATGTCGTTCGCTCCGGCGCGCCGGTTCAACCCAGCAGTTCCTCGACCGTCTTGCCGCGCTTGGCGGCCACCTCGGCCGGGGTGGTGGACTTCTTCAGTGCGTCGATCGTGGCGCGCACCATGTTGTACGGGTTCGTCGAGCCGTGGCTCTTGCTGACGATGTCGGTGACGCCCATGACCTCGAATACCGCGCGCATCGGGCCGCCGGCGATGATGCCGTCGCCGGGCTTGGCCGGGGCCATCAGCACGCGCGCCGCGCCATGCTCGCCGATGACGTTGTGGTGGATCGTGCCGTTGCGCAGCTGCACCTTGAACATGTTGCGGCGCGCGGCGTCCATCGCCTTCTGCACGGCCACGGGCACTTCCTTGGCCTTGCCCTTGCCCATGCCGATGCGGCCGTCGCCGTCGCCGACCACCGTCAGGGCGGCGAAGCTCAGCGTGCGGCCGCCCTTGACGACCTTGGTGACGCGGTTGACCGCGATCATCTTTTCCTTCAGCCCGTCGTCGTTGCCCTCGGTCTGGGCGCGGGGGGTGAACTTAGCCATCGTCTTGATTCCTCGTGCGCCGCTTCGCTCAGAACTTCAGGCCGGCTTCGCGCGCGGCCTCGGCCAGGGCCTTGACGCGGCCGTGGTACGCATAGCCCGCGCGGTCGAAAGCCACCTGCGAGATGCCGGCGGCACGGGCCTTCTCGGCGATCCGCTTGCCGATGATCGAGGCCGCCTCGCTGTTGCCGCCCTTGCCGGGCGCGCCGAGCTGCGAGCGCACCTCCTTCTCGGCCGTGGACGCGCTCGCGAGCACCGTGCCCCCGTCGGCGGACACGACGCTGGCGTAGATGTGCAGGTTGGAGCGGAACACGGTCAGGCGCGCGCCGCCCTCGGTGGCGGGCTTCGCGGCGATGTTGGTGGCAATGCGCACCCGGGTCTGGCGGGCGCGGCGCAGCCGCTGGTCCTTCTTGGTCAGGCTCATGGCGTCGTCCTCGCTTGCCTTACTTCTTCTTCGTTTCCTTGAGCGCCACGCGTTCGTTGGCGTAGCGGATGCCCTTGCCCTTGTAGGGCTCCGGCGGCCGGATCGCGCGCACCTCGGCGGCCACCTGGCCCACGGCCTGGCGGTCGGCACCGGTGATGACGATCTCGGTCTGCGTCGGGCAGGCCACCTTGACGCCCGCGGGCATCTCCTTGACCACGGGGTGCGAGAAGCCGATCTGCAGGTTCAGCTTGGCGCCCTGGGCCTGGGCGCGGAAGCCCACGCCCACCAGGGTGAGCTTCTTCTCGAAGCCCTTGCCCACGCCGCCCACCATGTTGGCCAGCAGCGCGCGGGTCGTGCCGCTCATCGCGTCGGCCTCGGGGGTGGTGTCGGCCGGCGCCACGTGGAGCACGGCGCCCTCGCGGCGCACGGCCACCAGCGGGCTGAGCTTGCGCTCGAGCGTGCCGTTGGCGCCCTTGACGGTGACCTTGTCGGCGTCGACCGACACGTCCACGCCCTGGGGCACGGCGATCGGCATCTTTCCTACGCGGGACATTCGAATCTCTCCTGGGGCGTCAGGCCACGTAGCACAGCACTTCGCCGCCGATGCCGCTGGCGCGGGCCTTGCGGTCGGTCATCACGCCCTTGGGGGTGGTGACGATCGCCACGCCCAGGCCGTTCATCACCTGCGGCAGCGCGTCGCGGCCGCGGTACACGCGCAGGCCGGGGCGGCTGACGCGCTCGATGCGCTCGATGACGGGGCGGCCAGCGTAATACTTCAGCGCAATCTCGAGCTCGGGCTTGCCGCCCTCGTCGCGCACGGAAAAGCCGTCGATGTAGCCCTCGTCCTTCAGCACCTGCGCGATCGCGACCTTGATCTTGGACGACGGCATCGTGACGGCCGCCTTGTCCACGATCTGCGCATTGCGGATGCGCGTCAGCATGTCGGCGATGGGATCACTCATGCTCATTGCGGTTCTCCTCGCGCCTCACCAGCTCGCCTTGACGACGCCCGGGATGTCGCCCTTGAAGGCGAGCTCGCGGATCTTGTTGCGGCCCAGGCCGAACTTGCGGAACGTGCCGCGCCCGCGCCCGGTGATCGAGCAGCGCTTGCGCAGACGGGTGGGGTTGGCATTGCGGGGCAGCTTCTGCAGCTCGAGCCGCGCCGCGTAGCGCTCCTGGTCGCTCTTCTTGGCGTCGTTGGCGATCGCGCTCAGCTCGGTGTGCTTCTTCGCGTACCTGGCGACCAGCTTGACGCGCTTGTCTTCGCGCTGCTTGACGGACAGTTTGGTCATGGGCCGGTGCCTCAGTTCTTGAACGGGAACTTGAACGCCGCGAGCAGGGCCTTGCACTCCTCGTCGGTCTTCGCGCTCGTGGTGATGCTGATGTTCAGGCCGCGGATCGCGTCGATCTTCTCGTACTCGATCTCGGGGAAGATGATCTGTTCCTTGACGCCGACGTTGTAGTTGCCGCGGCCGTCGAAGCTGCGCCCGCTGATGCCGCGGAAGTCGCGCACGCGCGGCAGCGCGATCGTGACGAAGCGGTCGAGGAACTCGTACATCCGGATGCCGCGCAGCGTGACCATGCAGCCCACCGGCACGTTCTCGCGGATCTTGAACGCGGCGATGGCCTTGCGGCTCTTGGTGACCACCGGCTTCTGGCCGGCGATCTTGGTCAGGTCGGCCAGCGCGCTGTCCATCACCTTCTTGTCGGCGACGGCCTCGCCCACGCCCATGTTCAGCGTGATCTTCTCCAGGCGCGGCACCTGCATCGCAGACTTGTAGCCGAACTTCTTCATCAGCTCGGGCACGATGCGCTCGCGGTACACGTGCTGCAGGCGCGCGGAGCTGACCTTGTCGGCCTCGCCGATGGCCGGCGCGGCAGACGCCTTGGACTGCGCGGCGGCGGACTTCGCGGGCGCGGCGCCCTTGGCGGGCGTGGCGGCGGTTTTCTTGGTGGCCATGTTCGTCCTCGCCCGTGGCTCAGGCCTTGATCTCTTCGCCCGACGACTTGTACACGCGCACCTTGCGGCCGCCGTCGAGCAGCTTGATGCCGACGCGGTCGGCCTTGCCGGTGGCGGCGTTGTAGATCGCCACGTTGCTCTGGTGGATCGGCATCGTCTTGTCGATCACGCCGCCGGTCGTGCCCTTCAGCGGGTTGGGCTTGACGTGCTTCTTGACGATGTTGACGCCCTCGACGACGAGGTGCTGGTCGTCGACGCGGCGGGTGACGGTGCCGCGCTTGCCCTTGTCGCGGCCGGTCGTCACGACGACCTGGTCGCCCTTCTTGATCTTCATCATGGTCAGAGGACCTCCGGCGCCAGCGAGACGATCTTCATGAAGCGCTCGCTGCGCAGCTCGCGCGTGACGGGCCCGAAGATGCGCGTGCCGATCGGCTCGAGCTTGGCGTTGAGCAGCACTGCGGCGTTGCCGTCGAACTTGACGAGCGAGCCGTCCTGGCGCCGCACGCCCTTGGCGGTGCGCACGACGACGGCGTTGTAGACCTCGCCCTTCTTGACGCGGCCGCGGGGCGCCGCTTCCTTGATCGAGACCTTGATCACGTCGCCGATGCCGGCGTAGCGGCGCTTGCTGCCGCCGAGCACCTTGATGCACATGACGGACTTCGCGCCCGTGTTGTCGGCCACGTCGAGCCGCGATTGCATTTGGATCATGTTCTCATCCCAACTTGATCCGGCAGCCTTGCCGGGGACGCGGATCCTGCCGATCCGCCTCCCGGCCACGCTACCCGGTCAGTCTTGGGCCCGTGTCTGGGGTGATCCGGCCGTGCGGCACACACCCTGGGGTGCGCACCGGCCCGACCGGCGAAGCCCGCGATTATGTCAGTTGCGGGACGGTGTCGTCAATCGTTGCGCCCGTGCGGGGCCCAGGGCCCCGCCGTCGGCGTGCCGCGGGCCTCAGCCCAGCAGCGTCTTGGCCTGGCCGAGCAGAGAGGCGGCGTCGCTGACCTCGAACTTGCCGGGGCCCTCGACGTTGAGTGCCTTGACCACGCCGTCCACCACCAGCATCGAGTAGCGGTTGCTGCGCAGGCCCATGCCGCGCGCGGTAAGGTCCAGCGTCAGGCCGGTGGCCTGGGAGAAGGCGGCGCTGCCGTCGGCCATCATCCGCACCTTGCCGGCGGTGTGCTGGTCGCGCCCCCAGGCGCCCATCACGAAGGCGTCGTTCACCGACACGCACCAGACCTCGTCGATGCCGGCGGCCTTGAGCTCCGCGTGCTTCTCGACGTAGCCCGGCACGTGCTTGGCCGAGCAGGTGGGCGTGAACGCGCCCGGCAGGCCGAAGATGGCGATCTTCTTGCCCGCGGTCTCCTTGGCGATGTCGAAGCCGTTGGGGCCGATCGAGCAGCCGTTGCCCTCGACCTCGATGTACTCGTTCAGGGTGCCGGCGGGCAGCCTGTCTCCGACCTTGATCATGCGTGTCTCCTGGTGGCGGCCGGGGCCTGCGCGACGCGCAGGCCGGCAATGCAAGCGGCCGGCTGCGCAGTGTGCGCCGGCCGGCCGCGACGTGCGGGGCTGGGGTCTTGCCGGCCGGTCAGACCAGCCGCGCCTTCTCGACCAGGCGGGTCACGACCCAGCTCTTGGTCTTGCTGATCGGGCGGCCCTCGGCGATCTCGACGACGTCGCCCATCTTGTACTCGCCCTTCTCGTCGTGGGCGTGGTACTTGCGCGACTTGGCCACGATCTTGCCGTAGAGCTCGTGCGCGGCACGGCGCTCGACGAGCACGGTCACGGTCTTGGAGCGCTTGTCGCTGACGACGCGGCCGACCAGGGTGCGGGTGTTCTTCGCCTTCGCGGGCGTGGCTTGCGCTTCGCTCATTTCGCGGCCTTCTTCTTCTCGGCCAGGATGGTCTTGGCGCGCGCGATGTCACGCCGCGTCTTGCCCAGCTGCGAGTGGTTGCCCAGTTGCTGCGTCGCCTTCTGCATGCGCAGGCCGAAATGGGCCTTCAGCAGATCGGTGACTTCCTTCTCGAGCGCGGCCACGTCCTTGGCGCGCAGTTCGGATGCCTTCATCGTGGTCCTCCGACCGGGTTTCGCTTAGAGGCCGACCTGGCGCGCCACGAACGTGGTGCGCAGCGGCAGCTTGGCCGCGGCCAGCGTGAAGGCCTCGCGCGCAAGCTGCTCGGGCACGCCGTTCAGCTCGTACAGCACCTTGCCCGGGACGATCTCGGCCACGAAGTACTCGGGGTTGCCCTTGCCGTTGCCCATCCGCACCTCGGCCGGCTTCTGCGAGATCGGCTTGTCGGGGAAGATGCGGATGAAGATGCGGCCGCCACGCTTGATGTGGCGGCTGATCGCGCGGCGGGCGGCCTCGATCTGGCGCGCGGTGATCCGGCCGCGCTCGGTGGCCTTCAGACCGAACTCGCCGAACGACACGTTCGTGCCGCGCGTGGCGATGCCGGTGTTGCGGCCCTTCTGCTCCTTGCGGAACTTGCGACGTGCGGGTTGCAGCATCGTCACTCTCCTTTGTTCTCGCCGCCAGCCGGCGGCGCAGCGCGGCGTACGCGCTTGACCGTCGGGCCGGGGCCCTTGGCTGCATCGTCGCTGCCGGCCGCGGGGCCCGCCGGGGCGGCGGCCGTCGCGGCGTCGGCACGCGGGGCGCGGTCGCCGGCCGGGGCGCCGGGCCGGCCGCGGCCGCCCGGACCACGCCCGTCGGGGCGCGGGCCGCGGCGCTCGCGGCGCTCGCCGTCAGCGGCGGTCTGGGGCAGCTGCGGGGCCTCGCCGTTGGCCAGGCGGTCGCCGCGGTAGACCCACACCTTGACGCCGATGACGCCATAGGTGGTCTTGGCTTCGCTGAAGCCGTAGTCGATGTCGGCCTTCAGGGTGTGCAGCGGCACGCGGCCTTCGCGGTACCACTCGGTTCGCGCGATCTCGATGCCGTTGAGCCGGCCTGCCGACATGATCTTGATGCCCTGGGCGCCCAGGCGCATGGCGTTCTGCATCGCGCGCTTCATCGCGCGGCGGAACATGATGCGCTTCTCGAGCTGCTGGGTGATGCTGTCGGCGATCAGCTGCGCGTCGACCTCGGGCTTGCGGATCTCCTCGATGTTCACCGCGACCGGCACGCCCAGGCGGCGGGCGAGCTCGGCCTTCAGGTTCTCGATGTCCTCGCCCTTCTTGCCGATCACGACGCCGGGGCGGGCCGAGAAGATCGTGATGCGGGCGTTCTTGGCCGGGCGCTCGATCAGGATGCGCGAGACGGCCGCGTTCTTCAGCCGCTTGCGCAGGTACTCGCGCACCTGCAGGTCCTCGGCCAGCATGCCGGCGAAGTTGCGGTTGTTGGCGAACCAGCGGCTCTGCCACGCGCGCGTGACGGCGAGGCGGAAGCCGGTCGGGTGGATTTTCTGTCCCATGTGCTCTTCCTGGCTCCGCTCAGTTGCCGACCGTGACGTAGATGTGGCAGGTGCCCTTGTGGATCCGCGCGCCGCGGCCCTTGGCCCGGGCGGCGAAGCGCTTGAGCACCGCGCCCTGCTCGACGTGGATCGACTTGATCTTCAGCTCGTCGACGTCGGCGCCGTCGTTGTGCTCGGCGTTGGCCACCGCGCTCTCGACCGCCTTCTTGACGATGCCGGCCGCCTTCTTGGGCGTGAAGGCCAGGATGTTCAGCGCCTGGTCGACCTTCTTGCCGCGGATCAGGTCGGCGACCAGCCGGCCCTTGTCGGCCGACAGGCGCACGCCGCGCACGACGGCCTTGGTCTCGATTGCCATCGCGTGCTCCTTACTTCTTCGCGGCCTTCTTGTCCGCGGGGTGACCCTTGAACAGGCGCGTCAGTGCGAACTCGCCGAGCTTGTGGCCGACCATCTGGTCGGTCACGTAGACCGGCACGTGCTGCTTGCCGTTGTGCACCGCCACCGTCAGCCCGATGAACTCGGGCAGGATGGTGCTGCGGCGCGACCAGGTCTTGATCGGCTTCTTGTCCTTGCCGGCCGAGGCCTTCTCGACCTTGGCCATCAGGTGGTGGTCCACGAACGGACCCTTCTTCAGTGAACGTGCCATGGTGGTGTTCCCTCAGGGCCTCACTTCTTGCGCCGCGAGACGATGAACGTCTGCGTGCGCTTGTTGTTGCGCGTGCGATAGCCCTTGGTCAGGGTGTTCCACGGCGACACCTGCGGCCGCGCCTCGCCGGTGCGGCCCTCGCCGCCGCCGTGCGGGTGGTCGATCGGGTTCATCGCGACGCCGCGCACGGTCGGGCGGATGCCCATCCAGCGCTTGACGCCGGCCTTGCCGAGCTGGCGCAGGCTGTGCTCCTCGTTGCTGACCTCGCCGATCGTGGCGCGGCAATCGATGTGCACGCGGCGAACCTCGCCCGAGCGCAGCCGCACCTGGGCGTAGGTGCCCTCGCGCGCCATCAGCGTGACCCCGGCGCCGGCCGAGCGCGCCATCTGCGCGCCCTTGCCGGGCAGCAGCTCGACGCAGTGGATCGTCGAGCCGACCGGGATGTTGCGGATCGGCAGCGTGTTGCCGGCCTTGATCGGGGCCTCGGCGCCGCTCATCAGCGTCGCGCCGACCTCCACGCCGCGCGGCGCCACGATGTAGCGGCGCTCGCCGTCGGCATAGCACAGCAGCGCGATGTGCGCCGTGCGGTTGGGGTCGTACTCGATGCGCTCGACCTTGGCCGGGATCCCGTCCTTGACGCGGCGGAAGTCGACCACGCGGTAGTGGTGCTTGTGACCACCGCCCTTGTGGCGCATCGTGATGTGGCCGTTGTTGTTGCGGCCCGACTTCTGCTTCTGCGGCTCGAGCAGCGACGCCTCCGGCGCACCCTTGTGCAGCTGGTTGCGCGTCACCTTCACCACGGCGCGGCGGCCGGGCGACGTGGGCTTGACCTTGATGACAGCCATTACGCACCCTCCCCGGAGAAGTTGAGCTCCTGGCCCGGCTTCAGCGAGACGTAGGCCTTCTTGACGTGGTCGCGGCGGCCGATCGTGCGGCCGAAGCGCTTGGTGCGACCCTTCTGCACCAGCGTGCTGACCGAGGCGACCTCGACCTTGAACATAAGCTCGACGGCGGCCTTGATCTCGGGCTTGGTGGCGTCGCGCAGCACGCGGAACAACACCTGGTTGTTCTTCTCGCCGATGCGCGTGGCCTTCTCCGAGATGATCGGCGCCACGAGGACGCGGGCCAGGCGGCCGGCGTCGAACTTGGGGGCGGCAGCCGCGCTCATGCGTACATCTCCTTGAGCTGCTCGATCGCGCCCTTGGTGAGCAGCACCTTCTTGTAGAACACGAGCGACAGCGGGTCGGCGTAGCGCGGCTCGACCACGAGCACGTTGGGCAGGTTGCGGCTGGCCAGCGCGAGGTTGTCGTCCACGTGGTCGGCGATGACCATCACCGAGTCAAGGCCCATCGCCTTGAACTTGGCGGCCAGCAGCCGCGTCTTGGGGGCGTCGACGGCCAGCGAGTCGACCACCGCGATGCGGCCGTCGCGCGCCAGCTGCGACAGGATCGACGCCATGCCGGCGCGGTACATCTTCTTGTTGACCTTGTGCGAGAAGTTCTCGTCGGGCCGGTTCGGGAAGATGCGGCCGCCGCCGCGCCACAGCGGGCTGGAGGTCATGCCGGCGCGCGCGCGGCCGGTGCCCTTCTGGCGGAACGGCTTCTTCGTGGAGTGCTTGACCTCGCCGCGGGTCAGCTGGGCACGCGTGCCCTGCCGCGCGTTGGCCTGGAACGCGACCACGATCTGGTGCACCAGCGCCTCGTTGTAGTCGCGCGCGAACACGGTGTCGGGCGCGTCGACCTTGGAGGTGGCCTGGCCCTGTTCGTTGAGCAGCTCGAGTTGCATCACGCGGCTCCCTTGGCGACACGGGCCTTGACGGCCGGCCGCACGGTGACGAAGCCGTTCTTCGAGCCCGGCACCGCGCCCTTGACCAGCAGCAGCGAGCGCGACTCGTCCACGCGCACGACGTCCAGGTTCTGGGTCGTCACGGTGACGTCGCCCATGTGGCCGCTCATGCGCTTGCCCGGGAACACGCGGCCCGGATCCTGCGCCATCGAGATCGAGCCCGGCACGTTGTGCGAGCGGCTGTTGCCGTGCGACGCGCGCTGCGAGCCGAAGTTGTGGCGCTTGATCGTGCCGGCAAAGCCCTTGCCGATGGTCGTGCCCTGCACGTCGACCGTCTGGCCGGCGGTGAACAGCGTCACGGGCAGCTTCGCGCCGGGCTGGTAGCGGCCGGCGACTTCGGCACTGACGCGGAACTCCAGCAGGATTTCGGCGGGTTCCACGCCGGCCTTGGCCAGGTGCCCGGCCTCGGGCTTGGTCAGGCGGCTTGCCTTCTTCGAGCCGAAGGCGACCTGAAGGGCGTTGTAGCCGTCGGTGGCCTCGGTCTTGACCTGCGTGACGCGGTTGTCGGACACGTCGAGCACAGTCACGGGGACGGCGTCGCCGTCGTCCGTGAAGATGCGCATCATGCCCACCTTCCGACCGAGCAGGCCGAGCTGTTCGCTCAGGCTCATGGTCTTGCTCCAGCCCCCGATGCCGGGAGCCCCTTGTTCACGTTCCCGACAACGATTGGCCGGGGCGGGTGCCGGTGGCCTCGCCGGCCCCGGCTGTCACGGACCCCCGCCGGGGCGGGGCCCGCCGGGCACCAAGGCCCGGCTTGCCGGCAACCGTGCCGCCGGCGGGAAAGCTGCTGAGTATAGCCGAAACGGCTACTGGAGCTTGATCTCGACGTCCACGCCAGCCGGCAGGTCGAGCTTCATCAGCGCGTCCACCGTCTTGTCGGTCGGGTCGATGATGTCCATCAGGCGCTGGTGGGTGCGGATCTCGAACTGGTCGCGGCTGGTCTTGTTGACGTGCGGCGAGCGCAGGATGTCGAAACGCTCCATCCGGGTCGGCAGGGGCACGGGGCCCTTGACGATGGCGCCGGTGCGCTTGGCGGTGTCGACGATCTCCAGCGCACTCTGGTCGATCAGCTTGTAGTCGAACGCCTTCAGGCGGATGCGGATCTTCTGCTTGGTGGCCATGTGAGTCCTCAGTCTGGTGTTGAGCGGGTCGGCCCCTCGGGGCGGCGGCCGCGGCAGGCCGCGGCCGGAGGCTCACATGTCACTCGATGATCTTGGCCACGACGCCCGCGCCGACGGTGCGGCCGCCCTCGCGGATCGCGAAGCGCAGCCCCTCCTCCATCGCGATCGGCGCAATCAGCTTCACGGTGATGCTCACGTTGTCCCCAGGCATCACCATCTCCT
>JADCGP010000006.1 GCA_020248915.1 Rubrivivax sp. | reverse complement strand
CGGTCGGCGTGAGGTCATAGTCGAGTTGCTTGACTTGGATCGGGCGCATGGCACGCCATTGTCCCGTCGCCCGCCGTGCCACTCATCTCGGATTCACCCGCAGGGTGCGCGCGTTGCGAGGTCAGGCCACGGATTCAGGAATACTTCTCGGGTGTCTCGATGGTGGCGTAGCGCAGGCCTTCGGTGTCGTTGCCCGCCATCACCCACTGCATCGTGGAGAAGAAGGGTTGAATGAACTCCTTCTTCTGGTTGTCCAGGTTCTGGCGGATGCCCTCGGATACCGACACCGTGGAACGCTTCAATTCCAGCACGCCCAGCGCGATGCCGTTGACGTACAGCACCACGTCGGGCCTCTTCGTCCCGGCCTTCGTGCTGGCCTTGGCGCCGCTGACCAGGTCGCCGCCGGGGACGGCGACTTCCTCGGCCACCGCGAAGTCGTTGGCCAGCGGATCTGCCCACTTCACCAGCCACACGGTGACCGTGTTCTCCCCCGCCTCGGGCCGCACCTTCACGCCATAGCGCAGCAGGCGGTAGACGGCATGGTTGCGGTCGTAGAGGCTCTTGCTGGTGTCGTTGGCCACCTTCTGCAGTTCGAACAAGGCGCGTGCGGCCAGCGTGTCGCTCACGCCCTGGGTGGCCAACCAGGCCCTCAGGCCTTCGGGCTCGATGTTCGAGTTGGCGGGCCGGTCGATCCAGTCGCCCAGGTAGGTGTAGCCCAGGCGCTGGCTCAGCAGCGCCAGCACTCGCTCTTGCGTCTTCTTCTCGATCTGGCCGACGCTGGGCATGGCAACCTCGCCGTCAGGGTTCGAAGCGCGGCATCGCGCGCCGCATGAAGGCATCGAACAGCGGCACGGTGAAGGCCATCTCGCCATGCGAGGGGCTGTAGACCATACCCTTCTTGATCAGGTTGGCGCGCACTGGCGCCAGACTCGTGGTCTTCACTCCCAGCTTGTCGGCGATGTCGCCGGTTCGGTAGGGTCCTTCGCCCAGTTCGGCCATGGCGCGCAGGTAGGTCTTCTCCCGTGGCGTCAGCCGGTCGAAGCGCACGCGGAAGAAGTTCTCGTCCAGGCGCTGCGACACCAGCTCGCTCGCCTCAAGGATCACGTCCGCGCCGATGGGCGAGGCCGCGGCGTGGTTCCAGGCTTGGTAGCCCCACTCCTGCAGAAAGTACGGATACCCCTGGGTGAGCCGGAAGATCTCGTGCAGCGCATCGAGGTCGAACGCCACGCCCTCGGCCTGCACGGGGTCCTGCAGTGCACGCGCAGCGTCGGGCTCAGGCAGGGGCCCCAATGCGGGGAAGTTGAACAGCCGCTCGGCATACGACTTCGACTCACCGGCCAGCCCGGGCAGGATCGGGAGGCCCGCGCCCACCAGCACCAGCGGCAGTTGGCGCTGCTGCATGCGGCGCATGGCCATGATCAGCGCGCTCAGCTCCTCGGTGCTGAAGTACTGGATCTCGTCGATCAGGATGGCGACCGCCGCGCCCCGCTCCTGCGCCGCTTCGCCCACGGCCACGAACAGGTTGGGCAGATCGACCTCAAGATCGCCGCTGTCGGCCGAGCCAGGCTCGGGTTCGATGTCGAGGCCGATGTCCAGATCGCCCACTTTCACCTTGATGGCACCGATGAAGCTACGCAGCACGCTCAAGGCCCGGCGCGCCTTGTTGCCAGCCGCCTTCACCCGATCCAGGTCGAACAGCAAGCGGCGCAAGTGAGGCGCCAGCAGCACGGCCAGCGGCTTGCCTTCGTGCGCCTCGACCAAGATGGTTCTGAAGCCCTGGGCCACGGCAATGCGCTCGATCTCGTTGAGCAGCACCGTCTTGCCCACGCCGCGCAGGCCCGTCAGCAGCAGGCTCTTCTCGGGCCGCTTGGCCTGCACCCGGCCAAACAGCACCCGAGCCTGCTCCAGGATGCCTTCGCGGCCGGCCAGCTCGGGCGGCGGCGAGCCCGCGCCCGGCGAGAAGGGGTTGCGGATCTTGTCCATGGCAGGTGCCACTATAGCGACTTATGCCGATTTATACGACATTGACCGCATAAATACGAATAAATGGCTATCAACCCAGGAGCGAGACAATCCGCGCCATGCCAGACCATCCGGACTCCGTTTCGCCCCAGGGCACTGCCCGCGACCGTTTGGTTGGATCGCACAGTCGTCAACCCCAGGGGCGGCGCGCGCCCTGCCGGCGTTCCGAAAACAGAGCCGCCTTGCCCCTGCATCACTTGCCCATGCAAGTACCCGTGAGTCCGGCCGATTGCGGCGGGCGTCTGCGCCAAGCCCGTTGACGACACCCGCGCCCCGCGCGTCCACTACAGGCTCCCTTGGGCCTCCCTCATGGCCTGCTCTGCTGGAGCGAAGAGGCGTCGCAGTCGTTACCTGCCCATTGAGGTCTGGACCTGAGCCAGGCTGGCCGTGACCCCCGAGGTCGCGGACGTTGGTTCCCCTTCGCAGAGCTGAGTGCTGCAGACCACCGGCCACCGCGCCGGGCGCTCCTGAAACGCGCTGCAGACCGTGCCCAAGCCGTGCCGGCACCTGATGCCGTGCACAGCGTCTCGCCATCCGTTCGAGCACCGGCCGCCACTCGTGGGCGAGCCGGCGCGTGGTCGCAGGGGCTTGAAGGTCGGTCCGCCCGCGCGAGCCCATGGTCGACCACGAATCCCCACCATCAAGACCCGAAAGGTGGCTGATCGCGAAAGGGGATCGAACCGCCAGCCGATTCGATCTGAGTGTTGCGCCAGAGCCTGCGCGGCGCCGCTACCTGCGTTGGCCTGAAGGGCTGCCGATGTGTAAACTGCCGCACAAGGAGCTGCACATGGCCACCAACCTCGCCATCGACCCCGAACTGCTCGAGCGCGCCGTCGAAGTCAGTGGGGAGCGCACCAAGAAGGCTGCTGTCACAAAGGCGCTGCAGGAGTTCATCGCGCGGCGCGAGCAGCGCCGCGTGGCCGAGCTGCTGGGCAAGCTGGAGTGGGATCCGGCCTTCGACCACAAGGCCGAGCGCTCGCGCAGCGGCGCATGACGCTGCTGGTCGACACCAGCGTCTGGTCGCTGGCGCTCCGGCGCGACGCGGAACGCGGCGAGCCCGAAGTCCGGCAGCTCCAGGATGCGCTGCTCGGCGCCGACGTCGTGGTCACCACCGGCCTGGTGCTTCAGGAGCTGCTCCAGGGCTTCGCTGGCCCGAAGGCGCGCAAACAGATCATCGACCGCTTTGCCGCGCTGCCGCTGCTGCAGCCCGATCGGCAGGATCACATCGACGCCGCCTCGCTGCGCACCACGTGCCGGCAGGCCGGCGTGCAGGTGGGCACCATCGACGCGCTGATCGCGCAGCTGGGTATCCGCCATGAGCTGACGCTGCTGACGACCGACCGCGACTTCAGTCACATGGCGCAGCACTGCCCGCTGCGGGTGTGGGCGGCGTAGCTGCGGCGTGTGTCAGACCTGCTGGAAGCAGCCCGTCAGCAGCACGATGCTCGATGGGCGAATCTGAGTCGTTTCGATACCCGCATCGATACCCGCTTCTCGCCGGACCGGAGCGGTCCGCCGTGCGACGTCAGGCGCCCGAATCTCCAGCACTGGCGAGGGTTTGCGGGCCGCCGTGGGATGCTGTGAGACCCACCTGAAGTTGGTCGATCATCAGCAGCATATGCCCTCCTGCGCTGCGCCCGCGACGCCTCAGAAGCCTTCCTCGACCAGCTCGGCGGCGCGCAGCACCGCGCGCGCCTTGGCCTCGGTCTCCTGCCACTCGGCGGCGGGCACGCTGTCGGCCACGACACCGGCGCCGGCCTGAACGTACAGGGTCTGGTCCTTGACGACGCCGGTGCGGATGGCGATGGCCACGTCCATGTCGCCGGCGAAGCTGAGGTAGCCGACCGCGCCGCCGTAGATGCCGCGCTCCACCGGCTCGAGCTCGTCGATCAGCTGCATCGCGCGGATCTTCGGCGCGCCGCTCAGCGTGCCGGCGGGGAAGCTGGCGCGCAGCACGTCCAGCGCTCCCACGCCCGGCCGCAGCCGTCCCTCGACGTTGCTGACGATGTGCATCACGTGCGAGTAGCGCTCGATGCCGAAGGCCTCGGTCACGCGGACGCTGCCGGTGCGGGCGATGCGCCCGATGTCGTTGCGCGCCAGGTCGATCAGCATCAGGTGCTCGGCGCGCTCCTTCGGGTCGGCCAGCAGCTCGCGCTCGAGCGCGCGGTCGCGCTCGGGCGTGCTGCCGCGCGGGCGGGTGCCGGCGATCGGCCGGATCGTGACCTTCTCGGAGGTGCCGCCGCCGTCGGCGGTGTCGGCCGAAACCGCCGTGTCGGCCCCCTCGGCGTCGCGCTCGTGGCGCACCAGGATCTCGGGGCTCGCGCCGACGATCTGGAAGCCGCCCATGTCGTAGTAGTACATGTACGGGCTCGGGTTCAGCGAGCGCAGCGCGCGGTACAGCGCCAGCGGGCTCTCGGTGTAGCGCTTGCGCAGCCGCTGGCCGAGCACGATCTGCATGCAGTCGCCCGCGGCGATGTACTCCTTGGCGCGCTCCACCGCGCGTTCGAAGTCGGCGCGCGCGAACTCGCGCTCGACCGCGTAGCTCGGGCCGCGCCGCACCTGGGGCGCGGTGACGGAGAAGCGCAGCCGGTCGGCCAGCTCGGCGAGCCGTCGCTTGCCCGCGAACCAGGCCTCGGGCTGGGCCGGGTCGGCGTAGACGATCAGGTACAGCCGCCCCGACAGGTTGTCGATGACGGCCAGCTCCTCGCACTGCAGCAGCTGGATGTCGGGCGTGCCGATGCCGCCGCCCTTGCGCGTGCCGGCCAGCCGCGGCTCGATCGCCCGCACCGTGTCGTAGCCGAAGTAGCCGGCCAGCCCCCCGCAGAAGCGCGGCAGCCCGGGCCGCAGCGCCACCTTGAAGCGCGCCTGGTAGCGGGCGATGAAGTCGAGCGGGTCGCCCTGGTCGGTCTCGACCACCCGCTCGTCGGTGACCACCTCGGTGAGGAAGCCGCCGTCGGCACGGGCGCTCGAGCGCAGCAGGGTGCGCGCCGGCAGCCCGATGAAGGAGTAGCGCCCGAAGCGCTCGCCGCCGACCACGCTCTCGAGCAGGAAGCTGTGGCGGCTGCCGCCGGCCAGCTTGAGGTAGAGCGACAGCGGCGTCTCGAGGTCGGCGAAGGCCTCGGTGAGCAGCGGGATGCGGCTGTAGCCCTGGGCGGCCAGGCTCTTGAATTCGAGTTCGGTGATCACGTCGTGGCCCTCGGTGCGGCAGTTGCCGTGGCGGCGGGGCGCCGGCGACTGTCGGGCGGGATGTTGGGGCAGGATCGTCGCTGCGGCCGGTGGCGCGGTCGTCCGCGGGGGACGGCCGCGCGCCGCGCGACGTTCAGCGGCTGGCGGGCCAGCGACGCCAGGGCCAGGCTCCCCGGGACGGGCCGGCGCCGAAGGCGCGGCGCCGGGTCCCTGGCGGGAAGGCGGCAGGCAGGGCGGGAGTCGGGATCACGGGGCGATGGTAGCAGCGCCGGCGCGGGGCCAGCCGGGCTCGGCCAGGCGCTGCGGCAACTCGTCGATGCGGTCGATCACGGCGTCGGCACCGGCGGCGTGCGCGGGCTCGCCGTGGTTGTAGCCGTAGCTCACCAGCACCACCGGGCAGCCGGCGGCGCGGGCGGCGACGGCGTCGTTGCTGGAGTCGCCGATCACGAGCGTGCGCGCCGGCTCCGTGCCCAGCGCCTTGCAGGCCTGCAGCAGCGGCAACGGGTCGGGCTTGCGGCGCGCGAACGCGTCGCCGCCGTACACGTGCTCGAACAGCGGCGCCAGCCCCTTGGCCAGCAGCAGCGCGCGCGCGAAGGCGCCGGGCTTGTTGGTGATGCAGGCCAGGCGCCAGCCGGCCGCGCGCAGCGCACCGAGGCCCTGCGCGACGCCGGGATACGGAACCGAGTGCAGGCCGTTGACGGCCCGGTAGTGGTGCTGGTAGCTCACCCAGGCGGCATCGAACAGCGCCGGCGGCGCGCCGACCTGCGCCAGCGCGGAGCGGATCAGGTGCTCGCTGCCGCGGCCCACGGTGCGCGCGATGAAGTCGCGCGTGACGGGCGGGCAGCCGACGTCGGCGAGCGCGGCGGCCAGCGCGACCTCGAAGTCGCCCAGGGTGTCCACCATCGTGCCGTCGAGATCGACGATCGCGGCGTCGAACGACGCGCGGTCCAGGCGGGTGGGGTTCACTGCGGGAGCACGGGAGTGGGGTGGCAGATGCTAGCCACAGTCGACGACTGGGGCTCTGTGCGGCGTGCGCCGTGGCGAGCGGCGCATCGCGCGTCTCGGTGTGCACCGGATCGCGCGTCGCGGCAGGCGGCGCATCGCGCGTCGCGGCAGGCGGCGCGCCTGGCCGGCGCTGGACGGGGCGGTCGGCCTTGCAGGCCGACTCCCCTGCGCTGCTCGCCTCGAGGGCGCACGGCAAAACTCGCTCCGCTCGCTTCGCTCGCTGCGCTCGGACAGTTGCCGTGGGTCAGATCACGAAGCGCGCTGCGCGCGCCGCCCTCGAGGCTGCGCTGCTCGGCACCCCACACAGCGCCGGCCAGGCACACCACCTGCCGCTCAACGGGCGCCGTGGCGGGCGTGCACGGCGCTTGCCGCTCGGCTCGCCACTCGATGGGCGCCGTAGCGGGCGGTTTGCAGTCCTCGCTGGTGGTTGCAGAGGGTCGTGCGGGCGGGGGGGTGCGGCGTGAGCCTTGGAGCGCCGGGAGGCGCAGGGTTCATGGCCGCGCGCACTCGTCCCGCCGCTAGCCGATGCTCTCGACCTGCCGGAACTGCTGGTAGGCGCGACCGAAGCGATTGGCCAGGAACTCGGGCAGCGCCACCTGCTCCTGTCGCACGAAGCCGCGCTGGGGCAGCCGGCCGGTGCGGAACAGGTCCACGGCGGCACAGACACCGGCCGCGGTGGTGATCTGGATCGCCGACTGCGCCTCGGCGCCGTCCTGCGCGCGCTCGGCAAAGATCTTCCGCGCGAACACCTCCTGCACCAGCTGCCCCTTGCGCGTGCCGCTGACGGTGACGAACACCAGCACCACGTCCTGCATCGTGCTCGGGATCGCCCGCCGCATGATGGTCTTGAGCGTCTCCTGGTCGTCGGCCAGCCGCAGTTCCTCGAGCAGCACCTTCATCAGCGCATGGTGGCCCGGGTAACGCACGCTCTTGTAGTCGAGGTTGCGCACCCGCCCCGCGAGCGTCTCGCACAGTGTGCCCAGGCCGCCGCTGGTGTTGAAGGCCTCGTACTCGATGCCGTCCAGCGAGAAGTGCTCCAGGCCCTCGAGCGGCAGCGCCTCGATGCGATGGCCGTCGCGGATGGCCTCGCAGGGGTGGCAGTACTCGTTGATCAGCCCGTCGACGCTCCAGGTCAGGTTGTACTTGAGGGCATTGGTCGGGAAGGCGGGCAGCGCGCCGACGCGCATCTTCACGTCGTGCAGCGCGTCGAAGCCCTGCGCCAGGTGGTGCGCGACGATGCCGATGAATCCGGGCGCCAGGCCGCACTGGGGCATGAAGGCGGTCTGTGCGCCCTCGGCCATCCGCACGATCTCGCGCGTGGCGGCGACGTCCTCGGTGAGGTCGAAGTAGTGGCAGCCGGCGGCCCGCGCCTGCGCCGCGGTGTGCGCGGCCAGGTGGTACGGCAGCGCGTTGACCACCACCTGCTCCCCGTCCAGCACGCGGGCGAGGGCCTCGGCATCGGCGCTCTCCAGGCGCAGCGTGCGCACCGGTTCGCCAGCCAGCAGCGCCAGCGCCTCGGCGCTGCGGTCGACGACGGTGACCTGGTAGTCGCCGCTGCGGCCGAGCAGGCGGGCGATGGTCTGGCCGATGTGGCCGGCTCCGAGCAGGACCAGGCGCATGAGGTGTACTCCGATGTGTAGCGGGTGGGTCGATGCCGTCACTGTAGATCTCGGTCACGACACATGAAACATGTATTTCGTCGAAGCATTTGCTTGCTTCGACGATTCGACGATGCAATGATTCGATTCGCGCGCCCCGGGCGGCGGACTCGTCCGCCGCCGCGCCCGGTGTCCTTCGTGCGGCGCAGGCGCGGCGCGGAGGCAGCGAACCGATGAACCTCGATGAACTCGACCGCCGCCTGATCGCGCTGCTGCAGGCCGACGCCCGCGCCAGCGCGGCCGAGCTCGCGCGCCGGCTGGGCGTGGCGCGCACCACGGTGCTGGCCCGCATCGCGCGGCTGGAGCGCCAGCGCGTGATCGTCGGCTACACGGTGCGGCTGGCGGCGCTGGAGGACGAACGCGGCGTCGAGGCCTATGTCGGCATCGTCACCGAGCCGCGCGCCGGGCGCGACGTGACGCTGCGTCTGGCCGCGCTGCCCGAGCTGCGGCTGCTGTGCTCGGTGAGCGGCGAGTCCGACTACCTCGCGCTGCTGCACGCCGAGACGCCGGCCCGGCTCGACGCGCTGCTCGACGAGATCGGCGCGATCGAGGGCGTGCGCAAGACCACCACCTCGGTCGTGCTGGCGCGGCGCATCGACCGCCAGGCCTGAGCGCCGGCCCGGAGCGGCAGACCGAGCGCGAGGATCCCGAGCTTCGGGGCTCGAGGTCCGGGCCCGGGCGTCAGGGTCCCCGGGCGATGCCGCAGCGGGAGGCGGCTGCGACGGGGCCGGCGGCCGCGGGCCCCGCCCCTGCTCAGTCGCGCAGGCTCCAGTGCGCGAAGTAGGTGCGGCGCGCCCCGGCCCCGGCCACCGCGAGCAGCGGCACCAGCAGGGCGCTGGCCTGCTGGTGGAACGGGTAGCGCGGGCCGAGCGCCTGCAGCACCTCGGGCGGCGGCTCGGCCCCGGCGAAGCGTCCGAACGCGTACGCCAGCGCGGCCACCACCACCATGCCGGCCAGCGCGAGGTTGCGCCCGGCGAGGAAGCCGAGCAGGCCGAACAGGCCAGCCCACATCAGGTGCGCCACCCACAGCTGGTGGACGGCCGGCGCGGTGGCGGCCTGCGCCAGTGCGGGCAGGCTGGACAGCGCCAGCAGCCCGGCGCAGCGCATGCGAAGCGAAGGCGAACACGTCAGGCGGTTCATGCGCACCTCTCGACAGCGGGAAGGACGAGGCCCGCACGGTGCCACGAACGCGCCGCCCTGGCTACCGACCCCGACGCCCTCTCAGGCGAGCGCGCTGCGCATCGCCCCGATGGCCTGCGCGTAGCTGGCCGCGCCGAACACGGCGCTGCCGGCCACGAAGGTGTCGGCCCCGGCGTCGGCCACGCGGCGGATGTTGTCGGCCTTGATGCCGCCGTCGACCTCCAGGCGGATGTCGCGGCCGCTGGCGTCGATCAGCCGGCGCGCGCGCTCGACCTTGCGCAGCGCCGAGTCGATGAAGCCCTGCCCGCCGAAGCCCGGGTTGACGCTCATGACCAGCACGAGGTCGACCTTGTCGATGACCCACTCGAGCACGTCGAGCGGCGTCGCGGGGTTGAAGGCCAGTCCGGCGCGGCAGCCCTCGGCTCGGATCAGCTGCAGCGTGCGGTCGACGTGCGGGCCGGCGTCGGGGTGGAAGCTGATCAGGTCGGCGCCCGCGCGGGCGAACGCCGTGGCCAGCGCGTCCACCGGCTGCACCATCAGGTGCACGTCGATCGGCACCGTGCTGTGCTTGCGCAGCGCCTGGCACACCATCGGCCCGAAGGTGAGGTTGGGCACGTAATGGTTGTCCATCACGTCGAAGTGGATCCAGTCGGCGCCGGCGGCGATGACGTCGCGGACCTCCTCTCCCAGGCGCGCGAAGTCGGCCGAGAGCAGGCTGGGGGCGATGCGGTGGGTGGGCATGGCGCGATTCTAGGAAGCCCCTGCCTAGAATCGCCCGCATGGCCCGACCCGAGTTCACCTGCACGGTGAAGGTGCAGTACGTCGCCGAGCAGTCCAGCCCACCGCACGGGCCGTTCGCGTTCGCCTACACCGTGACCATCCGCAACAGCGGCGACGTGACGGCGCAGCTGGTCGCGCGGCGCTGGGTCATCACCGACGCCGACGGCCGCGACGAGGAGGTGCGTGGCCTCGCGGTGGTCGGCCGCCAGCCGCTGCTCAAGCCCGGCGAGAGCTTCGAGTACACGAGCGGGACCCGCATCTCCACGCCCCACGGCCGGATGCGCGGCACCTACTTCTGCATGACGGAGGACGCGCGGCCGTTCGAGGCCGACGTGCCGCCCTTCGAGCTCGTGTTCCCGGGCCTGCTGCACTGAGAGGCTGAGAGGCCCCTCCGATGACGCGATCCGGCGGCGCCGCCTGGGACCTGACTGCGCTGGTCAACGCGGCCGACCCGCAGGCTGCGCAGGCCGAGCGCCACCTGTGGCTGGTGCGCCTGGCGGAGTGGCTCCGTCACGAGGCGCCGCGCGCGGCGCCGGCGCCTGCACCACCGGCCGCACCACCGGCCACGGCCGAGGTCGCGACGGGCACCGCGGCGGAGGCCGCGACGCGCACCCCCGCGCCGACCCCGCAGCCGCTGCTGCGCCTACGGCTGCTGCTGAACATGCTCGACAACCACCCCGACACGCGGGCCCGCGTGCAGGGGCTGCTGGCGGCGTTCTGGCGCGAGATCGACGCGCCGTCTCTGTTTGCCGACTTCGGCTTCGGCGCACGGCGCTCGATCGCCAGCGAGCTGGTCGACCGGCTGCACACGCGCTGGCTGCCGGGCACGCCCGAGACCGACGACCTGGCGGCGCTATTCCGGCTGCTGGCCAGGCCCGACGACGCCCGATGGCTGGAGGCGCTGGACGCCGAGCTGCTCGACCGCCTGGGCGTCCTGCTGGCCGGGGCCGACTGGCGCCGGCCGTTGATCGAGGCCATCGGGCTGCTGGCCGGCGCCGTGCAGGCCGCCGGCCACTCCCCGGCGCTGCGGCTGCGCATGGACCGCTCGCTGCGCGGCGAGAACGCCTTCGGCCAGCTCGGCGAGGCGGCCGCCTCGCTGCGCCACGCGCTGCGCGACGGCCGCACCGGCGACGCGCTGCAGGCCGCGACCTGGATGCGCGCCCTGCTGCAGGCCTGCCGGCGCGCCGCCGCCTCCGTTCCGGCGCACCTGGAGCGCTTCGGCGTCTCGGCCGACATCGTGTTCGAGCTCGAGCAGCTCGAGCGCCGCGCCGACCGCATCGAGCGGCTGCTCGCCTGCGTGCTGGCGCCGGCCCCCGGCCCCGAGTGGCGCTCGCTGCTGGCCCACCTGGCCGCCACGCTCGAGCAGGCCGGCAGCGTGCGCGCGCTGCTCGGGCGCAGCTACTCGCTGCTGGCGCGGCAGGTGGCGGAGCGAAACGCCGAGGCCGGCGAGCACTACATCACCCGCGATCGCGCCGAGTACCGCGACATGCTGCGTCGCGCCGCCGGCGGCGGCGCGGTGATCGCCGGGACGACCTTCGTCAAGTTCGGCATCACCGCGCTCGGCCTCGGGGCCTTCTGGACCGGCTTCTGGGCGGGGGCCAACTACGCGCTGTCGTTCGTCGTCGTGATGCTGCTGCACTGGACAGTGGCCACCAAGCAGCCGGCGATGACGGCGCCTGCGCTGGCGGCTTCGCTGCCCGCCGGTCGCGCCGCCGGCGACGCCGAGATCGAGGGTTTCGTCGACCGGGTGGCGCAGCTGATCCGGTCGCAGGCCGCCGGGATCGTCGGCAACCTGGCGCTGTGCGGCCCGCTGGTGCTGGCGGTGCAGTGGCTGGCCGGCGCGCTGCACGGCGCCCCGCCCGTGGGTCCCGGCCAGGGCGAGTACGTGCTGCACAGCCTGACGCTGCTCGGGCCGACCGTGCTGTTCGCCGCCTTCACCGGCGTGCTGCTGTTCGCCAGCTCGCTGGTGGCGGGCTGGGCCGAGAACTGGTTCGTGTTCCACCGGCTGGACAGCGCGCTGGCCTGGAACCCGCGCCTGGTGGCGCTGCTGGGGGCGCCGCGCGCGGCGCGCTGGGCGGCATGGTGGCGCGGCCACATCTCGGGCCTGGCGGCCAACGTGTCGCTCGGCTTCATGCTCGGCCTGGCGCCCGCGCTGCTGGCTTTCGTCGGGCTGCCGGTGGAGGTGCGGCACGTGACGCTGTCCACCGGGCAGCTCGGCGCCGCGCTGGGCGCGCTCGGGCTGGCGCTGCTGGCGGAACCGGCGTTCTGGTGGTGCGTGGCCGGCATCGCCGTCACCGGCGTGCTCAACGTCGGCGTCAGCTTCTGGCTCGCCTTCAAGGTGGCGCTGCGGTCACGCGGGGTGCACGTGGCCGACCGCGCGCGCATCCGCGTGGCGATCCGGCGGCGGATGTGGTCGCGGCCGCTGGACTTCGTGCGGCCTCCGGCCTGAGCGCGCAAGAGCCTGCGCCGTCGCCCGCCGCAGCGGCCGGGTGCGGCGGCACACGCCGCAGGCGACCGGGCGTCGGGCTCAGGCGCGGCCGCCGTCGCGGTCGCCGTCGTCGCGGCCTTCGCTTCGCCCTTCAGGGGCGCCTTCGCGCCCGTGGCCCCGGGCGGGGTCCGCGCCCGGGTCGCCGGCGGCGCGCCCGTCGGGCGCATCGCGCTCACCGGCCTCGTCCTGCCGCTCGCCGCCGCGCCGACCGGAGAACATCGTCCACCAGACCAGGAACAGCAGGATGGCCAGCGCCGCGGCGGCCTCCAGGATCAGCAGCCACATCGGGTGTCCTCTCCTCTTGCGCGAAGTTCAGGGTGGCGTCGCTCCACGCATGGGCGGCCGGACGCGGCGCTTCGCATCGTGCGCTCAGGCCAGCCGCAGCCGGTTGCCGCCTTCGGCGCGGGCCTCGGTCAGGGCCGCGCCCGCGCGCTCGAGCGTCTGCTCCACGCTCTCGCCCGCGCGGTGCTCGGCAAGGCCGCCCGAGAGCGTCACGCCGGCCTGCCGCGCGCCGGGCGCGAGGTCGGCCGCCGCGAGCCGCTGCACCATCCGCTCGACGACGCCACGCGCCAGCGCCGCGCGTGTGTCGGGGAGCATCAGCACGAAGTGGCCGCCGTCCCAGCGGGCCACCAGGTCGGCGCCGCGCACGTGCCGCACCGCCTCCTGCGCGACGCCGCGCAGCAGCAGCGCCGCGGCCGCGGGCGCTTGCGCACCGTCCGGGGCGTCGTAGCCGTCGACGGCCAGCCGCGCCAGGCAGAAGGTATGGCCGCTGCGCACGCAGCGCTGGTGCTCCTGCGCGATCAGCTCGCGCATGTGGCGACGGTTGACGAGGCCGGTCAGCTCGTCATGGGTGGCCAGCTCGCGGATGCGCTCCAGCGCGGTCGCCAGCTCGTCGCGGCGCAGGCGCAGGCGCTCGCGCATCCGCGTCACGCGCGCAGCCAGCACGGTGGCAGCGGGCACCATCGTCGCGATCATCAGGAAGTGCCCGGCCTCGATGGCCAGCGGGTAGACCTGCGGTCGCGCCATGGCCATCGTCAGCATCACGGCGCCGTAGAGCACCACCGCATAGGCACTGACGCCGATCATCTGCCGCGGCGTGGCCGCGAACATCGCGAACATCAGCACCACCATCACCAGCGGGAAGACCCCGCCGCGCGCCGGCCCGAGCAGCGCGTAGGCCGCGGCCCCGCAGGTGAGCGCGTAGACGATCTGCGCCACCGTCATCGACGGCTCGGCTAGCCGCGCCGACCAGCCGCTGCGGATCAGCGCGAAGAAGACCAGCATGCCGCCCAGCGAGAACGCGGTCCACCAGGCCACCGGCCGGCGCGGCGCCGCGCCGGCGGCCACGAAGTAGTGCATCGCCACCACGCCGGCGGCCAGCATCAGCATCGCCAGCCCCGCATGCGCGAGGCGCACGCGTTGCACCGGGTCGGTGGTGAGCAGCAGGTCGAGCAGGCGACGCATCGGCCTAGGCCTCCGCAAGGCGGGCACGGCGGCGAAGGGCGCGAGGGTATCACCCCGGCGGCGGCGGTCACGCCGCTGAATGCCCGGGCGACGGCGCGCCGTGCCTACCGAGATGCCAGGTGCCCGAGCGGCAGCGCACCGCCGGCCTTGACCTCGCCCAGCGAGAAGCTGGTGTGCAGGTCCTTCACGTTGGGCAGCTTGAACAGCACGTCCATCGAGAAGCGCGAGTAGGCGTCGAGGTCGGTGGCCATCACCTGCAGTTCGAAGGTGCCCGCGCCGCTGATGTAGTGGCAGGCCACCACCTCGGGCAGCGCGCGGATGGCGTCCTCGAGCGCGCGCGTGGCCGCGGCGTTGTTGCGCTCGGCGTCGACGCGCACGAACGCCAGCACGCCCAGGCCGATGCGACGCCGGTCGAGCTCGGCGCGGTAGCCGGTGATGTAGCCCTGCTCCTCCAGCCAGCGCACGCGCCGCCAGGTCGGCGCGGCACTCAGGCCGATCCGGCTGGCCAGCTCGGCGTTGGTCAGCCGCGCGTCGTGCTGCAGCTCGCGCAGGATCGCGATGTCGTAGCGGTCGAGAGCGGCGCCGTGCGGCGCGGCATCGTCCGCAGGCTCGGCGCCGGCCGCCGCGAGCGCGCGCGCGCCGCGGCTCGCGGCCGGGCCGGGCGGCGGCCCGAGGGCCTTCCCGGAGTGGGTCTTCCTGGGCGCCATCGTTTCTCCTTTTCGTGTCTTCGCGAAACAGGCTTGCGCCAAGCATGCCCGCAAAGGCATCGAAAGAAAAGACACGCGACGACGCTTTGCCTACACTGCCTCGCCACGGCGCGCCGCGGTCAGGCCGCCCCGGAGACACCCATGAACGCTCCCCTGCCCGAGTCGGTGCGCAAGGCGCTGGAATCGGCGAGCCTGGACGACAAGTACGCGCTGCTGTCGGGCCGCGCCTTCATGAGCGGCGTGCAGGCGCTGGTGCGGCTGCCGATGCTGCAGCGCCAGCGCGACGCCCGCGCCGGCCTGAACACGGCGGGCTTCGTCAGCGGCTACCGCGGCAGCCCGCTCGGCGGCTACGACCAGGCGCTGTGGGCCGCCAAGAAGCACCTCGCCGCCAACCACGTGGTGTTCCAGCCCGGCGTCAACGAGGAGCTCGCCGCCACCGCGGTGTGGGGCACGCAGCAGCTCGAGCTGTACCCGCAGCAGCGCCGGCACGATGGCGTGTTCGGCATCTGGTACGGCAAGGGCCCGGGCGTCGACCGCTGCCTCGACGTCTTCAAGCACGCCAACATGGCCGGCACCGCCAGGCACGGCGGCGTGATCGCCATCGCCGGCGACGACCACGTCGCCAAGAGCAGCACCGCCGCGCACCAGAGCGACCACGTCTTCAAGGCCTGCGGGTTCCCCACCTTCTTCCCGAGCAACGTGCAGGACATCCTCGACATGGGCCTGCACGCCTTCGCGATGAGCCGCTACGCCGGCGTGTGGAGCGGCATGAAGACGATCCAGGAGGTCGTCGAGTCGTCCTCGTCGGTGATCGTCGACCCCGAGCGCGTGCGCATCGTGCTGCCCGAGGACTTCGCGATGCCGCCCGGCGGCCTGCACATCCGCTGGCCCGATGCGCCGCTGGAGCAGGAGGCGCGCCTGTTCGACTACAAGTGGTACGCCGCGCTCGCCTACGTGCGTGCCAACCGGCTCAACCACAACGTGATCGAGGGTCCGAACGGCGGCCAGGGCGACCGCTTCGGCATCGTCGCCAGCGGCAAGGCCTTCAACGACACGCGCCAGGCGCTCGCCGACCTCGGCCTCGACGACGCCACCTGCCGCCAGCTCGGCATCCGGCTGCACAAGGTCAACGTCGTGTGGCCGCTGGAGGCCACGATCACGCGCGAGTTCGCGCAGGGGCTGCAGGAGATCCTCGTCGTCGAGGAGAAGCGGCAGATCATCGAGTACCAGCTGAAGGAGGAGCTCTACAACTGGCGCCCCGACGTGCGGCCCAACGTGCTCGGCAAGTTCGACGAGCCCGAGGGCGACGCCACCGGCGGCGAGTGGAGCATGCCCAACCCGAGCGAGAACTGGCTGCTGCGGGCCAAGGCCGACCTGACGCCGGCGATCATCGCCAAGGCCATCGCGCGGCGCCTGAAGAAGCTCGGCGTCCCCGCCGACATCGCCGCCCGGATGGACGCGCGGCTGGCCACGGTGGCCGCCCGCGAGCGCGAGCTCGTGCAGCTCAAGGCCGACACCGGCGACCGGATCCCCTGGTTCTGCAGCGGCTGCCCGCACAACACCAGCACCAAGGTGCCCGAGGGCAGCCGGGCGGTGGCCGGCATCGGCTGCCACTACATGGCCGTGTGGATGGACCGCAGCACCGCCACCTTCACGCAGATGGGCGGCGAGGGCGTGCCGTGGGTCGGCCAGGCGCCATTCACCGACGAGAAGCACATCTTCGCCAACCTCGGCGACGGCACCTACTTCCACAGCGGCCTGCTCGCGATCCGCCAGAGCATCGCCGCCGGCGTGAACATCACCTACAAGATCCTCTACAACGACGCCGTCGCGATGACCGGCGGCCAGCAGGTGGGCGAGCGGCCCGAGGGCCACTCGGTGCTGCAGATCATGAAGAGCGTGATCAGCGAGGGCGTCGCGCGCCTGGTGATCGTCACCGACCAGCCCGAGAAGTACGAGGGCGTGCCGCTCGAGCCCGGCGTCACGGTGCACCACCGCGACGAGCTCGACGCGATCCAGCGCCGCTTCCGGGAGATCCCGGGCACGACGGCCATCATCTACGACCAGACCTGCGCCACCGAGAAGCGCCGGCGCAGGAAGCGCGGCAGGATGGCCGACCCCGCCAAGCGCGTCGTCATCAACGAGCTGGTGTGCGAGGGCTGCGGCGACTGCGGCGTGCAGAGCAACTGCCTGTCGGTCGAGCCGGTGGAGACCGAGTTCGGCCGCAAGCGCCGGATCAACCAGAACACCTGCAACAAGGATTTCTCCTGCGTGAAGGGCTTCTGCCCGAGCTTCGTCACGGTGGAGGGCGGGCAGCTGCGCAAGCCCAGGCGCGAGGCCAAGGGCTCGCTGGACGGGCTGCCCCCGGTCCCGGAGCCGGCGCTGCCACCGGCCGAGCGCGCCTGGGGCATCGTCGTGGCGGGCGTGGGCGGCACCGGCGTCATCACGATCGGCCAGCTGCTCGGCATGGCCGCGCACCTCGAGGGCAAGGGGGTCGTCACGCAGGACGCCGGCGGTCTCGCGCAGAAGGGGGGCAGCACCTGGGCCCACGTGCAGATCGCCGAGCGGCCCGAGGCGATCCACACGAGCAAGGTCGACACCGCGCAGGCCGACCTCGTGATCGCCTGCGACTCGATCGTCGGCGCCAGCAAGTACACGCTGTCGGTGATGCAACCCGGCCGCACCTGGGTGGCGCTGAACACGCACGGCACGCCGACCGCGGCCTTCGTGAAGAACACCGAATGGCACAGCCCCACGGCGCGCTGCGAGGCCGTGCTGCGCGAGAGCCTGGGCAGCACCTTCGTCGGCGCCTTCGACGCCGAGCAGGCCGCCGAGCAGCTGCTGGGCGACAGCATCTACACCAACCCGCTGCTGCTGGGCTACGCGTGGCAGCAGGGCCGCATCCCGCTCGGCCACGCCGCGCTGATGCGCTCGATCGAGCTCAACGGCGTGCAGGTCGAGCGCAACAAGGCCGCCTTCGAGTGGGGCCGGCGCTGCGCGCACGACCTGGCTTCGGTGCAGGCGCTGTTTCAGGCGCAGCAGGTGATCCAGCTCGTCCGCAAGCCGTCGCTCGACGAGGTCGTGCGGACGCGGGTGGAGTTCCTGACCGGCTACCAGGATGCGGCCTACGCGGCCCGCTACGCCGCCTTCGTCGACAAGGTGCGGGCGGCCGAGGCGGTGCTCGGCACGGCCCCGGGCGGCGGCATGCCGCTGGCCGAGGCGGTGGCGCGCTACCTGTTCAAGCTGATGGCCTACAAGGACGAGTACGAGGTCGCCCGCCTGCACACCGACCGCGCGTTCACCGACCGGGTCGCCTCGATGTTCGAGGGCGACTACAAGCTCGTGCACCACCTCGCGCCGCCGGCCATCGCCCGGCGCGACGCGCAGGGGCACCTGGTCAAGCAGCCGTTCGGGCCCTGGATGCGCACGGCCTTCGCGGTGCTGGCGCGGCTCAAGGGCCTGCGCGGCACGCCCTTCGATCCCTTCGGCCGCACCGAGGAGCGGCGCACCGAGCGGGCCCTGATCGTCGAGTACCGCGCCTGCATCGACGAGCTGCTGAACACCCTCTCGCCGGACAACCGGGCGCTGGCCGCGGAGATCGCACGCGTGCCCGAGGAGATCCGCGGCTACGGGCACGTCAAGGAGCGCAACCTGAAGGCCGCGCGCGCCAAGTGGGACGCGCTGATGCAGCGCTGGCGCGCCGGCGGCCTGCGGCAGGCGGCCTGAGCGGCCGCGCGCGCAGCCTCGGCCTGGCTGCCAGCAGTCGCCTTTGTCCAGGGCCGGACGATCCGCGGGACGATCCAGGGCCGTGACCGACCTCGCCCGCCACCACCAGATCCACGGCGTGCAACCGGTGCTGCCCGTGCCCGACGTGGCCGCCGCGGCCGACTGGTTCTGCCGCACCCTCGGCTTCACGGTCGACTTCCTGCACGGCGAGCCGCCGGTGCACGGCCGCGTGCGGGCCGGCGACCGCAGCTGGGGCGATCCGGTCTTCATCCACCTGTCCCTGGAGGCCGGGCCGATCGCCCCCTGCGGCGAGACCCGGCTGCACGTCGGCCACGACCTCGACGCGCTGCACCGCCACGTCGTGGCGAGCGGCGCGGAGGTCACCGACGGGCCGGCCGACCAGCCCTGGGGCCTGCGCGAGTTCACCGTCGTCGCGCCGGGCGGCCACCTGCTCGTGCTAGGCGCCGAGATCGCGCCGGCAGCGCCCGGGCAGCGCCCGCGCGCGGTGCTGGCGAGCTTCAGGCCGCGGCCCGGCATGGAGGCCGCGCTGCTGGAGGTGGTGCGCGAGCACGTGCCGCTGCTGCAGCGCCTGGGGCTGGCGACGATGCGCGCCTCGCTGGTCATGCGCGCCGGCGACGGCACCCTCGTCGAGGCCTTCGAGTGGGCGTCGCCGGCGGCGATCGACGCGGCGCACTCGAACCCCGAGGTCCTGGCGCTGTTGAAGCGCTTCGAGGCGGCGTGCGAGTACACGAGTCTGGCCGCGCTGCCGGAGGTGCAGCACCCGTTCGCCGAGTTCGAGGTGGCTTAGGGCGCGGGCGCCCCGCCCGACGCGCGGGGCGCGGCCGTCGAGCGGCCTTGACGCCGCCGTGTCACCACGTTGGCGCTGCCGGGGCGACGCCCGCACGCCGCTAGCATCGGGTCGATGTCCCCCGAGACCTGGTCACCTCTCCGGGCTGCGCGCGAGCGCCGCGTGCCGCGCGTGCCGCTGCACGTGGACGGCCTCGAGGTCGGCTCGGTGGCCGCGGCGCACCTGCCCGCGCTCGCGGCGTGGCCGCAGTGGCTGACGCTGGACGCCGGCGGCGTGTCGCTGCGGGCGGGCGCAGCCGCAGGGGCGGGGCGCGCCACGCGTGACGAGGCGCTGGCGACGATCCATGCGGCGCTGCGCGCCCAGGGCCTGATCCGCGCCTGGCGCGACGAGCCGTTCGCCCTGTTCGACCCTGGCAGCGGCGCGGCGCTGGCGACGATCGAGCGTGCCGCGGCCCGCTTCTGGGGCACGCTGACGCTGGGGGCCCACGCCACGGGCTTCGTGCGCGGCACCGACGGGCGCGTCGAACGGTTGTGGATCGCGCGCCGCTCGGAGCACAAGGCCACCGACCCGGGCCTGCTCGACAACCTCGTCGGCGGCGGCGTGCCCGCCGGGCAGAGCGCGCGCGAAGCGCTCGTGCGCGAGGGCCACGAGGAGGCGGGCCTGTCCCCGGGCGAGATGGCCTCGGCGCGCCCGGCCGGCGTGCTGCGGCTGCACCGCGACGTGGCCGAGGGCCTGCAGCACGAGTGGCTGCACGCGTTCGACCTCGAACTGTCGCCCGGCCGCGTGCCGCTCAACCAGGACGGCGAGGTGGCCTCGTTCGCCGCGCTGGGGCCGGGCGAGGCCCTCGCCTGCGCCACGTCGGGCCGGATGACGGTGGACGCGGCGCTGGTGACGATCGACTTCCTGCTGCGGCACGACCTGCTGGACGATGCCGCGGCCGAAGCCGGTGTCGAGGCGCTGCGCGTGCACACGGTGCCCCCGGTCTCCGAGAGTCCGGGGTCGCGGTCCATCCCCCGCCGATCCACGGGTTAGACCGGGTTGCCCGCCTCGTCGGCCGCGCCCCATAGTGCCCAGTCCTGCCCTTGTCCAGGACAGGCCTCTCGAACCCTCACGGAGACCACCCCGATGACCGACCGCAGCACGTCCGCCGCCCCGCGCCGCCGCTTCCTCCAGTCCGCCGCCGCCGGCGCCGTCGGCACTGCGGCCCTGGCCGCACCGATGGTCAGTACCGCGCAGACGATCAGCTTCCGCTTCCAGAGCACCTGGCCGGCGCGGGACATCTTCCACGAGTACGCCAACGACTTCGCCAAGAAGATCAACGACATGGCGGGCAATCGGCTGAAGATCGAGGTGCTGCCGGCCGGCTCGGTGGTTCCCGCGTTCCAGCTCCTCGACGCGGTGGCCAAGGGCACGCTCGACGGCGGCCATGGCGTCGTCGCGTACCACTACGGCAAGAACAGCGCGCTCGCGCTGTGGGGCTCGGGCCCCGGCTTCGGCATGGACCCCAACATGCTGCTGTCCTGGCACTACTACGGCGGCGGCGAGGCGCTGCTGCAGGAGATCTACAAGTCGATCAACATCGACGTCGTCTCCTTCCTTTACGGCCCGATGCCGACGCAGCCCTTCGGCTGGTTCAAGAAGCCCATCGCCAGGGCCGACGACATCAAGGGCATGAAGTTCCGCACCGTCGGCCTCGCGGTGGACATGTACACCGATATGGGCGCCGCGGTGAACCCGCTGCCCGGCGGCGAGATCGTGCCGGCACTGGACCGCGGCCTGATCGATGGCGCGGAGTTCAACAACGCCTCGTCCGACCGCATCCTCGGCTTCCCCGACGTGGTCAAGAACTGCATGCTGCAGAGCTTCCACCAGAGCACCGAGCAGTTCGAAATCCTGTTCAACCGCGCCAAGTACGTGGCGCTGCCGGCGGACCTCAAGAAGACCATCGACTACGCCGTGGAGGCCGCCAGCGCCGACATGAGCTGGAAGGCGGTCGACCGCAACTCCAAGGACTACGAGGAGCTGAAGAAGGCGGGCGTCAACTTCTACAAGACGCCCGACGCGATCCTGCGCGCGCAGCTCGCGGCCTGGGACAAGATCATGGAGAAGAAGGGCGGCGAGAACGCGCTGTTCAAGAAGGTCCTCGACAGCCAGCGCGCGTTCGCGCGTCGTGCGGGCTCCTGGCAGAACGACTACCTGGTCGACTTCAAGATGGCCTGGAACCACTACTTCGCGCGTCGCTGACCCGCCGCGAAGTGCCACCGAGCGGGCCGCCGCCTGCAACGCGCAGCGGCGGCCTTTTTCATGATCGATTGACCCCGTTCCCGGGAGGGAATCCACGATGCGCGCGCTGCTGCTGCTCGTCGACCGCCTGTCCACCTGGCTCGGGCAGGCCTTCGCCTGGGCCATCGTGCTGCTCACGGCCGGCATCACCTGGGAGGTGTTCTCCCGCTACGTGCTGAACAAGCCGCACGCCTGGGCGCTGGATGCCCAGATCATGCTGTATGGCACGCTGTTCATGATGGCCGGCGCCTACACCCTGTCCAAGAACGGGCACGTGCGCGGCGACGTGCTGTACGGCTTCTTCCGCCCGCGCACGCAGGCGACGATCGATCTTGTGCTCTACGTCCTGTTCTTCCTGCCCGGCATCGTCGCGCTGACCTGGGCCGGCTGGACCTTCGCCAGCGAGTCGCTGGCGATCCGCGAGCAGACCTTCAGCGCCGAGCCGCTGCCGCTGTACCCGTTCAAGTTCGTCATCCCGCTGGCCGGCGGCATGCTGCTGCTGCAGGGCCTGGTGGAGATCGTGCGCTGCGCGCAGTGCATCGCCTCCGGCGAGTGGCCTTCACGCGAGCAGGACGTCGAGGAAGTCGATGTCGACAAGCTCAAGGAGATGGTCCACGTCAAGGACGAGGACATCGCTGCGCTGGACAAGTACGTGACGCACGAGGCCGACGCGGCCGCCAGGCAGGGGGCGGCGCGATGAAGATCCGCAAGGAACTCTGGTTCGGCTTCGTGCTGATGGGGCTGATCATCGCCGGCACCGGCGTGATGCTGCTGTCGGCCGACACCCTGACCCGCGGTCACCTCGGGCTGATGATGCTCGCGCTGGTGGTCGTGGCCATCATGCTCGGCTTTCCGACGGCGTTCACGCTGATGGGCATGGGCATGCTCTTCACCTGGCTCGCCTACGACCGCAACGTCGGCCTGACGCTGACGCTGATGGTGCAGAGCGCGTTCAAGGTGATGGGCAACGACGTCCTCATCTCGATCCCGCTGTTCGTCTTCATGGGCTACCTGGTCGAGCGCGCCAACCTGATCGACAAGCTTTTCCGCAGCCTGCACCTGGCGCTGGCACGCGTGCCGGGCTCGCTGGCGGTGGCCACCCTCTTCACCTGCGCGGTGTTCGCCACCGCCACCGGCATCGTCGGCGCGGTCGTCACGCTGATGGGGCTGCTCGCGCTGCCGCAAATGCTCAAGGGCGGCTACGACGTGCGGCTGTCGGCCGGCGCCATCACCGCCGGCGGCTGCCTGGGCATCCTGATCCCGCCTTCGGTGATGCTGATCGTCTACGGAGCGACGGCCGGCGTTTCGGTCGTGCAGCTCTACGCCGGGGCGTTCTTTCCGGGCCTGATGCTGGCGGGCCTGTACATCCTCTACGTCATCATCGTCGCGCGGCTGAAGCCGGCGCTGGCGCCACCGCTGTCGGCCGAGGCGCGCCGCGTCGATCTGCCGGCGCCGCTGCAGCGCCTCGCCGATGCCGGCGGGCGGCTCGCGCTGCCTGCGCTGCTGCGCGGTGCGGGTGGCGACCGCGGACTGCGCGCGCCGCTGGTCGCGGCGCTGCTGCCGGCGGCCCTGGTGGCCATCGTGGCCATCACCGCGTGGCGCGTCGACACGGGAGCCGCGCCCCCGGCAGCGCAGGCGCCAGCGGCACAGACCGGCAGCTTGAAGGAACCCGCCGCGGCCGCCACCGGGCTGCGCGAGCCCGGCGCCCCGTCGGGCTTGGCCGAACCCCCCGGCGCATCCTCCGGCGGCCTGAAGGAGCCCCCCGGCGCGTCCGCCGGCGGCTTGGCGGAGCCTCCGGGAGCTTCCCCCAGCAGCGTGCAAGAGCCCCCGGGCGCCACGTCCGGAGGCCTGAAGGAGCCACCCGGCGCTTCGGCCAGCGCGGTGCAAGAGCCGCCGGCGGCACAAGGCGGGGCGTTGAAGGAGCCCCCTGGCGCGTCGGCTGGCAGCCTGCAGGAGCCCCCGGGTGCTGCGGCCGCTGGCGGCCTGCGGGAACCGCCGGGCGCCTCGCCGGGCGTGAAGGAGCCGCCCGCGGCGGGCGCCGCAGCGTCTCCGGCAGCACCGGCCGCGGCGTCGCACGGCGTCACCCGCAACTACTGGATCGGGCTCGGCACCGGCCTGGTCGCGCTGGCGCTGTTCTACGGACTGCTCACGTTCGAGCGGCTGCAGATCTTCCGGATGCTGCTGGCCAGCTTCTTCCCGCTGATCCTGCTGATCCTGTCGGTGCTCGGCTCCATCGTCTTCGGCCTGGCCACGCCGACCGAGGCGGCGGCCGTTGGCGCGTTCGGCGGCTACCTGCTGGCGGCCATCTACGCGGTGCTCGCCAAGCGCAACGACCGCGCCCGGGTGTTCATGATCTGGCTGCTGCTGTGGCTGCCCGCCCTGGTGGCCATCGGCTGGCTGATCCTGTACGTCGACAAGGTGATCGCCACGCCGGTCTCGCACGCCTTCGGCGCGCTGGCCGCGATCGGGGTCGGTGCGTGGGCGCTGCTCGCCTACCGTCAGGCCGGGCTGCGCAACGAGGTCACCGAGTCGGTCAAGCTGACGGCCAAGACCAGCGCCATGGTCTGCTGGCTGTTCGTGGGCAGCGCGATCTTCAGTGCCGCGTTCGCACTGCTCGGCGGTCAGGAACTGGTCGAGAAGTGGGTGATGTCGCTGAACCTGACCAAGACCGAGTTCCTGATCCTGAGCCAGGTGATCATCTTCATCCTCGGCTGGCCACTGGAGTGGACCGAGATCATCGTGATCTTCATGCCGATCTTCATCCCGCTGCTGGACAACTTCGGCGTCGATCCGTTGTTCTTCGGCCTGCTGGTGGCGCTGAACCTGCAGACCGCCTTCCTGTCGCCGCCGGTGGCGATGGCGGCCTTCTACCTGAAGGGCGTGAGCCCGCCGCACGTCACGCTGAACCAGATCTTTGCCGGGATGCTGCCCTTCATGGGCATCCAGATCCTGGCCATCGTGCTGCTGTACAACTTCCCGGCGATCGGGATGTGGCTGCCGCAGGTGCTGTACAGGTAGAAGCGCCGCGCGGCGGTCGGCCGCGCGGCGCCTGACCCCGGCACCGGGGCCGCATCCGGACGGGTGCGGCCCGGGCCGTCAGAGGCGATCAGCCCGAGAACGAACGGCCGAAGGCGAACACCGAGTTCGGCGCCGTGGTGCGCACCGGCTTGACGACCGGCTGCGGTGCGATCGCGCGCCGAGCCGGTCGCGGCTCGATGGTCACCCCGCGCGCCACCTGGTCGGACACCAGCTTGTCCAGGGTGATGGTGCGCATGTGGTCGAGCATGACCGCGTTCAGGTGCTGCCACAGCGCGCCGGTGTGGCCGCCGTCGGCCTCGGCGCCCTCGTCGACCGGCTCGTCAACGGCGCCCACGATGTCGGCCACCGAGATCGCGTTGGCCGGGCGGCCCAGCGTGTAGCCACCGCCGGGCCCGCGCGTGCTCTCGACGATGCCGGCCTTGCGCAGCCGGCTGAACAACTGCTCGAGATAAGACAGCGAGATGCGCTGCCGCTCGCCGATCGAGGCCAGGGCGACGGGGCCCGCCCCCTCGCGCAGCGCGAGATCGATGATGGCATTGACGGCGAAGCGGCCCTTGGTGCTCATGCGCATGGTGTTTGCTCCCGGGGGGTTGGACTCGGAGGGCAGGTTGGGGAAGTACGACAACACGCAATTTAGGGACATCATCACTTCGCGTAAATTCGAACTTATAGGAAGATCACTTCGATAATCTCGTACCTTCGGGAGGGTGCCGTGAACTTCAAGCACCTGCACTACTTCTGGATGGCCGCGCGCGCCGGGGGCATCGTCCGCGCTGGCGAGCAGTTGCACACGACGCCGCAAACGCTTTCCGGCCAGATCAAGCTGCTGGAAGACCGCCTCGGCCGCAAGCTGTTCCGCAAGGCGGGGCGCCAGCTCGAGTTGACCGACGACGGACGCACGGCGCTGAAATACGCCGACGAGATCTTCGCCCTCGGCAACGAGCTGGAGAACGCGCTGCGCAGGCCGCGCGGCGCCGACGAGCGCGTGCTCGAGTTCCGCGTCGGCGTGGCCGACTCGGTGGCCAAGTCCGTGGCCTACCGGCTGCTCGAGCCGGCGCTGAACCTGACCGAGCCGGTGCGCATGGTCTGCCACGAGTGGAAGTACGCCGACCTGCTGGCCGAGCTGGCGCTGCACCGGCTCGACCTCGTGATCGCCAACGAGCCGCTGTCGCGCCGCGTCAGCGTGAAGGCCTTCAACCACGAGCTCGGGCGCACGCCGATGAGCTTCTTCGCCGCCCCGGCGCTGATGGCGCGCCTGGGCGGGCCATTCCCGCGCTGCCTGGACGGCCAGCCGCTGCTGGTGCACTCCGCCACGAGCCCGGTCAGGCAGCAGCTCGAGGCGTGGCTCGCGCGCGAGAGACTCGCTCCGCGCATCGTCGGCGAGTTCGACGACGGTGCGCTGATGAAGGCCTTCGGGCGCGAGGGACGCGGCATCTTCCTGGCACCGACGGTGCTGGAAGGGGAGGTCTCGGCGCAGTACGAGGTTCGCGTGGTCGGGCGCAGCGAGGAACTGGTCGAGGACTTCTTCGCCATCTCGGTCGAGCGGCGCATCACGCACCCCTGCGTGGCGGCGATCACCCAGGCGGCGCGCAGCGACCTGTTCGCGGGGGTGTGAGGGCACGGCGCCGGGGCACGGCGGGCATGTCGGTGCGGACCCCGGCTCGCCGCGGATCCGGGCGGCCGGCATCGGCAAAGCAGGGGATGGCGGTAACGGAGCCGTAACGCGCCGGGCCGTATAACGGCTCCTGGGCGGCTCATGCAGGCCGCCACACGGAGGCCGCGATGCTTTTCGCCCGCGTCACGCCGCGCAGCGATTTCGCCGAGACCATGCAGATGGGGCAGCCTGCGCCCAGGTGCGAAAGTGCGCCGGACGCGCTGGAATTGCTGGCCCGCGCCGAGCGGGCCGATCGCGCCCTGCTGCTTCTGGTGGCCTGCGTCGGCTGCGTCACGCTGCTGCTGGCGGCGGTGTCCGCTGCGGTGTAGCGTAGCGGCGCGGCGGCCCGTCGCGCGCCGCTGCACCCTGTCGGCCGGCGCGCCGCTCCCGTCGGCGGGCGCTGGCGGGTCTCGCTTTGCTCGGTACAGTGCCGGGCATCCGAGCCCCGTCCGATGAGTTCGCCCTCCGCCCTCCCGCCCGCCGGCCGCTGGCAGCCACGCTGGCAGCGCTTCGCCGCCGCCAGCGTGCGCGGCTACCACGCGTATGCCAGCTGGCTGGTCGGGCTGTCGTGGCGGCGCTTCGCCGTCTATGCGCTGCTGCTGATCATCGCGGTGGCGATCCTGCAGGACCTGCCGCTGTTCACCTGGAAGGTCACCGAGCAAGCCGAGGCGCCGCCCGCCCGCACGGCAGACGCCCCCAAGGCGCCAGCAAGCGGCGCGGCATCGCAGAAGCTGCCGATCCGCATCGATGGGCCCAAACCGGTCGACGTCACCGTCGGCGTGCAGATCGACATCGGCCAGGACGGCATCCGCGTCACCCCGAAGCCAGCAGCTCGTGCCGCATCGGCGGCCGACGTCGCCGCCTCGGCTGCCCTGGAGGCCAGCCGCGCCGCCGCGGCCGCCGCGTCGGCGGCCCAGGGCATCCGCATCACCCTGCCCGAGACGGCGACCGGTGGCGCGCTGCGCGAGGCCGTGGAGCAGGCGCGCCGCGACCTGGAGGCGGCCGTGCGCGAGGCCCGTGCGGATGCCGAGCAGGCTGCGCGCGACGCGCAGGAAGCTGCACGCGAGGCCGAGCAGGCCCGGCGCGACGCAGCCTCCGCGCAGGCCGAGCTGGCCGAACTGGCCGGGCAGGCCCGTCAAGCCGACCGTGCGCCCCGCACCCGCGTCGTCGACGGCGGCCCCGGGCCGTACATGATGCAGCTCGCGCTGCTGTGGATCCTCGGCTCGGCGATCCTCAAGTACGCCTACAAGGGCCGGATGCAGGCCGAGCGCCAGGCCGCACGGGCCACCGAGACGGCCGAGGCCGAGTCGCTGCGGCGCCAGGTGGTGGAGGCGCGCATGGCCGCGATGCAGGCCCAGGTCGAGCCCCACTTCCTGTTCAACACGCTGGCGTCGATCGACCACCTGATCGAGACCGACCCGGCGCGCGCGAGCCAGATGCAGAGGAACCTGATCGCGCTGCTGCGCGCGAGCATGCCGACGATGCGCGAGGCAGGCGGGGCAGGCGGGGCCAGCGGCGTGCGCGACCTCGGGCGCGAGATCGCGGTGATCCGGCCCTACCTCGAGATCCTGAAGGTGCGCATGGAGGAGCGGCTGGTCACGCACATCGACGTGCCCGACGGCCTGCTGTCGGCGGAATTCCCGCCGATGATGATCCAGACGCTGGTGGAGAACGCGATCAAGCACGGCCTGGAGCCCAAGGCCGACGGCGGCGAGCTGGCGGTCAAGGCCGAGATCGTCCACGGCAAGCTGCAGGTGACGGTGGCCGACACCGGCCTCGGCTTCGGCAAGGCGGCCACCGCCGGCACGGGCGTCGGCCTGGCCAACATCCGCGAGCGGCTGCAGCTGCTGTACGGGCCGAAGGCCGTGCTGACGGTGGCCGAGAACAGCCCGGGCGGCACGCGCGTGACGATCACCGTGCCCTACAAGACCGTCGAGGAGGCGATTGCATGAACACCGACGTGAACCCGGCGCAGGCCCGTGCCGTGCTGGCCGACGACGAGCGGCTGATGCGTGAGCAGCTGCGCGCCCGGCTGGCCGAGGTCTGGCCCGAGCTCGAGGTCGTCGCCGAGGCCAGGAATGGCCTCGAGGCCGTCGAGCTCGTGGAGCTGCATCGCCCCGACGTCGTCTTCCTCGACATCCGCATGCCGGGCCTGACCGGCGTGGAGGCGGCGCGCCGGATCGCCCAGCTGCCGGCGCCGGCCGCGGAAGATGGCGCCGACGACGACGCGCCGGTACCCGAGATCGTCTTCATCACCGCCTACGACCAGTACGCGGTCGAAGCCTTCGAGCAGGGCGTGGCCGACTACGTGCTGAAGCCGGCCGAGCGCGAGCGGCTGGAGCGCACCGTGGCGCGCATCCGCAGCCGGCTGGCTGCGCGCGCCGAGGGCCGCGACGTGCCGGCCGACGCGGCGCCCGGCGTGCCGCTGCAGCAGCTGCTGCACCAGCTGCAGGGGCGGCTCGAGGGTTCGCCGCCGCGCTACCTGCAGTGGATCCAGGCCACCGTCGGCGCTTCGATCCAGATGATCCCGGTCGACGACGTCCTGTTCTTCATCAGCGACGAGAAGTACACCCGAGTGCAGACGGCACAGACCGAGGCGCTGATCCGCAAGCCGATCAAGGAGCTGGTCGACGAACTCGACCCCAAGCAGTTCTGGCAGATCCACCGCAGCACGCTGGTGGCCGTCAAGGCCATCGCCGGCGTCACGCGCGACCTGCGCGGCCGCCAGATCGTCAGCGTGCGCGGGCACCCGGAGCGGCTCGAGGTCAGCCGCAGCTACAACGGCCTGTTCAAGGGCATGTAGCGCCGGGCACGGGGGGCGGCAGCGCCGCCCCGCAGGCAGGGCGGGCCCATCGCCGCGACAGGCGCAGCAGGCGCGACCTTGCGGCCGACCTTGCGAGCCGACCCTGCGACCGTAACGCAACGCTTCCGCGGCGCGTCGCCTGGGCAGACCCCAGCGCGGGCACGACGGGTGACATCCGGCACAGGTCGGCACGGACGGTGCTGCGCCCGCGTGAACCGCGTCACGCCTGCCGGACCGGCGGTCGCCGGAGGAGCAGGTCGTCGGAAGCGACCGCGGGATACATCGGCTCGCAGGGCTGCACGTGCAGTCACGGCACGCCGCTGCATCACGCCGATAAGACGGGTGCGGTCGCCGGAGATCGCGGCAAGGCCGCCGCCGGAAGCCGGCACCATCCCTCCTCGCCCTGCTGCCACCGCGACGCAACCCTCTTCGCCATGCTGACTGCCCGCCTACAGCCCCGCCAGCTGCGTTTCGACTTCGCTCGCCGCACCGAGCCCGGCCCCCTCGATGCCCCGGGCGGCGGCTGGAGCCGGCGGCAGGAGTCGATCGGCGGGGTGTCCGTGCTGGTCGAGGCGTGGGCTTACGACGCGCGCTGCGGCCAGTCGATGTGCGCGGCCGCACTCGAGGAGATGCTGCGCGTCGAGCGTGTCACCAGCCCGCTGCGACCAGGCAGCGAGCTCTCGCGCATCAACCGCGAGGCAGGCCAGCGCGCGGTCTCGCTGAGCGCCGAGATGTACAGCCTGGTCGCGCGCGCGCTCGAACTCTCTGCGCTGACGCGCGGCGCCTTCGACATCCGCGTTGCCGCGGGCCCGGCCCCCGCCGAGGTGCGCGGCGGGCTGCCCGGGGACCCGGCGCCGCCGGAGCCGACCGCGGGCTCGCCCCGCGCGCGCGGCGTCCTGCTCGACCCGGACCGGCACACGTTGCGCCTGGACGCGCCCGACCTGCGCATCGACCTCGGCGGCCTTGCGCTGGCCCATGCGGTGGAGTGCGCGGCGCGCGTGCTGCGCCGCCGTGGCGCCACCCACGCCATCGTCAGCGTCGGCGGCCACACGCGCGTCCTCGGCGACCGCCGCGGCCGGCCCTGGAGCGTCCCGTTCGCCGACGCGGCCGGTGCAGAGGGGACGGCCCGTCGCCTGGCGCTGGCCGACGGCTGCCTGTCGATCGTGCGCGAGCGGCAGCACGGGCCGGGCGACGCCATCACGCGGTTCGAGGCCGACGAGGCGGCCGGGCCGCTGGAACCAAGCCCCGACCACCGCGGCCCGCGGCCGGGGCGCAGCGTCGCCGTGCGGGCGGCAGACGGCCTCGCCGCGGCAGCGCTGGCCGAGGCGATGTTGGCGCTGGGCGGCGAGCGCGGGATGACTCTGCTGCCGGCGCTGCCAGGCGCCGAGGCGGTGATCGTCGAAGCCCAGGGCCAGGTGAGGGCCTCGCCCGGGCTGGGGGACGCCCCGGCGTCGCCGGTGGCGCAGTAGCGACCGAGCCTCAGCGGCCCGCTGCCGGCGACGCGGCCGCGCCGCGCGCGGCGAGTTCCTCGCGCAGCCGGCGCAGCCGCTCGCGGGGGTCCTCCTTCACCACCGCCTCGTCCAGCTTCATCTCGACGACGAAGCGGCTGGGCACGCCGGCCACCGTCTCGCGGCCGCGCTTGCGGCGCTTCAGCGTGCTCACCGTCAGCGTGCGCTGTGCGCGCGTGATGCCCACGTACATCAGCCGCCGTTCCTCCTCGAGCCGCTCGGCAGTCATCTCCTCGTCGGCACCGCGGAAGGGCAGCAGGCCCTCGTTGACACCGGCCAGCACGACGTGCGGCCACTCCAGCCCCTTGGCGGCGTGCAGCGTGGACAGCGTCACCACGTCCTGCTCGTCGCCGCGCTCGGCCAGGCTGATGATGATGCTGATCGTCTGCGCCACGTCGAGCACGGTGAGCTTCTCGCTCTCGAAGGTGCCCGCCTCCTGCGTGAGCTGGCCGCCGCAGCGCCGGGCGATCCAGTCGACGAAGTCGAGCACGTTGCTCCAGCGCGCCTCGGCGAGCTTCGGGCTGTCCTCGCCGTCGCGCAGGTGCTGCTCGTACCCGAGCGTCTTCAGCCACTCCAGCAGCAGCGCCTTCGCGTCCTCGGCGCCTGCGGTGTGGCGAGCGCGGTGCTCGAGTTCGTTGACCTCGCGCGCGAAGTGCTGCAGAGCGTCCAGCCCCTTGCCCTTGAGCACGCCGGGCAGGCCGGGCGCGAAGATGGCCTCGAACATCGAGATCCGCCACTTGCCCGCGTACTCGCCGAGCGCGGCGAGCGTCTGGTGGCCGATGCCACGCTTCGGCGTGGTGGCCGCGCGCAGGAAGGCCGGGTCGTCGTCCTGGTTGACCAGCAGGCGCAGCCAGGCGCAGAGGTCCTTGATCTCGGCGCGGTCGAACCAGCTCTGGCCGCCGCTCACCTTGTAAGGGATCTGCGCTGCGCGCAGCTTCTGCTCGAACGCGCGCGCCTGGTGGTTGGCCCGGTACAGCACCGCGACATCGGCGAACCGGGCACCCTGCTGCCCGCGCAGCGCCTGGATGCGGGTGACCGCGCGCTCGGCCTCGTGCTCCTCGCCGTCGCAGTCGATCACGCGCACCGGCTCGCCATCGCCGAGCTCGCTCCACAGCTTCTTCTCGAACAGCTTCGGGTTGTGGGCGATCACCGCGTTGGCCGCGCGCAGGATCGAGCCGGTGCTGCGGTAGTTCTGCTCCAGCGGGATCACGCGCAGCGAGGGGTAGTCCCGCGGCAGCCGCTTCAGGTTGTCGATCGTCGCGCCGCGCCAGCCGTAGATGCTCTGGTCGTCGTCGCCCACCGCCGTGAAGCGGCCGCTGCGGTGGCGGGGGCCGTCGGTGCCGACCAGGGCCTTCATCAGCTCGTACTGCACGGCGTTGGTGTCCTGGTACTCGTCGACCAGCACGTGGCCGAAGGCGGCCTGCCACTTCGCGCGCGCCTCGGCGTCGCGCTCGAGCAGCTTGAGGGGCAGCACGATCAGGTCGTCGAAGTCCACCGCCTGGTAGGCGGCGAGCCGCTCCTCGTAGCGGCGCATGATGCGCGCGGCCACGCGCTCGTCGTCGTCTCGCGCCGCGGCCTCGGCGCCGTCGGCATCGAGCCCCTGGTTCTTCCACAGGCTGATCGTCCACTGCCAGTGGCGCGCCTGCTTGTTGTCGGTGGCGCCGCCGGCGTCGCGCAGCACGCCGAGCACGTCGTCGCTGTCGAGGATGCTGAAGCTGGGCTTCAGGCCCAGCCGCTCGCCGTCGGCGCGCAGCATGCGCACGCCGAGGGCGTGGAAGGTGCTGATCGCCAGGTCCTTCGCCGCGCGCGGGCCGACCAGCCCCTTGGCGCGCTCGCGCATCTCGGCAGCCGCCTTGTTGGTGAAGGTGATCGCCGCGATCTGCCGCGGCTCCAGGCCGTGCTGCAGCAGCCGCGCGATCTTGTGCGTGATGACGCGGGTCTTGCCCGAGCCGGCGCCGGCCAGCACGAGGCACGGTCCGGCCAGATGGTGCACCGCCTCCAGTTGGGCGGGATTCAGCGACGCGGCACTCATGGGGCCGGCGATGATAGGGCGGCGGCACGCGCCGCCGCTTCCACCCGTCCCGCCCGCGCCCCCGGTTCGCAGCGGGCCCGCGGACCCGCTGCCCGGCTACCCGCGCGCCATCGGCAGGCGCTGCCGGCGCACCGCGGCGCCCACCAGCAGCAGCGCCAGCGCGGCGAGCACCAGCGTTCCCGGCACGGGCACCGCGTGCAGCGCCGCCGCGCCGATGATCGCGTGCGCGACCGCGGACGGGTGCAGCGCGTCGGAGAACGCCGACACGGCGCAGGCGATGCCGGTCGAGCCGGGGAAGGCGCCGCAGGGCAGGCTGACGTTGGTGATGCCGAACACCGCGCCGCCGTTGGTCAGCGCGTCGTTGCGCACCGCCGCGGCCACGGCCGCCATGTCGAACGTGATCACGTCAAGTCCGCTGAACAGGGCCTCGGCCGTCGCCTCGATGCCCTTGACGAGATCGTTGTAACGAGCGGTGGCGTCCGACGACGCGGCGCCCAGGCCCAGGGCCAGGGCCTCGGGCGTGGCGCCCAGGTCGGGCAGCGTGGAGATCAGCACGCGCCTGGCGCCCTCGGCGGCCAGCGCGCCGACCAGCGTCAGGATGTTGTTGGCCGCGGCGGCCGCAGCGGCCTGGCGGCCCGCCTGATCGGCCGCCGAGTTGCCGGTGAAGGCCGAGCGCGCGTCGCGCATGTCGTTGCCGCCACCGACGACGACGTACAGGCCGGTCGGGTCGGCCGCGCCCGGCCTGGGCTGCCACAGCCCGCCGTACTGCGCCAGCAGCCCGGGTGGCGACGCCGCGGTGCCGGTGCGGGCGCCGCCGAAGGCGAAATTGTTGCCGCCAGCCAGCGCCGGCACGGCCCCGGACGGCAGCCCCAGACCGGCGGCCAGCACGTCGATCCAGATCGGTCCGTCGGAGAAGCGGCCGGCGAAGTACGGCGCGCCCGGGATCGCGCCGCCAGTGGACAGCAGGATGTTGCCGGTGTCGGACAGGCTGTCGCCGAAGACGGTGAGGCTGGTGTAGCCGGCCGTCGCCGGCACGGCGCCCAGCGCCCCGAGCCCGAACGCGAGGAGAGCGGCGGCGCGGCGGAGTTGTCTCTTCATGGGAACCTCGTTCGTCATGTGCGCCTTCGTGCGCGACTCGCAAACCTTATCGGTGCAACGACCAGATTCGTATGCGGGTTCCCGCGGGGGCGCGCCACGATGGCGGGCGCCCCCCCCGTGATCAGGGGGGGGGCTGTACAGACCATCGCGGGGACTCTGGCCCGGAACGCGGGCGACAGTTGCGGCGCCGGGCGAAGCAGCCGCATCGGGCGCTGATGCCGCCCAAGGCCGGCGCTCATCCCAGCACGGGCGCCGTGTCCTGGCTGGCCGGCGTCGGTTTCTCGGCCTGGGCGACGTCGGGGACCGGCACCGCAGCCGCGCAGTCCGACCGCGCGCGCTGCGACCAATCGACGATCTCCAGCCGCCCATCGGCGTACTCGACCAGCGCGCTCAGGCTTTCGACCCAGTCGCCGTCGTTGCAGTACAGCGTCCCCTCGATGAGGCGCAGGTCGGCGTGGTGGATATGGCCGCAGACCACGCCTTGAAGCCCGCGCGAACGCGCCTCGCGCGCGACTGCCGCCTCGAAGTCGTTGACGTAGTTCACCGCGCGCTTGACCTTCAGCTTGAGGAACCGCGAGAGGCTCCAGTACGGCAGGCCGAGCCGCGCCCGCAGCGAGTTCAGGTGGCGGTTCAGGCGCAGCGTGAACTCGTAGGCCGAGTCGCCCAGGTAGGCCAGCCACTTGGCGCACTGGATCACGCCGTCGAAGTGGTCGCCGTGAATCACCCACAGCCTGCGTCCATCCGCGAGCTGGTGCTCTGCCTCCTCGACCACCTCGATGCCCCCGAAGTTGTGGCCCAGGTACTTGCGCGCAAACTCGTCGTGGTTTCCGGGCACGAACACGATGCGCGTTCCTTTGCGAGCCTTGCGCAGCAGCTTCTGCACGACGTCGTTGTGGGCCTGCGGCCAGTACCAGCTGCGCCGCAGCTGCCAGCCGTCGATGATGTCGCCGACGAGGTAGAGCGTCTCGCAGTGCAGGGCGCGAAGGAAGTCCAGCAACGCCTCGGCCTGGCAGCCGGGCGTGCCGAGGTGGATGTCGGAGATCCAGGCCGTGCGCACGCGAAGCGCCTGCGGGTGCGGCTCCTCGGCGGCTGCTTCGGGCGAGGCGTCGCGGACGCCGGCCGAGGCCGCCGCGCCCGGGGCGTCATGGATCGGCGCGTGCGGTTCGCGTGACACTCGGTAGATGCTGGCCCGCTGCGACGACGCCGAAATGACAGCCGCGCGTCCGCAGCGTGACCTCAGGTCAGCGGCGCCACGACGGCCGCATGCCCCGTGGGCCCGGTGTCGCCGGCGGCGCGCGGCGCACCGGGTTCGGCTCCGTGCCCCGCTTCGAGGATCCGCTGCAGCACGTTCGGCACCTCGAACACGGCCCGGTTGGGCATCGCGGCCGCACGGGCGCGGAACCCAGGCAGCCCGGCCTTCAGCGACGCGACCGCACGATCGACGCGCGCGAAGCTGCGCTCGACGATGCCCAGGCCGTGGGCGCTGACCCACTCGGTGTTCCAGCGCTCCTGCGGCATCGTCAAAGCGTTGCGCGTGACGATCACCGGAAGGCCGCACTGCACCGCCTCGCTCAGGCTGCCCGGTCCGGGCTTGCCGATGAAGAAGTCGGCCAGCCGCATCCAGCCGGCCACGTCGGCCGTAAACCCGACGACGATCCGCGCGGCGCGCGCGGGCTGGCAGCGCAGTTCGTCGACAAGCCGTTCGTTGCGTCCGCACAGCAGCACCAGCGGCGTGTCGGGAAGCCGCGCGGCAATGCGGCGCATGACTCGCGAACCCGCGCCGCCGAACAGCACGAGGCCCACGGGCTCCTCGGCGGGTAGCCCAAGAGCGACCCTGCGCGCAGCGCGGTCGGGTGGCGGGCCCAGGTGGAACTCCGGCCGCAGCATCATCCCGTGCACGCCATGCACCCGCTCGTCGGGCACACCGGCAGCGCGCGCCTGGACCACGGCATGCGCGGTACCGCAGATCACGTGCTGCCGGGTCGCGGGCTCGATCCAGAACGCTGGCGGGTGGTCAGCCATGTCGGTCAGCACCGTTGCCAGCGGCGCCCGCGGCCGCACCGATCGCAGCGCATCGTGCAGCGCGCGGTTGAAGTTCGGAATCACCGAGACCACGAGGTCGGGCGGCTGCGGCGCCCAGAACCGCGACAGGCGCTGCACCAGCGCCGGGTGACCGAGCCGGATCAGCGCCTGCAGCAGCTTGAGCTCCTGAGCCAGCCCCAGCGTGAACCCGCTGGCCAGACGCTTGTTGTAGAGGTCCTCGGGCTCCAGCCCGGTGAAGCGCCGGAACGTCGCCGACGGGTCGATCACCTCGGTGAGATTCACCTTGCGCACGCGCCACGGCAGGCCCTGGGCGACGATCTGCTGCTCGAGGGCCTGCGCGGCGGCACGGTGGCCGCCGCCGGCGTTGAACCAGACGATGTCGATGCGCTTCATGGCCGACATGGTCCGGCGCTCGGGTGACGGATCGGTGAACCGCCCTCGCGCGGCGCAGGGGCTCGCGGCAGCGCGAAGGTCCGCGTCCCTCGCGCCGACACGCGACGGGCCGCGGTTGCCGGCGCGAGTCAGCTCGTGAACTCCAGCAGCGCCTGCCCCATGCGCAGCCGCTCACCCGGAGCCACGCCGGCGGCAGGCTCGCAGTCCGCCGGAGCGAACACGATGATCGTGGAACCGTGCTCGAACCACCCCAGTTCCTCGCCACGGGCGACGCGGCGGCCGCAGGGAAGTTCGGCGGGGCCGCGGTAGCCCAGGTGCAGCCGCAGGTCCAGCGCGTGCAGCCGCACGCTGGCCACCATCACTGCCGCCACCGCCACCAGCACCAGCACGCCGCCATCGTCGCGCCGCAACCGGAGGACCACGCGCTCGTTGCGGCAGAACAGCCGCTCGACGCGCGCCAGCGCGATCGGATTGACGTTCCAGGTGTCCCCGCTGAGGAAGCGCACGTGCTCGAGGACGGCGTCGCAAGGCGCGTGGAAGCGGTGGTACATCGCCGAGGTCAGGCGCAGCGTCAGGTAGCGGCCACCCTCGAAGCCGGCGGCCTCGGCCGAGTCGCCGAACAGGTCGGCCACCGGGTACGGGAAGCCTTTGGCCTGCAGCACCTCGCCGCAGCGCACCCTGCCACAGGCGCCGACGATGGCGTCGCAAGGGCTGAGCAGGGCCCGCGGGCGCGGGTCGAGCGGGCGTGCACCGGGAAGCAGTTCGCGCGTGAAGCACTCGTGGAGGCTGCGGAAGCGGCGGCGGCGCGCGTCGGACAGGTCGAGCTCCGTGAACAGCCGCCACACCGCGATGCTCAGTCGCGCCAGCAGCGGACTGTCGATGCGGCTGTACCAGCCCATCAGGCGGGTCAGCGCGATGCGCGGGACGCGGTTGGTGAGCAGGAAGTTGAGGTCCTCCTGCAGCAGCAGCCGGTCGCGCAGCGAGCGCAGCGCCGATGCGAACGGCGGGGTATGGTCCACGACCGAAAGATGGTGCGCCGCATCCGAGTCGGAGGCGTGACGCACCCGCGACACCACGATGACGACGCGCCGCATGGCTTCATCGCGCTGTCAATCGCGGGGACTACAACCCGCGCCGGCGCGGCTCTCGACCGCGCGGATGACGAGACGCATGATCGATCCATGGACCTTGGGCGCGCTCGCGCTCGGCGCCGCCGCCGCCATGCCGGCCGCCAAGCGGCGCATCGAGCTCTCGCTGGCCAAGCACCCCTCGCTGGCCGGACATGCTCGCATGGCGAGTCGCGTCGCGCGGCTCGTTCCCGGCTATGCCTACGGAGAGGAGCGCTTCTTCGGCGTGGACGAGGCGCCACCCGAAGTGCAGCAGCGCCGCCGCGCCGGCTTCGAGCGACTGGCCGCCGCGCTGACGGCACGCCACGAACGAACGCTGGCGCTGACCCGCAGCGTTCGCGGCTCGATTCCCGACCTGCAATTCACTGCGGCCTACCGCGTGCCCTACCCGTTCAGCGCGCACGTGCGGGAGAGGCTGGGCATCGGCGCCTTCCTCGAGCGCAGCGACGGGGTCAGGTTCGCCGACCTGGACGGCCGCACCTTCTTCGACCTGACCGGCAGCTACGGAGTCAATCTGCTGGGTTCCGACTTCTACAAGTCCTGCATCGCCGAAGGCAGCGCTCGCGTGGCCGCCCTCGGGCCCGCGCTCGGCAGCTACCACCCGTGCGTGGCCTCGAACGTGGAGCGGCTCTGCGAGCTGTCGGGCCAGGACGAGGTGAGCTTCCACATGAGCGGCACCGAGGCGGTGATGCAGGCGGTGCGTGTGGCGCGGTACCACACCGGTCGCACCCGCGTCGTGCGCTTCACTGGCGCTTACCACGGTTGGTGGGACGACGTGCAGCCCGGCCCGGGCAACCCGACGCCTCCGGGTCACACCTACACGCTCAAGGAGATGGACGAGGACACGCTGCGCGTGCTGCGCACCCGGCGCGACATCGCCTGCGTGCTGATCAACCCGCTGCAGGCGCTGCATCCCAACCGCGCCGCGCCGGGCGACGGCACGCTGGTGTCGGAACGCCGCAGCGTGCCGGCAGGCCGTGCCGCGTACGCGCGCTGGCTGCAGTCGCTGCGCGAGGTCTGCAGCGCTCGAGGCATCGCGCTGATCTTCGACGAGGTCTTCATGGGCTTCCGGCTGGCGCCGGGCGGCGCACAACAGTACTTCGGCGTGCGCGCCGACCTCGTCGCCTACGGCAAGACGCTCGGCGGCGGGCTGCCGGTGGGCGTGGTCTGCGGCGCGAGCCGCTGGATGAGGCGCTTCCGCGACGAGCGGCCGGCCGACATCTGCTTCGCGCGCGGGACATTCAACGCCCACCCTTACGTGATGGGCGCGATGCAGGTCTTTCTTGAACGGCTGCAGGACGCGTCCGTGCTCGCCCTGTACGAAGGCATGGACGAGCGATGGGATGCGCGCGCCGCGCAGCTGAACGCGCGGTTGCAGGCCGAGTCGATGCCGCTGCGTCTGGTCAACCTCGGTACGGTGTGGACGGTCGACCACACGCTGCCCTCACGCTACAACTGGCTGCTGCAGTTCTACTTGCGCGAGCAGGGCCTGGCGCTGAGCTGGGTGGGAACCGGGCGCCTGATCTTCAGTCTTGACTATGGCGCGGCGGAATTCGATGCCGTGTGCGACCGCTTCATGGCCGCCGCGCGCTCCATGCGCGAGGACGGCTGGTGGTGGGTGGCGCCTTCGCAGAGCAAGGGCAGCATCGGGCGACAGCTGCTGCTGGAGATGCTGCGGGCGCGGCGCTGAGCGAGGCGTCGCAGCATCGACGCAGCCGGCACAAGGACAGGGCCGTCGCTGCCCCGGCCGGCAGGACGGTGAGTGCCGCGCCTTCAGTGCGGGCCGCGCCGCACGTGCACCATCGGGTCGATCCACTCGCCGCGCAGCAGGGCCAGGGGCGCCCGCCAATACATCTTCACGTCGTGGAACGGGTCAGTGACGATCTTGGTGGTCCAGGCCAGCGCCTCGACCGCGCCCTGCACGAAGAGCAGCTGCGTGGTGCGGAACAGCACGCCGGCCACACCGAGTGCGAACCAGCCCATGCCGACGTCGTGGATGTAGCCGGCGAGCCCGACCGCCGGGGTGATCACTCCGCCGAGCGACGGCGACAGGGCCAGCGCCACGGGGAAGGCAGCCCAGATCGCCAGGAGCACGACCTTGCGCTCCAGGTTGTAGCCGACCTTGATCGCCTCCTTGTGCTTGAAGCTGGCTTCATTGACGTGGTCGTAGCCCTTGGGCTCGAAGAAGAAGTGCCCGGCCTGGCGCGTGGTCATCGAGAAGCCCCAGGCGATCAGCGCCGCCAGCGCCGGGTCGATGAACACGACCGCGTAGGCGACGAGGAAGCCGAGCGCGCTGGCCAGGTGCAGCGCCTGGTTGATGCGGCTCTGGTGGTAGTAGCGGTGGTCGTCCCAGCGCTGCGTGCGCAGGGTGTGCAGGAACCGGTTCAATCGGTGCTCCTCGGCGATGGGGACGGCGCCGGATGGTGGACGCTGCGCGTGAATGCGCCGCGACATCGGCATGACGACGCCGCGACGGCCGGCCTTCAGGGCGCGGCAGATGCGCCTCGGGCCGCACTGTCATCGTGCTGTTGCCAGGGCCGCGCAGCATCGCACCATGCTTCACGAGACTGCCCCGGCGGCGATCGACGGCGGGCCCGATGGCCGGCCCCCGGGCGGTCGCATGCGCCTGCGCGTGGCGATGGTCACCGAGACATACCCTCCGGAAGTCAATGGCGTGGCAGCAACGGCGGCGCGCGTGGTCGAGGGCCTGCACGCGGCGGGGCATGTGCTGCAACTGGTGCGGCCCCGGCCCGCCGGCGCCGCAGCTCAACCCAGCGAGCGCGAGCGCTGGCAGGAGGTGTGGACCGCCGGTGTGCCGATCCCGCGATATCCGGAGTTGCGCATGGGCCTGCCCGCGCGCTCCGAGCTGCTGCGGAGCTGGCGCGCCAGCCGGCCCGACGTCGTGCACCTGGTCACCGAGGGCCCGCTCGGGCACTCGGCGCTGCGCGCTGCGCTCGCGCTCGGGCTGCCGGTGGTGTCCGACTTCCGCACCAACTTCCACGCCTATAGCGGCTACTACGGCCTGGCGTGGCTGCGGCAGCCGATCGTCCACTACCTGCGCCACTTCCATAACCGCACCGCGTGCACGATGGTCCCCACGGACTCGTTGCGCGGCCAACTCGCGCTGCAAGGCTTCCGCAACCTGCGCGTCGTTGCGCGCGGCGTCGACACCTCGCTGTTCGACCCACGGCGGCGCAGCCACGGCCTTCGCGCGACCTGGGGCGCCGGGCCGAACGACCTGGTCGCGGTGTCGGTAGGCCGCCTCGCGGCGGAGAAGAACCTCGGCCTGCTGCTGGAGGCCCACGAGACGATGCGCGCCCGCGACCCGTCAACCCGGCTGGTGATCGTAGGTGACGGGCCCATGCGCTCCGAGCTGGCCACGCGTGCTCCGTCTGCGCACTTCGCCGGCCTGCAACGCGGCGAGGCGCTGGCCGCACATTACGCGTCGGCCGACCTGCTGCTGTTTCCGAGCATCACCGAGACGTTCGGCAACGTCGTTCCCGAGGCAATGGCCAGCGGCCTGGCGGTCGTCGCCTATGACTACGCCGCGGCACGCGAGCTGCTGCGCCATGGCGATAGCGGACTGCTGGTGCCCTTCGACGACGCCGCCGCGTTCCGCGCCGCCGCGGGGCGCCTGGCCGGGCAGCTCGGCTGGGTGCGCGCGATGGGAAACGTCGCGCGCCTGGGTGCGCTCGGGCACGATTGGCGCTCGGTCGTTGCCCGCGTCGAGCAGGTCTACGCTGAGGCACTCGGCTTCCCGGCGGCAGCCCCTGTTGGCACTGCTGCACCGGGGACGGGCGCCGCAGCCGCGCCCTCGTCCCTGCCCGCGGCCGGGACGCCCGCCGATCCGGCGCCGCGTCCGGCGGTCGTGACGATGCGGTAGCCTTGGCGCGCCCGCATGCCTCCGCCCCCACCCAAGACCGTGCGGCCGCATCACCCTCCGCCATAGGCCATAGGCCATAGCATCGGGGAATGATGTCTCGTCTTGTCCCCCCAGCTGCTCCCGAGGTGATCGCCGCCCCGGCCCAGCGCCCGCACCCGGACCTGCGCCGCACCGGCCTTCGTGCCGCCGCGTCCGCCCTGCTCGCCGCAGCCTGCCTGCTGACCGCACCGCCCGCCATGGCCATCGAGGAACCCGCGTTCGAGCGTGCACTGGTCGACGGCGCCAACGAGCTGCGCCGTTACGCGCCGATGATCGTGGCCGAGACCTGGGTCACCGGCACGCTCTCGGAGGGCTCGAACGCCGGGTTCCGCGCCATCGCGGGCTACATCTTCGGCGCCAACCGCTCGCGCAGCAGCGACACCCCGGAGCGCATCGCGATGACCGCACCGGTGACGATCGAGCCGCGCAGCGAGCGCATCGCGATGACGGCACCAGTCACGGTGGATCTGGCCCCGGCAGGCGGCGGCACGCCGGTGGAGCGCTCGGCGCCGGCAGGTGGCGCCGTGCCGTCAGGAGCCGGCGAAGGCAGCGGCCCCTCGGCGGATCCGGGGCGCTGGCGGATCCATTTCGTCATGCCCGCGAAGTACACGCTCGCGACGCTGCCGGTGCCGACCGACCCCCGCGTCGCTCTGCGCGAGGTGCCCGCCCAGCAGGTGGCTGCGCGCACCTTCTCGGGCTTCATCACCGACGCCCGCGTGGCGGCCGAGACGGAGGCGCTGCGCGCGTGGATGGCGGGGCGCGGCCTGCAGCCGGCCGGGCCGGCCCAGCTGGCCCGCTACAACCCGCCGTGGTCGGTGCCGTTCCTGCGCCGCCACGAGATCCTGGTGCCGGTGCGCTGATCGGGGTGGCCCGCCCTCGCCGGAATAACCCCGTTGACGTCATCACCAAGAGGGCGCGTCAAGATTTGAGGTTCGCCGATGTCGGCGTGTCCTTTACCTGCGAGTTCACCATGAAGAAGCCCCTGTTCGCCCTGCTGCTGGCCTGCAGCGCCGGCTTGGCCTTCGCCCACGGCTGCCCGAAGGAGATGGCCGCGATCGACGCGCGCATGGCCACCAACCCGAAGCTGTCCGACGCCGACAAGGCCAAGGTGCAGAAGCTGCGCGCCGATGGCGAGGCGGCACACAAGGCCGGCAAGCACGACGACTCGATGAAGCTGCTGGCCGAGGCGAAGAAGATCCTCGGCATCTGACCGGCTTCCCGGTCGGGAGGCGCGCCGGAGGGTCCATCCCCCTCCGGCGCCGCGCTGGCTCGCTTGCGGCCGAGCGTCGCAGCGCCCCGCCGCACCCCACCGCGATCCCCCGCGGCGCGGGAGGCGAAAATGCCCGGACGGTCAGTCCCGCCCGTCCGATGCTCCAACGCCAGACCCTTCCCGTCACCGCCTTCGCGCAGAACTGCAGCCTCGTCTGGTGCAGCGACACCCTCGAGGCGGCGCTGATCGACCCGGGCGGAGAGCCCGCGCGGCTGCTCGCCGCCGTGGCACGCGCCGGTGTGCGGCTGCGCCAGATCCTGCTGACGCACGCGCACATCGACCACGCCGGCGCTGCGGGCCAGCTGGCGCGCGAGCAGGGGCTGCCGATCGTCGGCCCCCACGAGGGCGACCGTTTCTGGATCGACGCACTCGCGCAGCAGGGGCGGATGTTCGGCCTCGGGCCGTCGGAATCGTTCGAGCCGTCGCGCTGGCTGGTCGACGGCGACACGGTGCAGGTCGGCGCGGTGACGCTGGCCGTGCGGCACTGCCCGGGGCACACGCCGGGCCACGTGGTGTTCCACGACCCGGGCACGCGAACCGCGTTCGTCGGCGACGTGCTGTTCGCCGGCAGCGTGGGCCGCACCGACTTCCCGGGCGGCGACTTCGACACGTTGGTCGCGAGCATCCGCGGGCGCCTGTGGCCGATGGGCGACGAGACGGTGTTCGTGCCCGGCCACGGCCCGGAGAGCACCTTCGGCGCCGAGCGCCGCAGCAACCCCTTCGTGGCCGACGCGCGGCGCTGAGTCCGCTGGCCGCGGCGACGCGAAGTGCGCCACCCAGGACGCGGTGGCGCGCACGCCGGCCGATGTCGGCATGCGCGCCGTTGCGCATGCGGGTATGGCCGAGGCCGAACCGGGCCGCGACGCAGCCCTCTCCAGCCCGGGCCTCTCGCCCTCTCAGCCCAGCGCCGGAGCGAGCAGCCGCCGCGCCGCGTCCGGCGGCGTGCCGGTGCGCACGGCCCAGTCGGCGAGCTGGTCCTCGCCGATGCGGCCGACGTTGAAGTAGCGGGCCTCGGGGTGCGCGAGGTAGAAGCCGCTGACGCTGGCCGCCGGCGTCATCGCCAGGCTCTCGGTCAGGCCCATGCCGATCTCGGCCGCGCCGAGCAGGTCGAACATGGCGCGCTTGACGCCGTGGTCGGGACAGGCCGGGTAGCCGGGCGCCGGGCGGATGCCCTGGTACTGCTCGGCGATCAGCTGCTCGACGGTCAGCTGCTCGCCGGCGGCGTAGCCCCAGAACTCGGTGCGCACGCGCTGGTGCAGCCGCTCGGCGAAGGCCTCGGCGAGCCGGTCGGCCAGCGCCTTGAGCATGATGGCCGAGTAGTCGTCGTGGGCGGCCACGAACTGCGCTTCCTTCTTCTCGACGCCCAGCCCGGCGGTCACCGCGAACACGCCGACGTGGTCGGCGCCCTCGCCCCGGGGCGCCACGAAGTCGGCCAGGCTGCGGTTGGGGCGCCGGGCCCCATCGACCACGGGCCGCTCGGTCTGCATCCGCAGCGGGCTCCAGCGCAGCGCCACCTGCGTGCGGGCGGCGTCGGCGTACAGCTCGATCGTGTCGTCGTCGACCGTGTTGGCCGGCAGCAGCGCGAAGACGCCGCTCGCCTGCAGCCAGCGGCCGTCGATCGCCTTCTTCAGCAGCGCCTGGCCGTCGGCGAGCACCTTGCGCGCCTGCTCGCCGACCACCTCGTCGCCGAGGATCGCCGGGTAGGGGCCGGCGAGGTCCCAGGTCTGGAAGAACGGTCCCCAGTCGATGCAGGCTGCCAGTTCGGCGAGGTCGTAGTTCTTCAGCACCCGGCGCCCGATCACGCGCGGCGCCGACGGCACGCCGCGGCCCCAGTCGATGCGCGCCTTGTTGGCACGCGCCTGCGCCAGCGTGACGAGCGGCGTGGCCTTCTTGCTGGCGTGCAGCTCGCGCACGCGCTCGTAGTCCGCGCGCAGTTCGGCGACGAACTTCACCGCGCGCTCGTCCGACAGCAGGTCCGAGCAGACGCCGACGGCGCGCGAGGCGTCCGGCACGTAGACCACCGGCCCGTCGAAGTGCGGCGCGATCTTCACCGCGGTGTGCACGCGGCTCGTCGTCGCGCCGCCGATCAGCAGCGGTGTGCCGCGCGCGCGGAACCACGGGTCGCGCTGCATCTCGGCGGCCACGTGCTGCATCTCCTCGAGGCTGGGCGTGATCAGCCCCGACAGGCCGACGATGTCGGCCTCCTCGACGCGCGCCTTCTCGAGGATGTCCTGGCACGGGACCATCACGCCCATGTTGACGACCTCGAAGTTGTTGCACTGGAGCACGACGGTGACGATGTTCTTGCCGATGTCGTGCACGTCGCCCTTGACCGTGGCGATGACGATCTTGCCCTTGGGCCTGACGTCGCCGCCGGCGTCGACGAGGGCCTGCTTCTCGGCCTCGATGTAGGGCAGCAGGTGGGCCACCGCCTGCTTCATCACGCGCGCGCTCTTGACGACCTGCGGCAGGAACATCTTGCCGGCGCCGAACAGGTCGCCGACGACGTTCATGCCGGCCATCAGCGGGCCCTCGATGACGTGCAGCGGGCGCCCGCCGCGGGCCTCGATCGCGCGCCAGCACTCCTCGGTGTCGGCGGTGATGAACTCGGTGATGCCGTGCACCAGCGCGTGCGACAGGCGCTCCTCCACCGTGCCGGCGCGCCAGGCCAGGCGCGCGCTGTCGTCCTTGGCCGCGCCCTTGGCGCGCTCGGCGATCGCGATCAGCCGCTCGCCGGCGTCCTTGCGCCGGTTCAGCACCACGTCCTCGACGCGTTCGCGCAGCTCGGGGTCGAGGTCGTCGTAGACGCCGATCATCCCGGCGTTGACGATGCCCATGTCCAGGCCGGCGCGGATGGCGTGGTACAGGAACACGGTGTGGATCGCCTCGCGCACCGGGTCGTTGCCGCGGAAGCTGAACGAGACGTTGCTGATGCCGCCGGAGACCTTGGCACCCGGCAGCCGGGCCTTGATCCAGCGCGTGGCCTCGATGAAGTCGACCGCGTAGTTGTCGTGCTCCTCGATGCCCGTCGCGATCGCGAAGACGTTGGGGTCGAAGACGATGTCCTCGGGCGGGAAGCCGACCCGGTCGACCAGGATGCGGTAGGCGCGCTCGCAGATCTCGGTCTTGCGCGCGAAGGTGTCGGCCTGGCCCTTCTCGTCGAAGGCCATCACGACGGCGGCAGCACCGTAGCGGCGCACCAGCGCGGCCTGCCGCACGAACTCGGCCTCGCCCTCCTTCAGCGAGATCGAGTTGACGATGCCCTTGCCTTGGACGCAGCGCAGGCCGGCCTCGATGACCGACCACTTGCTGGAGTCGATCATCACCGGCACGCGCGCGATCTCGGGCTCGCCGGCCACGAGCTTGAGGAAGCGCTCCATCGCCGCGGCCGAGTCGAGCATCGCCTCGTCCATGTTGACGTCGATGATCTGCGCGCCGCTCTCGACCTGCTGGCGCGCCACCGCCAGCGCATCCTCGAAGCGGCCCTCGAGGATCATCCGCGCGAAGGCCCGGCTGCCGGTGACGTTGGTGCGCTCGCCGATGTTGACGAACAGCGAGCCGGCGCCGATGGCGAGCGGCTCGAGGCCCGAGAGGCGCATCGGCGCGACGGGCGTCGGCGCGGCGGAGGGGGCGGTGGCGTTCATGGCGGCGCGGTGTGCGGGTGCGCGAGCGCCGTTGCCGGCCGTCGCCCGGGCGGTCCGGGCGCGGCGCCCCGAGCCTGGCGGGCCGGCAGTGCCGGGACCCCGTCGCAACGCTCCTCGAGGACGAGACGCGATTTTACGGGGGCCGCACCCGCAGGACGCCGGGCCGCGGCGCGCCGGCTCAGCGGCTGTGCGACGTCAGTCGCGACAGCGGCCCGGCCGTGCTGACCCCGGGCGCGGCACGGCGCGCCGCCGGCGCTGCTGCTGCAGCGGCAGCGGCCTCGGGCGCCGGCGCTGCCTGCGGGCCCGGGGGCGCCTCGTCCAGCCCGTCGGCCGCCCCCGGCGGCAGCGCCGGCACCAACTCGGCGCCGCGCCGCATCGCCACGCCAACGGCCAGGATGTCGATCACCAGCAGGTGCAGGATGCGGCTGACCATCGGCACCTGGGTGGCGACGTCCTCGACGTGGTCGACGATCAGCGCCACGTCGGCGCGGCGCGCCAGCGGCGAGTTGCCCGCGGTGACGGCGACCACCGGCACGGCCCGGGCGCGCGCCGCGTCGACCACGCCGAGCAGCTCGTCGATGCGCCCGCTGCTGCTGACGACGACAGCCACGTCGCCCGGCGCGAGCACGCTAGCAGCCAGCAGCTGCAGCCGCGGGTCGGTGACGCTGGCCGAGGGCACGCCGAAGCGCAGGAACTTGAAGTGCGCGTCGTCGGCCACCACGCCGTAGTGGCCGACCGCGTAGAACTCGACCCGGCGCGCCGCCGACAGCAGCTCGATGGCCCGGGACAGCAGCTCGCGGTTGAGCTGCTCGCGCAGCGCCAGGATCGCGCTGGCGGTGTTGCCCAGCACCTTGACGCCGAGCTCCAGCGTCGAGTCGTCGTCGGTCACCTGCGTGTGCGTGATCGGCACCGTGCCGGCCAGGCTGGACGCCAGCCGCAGCTTGAAGTCCGACAGGCCCTCGCAGCCGAGCGTGCGGCAGAAGCGGATCACGGTGGGTTGGCTGACGCCGGCGTCGCGTGCGATGGTGGCGATCGGGTCGGCCAGCGCGGCCCTTGGGTGGGCGAGCACGTGGTCGGCGACGCGGCGCTCGGCCGGCGACAGCCCTTCGCGCGCGCGCTGGATCTGCGCCAGCATCGCCGCCCCGGGGCGGCCCTCGAGCTCGCGCAGCTGCTGCGCGAGGATCGCCGAGACGCCGGTGAAGGTGGCATGCTCGGCGGTGATTACGTAGGTGGGGATCGCGCGCACGTAGTCCGAGAAGCGCCCCTTGTCCTCGAAGCGGGCGCGGAAGCCCGAGCGGTCGAACAGCGCGCCGAGGCGCGGCACGATGCCGCCGCCGATGTAGATGCCGCCATGGGCGCCGAGCGTCACCGCGAGGTTGGCCGCCGCGGTGCCCAGCATCGAGCAGAAGATCTCGATGGTCTGCAGCGCCAGCGCGTCGCCGTCCTCCAGCGCGCGGCGGGTGATCTCGCGCGCCGGCAGCGGCGCGCCGCCGATGCCCCGCTGCTCGGCCAGCGCGGCGTGGACGAGCTCGATGCCCGGGCCCGACACCAGGCGCTCGAAGGAGACGTGGGGGTAGCGCCGCGCGGCGTAGGCGAGGATCGCCAGCTCGCGCTCGTCGCGCGGCGCGAATGCCGCGTGCCCGCCCTCGGTGCCGAGCGCGACCCAGCCGCCGGCGGCCGGGATCAGGCCGCTGACGCCCAGCCCGGTTCCGGCGCCGAGCAGGCCGACCACGCTGTCGGGCCGCGGCTCGCCACCGCCGACCTGGCGCCGCTCGTGCCGCGCCAGGCGCGGCAGCGCCATCGCCAGCGCGGTGAAGTCGTTGACCACCACCAGGGTCTGCAGCCCGAGCCGCGCGCGCATCTCCTCGATCGAGAACTGCCAGTGGTAGTTGGTCATCCGGACGTGGTCGCCCTCGACCGGGTTGGCGATCGCGATCGCCGCGTGCTCGATCGGCCCGTGCTCGCCCGCCGGCAGGCCGCCGAGGTAGGCGCGGACCGCGGCGTGGAAGTCGGCATGCTCGCGGCAGGGCAGCGAGACGGCCTCGCGGAACTCGCCCGGTGCGACCTCGAGCGCGAAGCGTGCGTAGGTGCCGCCGATGTCGGCCAGCAGGCGCGGGCTCGGGAAGCGGGTCATGGCAGTGGACTCTCCGTCGGACGGGTCGATGCAACGCGGCGGCATTCGACGATATCCTCGCTGAGCGGGGTTCGGCATCTCCGCAGTCCCTCGGATCGACGCATCTTCAACACCGGCATCCGGTAGCTCGACTACAGCATCTTGGCGGTCGGGAATCTGTTTCCCTCAGGTCGCCGACGCGGCCGGGCTTGTCGGGATTGAGGCGGCAGTGTAGTTTTGCTACTGTATCGATGTGAGTCGAAGAACTAGGGGAGTGCGGGTGGTGGCTGTTCGACCGTCTCGAACCGGGCCGGGTCAGCCGGACCGGGCGGCGCCGAGCCGATGAGCGCACTGCCGGCCCCGCGACCGCGGCCGCTCTCGCGCCCATGGCTGTTGGCCGACGTGGGCGGTACTCACGCGCGCTTCGGCTGGCTTGGGACGGACGGACTCGGCGTCGCCGAGGTTCGGACGCTGGTCACGGCCGACCACCCGACGCCAGCGGCTGCGGCACGCGCCTACCTGGCCGACCTGGCGACGCGGCTCGGACCGCGGGACAGCGTGCCGCACGCGGCGGCGTTCGCGGTGGCGACCGCGGTCGCCGGCGACGAGGTCGCACTGACCAACAGCGGCTGGTCGTTCTCCGTCTGCGCCCTGCAGCGCGAGCTCGGGCTGCAGCGCCTGGTCGTGCTGAACGACTTCGAGGCGCTCGCGCTGTCGCTGCCCCGGCTGGGCACGGCGAAGGTCCAGCCAATCGGGCCGGCTCTGGCGGGGCCCCCTCTGGCGGCACGCGCCGTGATCGGGCCGGGCACCGGGCTGGGCGTGGCCGGTCTGGTGGCCGGTGACGCCGGGCGCTGGATCGCCGTCCCCGGCGAGGGCGGGCATGCGACCCTCGCCGCCGGAGACGACTTCGAGGCTGCGCTGCTCTGTGCGGTACGGCGCGAGTACGCGCACGTGTCGGCCGAGCGGCTGCTGTCGGGCATTGGGCTGCCGGTGCTCTACGGCGCAGTGGCCCAGGTCGAGGGGGCGCCCCATCCGGGCATGCCGCCGGCCGCGCCGGCCATCGTGGCGGCCTGCCTGGATGGCAGCGATGCTCTGGCCGTGCGCACCGTGGACGTGTTCTGCGCCCTGCTCGGGGGCTTTGCGGGCAACGTCGCGCTGACCTTCGGTGCGCGTGGCGGCGTCTACGTGGGCGGTGGCATCGTCCCGCGATTAGGTGAGCGCTTCCTCACATCCAAGTTCCGGGGGCGATTCGAGGCCAAGGGCCGCTTCGCCTCTTACCTGCAAGCCTTCCCGACCTGGCTGGTCACCGACACGCTGGCGGCGCTGGACGGAGCGGCCTGCGCACTCGATCAGGCCGATGGCTGAGCAAGGCGGCGCGTCAACCGCCTTCAGCCCTGTGCGTTGAGGGGGTTCGGGCGCAGGCCCGAGTTTCCGTCAACCTTCCCTTTACGAGTCCATCGACATGAGCAAGATCCTCGCAGCCCTCGTCGCCACCGCGTTCGCCGGTGCCGCCTTCGCGTCCCAGCCTGCCGCCCAGGCCGGCACCAAGCCGGCCGCCGCGCCGGCCAAGCCCGCCAGCGCTCCGGCCAAGGACGCCAAGCCGGCCGCGAAGCCGGCCGCCGCCGCGCCCGCCGCCAAGAAGGACGAGCCGAAGAAGTAATCGCTCACGGACGCCGGCTCGCACCGCGGGCCGCTCCGCATCCGGCCGGCGCGCCCTCGGGCGTGGCCGGCCTTTTTCTTCGGCGGCCCCGCGCAGACGTCCGGCGCGCCGTGGCGACACTCAGGGCACTCAGGGCAGCACGATCACCCGCGAGCTGTCCATCACCTTCGGGCCCGATGCCGCGCCGCCGATCGCGAACGGCGCCGGCTGGGCCTGCAGCGCCCGGTAGCCGCCGTCGTAGTCCCAGGTGGTCACCCAGACGCGGGTGCCGGGGCCGGCGCCGCCCGGACCGAACGCCGCCGCCGGGAGCACCATGGTCACGACGCCGCGCCCGCGGTCGGCCGTGACCTGCGGGCCCGGCGTCACCGGTGTGCCCTCCTGCCGTTCGTCGGCGCCGGCGTCGGAGAACAGCGCGGCGCTCCAGCCGCCGGCACGCAGCCGCCGGTGCCAGCGCATCCCGTCGGGCAGCACGCCGCCCTGCAGCGGCATCACGGTGGCTCCGCCCGGCCGCCCCGGCAACTCGATGAACACCGTGTAGTGCACGTGATCGAAGCCGGCGGGCGGGTTCCAGCTGGTGGTGATCGTGGACGGCTCGATGTCGATGCGCAACGCGCCGGCAGCGCCGAACACGCGCACCCAGCGCAGGTCCATCTGGCGCCGGTCGCCCCAGCTCGGATCGGTGGGGTAGACATAGCGGCCGTCCGGGCCATGGTCGTCGCCGGCCGGGTCGTCGACGTCGGCGAGCAGCTGCCAGGCCCGCTCGACGCGGAACGTGCGCAGTGCCGACACCGCCTGCGGTGCCGCGTCGCCGCCCCACAGCACGACGCCGTGCCGCACCCGCGGATCGACCAGCGCGCCAGTGTCCAACCGCGCCTCGAAACGGCCGTCCCGGCCCGCTCGGACCAACGTGGCGGCCGCCACGTCACCATCGAAGACCAGGCGCGCCTCGCCGAGGCCGACCAGGCGTCCCCGCAGCACGGCATCGCCAGTGAGCGCCTGCTCTCCGATCGGATCGAGCTCCAGCATCGGGGCCGGGCCCGCCGCCGTTGCGCCCGCAGCAGGCGCGGCCCCGGGCCCCGCCTTCCAGACCACCGCGGCGCGCGCCGGCAACAGCAGGGTCACGCTGCCGTCGGCGTCGACCGTGCGCTCGTGCGCCTCCACGCCCAGCGCCAGCAGCGGCGCCAGCCGCGCGCCGGCAGGCAGGCCGGTGTCCACGCGCGCGGCCAGCACGGGAGCGTCGGCGGTGTTCATCAGCACCAGCGCCTGCTGCCCCTCGTGTTGCATCGACCAGGCGAGCACGCCCGGTCGCGCCTCGGAGGCCGCGCGCATGGTGGGCAGGCCGCGCGAGAACAGCGGCTCGGCGCGCCGCAGCGCCGCCAGCCGCGCGATGTGCCGGTACAGCGGCGCCGTGGTGTCGAAGCGGTCGCGGCCGTCCGATCCCCACCCGGCGGCGAACATCGAGGCGCGCGGATCGCGCAAGCCCTGCTCGGTGCCGTAGTAGATGACCGGGATGCCCGGCAGCGTGAACAGCGCCAGCAGCGCCTGGTGCAGCGCCGCCTCGCTGCCGCCGGCGAGGAAGCGGTCGAGATCGTGGTTGTCGAGGAAGCCCGGCATCAGGTGCGGGCGCGCGTGCAGCCGCGCCAGCGCGGCGATCCGGTGGCCGAGCTCGGCCGGCGGCCGGCCGCGCGCGAACACCTCCGCCAGCGCGCCGTACAGCGGGAAGTTCAGCATGCCCGGCAGCACCGGGCGGCCGTCGGGCCCGGTCATGTACGACTCGATCTTGCGCGCCTGCAGGTCCTCGAACGGCCGGTCGATGCCGAAACCCTCGCCGAAGACCAGGAAGTCGCTGCGCCCGGTGCGGCGCGCGACCTCGGCGATGCCGGGCGCCCTCGGGTCGCGGGCATGCAGGAAGTCGAGGAAGTACTCCGGCGGCACGTAGAACGCGGTGTCGATCCGGAACGCGTCGACGCCGACCTCGCGGATCCAGTGCGCATAGCTGGCGCGCAGCGCGCGCCGCACGACCGGGTTCCCGGTGTTCAGGTCGTCCAGCCCGGACATCTGGAAGTCCAACTCCTGCCGGCGGTCGGTGTAGTCGGCGACGGCCGGGGTCCAGTGGTAGGTGCCCGCGCGGCGCTGCCGCGGGTCGCGCGGGTCGTTCAGGTCGAACGGATGCTGGCTGGGCCGCGCCTGCGGCCGCGAGCCGGGGTTGGCCTGCCAGAACCGGGCCGGGTCGGCCGGGTCCCAGCCGCCGACGTAGTCGAAGAAGTTGCCGGTGTGGTTGACGACGATGTCCTGCACCAGGTACATGCCGCGCCGGTGCAGCGCGTCGGACAGGCGCCGGTAGTCCTGCAGCGTGCCCAGGTGCGGGTCGACGCGGGTGAAGTCGGCGGCCCAGTAGCCGTGATAACCGCCGTAGCCACGCGTGGCGTCGAGCCACTGGTTGAGCACCGGCGGCGTGATCCACAGCGCCGTCGCGCCCAGGCCCTGGATGTAGTCGAGCCGGTCGATCAGGCCCTGCAGGTCGCCGCCGCTGAAGCGGTCGCGGCGCCGCGGGTCGTACTCGCCGGCGCCCTGGTCGTTGTTGCGCGGGTTGCCGTCGGCGAAGCGGTCGGTCATGACGAAGTAGATGACCTGGTCGCGCCAGTCGGGGCTGGGGACGTGCAACTTCAGGCGGCCCGCCGCCGGCCCCTTCAGCGGCGCCTTCGGCCCTGCCGTGGAACCGGGCCCGGGCGGCACCCCGGCCGCGACGGCCAGTGCCGGCGCCAGAGCCGCGGCTGCGCCGGCCAGCAGCGCCGGGAGCGTGCGGTGCACCGACGCCGGCCGCACGCGGGCCACCGCCGCGCGGCGCCCTAGGCCGCCCCGGTCGCGGCTGCGCGACCGGCGATCCGGGCTGGTGGCGGGCACGGGTCGGCGGCCGGCGGGCGGGTCGGTTCGCGTCATGGGCCGGCTGCGCTCGCGAAGAGGCGGACCCCGCGTCGGGTCGAAAAGCGACAGTGTAGTTTGGCTACCAATCTGCACCCCGCCGGTGTCGGACAGCCCTGTCTCCATGCCTTACTGCCGTGGCAAAGGCGCCACGGCAGCGCCTCGCACGCAGGAATTCTAGGGTTTTCGCAGGGGTTCCAATGATCTAGTTTTGGTACAAACCTTGGGCCCGGAATGGGCTGTAGTCGAACCCCCGCGAGATCGAGGAGACAACGCGATGAAGTATGCGAACACCCGGCGCCGGGCGCTGCGCGCGCCTCTGCAGGCCACCCCGGTGGCAGCGGCCGCCGCGCTGATGGCCGCTGCCTTGTCGGCTGTGCCCGGAACCGCCGGCGCGCAGACGAGCGCAGCCCCCGCTGGCGGCGACGTGGTCACGGTCACCGGCATCCGGCGCGGCATCGAAAGCGCCATCAACGTCAAGAAGAACAGCGACAACATCGTCGAGGCGATCTCGGCCGAGGACATCGGCAAGCTCCCCGACAGCAGCATCGCCGAATCGATCGCGCGCCTGCCCGGCCTGGCCGCGCAGCGCGTGGGCGGCCGCGCCACCGAGATCAACATCCGCGGCCTGTCGGGCGACTTCGCCAACACGCTGCTCAACGGCCGCGAGCAGGTCTCGACGGGCAACAACCGCAGCGTCGAGTTCGACCAGTACCCGTCGGAGCTCACCAATGCGCTGAGCGTGTTCAAGACGCCGGACGCGAGCCTGGTGGGCCAGGGCCTGTCGGGCACGCTGAACATCGAGACGATCCGCCCGCTCTCGCTCCGCGAGCGCGTGATCTCGGTCAACGCGCGCGGCGAGCGCAACGGCGGCGGCACGCCGTTCAAGGGTGACGGCAGCCGCTTCAGCCTGACCTACGTGGACCAGTTCGCCGACCGCACCGTCGGCGTGGCGCTCGGCGTGGCGCAGCTCAAGACCAACACCGAGAAGTCGCGCAAGGAAACCTACGGCGAGACCGACTCGACCAGCTTCGCGGGCGTCAACGGCGGTGCGAACTTCACGTTCAACCAGGGCTTCAAGTACTTCGTCGACAAGAACGAGGAGACGCGCACCGGCGCGATGGCCGCGATCGAGGTGCGGCCGAGCAAGAACCTCAGCACCTCGCTCGACATCTTCTACTCGGAGTTCGAGAAGGCGTTCACCAAGCGTGGCATCGAGCTGCAGGTCAACGACAGCTGGAAGGCCGGTGACCCCAACCGCGGCTACCAGGCGCCGACGCTGAACAACGCGGTGATCCAGGGCGGCCGGCTGATCAGCGGCGTGTGGGGCAACGTGAACCCGCTGTCGCGCACGATCTGGGAGCCGCGCGACGACAAGCTCGAGTCGATCGGCTGGAACACGAAGTGGAAGTTCGCGCCCACCTGGACCGGCGTGATCGACCTGTCGCGCTCGTCGGCCAAGAGCACCGAGCGCATCGTCGAGATGGAGGCGGGCGTCTTCGACACCGCCAACAACCGCCCGCTGCCCGGCACCGTGACGGTCGGCAACTACAACGAGGTCACCGCGTTCCAGTACAACCACGGCGACCCGGCGATCGTGCGCCTGACCGACCCCGAGAGCTGGGGCCAGAACGGCTACGACAAGGTCATCACGACCAACGACAAGATCAAGGCGATCCGCCTGCAGGTCGAGAAGGACCTCGACGGCATCTTCTCGCGCGTCACCGGCGGCGTGAACTTCAGCCAGCGCGACAAGACCAAGGGCGCCGCCGAGAACTTCCTGCGCCTCGCGGCTCGCGACGCCTCGGGCTTCCCGAACATCGGCGTCGCGCTGCCCGCGGGCACGACGACGCTGGCGATCCCGGGCTCGCCCAGCGGCACCGTCAACTTCGACCCGGGCGCGGTGTTCCCGTCGGCCTACCGGCTCGACGCGAACGTCAACGGCGACATCCTGAACAAGGGCTGGACCGTCAACGAGGACGTCCGCACGATCTTCGTCAAGGGCGACATCGACACCAAGCTGTTCGGGCTGCCGGTGCGCGGCAACCTGGGTGTTCAGCTGGTCAACACCGACCAAAGCTCGACCGCCCCGGTGGTGGACAACACCAACCAGAACACGTTCACGCTGCGCACCGCCGGCAAGTCCTACAACGACGTGCTGCCGACACTGAACCTGGCGTTCGGCCTGAGCGGCGACCAGACCGTGCGCCTGGGCCTCGGTCGCCAGATGGCGCGCCCCCGGATGGACCAGCTGCGCGCCTTCAGCCGCAGCGAGGTCGGCACCGACTTCAAGTGGACCGGCAGCGGCGGCAACCCGAAGCTCGATCCGTTCCGCGCCACCGCGCTCGACCTGTCGTACGAGAAGTACTTCGGCACCAAGGGCTACGTCTCGGTGGCGGGCTTCTACAAGGACCTGAAGAGCTACATCTTCGAGGTCACCGGGCCGTTCGACTTCACGGGCTTCCCGAACCTGTCGGGCCGCACGCCGGTCTCCAACATCGGCAAGTTCACCCTGCCGCTCAACGGCACGGGCGGCTCGATCCAGGGCGTGGAGGTCGCGGTGAACGTGCCGCTGAACCTGCTGACCCCGATGCTCAACGGCTTCGGCGTGATCGCCAGCCACAGCAGCACCGACAGCAAGATCAAGCCCTTCGGCGACAGCGACGTGCGGCCGCTGCCCGGACTGTCGCGCACGGTGACGCAGCTGACCGCCTACTACGAGATGGGCGGCTTCTCGGCCCGGGTGGCCTCGCGCAAGCGCGGCGCGTTCATCGCCGAGATCGAGGGCTTCGGCGCCGACCGCGAGTTCAAGTACGCGCGCGGCGAGACCATCATCGACTACCAGATCGGCTACGAGTTCCGCTCCGGGCCGCTGAAGGGGCTGGGCCTGCTGCTGCAGGTCAACAACGCGAACAACGAGCCTTATCGCGAGTACGACAGCGGGACCGGTCGCGATACGAAGCTCGACGAGAACGGCCGCACGATCCTGTTCGGCGCCACGTTCAAGTTCTGATCGTCCGGCCGGCCGGGCCTGGGGCCCGGCTGGTCGCGCCGACCGCGCATTGCCGGCCCCCGGGAGCGATCCCTGGGGCCGGTTTCCTTCGGGTTCGGCGGTGCCGCCGGGGCGGAGTTGTCCCTCTCTCCGGCCGCAGCTTGGCTCGCCGCCCTGGCCACGCCAGCGAGCGTGCCGCGCCGCCCTGGTCGGCCAACGCCGGCCAACGCCGGCCGCGCCCCGTCAGTCGACGAGGAACACCCGCACCGTCTGCGCCGGCAGCGCCAGCGCAGCCGCACCGCCGGCGGCGACCGGGGCATCGGCCCCGCCGGCCGGGTGGCGGTTGCGCAGCGTGCCGCCGGGCGGCAGGCCGCCCAAGGCCAAGGTCGCCGGCCTGGTGTCGTAGTTGATCGCCACCAGCACGCGCTGGCCGCCGAAGCGGCGCTCGAAGCTCCACGCCGCGCCTTGCACGCGGGCCGCGTCGACGCTGCCGCGGGCCAGCGCCGGCAGGCCGTTGCGCAGCGCGAGCAGTGCCTTGTAGTGCTGGAGCAGCGAGCCCGGGTCGGCCGCCTGCGCGGCGACATTGGCCGTGGCCACGTTGGCCGACAGCACGCGGTACGGCGTGCCGGTGGTGAAACCGCCGTTGCGCGTGTCGCCGGTCCAGCTCATCGGCGTGCGCAACCCGGGGTCGCCGGCCACCGGGCCGCGCGCCAGCCCGATCTCCTCGCCGTAGTAGATGAAGGGCGTGCCGGGCAGCAGCAGGTAGGTGGCGGCGGCGAGCCGGTACTGCGCGAGGTCGCCCCCGAGCTGGTCGAACACGCGGTCGCCGGCGAAGCCGTCGTGGTTGGCCAGCATCGTCGACATGCCGGCCGGGGCCGCGCCGACGTACGCCGCCATCGCCGCGACGGCAGCGGCGTCGCCGCGCGCGGCATCGAGCATGCGCGACTGCAGCCCGAAGGCGAACGCGCTGCCGCAGGCGGCGGTGTAGTCGTACGGGCGGTTGGGCCCCTCGCACACCAGGAAGCGGCGCTGGTAGCCCGCCAGCAGCGCGGCCGCGTCGCGCAGCAGCGGCAGCGTCTCGGGCTGGTCGGTCCAGGCCGCGGGCCCGTTCTCGACCAGGTGGCCCACGGCGTCGAAGCGGAAGCCGTCGACGCCGCGGTTGAGCCAGAAGCGCAGGTTGTCGTGGTGCCAGGTCACCACGGCCGTGTTGCGAAGATTGAAGTCGGGCATCTGGTCCCAGAACGGCGCGAAGTACCAGCCGCCCGAGGCGTCGGGCCGCCAGGGGTCGCTGCCGTAGATGTTCCAGCCGGTGGGCCGCGTCGACTGCCAGAGGTACCAGTCGCGGTAGGCGTTGGCGCCGCCCGAGCGCGAGTTCACGAACAGCGGGTGCTGCGCGGCGCTGTGGTTGATCACGTAGTCGATCACGACGCCGATGCCCCGCGCATGCGCCTGGCGCAGCAGCTCGTCGAAGTCGGCCATCGAGCCGTAGGCGGGCTCGATGGCGCGGTAGTCGGTGACCGCGTAGCCGTGGTCGCGGTCCTGGCGCGGGTGCACCGGCATCAGCCACAGGCCGCGCACGCCCAGGTCGCTCAGGTAGTCCAGCCGCGAGATCAGGCCGCGCAGGTCGCCGACGCCGTCGCCGTCGCTGTCCTGGTAGCTGCGCACGAAGACCTGCATGAAGGCGCCGCCGCTCCAGCCTTCGGGCAGCGCGCTGCCGGGGTCGGCCGCGGTGACGCGGCTCACGTCCACCGTGGGCAGCGCGGTCACGCCGCCGCCGTTGCTGCCGCCCCCGCCGCTGCCGGCGTCCGCACCCCCGCCACCCCCGCAGGCCGGCAGGCACAGCGCTGCCGTCGCGGCAAGCGGCGCCAGCACCTGGAGCAGCGCGCCGCAGCGGCGCAGGCGGGAGGTCATGTCGGGTTCGATCCGGGCCAGCCCGCGAGGGCGTGACAGGCACGTAGTCTAGTTACACGATCGCAGGCCGCAAGCCGCGGCACCTGGGAAAAGCCCCTCCTGTCAGCGCGACCCGGCGAGGTGCCACGATGTAGCAGAATTCCGTCGACCTGCCTCCCGGGAGAGCGTCCGTGCAAGCATCGCAACACATCCGCCGCATCGTCGTCTGCGGCGGCGGAACCGCCGGCTGGATGACGGCCGCGGCCCTGGTCAAGCTGCTCGGCCAGGCGTGGCAGATCACGCTGATCGAGAGCGAGGAGATCGGTACCGTCGGCGTGGGCGAGGCGACGATCCCGCTGATCAACGTCTACAACGAGGCGCTCGAGCTCGACGAGAACGAGTTCATGCGCGAGACCGCCGCCACCTTCAAGCTCGGCATCGAGTTCGTCAACTGGGGCCGGCTGGGCGACAGCTACATCCACGGCTTCGGGCCGCTCGGGCCGGACATCGGCCTGGCCAAGTTCCACCACTACTGGCTCAGCCGCCACCCCGAGGCGCGCGCGGCCGACCTCGAGGCCTACTCGATCAACATCGCCGCAGCGCGGCGCGGCAAGTTCATGCGCGCGCGCAAGGACCTCGGCCGCTCGCCGCTGGCCGAGATCGCGCACGCCTACCACTTCGACGCCGGCCTGTACGCGGCCTTCCTGCGCCGCTACGCCGAGCGGCGCGGCGTGCTGCGCATCGAGGGGCGCATCGGCTCGGTGTCCACGCGCGCCGACAACGGCTTCGTCGAGTCGGTGACGATGGAATCGGGGCAGCGCGTGCCCGGCGACCTGTTCGCCGACTGCACGGGCTTCCGCGGGCTGCTGATCGAGCAGACGCTGCACACCGGCTACGAGGACTGGAGCCACTGGCTGCCGGTCAACCGCGCGTGGGCCGTGCCGTGCGAGAACCACCACCCGCTGACGCCGTACACGCGCGCCACCGCGCGCGCCGCGGGCTGGCAGTGGCGGATCCCGCTGCAGCACCGCATGGGCAACGGCCACGTCTTCTGCAACTCCTTCATCGGCGAGCAGGAGGCGGCCGACGTGTTGGTCGAGAACCTCGACGCGCCGCGCCTGGCCGAGCCGCGGATGCTGCGCTTCGTCACCGGCAAGCGGCGGCAGCTGTGGAACCGCAACGTCGTCGCGGTGGGGCTGTCCAGCGGCTTCCTCGAGCCGCTGGAGAGCACGAGCATCCACCTGATCCAGAACACGGTGGCGCGGCTGACCACGTTCTTTCCGTTCAACCGCTTCGACCAGGCCGACATCGACGAATTCAACCGCCAGAGCGACTTCGAGTTCGAACGGATCCGCGACTTCATCATCCTGCACTACAAGGCCACCGAGCGCACGGACACCGAGTTCTGGAACTACGTGCGCACGATGCCGATCCCCGACTCGCTGGCGCACAAGCTCGAGCTGTGGCGCAGCAACGGCCGCGTGTTCCGCGACAGCCAGGAACTGTTCTCCGAGATCAGCTGGGTCGAGGTGCTGCTCGGCCAGCGCATCGCGCCGCGCGGCTACCACCCGCTGGTCGACACCGTGCCGGCCGAGAAGATCGACGAGTTCCTGGCCGGCGTGCGGCAGACGATCGCGCGCTGCGTCGAGGCCATGCCCACCCACGAGCAGTACGTCGCCGAGCAGTGCCGCACCGCGCTGCCGGTGCAGAAGGCGGCCGTGGCGCCGGCCTGAGCAGGCGCGCCGCCGGCCGGCCCCGATGTTCGCCCAGGCGCCCCGCATCGAGCGCGTCGACTTCGGGCCCGGGCGCTCGGCGTGGGTCGTCGACGACGTGCTGCGCGACCCCGAGGCGCTGCGCAGGCGGGCGGTGACCGGGCGCGCGAACTTCGCCGCCGCGCCGTTCAACGCCTACCCGGGGCTCGAGTGGCGGATGGACCCCGAGGTCGACGGACCGCTGGCCGAGTTCTTCATGCTGCACCTGCGCAGCGCGCTCGGCGCACGGCGCACGCTGTCGATGTACAGCCGGCTGTCGCTGGCGACACTGCAGCCCCACGAGCTGAGGCCGCTGCAGAGGCTGTGCCACCGCGACCGCTTCGGCACCGGTCCGGCAGAGTGCGTCGCCGCCTGCACGCTGTACCTGTTCGACGACCCTGCGCTCGGCGGCACCGGCTTCTACGAGCCGCGCCGCCCGGTCGCGGAGATCGACGCGCGCATCCGGCACTGGAGCACGCTGGACGACGCGGCGTTCACGGCCGAGATGGGCGCCGCGCCGGCCTACCTGACCGGCAGCAACGACTGGTTCGAGCTCGTCGGCACCGTGCCGGCCCGCTTCAACCGGGCCGTGTTCTACGACGGCGGCCGCTTCCACTCGAGCCACATCACCGACCCGCAGCGCCTGTCGGACGACCCGGCCTGCGGGCGGCTGACGCTCAACGGCTTCTTCGTCTGCCGGCGCGCGGCGGCCTGATCGCGGTCCGATCGCGGCCTTGCCGCCGCCTGCTCGCCGCCTTGGCCGACGCCTGCCCGCCGCGTTGACCGTTGCCTCGTCGCGGCCTCGCGCGGCCACCGTTCAGGCCTGCCGCGCGGGCGCGCCGCGCGCCAGCCGCCGCCGGCTCGCGCGCGCGTGCGGCACCCAGTCCAGCCGGCGCCAGCGGCGCCACATCAGCAGCCCGCGCAGCCACTCGTCGGCCACGTAGGCGATCCACACCCCGCTCAGCCCGAGGCCGAGCACCCAGCCGAGCAGCCAGCTGCCGCCGGCCAGCACGAGGGCCATCGACAGTGCGCCGACGGCGACGGGGTAGCGCGCGTCGCCGGCCGCGCGCAGCGCGTTGACGAGCACCAGGTTGAAGGTGCGGCCGGGCTCGAGCAGCACGGTCCACCACAGCATCAGCGCGGCGCTGGCGACGATCGCCCGGTCGCTGCTGAACGCGCCCAGCAGCGCCGGGCCGAACAGCGCGGCGGCCAGCGCGACGGCCAGGCTCAGCGCCAGGCCGCGGGCGAGCGCGCGGCGCACCAGGCGGTCGGCGGCACGCAGCCTGCCGGCGCCGATGCAGCGGCCGGCCAGCACCTCGACCGCCAGCCCGGTGGCCAGGCCGGGCAGCAGCACGACCATGATCACCTGCTGCGCGTAGGCGTGCGCAGCCAGCGCCTGCGCTCCCAGCGCACCGGCGACCGCGACACTGGCCACGAAGGCGATCCGGTAGGCGGCCTGCTCGGCCGCCGCGGGCAGGCCGATGTGCGCCATCGGGCGCAGTTCGGCGGCCGACGGCCGCCACAGGTCGCGCAGGCGCGGCCGCACCCCGAGCCGCTCGCGCCACAGCGCCAGGTACAGCGCGAGCGCCACCGCCCGGGCCAGCAGCAGCGCGAGCGCGAAGCCGGCCAGGCCGAGGCCCGGCCACGGGCCGACGCCGTGCATCAGCGGTCCCATCGCACCCAGGTGCACGAGGTGCATGGCCGCCGTGACCGCCAGCACCGGCCGCGCGGCCAGGTGCGCGCGCAGCACCGCCGACTGGGTCGCGATCCAGGCGTCGAGCAGCATCGCCGGCGCCAGCGCGGCGAGCAAGGGCGCGGCCAGCGGCAGCACCGACGGCGGTGCGTTCAGCGCCCGCAGCAGCGGCGTGCCCGCCGCCAGCGTCAGCAGCGCAAGCGCCGCGCCGAGCCAGGTGGCCGCGGCCAGCGCGGTGAGCGCGGCCGCATCCGCGCGCTCGCGCCGCCCCGCGCCGAGCGCCTGCGCGACCACGACGCCGACACCGGCACCGACGACGCGGAACAGGATGAACACGGCACCGAAGACATGGTGCGCCAGCGCGAACGCGGCCCCCGAGGCGTCGGACGAGCGCGCAGCGAGCAGCGTGCCGGCGAGCCCGACCGCCATGCCCAGCAGCAGTTCTACCGCCAGCGGGGCCGCCAGCGCGCGCAGCGTCGCGCCGCCGGCGCTCGGCCCCGGCTCCGGCCCCGGCCCTGGCGGCGGCGGCGGCGCCCGCGTGCCGGCGGCGGTGCGCGCGCGGCCCTTCAATCCGCGACCAGCACCCGGCCCCAGCCGGCCGGCACGGTGAGCTCGAGCCGGCCGGCGGAGGCGGGCACCGAGGGGGCCGCTGCACCGGGCGATGCCGCCGGTGAGGCGGCCGGCCCCGCGGTCGGGCCCATGGTCTGCAGCAGCGGCGTGATGTCACGCCAGGCCTGCGGCGCGCCCGCGGGCAGCTTCACGCGCACCCGGCGCGGCTCGCCGGCATTGCTGAAGGCGGTCAGGGCCCAGGTGCTGCGGCCGCCCGGCGCGGCCAGCCGGCGCGCGAACACCGCCACCTGGTCGTCGACGAAGAGCGGCGCCAGCAGCTCGCCGCGGCGCAGCACCGGGTGCGCGTGGCGCATCGCGATCAGGCGCCGGAAGTCGGCGCGCAGCGTGAGGTCGGGCTCGCCGCCCTCGTCGGCCCATGGGTACGGGGCGCGGTTGTAGGGGTCGTCGCCGCCGGTCACGCCGACCTCGTCGCCGTAGTAGACGGTGGGGCTGCCCGGCCAGGTCATCTGCAGCAGCACGGCCAGCCGCAGGCGCTGCTTGGCGCGCGCCTCGGCCGGACGGTCGCCCAGGTTGCCGTGCTGCGCGCTCCAGCCGAAGTGGTGCAGGCTGCGCGCCTGGTCGTGGGTGGACAGCAGGTTCATCAGCGCGAAGAAGGCCGGCTCGGGGTAGGCCTCGCGCGTCAGCTCGAGGTTGTCGACCATGACCTGCGCCTTGCCGCCCGCGGCCCAGTCGAGCACCGCGTTGCGGAAGATGTAGTTCATCGTCGAGTCGAAGGTGTCGCCGAGGAAGTACTTGCTCGCGTCGAACCAGGTCTCGGCCACCGTCAGCGCGTCGGGCCGGTGGGCCTTGATGGCCGCCCGCCACTCACGCCAGAAGTCGTCGGGCACCCACGGCGCGACGTCCATGCGCCAGCCGGCGGCGCCGCGATCGAGCCACTGCAGCATCACCGAGTCCTTCGCGCCGTAGGCGAAGCGGCGGAAGTCGGCGCTGCTCTTGTCGAGCTCGGGCAGGTCGGTCACACCGACCCAGCCGCGGTACTGCTTGTCGGGGTCGGCCTGCGCGGGGTCGAAGCGGTACCAGCCGTACCAGGGCGAGCCGGGGTCGGGCTTGCCGCGGTCGAAGGCACCACGGCTGGCGTGGTTGCCGTAGCGGTTGAAGTAGATCGAGTCGCTGCCGGTGTGGTTGAGGCTGGTGTCGGGGATGACGCGGATGCCGCGGCGCGCGCCCTCGCGCGCGAGGCGCTCGAAGTCGGCGTTGCTGCCGAAGGCGGGGTCGATGCGCGTGTAGTCGGCGGTGTCGTACTTGTGGTTGCTCGGCGCCTGGAACACCGGCGTCATGTAGAGGGTGTTGGCGCCGAGCTCGCGGATGTCGTCGAGCTTGTCGATGAGGCCGGCGAGGTCGCCGCCGAAGAAGTCGTTGTTGAAGGTGGCGTCGCTGCCGTCGCCGCTGCCTGGCTTGTAGGGCTGGCCGATCCAGCGCGGGTGCTTCTCGACCGTGGTGTTGCGGTAGCGGTCGCGCCCGGGCACGGGGTCGTTGGACGGGTTGCCGTTGCGGAAGCGCTCGGGGAAGACGTAGTAGTAGACGATGTCCGGCGCCCAGTCGGGCGCGCGGAAGTCGGCGCGGTAGACGGTCTGGCGGAAGCGGCGCACGGCGCGCAGGTCGCCGGGCAGCGGCCCCACCTCGGCACGGCCCATCGTGCCCTTCTCGCGCGTCCAGTACACCGGGTCGGCGTTGTTCTGCAGCGCGTAGCGCCGACCGGCGATCGTCGCCTCGAACCACCAGCCGTGGACGGCCACGGCATCGAAACGGTGGCGCGCGGTCCAGCGCTCGCGGCCGTCGGGCAGGCGCCGCGCGGCCCGGGTCATCGGCACCCGCGCCGCGGGCGTGTACTCGAGCACCTCCTGGTTGCCCTCCATCCGCCGCGTCTCGACCACCAGCGTCAGCGCCTCGACGCCGGGCTGCGCCGTGACGGCGTAGTCCACCGCCGTGCCCGGCGTGATGGCGCCGAAGGGGCGCTTGTGCGCCCGGTCGCGCGAATCGAAGCGCAGGCTCAGCGCCACCGGGTCGGTGACGGCGCGGGCGCGCGGGTCGGCGAAGGTGCGCGGGCCGACGGCCACCGTGGCCCGGCGCGCTGCCGCATCGACGACGACCCGGACCGTGTGCTCGCCGGTGAAGTCGTGGACGAAGTTGGCCTTCTGGTCGGCCGAGGCGCCGAAGCTCGACCACTCGGACCAGGCCGCATCGGCAATCTTGAACTCGTGCCGGCCCGCGAGCCGCACGTTCAGGTAGTAGGCGTCGCAGCTGAACTGGAACTGGAAGTCGTCGAGGGCGGCCCAGTTGTTGGGCGTGCCGCGCAGGAACAGGGTGGGAGCACCCGGCGGCGGCCCGCCCGCGGGGCACTCGTCGATGCGCAGTTCGGGGGCGTCGGGATCGGACATGGTCACCGTGAATCGGTAGGTGCCGCTGAAGCGCTGCTGCAGCTCGGGCCCGCGCCGCACGAGCCGCCGCCCGTCGGTGCTGCCGTAGTCGGCATCGGCGCTCCAGCCCTCGTCGCCGACCTTGAAGCGGTGCTCGCCCTGCAGGCGCGTCACCAGCACCCAGCGGTTGCACGACCACGCGAAGCGCTGCGCGTCGGGGGCACCCCAGGCGTTGAAGCTGCCGCGCAGGTAGACGGCGCGGCCGTCGAGCGGATCGGCCGCGCAGGCAGCGGGTGCAGCGGGCGCAGCCACAGCCGGCCCCGCCGCCAGCAGCGGCAGCATCGCCGCCAGCACGCCACCTGCAACGCGGGGCACGATCCGGCCAGGGCCACGGCAACCGGAGCGCAGGCCATGCCCCCGCGGCCGGCGCCGCAGCCCCTGCCCGGTCATCCCTTCACGCCGCCGGCGGTCAGGCCGCCGACGATCCAGCGCTGCGCCAGCAGGAACACCAGCGTGATCGGCAGGCCCGACAGCACCGCCGCGGCGGCGAAGTCGCCCCACAGGTACTTCTGCTCGTACAGGTAGAACTTGCTGCCCACCGCGAGCGTCAGGTTGGGCTCCTCGCGCAAGAGGATGCTGGCCACCGGGTACTCGATGATCGTGCCGATGAAGGCCAGCACGAACACCACCATCAGGATCGGCACCGCCATCGGCAGCAGCACGTGGCGGAAGGCCTGCCAGTGCGTGGCGCCGTCGACCTTGGCGTTCTCCTCGATCTCGGCGGGGATGGTCTCGAAGTAGCCCTTGATGGTCCAGATGTGCATCGCCACGCCGCCGAGGTAGGCCACCACGAGGCCGGCGTGCGTCTCGATGCCGAGCCACGGCACGCGCGAGCCGATGCCCTCGAAGATCGCGTACACCGCCACCAGCGCGACCGCCACCGGGAACACCTGCAGCACCAGCATGGCATTGAGGATCAGCGGCTTGCGCGCGAACGGCAGCCGCGCAAAGGCATAGGCCGCGGTGGTGCTGATGGCGACGATCAGCGCCGCCGAGATCGCGGCCACCTTGACGCTGTTCCACAGCCACAGCAGCACGGGGAACGGCGGCTCGGTGACGGTGCCGTCGGGGTGGCGCACCGGGATGCCGAGCGCGAGCTGCCAGTGCTCGAAGCTGATCTGCGTCGGGATGATGCTGCCGGTGGCGAAGTTGCCCGGCCGCAGGCTGATGCTGACGACGGCCAGCAGCGGGAACAGCGTGAAGGCCAGCAGCACCCACAGCGCGGCGTGCGCGGCCCACACGCGCCAGCGCTGGCTCCTGCCGGTGACGATGGGCATCGGGCGTCCCTCCTCAGTGTGGCCGGCGGCGGCGGCTCATCGCGTCTGCACCTTCTGCGTGAAGCGCAGCTGCACCAGCGCCATCGCCGCGACCATCAGGAAGATCAGCGTGGAGATCGCCGCCGCGAGGCCGAAGTTCTGGCCGCTGTCGGTGAAGGCGATGCGGTAGGTGTAGCTGACCAGGATGTCGGTCGTGCCCGCCGGCAGCTTGGTGTTCAGGAAGTCCGGCCGCCCGTCGGTGAGCAGGCTGATCAGCACGAAGTTGTTGAAGTTGAACGCGAAGGCGCTGATCAGCAGCGGCGTCAGCGGCTTGATCACCAGCGGCACGGTGATCTTCCAGAAGTTCACCCAGGGCGAGGCACCGGCGATGGCGCTGGCCTCGTACAGGTCGCCGGGGATGGCCTTCAGCAGGCCCGAGCACAGGATCATGATGTACGGGTAGCCGAGCCAGGTGTTGACGACGAGGATCATCGCCTTGGCCAGCAGCGGGTCGGCGAACCACGCCGGCCGCACGCCGAACAGCGCGTCGAGGATGGCGTTGATCTCGCCGAAGTTCTGGTTGAACAGTCCCTTCCACACCAGGATGCTGATGAAGCCCGGCACCGCGTAGGGCAGGAACAGCAGCGTGCGGTACAGCGTGCGGTGCTTCAGCTCCTGCCACTCGAGCAGCACCGCCAGCGACATGCCCAGCGCCGTGGCGAACAGCACCGTCAGGCCCGAGAACACCACCGTCCAGACGAAGATGCCGACGAAGGGCCCGCGGAAGTCGGCGTCGAGCAGCATGCGGCTGTAGTTGGCCCAGCCGATGCCCACCGTGAAGCCCGGCGACACGCGCTCCACTTCACCCGAGGGCAGCCGGGCCTCGAAGAAGCCCGTCTCGCGGTTGGGCGTGAAGGCCAGGCCGCTGCCCGCCTGCACCAGGGCGCCGTCGGCGCGGGCGGTCCACAGCGGTTCGATCGGGCCGTACTCGCGCAGGCCGGCGTAGCGCACCACGCTGCCGTCGGGCAGTTGCAGCACGAGGCGCTGCAGGCCCGCGCGCTGTGCCACGACCGTCCGCAGGTCGGCCGCCGGCGCCGCGGCCCGGCCGGGCTGCAGCACCACCGGCTGCGCCGGCGGCGCGGCGAGGTCGAGCGGAGGCGACACCAGCAGCTCGCCGCCGCCCTCGCCGGGGCCGAGCTGGATGCGGAACGCGCGACCGTCGGCGTGCAGCGTGAACGGCCGCGCCAGCGCCTCGTCGACGACGCTCTGCTCGAGCAGGTACTGGCGCGCGCGCGCCTCGTCCAGCAGGTTGCTCGACGAGTAGTTCGTGAAGCCGATCTGCACCGTGTAGACGAGCGGGAAGGCCACGAACAGCAGCATCCCCGCGACACCCGGGAACAGGTACTTCCAGGCCACGCTGGTGGCGGTGCCGTAGACCACCAGCGCCGCGGTGCCGAAGGTCATCACGCCCACCGCCAGCAGCGGCTCGCCGCCGGCCCACAGGCCGAACACCAGCCACAGCAGCGCCAGCGCGGCCAGCGCCGCGATGCCGCGGGTCAGCCAGGGCCGCCACGGCGGCGGGGCCGGCGGCCGCGCGCCGCGCAGGGACGGTGCGGCGGCCCTCATCGCGACTTCATCCGCGCGGCCGCGCCGGCCAGCGCCTCGGCCGGGGCCTGGCGGCCGTTGGTGATGGCCTCCAGCGCCGCGTCCACGGCAGGGAAGAAGCGGCCCATCTCCGGGATGTTCGGGATCGCCTCGCCGGCGCGCGCGTTGGCCATCGTGGCGGCGATCTTCGGGTCGGCGCTGAGCTCGGCGTAGTAGGCCTTGTTGGCCGGCACGCCCAGCGGCACGTCGGCGCCCACGACCTTCAGGTTCTCCACCTTCAGCAGGTGGTTCTCGAGGAACTCGCGCGCGATGTCCTTGACGCGGCTGGGCGCGGTGATCATGCAGCCGAGCACGCCGACGAAGGGCCTGGACGGCTTGCCGGCGATGGACGGCAGCGGCGCCACCGTGAAGTCGATGCCGACCTTGCGCACGTTGTCCCAGGCCCAGGGGCCGTTGATCATCATCGCGACCTGACCCTTGGCGAACGCGGCCTCCATCTCGCTGTAGCGCGCGCCGCGCGGCATGTGGCCGCCGGTGATCAGCCGCTCGAGCATGCGCGCGCCGGTGACGGCGCCGGGATGGTCGACGCCGACCACGCGCGGATCGAGCTCGCCCTTGTCGTTGCGGCCGAAGACGAAACCGCCCGGCCCGGCCAGCAGCGGCCAGGTGAAGAAGCTGTTGTTGTACGCCCACAGGATGGCGCCCTTGGCGGGGCCGCCCTGCGCCTTGAGCCGGCGGTCGATCTCGATGACCTCCTCGAAGCTCGTCGGCGGCTCGGGCACCAGGGCCCGGTTGACGATCAGGCCGATGGCCTCGATGGCGATCGGGTAGCCCCAGGTCTGGCCGCGCCAGCGGAACGCGGCCCAGGCCGACTCGTCGATCTCGTCGCGGATGCGGCGCGCGGGCCGCACCGGGACGATCAGGCCGCTCTTGGCCCACTCGCCGACGCGGTCGTGCGCCCAGCACATGATGTCGGGCCCCTTGCCGGCGGCGGCAGCGGCCTGGAACTTGTCGGTCGCGCCCTCCGGGTGCTGCACGACCACCGGCACGCCGCTCAGCGCCGTGAAGGCGTCGCCGACCTTCTGCAGGCCGTTGTATCCCTTGTCGCCGTTGATCCAGACGAGCAGGCGCGGCGCGCCCGGCGCGGCCAGGGTGGCCAGGGTGTCCTGGGTGGCCTTGGGCGTGCCCGCGCCCTGCGCGGCCGCGCCGGCGCAGGCGGCCGCGAGGCAGGCGGCGAGCAGGGCGCGCTCAGGCCGCATGCGCGGGGTGCCCGGAGGCCGCGGCAGGCGCAGTCGCCAGCCGCCGGAAGGCGAGGCCGCGGGCATCGAACAGGTGCGCCTTGGCGGCCGGCACGGCGAGCGTCAGCGCGTCGCCGCCGGCCAGGCGCAGGTCGGCATCGACCACGCAGGTCAGCACGTCGTCGAGTGCCGGGTGGGCGCAGTAGGCGTAGGTCATGCCGCCCAGGCTCTCGACGAAGGTCACCTGCGTGGCCAGCGTGTTGTCGCTGCCGCCGGCCTTGACGTGCTCGGGGCGCACGCCGAGCTTGACGGCCTCGCCCGGCCGGGCGCGCGCGGCATCGACGAGGCAGCGCACGCGCTCGCCGCTGCCCTTGACGGCAACGAGCGCGTGCTGCGCCGAGGCCTCGACCACGGTGGCGTCGAGCAGGTTCATCGACGGGCTGCCGATGAAGCCGGCGACGAACAGGTTGCAGGGGTGCTCGTACAGCTCGAGCGGTGCGCCCACCTGCTCGATGCGCCCGGCCTGCAGCACGACGATGCGGTCGGCCAGCGTCATCGCCTCGACCTGGTCGTGCGTGACGTAGACCATCGTCGTGCGGAACTGCTCGTGCAGCTTGGCGAACTCGTAGCGCATCTTCACGCGCAGCGCGGTGTCGAGGTTGGACAGCGGCTCGTCGAACAGGAACACCTCGGGCTGGCGCACGATGGCCCGCCCGATGGCCACGCGCTGCCGCTGGCCGCCCGACAGGTCCTTGGGCTTGCGCTCGAGCAGGTGCTCGATGTGGAGGACGCGCGCGGCCTGGGTCACCGCCTCGCGGATCTCGGCCGCCGGCACCTTCGCCAACTTGAGCCCGAAGGCCATGTTGTCGAACAGGTTCATGTGCGGGTACAGCGCGTAGCTCTGGAACACCATCGCGATGCCGCGCTCCGCGGGCGGCACGTCGTTGACGACGCGGCCGCCGATGGACAGCTCGCCCTCGGTGACGTCCTCCAGGCCGGCGATCGTGCGCAGCAGCGTGCTCTTGCCGCAGCCGCTCGGGCCGACGAAGACCATGAACTCGCCGTCGCGGATGTGCAGGTCGATCCCCTGGAGGATCTTCGCGTCGCCGAAGGCCTTGCCGACCCCGGACAGCTTCACTTCGGCCACAGCGATGTCTCCGGGACCTGCCGTCCCCGATGCTCTTGTAACGAATATACAGGCGCCCAGTGCGCCATCACAACCGGCGCGTTGCCGAACTCGCGGACGCAAACCCCGATGAATCAGAGACTTGGCATGACGTTCGGGAATCCACCATGTAGCATTACTACATGAGGTTGGGTACGGCCACGTGCATGACCGCGGGTATGGCCACGGTGTTGGCGCCGGGCCGGCGCGGGCCGTTCGGCGCCCACGCGGCCGACGGGGGCGTAAACCTCGCGCTGTGGTCGGAGCATGCCACCGCGATCGACTGGTGCCTGTTCGACGCCGATGGCATGCGCGAGGTCACGCGCCACCGCCTGCATCGCGGCAGCGACGGCGTCTTCCACGGCTTGCTGCCCGGCGCCGGCCCGGGGCTCGTCTACGGGCTGCGTGCCCACGGGCCGCACGCACCGCGCGAAGGGCACCGCTTCAACCCGGCCAAGCTGCTGCTGGACCCGTGGGCGCGCGAGATCGTCGGCCGCTTCGACTGGCGGCCGGAGCACCACGGCTACCACCTGGGCGCCTCGCCCTTCGACACGGTGGACACCGCCGACAACGCCGCCTGGGCGCTGAAGGCGCGCGTCGCGCCGCCCCGGCCCGCGGCGCCGTCCTCGGCGCGCCCCCGCCACGCGCCGGCCGCGCGCGTGCTGTACGAGGTGCACGTGCGCTCGTTCTCGATGCGCCACCCGGCGATCCCGCCCGCGCTGCGCGGCACCTATGCCGCGCTGGCGCACCCGGCGTCCATCGCCCACTTCCGGCACCTGGGCGTGACCACGCTGTCGCTGCTGCCGGTGCAGTACCGGCTGAGCGAGCCGATGATGCCGCCCGGGCTCGTCAACCACTGGGGCTACAACACGCTCGGCTTCTTCTGCCCCGACCCGCGCCTGGCCGCCGCGCCTGGCGACCCCACGGCGGTGGCCGACGAGTTCCGCGCCATGGTGGCGGCGCTGCACGCGGCCGGCCTCGAGGTGGTGCTGGACGTCGTCTACAACCACACGCCCGAGGGCAACCACTGCGGCCCGACGCTCGCCTTCCGCGGCCTGGACCAGCGCAGCTGGTACCGCGTGGCCGGCGACGGCACGCTGGTCGACTTCACGCACTGCGGCAACACGCTGAACGTCGCGCACCCGCGCGTGGCGCGCTTCGTCGTCGACAGTCTCGTGTTCTGGGCGCGCGAGATGGGCGTCGACGGCTTCCGCTTCGACCTCGCGCCGGTGCTCGGCCGCGGCGCCGACGGCGCGTTCTCGCGCGACGCGGCGTTCTTCGGCCTGCTGCGCGAGGAGCCCGCGCTCGGGGACGTCGTGCTGATCGCCGAGCCCTGGGACGGCGGCCCGCGCGGCTACCGCGTCGGCGGCTTCCCGCCGCCGTGGCTGGAGTGGAACGACCGCTTCCGCGACGCCGCGCGCGGTTTCTGGCTCGGTTGTCCCGGCCCGAACGGCCCCGTCACGCGGCGCGAGATGGCGGCGCGGCTGGCCGGCTCGCCCGACCTGTACGAGGCCGACGGCCGTCCGCCCACGAGCGGCGTCAACTTCGTGGCGGTGCACGACGGCTTCACGCTCGCCGACCTCGTGAGCTACGCCCGCAAGCGCAACCACGCCAACGGCGAGGGCAACCGCGACGGCCGCGACGACGAGCTGAGCGCCCACCTCGGCGCCTCGGACGCCGACGACGGCCCCACCGCCGACCCGGCGCTGCGCGCCACGCGCTCGGCCGTGCAGCGGGCGCTGCTGGCCACGCTGCTGCTGGCCCAGGGCACGCCGATGCTGCACGGCGGCGACGAGATCGGCCGCAGCCAGCAGGGCAACAACAACGCCTGGAACCAGGACAACGCCCTGTCGTGGCTCGACTGGACCGCGGCCGACGACGCGCTGGCGGGGTTCGTCGCCGCGCTGTCGGCGCTGCGACGCGAGGCGCCGTTCGCCCGGCCCGCAGCCTGGCACGGGGCGCGGCTGCGGGCGTTCGCCGTCGACGACGACGCCGCGGCGGCGCTGGCGCTGCGCAGTGCCGACGGCCGCTGGCTGCTGGCGCTGAACCCCGACGCCGCGCCGCGCCCGCTGCCGCCCGAGGCGCTGGACGGCGCCGACTGGGCCTGCCGGCTGGACACCGCCGTCGCGCCGGTCGTGCCCGCTGCGGGAGCCGAGGGAGGTTCGGCGCTCTCGGCGTCCGCAACGCCCGCAACACCCTCGGCACCCGATGCGCAGCCTCCGCTCGCACCGCTCGCCCCGCGCTCGCTGCGCCTGCTGCAGCGTCGCGGCTGACCCCGCCCGCCTTCTCGCCCCATGACTTTCGACCTCGGCATCCGCCGCTCCGGCATCGTCCTGCACCTGACGTCGCTGCCCGGGCCGCACGGCGTGGGCGATCTCGGCGCGGACGCGCGTCGCTTCGTCGACTGGCTGGCCGACTGCGGCCAGAGCCTGTGGCAGGTGCTGCCCTTCCACCCAGTCGGGCCCGGCCACTCGCCCTACCAGTGCCCCTCGGCCTTCGCCGGCTGCCCTTGGATGGTGGCGCTGCCGCCGCTGGTGCGTGCCGGCTGGCTCGATGCGGCGGCGCTCGACGACGTGCCGGCCTTCGACCCGCTGCGCGCCGACTACGAGCGCGCGATCCCCTGGCGCTGGGCGCGGCTGCAGCGCGCCGCGGCCGGCTTCTTTGCGCGTGCACGGCCGGCCGAGCGCCGGCGCTTCGAGGCCTGGTGCGAGGCCGAGCGCGGCTGGCTCGACGAGTGGACGCTGTACGCCGCGCTGAAGGACGCGCACGGCGGGGGCCCCTGGTGGGCCTGGGGCGAGGCGCTCGCGCGGCGCGACGCCGCGGCGCTGCGGCGCGCGCACGCGCGGCACGCCGGGCAGCGGCGCGTGCACGCCTTCGTGCAGTGGCAGTTCGACGAGCAGCTGCAGTCGCTGCGCGAGCACGCGCGCGAGCGCGGCGTGGCGCTGATGGGCGACGTGCCGATCTTCGTCGCCCACGACAGCGCCGACGTCTGGTCGCGCCCCGACCTGTACTTCATGGACGAGCGGCATGCGCTCACCGTCGTCGCCGGCGTGCCGCCCGACGGCTTCGGCCCCGACGGCCAGCGCTGGGGCAACCCGCTGTACCGCTGGGACCGCATGGCCGCCGAAGGCTACGGCTGGTGGGTGGCCCGGCTCGAGCGGGCGCTGGCGCAAGCCGACCTCGTGCGCATCGACCACTTCCGCGGCTTCGCCGGCTACTGGGAGGTGCCCGCCGCGTGCCCGACCGCGCGCGAGGGCCGCTGGGCGCCCGGCCCCGGCGCGCCGCTGTTCGAGGCCTTCCGCGCGGCGCTGGGCGAGTCGCTGCCGATCGTGGCCGAGGACCTGGGCACGATCACGCCCGACGTGATCGCGCTGCGCGACGGCTTCGGCCTGCCGGGCATGCGCATCGTGCAGGAGGGCTTCGGCGGCTGGGGCGACGGCAGCCCCGCGGCGTGTGCCGGCCACCCCTTCCTGCCGCACCACCACGTGGCGCACGCGCTGGCCTACAGCAGCACGCACGACAGCGACACCGCGCGCGGCTGGTGGGATGCGGCCCCGCCCGCCACGCGGGCCTTCGCGGCCGAGTACCTGGCCTGCGACGACGCCGAGCGGATCCACTGGGCGCTGATCCGGGCCACCAGCCAGAGCGTGGCGCGGCTGGCGCTGTTCCCGCTGCAGGACGTGCTGGGCCTGGACAGCGCGCACCGCATGAACCGCCCGGGCACCGCCGACGGCAACTGGCGCTGGCGCTTCGACTGGCCGATGCTGGGCAGCGACACCGCGACCTGGCTGGCGCGCATCACGACGGCGGCGGGGCGGGCGCGCTGAAGCCGCGCCGCGCCACCCCGTCACCGGGTCCGCGCGGCCGCGACCTCGAGCACCCGCACCGACAGCGGCCCCAGCGTCACGCGGGCCCGGCCCTGCGCATCGGCCCGGGCGGCCACCGCGCCGCCGGCCGGGTGGCGCGACAGCAGCCGCGCTCCCGGCGGCAGCCCCTCGACCTGCGCCTCGGCGGCCGCGTCGCCGAAGTTCACCAGCGTCACCGTGTGCTCGCGGGTCGCCGCCTGGCCGCGCAGCGCCGGCTCGTCGAGCCGGCGCTGCCACGCCGCCACCAGGCCCTGCGCGGAGCCTCGTTCGAAGCTGCCCCGCGCGATCGACGGATGCGCGTTGCGCAGGCCGATCATCGCCTTGTAGAAGTTGCGCAGCGAGCCCGGGTCGCGCCGCTGCGCCTCGACGTTGTGCGTGGCCACGTTGGGCGCCAGCGGGCGGAACGGCGTGCCGGTGGTGAAGCCGCCGGTGCGCGGGTCGGCGGTCCAGCTGCGCGGGCTGCGCAGCGGCAGGTCGCCGGGCAGCCCGGGCACGCCGGCCTGGCCGATCTCCTCGCCGTAGTAGACGAAGGGCGTGCCCGGCTGCAGCAGGTAGGTGGCCGCGGCCACGCGCATGCGGCGCTCGTCGCCGCCGAGCTGGTCCCACAGCCGGTCGCCGGCGAAGGCGTCGTGGTTGGACAGGAAGGTCGCCATCGTCGGGCTCGCGGTCTTCCAGTAGTCGGCCACGCGCTGCACCGACGCGGCCTTGCCGCGCGCCGCCTCGACGATGTGGTGCACGTAGCCGAAGGCGAAGGCGCCGCCGCAGACGGCAGGGTCGCCCCAGTCCTCGGGCCGGGCCGTGGCCTCGCACACCACCATGCGCCGCGGGTAGCTGCGCACGAGGTCGGCGAGGCGGCGCGTCAGCGCGCGGCTCTCGGGCTGGTCGTTCCAGTCGCGCCCGCTGTTCTCCACCAGGTGCGGCACGGCGTCGAGCCGGTAGCCGTCGAGGCCGCGGTCGAGCCAGAAGCGCAGGCTGTCCAGGTGGTACGCGAGCACCGGCGGGTGGCGGAAGTCGAAGTCGGGCATGTGCGGCCCGAAGGTGCCGTAGTAGAAGCCGCGCGCCTCGGGGCCGGCACGCGGCACCAGGCGCGCCGGGCCGTCCCAGCCCCAGGGCCGCGAGCCGGCGTGGTACCAGGGGTAGGCGCCCCAGATGTCCCAGCCCTCGGCGGGCGACGGCGCCTCGTCGCGCCACACGTACCAGCGGTGGTACGGGTTGGCGGGCCCCTCGAGCGCCTGCCGGAAGAACGGGTGCTCGGCGGCACTGTGGTTGATCACGTAGTCCATGATCACGCCGATGCCGCGCGCGTGCGCCTGGCGGATGAGTTCGTCGAAGTCGGCCAGCGTGCCGTACTCGGGGGCGATCGCGCGGTAGTCGGTGGCGGCGTAGCCGTGGTCGCCGTCGGCGTTGGCGGTGATGGGCATCAGCCAGATGCCGCGGATGCCGAGGTCCTTCAGGTCGTCCAGCGTCGAGGTCAGGCCGCGCAGGTCGCCGATGCCGTCGCCGTCGCTGTCCTTCCAGGCGCGGACGAAGATCTCCATGAACACGCCGCGGTCCCAGTGCGCGGGCGGGTGCGGGGCGGGCGGGGCGGCCTGCGCCGGGGGCAGGGCCCCGGCAAGGAGGCACGCTGCCAGACCGGCGAGACCGGCCATGGCGGGAAGCAGGTGCAGGCGCATCGGCTCGGGCAAGAAGCAAGAGCCCGGAATGTAGGTGAACTACATCTAGTCGGCCATGGGGCGACTTCCGGTACGCCGGCATCCCTTCCGCTGCGACGGGCAGCCGAGGGTCGTCCGATCGAGTCTGTAGTTTTCCTCCGCTAGCATCCAGGCCCGCCTGTCCTGTTTCCGTGGAGCCTGCGATGCGCCTGCCCGCCGCACCCATGTTGGCCGCCGTGCTGGCCTTGGCGCCCTGGGTGACCACGGCGTCCGCGGCGTCCCCGCCGACGCTCGCCGACTGCGCAGCCGGCCACGAGACCGTGCTGCACGCGGCGCCGCCGTCGGCCGACTCCGGCCACGCCCGGGCCGTCTGGCTGGACGGCGACACGCTACGCTGGCCCGGCGCCCCAGAGGGCGCGCGCTACCGGCTGTGGCACTCCGCGCGCGGTGCGATCGTCGCGGCGGCGGGCGCGCCGGTGCAGGGCGCCGACGGCGCGCTGGCGCTGCAGCCGCGGCCCCGGCCGCTCGCCGCGCCGTGGGCCGAGCGCGCGCGCTGGGTCGCGCCCGGCGCCACGCTGCAGCTGGCCGAGCCGGGCGCGCTGACTGCGCACCTGGGCTCGCAGCTGCTGCTGGTGCAGGAGGACGAGGCCGGCCGCGTCGTGCAGGCCACGCACACCCAGATCGGCGCCCTGCTCGACGCCCGCTTCCCGGCCGCAGCCGACCCGAAGGCCCTGCCCGCGCTCGGTGCCGCGCACGGCCCGCGCTCGACCACCGTGCGCGTCTGGGCGCCGACGGCGCAGCGCCTCGCGCTGTGCCTGCACGCGCCGGGGCAGGAGGCCGCGGCGCGGCTGGTGCCGATGCGCCGCGACGCCCGCACCGGTGTCTGGAGCGCGGCGCTCGCCGGCGACCGCTTCGGCCATACGTACACGCTGCTGGCCGACGTCGTCGTGCGCGGCCGCGGCCTGGTGCGCAACAAGGTCACCGACCCGTACTCGGCCAGCCTGACGGCCGACAGCCGCCGCAGCTGGATCGGCAGCCTCGACGACCCGCGCACGATGCCGCCGGGCTGGCGCACCCACGCCCGGCCCGGGCGCGTGGGCCACGCCGTGGACATGATGATCTACGAGCTGCACGTGCGCGACTTCTCGGTCGGCGACACCACCGTGCCGGCCGCCCACCGCGGCACCTACCTCGGCTTCACGCACGCCGGCAGCGCCGGCATGACGCACCTGCGCCGGCTGTCCGCGGCCGGCGTGACCGACGTGCACCTGCTGCCCGCCTTCGACCTGGCCACCGTGCCCGAGCGCGGCTGCACCACCCCCGATGCGGCGGCGCTGGCGGCCTTGCCGCCCGCCGGCCCCGAGCAGCAGCGGCGCGTGGCGGCCGGAGCCGCCGGCGACTGTTTCAACTGGGGCTACGACCCGCTGCACTTCAACGCGCCCGAGGGCAGCTACGCCACCGACCCCGACGACGGCGCGGTGCGGTTGCGCGAGTTCCGCGCGATGGTGATGGCACTGCACGCGGCCGGCCTGCGGGTGGGCATGGACAAGGTCTACAACCACACCTCGGCCAGCGGCCAGCACCCGAAGAGCGTGCTCGACCGCCTGGTGCCGGGCTACTACCACCGGCTCGACGCGGAGGGCCGCGTCACCACCAGCACCTGCTGCGACAACACCGCCACCGAGCACACGATGATGGAGCGGCTGATGATCGACAGCGCCGTGCTGTGGGCGCGCGACCACCGCATCGACAGCTTCCGCTTCGACCTGATGGGCCACCAGCCGCGCGCGGCGATGGAGCGGCTGCAGCAGGCGGTGAACCGGGCCAGCGGGCGCCGCATCGACCTCATCGGCGAGGGCTGGAACTTCGGCGAGGTGGCCGGCGGCGCGCGCTTCGTGCAGGCCAGCCAGCTCAGCCTGGGCGGCAGCGGCATCGGCACCTTCAGCGACCGCGGCCGCGACGCCGCGCGCGGCGGCGGCTGCTGCGACGACGCGCCGGCCGTGCTCGAGCGACTGGGCTGGCTCAACGCCGCCGGCCGCCTGCCCGAGCCCGAGCTGCGCCGGCTGGCCGACCTCGTGCGCACCGGGCTCGCGGGCACGCTGCGCGGCTACGTGATGACCACCGCCGACGGGCAGTCGCGGCGGCTCGAGCAGATCGACTACGCCGGGCAGCCCGCCGGCTACGCCAGCCAGCCGGGCGAGGTGGTGAACTACGTCGAGAACCACGACAACCAGACCCTGTTCGACCTGCAGATGCTCAAGCTGCCGCGCGAGACGACGCCGCTGGAGCGCGCCCGCGTGCAGGTGCTGGGCGTGGCGCTCACGGCCTTCAGCCAGGGCATCGGCTACCTGCACGCCGGGGTCGAGCTGATGCGCAGCAAGAACGGCGACCGCAACAGCTACGACAGCGGCGACTGGTTCAACCGCGTCGACTGGACCGCCACCACCAACCACTGGGGCACCGGGCTGCCGCCCGAGCGCGAGAACGCCGGCTTCTGGCCGCACCTGGCGCCGCTGCTGGCCGACCCGGCGCAGCGGCCCGGCCCCGAGGCGCTGCGCTTCGCGCGCGACGCCTCGCTCGACCTGCTGCGCATCCGCGCCTCCACGCCGCTGCTGCGCCTGCGCAGCGCCGGCGAGGTGACGCAGCGGCTGCGCTTCTTCAACACCGGCCCGGCGGCCAACGCCGAGGTGATGCTGGCCCACCTCGACGGGCGCGGGCGCGCCGACGCGGGCTTCGCGGACCTGGTCTACGCCGTCAACGCGGGCACGCAGCCGGCAACGCTGCGCCTGCCGGGCCTGGAGGGCCGCGCGCTCGCGCTGCACCCGGTGCACCTGGCGCCGGAGGCGGCCGACCCGCGGCCGCGCCTGGAGTCGCGCTGGGACGCGGCGACGGCCACGCTGACCGTGCCGCCCCGCACCGCGCTGGCCTGGGTCGGGCGCTGAGCGCCGGCGGCGCGGATCAGTGCGAGGCCGCCGCCTTCTCTCCCGCCTTCAGCCGGTAGGCCGTGCCGCAATACGGGCAGCGGCCCTCGCCCGTCGTCGCGACGTCGATGAACACCTTCGGGTGCTGGTTCCAGATCGGCATCCGCGGGTGCGGGCAATGCGTGACGCCGGGGCCGAGCAGCTCGGCGGCGGCGAGTTCGACCACGGCTTTGGGTTCGGTGCTCATCGGCAGGCGGGGGTCGGAGCTTGCGGGCTTGCGGGCTTGCGGGCTTGCGGGCGTGCGGAGTGGCGGGGGCTGCTCAGACCGACGCCAGCCACTCGGCGTACTTCGGGTTGCGGCCGCCCACGATGTCGAAGAACGCGGCCTGGATCTTCTCGGTGACGGGGCCGCGGCTGCCGCTGCCCAGCTCGATGCGGTCGAGCTCGCGGATCGGCGTCACCTCGGCCGCCGTGCCGGTGAAGAAGGCCTCGTCGCAGATGTAGACCTCGTCGCGCGTGATGCGCTTTTCCACCAGCGGGATGCCGAGGTCGCGGCAGATGTGGAAGACCGTGTTGCGCGTGATGCCGTTCAGCGCGCCGGCCGACAGGTCGGGCGTGTAGACGGTGCCGTTCTTGACGACGAACAGGTTCTCGCCGGCGCCCTCGCTGACGAAGCCGCTCGGGTCGAGCAGCAGCGCCTCGTCGTAGCCCTCGTCGGTGGCCTCCATGTTGGCCAGGATGCTGTTGGTGTAGTTGCTCACCGCCTTGGCCTGCGTCATCGTGATGTTGACGTGGTGGCGCGTGTAGCTGCTGGTCTTGACGCGGATGCCGCGCCTGAGGCCCTCCTCGCCGAGGTAGGCGCCCCAGGCCCAGGCGGCCACCATCAGATGAATCGTGTTGCCCTTGGGGCTGACACCGAGCTTCTCGGAACCGATCCACGTGAGCGGCCGCAGATAACAGGTCTCGAGCTTGTTGGAGCGCACGACCTCGCGCTGCGCCTCCATCACCTGCTCCACGGTGTACGGGATCTTCATGCGCAGGATCTTGGCGCTGTTGAACAGGCGCTCGGTGTGCTCGCGCAGCCGGAAGATCGCCGTGCCCTGCGTCGTCTTGTACGCCCGCACGCCCTCGAACGCGCCGCAGCCGTAGTGCAGCGTGTGCGTCAGCACGTGGATCTTGGCGTCGCGCCAGTCGACGAGGGCGCCGTCCATCCAGATCTTGCCGTCGCGGTCGGACATCGACATTCGGAACTCCTTGGGCCCGCTGGGGGCGCTGCGTTCGGGGGGTGGGCCTCGGGTCGGGCCGCCCGGGCGAAGGCTGAAATTCTAGGCCGCGGGCGCGTCCGCCCCGGAGCCGCCGCCGGCTGCGGCGCGCGTCAGCGTGACGCCGCTCACCTTGCCGCCGCGCAATTCGACGCGCACCTCGTCGCCCGCCGCATCGCACCAGGCGAAGGCCTCGGCCGGCGCGTCGCCCACCTTGCGGCCCAGGCTGCGGGTGAGCTTCAGCACTTCGGGCAGGCGCATGCCCGCGTGCACCCGCGCGTGCAGCATCACCGCGTTGTCGACCTGCCCGAGCGGGCGGCCGGCGGCGTCGCGAAGCACGCGCAGCGAGCGGCTGAACTGCAGCAGCAGCCAGAACACGATCACGGTGACGGCCAGCACCACGCCCTGCCATCCGTAGCCGGCGTAGCCCGCGGCAACGGCCAGCGCCGCCAGCGCCCAGCCGAGCACGGGGCTCACCGCGTCGGGCGGGAGGGGGCGCTCCCGCACAATGCCGGCCATGGATCCGGTGCACGCATGGGTCATCAACCTCGATCGGTCGCCCGAGCGGCTGGCGCGGATCCGCGCCCAGCTCGAGCGACTGGGCCTGCCGTGGACACGCCTGCCCGCCGTCGACGCGCGCACGCTCACCGCGCAGCAGCGCGCCGCGCTCGACGAGCGGGCCTACGAGCGCAAGCACGGCAAGACGCCGGCGCCCGGCGAGCTGGGATGCTACCTGTCGCACGTGGCGGCGATGCAGGCCTTCCTGGCCAGCCCGCACCGCTTCGGCCTGGTGCTGGAGGACGACGTGATCCTCCACGACAGCCTGCCCGCGGTGCTGCAGGGCCTGGCCGCGCACCCCGACCGCTGGGACGCCGTCAAGCTGTCGGCGGTGCACTCGGGCACGCCGGTGCCCTACCTCGAGGTGGCCCCCGGCCACCGGCTGGCGGTGATGCTGAGCCGCTGCACCGGCTCCAGCGCCTACCTCGTCAACCGGCACGCCGCCGAGGTATACGCGCGCGAACTGCTGCCGATGAGCCTGCCGCACGACCACGTGGTCGACCAGGGCTGGCGCTTCGGGCTGAAGTTCCGGCTCGTCACCCCCACGCCCTGCGGGCACGACGACCGGATCGGCACGACGATCGAGGCGGCCGGCACGCGCAAGTTTCCCTGGCCGCGCCGCCTGCCCGCCTACCGCTACCGGCTCGGCAACGAGCTGCGGCGCGTGCGCTACGGGCTCACGCAGGCGCTGCGCGAGAAGCTCGCAGGCTGAGGCCCGGCAGCGGCCTGCCGGTGCGGCCGACGCGGCCCGTGGCCAGCGCGTCGGCCCAGTCGCCGCAGCCGTTGGCCTCGGCGCGCGCGGCCGCCGCGGCCCAGTCGTAGGCCGTCAGCCGCAGCTGCGCCTGCCAGCCGCGCGGCGTGCGCTCGACGACGGCCCAGCGCGCGTGCGGGCTGCCGCATTCGACCACGTGGTCGTGCGGCTGGTCGTGGTCGTAGGCCGGCAGCCCGACGCTGCCCGGGTTGACCAGCAGCGCGCCGTCCATCGCCATCACGCGCGGCACGTGGCTGTGGCCGCACAGCACGAGTGCCGCCTCGTTCGGCCCGAGGCGCCCGCGCACCTCGCCGGGCGTCGCCGCGCGGATGCCGCGGCTGCCGTGCACGCCGAGGTCGGGGGTCACTGTCTCGAGCAGCGGCTCGTCGTCGATCACGGGCTGGCCGTGGACGAGCCGGATCGCGCCGCCATCGAGCTCGAGCGCCTTCGGCAGCGCCGCGAGCCAAGCCCGCTGCTCGGGCGTGGCGCTGTCGTCGGCAAAGCGGTCGCCGAAGCCGCGCGGGCGGTCCAGCGCCAGCGCCTGGCGCTCGTGGTTGCCGGCGATCGTCGGCCAGCCGAGCCGCATCAGGCGCTCGGCGGTCTCGCGTGGCCACAGCGGGCCGGAGACGATGTCGCCCAGGTTGACGACGAGGTCGACCCGCTCGCGGCCGGCCTCGTCGATCACGGCCTCGAGCGCCGGCAGGTTGCCGTGGATGTCGGACAGGACGGCGACGCGCATGCACCGATGATGCGGCAAGACGGCGCCAGGAGCAGCGGACGAACCGCGCGCGCCGGGGTCTTCGGCCGCCGGTGCTCAGGGCGACTGCTGCTCGAGCTCCCCGCGCAAGTCGGCCGGCAGCCGCCCGAGCATGAAGCGGATCACCAATGGCAACAGCACCAGGTCGTCGATCACGCCGAGCAGCGGGATGAAGTCGGGGATGAAGTCCACCGGCGACAGCACGTAGGCCACCAGCAGCAGCGTCGCGGGCAGCAGCCAGCGCGGCGAGCGCGGGTGCTTCAGTGCCCGCCACAGCAACCGCGCGTCGCCGCGCGCCAGTGACCAGATCAGCGACGCCCGTTTGACCGAAAAGCGCTTCAGCATCACCCGACTCCCGCGGCCTGACCCCTGCAGCGTAACGTGGGGCCGCGCCCCGTCCTGACAAGCCCCTCCCCGCCGGCCGCCGCGCGGGCCTGCTGGCGCGCGCCTACCCCAGCCCGCGCACCGCGTCGATCGCCTGCTCGATGCGGTCCACCGCGTGCACCTCGAGCCCCTCGATCGGCTTCTTCGGCGCGTTCGCCCGCGGCACGACGGCCACCGAGAAGCCGAGCTTGGCGGCCTCCTTCAGCCGCTCCTGGCCGCGCGGCGCCGGCCGCACCTCGCCGGCCAGGCCCACCTCGCCGAAGGCCACGAAGCCGCGCGGCAGCGCACGGCCGCGCAGGCTGCTGGTGATGGCCAGCAGCACCGCCAGGTCGGCCGCCGGCTCGCCGATGCGCACGCCGCCCACCGCGTTGACGAACACGTCCTGGTCCATGCAGCTCACGCCGGCGTGGCGGTGCAGCACGGCGAGCAGCATCGCCAGCCGGTCGCGGTCCAGGCCCACCGACAGCCGCCGCGGGCTCGGTCCGCCGCTGTCCACCAGGGCCTGGATCTCCACCAGCAGCGGCCGCGTGCCCTCCAGCGTCACCAGCACGCAGGCCCCGGGCACCGGCTCGCCCTGCGTGCTGAGGAAGATCGCGCTCGGGTTGGACACGCCCTTCAGGCCGCGCTCGGTCATCGCGAACACGCCGATCTCGTTGACGGCGCCGAAGCGGTTCTTGATGGCGCGCACGAGGCGGAAGCTCGAGTGCGTGTCGCCCTCGAAGTACAGCACCGTGTCGACGATGTGCTCCAGCACGCGCGGGCCGGCGATGGCGCCCTCCTTCGTCACGTGGCCCACCAGCACCACCGCGGTGCCGCCGGCCTTCGCCGCGCGCGTGAGCTGCGCCGCGCACTCGCGCACCTGCGCCACCGAGCCCGGCGCCGAGGTCAGCTGCTCGGAGTACAGCGTCTGGATCGAGTCGATCACCGCCACCGCGGGCTTCTCGGCCGCCAGCGTGGCGAGGATCTGCTCGAGGTGGATCTCGGCCAGCACCCGCACCGCGCGGCCGCCGAGCCCGAGCCGGCGCGCGCGCAGCGCCACCTGCGCGCCGCTCTCCTCGCCGGTGACGTACAGCACCTTCAGCCGCGCGCTCATCGCGTCGGCCGCCTGCAGCAGCAGCGTGCTCTTGCCGATGCCCGGGTCGCCGCCGATCAGCACCACGCCGCCGGCCACCAGGCCGCCGCCGAGCACGCGGTCGAGTTCGTCCTGCCCGGTGCGCTCGCGCTCGACCTCGGCGGTCTCGATGTCGGCCAGCGTGGCCACCGGCTGGGTCTTCGCGAGCCCGAGCGGCCCGGTCTGGTAGCGGTGCTTCGCCGGCGTCTCGGCCACGCCCTCCTCCAGCGTGTTCCAGGCCTTGCAGTGCGGGCACTGCCCGAGCCACTTGGGGCTCGTGCCGCCGCACTCGCGGCAGGTGTAGAGGGCTTTGGGGGCGGCCACGGACGGATTGTGCGGCTCGTGGGCTCGGCTGGCCGCGCAGATCGCCGGTCACGATCACGGCCTGCACCACCATCCGGGCCTGCCGCGCGGCCCGCTCGACACGGGCGCCGCAGGCTCCTCACGCAGCGCGCGTGGGCCGCCACCGTGATGCACGTCGGCCGCCGAGCGCGTGCTGGCGCACTCGGGTGGGCCCGGGACGGCGGACATCGGCGGGCGGGCGAACCGTACGCCGCCCCCCCCGGCCGAGGTGGCGGCGTCAGCGCGGGCCCGAAGCTGCGCGTTGAGACAACGGGCCGACCAAGAAGCGGCGGCCCGCCCACGAGACACCCCTCACCGCAAAGGCCTCCATGCCGCCCCCTCGCGCCTTCGCCACCCTCGCCGCCCTCCCTGCCCTCTATGCCCTCACCGCCCTCGCCACCTTCGGCCTGCTGGCCGGCTGCGACACCACTCCCAAGAAGCCGGAGGACTGCGCCCGCATCGACTGGCGCAGCGAGGGTCGCAGCACCGCGCTGAACGGCCGCGCGATGGAATCCGGCTGGCGCCGTGGCGCGGCCTGCCAGCAGCTCGGTGTGAACCCGGACCGCAAGGCGTTCGAGAGCGGCTGGGCCGAGGGCCAGGCGACGTACTGCACGCCCGGCTTCCTGCTGCGCGAAGGGCGGCGCAACGACGCGCTCGGTCCCATCTGCCAGGGCATGGACGAAGCCGTGCTGCAGCGCGCCTGGAACCATGGCCGTCTGCTGCACGAGGCCGATCAGCGCATCCAGCGCCTGGACGGCGACCTGGCCAGCCTGCGCGCGCGGGCCGACGACGTGAAGCTGCCGGCCGGCAACCGCGACACGGCGCGCGCGCAGCTCTCGGGCGTGATCGCGGCGCGCGCACAGGCTGTGGCCACCCGCGAGCGGCTCGAGGCGGAAGCCAACGCCAACGGCTGGGGCCTGGGGCGCTGAGGTCCCGCCACCGGCTCCGGGCGGCAACCGTCCGGTCGGTCTGTCCGTGGCGCGGCTTGCGAGGTCCTCAGGTCGATCGCGGGGGCCGGGACTTGCGGCTCGCCGGATGCGCAAGGGCTCGAGGACGCCGCCGCGACGCGACGCAGCGCGGCGCGTCGCACGGTCCCATACGTCGATGCCGACGCCAGGCCCCGCGGTGGCAGGGCCGGCTGCCGCCGAGCCGGTGCCGCCTGCCGGGCCCTCACCCCGCCCGCGCCTGCCGCACGGCCTTCTCCCAGGCCGCCATCCGCGCCGCGGCCTCGTCGCGGCCGATCGCCGGCTCGAAGCGGCGCTCCTCGGCCCACTGCGCGCCGATCTCGTCGCGGCTGGCGTAGACGCCGGCGGCCAGGCCCGCGAGGTAGGCGGCGCCGAGGGCGGTGGTCTCGGTGACGCGCGGCCGCACGACGGGGATGCCGATCAGGTCGGCCTGCACCTGCATCAGCAGGTCGTTGACGCAGGCGCCGCCGTCCACGCGCAGCTCGCGCGGCAACTCGCCGCCCGCGGCCGCGGCGTCGGCGGCCATGGCCTGCAGCAGCGCCGCGCTCTGGAAGGCGATGCTGTCGAGCGCGGCGCGCGCCACGTGCGCCACCGTGCTGCCGCGCGTCAGGCCGACGATGGCGCCGCGCGCGGCGGCGTCCCAGTAGGGCGCGCCCAGGCCCGCAAAGGCGGGCACGAAGACGACGCCGCCGCTGTCGGGCACGCCGGCGGCCAGCCGCTCGACGTCCGCGCTCTTCTCGATCGCCCGCAGGCCGTCGCGCAGCCACTGCACGACCGCGCCGCCGATGAACACGCTGCCCTCGAGCGCGTACTCCGGCGCGGCGCCGGTCTGCGCCGCGGCGGTGGTGACCAGGCCGTGGCGGCTCGGCTCGAAGCGGCCGCCGGTGTGCATCAGCATGAAGCAGCCGGTGCCGTAGGTGTTCTTCACCAGGCCCGGCGCGAAGCCGGCCTGGCCGAACAGCGCCGCCTGCTGGTCGCCGGCGATGCCCGCCACCGGGATCGGCGCGCCGAACAGCGTGGTGTGGCCGTACACGTGGCTGGACGGGAAGACCTGCGGCAGCACGCTGTCGGGCACGTGCAGCGCCGCCAGCAGCTCGTGGTCCCAGCGGTTGTGGCGGATGTCGAACAGCATCGTGCGCGACGCGTTGCTCACGTCGGTGGCGTGCACGCCGCCGCCGGTCAGCTGCCACAGCAGCCAGCTGTCCACCGTGCCGAAGGCGAGCTCGCCCTGCGCGGCGGCCAGGTGCGCGCCGGGCACCGCGTCGAGCAGCCAGCGCACCTTGGTGCCGCTGAAGTAGGGGTCGACGACGAGGCCGGTGCGCTCGCGCACGGCGTCGGCCAGGCCCTGCGCACGCAGCTGCGCGCACATCGGCTCGGTGCGGCGGTCCTGCCAGACGATGGCGCGGTGCACCGGGCGGCCGGTGTCGCGCCGCCACAGCACGGTGGTCTCGCGCTGGTTGGCGATGCCGATGGCGGCGATGTCGGTCGCGCCCAGGCCCGAGGCCGCGAGCGCCTCGCGCGCCACGGCGAGCTGCGTGGCCCAGATCTCGTCGGCGTCGTGCTCCACCCAGCCCGGCTGCGGGAAGTGCTGCGTGAACTCGCGCTGCGCCAGCGCGACGATGCGGCCGCTGGCGTGGAAGACGATGGCGCGCGAGCTCGACGTGCCCTGGTCGAGGGCGAGCAGGTGTTCTTTGGGCACGGGCGGTCTCCTGGGAGGCTTGGGCGCGCGGCCGGCGGGGTCAGCCGGCGGCGGCGGCCTGGCGGGCGATCCACTCGTCGACGAGGCGCTCGAGCAGGTCGAGCGGCACCGCGCCGTGGTCGATGACGGCGTTGTGGAACTGCCGGATGTCGAAGCGCGGGCCCAGGCGCGCCCGGGCGCGCTCGCGCAGCTCCTGGATCTTCAGCTTGCCGATCGTGTAGGCGAGCGCCTGCCCCGGCGTGGAGGTGTAGCGGTCGACCTCGCTCTCGACGAACTCGCGCTCGACGCCGGTGCGCTCGACCATGAAGTCGATGGCCTGCTGCCGCCCCCAGCCGAGGGCGTGGATGCCGGTGTCGGTGACCAGGCGCGCGGCGCGGAAGGCCTGCCACTGCAGGTGGCCGAAGCGGCTGTAAGGGTCGGTGTACAGGCCGAGTTCGGAGCCCAGCGTCTCGGCATACAGCGCCCAGCCCTCGGTGAAGGCGGTGTAGCCGAAGCCGCCGCGGCGGAACGCCGGCAGGCCGCGCAGTTCGGTGGCGCGCGCGATCTGCAGGTGGTGCCCGGGCACGGCCTCGTGCGCCACCAGCGTCTCCATGCCCCAGATGGGCCGCTTGCGGAACGCGAGCGCGTTGGCGAAGAACATGCCGGCGCGGCTGCCGTCCAGCGCCGGCCCGCTGTAGTACTCGGCACGGTTGGGGCCCATGTGCGCGGGCATCGGCTGCACGCCGTAGGGCGCGCGCGGCAGCTCGGCGAACAGGCGCGGGACCTCGGCATCGAGCCGCTTGGCGATGTCGCGGTAGCCGGCCAGCAGCGCCTCGGGGCTCTTGTGGAAGAAGCGCTCGTCGGTCCACAGGAAGCGGACGAAGGCGGCGAAGTCGCCGTCGAACTTCACCTCCTTCAGCACCGCCTCCATCTCGGCGCGCAGCCGCGCCAGCTCGCGCTGGCCGAGGGCGTGGATCACGGCGGGTGTGAGCGAGGTCGAGGTCTGGTCGCGCACGTGGAGCGCGTAGACGCGCTCGCCGTCGGGGTAGTTGCGCAGCGAGCCCGAGGCCGGCGCCCGGGGCATCAGCTCGTCGGCGATGAAGGCGCGCAGCGCGCGCAGCGCCGGCAGCACGTGCTGCCGGATCGCGCCGCGCGCGGCGTCCTGCAGCGCCGGGCGCTCGGCGGCGGGCACGCCGCTGCCCAGCCGCCGGAAGGGCTGGAAGAACGGCGTGCCATCGACGTCCTCGCCGCCGGCAGCGGCCGCCGCGGGCAGCTGCGTGTCGATCTGCGCCAGCGCGCGCACGAGCACGTCGCGCGCCGGCACCCAGCCGGCACGGGCGCTGTGGCGCATCTCGTCGATCTCCTGGTCCATGCGGCGCGGCAGGGCCGCCATGCGCGCCAGCATCTGCTGCACGCGCTCGGGGCGGTCCACGGGCATCACGCGCAGCAGGTCGGCCATCGAGGTCTGCGGCCCGCCCAGGGCGCCGATGCTCATGCCGCGCGCGCCGGGAAAGTCCACGAAGCGCAGCCAGCGCTGCTGCCGGTCGATGAAGAGGTCGAGCGAGACGCGGTCGGCGGCCGCGAGCCGCTCGCGCGGGATCGCGCGCGCCTCGTCGAGGAAGCCGCGCACGGCGCGGTCGGCCGCGTCGCGGGCGGCGCGGCTGTTGTCCGAGAGCCGGTCGCCGAAGCGGTGGTCGCCGCGGTAGGTGGCCCACTCGGGGAAGGTGACGGCGCTCCACTCCCACTGCCGCTCGAACAGCGCGTGCAACGCGCGCGTCGCGCCGGCATCGGCCGCGGAAGCGCCGGAATCGGCAGGCGCGCCGGCGGCGGTGGTGCCCTGCGCGTGCAAGGGCGATGCCGCGAGCACGCCGGCGGCAAGGGCCGCCGCCGCGAAGGCGCGCCCGACGGAAGGAGCGGCCAGGCGCCGCGGCGGTGTCAAGGGCATGGGCTTGATGGTGGGAAGGGAGTACCGATTCTGCGCCGTAGCGCCGCGGTTATCGTCGCCGAGCATGCCCTCCCACCGCGCCGCGCTCGCCAGCGGGACCGCCTTCGCGCTGGCCGCCGGCCTGCTCTGGGGCCTGGTCTTCATCGCGCCGCTGCTGCTGCCGCAGTACCCGGCAGCGCTGCTGTCGGTGGCGCGCTACCTGGCCTTCGGCCTGATCGCGCTGCCGCTGGCCTGGCTCGACCGCCGCGCGCTGGCGCAGCTGACGCGGGCCGACTGGGTCGAGGCGCTCAAGCTCAGCCTCGTCGGCAACCTGCTGTACTACCTTTTCCTCGCCGCGGCCATCCAGCGCGCCGGCGGGCCGCTGCCGACCATGATCATCGGCACGCTGCCGGTGGTCATCGCGATCAGCTCCAACCTGCGCGACCACGCGCGCGACGGCCGCCTGCCTTGGCGGCGCCTGGCGCCCTCGCTCCTGCTGGTGGCCGCCGGCATCGGCCTGGTCAACCACGCCGAGATGCGCGCGCTGCAGGCGGCCGGGGCGCTCGACCTCGGGCGGCACGCGCTCGGCGCGCTGCTGGCGGTGGGCGCGGTGGTGTGCTGGACCTGGTATCCGCTGCGCAATGCCGACTGGCTGCGCGCCCACGCCGAGCGCAGCCCGCGCACCTGGGCCACGGCCCAGGGCGTGGCCACGCTGCCGCTGGCGGCGGCGGGCTTCGCGGCGTTCTGGCTCGCGCACGCGCTCGGGGTCGTGGGGCCGGCCGGCTTCGACATGCCGCTCGGGCCGACGCCGGAACGCTTCCTCGCGCTGATGCTCGCCATCGGCCTGTTCGCCTCCTGGCTCGGCACGCTGTGCTGGAACGAGGCCAGCCAGCGCCTGCCCACCACGCTGGCCGGGCAGCTGATCGTGTTCGAGACGATCGCCGCGCTCGCCTATGCGCTGGCGCTGCGCGGCCAGCCACCGGCCGCCGCCACGCTGGCCGGCATCGGGCTGCTGGTGGCGGGGGTGGTGTGGGCTCTGCGTTCGCCGCCGCCGCGGGTTAACCCGGATACGTCGGCCCACCCAGGTTGACCTCGGTCAAGCCCGGGCCGGCCGCGCCGCGCACCATGGCGCCATGCAGTACCGGACCATCCCCATCCGCAGCGCCGGCAGCGGCGAGAGGCCCCTGCCGGCACTTGTGCGTGCCCCGCAGCTCGAAGGGGAGGCTGGCCGGACGCGCTTCCTGCTCGGCGAGCTCGAGCAGGCCGTCAACGCCGAACTGGGCGCATCGCTGCCCGCGGCGGCTTGGCTGCGCACGCTGCGCGTCGACGAGGACGAGGCCGTGCTGACGCTGGCGCCGATGCAGCCGCATCCGGGCCTGGACATCGCCCAGGCCGCCTTCGCCACGCTGCGGCGCCTGCTGCGCGACACCGACATCTACGTCGCTGCCGCGGCACACTGAACGCACGGGCGCCCGCCTGACCGCCAGGCCGCGATGCGGCGGAAGCGGAGCGCGCGCCGGCCCGGCTGCTCGAGGACCCTGCCATGACCGTGCTGCGCTGGACCCTGATCGTGGCCGGCGTGCTGGCCATCGTCGTGCTGGTCGCGTGGGGCTGGGGCTCCTGGCGATGGCGGGCGCTCACTGCCGAGCGCATGGCGGCGCTCGAGGCGGCGCGTGAGCGGCCGCCGCTCGCGCTGCCATCGGCCGCCGAGCTCGCGGCGCTGCCGCCGCCCGTGCGGCGCTACTTCGACGCCGTGCTGGCGCCGGGCGTGGCCCCGGTGGCCGCCGTCGACATCGAGCACCGCGGCACCTTCGAGATGGGCGGCCGCTGGTCGCCGTTCACGTCGAGGCAGCGCGTGACGACGCGTCGCCCGGGCTTCGTGTGGGACGGCCGCATCGCCATGCTGCCCGGCGTGGCGGCCCATGTGCACGACGCCTACATCGCCGGCCGCGGCCTGCTGCAGGCCGCGCTCGCCGGCGCCGTGCCGCTGGTGCACCTGGCCGGCAGCCGCGAACTCGACGAGGGCGAACTGATGCGCTGGTTCGCCGAGGCGGCCTGGTACCCCACCGCGCTGCTGCCCACCCAGGGGGTGCACTGGGAGGCGGTGGACGAGCGCAGCGCACGCGGCACCTTCCGCGACGGGCCGCAGGCCTTGACGCTGACCTTCTTCTTCGACGCCGAGGGCCTGATGACCGGCGTGCGCGCCGAGGCGCGCGGCCGCCTGGTGGACGGCCGGTCGGTGCCCACGCCATGGGAGGGCCGCTGGTCCGACCACCAGTGGCGCGACGGCCTGCGCGTGCCCACGCGCGGCGAGGTCGCCTGGCTGCGGCCCGAGGCCGAGGGCGGCCGCCAGCCGTACTGGCGCGGCGAGGTGACGGCGCTGCGCTACGAGTTCGCACGCTGAGGACGGGCAGGCCGGCAGCGCGCGGGCCGGGCGCGATTTGGGACAATCGGCCCACCATGAACCCCAACGACCTGCCCGCCTACATGGCCCACGTCGGCACGGCCGCGCGCGCGGCGGCGCGGCGCATGGCGGCGGCGCCCACGGCCGCGAAGGACGCCGCGCTGCGCGCGCTGGCGCGCCGGCTGCGCGAGCACGGCGCCGCGCTGGCGGCGGCCAACGCGCCCGACGTGCAGGCCGCGCTGGACGCCGGACTGGCCGCGCCGCTGGTCGACCGCCTGCGCCTGACGCCGCAGGTGCTGGCCACCGTGGCCGAGGGCTGCGAGCAGATCGCCGCCATGCCCGACCCGATCGGCGAGATCACCGACGTGAAGCGGCGGCCGAGCGGCATCGCGGTGGGCCGCATGCGCGTGCCGCTGGGCGTGTTCGCGATGATCTACGAGAGCCGCCCGAACGTGACGATCGAGGCCGCCTCGCTGGCGATCAAGAGCGGCAACGCCTGCATCCTGCGCGGCGGCAGCGAGGCGCTGCGATCCAACCTGGCGCTGGCGCGCGAGGTGCAGGCGGCGCTGGTCGAGGCCGGCCTGCCGCCCGAGGCGGTGCAGGCGATCGAGACGCCCGACCGGGATGCCGTCGGCCGCCTGGTCGCGATGCCGGAGTACGTGGACGTGATCGTGCCGCGCGGGGGCAAGGGGCTGATCGAGCGCATCAGCCGCGAGGCCCGCGTGCCGGTGATCAAGCACCTGGACGGCAACTGCCACGTCTACGTCGATGCCGAGGTCGACCTCGAACTCGCGGTGCGCGTCACCGACAACGCCAAGACGCAGAAGTACAGCCCCTGCAACGCCGCCGAGAGCCTGCTCGTGCACGCGGCCCAGGCGGCGGCCTTCCTGCCGCGGATCGGCGACGTGTTCGCCGCCAAGGGCGTCGAGATGCGCTGCTGCCCGCGCGCGCTGGCGCTGCTCGCGCCGCGGCCGCGGCTGGTGGCGGCCACCGAGGCCGACTGGGCCGAGGAGTACCTGGCGCCCGTCATCAGCATCAAGGTCGTCGACTCGCTCGACGAGGCCATCACCCACATCGAGCGCCACGGCTCGCACCACACCGACGCGATCCTGACCTCGAACCACGCGCACGCGATGCGCTTCCTGCGCGAGGTCGACTCGGCCAGCGTGATGGTCAACGCCAGCACGCGCTTCGCCGACGGTTTCGAGTACGGCCTCGGCGCCGAGATCGGCATCAGCACCGACAAGTTCCACGCCCGCGGACCGGTCGGCCTGGAAGGGCTCACCTCGCTGAAGTGGATCGTGCTCGGCCAGGGCGAGGTGCGCGGCTGAGCCGGCCACCGCCGCCTGCCGCTGCCGCGCACGCCGTTCGCGCTGCGGCAGCACCGAGCCCGGACGCGCGCCCCGCCGCCCCCGATCCGCCCCGCCTGCGATGAACGGCGACGTCCCCTGGTTCGACTTCGGCGCCGGCCAGCTGGCCGCGCTGGTCGCCGGCGCGACGCTGATCTTCTGGGCGGTCGGTGCCTACAACCGGCTGGTCGAACTGCGCAACGCGGTGGCGGCCGCCTGGGGCCAGGTCCAGGAGGGCCTCGAGCGACGCGGGCGCGCCGCTGCCCCGCTGGCCGCCGCGCTGGCCGGCCCGCTCGCGTCCGAACAGCGCGCGCTCGACACCTGGCTGGCCGACCACGCAGCCGCCGAGCGCGCCGCCGCGACGCTGGCCGCGCGCCCGCTCGACGCCGCGCGCGCCGCCGCCTGGCAGGCCGCCGAGGCGACGCTGGCGGCCAGCGCCAGTCGCGTCTTCGCGCTGATGGACAGCGCCGGCCCGCCCGCGGCGGCCCCGGGCGCCGGCGCGGCAGGCGGACTCCCGTCCGGCGTCGCACCGGACATCGCACCGGGCATGTCACCCAGCGCCCTCGGCGCCGAAACCCGGTCCACTGCGCCTGCCGCTCCCGCTGCCGAGACAGCGGCCGACCTCGCCGCGGCGTGGCGCGGCGGCGAGGAACAGGCGCAGTTCGCGCGCCGCCTCTTCAACGATGCCGCCGTGGCGCACGACGCCGCGATCGCCCAGTTCCCGACCTCGCTGCTGGCGCGGCTGTACGCCTTCGCGCCGGCAGGCCGGCTGTAGCCGCCGCGCCGCAGCCTGGCATCGGCGCGACGGCCCCGATCACGCCCTCGCCCACGTCCCCACGACTTCCACCGACCCGGCCCAAGGAGCCCCCTCGATGCCCGTGAAGATCCTCGCCTTTGCCGGTTCCACCCGCAAGGACTCGCACAACAAGACGCTCGTTCGCGCGGCGGCCGGGCACGCGCAGGCCGCAGGCGCCGAGGTGACCCTGCTCGACCTGGCCGACCTCGCGATGCCGCTGTACGACGGCGACGCCGAGGCCGCGTCGGGGCTCCCGCCAGGGGCCGTGAAGTTCAAGGCCCTGCTGGCGGCCCACGACGGGCTGCTGGTGGCCAGCCCCGAGTACAACGGCAGCGTGAGCGCGGTGCTGAAGAACGCCATCGACTGGGCCACGCGCGGCGAAGGCAACTCGATGGCCGGCCGGACCGCGGCGCTGCTGGCCGCGTCCCCCGGACCCCGGGGCGGGCTGCGCGGCCTGCCGCACCTGCGGCAGATCCTGAGCGGCATCGGCGTGCTGGTGCTGCCGGAGCAGTACGCGCTCGCGCAGGCCCATGCGGCCTTCGACGAGACGGGCGCCCTGAAGGACGCGCAGGCCGCGGCGGCGGTCAAGGCCATCGCCGAGCGGCTGGTGACCGTGTGCGGCCGGCTCGCCGCGTAGCGGGCGGGCTGCCGCGGCTCCAGCTAGCGCGGCCCGCGCACCAGGCGCTGCGCCGAGGGCAGCTGGGCGCCGTCGTCGAGCTCCACCGCGATCTGGGTGCACACGGCGCGGCACAGCGCCGCCGCGGGCTCGCTGGCGATCCGGTAGTAGATCTGCGTGGCCTCGCGCCGGCGTGCCAGCACGCCGGCGCGGTGCAGCGCCGCCAGGTGCTGGCTCATGTTGGGCTGCGTCGTGTCGATCTCCGCCAGCAGCTGCGAGACGTTCTTCTCGTGCCCGCACAGCGCGCTGATGATGCGCAGCCGCACCGGCGTGGACAGCAGCTTGAACAGGTCGGCGGCGGTCTCGAAGACCGCCGCGCCCTCGTCCTCGGCGTCACGCGCGCCGTTCACGCCGCCAGCCCCAGCAGCTCCATCACGTCCTCCTCGAACATCTCGCCGGGGATCACCTGCCGCAGCAGACCGCGCCGGTCGACCGTGACGGTGAGCGGGATCAGGTTGCGGCGCGACAGCGCCGCGGCCAGCGGCGTGGCGTCCAGCGTGATCGGGAACGTGTAGCCGCGCTCGCGCGCGTGCGCCCGAACGGCCGCCGCGTCGCGGTCGCGCGCGATGCCCAGCACCGTCAGCGGCCGGCCGGCCGCGCGCGCGGCGCGGTGCAGCTTCTCGACGTGCGGGTTGTGCCGGCGGCAGAACGGGCAGCCGATCGACCAGAACACCGCCACCACCGCACGGCCCTCGGCCTGCGCGGCGCCGAAGGTCGTGCCATCCAGCAGCGCCACGTCGGGCCAGGCGACGCGCTGGCCCGGCGCCGCGGGCTCGGCATGGACCAGGCCCGCGGGCGCCGCGGCGGCGGCCCAGGCGCCCGACAGCAGCAGCGTGCGTCTTCTCATGGGGCTTCGTGCTCCATCAGGAGGTAGGTGTTGTACGCGTTCATCCGGTTGGCGGCCTGGAACAGGGGGAGGTGCTCGAAGCGGCTCCAGTCGGTGCGGGCGTAGGCCTCCTCGAACGGCTCGAGGTTGCGAGCCGCCGCGCCCATGCTCGCGCGCAGGTGGCGCAGGTAGTCGCGCGTCAGTGCCAGATCGGATTCTGCGCTCGTCGATGCCGGCCCGTGGCCCGGCACGACGATCCGCGGCGCCAGCGCGATCAGCCGGTCGAGGCTGGCGATCCAGCGCCGGCTGTCGGCTTGGCCGACGAAGGGGATGCGGTTGCGGAACACCAGGTCGCCGACGAAGGCCACGCCCGACTGCGGCAGCACGACGATCAGGTCCTCGGGCGTGTGGGCCGGGCCGGCCGGCAGCAGCTCGAACGCCACGCCGCCGAGCACGAAGCGTTCCGGGCCCTCGATCCACTGGTCGGCCTCGACGAGCCGCGTGGCCGCGTCGATCCAGGGCGCGAGCTCCTCGCGGCTGGCCTGCAGGCGCAGGCGCGCAGCGTCCGACAGCAGGTACTCGCGGCCGGCGCGGTGGGCGACGATCCGCGCGCCGCGCGCCTGGAAGGCCTGCAGGCCGTAGACGTGATCGGCGTGGTAGTGCGTGACGATCACGCGCCGCACCGGCTGCGGGGTGATGCGCGCTATGGCAGCGAGCAGTTCCTCGGCCAGCGCGGGCGCGCCGAGCGCGTCGATGACGACCACGCCCTCGCCGGTGACGACGAAGGCCGCGTTGGAGACGAAGTTGCGGTTGGCGGGTGAGCCGAGGGCGGCGGCGCCCTGCACCATCCAGACCCCGGGCGCCACCGGCTGCGGCTGCAGCGGCTGCGCCGAGGCGACGAACGTCCAGAAGACGATGCACCAGCCGGCGCACAGCGCGGCCAGCCGCGGGCGCCGGCTCATGACGCCCCCTGCGGGCCCGGCACCGGCCGATCGTGGTGCAGCCCGGGCCGGGCGTCGGCGGGCCGGCCCGCGAGCGCCGGCACGGGCCCCTCCCCACAGCGCTGCACCCGTGTTTCCAGCCCCATCGCGTCGCCTCCAGGTCGCCCCCGGACGTTCATCCTCGCGGCGGCAGGCGGACCGTGGCTCGATACCCGTCAGGGCTTGATGTAGGCCGCGCCCGCCTTCTGCAGCCGGGCGATGCGCACGACGCCCGAGGGCGTGAACTCGGCCTCCTGGAGGAACTGCTCGCGCTTGAGGTTGCGGTTGCGCAGCGTGATCTCGCAGACCTCGAACTTCACGCCCCGCGCCACCAGCGCCGCGATCAGGCCGGCATAGGGGCTGCCGTTGGCGTCCTTGGCGCCCTCCATCAGGAAGTCCACGCCCTCGGCGTGCGCCACGGCGACGATCTTCGCATTGGGATCGACGTCGAGGTGGTTGCGCATGTTGCGAAGCCCCTTCAGGGCCTGCGCCGCGGTGTTGTCGAAGTGGTAGACGACGACGTCCTGCGCCCACGCACCGAGCGTGGTGCAGGCCAGCGCCAGGGCGGCGACGAAGGAACGCAGGCTCATCGGGATCTCCTCGAGGGTCGCGTGGTGGGTGCTCAGGCCATGCCGGGGTTGCCGGACATGCCCACGATACGCGGCACGTTCACGCGCCGCGGAGCGACTCTGCCACCGGGGCGCGACTTCAGCCATGCCTCGACGACCTCCCACACCGGCTTCAGGCCCGCGCGCGCAGCCTCCTCGGCCACCGGCGCCCACCCCGCCACCTTGTAGGTCCTGCCGGCCTCCAGGGGCACGCCGCCCAGCCGCATGTCGGTGATGCGCGATCCCATCCTCGCGTTCGGATCGATCGTGTAGGCGAGCCCGCCGACGCGCACCATGTCGCCGCCCTGCTGGTAGTAAGGGTCGGGGTTGAACAGGTTGTCGGCGACGTCCTCGAGCACGGTCTTGATGAACTCGCCCGTCATGTCGGCGACGGTGGCGTGCGGGTAGGTGATCGCGAGCTGGTCCATCATCAGCTCGCGCGTGATGGCCTGGCCCGGCAGCAGGCTCGTGCCCCAGCGGAAGCCCGGGCTGAAGGCGATCTGCGCGCCCTGCACTTCCATCAGCGCGTCGCACACCAGCTGGTCCCAGCTGCCGTTGAAGTTGCCGCGGCGGTACAGCAGCCCGTCGGTGACGGCGAGCTGCTCCTCGAGCCTGGCCTGGTAGGGCGCGCGGATGCGGTCGATCAGCGCCTGCATCCCGGGGTCGGCGCGCAGCTGGTTGGCGAACACCGGCAGCAGCCGGTAGCGCCAGGCGCTCAGCCTGCCGTCGCGCAACTGCATGTCCATCAGGCCGAGGAACTTGCCGTTGCTGCCGGCATTGGTGACCAGCGTCGTCCCGCCGGGGTTGGCGACCGGCACCGCCACCGGAACGCCGTCGTGCGTGTGGCCGCCGAGCACGACGTCGATGCCGCGCACGCGGCCGGCCATCTTCAGGTCGACGTCCATGCCGTTGTGGCTGAGCAGGACGACGAGCTGCGCCCCCTTCGCGCGCGCGTCGTCCACCACCTTCTGCATGTTCTCTTCCTGGATGCCGAACTCCCAGTCACGGACCATGTAGCGTGGGTTGGCGATCGGCGTGTACGGGAAGGCCTGGCCGACGATCGCGACCTGCACGCCGTTGATGACCTTGATCACGTAGGGCGCGAAGACCGGGTCGCCGAAGTCGGTGGTCCTGACGTTCTGGGCGACGAAGTCGATGCGGTGCGCCGCCGCGCCGCTGCCCGTGCCGCCCTTGAAGTCCTTCTCGACGATCTCCTTCACCCGCTCCATGCCGTAGGTGAACTCCCAGTGGCCCGTCATCACGTCCACCGTCAGCGCCTTGCAGGCGTCGACCATGTCCTGCGCGTTGGTCCACAGCGAGGTCGCCGACCCCTGCCAGGTGTCGCCGCCGTCGAGCAGCAGCGCACCGGGACGGCTCGCCTTCAGGCGCTTGACCAGCGTGGCCAGGTGCGCGAAGCCCCCCACCTTGCCGTAGCGGCGCGCCGCGCGTTCGAAGTCCAGGAACGTGTAGGCGTGGGCGAGCGCGGTGCCCGGGCGCACGCCGGCCTTCTTCAGCAGCTGCTCGCCCACCAGGTGCGGAAGCTGGCCCGACATAGCGCCGACGCCGAGGTTGACGCTCGGCTCGCGGAAGTGGATCGGCAGCAGCTGCGCATGGCAGTCGGTCATGTGAAGCAGGCTGACGAAGCCGCCGCCACTGCCCAGCGGCGGGATGTCGTACAGCGCGGCCTCGGCGGTGGCCGCGTCGGCCTCGGACCACCTCGCGAGCGGCAAGCCTGCGGCTGCCGCCGCGGCCAGCACCTGCTGGAAATCGCGGCGATTCATGCGGGGACCTCGGGGGTCAGGGCTGGTTGACCGGCGAGCGCGGGTCGAGCAGCAGCGCCATCAGGTGGCGGATCTGGTTCTCGTCGAGCACGCCCATGTGACCCAGGCGCGGCATCTGCGAGCAGGCGTTGGTGGCGCGCGGGTTCCAGAGCTTCATCCACGTGTACTCGAAGATGGGCTGCACGGTCGGGCCGTCCAGGCCCGTGATGCCGCGGTTGCGGCCGTAGTTGTAGAGGCTCGGGCCGATCGTGCCGTGGCTGATCTCCTGCTTGGAGATCTGGTGGCAGTTGTAGCAGTTGCCGCCGTTGGCGCTGGTGGCGGTGCTGGCGTCGGTCCAGGTCATGCCGCGGCCGCTCTGCGCGATGCGCTCGCCCTCGCGGAAGTCGCCCAGGTACCAGCCGTTGGCCGGCCACTTGATGGTGGCGCGCGCCTCGGCCTGGATCCGCTCGACGGTGGCCTCGTCGGGCGCCTTGTCGCTCGAGCAGGCGGCCTGGGCCAGGTCCTGCTTGATGCGGTCGACCTTGGCGATGCCCTGGTCGCGGAACGATCCCTGGATCGACTGGGCGGCGATGCGGTCGAGCTCGCTGCTCGACGGCAGCGAGGCGCATCCGGCCAGCAGCAGCGAACCGGCGGCCAGGCCGGTGATGGACGTGCGAAGCGTCATGTGCATCGCTCCTTCAGCGCTTGACCGCGGGGGCGATGGACATCGCGCCCTTGGCGTTGACGCCCATGTAGGTGGACAGCGCGACCGTCACGTCCGAGGCGAACCCGGGGTACGGGAAGCGCTGCTGGCGGAAGCAGTCGTTGAGCCGCCACTGCATGCCCCACATCTGGCCGGCGCTGACGCGGTAGGCCGGCCAGGCCGCGAAGCCGACGCCGTCGCCCGGGTTGGTGGTGAGCAGCGGCAGGTCCTGCATCCGGATGCGCTGGCCGGCCACGCCGTGGCAGGAGGCGCACGAGAAGTCGTGCGTGCCGCCGCGGAAGAAGAAGGCCCGCTTGCCGACCTCGTACATCAGCTTTTCCTGCGGGTGCTTCTGCGGCAGGTCGAAACGCATGCCGCGCGACATCGCAGCCACCCAGGTGGCCAGCGCGACGACGTTGGCCATCTCGCCGCGGTCGAAGGGCTGCTTCGCGATCTCGGCGCCGTCGAAGCCCTGCAGCTTCTCCATGCACCAGACCAGCCGCGCCTCGAGGTCCATCACCTTGCCGGCGTCCTCGAACCAGCGCGGCAGCGTGACGAAGGCGCCCTTGACGACGCCCGGCCCCTGGCCGAGGTCGCACCGCTCGAGGCTGGCGCTCCTGGGCCCGCGCTTCTGCGTCCACAGCCGCTCGCCGCGGGCCTCGAACAGTTCGGCCGGGTTGCCCTCTTCGAGCAGCCGGCGGTACTCGGCCAGCGGATCGGTCTTCGCCGCGCCGGCGGCCGCGGGAGCGGGGGTCTGCGCGTGCACGCTGCCCGCCGCCAGGGCGGCAGCCAGCAGCAGGGCCGGGATGGGGTGCGACATAGGTCTCCTCTTGTCGTGCGGCGGCTCTTCAGGCCACCGTCGCTTCGTCGGTGCGGGTGTCGCCCTTGTTGTCCTTCCAGGACACGACGACCTTGTCGCCGGCCTTGGCGCCGCGGACGTTGAACTGCAGGAACGGGTTCTTCGCCACCGCCGGCCCCCACTGGGCGTTCAGAACCGGCCTGCCGTTCAGCGTGGCCGTGACCTCCTGGATGAACCAGGCCGGGATCACCTTGCCCGCGCTGTCGCGGCGCTGTCCGGTCTCCATCTCGTGGGCCATAAGCACGCGGACGGTGGCCTTGTCGCCCTGCAACTGGGCACGGATGCGCATCGGGTCTGCCATGTTCGTTCTCCTTGCGTCGTCAGGGATCAGCCGCCGCAGCCGCCGAGGGTGACCTTGATCTCCTTCTTGGCGAAGAAGACCTTGTTGTCGGCCGTGATCGCCACGGCGAACACGTCGGAGGACTGCCCCATCTTCACCCGCGTGTTGAAGCTCGGGTCGACCGCGTCGGTGATGTCGAAGGCGGCGGCGAGCACGTTGGGGTTCTTCTCGACCAGCAGCAGCAGCCGCCTGGCATTGGGGATCGTCGTCGCGCCGCCGATCGGCACGACGGCGCCGTTCTCGGCGATGTCCGGGCCGTTGACGGTGACGTCCTTGCTCTCGGCCGGCGTGGCGCCGCCGAAGGCGCGGGCGGCCTCGGCCATCGTCTTGGCGTCGAAGGCGGTCTTGTTCCAGTCGGCGTGCGCGGTGGCGGGGACGATGCCGGCGGCGGCCAGCAGCGCCGCCACCTTCGAGCCGGTGGCGAGCATCTCGCGTCGGGTGGTCATGGGGTGCTCCTCTCGGTGGATCACGGGGTACGGGTCGAGCATTGTGGGCGCGTTCGTCAGCGCGCGCCCGCGGCCAGCCATGCGGCCAGGGCCCTGGCGTCGGCGGAGGGCAGGTTCTGGGCCGGCATCGGGATCGCGCCCCAGACGCCGGCGCCGCCGGAGACGATGCGCTGGGCCAGGTAGTCCGCGGCATCGGCGCGGCCGGCATACTTGCGCGCGACCTCGCGCAGCGAGGGCCCGACCAGCTTGCTGTCGAGGCCGTGGCAGGCCAGGCAGTTGTGCTTGCGCGCCAGTGCCTGGGCCGCGGCGCCCGGGTCGGCGGGTGCCGCGGCCGCGCCGGGGGCCGCAGCGGTGTTCGCGGCCGTTGTCGCGGCCACGCGCACGGCACCGGCGGCCGGCGGCGGCCGCGTCGTGTCGGCGCCGCGCTGCGGGCCCACCAGCCGGTTCTGCTCGGCCAGGTTGCCGTGGGCGTTGCGCGCGTGGTCGGGGATGAACGAGGCCACCGTGGTCTCGGCGGGACAGTTGGTCATGCAGGCCACCGCCTTGACGTCGGGCGTCCGGGTCATGCCCGGCCCCATCGGCGCGCCGGGCCACATGGCATGGGCGAGCGTCTTGCCGTTGCGGTTGGGCAGGATGCGCTGCACGTCCGCGATGTTGGCGTCGCTCAGCACGAAGTCGTCCGCGACGATGCCGCCCAGGTTCAGGATGTAGGCGGTGACGGCGTAGACGTCGTCGACCGAGAGCGTCTTGGGCTGGTTCCAGGGCATCGCGCGGTGGATGTAGTCCCACAGCGTCGAGACGGTGGACAGCTTCATCAGCGTCGTGCGCTGCGGGAAGCCGGGGTCGAAGAGCCGCGCCGCGCGGCCGGTCTGCATGTCCTGCTTCGTGGTGCCGCCGACGATGGGGCTGAAGACCTCGTTGCTTTCGCCGAAGACGCCGTGGCAGGAGGCGCACTGGGCCTCCCAGACCTCCAGGCCGCGGGCCACGCTGCCGCTGCCCTTGGGCAGGCCCTTGAAGTCGGGGCGCACGTCGATGTCCCAGGCCGCGATCTCCTTGGGCGTGGCGGCGCGCCCGATGCCGGGAAATGCGGCTGCCTGCGCTAGCGCGGCGCCGGCGGCCAGCACCAGCGCTGCACCGGCGACACCGCGTGCCAGCAACGTGGCCGCGCCACGCCCGCCACGCCCGCCGAGGCGGCCGCCGCCGGCGCGCCCGGAGTCAGGACAGCTGGACATTCTTGACCTCACCGCTGTCCTGCACGAGCCAGGTCTGGATGGAGTTGTTGTGGTAGATCGAGCGCGTCCCGCGGACCGCGCGCAGCTGCCGGTAGGTCGGCTGCACGTAGCCGGTCTCGTCGGTGGCGCGGCTCTGGATCAGCGCCGGCTTGCCGTCCCACACCCAGGGCAGCGTGAAGCGCGTCAGGCACTTGTCCATCACCGGCCCCTGCAGCTGCGCGGTGCGCCAGTTGCGCCCGCCGTCGACCGACACGTCGACGCGGCGGACCTTGCCGCGGCCGCTCCAGGCCAGCCCGCTGATCTGGTGGAAGCCCTTGTCGAGCAGCACCTGGCCGCCGGATGGCGTCGTGACGACGCTCTTGCACTCCTGGATGCTGCTGTACTGGCGGTGCAGGCCGTCGGGCATCAGGTCGATGTAGTGCATCACCTCGTCCTTGGCCCCCCAGGGCATGTCGCCGACCTCGATGCGGCGCAGGTACTTCACCCAGCTCACGCCCTGGACGCCGGGCACGACGAGCCGCAGCGGGTAGCCGTTCTCGGGGCGCAGCATCTCGCCGTTGCTGCCGTAGGCCACGAGCACCTCGCCGCGCTCGACCAGCTCCATCGGAACCGTGCGCGTCATGCCGGAGCCGTCGGCACCCTCGGCGAGGACGAAGCGCCCGCGCTTGTAGTCCGCGCCCGCCATGTCGAGCAGGATCCTCAGCGGCACGCCGGTGTACTCGCAGCAGCTGATCATGCCGTGCGTGTACTGCACGGTGGGCACGGCGACGTTGCCCCACTCCATGCCGGTGTTGGCGCCGCACTCGATGAAGTGGAAGCGGCTGACGCTGGGCAGCCGCATCAGCTCGTCCATCGTGAAGACCATCGGCTTGCGCACGATGCGCTCGTCGCTGCCGTTGATCATCAGCCGATGCCGGCCCGGGTCGATGTCCCACCAGCCCTGGTGGTGGCGTTCGAAGTGCAGGCCGCTCGGGGTGACGATGCCGAACAGGCTCTGCAGCGGCGCGAAGCTCACCGAGGCCTGCGCGGTCTGCGTCAGGCCTGGGCTCTGGCGCCGCTGCACGTTGGACTCGTACTTCGACGGCAGGCCGTACCCGTCGGTGACGACCGGACGCCCGAGGCCGGTGCTGTGCTCGGGCAGCTTCAGGATGTTCGGGTCGCCGCCGTCGGCGGGCACCGGGTTGGCCTGCGCGGCCGCCCTGTCCGCAACGGCAGCAGCCCCGGCGGCCATCGCGGCAGCGAAGGCGCCGCGCAGGAAGTCGCGCCGCCCGTCGCGCGCTTCGCGCAGCACGGTGGCGACGCCCTCGCGACCGAGGAAGCCCTCGGGTGCGCGGCGCAGGCGCGCCGGGGAAGGCATGGCGACGTGGCGATCGAAGACCATCGGGCTCGCTGTCTTGGTATATAAGCAAGCACGAATCTACTTCCCCGAGCCCGGATCCGAAACAGGGAAAACGCGGGGCCCGCCCGGGGAGATCGCGCCAGCACGCACGACCTCCCGGGCGCCGAACTCACTTGACGGCGAAGTCCTCGAGCTTCTTCCCGGCGGCCAACGCGTCGCGCAGCCACTGCGGGCGCTTGCCGCGCCCGACCCAGGAGCGCCCCTGGTCGTCGCGATAGCGCACGGCCAGCGCGGCCGCCTTCGCGGGCTTGCGGCCGCGGCGCGTCTTCTTGGCCGCCACGGGCTTGGCCGGCGTGCGGGCGCCGGCCAGGCCGAGGTCGGCCGCCGTCAGGCCGTAGTGCTCGATCGCGCTGCGGATGCGTTCGATCACGCCATCGACTTCCTGGCGGCGCAGCCGCTCGGCCTCCTGCTTGAGGCTGTCGATCTGCTTGAGGACGGAGAGATAGGTCTTGGTCATTGCGTTCCGGGGTTCGGACGGACGATTCCCTGATGGCGCCGACCGGCAGACTGCAAACGGCCATCGACGCAAGCGCGGTGTCTGCTGCGACGCGCGCGCGCTTTCGGAGCGCGCACGCCTGCACCGCTTGATCCGGAAAGCGTATCACGAACGCGCGATCGAATTCGAATTGCTTCCGAATTCGCGGCCTTGGCTCCGCGCAAAGCAATCCGAATTGCTTTCGGCCGTGGGCGGAACGTGCCGGGAATTCCAGCTTCGAAAGGGACATTCCGCGCGAACTCGGGCGATTCGAACCGGCGCCGTTCTGTCGGAGCGTGCACCCGGGATTCCGACCGGGACGCAGATCGGGCCACGGACCGCGCAGCGGCGGCGCATTGCGGGCGCAGGCCGCGGGCGCTCAGGCCAGCGCGTCGTCCAGCACCTCGACCCAGTGCCGCACCGGCGTCGAGGTGCCGCTCTGCAGGTGCTGGATGCAGCCGACGTTGGCACTGACGATGACCTCGGGCGCAGCGGCCTGCAGGTGCCCGAGCTTGCGGTCGCGCAGCTGCGTGGCGAGCGCGGGCTGCAGCACGCTGTAGGTGCCGGCCGAGCCGCAGCACAGGTGGCTCTCGGCCGCGGCCAGCCCGACCTCGAAGCCGAGCTCGCGCAGCCCGGCCTCGACGCCGCCACGCAGCTGCTGGCCGTGCTGCAGCGTGCAAGGCGGGTGGAAGGCAAGCCGGGGGCGGGCAGGCCGCCCCGCGTCGCGGCGCGGGGCACGGTCCTGGGCCAGGGCCGGGGCGAGCGCAGGCACCAGGTCGGGCAGCAGCTCCGACAGGTCGCGTGTCAGCTCGCTGACGCGGGCCGCCCGGGCCGCGTAGTCCGGATCGTGCGCGAGCGCGTGACCGTAGTCCTTGACGGTGACGCCGCAGCCGCTGGCGTTCATCACGATCGCCTCGACCTTGCCGGCCGACGTCAGCCCCTCGACCAGAGGCCACCAGGCGTCGATGTTGCGGCGCATGTCGGCGAGCCCGCCCTCGACGTCGTCCAGGTGCGTGCGGATCGCGCCGCAGCAGCCGGCGCCGTCGGCCACCAGCGTCTGGATGCCCGCGGCATCGAGCACGCGAGCGGTCGCGCTGTTGACGTTGGGCATCATCGACGGCTGCACGCAGCCCGTCAGCAGCAGCACCTTGCGCGGGTGCTCGCGCTGCGGCCAGCGGTGCGCGCGCGCGCCCGGTCGCGTCGGCACCTTGGCCTTCAGCGCGGCAGGCAGCAGCGGACGCACCAACTGGCCGGCCTTGAGCGCCGGCCCGAACAGCGGCGACGTCAGCCCCTCCTTCAGCAACCAGCGCACGCCGCGCTCGGCCGCCGGGCGCTCGACCCGCTCGGCCACGACCTGCCGGCCGATGTCGACCAGCCGGCCGTACTGCACGCCGCTCGGGCAGGTGGTCTCGCAGTTGCGGCAGGTCAGGCAGCGGTCCAGGTGCAGCTGCGTGCGCTCCGTGACCGGGGCACCCTCGAGCACCTGCTTGATCAGGTAGACGCGGCCGCGCGGGCCGTCGAGCTCGTCGCCGAGCAGCTGGTAGGTGGGGCAGGTGGCGGTGCAGAAGCCGCAGTGCACGCACTTGCGCAGGATGGACTCGGCCTCCTGGCCCTGGCGGGTGTCCCGGAACTCGGGTGCGAGGTTGGTTTGCATGCGGTGGGGCGGGCGGGGTCGGGTCGGCGCCAGGGCGGGTGCGCAGGCGGACGTGACGGCTTTCAGGCCAGCTCGTACTCGAGCACCCAGTAGTGCTCGAGCGGGTGGCCGACGTCGTTCCAGCGCACCTGGCGGGCGCGCGGCCCGAGCACGGCGAGCGCCTGCTCGCGCGTCGGAAAGTTCTTCAGCACCTCGTGCGCGCTGCCGTCGTCCAGCATGCGCTGCTGGTAGGTGTTGCCGTCGGCGTCGCGGCGCGAGACCGGCGTGCTGCCGGCCGGGACGAACTGGTTGTCGAGGAAGACCACGCGCGCGCCCGGCAGCAGCCGCTCGTGCAGCCGCCCGAGCCAGCCCTGCAGCCGCGCGAGCGGCACGTGGCTCCACCAGCAGCCGGCGAACGCGGCGTCGAAGCGCCGCCCGGGCGCGAGCCCGTCGAAGGCGTACGCGTCCATCGTCGCGAAACGCACGCAGGCCGGCAGCGGCTTGGCGCGGGCGACGTCGAGCGTCTCGTCGTTGAGGTCGGTGGCCAGCCACGCCCGCGCCTCGCGCGCCGCGTGCGCCAGCCACCATCCGGTCCCGCTGGCCACCTCCAGCACGTCGCGGCCGGCAAAGCGCGGGCCGATCCAGGCCTCGAGCGCGCGCAGCTCGGCCTGGCGCTCGGGCTTGCCGTAGACGCGCTCGTAGTAGGCCGCGCGCTGCGCGTAGTACGCCTGCATCGACTGCACCACGTCGCCCGCCACGGTCACAGCCCCGGGTACAGCCGGCCGCGGTTGAAGACGCCATCGGGGTCGAAGGCGGCCTTCAGCTCGCGGTGGATGCGCGCCAGCGGGGCCGACAGCGGTTCGAACACGCCGCAGCTGCGGTCGCCGCCCCGGTACAGCGTCGCGTGCCCGCCGGCCTGGCGCGCAGCCTCGCGCAGCTGCGCCGCCGGCGTGCTCGTGCACAGCCAGCGCTGCGCCCCGCCCCACTCGATCAGCTGCTCGCCGCTGAGCCCGAGCGGCGGCGCGGTCGACGGCACCGACAGCCGCCACAGCACCGCGCCGCGCTCCACCGCCTGCGTGGCGCCGACGAAGAACTCGTCGCGCTGGTCGCGCAGCCCGTCCCAGAAGGTGGCGGCAAGCGCGTCGTCGATGCGCTCGCCGCCCAGGCGCTGCAGCGCCGACTGCACCGCGGCGCGCGCCCCCGACAGCCGCACGACCAGCATCCCTTCCCACCAGGCGCTTGCGCCGACCGGCAGCGGCTGGCCACTCCACTCGTTGATGCGGCGCAGCGCCGTCGCCTCGTCGAGCTCGAAGCGGACGGTGGCGCTGGCCGGCGGCCGCGGCAGCACCTTCAGCGAGACCTCGCAGATCACGCCCAGGATGCCGAGCGAGCCGGCGAGCACGCGCGAGACGTCGTAGCCGGCCACGTTCTTCATCACCTGCCCGCCGAAGCTCAGCACCTCGCCGCGACCGTCGAGCAGCGTAGCGCCGAGCAGGAAGTCGCGCACGCCGCCCACCGCCGCACGCGCCGGGCCGGCCAGCCCGGCCGCGACCATGCCGCCGACGGTGCCGCCCTCGGCCAGGCGCGGCGGCTCGAAGGCGAGGCACTGCCCCTGCGCGGCCAGCGCCGCCTCGAGCTCGGCCAGCGGCGTGCCCGCACGCACCGTGACCACCAGCTCGCTCGGCTCGTAGGCCGCGATGCCGGCCAGCGGCCGCACGTCGAGCGGCAGGCCCTGCGGCGCCTCGCCGTAGAACGCCTTGGTGCCGCCGCCGCGGATGTCGAGCGCACAGCGGTCGACGCGGGCGGCCCGCACCTGGTCGATCAGCCGCTCGAGCGCGGGGTCCTCCGCGGCCATCGTCAGAAGCGCTCCAGGCCGGGGAAGGGCAGCAGACCCCTGCGCACGTGCATCTTCCCGTACTCCGCGCAGCGCTGCAGGGTCGGGATCACCTTGCCCGGGTTCAGCAGCCCGGCCGGGTCGAAGGCGCGCTTGAGCCCGGCCATGCGCTCGCGCTCGGCGGGGCTGAACTGCACGCACATGCTGGCCAGCTTCTCGACGCCGACGCCGTGCTCGCCGGTGACCGTGCCGCCCATCGCGACGCTGGTCTCGAGGATGTCGGCGCCGAACAGCTCGGCCCGGTGCAGCTGGTCGGGGTCGTTGGCGTCGAACAGGATCAGCGGGTGCAGGTTGCCGTCACCCGCATGGAAGACGTTGCAGCAGGCCAGGCCGTACTTCTTCTCCATCTGCTGGATCGCGAGCAGGATGTCGGCCAGCCGCCGGCGCGGGATCGTCGAGTCCATGCACATGTAGTCGGGGCTGATGCGGCCGCTGGCCGGGAAGGCGTTCTTGCGGCCGCTCCAGAACTTCAGCCGCTGCGCCTCGTCCTTGCTGACCTCGAGCCGCGACGCACCGGCACCCGACAGCACGCCGAGCATGCGGTCGATCTCCTCGGCCACCTCCTCGGGCGTGCCGTCGCTCTCGCACAGCAGGATCGCCTCGGCGTCGAGGTCGTAGCCGGCGTGGACGAAGTCCTCGACCGCGGCCGTCATCGGCTTGTCCATCATCTCCAGGCCGGCCGGGATGATGCCGGCAGCGATGACCGCCGCCACCGCGTCGCCCGCCTTGCGCACGTCGTCGAAGCTGGCCATGATGCAGCGCGCCAGCTGCGGCTTGGGCGTCAGCCGCACCGTGATCTCGGTGGCGACGGCGAGCATGCCCTCGCTGCCGACGACCAGCGCGAGCAGGTCCAGGCCGGGCGCGTCCAGCGCGGCGGAGCCGAACTCCACCGGCTCGCCCTCGGCGGTGTAGCCGCGCACGCGCAGCACGTTGTGCAGCGTCAGCCCGTACTTCAGGCAGTGCACGCCGCCGCTGTTCTCGGCGACGTTGCCGCCGATCGTGCAGGCGATCTGGCTGCTCGGGTCGGGCGCGTAGTACAGGCCGTGCGGCGCGGCGGCCTCGCTGATGGCCAGGTTGCGCACGCCGCACTGCACGGTGGCCGTGCGCGCGAGCCGGTCGATCTGGACGATGCGGTTGAAGCGGGCGAGCGACAGCGTCACGCCCAGCGCGTGCGGCAGCGCGCCGCCCGACAGGCCGGTGCCCGCGCCGCGCGCCACCACCGGCACGCCGAGCGCATGGCAGACCTTCAGCACCGCGGACACCTCGGCCTCGGTCTCGGGCAGCGCGACGACCAGGGGCCGCTCGCGGTAGGCGGTCAGGCCGTCGCATTCGTAGGGCACCGTGTCCTCGGCGTGCCACAGCAGGGCGTGGGCCGGCAGGTGCGCGGACAGCGCGGCGACGACCTCGCGCTGCCGCGCGGCGCGGTCGGCGCCGCTCGGCGCGGCGGTCGCATTGGTCGCATTGGTCGCAGCGGTCGCAGCGGTCGCGGCGATGGCGGCATCGGGCAGCGGGGCGTTCACGGCGGGCGGGCTCTCGGGACGTGGGGCGCGGGCACGCGGGGTCGCGGGCTGCCGCCGATCACGGCCGCAGGCCCGCCCTTGACGACACTCTACGCCAGCCGCTGCGCGCGGCGGCCGGCCGCCGCGCCGGACGGGGTCATCACGGCTTTGACCGGCGCGGGGGCAATCGGGCGCGGCTCAGGGGGCTGGAGGCCCGCGTTCGGCGCGCGAGAAGACGGTCAGCACGCCCGTGTAGCCGTAGAGATGCTGGTGGGCGATCTCCCCGGAGGCGAAGAACCCCACCAGGGGCACGTCGCCGAGCGCGCGCCGCACGATCTGCAGCTCGGCCGACGGCCCGCCGAAGTGCGGCCCGCCACGCCCGGTGCAGGAGACGTAGATCGCCCCGCGCATCAGCGCCGCCGCGCCATCGCCGGCGCCACGGGCCGCCGGGGTCGCCAACGCCTCCTCGGGCTGCGGCAGCGCGCGCGAGCCGATCTCGTCGCGGATCTCGCTGCAGACGCGGACCAGGTCGCGGCGCGCGGCCTCGACGTCGCGCCGGCAGAAGGCCAGTCGCATGCCCGGCTGCACCAGGTCGGCCACCGCCACCGACTGCCGCCCCGGGTCGACGCCCACGAGGTGCCGCACCAGCGTGTCGACGCCGAACTGCCCGCCGCGGTCCAGCGGCGAGCGCGACTCCGCGGTCAGCCCGGCCAGCGTCGTGCGCAGCCGCGGCAGGGCGTCGCGCAGCCCGCCCTCGTCGGCGATCCCGAGGTCGTCCATCAGGCAGCGCAGTGCCGGAAGGTGGTCGAGCTCCTGCACGACGTGGCCGTCGCAGGCCGTCACGCGCCGCACCGGGCCGACCGGCCGGCAGCCCTGGCTGACGCGCGAGACGATGCCGACGTCGCGCGAGAAGGCCACGCCCGACAGCCCGCCCTGCCAGACGCCGTCGGCCACGTGCACCGCGCGGCCACGGGCCGAGGCCACGCCGCCGAAGACGTACCCGCTCGCGGTGCGATCGCTCATCTCGGCGATCAACTCGGGCAGGTCGGGCGTGCCGGCGTCGGCGTGCACGAGCGCCGTGTCGGCCTCGATGCGCCCGAGCTTGCGCGCGCCGGAGAAGACCTCGAACCGGCCTGCCGGCAGCGGCGCGAGCATCAGCGCGAGCGCCGGCTCGTCGAAGTACTCGACGCCGGAGGCGACCACGCCGACGCCGACAGCGCCCACCCACGACACGCCGGGGTGGCTGTGCCGCAGCGCCGCCAGCAGCGCCTCGGCGTGCCCCGCGAAGTGGTCGGTGAAGTAGACGAAGCCCAGCGCGAGCGGCCCCTCGTCGCCGGCCTCGAGCGCGCGGCGCTGCTCCTCGATCTGCGCGCAGGCCAGCGCGAGCGCGGTGCGCCAGTCCGGGTGCGCGGCGTGGCCGACCAGGAACCCGGGCGAGGCGGCGTCCATGCGGGCCTCAGCGCCGTCGCGCGCGCCGCGGCGGGGCAGCAGGCGCTGCCACGGCAGCGGCAACGGCGGCAGGGCCCGGCGAGGCAGCAGCAGAGGCAGGCTGCCGGGCCGTCTCGGCACCGCCCTCCTTCAGCGCCTTGGCGGCCAGCTCGGTGAACTGCTGCGTCAGCGCGCCCCACCACTGCATGGGATCGACCAGCGGCGAGCCCTTCCCGGCAGCCGCGCCAGGTGCGGCGGCGGCGGCCGCCGGACGCGTTGCACGGCGCGCGCCGGTGGCCGCCTTCGCAGGCGCCGGCTTGCCGGGCATCGCCTTCGCGGCGGCGGGCTTCGCCGCCGGAGCCGCGGCCGCCGCAGCCGCGGCCGTCACCGGCGCCTGGATGGCGTCGCGCACCTGGGCCAGCGGCAGGTTCATCGTCTGCAGCGTGGCCAGCGTCATGCGCTGCACCTCCAGGGCCTGGATCGTCGTGCCCAGCAGCCGCGCGTTCTGCTCGAGCCAGAACTGCACCGTGCGCAGCTCCTCGATGCGGCGCTCGAGCTCCTTCGGGTCCAACGTCGGCGCGACCCACTGCCCCATGCCCGGCAGCGCGGCGCCTGCCCCCTTGAGCAGGCCCTGAAGGAAGTCCAGGCCCGGAACCATCTTTGCGAAGTCGGTCGCGCTCGCCATCGCCGTCGTCTCCTTGCCGCAGTGCGGCCCGCATTGTGCGCCCGAGGCACCGGCCTCCGCGCGCGAAGGCGACGCGCGCGATGCGGAAGGCGCGGGTCGAGGCGAGCCTCGACCCGGCCCCGTCCTCACGCGCGGACGACCACCTGCTGCTCGATCGCGCCGAATACGCTCTGGCCGTCAGCGCCGACGACCTCGACGCGGATCCGTTCCCCGTGCTGCAGGTAGGGTGTGGCAGCGGCGCCCAGGCGCAGAGACTCCTCGGCGCGCCGTTCGGCGATGCAGCCGTGCCCGCTCGCGGCGTCGTGGTTGCTGACCGTACCGCCGCCGACGATGCTGCCGGCCCCGAGGGGGCGGGTGCGGGCCGCGTGGGCAATCAGCTGCCCGAAGTGGAACGCCATCTCCGGGCCGGCGTCGCAGCGGCCGAAGGGCTCGCCGCTGCGCTCGCTGGAAAGCACCAGGTGCACCCGCCCGCCGCGCCAGGCCGGACCCAGCTCGTCGGGCGTGACCGCCACCGGGCCGAACGCGGCAGCGGCCTTGCTCTGGACGAAGCCGAAGCCCTTGGCCAGCTCGGCCGGCACCAGGTTGCGCAGGGTCCAGTCGTTGGCCAGCAGCAGCAGCCGCACCCGTTCGAGCGCGGCGTCGGCCCCGGTGCCCGCGGCGACGTCGCCGGTGACCGCGGCCAGCTCGGCCTCGAAGTCGATGCCCCAGTCGGCGCTGGCGAACACGGCGTCGTCGCAGGGGCCGAGCAGGCCGTCGCCCGCGCCCTGGTACATCAGCGGCTCGTCGTCGAAGGACGCCGGCATCTCGGCGCCGCGCGCCCGGCGCAGCCGCTCGACGTGGCTGCGGTAGGCCGAGCCGTCGATCCAGCGATAGGCCCGCGGCAGCGGCGCCATGCAGCGGCGCGGCTCGAACGGGAACGCATGCCGCGCCTTGCCAGCGTTGAGCGTGGCGTAAAGGTCCTCGAGCTGCGGGCTGAGGAAGTTCCAGTCGTCGAGCACGCGCTGCAGCGTGGGCGCGATGCCCGCGGCGAAGTGCGCCTGCGCGAGGTCGCGCGAGACGACGGCCAGCTGCCCGTCGCGCGAGCCGTCCTTCAGCGTGGCGAGCTTCATCGATAAGCGGGCAGGAGGACCGGTGGGGGCGCCCGCAGCGGGGTGGCTGCGCGGCGCCGTCGCTGGCAGCATTGTGGCGTGCCCGCCATCGATGCCCTGCCCCCACGCCGCCTCGCGGCCCTCGAGTTGAGTGCGGCGCCTCGCGGCGCGCCGCCGGGCCCGGCCCCCGCTCGGGGCGGGCGCCTCGCGCCGCTCGCGGGGATCATCACCGCGGTGTTGTTCGTCCACGCCTGGCTGGTGCTGGGCTGGCACCTGCGCGACAGCGCGGGCAGCGGCGCCCCTGTGCTCCAGCTGCGACAGATCGTGCTGCCGGCGCCGCCGGCGCCGGCCCTCGAGGCACCGGCGCCCACCGACCCGCCTGCCAGCCCGCCCGCCCCCGTCGGCGCCGACGGATCAGCGCGCCCGACGGCGTCGGCGGCAGGCGCTGACGCCTCCCCGGCGGGCAGCGAAGGCTGGGGCCGGCCAGCCGCCGTGGCGCCAGCCGCGGCAACGACCCGGCCATCGGCCGCGCCGACAACCGCGTTGCCACCGGCCGACCTCGCCGACGATCCTGCGGCTGCCGACGGTGCCGACGCGGGCGACCCCATACGCACCGCTCCGGGCAGCGGGAGCTCCGCCGACGCCGCGGACGCCGCGGACGCCGCCGCGGCCGACCTCGCCGACGCGCTAGCAGCCCCCGCGCACGAGACCGACATGCCGCCCCCCTGGCGGCTGCACTACGACCTGCAGCGCGGCAGTCGTTCCGGCCACGCGGTGCTGCACTGGCAGCGCGACCCCGGCGGCTACCGCCTGGAGATGGGCGGCCGCATCGAGGGCGCCGAGCCGTTCGGCTGGGCCAGTCGCGGCCGCTTCGACGGCGCCGGCATCGCGCCCGAGCGCTTCGTGGTGCGCCGGCGCGGCCGCGACGCGGCCGCGGTGAACTTCCGGCGCGACGCGGCGCCGGCGATCACGTTCTCCGGCCCCTCCGTCGCGCTGCCGTTGCCCGCCGGCGTGCAGGACCGGGCGACCTGGCTGGTGCAGCTGGCAGCCGTCGTGCGTGCCCTGCCGCAGCCGGTGATCGCCGGGCAGCAGGTCGTCATCCCGGTCGCCGGCCCGCGCGGCGACCTCGCAGCCTGGCGCTTCGGCGCCGGAGCGGTCGAGTTCGACGCGGCGCCCGACGGTCAGCCGCGCGCCCTGCAGCGTTGGCACCGTCCCGGGCTGCGGCCGCGCGACCTGGACGTGCAGGTCTGGCTCGATCCCGCCCGCGGACAGCTGCCGGTGCGGATCCGGATCGAGGCGCGACCCCACGGTGGCGCCACCGAGTGGCGGCTGCGGGCCGCCGAGCCGGGTTGAGAGCATGCGCGGCGCGCCGGCCCCGACGCGCGGGCCGGGACTTGGCCCCGAGCGACTCCGCACCGCCAGTCCAAGGACCCGAGCGCGCCAGCGCCGCACGGGGCGCCCGAGCGCTGGAGTCCGCACACGTGGACCCGGGCACTTGAAAGCGACGCCGCGGCGCCCACGTGACCCGGCAAGGAGTACCCCACCCCCATGCAACTGCTCTACAACTCTGACAGCTTCACCGTCGTGCAGTTCGACGTGCCGGCCGGCGATGGCGAGGGCGCGGCTGCGGGGCCCGCGCTGCACAGGGGCGGCTACGAGATCGTCGACAAGTTCGCGCGCAAGGAGATCTTCCTCGAGGGGGCGCTAGCCGAGCGCTTCGCCGCAGGCGTGCAGGAGCTGGTGGCCGGCAGCCCGAGCGTCGAGGACTTCGACGAGTATCTGGCCCGCTTCACGGCCCTGGCACACACGCCACTGTCGCTGCACTGAGGCACTGAGCGCCGGGGGCGGGCGCGGACGGCCCCGGGTCCGTGCAATGCTTCCGGCGCGCGCGATGCCGGCGTGGCGCAGGGCTTGTCCCGGCGCCACTGCTGCGCCAAGATCCGCTGATCAGCCTCGAGCCCGGTGTTGCTGCCAGCCAGCCCGCCGCTCGGCCGCGCTGGCTGCCCTCCTGGCGCAGGGCGCGGGCCGAAGGCCCTGCAAGCAAGCAATGAACCCCCGCCGCTACGCATCCGACCCGGCCCGCCCGAACGGGCATCTGCCGGCCGCAGGCACTGAGGACAGCGGCCGGCGCCGGGCACTGCGTGACGCAGTGCTCGCCCCGCCCGCTGCGGGCGGGGCGCGCTCAACGCCGGGTCGGGCAGGCCGATAAGCGGCGCATGGCGGTGGCAGGCGTGCAGGCAGGAGAGTGGCTGGGCCTGGTGGTGGCGACCGTGGCCGCCCTGGTGCTGGCAGCCGTGGCCACCGTCGCCTGGTGGCGGCAGCGCAAGCACGGCTCGCGCCTGCACCGCAGCCTGGACGCAGCCACGACCGCACTGGACACGATGCGCTCGCGCGACCAGCTCACCGGCCTGCTGACGCGCGCCGAGTTCGAGACGCTGCTCGACGACGTGGCCCTGGGTTGCGACCGCGACGGCACGGCGGCGGCGCTGCTGTACATCGGACTGGACAACTTCCGGACCATCAACGACGGCTACGGCCACCGGGTCGGCGACGAGGTGCTGCGGCAGGCGGCGCGGCGGCTCTCGGACGCCGTCGGCGAGCAGCCGGTCGTGGCGCGCATCGGCGGCGACGAGTTCGCCCTGGTCGTGCCGGCCGGGCCGGGCGGTGCCGCGCCGGTGGCCGAGCAGGTTCTGGCCACGCTGCAGCGGCCCTTCACCGTGGAGGACATGTCGCTGCAGCTGCCCGCGTCGGTGGGCATCGCGCTGTATCCGGAGCACGCGTCGCGCCCGCTGTGGGTGGCGCACGCGACGCTGGCGATGCGCACGGTCAAGCACGGCGGCGGCGGCGGCTACACGCCCTACCACCCGGCGATGGCGGCCGACCAGCGCGAGGCGGCGCAGCTGCTGCAGGACCTGCGCCAGGCCATCGCCGGCCGGCAGCTGTCGCTGCTGTACCAGCCCAAGCTGGATGCGCGAAGCATGCAGGTCACCGCGGCCGAGGCACTGCTGCGCTGGGAGCACCCGCGCCGCGGCCTCGTCAGCCCGGCGGTGTTCATCCCGCTGGCCGAACGCTACGGGCTGATCAACGCGCTGGGCCGCTGGGTCATCGACGAGGCCTGCCGCCAGGCGGCGATCTGGCGCCAGCAGGGCCTGCGGATGCGCATCGCGATCAACGTCTCCGGGCACCAGATGCGGCAGGACGACCTGGTCGACCACATCGAGGCGGCGCTGCGGCGGCACGGGATCCCGCCGGGCCGCTTCACCTGCGAGATCACCGAGAGCGTCGCGATGGAGGACACCGCGCAGACGCAGCGGGCCTTCGAACGCCTGCGCCGTGCAGGATTGCACGTTTCGATCGACGACTTCGGCACGGGGCACTCGAGCCTGGCGCTGCTGCGCCGCCTGCCGGCGGCCGAACTGAAGATCGACCGCGCCTTCGTGACCGACCTGGCCACCAGCGCGCACGCCCGCTCGATCGCTCAGGCGGTCGTCCAGATGGCGCGCACCCTGGGGCTGCGGGTGGTGGCCGAGGGGGTCGAGACCGAGGCGCAGCGCGACCTGCTGCTGGCGATGGGCTGCGACGAGCTGCAGGGCTATCTGTTCGCCAAGCCGATGAACGCCACGGCGCTGGCCTTGTGGGCGCAGGAGGAACCGACCCCGGAGCGCCCGGCGTTCCGGTCCTCCCTGTTCGCCTTGACACGCCCGGACACGGACACCCCGTGACGAGGTGATGGCGGTCGGCCCCCGGCCGGTGCCATCATAGGGCTCCGAAGTCACCACGACAGTGCCGTCGCCCTGCGCCGGCCAGCACCCCATGGGATCTTCCACCTCGGATTCGTCGCTGCTGCTGTGGACGCTGGGCGCCCTGCTGTCCGTGGCCACGGCCTACGCGGCCCTCGGCTGGGTGCGCCACGCCCGCTACCTGTCGGGTCGGCAGCGGTGGGGCGGCGTCGCCGCCGCAGCGGCCCTGCTGGGCGTCGGCTTCACGGTGGCCACCGTGCTGGCCGTGGCCGGCGAAGCCCTCGCGTTCCCGATCGGCTTCAGGCGCGACTGGGCGTTCGGCCTGACGCTCCTCGCGGTGCTTCTGTCGCTGCCGGTCCTGGCAATCCCGGCGCACCGGCGCGGGATGCCCTACGCGGTCGCGACCGCGGCGCTGCTCGCGCTGCTCGGGGCGCTGATGCAGGTCGGCTGGATCCTGGCCGTCGGCTTCCGGCCCGGCATCTCCTGGCGGATCGAACTGATCGCGATCGGCGTGCTGGCGATGACGGTGGGCTTCTCGATCGCGCTGATGCTGACCTTCCCCGACACCGACCGCAAGCAGCGCAGCGAAGCCTGGAAGCTGGTGGCCGCCACGCTGATGGGGCTGGCCTGGCTGGGCGGCGAGGCGCTGGTGCTGGCGGCCGCCAACCTGCAGGTGCAGGTGGGATCGATCTACCGCCACGAGCTGTCCGGGTCGCTGACCGCCCTGATCGGCGCCGGCGTGCTGCCGATCGCGCTGGCCTTCGTCATCGTCGACCTGGAACTGCGCCGCCGGCACCGCCGGACGCGACTGCGCGCGGCGCGTCGCGCTGGCCAGCGCTGGATCGACCCGGCCACCACGATGCCGGCCCCCGAGGACACACTGACGCCGGCGCCGATGCCGCGCGCCTGAGAAGCCGGCCCGACGGCGCTGGTGGCCGCCGCGAGGGCCTGGGGGCCCTCGCGCCCTGGCAGCTAGAGCTGCTCCCAGGGCAGGCCATCGTGCCGCCAGCCGTTGAGGCGACCGCGCTGGAAGTGCTCGTCGAGCTCGCCCTCGAAGCCGTGCAGCACGTTGACCACCTCGTCGAAGCCGGCCGCCTCGAGCGCCAGGCCGGCCTCGACGGTGCGCTTGCCCGAGCGGCAGATCAGCACCACCGGCCGGACCTGGCCGCCGGCCTCACGCCGAACCTGCTCGACGAACCGCCCCGGGTCCGCCGTCATCTCCGGGTACTCGTACCAGGCGACGTGGACGACGCCCGGCGGGTGACCGACGTACAGGTACTCGATCTCCATCCGCACGTCGACGAACAGGGCGTCGGGCCGGGCCTGCAGGTAGGCCCAGGCCTCGCGCGGGGTCAGGTGCTTCATTCGCTGCGTTGACGGGCGTCCCCGGGACGCCCCTCCTACAATCCGGCCGATGACGAGCCCGGCGATCGCCCAGCCCACGGCCTACACGCGCGGCGCCGCGCTGCCCGGCATTCTGCACGAGCGCATCGCGATCATCGACGGCGCGATGGGCACGATGATCCAGCGCCTGCGCCTGGACGAGGCCGCGTTCCGCGGCTCGCTGCTGCGCGACCACCCGCGCGACCTCAAGGGCAACAACGACCTGCTCGTGCTGACGCGGCCCGACGTGATCGCGCAGATCCATGCCTCGTACCTGGAGGCCGGCGCCGACCTGATCGAGACCAACACCTTCGGCGCCACCTCGATCGCGCAGGAGGACTACGGCCTGGCCCACCTGGCACGCGAGATGAACGTGGCCGCCGCCCGCATCGCCCGCGAGCAGGCGGACCGTCACGCCACGGCCGGGCGCCCGCGCTTCGTGGCCGGCGCGCTCGGCCCGACGCCGAAGACGGCCAGCATCAGCCCGGACGTCAACGACCCGGGCGCGCGCAACGTGAGCTTCGAGCAGCTGCGCGCCGCCTACCACGAGCAGGCGGCCGGACTGCTGGAGGGCGGCTGCGACCTGTTCCTCGTCGAGACGATCTTCGACACGCTCAATGCGAAGGCGGCGATCTTCGCACTCGACGAGCTGATGGAGGCCACCGGCGAGCGCCTGCCGGTGATCGTCTCGGGCACCGTGACCGACGCCTCGGGTCGCATCCTCAGCGGGCAGACGGTGGCCGCGTTCTGGAACAGCGTGCGCCACGCGCGCCCGATCGCGGTCGGGCTGAACTGCGCGCTCGGGGCGGCGGTGATGCGCCCCTACATCGAGGAGCTGTCCAAGGTCGCGGCCGACACCTGGATCAGCTGCTACCCGAACGCCGGGCTGCCCAACCCGATGAGCGACACCGGCTTCGACGAGACGCCGCAGGTCACCGGCGGCCTTCTCGAGGAGTTCGCGCGCAGCGGGCTGCTCAACATCGCCGGCGGCTGCTGCGGCACGACGCCGGAGCACATCGCCGAGATCGCGCGCCGCGTGCACGGCTGCCGGCCGCGCCCCCGCCGCGGGCCGCTGTTCACGCCCCTGCTGCAGGCGGCCTGACACCGCCCGACCTGCCCTACAGCTCGACCTTCGTGCCGAGCTCGACGATCCTGTTGGCCGGCAGGTTCAGGAAGTCGGCCGCGGCGGCAGCGTTGCGGTGCATGCTCGCGAACAGCTTCTCGCGCCAGCGCGCCATCCCGCGGCCGCCGCGCGCGCGCAGCGCCGGCGCGACGCTGTCGCGGCTCAGGAAGTAGCTGGTCTCCATGTCGTCGAGCTGCACGCCGTGCTGTGCGAGCAGCTTCAGCGCCTCGGGCACGTCGGGGTCGTTCTTGAAGCCGAAGTTCAGCAGCACCTGCCAGCAGTCGTGGCCGAGCGGCTCGACCTGCATGCGGCGCTCGAACCCGATCCACGGCACCTCGTGCTGCACGACCGTGACGAACAGGTTCTGCTCGTGCAGCACCTTGTTGTGCTTCAGGTTGTGCAGCAGCGCGAAGGGGGTCGCGCCGCGCTCGGCGTGCAGGAACACGGCGGTGCCGGGCACGCGCTGAGGCGGGCTGACGAAGATGCTCTCGATGAAGCTCGGCAGGTCGATCGCCTCGTCGCGCAGCCGCTCGGCGAGCAGCGCGCGGCCCTGTTTCCAGGTCGCCATCAGCGTGAACATCGCCGCGCCGATGACGAGCGGGAACCAGCCCCCCTCGAGGACCTTGACGACATTGGCCGCGAGGAAGGTCACGTCGACGACGAAGAACGTGCCGGTGGCCGCCACGCACAGCGCGGGCGGCAGCCTCCAGGCGTAGCGGATCACGAAGAAGGTCATCACGGTCGTGATCGTCATGTCGATCGTCACCGCGATGCCGTAGGCCGAGGCGAGCGCCCCCGAGCTGCCGAAGACCACCACCGCGAACACCACGCAGCCGTACAGCGCCCAGTTCACGAACGGCACGTAGACCTGCCCGGTCTCGCGCACCGAGGTGTGGTCGATGCGCAGGCGCGGCAGGTAGCCGAGCTGGATCGCCTGCTTGGTCACCGAGAAGGCCGCCGTGATCAGCGCCTGCGATGCGATCACGGTGGCCAGCGTCGCCAGCGCGATCAGGGGGAACAGCGCCCACTCGGGCGCCATCTCGTAGAACGGGTTGCGCACGTTCTCGGGCCGCTGCAGCAGCATCGCGCCCTGGCCGAAGTAGTTGATCACCAGCGCCGGCAGCACGACGCCGAACCAGGCGATGCGGATCGGCCGCTTGCCGAAGTGGCCCAGGTCGGCGTACAGCGCCTCGGCGCCGGTCACGCACAGCACCACCGCGCCCAGCGCGACGAACGCCGTGCCCGGGTGCGCCACCAGGAAGCCGAGCGCGTGGTGCGGCAGCAGCGCCACCAGCACCTGCGGGTGGGCCGCGACGTGCGGCAGCCCGAGCAGCGCCAGCACCGCGAACCAGGCCAGCGTCACCGGGCCGAAGAAGCGGCCGACGATGCCGGTGCCGAAGCGCTGCGCCGCGAACAGCACCGTCAGCACTACCAGCGTCAGCGGGACGATCCAGCGGTGCAGCGCCGGCGCCGCGACCTCCAGGCCCTCGACCGCCGACAGCACCGAGATCGCCGGCGTGATGACGCCGTCGCCGAAGAAGATCGCGGTGCCGAAGATGCCGAGCACGAGCAGCCGGCGGCGCAGCACCGGCCGGTCGCGCACCGCGCCGGCGGCCAGCGCCAGCATCGCGATCAGGCCGCCCTCGCCGTTGTTGTCCGCGCGCAGGATCAGCACGACGTACTTCAGGCTGACGACGATTGTCAGCGTCCAGAACACGAGCGACAGGATCCCGAGCACGTTGTCGGGGGTCAGCGGCACGCGTTCGGGCGCGAACACCTCCTTCAGCGCGTACAGCGGGCTGGTGCCGATGTCGCCGTAGACGACGCCCAGCGCGGCAAGGGTCAGCCCGGCGGTCGCCGCGGGGTCGCGCTTGGCGGTCGGGGTCATCGGGCGGCGCGATGCGCGGGCGGCGGGCGGGGCGCCGGCGGCCGGCGGACCGCGGCATCAGTCGTAGTGCTCGGCTTCCGGATCCGTGGCCTCGAGCTCGTAGGCCGCGGCGAGCATGGCCAGGCGGCCGATCACCCCATACATGTAGAACCGGTTCGGCGGGCTGGCCCCGGGGGCGACCCCCGGGCGCGGCAACTGGTGGCTCGGGGCGAAGGCGAGCGGCACGAAGGTCGATCCGGGCGAGCTGAGGTTCTCGTCGGCCCGGCGGCCGGCATGCACCCGGTAGTAGCCGCCGATCACGTAGCGGTCCATCGTGCAGACGACCGGCTCGGCCACGGCGTCGTTGATCCGCTCGTTGGTCGCCACGCCCTCCTGCACCAGCAGTTCGCGGACCTCCTCGCCGGCAGCCAGCGGACTCGCCGCCCAGCGCCCGCCGCTGTCGAGTTCGGCCGCATCGCGCAGCGACACCACGCCGGCGCCGCGGCTGCCGTCGTCGGCCTTGACGACGACGAAGGGCTTGTCGGCGATGCCGTACTCCTTGTGCTTGCGACGCAGCCGCGCCAGCAGCGCGTCGGCCGCGGCCTTCAGCGACTCCAGGCCGCGCCGGTCGTCGGCGGCCAGGCGCACGGTGCCGCCCGACATCGGCGTGATCAGCCACGGGTCCATGCCCAGCAGCTTGGCGAACTTCTTGGCCACCTCCTCGTAGCTCTGGAAGTGACGCGACTTGCGCCGCACGACCCAGCCGGCGTGCAGCGGCGGCAGCAGGTACTGCTCGTGCAGGCCTTCCAGCAGCTTCGGCGTCCCGCCCGCGAGGTCGTGGTTGAGGAGGATCGTGCAGGGGTCGAAGTCCTTCAGGCCGAGCCGCCTGCGGCTGCGCACCAGGGGCTCGACGGCCAGCGCGCCGCCGCCGGGCAACGCGATGCGCCTCGGCGTGGCGAGCGAAGGGTCCAGCGACCCCAGCCGCACGTTCAGCCCGGCCATCGTGAAGATGCGGACCAGGCGCTCGAGGTGCTCGGCATGGAAGGGCCCGTCGTCGTCCTGCGGCACGATCAGCAGGTTCTTCGCCTCGGGGCAGATCTTCTCGATGGCCGCCATCGCCGCCTGCACGGCGAGCGGCAGCATCTCCTCGGTGAGGTGGTTGAAGCCGCGCGGGAACAGGTCGGTGTCGACCGGTGCCAGCTTGAAGCCCGCGTTGCGCAGGTCCACCGAGGCGTAGAAGGGCGGCGTGTGCTCCATCCACTCGAGCCGCAGCCAGCGCTCGATGGCGGGCATCGAGTCCAGCACGCGGGCCTCGAGTTCGTTGATCGGCCCGGTCAGTGCGGTGATCAGATGCGGAACCATGCCTCCATTCTAGGAGCGAGGTGAAACGGCAGGCGGCCAGGTTGCCGCGCGGGACTGCGTCCGCCGCGTCGAACCGGCCGCCGGGGTGTGGCGGCCCTGCTGGGCCGCCACAGGCTTCACTTGTTGTAGGCCGTCTCGCCGTGCGAGGCCACGTCCAGGCCCTCGCGTTCCTCGTCCTCGGCCACGCGCAGGCCGATCGTCATGTCGACGATCTTGTAGGCGATGAAGGCAACCACGCCGGAGATGATCACCGTGTAGATGACGCCCTGGGCCTGCACCCACAGCTGCGAGCCGATGCCGACGAACACGCCGCACTTGTTCTCGACGTAGTCGCAGGCGCCCAGCCCGCCCAGGCTGGGGCTGGCGAACACGCCGGTCAGCAGCGCGCCCAGGATGCCGCCGACGCCGTGGACGCCGAACACGTCCAGCGAGTCGTCCGCGCCGAGCAGCCGCTTCAGGCCGTTGACGCCCCACAGGCAGACCACGCCGGCGATCAGGCCGATCACCAGGGCTCCGCCCACGCCGACGAAGCCGCAGGCCGGCGTGATCGCCACCAGGCCGCCGACCGCGCCCGAGGCCGCGCCAAGCATCGACGCCTTGCCCTTCATCAGCGCCTCGCCGGCGCTCCAGGACAGCGTCGCTGCCGCGGTGGCCACCACCGTGTTGATGAAGGCGAGCGAGGCGATGCCGTTGGCCTCGAGGTTGGAGCCGGCGTTGAAGCCGAACCAGCCCACCCACAGCAGCGACGCGCCGATCATCGTCAGCGGCAGGCTGTGGGGCGCCATCGCCTCCTTGCCGTAGCCGACCCGCTTGCCCACCAGGTAGGCGCCCACCAGGCCGGCGATCGCGGCGTTGATGTGCACCACGGTGCCGCCGGCGAAGTCCAGCGCGCCCTTGGCCCACAGCGCGCCGGCATTGGCCGTCACCGCCTCGAGGCTCTTGGCGTCGGTGATCGCGTCGGGGCCGTCCCAGTACCACACCATGTGCGCCACGGGGATGTAGGCGAACGTGAACCACAGCACCGCGAAAAGCAAGACGGCCGAGAACTTCATGCGCTCGGCGAACGCGCCCACGATCAGCGCCGTCGTGATCGCGGCGAAGGTGCCCTGGAAGGCGACGAAAGTCAGCTCGGGGATCACGACGCCCTTGCTGAAGGTCGCCGCCACGGAGTCCGGCGTGATGCCCTTCAGGAAGATCTTGTCGAGCGAGCCGAAGTACGGGTTGCCCGCCGTGAACGCCAGCGAGTAGCCGTAGACGACCCACAGCACGCTGATCAGCGCGAACACGACGAACACCTGCATCAGCACAGACAGGATGTTCTTGCTGCGCACCAGGCCACCGTAGAACAGTGCCAGGCCCGGGATCGTCATCAGGATGACGAGGGCGGTGGCCACCGTCATGAACGCGGTGTCACCCTTGTTCGGGGTCGGGGCCGCGGCCGCGGGAGCGGCGGTTGCCGGGGCGGCGGGGGCGGCGGCGGCCGGGGCCGAGGCCGCCGGCGCGCTGGCCGTCGCCTCGGCCGCGCTGGCCGCGGGGGCCGGGCTCTGCGCGGATGCGCCTGCGGCGAAGCCGAGCAGGCTCAGCCCGAGCGCGAGGATGGTGATGAGCTTCTTCATGGTCTGCTCTCTTGGGGGGAAGGTGTCTTGGCCTTGTGTCGGACCGGTGGGTCGGGCGCGCTACAGCGCGTCCTTGCCGGTCTCGCCGGTGCGGATGCGCACCACCTGCTCGAGGGCGGTGACGAAGATCTTCCCGTCGCCGATCTTGCCGGTGCGGGCCGAGGCCTCGATGGCCTCGATGACGCGTTCGACGATCGCGTCATCGACCGCCGCCTCGATCTTCACCTTGGGCAGGAAGTCGACCACGTACTCCGCGCCGCGGTACAGCTCCGTGTGCCCCTTCTGGCGCCCGAAGCCCTTGACTTCGGTCACCGTGATGCCCTGCACCCCGATGCCGCTCAGGGCCTCGCGCACTTCGTCGAGCTTGAAGGGCTTGACGATGGCGGTCACCATCTTCATGAATCTCTCCGTGGGAAGTCCAGAAGGTTGTGCTCGGCAGACGGCCCGCCTTCGGCTCGGGCGGTTTCATTGCCGGCGGTGGGGTGATTGCAGCTTCCGTGCCACCGCAGGCGCGCCGCCATGGGGCGCGCAGACCACACCCGGCGCGGCCGCAATGCACTTCATTGGTGAATGGGACTCTAACGCACCAATCAGGTGCGATGCTCGGGACGCTCTGCGCTGGCCGCGCGCTCCGCTTCTGCGCCGGCGGCCTGATCCGACCCTTGCGGGGGCCCCTCCTGGGTGACCGGCCCGCCGGCGGGACCGCCGAACAATGGCAGCCATGTCGCTCGCCGTCGTCCGCAGCCGTGCCCTCGACGGCTTCGATGCCCCCGAGGTGCTGGTGGAGGTGCAGCTGGCCAACGGGCTGCCGAGCTTCACGCTGGTCGGGCTGGCCGACACCGAGGTCAAGGAGGCGCGCGAGCGCGTGCGCGCGGCGCTGCTGCACGGCGGGTTCGGGTTCCCGCACAACCGCCGCATCACCGTCAACCTGGCCCCGGCCGACCTGCCCAAGGACAGCGGCCGCTTCGACCTGCCGATCGCCCTCGGGGTGCTGGCCGCGGGCGGGGCGCTGGACCCAGCGCGGCTCGCGCGCTGCGAGTTCGCCGGCGAGCTTTCGCTGGCCGGCGAGCTTCGCCCGGTGCGCGGCGCGCTGGCGCTGGCGCTGGCGGCGCGCCGCGGCGCCAGCGGCCGCGAACTGGTGCTGCCGCGCGCCAGCGCCTCGGCCGCCGCCGCGGTGCCCGGCCTGGTCGTGCGCGGCGCCAGCTCGCTCGCCGAAGTGGTGGCGGCGCTGCAGCCGGGCGAGGCCGTGACGGAACTGGCGCGCGCCGTCGAGCCCGCCCGCGCCGCCGCGGCCGCCGCCGCGCCGGACCTGCGCGATGTGCGCGGGCAGTCGGGTGCCAAGCGGGCGCTCGAGATCGCAGCGGCCGGTGCGCACGGCCTGCTGATGATCGGTCCGCCGGGCACCGGCAAGTCGATGCTCGCCACCCGGCTGCCGGCGCTGCTGCCACCGATGGAGGAGGACGAGGCGCTCGAGAGCGCGGCGCTGATCGGCCTGGCGGCCGCCACGCCGACCTTCGGCCAGCGGCCGCTGCGCACCCCGCACCACACGGCCAGCGCGGTCGCGCTGGTGGGCGGGGGATCGCCGCCGCGGCCCGGCGAGATCTCGCTCGCGCATGGCGGCGTGCTGTTCCTCGACGAGACACCCGAGTTCCCGCGCAGCGCGCTCGAGGCCCTGCGCGAGCCGCTCGAGACCGGCCGCATCACCATCTCGCGCGCCGCCCGTCAGGCCTCGTTCCCGGCGCGGTTCCAGTTCGTCGGGGCGATGAACCCCTGCCCGTGCGGCTGGCACGGCGCCCGGCACGCCGGGCCGGGCTGCCGCTGCACGCCCGAGCAGGTCGCGCGCTACCGCGGGCGGCTGTCGGGCCCGCTGCTCGATCGCATCGACCTGCAGGTCGAGGTGCTGGCGGCGTCGCCCGACGATCTGCTGGGTGCGCCGGCCGACGAGCCCAGCGCGACGGTGGCGGCCCGCGTCGCCGCCGCGCGGGCGCGGCAGCAGCGCCGCCAGGGCCGGCCCAACGGCTGGCTCGATGCCGCCGCCCTCGACGCGCGGCTGCTGCTGGCGCCGGCGGCCGCCGGGTTCCTGGCCCGCGCGGCGTCGCGGCTGGCGTGGTCAGGACGCCGCGTGCACCGGGCGTTGAAGGTCGCGCTGACGATCGCCGACCTGGCGGCCGCCGACCGCGTGGAAGTCGACCACGTCGCCGAGGCGGTGCAGTGGCAGCGCGCGCTCGCGCCGTGACCGGCAGCGCGCCGCCGGCGCCGCGGCACCGCGTCAGATCGCCACCGGGTCGACGTCGACGGCCCAGCGCAGCACGCCGCGGTGCCGCGCGCGCAGCGCATGCAGCCCCGGCAGCCACGCCGACAGCAGCGCGCGCAGTGCCACGCGCGAGCGGCTCTCGAGCAGCATCTGCACGCGCTCGACGTCGGCCACGCGCGAGACCGGCGGCGGCACCGGCGCGTACACCGTCACGCCGGTCGCCGCAGCATCGATCTGCGCTGCCGCCTCGCGCAGGAAGGCGGTGGCCGTCGCGGCATCGCGCGCCTCGGCGCGCACCAGCGCCAGGCTCGAGAACGGCGGCAGGCCGGCCTGCTCGCGCTCGGCCAGCTGCGCCATCGCGAAGCTCTCGTAGTCGTGCGCCTTCAGCGCCCGGTACAGCGCATGGCCCGGGTGCCAGGTCTGCACCCACATCTCGCTCGCCTCGGCGCGCGCCGCGTCGCGCCCGGCGCGGCCGGCGGCCTGCATCAGCAGCGCGAACAGGCGCTCGGGGGCCCGGAAGTCGCTGCTGAACAGCGCGGCGTCGGGGTTCACCGCCGCCACCAGCGTGACGCGCCGGAAATCGTGCCCCTTGGCCAGGATCTGGGTGCCCACCATCACGTCGACCTCGCCGTCGTGCACGGCGGCCAGGTGCTGCTCGAGCTTGCCGGCGCCGCGCGTGCTGTCGGCGTCGATGCGGGCCACGCGGGCGCCGGGCAGCAGCAGGCCCAGCTGCTCCTCGAGCTTCTCGGTGCCGCGGCCGATCGGCGCGATGTCGAGGTTGCCGCAGTCGGGGCAGGCCCGCGGCACGCGCTCGGCCAGGCCGCAGTGGTGGCAGCGCAGCGTGCGGTCGCTCTTGTGGAACACGCGCCAGGCGCTGCAGTGCGGGCAGCCGCTCTTCCAGCCGCAGGCGCCGCAGTGCAGCACCGGCGCGTAGCCGCGGCGGTTCAGCAGCACCAGGCTCTGCTCGCCGCGCTCGATGCGCAGGCGCAGCGCGTCGGCGAGCGCAGGCGCCAGCACGAGGTCGGCGCCCGGCGCGCGCGGCAGGCTGCTCATGTCGACGACCCGCACGCGCGGCAGCGCCCCGCCACCCACGCGCAGCGCGAGCAGCAGCCGACCGTAGCGGCCCTCGCGCACGCGCTGCCAGGTCTCCAGCGACGGCGTGGCCGAGCCCAGCAGCACCGGTACGCCGAGCTGCCGGGCGCGCCAGACGGCCAGATCGCGCGCCGAGTAGCGCGCGCCCTCCTGCTGCTTGAACGAGGGGTCGTGCTCCTCGTCGACGATCACCAGCCCGAGGCGCGGCAGCGGCGTGAACACCGCGAGCCGCGTTCCCAGCACCAGGTCGGCCAGCCCCAGATGCGCGAGCAGCCAGTGCTGCAGCCGCTGCGCCGGCGTCAGGGCGCTGTGCAGGCTGACCAGCCGCCGCCCCGGAAAGCGCGCAGCGAACCTCGCCTCCAGCTGCGGGGTCAGGTTGATCTCCGGCACCAGCACCAGCACCTGCCGGCCGCGCTGCAGCGCCGCGGCCGCGGCGCGCAGGTAGACCTCGGTCTTGCCGCTGCCGGTCACGCCGTGCAGCAGCTGCGGGCGCGGCGCACTGCCCGCCGCCGCCTGCATCACGGCGTCGATCGCCTCCAGCGCGGCCTGCTGTTCGGCCGTCAGCGCGGGCAGCGCCGGGGCCGCGGCAGCGCCGCCCGCGGCGGCCTCGCGCTGCACGCGCTGCCGCAGCCGGGCCAGCCTCCGCCCGAGCATGACGTCGTCGAGCTTGCGCAGCTCCGGAGGCAGTACCGAGAGCGCCAGCTCGCCGGTGCCGCGCTGGTAGTAGCCGGCGGAAAAGGCCACCAGCGCGCGCCACTCGGCATCCAGCGGCGGCAGCGAGGCCAGCGGCGCGGCGACGGCGCGCAGGTCGTGCTCCGGCAGGTCCGGCGCCGCGCCGGGCGCCCGCGCATCCGGCTCCCAGACGATGCCGGGCACCTTCCGCCGCCCAAGCGGCACTTGCAGCAACGTGCCGGGCGCAAGTGGCTGCTCGCTCGTGTAGTCGAGCAGGCCGCCGACGGCGCTGTGGCGTGGCGTCTCGACGGCCACCGACAGACGATGCGCCACGCTCACACCGGCCCAGATGGCGGCGCTGCAGTCATGCAACGCTTCACCTGAGAAATCGCGCGCAACTGATTGATGCAAAACACATTTCCGGGGCGTCCCGCAAAACTGTGGATAACTATGTGGGCAGGCTGCGTCTTCAAGCCGCAAGTGCTTGATTTTCCAAGCGGCTTGTCATCGATCTGTCTTGGACGGCAAGACATCGATGTCAATAAAATCAATTACTTGGAGCTATTCCAGTGAATCTGCCCGGTACGGCGAAGAGGCAGGGGCGGCTGTTACATCGCAACACCGCCGTTGGGGATAAGTCAAGCCCTTAGCGCTCACTCACGGCAACGACGCCACAGCCTCGCGACCCTGCTGTGAACCCCTTCTTGGGCGGCGCGCAGCGTTGCGCGGCCGGCGGCCTCAGCCACGCCGCATGCGCCGCGAGTGAGCGTGCACTGCCTCGACCAGGGCCGAGACGTGCTCCGGCGGCGTGTACTGGCTGATGCCGTGGCCGAGGTTGAACACGTGCCCGCCCCAACGCCCGTCGGCGCGCTGCGGCGGGCCGAACGCGTCGAGCACGGCGACGGCTTCGCGCGCCACGGCTTCGGGCGGCGCGAACAGCACGTTGGGGTCGAGATTGCCCTGCAGCGCGACGCGATCGTCGACCAGCGTGCGGGCGCGGCCGAGGCCCATCGTCCAGTCCAGGCCCACGACGTCGGCGCCGCAGGCGGCGATCTGCTCGAGCCACAGGCCGCCGCCCTTGGTGAAGACGATGACCGGCACCGGCCGGCCCTCGGCCTCGCGCCGCAGCGCCGCCACCACGCGCCGCGTGTACTCCAGGCTGAAGGCCTGGAACGCGCCGTCGGCAAGCACGCCGCCCCAGCTGTCGAACACCATCACGGCCTGGGCACCGGCGTCGATCTGCGCGTTCAGGTAGGCGGCGACCGCCTGCGCGTTGACGTCGAGGATGCGGTGCATCAGGTCGGGCCGCGCGTACAGCATCGACTTGACGAGCCGGTAGTCGTCGCTGCCGGCGCCCTCGACCATGTAGCACGCGAGCGTCCAGGGGCTGCCCGAGAAGCCGATCAGCGGCACCCGGCCGACCGTGCGGCCCTGGGCGTCGGTCGTCCGCAGCGCCTTGCGGATCGACGCGACGGCGTCGAACACGTAGCGCAGCCGGTCCATGTCGGGCACCGCGAGCGCGGCCACCGCGGCCTCGTCGCGCACCGGCCTGGCGAAGCGCGGGCCCTCGCCCGCGGCGAAGCTCAGGCCCAGGCCCATCGCGTCGGGCACGGTCAGGATGTCGGAGAACAGGATCGCGGCATCGAGCGCATAGCGCTCCAGCGGCTGCAGCGTCACCTCGGTGGCGAACTGCGGGTTGGTCGCCAGGCCCATGAAGCTCCCGGCGCGCCCGCGCGTGGCGTTGTACTCGGGCAGGTAGCGCCCGGCCTGCCGCATCAGCCACAGCGGCGTGTACTCCGTGGGCTGGCGCAGGCAGGCGCGCAGGAAGGTGTCGTTGGCAAGGGCGGCGGACGCGTCGGGCATGCGGGCGATTATCGGTGCGCGCTGCTCCCTTCCGGCAGCGGGCCGGTGCCCTGAAGCCAGTCGTGCAGCAGCGCCGGCGCGTCGGCCTCGGGCTGGGCCGCCCGCCACAGCAGCTCCGGCGGCGCCACCCGGGTGCCGGCAGGGGCCGTGCGCAGCGCGCGCGCCAGCTGAACCACCACCCGCGCCAGCACGACGGAGCGCAGCGGCTGCTCGCGCTGCGGCACCATCCAGCGCAGTTGCGACAGCCACCAGGCGGCGAAGCGCTGCAGCGGCGCGCGCGGCATCGCGGCCGCCAGCGCGTCCTGCGCCGCCCGCACGAAGACGACCTGCTCGAAGCCGAGCGCGGCGACGGCCTGCTCGTCGTGCGTCGCGAAGCCGGCCTTCAGGGCGCCCGGCAGCAGCGCCGGCGAGTGCGGCAGCACCAGCAGCAGCCGGCGCACGCCGGCGGCGTGCAGGGCGCGCGCCAGGGCCGGCAGCTGCAGGGGGTCGGGACGCACGAACGCGTCGTCGCGGCCGTTGGCGTGCCGCTCGCGCTCGAAGACCACGAAGGCAAGCGTGGCGCCGGCGGCGTCCCCGCGCGCGAGCGTGGCCTCGGACAGCGGCACCATGCCGCGCACCGTGGACGCGAGCGGCCCGCGCACCAGCGCTGCCACGCGACCGAAGCCGCCGGCAGCCAGCGCCTCGGCCAGCAGCGCCGAGCCGAGCGTGCCGCCGCCTCCGGCCAGCAACGCCATGTCGGGCACCGCGGCCGCCGGGGCGGGCCGGTGGTGCGCGCCGCGCAGCGCCTGGGCCAGGGGATCGGGCGTCATCTTGAAGCCTGATTGTCCCGCCCCGATCTCCCCTGACAGCGCTACGATCCGCGCGCCTTCCAGGCCCAAGGAGAACTCCACGATGTCCACGTCCCCGCTGCAACGCCTGGCCGCGCTCGGCATGCTGGCGCTGACGCTCGCGCTCGGCGGCTGCGGCTACAACGACTTCCAGCGCCTGGACGAGCAGACCAAGGCCGCCTGGAGCGAGGTGCTGAACCAGTACCAGCGCCGCGCCGACCTGATCCCCAACATCGTCAACACCGTCAAGGGCGAGGCCGGCTTCGAGCAGGAGACGCTGACCAAGGTGGTGGAGGCGCGCGCCAAGGCCACCTCGATCCAGGTCACGCCCGAGACACTCTCCAACCCCGAGGCCTTCAACCGCTTCCAGCAGGCGCAGGGCGAGCTGTCGAGTGCGCTGTCGCGCCTGCTCGTCGTCAGCGAGAACTACCCCAACCTGAAGGCCAACCAGGGCTTCCAGGACCTGCGCGTGCAGCTCGAGGGCACCGAGAACCGCATCACCGTGGCGCGCAACCGCTACATCAAGGCCGTGCAGGACTACAACGTGCTCGCGCGCCAGTTCCCCACGAACCTGACCGCGATGGTCTTCGGCTACGCCGTCAAGCCGACGTTCACGGTGCAGGACGAGGCGAGGATCAGCGCGCCGCCGACGGTGGACTTCGGCAAGCCCGCCCCCGCCGCGGCACCGGCCGCCGCGGCGTCGAAGTGAGCCCGGGGCGCTGAACATCCCGCCAACGGCCGCGCCGAGGGCCGCGCCGATGCGCACCTGGCTGCTTGCGCTGCTCGCGGCGCTGCTGGTCCTGCCGGGTCCGCCGGCGCGCGCGCAGGGCGTGCTGCCCGTGCCGGCGCTGACCGCGCGCGTCATCGACCAGACCGGCACGCTGGCCGAGCCGCAGCGCGCCGCGCTCGAGGCCAAGCTGGCCGCCTTCGAGGCCCGCTCGGGCCCGCAGATCGTGCTGCTGCTGGTGGCCAGCACGCAGCCCGAGGACATCGCCGCCTACGCGCAGCGCGTGGCCGACAGCTGGAAGATCGGCCGCCGCGAGGTGGGCGATGGCGTGCTCGTCGTCGTCGCCAAGAACGACCGGCGCGTGCGCATCGAAGTGGCCAAGGCGCTCGAAGGCGCCATCCCCGACCTGGCGGCGCGGCAGATCATCGACAGCGCGATCCGCCCCGCCTTCAGGGCCGACGACTACGCCGGCGGGCTGAACGCGGCGGTCGACGCCCTCGTCCAGCGCATCGGCGGCGAAGGCCTGCCCGCGCCGGGGGCCGCCAGCGCGCGCGACGCACCCGGGACCGGCATCGCGCTGGAAGAGCTTGCGATCTTCTTCTTCCTCGCCGTGCCCATCATGGGCGCGGTGCTCACGGGCCTGTTCGGCCGCAAGTTCGGCTCGCTGCTGACCTCCGGCGCGGCCGGCGGCGTCGGCTGGTGGTTCACGCACAGCGTCGCGCTCGGCGTCGCGGCCGGCGTCGTGGCGCTCGTCCTGGTGGGCATCCTCGGCATCGGCTCGGCGGTGCGCCGCGCCGGCGGGCGCGGCCGCGGCCTGCCTCACGCAGGGGGCTGGGGGGGCGGCTGGAGCAGCGGGGGTGGCGGCTGGAGCAGCGGCGGCGGCGGGGGCTTCAGCTCCGGCGGCGGCGGCGACTTCGGCGGCGGCGGCGCCTCGGGCGACTGGTGAACCTCGCACGGGAGCCGAACATGGACCACCGCACCAACCGCTGGATCCGGCTGCTGCGCCACCGCTGGCTCGACGAGACCGACGCCGCGCGCGCGCTCGACGCCGCCGCGCTGAAGCGCCTGGAAGACCGGGTCGCGGCCAGCGAGCGCGGGCACCGCGGGGAGATCCGCGTGTGCGTCGAGACCGGGCTGCCGCTGTCGTACCTGTGGCGCCGCGCCAGCGCGCGCGAACGGGCGGTGACGATGTTCGGCAAGCTGCGCGTGTGGGACACCGAGCACGACAGCGGCGTGCTGATCTACCTGCTGCTGGCCGAGCGCGCGATCGAGATCGTCGCCGACCGCGGCCTGAACCGCCACGTGCAGCCGGCACAGTGGCAGGCCCTGATCGGCACGATGCGCGAGGCCTTCCGCGCCGGCCGCTTCGAGCAGGGGCTGGCGCAGGCGATCGACGCGGTCGATACGCTGCTGGCGCAGCACTTCCCGCTCGACGGCGGCGACGCCGCGGACGGCGCGCCCAATCCGAACGAATTGCCCGACCGGCCCCACGTTCGCTGAGCGCCGGCCCGCCCGCCGCCGCGCCGGTCGACGTACGCCCGATCCGCAGTCGCCTCAGATCGGCCGCAGCTTGCCGCGGAAGCTCTCGACCAGCGGCGGATGGCCCAGGGGCGGGAACTCCACCAGCGCCTCGGGCACCTTGTGCTCGGGGATCGCGTCGAGCAGATGGCGGATCAGCGCCAGGCGGCCGCGGCGCTGGTCGTTGAAGTCCACCAGCGTCCACGGCGCGTGCCGGGTGTGCGTGGCCTCCAGCATCTTCTCGCGCGCAGCCGTGTACTCGGCGTACTTCTCGCGCGCCTTCAGGTCGATCGGGCTCAGCTTCCAGCGCTTGAGCGGGTCGGCCCGGCGCTCGGCGAAGCGCTCCTCCTGCTGCGCCTGGTCGACCGTGAGCCAGTACTTCAGCAGCAGGATGCCGTCGTCGACCAGCAGCCGCTCGAACACCGGCGCCTGCGCGAGGAACAGGCGCGTCTCCTCCTCGGTGCAGAAGCCCATCACGCGCTCGACGCCGGCGCGGTTGTACCAGCTGCGGTCGAACAGCACGATCTCGCCGCCGGCCGGCAGGTGCGCGACGTGGCGCTGGAAGTACCACTGCGTCTTCTCGCGCTCTCCCGGCTTGGGCAGCGCGACGACACGGCACTGGCGCGGGTTCAGGCAGTCGGCGATGGCGCTGATGACGCCGCCCTTGCCGGCCGTGTCGCGGCCCTCGATCACGACGACGAGGCGCTTGCCGGTGTGCTGCAGCCAGCGCGCGACGTCGTTGAGCTCGAGTTCGAGCGGCGCGAGCCTCTCGTAGTACTCGGCCTTGCCGAGTCGTCCGGGCCCGGTCCCGGACTTCCCCGCGGACTGCGCCCGGTCGTGGGAGCCGCCCTTGCCCGGCTTGTCCGCCTTGTCCTTCTTCGCCATGTCCGTCACCCTGGTGCGCCGAAGGCGTCAGCGTAGCGCAGCACGCGGCCCCGGGGCCGCTCACCCGCTCAGATCCGCATCACGATGCGGCCGTCGATCGAGCCGTCGAGCATGCGCGCGAAGATCGTGTTCACCTCGTCGAGGCTGCCGAGGCTGTAGTGCGCGGCCACCTTGCCCTCGGCGGCGAAGGCGAGTGCCTCCTCGAGGTCCTTGCGCGTGCCGACGATCGAGCCGCGCACGGTCTTGGCGTTGAGCACGACGTCGAAGATCGGCAGGTCGAAGTCGCCCGGCGGCAGGCCCACGAGCGACATCGTGCCGCGTTTGCGCAGCATGCCCAGGCCCTGGGCGAACGCCGGGCGCGACACCGCCGTGACGAGCACGCCATGCGCGCCGCGCAGCTCACGCTGCACCTCGGCCACCGGGTCCTGGCGGGCGGCGTCGATCGTCATGTCGGCCCCGAGCCTGCGCGCCAGCTCCAGCTTGGGCTCGGCGATGTCGACGGCGATGACGTGGAAGCCCATCGCCTTGGCGTACTGCACCGCCATGTGGCCGAGCCCGCCGATGCCGCTGACAGCGACCCAGTCGCCGGGCTTGCAGTCGAGCACCTTCAGGCCCTTGTACACCGTGACGCCGGCGCACAGCACCGGCGCGGCCGGGGCGAAGTCGAGCCCGTCGGGGATGCGGCCCACGTAGCCGGGGTCGGCCAGCGCGTACTCCGCGTAGCCGCCGTTGACGGTGTAGCCCGTCATCTGCTGCGAGTCGCACAGCGTCTCCCAGCCGGTGAGGCAATGCTCGCAGTGCCCGCAGGCGGTGTGCAGCCAGGGCACGCCCACCCGGTCGCCCTCCTTCAGCCGGCTGACGCCGCGGCCGAGGGCGGCGACGAAGCCCACGCCCTCGTGGCCCGGGATGAACGGCAGGGGCGGCTTGACCGGCCAGTCGCCGTGGGCGGCGTGGATATCGGTGTGGCAGACGCCACTGGCCACGATCTTCACCAGCACCTGGCCGGGCGGCACCTCGGGCACCGGCACTTCCTCGATGCTGAGCGGCGCGCCGTAGGCGCGCACCACGGCGGCTTTCATCACTTGCGGCATGGCGGACCTCCTGGCGTCGGCTGCCCCGACGCTACCGCAGGCTGGCCGAGCCGTCGATCGGGCGCTGGCGGCGCCGCCAGGGAAGCGGGGCGCCGACGGCGCAGCCAAGCGAGAAGGGCGCCGACGGCGCAGCCAAGCGAGAAGGGCGCCGACGGCGCCCGTCGAAGGAGGATCGGACCCGGTCCGCGCGCCTCGGGGCGCGCCGGCCAGGGTAGGCAGGCTACTTCTTGCGCAGCTTCTGGATCGCCGCGATCTGTGCGGCCATCGCCGCGAACTCGCTCTGCGCCTTGGCCAGGTCGATGTCGCTCTTGGCGTTGCGCATCGCCTCCTCGGCCAGCTTCTTGGCCTCGGCGGCCTTGGCCTCGTCGAGGTCGTGACCGCGGATCGCGGTGTCGGCCAGCACGGTGACGCAGTTCGGCTGCACCTCGAGGATGCCGCCGGCGACGAAGACGAACTCCTCCTCGCCCGTGTCGGCGCGCTCGATGCGCACCGCGCCCGGCTTGATGCGCGTGATCAGCGGCGTGTGGCGCGGCAGGATGCCGAGCTCGCCGTTCTCGCCGGGCAGCGCGACGAACTTCGCCTCGCCGCTGAAGATGCTCTCTTCGGCGGAGACGACGTCGACGTGGATGGTGGCCATTGGCATGTACCTCGGTCTGAAGAAGGTCCGGGAACCCGGCCGACGGGCGTCGCGCGCGGCGCCCGTGCATGCAGGTTATTGAATCTTCTTCGCCTTCTCGAAGGCGTCGTCGATGGTCCCGACCATGTAGAACGCCTGCTCGGGGAGATGGTCGCACTCGCCGCCCACGATCATCTTGAAGCCGCGGATCGTCTCCTTCAGCGGCACGTACTTGCCCGGGCTGCCGGTGAACACCTCGGCGACGTGGAAGGGCTGACTGAGGAAGCGCTGGATCTTGCGCGCGCGGGCCACGGCGAGCTTGTCCTCGGGCGACAGTTCGTCCATGCCGAGGATCGCGATGATGTCGCGCAGCTCCTTGTAGCGCTGCAGCACCGCCTGCACCGAGCGCGTGGTGGCGTAGTGCTCCTCGCCGACGACGTTGGGGTCGACCTGGCGACTGGTGCTGTCCAGCGGGTCGACCGCAGGGTAGATGCCGAGCGCGGCGATGTCGCGCGACAGCACCACGGTGGCGTCGAGGTGGGCGAAGGTGGTGGCCGGCGACGGGTCGGTCAGGTCGTCGGCGGGCACGTAGACGGCCTGGATCGAGGTGATCGAGCCGACCTTCGTCGAGGTGATGCGCTCCTGCAGCCGGCCCATCTCCTCGGCCAGCGTCGGCTGGTAGCCCACCGCCGAGGGCATGCGGCCCAGCAGCGCCGAGACCTCGGTTCCGGCCAGCGTGTAGCGGTAGATGTTGTCGACGAAGAACAGCACGTCGCGGCCCTCGTCGCGGAAGCTCTCGGCGATCGTCAGGCCGGTCAGCGCGACGCGCAGGCGGTTGCCCGGCGGCTCGTTCATCTGGCCGTAGACCATCGACACCTTGGACTGCGACAGGTCCTCGTCGACGACGACCTTGGAGTCCATCATCTCGTGATAGAAGTCGTTGCCCTCGCGGGTGCGCTCGCCGACGCCGGCAAACACCGACAGGCCCGAGTGCGCCTTGGCGATGTTGTTGATGAGCTCCATCATGTTGACGGTCTTGCCGACGCCGGCTCCGCCGAACAGGCCCACCTTGCCGCCCTTGGCGAACGGGCAGATCAGGTCGATCACCTTGATGCCGGTCTCGAGCAGCTCGGTGGAGGGCGACAGCTCGTCGTAGCTCGGCGCCTTGCGGTGGATCGAGGCGGTGAGCTCGTGGCTGACCGGGCCGCGCTCGTCGATCGGGTTGCCGAGCACGTCCATGATGCGGCCGAGCGTCGCCTTGCCCACCGGCACCGTGATCGGGGCGCCGGTGTTGGTGACCATCAGCCCGCGGCGCAGGCCCTCGGAGCTGCCGAGCGCGATGGTGCGCACGACGCCGTCGCCGAGCTGCTGCTGCACCTCGAGCGTCAGCGGCGAGCCCTCGAGCTTCAGCGCGTCGTAGACCCGGGGCATCCGGTCGCGCGGGAACTCGACGTCGACGACCGCGCCGATGCACTGGACGATCTTGCCTTGTGCTTGCATGCTGTGAATCCTTTGAGTCTCGGTTCGGGTCCGGGCGCCAGGCTCAGACGGCGGCGGCGCCGCCGACGATCTCGCTCAGTTCCTTCGTGATCGCCGCCTGCCGCGTCTTGTTGTAGATGAGCTTCAGCTCGTTGATCAGGTTGCCCGCGTTGTCGGTGGCGGCCTTCATCGCCACCATGCGCGCGCTCTGCTCGCTGGCCATGTTCTCGGCGACCGCCTGGAACACCAGGGCCTCGATGTAGCGCTTGAGCAGCTCGTCGATGACCGACGGCGCGTCGGGCTCGTAGATGTAGTCCCAGCCGTACTGCGCCTTCTCGGCCTCGGTCTGCGCCAGCCGGTCGGCGCCCAGCGGCAGCAGCGCCTCGACCTGCGGCTCCTGCTTCATCGTGTTGAGGAACTTCGTGTAGCAGAGGTAGACCGCGTCGAGCTTGCCCTCGACGAACAGGTCGAGCATCACCTTGACCGGGCCGATCAGCCGCTCGAGCTGCGGCGCATCGCCGAGCTGCGTCGCGTGGCTGAGCACGCTGGCGCCGATGCGGTTCAGGAAGCCGAAGCCCTTGTTGCCGATGGCCACCGTGACGATGCTGCCGCCCGCAGCCTGCACGTCGCGCATCTTGTTGGTCAGCGCGCGCAGCAGGTTGGTGTTCAGGCCGCCGCACAGGCCCTTGTCGGTGGTGACGACGATGAAACCGACCCGGCTCGGGGCCTGCCCGGCGGGCAGCGCGCGCAGGTACGGGCTCTTGTACTCGGGGTTGGCCTGCGACAGGTTGCTCGTGATGTTGCGGATCTTGTCGGCGTACGGACGGGCGTGGCGCATGCGCTCCTGCGCCTTGCGCATCTTGCTCGCCGCAACCATCTCCATCGCCTTGGTGATCTTCTTGGTGTTCTGCACCGAGGCGATCTTGACGCGGATCTCTTTACCGACGGCCATGTCAGTGGGCCCCCAGGCTCGCGTGGCTCGCCACCCCCCGAGGGGGCCGTGCTCCGGACCGGGAGACCCGGGTCCGGAACGTTCTCCTGCTGCGGGCGCACATGGTCAGGCAAACGACTTCTTGAACGCGACGATGGCCGCGGTCAGCTCTTCCTCGGCCGCCTTGTCCATCGCCTTGTCGTTCTCGAGCTTGGCGAGGAGGGCCGCGTGGCTGCTCTTGAGGTGCTGGTGCAGGCCGTGCTCGAAGGCGAGCACCTTCTTCACGTCGACGTCGTCGAGGTAGCCCTTGTTGACGGCGTACAACGACGCGGCCATCAGGCTGATCGGCAGCGGGCTGTACTGCGGCTGCTTGAGCAGCTCGGTCACGCGCGCGCCGCGGTCGAGCTGCTTGCGCGTGGCTGCGTCGAGGTCGGAGGCGAACTGCGCGAACGCCGCCAGCTCGCGGTACTGCGCAAGGTCGGTCCGGATGCCGCCCGACAGCCCCTTGATCAGCTTGGTCTGCGCCGCGCCACCCACGCGCGACACCGAGATGCCGGCGTTGATCGCGGGCCGGATGCCGGCGTTGAACAGGTTGGTCTCGAGGAAGATCTGGCCGTCGGTGATCGAGATCACGTTGGTCGGCACGAAGGCCGACACGTCGCCGGCCTGCGTCTCGATGATCGGCAGCGCCGTCAGCGAGCCCGTCTTGCCCTTGACCTCGCCCTTGGTGAAGGCCTCGACGTAGTCGGCGTTGACGCGCGCGGCGCGCTCGAGCAGCCGGCTGTGCAGGTAGAACACGTCGCCGGGGAAGGCCTCGCGGCCCGGCGGGCGGCGCAGCAGCAGCGAGACCTGGCGGTAGGCCACGGCCTGCTTGGACAGGTCGTCGTAGATGATCAGGGCGTCCTGGCCGCGGTCGCGGAAGTACTCGCCCATCGTGCATCCCGAGTAGGCCGACACGTACTGCATCGCGGCCGACTCCGAGGCCGAAGCGGCGACGACGATCGTGTACTCCATCGCGCCGGCCTGCTCGAGCGCGCGCACCACGTTCTTGATCGAGCTGGCCTTCTGCCCGATCGCGACGTAGACGCAGGTCATGTTCTGACCCTTCTGGTTGATGATCGTGTCGACCGCGACGGCAGTCTTGCCCGTCTGGCGGTCGCCGATGATCAGCTCGCGCTGGCCGCGCCCGACGGGCACCATCGAGTCGATCGACTTCAGGCCCGTCTGCACCGGCTGGCTGACCGACTGGCGCGCGATCACGCCCGGCGCGACCTTCTCGATGACGTCGGTCATCTTCGCGTTGATCGGGCCCTTGCCGTCGATCGGCTGACCGAGCGCGTTGACGACGCGGCCGATCAGCTCGGGGCCGACCGGCACCGAGAGGATGTTGCCCGTGCACTTGACGGTGTCGCCCTCGGAGATGTGCTCGTACTCGCCCAGGATCACCGCGCCGACCGAGTCGCGCTCCAGGTTCAGCGCCAGGCCGAAGGTGGGCTGGCCGCCGGGCGTGGGCGGGAACTCCAGCATCTCGCCGGCCATCGCGTCGGACAGGCCGTGGACGCGCACGATGCCGTCGGTGACCGAGACGACCGTGCCCTGGTTCTTGATGTCGGCCGAGACCGCGAGCCCCTCGATGCGGCTCTTGATCAGCTCGGAAATCTCTGCGGGGTTCAGGTTCATTCGTTTCTCCGTGCGGTCACGCGGTCAGCGCGGCCTTCATCTGTTCGAGGCGGGCCTTGACGGAGGTGTCGAGCACCTCGTCGCCCACCGTGACGCGGATGCCGCCGATCAGCGCCGGCTCCACGACCACCTTCGGGTTGAGCCTGCGGCCGAAGCGCTTCTCGAGCGCCGCCATGGTGTCGGACAGCTGCGCCGCGTCGAGCGGGAAGGCGCTCTCGACCAGCGCGTCGCTGACGCCGCCCTGCGCGTTGACCAGCGCGCCGAACTGCGCGGCGATCTCCGGCAGGGCCGACAGGCGCCCGTTGTCGAGCACGGCCTGCAGCAGGTTGGCCGCCTTGACGTCGAGGGCAAGACCCTTCTGAAGCGCGATGCCGGCGACGAGGTCGAAGACCTGCAGCGCCGACACCTTGGGGTTGTCCGCGAAGTCGCGCAGCCCGGCGTCGCCGGCCAGCGCCGCCAGAGCGGCCATCTGCTCCTTCAGCCTCGCGCCCTCGGCGGCGTTGCCGCCCGCGGCCTTGAACAGGGCGTCGGCGTACGGGCGCGCGATGGTGGCGAGTTCGGCCATCTCAGAGCTCCGCCTTCAGGCGGGAGAGCAGCTCGGCGTGCACGCCGGAGTTGACCTCGCGCTTCAGGATCTGCTCGGCGCCCTTGACGGCGAGGCCGGCGACCTGCTCGCGCAGCGTCTCGCGCGCCTTCACCGCCTCCTGCTCGGCCTCGGCCCGCGCCGCGGCGACGATCTTGGCGCCCTCCTCGGACGCGCGGGCCTTGGCCTCCTCGACCATCTGCTGCGCCAGCCGCTCGGCGTCGGCCAGACGCCGGGCCGCGTCGTCGCGGGCGGCGGCGAGCTGCTGCTCGACGCGCGTGTTCGCGGCGGCCAGGTCGGCCTTGGCCTTGTCGGCGGCCGACAGGCCCTCGGCGATCTTGCTCGCGCGCTCGTCCAGCGCGCGCACGATCGGCGGCCAGACGAACTTCATCGTGAACCAGACCAGGCCCAGGAACACGACCATCTGGAAGAACAGTGTCGCGTTGATGCTCACTTCGGCTTCCTCGGAATTCGCTGCGTTACTCAGCCGGGCCCGGGCCGGGCCCGGGCGGCTGCGCGAGTGGCCCCGGCGCGCCGCGGGCGGCGCGCGGGAGGCGGCGTCACTTCGGCAGGTTGGCGATCTGGCCGAGGAAGGGGTTCGCGGTGGCGAACCACAGCGCGATGCCGGTGCCGATGATGAAGGCCGCGTCGATCAGGCCGGCCAGCAGGAACATCTTGGTCTGCAGCTCGCCCATCAGCTCGGGCTGGCGCGCGGCCGACTCGAGGTACTTGCTGCCCATGATGCCGATGCCGATGCAGGCACCGACGGCGCCCAGGCCGATGATCAGGCCGGCGGCCAGAGCGACAAAGCTGATGACTTCCATTTCTTGCTCCTGGTAGGGAAGGTTCTCGGGGACGAAGGGAAAGACCCGTTGCGGGCGGGGGCGGTCAGTGCGCGTCGTGCGCCTGCCCGACGTAGACCAGCGTGAGCATCATGAACACGAAGGCCTGCAGCGTGATGATCAGGATGTGGAAGATGGCCCAGGCCATCCCGGCGACCACGTGGCCGATGGCCAGGAAGATGCCGGTGGCGTTGAAGGCGAAGGCACCGCCCATCAGCGCGATCAGGAAGAAGATCAGCTCGCCGGCGTACATGTTGCCGAACAGCCGCATGCCGTGGCTGACGGTCTTGGCCACGAACTCGATGATCTGCATCAGGAAGTTGAACGGCGCGAGATACCACTTGGCGCCGAACGGCGCGCTGAGCAGCTCGTGGAACCAGCCGCCGGCGCCCTTGATCTTGACGTTGTAGTACAGGCAGATCAGCAGCACGCTCACCGACAGGCCCATCGTCACCGACAGGTCGGCGGTCGGCACGACGCGCATGTAGTCCTTGGCGCCGAACACGGCGTGCAGGCCCATGTGGTCCCAGATGTACGGGAACAGGTCGACCGGCAGCAGGTCCATCGCGTTCATCAGGAAGATCCAGACGAACACGGTCAGCGCCAGCGGCGCGACGAGCCTGCGGCTCTCGGCGCTGTGGACGATGCCCTTGGCCTGACTGTCGACCATCTCGACGAGGATCTCCACCGCGGCCTGGAAGCGGCCCGGGACGCCCGAGGTGGCCTTGCGGGCACCCAGCCACAGCAGCCAGCAGCCGAGGATGCCCAGCGTCAGCGCCCAGAACGCCGAATCGAGGTTGAGCACCCCGAAGTCGACCACCGCCGACTGCTTGCCGGTCTGCAGGTGCCCCAGGTGGTGGCGGATGTACTCGCCTGCGGTGAGTTCCTGGCTTGACGATGCCATCTGTCTAGGGCCCTTCGATCCGATTCTTCGCCGCCGGGCGCCACAGCAGCGCCAGCCAGTACACCTTCATGCACGCGACCATCGCGACCAGCAGCGCCGGCCAGCTGAGATCCCGCACGAACCGCGGGGCGAGCACCAGCATCGCCACCGCGACCGCGATCTTGACCATCTCCCACGACATGAAGCTGACGGCACTGCTGCCGGGCGACATGCGGCTCAGCCGGCTGGTCATGCCGCGCGCCATCAGGGCGCCCGGCACCACCACGCAGGCGGCGCCGTACAGCGCCGACCACCCGACCGATCCAGCCTGCGTGACGAGCGCTGCGAGCAGCGCCACCACCGTCCCCATCCCCGCCTGCACGACGATCACGTGCCAGGGCGACAACGCCGGCTCGCGGGTCCGCAGGGCCTGCGCTTCCTCCCGGGTCAGCGTCTTGAAGGCCGGTTCGGCCGCCCCAGTTCGGCTGTCTTCCCAGCTGTCGGCGCGATCGGCCTTGGCTTTCGGCTCGATCGCCATCGCGACGTTGGGTTCAGGTTCCGGACGGGACGGGCAAAGCCTCGGGAGTATACGAGGAAACCCGCGCTGCTATGGAATGCCCCCCGCCACCCGACCCACGTCCCCGCGCGCCGAAGGCCCGCTGCGGACCGGGGTTGACGGATCGCCACGATGATGCGCAATGTGGGACTTTCTTTCCTCCTCCAGCGTGAGCGCCCGCGCGCCGTGCCCGCATGGCACTGAAGCACTGGCTGCTGCACCTGCGCGGCAGGCTTCCCACCGCGAACGAGCTGCAGCGGGTGCGCTGGCTGCGCCCGGTGGCGCACCGCCTGGCCGATCCGGCACTGTGGGCGAGCCGGCCCGAGCCGCTCGCACGGGGCGTGGCCATTGGCATCTTCTGGGCGTTCGCGATCCCGTTTGCGCAGATCGTGGTGGCCGCGGCGCACTGCGTCTGGTGGCGCGCGAACATCCCGGTCGCGGCGGCGATCACCTTCCTGACCAACCCGTTCACGGTCGGCTTCTGGCTGCTGCTGGCCTACCAGGTCGGCTCGCTGATCGTTCCCGGCGGGCCGCCGCCCAATCTCGAGGCCGACGGCGCGCTGGCGATGATCCGCGCCTTCGGCTGGCCGACGCTGGTCGGCATGGCGCTGTTCGCCGTCGGCGGCGCCGGGGCCGGCTACCTGCTGGTGCGGGTCGGCTCGCGCTTGTGGTTTCATTGGAGGGTGGTCGCCCGCAGCCGGCGCCAGGCCACCCGCGGCAGCTCGGCGCCCTGATGGCCTCTGAACCCGCGGGAGGCGTGCCGCCACGAACTTCCCCTGGGCGGAACCGCGCCCCGTCCCAGCCGTCGAAGCATCCGATGCCCTGCCCTGTCCTGTCGATCGCACGCTGGCGCACCCCCGGCGCGGCCGCCCTCGCGGCTGCCGTCGCATCGGCGGGCCTGTTCCTCGCGCAGCCAGCCGCTGCCGCAGGTGCCGTGGTCACCACGCCCCAGGTGCGGGCCGAGCTGGTGGCCCACGCACCGGAGGGGGTTGCACCGGGCAAGCCGCTGCAGCTCGGCCTGAAGATCGAGCACCAGCCGCACTGGCACACCTACTGGAAGAACCCCGGCGACTCGGGCCTGCCCACGCGCTTCGAGTGGACCCTGGCGGCCGGGTTGGCGCCCGGCGACATCGACTGGCCGGCGCCGAAGCGGCTTCCGCTGGGGCCGCTGATGAACTACGGCTACGAGGGCACGGTGCTGCTGCCCGTGACGGTGCAGGTGCCGGCGGGCTTTGCCGGCCCGGCGCTCGATGTCCGATTGCGCGCCGACTGGCTGGTGTGCAAGGACGTCTGCATCCCGGAAGGCGGCGACTTCGCGCTCAGCGTGCCGGCACAGGCCGCGTCCGCGGGCCATGCAGCGCTGTTCGCCGCCGCGCGCGCGGCGCTGCCCCAGCCGGTGCCCGGCGCGCAGGCGAGCGCCGAGGTGAGGGACGGCGCCCTCGTCGTGCGGGTGGCCGGGCTGCCCGCCGACTGGCAGGGCCGCGCGCTCGACCTGTTCGCCGAGACCGCCGGCGTGCTGGCCAATGCGGCCCGGCCCGAGACGCGCTGGGACGGCGCCTCCTGGCAAGCGCGCGTGCCGCTCGACCCCGCGCGCAGCGCCGGCCCCGCCGCGATGCCGCTGGTGCTGACCACGGCCGGCCGTGACGGCGGCCTGGCCGTCACGGCCGCAGTGACCACGCCATGGCCGCCGCTGCCCGCGCCCGGCGCGGCCGCCGCGGCAACGGCGCCAGCGCCGGCGCCGGCCGCGGCCGTGGCGCCGCTCGGCCTCGGGCTGGCCCTCGCGCTGGCGCTGGCCGGCGGGCTGCTGCTGAACCTGATGCCCTGCGTGTTCCCGGTGCTGTCGCTGAAGCTGTACGGCTTCGCGCAGCACGCCGGCGCGCGGCGCACGCTGCTGGCCGGCGGGCTGGCCTACACCGCGGGCGTGGTGCTGTCGTTCGTCGCGCTGGCCGCGCTGATGCTTGCGCTGCGCGCCGGGGGCGAGCAGATCGGCTGGGGCTTCCAGCTGCAGTCGCCGGCCTTCGTGGCCGCGCTGGCGGTGCTGTTCGCGCTGATCGGCCTGAACCTCGCCGGCGCTTTCGAGATCGGCACCCTGCTGCCCTCGGCCTGGCTCGGTGCGCGCGCCCGGCACCCGCTGGCCGACTCGCTGCTCACCGGCGTCGTCGCGGTGGCGGTGGCCTCGCCGTGCACGGCGCCCTTCATGGGCGCGTCGCTCGGCTTCGCGGTCACGCTGCCGGCTTGGCAGGCGCTGGCGGTGTTCGCCACGCTCGGCCTGGGCATGGCGCTGCCCTACCTGGCCGCCTGTGCATGGCCGGGTCTGTCCGCGCGGCTGCCGCGGCCCGGGCCGTGGATGGCGCACTTCCGCACGCTGATGGCCTTCCCGATGTTCGCCACCGTCGTGTGGCTGGTGTGGGTGCTCGGCCAGCAGGCCGGCATCGACGGCGCCGCGGCGCTGCTCGGGCTGCTGGTGGCCGTGGCGTTGACTGCCTGGGCCCTGGGCGCACCGGCCCTCGGCCCGCGCGCCCGCCGCGGCTTCGGCGTGGCCGCCGTCGCGCTGCTCGCCGTCGCGCTGGCCTGGGCGGTGCCCGCGCTGCGGCACGAGGCGACGGCCCGCGCCGTGGCAGCCGACGAGCGCTGGCAGCCTTGGACCGCCGAGCAGGTGCGTGCCGCGCTGGCCGAAGGGCGCCCGGTGTTCGTGGACTTCACGGCGGCCTGGTGCGTGACCTGCCAGTTCAACAAGCGCACCGTGCTCGACGACCCCGAGGTGCTGCGCGCCTTCGACGCCAGGCGCGTGCTGCTGCTGCGCGCCGACTGGACCCGGCGCGACGACGCGATCAGCGCCGAGCTCGCGCGGATGGGACGCAGCGGCGTCCCCGTCTACGTGCTGCACGCCCCCGGCGGCGCCGCGCCTGTGCTGCTGGGCGAGATCCTGACCGTGCCCGGCATGCAGCGCGCGCTCGCTGCGCTGCCGGGCTGAACCCTGCCGAGGAACGACGATGCCCCGAAACACCCTCGCCGCCGCGCTGCTGGCCCTGGCCGCGGCCGCCACCACGGCGCAGGCCGCACCCGCCACCGTGGGTCAGCCCGCGCCCGCCTTCCGCGCGGTCGACACCGGCGGCAAGACCGTCGCGCTGGCCGACTTCAAGGGCCGGCACGTCGTGCTCGAGTGGGTGAACCCGGGCTGCCCGTTCGTCGTCAAGCACTACGGCAGCGGCAACCTGCCGGGCACGCAGAAGGAGGCCACGGCCCGCGGCGTGATCTGGCTCGCGATCAACTCCACCGCCGCGGGGCACGGCGACCACATGGCGCCGGCCGCGCTGGCGGCGTGGATGAAGCAGCACGGCGCGGGGGCCACGCACACGCTGATGGACGCCGACGGCACGGTCGGCCGGGCTTATGGCGCGCGCACGACGCCGCACATGTACGTGATCGATCCGTCCGGCACGCTCGTCTACGCCGGCGCGATCGACAGCAAGCCCACCGCGAACCCCGCCGACATCGCCGGCGCCACCAACCACGTCAAGGCGGCGCTCGCCGAGACGCTCGCCGGCAAGCCGGTGACGGTGGCCCAGACCCGGCCCTACGGCTGCTCGGTGAAGTACGCGCCGATGTAGGGCGGCGCGGCCCCTGGCCCTCCCGCAGCCGCGCGCCCCGTCAGGGCAGCGTGCGGTACTGCAGCGCCAGCGCCTCGAACGGCGCGACGTCGACCTCGCGGCCCAGCTCCTGCTCCAGGATGCGTGCCACCGCCGGCGCCGCGCGCGCGGCCTCGGCGGCGTCGAGGAACAGCAGCCGCGATCGCCGCGCCAGCACGTCGCCCACCGAGCGCGCCATCTCGTGGCGCGCCGCGAAGCGCACCATCGCCTCGCTCAACCCGCCGGCCCGCGCGCCGCTGCCGTCGCGCCACAGCCAGCTCGAGGCCCCGGGCAGCGCCCGCAGCGCGTCGGCCTCGCTGCCGTACAGGTGCTCGCCGGGCGGCTCGGCCAGCGGACGGCCGGCCGCGGCGCCGACCAGCGGCAGCCGCGCGGTCACGCCGCCGCGGCGCGGCGGCAGCAGGCCGCGCGCCATCGCGCGCGCGAGCACGTCCTCGGCCATCGCGCGGTAGGTCGTCCACTTGCCGCCGGTCACCGTGACCAGGCCCGAGCGACCGACGAGCACCGTGTGCTCGCGCGACAGCTCCCGGGTCGGCTCCCCGTCGTCGCCCTGGGGGCGCACCAGCGGGCGCAGGCCGACCCAGATCGAGCGCACGTCCTCGCGGCGCGGCGCCCGCGCCAGGTAGCGCCCGGCCTCCGAGAGGATGAACTCGACGTCGGCCGCGTAGGGCACCGGCTCGCGCACGACGTCGGGCCGTGGCGTGTCGGTGGTGCCCAGGATCACCTTGCCCAGCCACGGTACCGCGAACAGCACGCGGCCGTCTGCGGTCCGGGGCACCAGCAGCGCGTGGCTGCCGGGCAGGAAGTCGCGCTCGACGATCAGGTGCACGCCCTGGCTCGGCGCCACCAGCGGGGGACGTGCCGGCGCGCCTTCGTCGTGGTCCATGTCGCGCACCTGGTCGACCCACACGCCGGTCGCGTTGACGACGCAGTGCGCGCGCAGCGTGCCCTCGGTGCGGCCGCCGAGCGACGGGTCCTGGTCGCGCCAGACCAGGCCGCGCACGCGGCCGGCCTCGCGCACCAGGCCCACCGCGGCCACGTGGTTGACGCACAGTGCGCCGCGCGCCGCCGCCGTGCGCGCCAGCGCCAGCGCGAAGCGCGCGTCGTCGAACTGGCCGTCCCAGTAGCGCACGCCGCCGTGCAGGCCCTGCGCGCGCGCGCCGGGCAGCAGCTCGAGCGTGCGCCGCGCCGACAGCCACTCGGTGCCGCCCAGCGCCTGACGGCCGGCCAGGGCATCGTAGGCCTTCAGGCCGACGCCGTAGAAGCCGCGCTCCCACCACTGGTAGGCCGGCATCACGAAGGGCAGCGGCTGCGCCAGGTGCGGCGCGTTGGCCAGCATCGCCGCGCGCTCGGCGAGGGCCTCGCGCACCAGGCCGATGTTGCCCTGGCCGAGGTAGCGCACGCCGCCGTGGGCGAGCTTGGTGGCACGCGAGCTGGTGCCTTCGGCGAAGTCGTGCGACTCGACGAGCACGACCGCGAACCCGCGCGCCGCGGCGTCCAGCGCGATGCCCAGACCCGTGGCCCCCCCGCCGATGACGGCCAGGTCCCAGGCGCGCGGCTCGGCCAGGCGCGCCAGCAGCACGGCGCGGTCGGCAGCCTGCGGATCGGCGCTCGCCATGCGGGCCCGCTCGCTAGACCCGCGCGAAGTTCACCGGCAGCCCGGGCACGTCGACCTGCCGCCACAGCACCCGGCCGGCCCACGGCGTGCGCGCCAGCTCGTCGGGGGGCCGCCGGTCGCGCGCCGTGGTGACGAACAGCGTCCTGAGGTCGGGCCCGCCGAAGCAGGGCATCGTCGGGCAGCGCACCGGCAGCGGCAGCTCGGCGAGCACGCCGCCGTCCGGCGCCAACCGCAGCAGCCGGGCGCCCTCGTACATCGCCACCCAGTAGGCGCCCTCGGCGTCCACCGCGGCGCCGTCGGGCCGGCCGCCGTAGGCCTGCGGCGGCGCGCCGGCCGCGCGCGGTTCGAACTGCGCGAACACGCGGCGCCGGCTCGGCGTGCCGCCCACGGGCTCGAAGTCGAACGCGTCCACCCGGTGCGCGGTGGTGTCGGCCCAGTACAGCGTCGTGCCCTCGGGGCTGAAGGCCAGGCCGTTGCCCACCGTCGCCTCGCCCGCGATGCGGTCGAGCCGACCGCCGGCCAGGCGGTACAGCGCGGCACGGGGCGCGTCGCGCGGTTCGTGGATCGTGGCCACCCACATGCGCCCCTGCGGGTCGGCGCGGCCGTCGTTGAAGCGCTGCAGCGCGGGGTCGTACGGCGCCGCGGCCAGCCGCTCGAGCGGGCGGCCGGCCGCGGTGTCGAAGGTCCACAGGCCGTCGCGAAGCGCGACCAGCAGCCCGCCGGCCGGCAGCGGCGCGATGCAGCCCGGGTCGGCCGGCAGCGGCCACTGCCGGTGCGACGCCGTCGCCGGGTGCCAGCGGTGCAGCGCGCGTCCCGGGATGTCCACCCAGTACAGCGCCGCCTCGTCCGGATGCCAGAACGGCGACTCGCCGAGGCCCGCCGGCGGCACCGGCAGCGGCTGCCAGCCGTCCGGCGGTGCGCCGGCGTTCATGCCGGCGCCACCTCGAGCCGCATCCAGGCGTCGACCGTCGCGCCGGGCGGCACGCTGCGCAGGCCGTGGGCCAGCGGGTCGGCCATGTGGATCGCGTTGCTGAGGTGGCTGACCGGCTCGACGCAGTAGTAGGGCCGCGTCTGCGGCGTGAACACGACGAGGTAGGACAGCGAGGAGGTCAGCCGCAGCGAGAGCTTCTCGTCGCGGATGCGCGCGGCGCCGCGCCAGCCCTCGAAGCAGTGGTCGAAGTCGAGGTGGGCGACGTCGCCGTCGATGCCCGCCGGCTGCGCGGCCTTGCGCACCGGCAGGCCACTCGCGTCGGGATCCCAGCGGTCGGTGAGCTCGGCGTGCAGCCGGCTGCGCGAGCGCTTCGGGAAGTAGGGGTGCCAGCCGAGGCCGGCCGGCTGCGCGGCCGGGGCGTCGTTCGTGAACGCCAGGTGCAGCTCCAGCGCTGCCGGCTGCAGCACGACGCGCTGGTGCAGCGTGAACGCGAACGGCCAGTGCGCGTCGGCCTCGTGGCGGCAGACGAGCTCGGCCTGGTCGGCGCCGGCCGCGAGCTCCTGCCACGGCCGCTGCCACGCCACCCCGTGCACCGAGTGCGGGCTGTCGTCGAAATTGGGCTGCGTCGTGTACTCGCGCCCCTGCCAGCGGAAGCGCCGGTAGCCGAGCCGGTTGGAGTAGGGCGCGAGCGGGTAGCACGCCGACAGGCGCGCGCTGGCCAGCGCATCGGGCTCGGTGCTGCGCAGCACGGGGAGTTCGCCGCGCCACAGGCCGGCGATGCAGCCGCCGAGGTCGGGGCGCAGCGCCAGGCGCAGCTCGCCGCTGCGCAGTTCCAGGGCCGGGCCGGGGGTGGGGTTCGGGGACGACATGCGGCCGATCATGCCGCATCGGCAGGCGCCCGCCGCCGGCGCGCGCTCAACGGCGCGTGGCCGGCGCGTCGAGGTCGACCTTCAGGTAGTGCGCGCCCGGGATCGGGTTGAAGTAGTACGGCGGGATCTCCTCGAAGCCGAGCGACGCGTACATCCCGCGCGCCGCCTCCATGTCGTCGAGGGTGTCCAGCAGCATCGTGTCGTAGCCGGCGCGCACGGCATGGTCCATCAGCGCCTGCGCCAGGCGCCGCCCCAGGCCGAGGCCGCGGAACGCCGGGCGGACGAAGAGGCGCTTCATCTCGCAGGCGTTGGGGTAGTCGGCCTCGCGCAGCGCGCGCAGCGCGCCGCAGCCGGCGGGCTCGCCGCCGACGGTGGCCAACAGCAGCACACCCGGGGGCGCGGCGTACTCGCCCGGCAGGGCCGACAGCTCCTGCTCGAAGTTCTGGAAGCACAGGTCGACGCCCAGCGAAGCGGCGTACTCGCGGAACAGGGCGCGCACGGCGTCGAGGGCAGGATCGCCTGCGGGCACGACCTGCATGCAGACCTGCTGCTCCATGGCCCGTCCCGGCACCCGGGTCAGCGCAGCACCACCCAGGCCACGCCCGCGGCGCAAAGCGCCAGCAGCAATGCCGCGAATGCACGTCGCCCGGCGCCGTCGGCCGAAACGGGCGTGCCCGGGGGCAGCAGCTTGTCGCCGCTGAGCATCGGGCGGATCAGGTTCACCTTGCGGCCCACGAAGTAGAACAGGATCGCCGCCACGTGCAGCACGACCAGCCCGATCAGGATGTTCGAGCCCCACTCCTTGTGCCAGCCGGTGGCAGCAAGGCCGATGTCGGTGGCGACATGGCGGTTGAGCGGCCCGACGTTGGCGATCTCGTCGTCGCTGACGAGCCCGGTGCCCACCTGCACCGCCAGCAGCGCCAGCAGCGCGAAGACCGAGAGGCTGCCGAGCGGGCTGTGGCCGACCTCCAGGTGCTCGCCCGGGCGCGCCTGCCCCCGCAGGTAGCGGACGACGGCTCCCGGGGTGTAGAGGAAGCTCGCGAAGCGCGACCAGCGCCCGCCGAACAGGCCCCACAGCAGACGGAACGCGAGCAGCGCGAAGACGACGTAGCCGAGGCGGAAGTGCCAGACCATCGCGTTGCCGCCGATCTTGGCGGTGACCACCGATCCGACGACCGCCAGCGCCAGGGTCCAGTGGAAGAGCCGGGTGGGGAGGTCCCAGACCCGCACCGGTTGCACCGCGGCAGGCTGCTGGACGGGAGGATGGGCCATGGGGCGCGGGCCGGGGCGAGACGCCCCGGACAGGGTCTGATGAGGCGTAACCATACCGCGCTTCCGAGCGTGCGGCAGGCCGCCTGCCAAGGCCGCGGCCGCAACCGCAACGGTGAGTGGGTGCAACCGCCCGAGACTGCGTACACTCGGCAGGCCGGCTGCAGAGCAGAACGGTCACCTCTCCTCACACCTCTCGGAGCGTCCAGCATGAATCGTCTGATCGCCGCCGCCGCCACGATGGCCGCCCTGGCGCTGTCATTGCCTGCATCGGCCCAGTTCCAGAAGCCCGAGGACGCGATCAAGTACCGCCAGAGCTCGATGTTCGTGATGGCCAATCACTTCGGTCGCATCGGCGCGATGGTCAACAACCGCACGCCCTACGACGCCGCGGCCGCCGTGGCCAACGCCGAGGTCGTCTCCGCGCTGTCCCGCGTCCACTGGGCGGGCTTCGTCGAGGGCACGGCCGGCTCGGCCAAGGGCGGCGCCTCGCCGAAGATCTGGAGCGAGCGGGCCAAGTTCGACGACGCCGCCAGGAGGATGGAAGGCGAGGTGGCCAAGCTGCTCGCTGCCGCACGCACCAACAGCCTGGACAACCTGCGCCCGGCTTTCGGTGCCGTCGGCCAGTCCTGCAAGGCCTGCCACGACGATTACCGTAACCCCTGACCAGCGTCCGCGCCCACGAAACGGCCCGCCTCGGCGGGCCGTCTTGCTGGCGGGTGCCGGATGGCCCTGGTCGGCTGTGGGCCCGGGCTCGCGCCCGGCTCGGCAAAGCCGAGGATGACCCTGCGGGTCATCGCCCCCGAACCCCCTTCTGGTGATCGCTCACCTGCGCTGCGCGCACGTGAGCGCTCCCCCAAGAAGTCAGCCCGGGCTCGCGCCCGGCT
>JADCGP010000054.1 GCA_020248915.1 Rubrivivax sp. | reverse complement strand
CTCGTCGCCCCCACCTCGGCGCGCCGCCAGCGCCTTGCGTCTTGCTTCACCCATCGGGTGAGTGTGCCAACACGCCGCAAGTGCAGGTCAGCGCTCGCAAATCAGGTCATCGCATCACGGTAACTGCCGGATCTAGGCTGAATCATCTTGCTGATCAGCTCGCCTCGAGCGCCCACTTGCTGGCGTTGTAGGGCCCGTAGAAGGGCATCGTGATGCGGCCGAGGAGGCTCGAGACGTTGACCATCAGGCCGGAACGCCTTTCGCGCCAGGTGGGCAGCAGCGCCCTGTTGACGCGGTGCACTCCGAACAGGTTGACGTCGAACAGGCGCTTCAGGTCGTCGGCGGTGAAGGCCTCCTGCAGGCCGTGCACACCGATGCCTGCGTTGTGGACGACCACGTCGGGCCAGCCTGCGGCACGGGTCGCTTGCGCGATGGCGGCATCGACGCTGGCGTCGTCGCTGACGTCCATCGCAACCACAGTGGCGCCGCGGGCTGCGAGCGCCTGCGCGACCTCACCTCCCCGGCCGCCAGGATCGCGCATGGTCGCGATCAGCCGATGACCGTGGTCGAGAAGAGTGTGCGCGATGAGGCGACCGAAGCCGCCACTGGCGCCGGTCAGCAGGATGGTCCGGTTCATGGTGATCCGCCGATTAAGGGATGAAGGGGTCGGGTGAGCGGGCGCGAGGGCGTCGTTGCCGGGCTCAGCGGGTCAGGTAGCCGCCGTTGACCCAGAGCATCTGGCCGTTAACCCACTGCGACTGCGGGCTCGCAAGAAACTCGACGATGGGCACGACATCGGCCTCGCGCCCCAGCCGACCCGAGACACTCAGCCCCGCGGCGAACGCGGCCGTTTGCGGCGTCTCGGCCGCGTGGAAGAAGCTGTTGTCCAGCGGACCTGGGCCGATGTAGTTGACGGTCACCCCACGTCGGCCGATTTCGCGCGCCAGCATGCGGGTGAACTCCTCGGCGGGCGCCTTGGTTCCCGCGTACAAGGCGTAGCCCGCAGCGCTGCCTGCGGTCAGCGAAGTGCCGATCTGGATGATGCGACCGCCGTCGGCCACGCGACGCGCGGCCTCGCGCATGACGAACAGCGCTGCCTTGGTGTTCGCGCGTTGCGAGCGCTCGTAGTCTTCCTCGGTGACCTCGGCAAGCGGCTTCTTGACGATCACGCCCACGGTGTTGATGACGATGTCGATTCGCCCGAAGGCCGCCTGGGCGGCGTCGAACACCTTGACGACGTTGGCCACCTCGCCGAGATCGCCCTGTTCGAACGCCACGCGGGCGCCCTCGGCGCGGACCAGCCGGATCGTCTCTTCGTTCTCGGCGCGCGACGAGGCACGGTGGAAATGCAGCGCGACGTCGACGCCGAGCCTCGCCAGTGCAACGGCGTAGGCGCGGCCCTGGTTGTTCCGCGCGCCGGTGACGACGGCCACTCTCCCGGCCAGCGGCCTCGCCGCCGATGCAGGCGTCGCGGACGCCCGGGCGCTCGATGCGGCAGCCCATGCGCTCAGGGCGCCGACGCCGCCGAGCCATTGCCGCCGGGTCTGCGCCTGGTGGGTGGAGAAGGGGTCGGGAGTGGATGGGTTCATCGGGGCCTCTCATGCCGATCTGTGGGTGGAAGGAAACGTCGGGCCACTGTATTGTTCGCGTGTGCCGGAATCTACGGGTTCTTGCTGATATGACTTTTCTTCTTCTGTGAATAGTTTTCAGGCATCCAGCGAGGCCGCCCTTGGATCGACTGACCGCAATGCAGACCTTTGCCCGAGTCGCGGAACTGGGCAGCTTCACCGGCGCGGCCAAGTCGCTGCAGCTGCCCAACGCCAGCGTGTCGCTGCGCGTGGCGCAGCTCGAGGAACACCTGGGCGTGAAGCTGCTGAGCCGCACCACGCGGCGGGTCAGCCTCACCGAGGACGGCGCGGCCTATCTGGCGGAAGCCCAGCGCCTGCTGCAGGCCCTCGAAGACCTGGAGGCCCGGACCGCGGGCGCCGTGCGCAGCCCGCGCGGGCGCCTGCGCGTCGACGTGCCGGCAGTGGCCGGCCGGCATGTCCTGGCCCCGGCGCTTCCGGCTTTTCTGATGCAGTACCCCGAGATGACGGTCGAGCTGGGCAGCTCCGACCGCCCGGTGGATCTCGTTCCGGAGGGTGTGGACTGCGTCATCCGCGGCGGCCTCGTGCACGACGACCAGCTCGTGGCCCGATCGCTTGGCGCCTTCGAGGTCGTGACCTGCGCCTCACCCGCCTACCTCGCACGGCACGGCACGCCGAGGTCGCCCGAAGAGCTGTCGCGACATCTGGCGGTGAACTTCTTCTCCGCCAAGACCGGCCGCGTCTTCGACTTCGAGTTCGAGCGCGACGGCCGCCGCTTCGAGATTGCCCTGGCGCATCGGGCGGCTGCCAACGACGCCGACGCGCACGTGGCGCTGGCGCTGGCGGGTCTGGGCCTCGCGCAGTGCCCGCGCACCCGCATCATCGCCGAACACATCGCCGCCGGGCGGTTGGTACCCGTCCTCGCCGACTGGAGTGCCGGGCGGCTTCCGCTTTACGTGATGTACCCGCGCAACCGCCACCTCAGTGCCCGCGTGCGCGCGTTCGTCGACTGGGTGGTCGAGCTGTATGCAGCGAAGTTCGAGCAGCTGGAAACCGGCGCCGGGCTGCCCGGCAAGCGCACTTCACCGAGACCCCGTGCTCGTCGTTGATGATCCGGATCGCTTCGCGCCCGGCGGGCGGCAACGGAGCTTTCGGCCCGCAGCCAACCTGATCGCCGCGTCCGGGTGAAGCCCCGCCGGTTCGAGCGAGAAGCGGTTGAGCGGGGATTCTGGGGCAGACCTACCTGGCCGAGCCGGATGCCGACGGCGAGGAGGCGCGCACGCTGCGGCCGCTGCAGGCCGCGGCCATCACCTATCGCATCGCCTTCGGCCCCCGCGCCGGGCAGAAGGTGCTGACGCTCAGGGGCGCGATGCCG
>JADCGP010000053.1 GCA_020248915.1 Rubrivivax sp. | reverse complement strand
TTTCGGCGAAATCACCGGCCTGAGCTCGGGCTGCCGCTTCCGCAACTGCCGTCACCAGGGCGAGCCGGGCTGCGAGGTGGTCGACGGCGTGGACGAGGCGCGGCTGCGCAACCTCCACAAGCTGCAGCGCGAAGCAGCCCGCGACCAGAAGACGGCCGTGCAGCGCAAGACGCAGCTGGGCCTGCGGAAGGTGCGCGCGCGGGCCGTGCGCGAACGGCTGAAGGTCAGGGAAGGAGGACGCTGAAGCGTTGGCCGGCGACGCAGCGGGACCGTGCCGCGCCGTGTCCGGGGGATCTCACCCGCCCGGATGCCGCGCCCGTGCCTCCCGCGCGTTTCGCCCGGACATTGGCAGCACCGTGTCGCGCGCGAAGGACCGTGCCGCCTTCGGCGCCGGGCCGGTCGCGCGATGGGCAGCGCATGGCATTTGCACTACCGTGCCGGTGACAAAGACCGCCGAGTTGCCGCCCGTCCGCGTCGAGCCATTCGTTCGCGAGGAGCGCCAGGCCATGCTGCGTGGCGGCGAGAGCCTCTCCGCGCACGTCGCGACCGCGGCCGTCGAGGCCGCTGGCCGGCGCAGGGCGCAGCAGGTGCCTTCCCGGTCGCAGGGAACCTCGGTGCGCACCGGGCCGTCCTCGGTCAGCAAGGTCTTGCCGGCGCTGCCGTTACGGTAGTTGCCCGCGTACTCGGGCTTGGCCGCACCGGTCGGGTAGCCCAGGTGGTCCGACGGTTCCGCCCCCAGCACGCGCTCGATCAGTGCCTTCTTGAAGGCCATCGACGCAGCTTGGACCGCCTCGGGGCTCATCGGGCCGGTCACGAACTGGTGCTTCCTCCAGGGCCTGTTGCACCTGCCTGCAGGCCCCCAAGGCGTTGGTGTCGGCGAGCTGCTACAGCGCCACCACCCGGTCGCGCCCCGCCGCCTTGGCCGCGTACAGGCAGTCATCGGCTCGCCCCAGCAGCGCCTCGGCGCTGTCGCCGGCCTGCCTCATCGCCACCCCCAGGCTGATGGTCACCGCCAGACCGTCCACGATCTGCCCCCACGGCTGCGCCGCGGTCTCCGCGCGCAGCCGTTCGCTCACCTCCACCGCCTGCCGCGCGTCCACCCGGTCCAGCAGCAGCGCAAACTCCTCGCCCCCATAGCGCGCCGCCACGTCGCCATCCCGCACCAGCTCGCGCATCAGCGCACCCACCCGCCGCAGCACTTCGTCACCCACCAGGTGCGAGTACCGGTCGTTGATCTTCTTGAAGTGGTCGATGTCGGCCAGCACGCAGGCAAACTCCGCATGCTGCCGGCCGATCCGGTTCGCCAGCGCCGCGTCAAGCCCGCGCCGGTTGGGCAGCCCGGTGAGCGCGTCCGTGTGCGCCTGCCGCGCCAGCTCTTCGTTGCGCAGGGTGAGCTGCTCGGCCCGCAGCCGCTCGATCTCGGCCTGGTGCTGCGCGCGCTCGAGTTCCAGCCGCGCGTTGAGCACCTGGCCGCGCTGCTCGGCGGTCTGGTCGCGCGCCTGCAGCGTCAGCTCGTGATAACGGCGGAAGCTGGCCAGCGCACCGGCCAGGTCGCCGGCGGATTCCTGGGTGGAGATCAGTTCTTCGAGCACACTGACTTGGTCGACGGCGGTCAGATCGTCCAGCGGCACGGCCTGCAGTCCGGCAACCGATTCACTTGCATGGCCGGTGAGCCGCAGCAGACGCGCCCGCAGGATCATGCGGTCGGTTCGCCAGTACGAACGATGGGCATCGCTGACAAGAAAATGGTCGATCCGGTCTAGTTCGCGGAGCGCGGCGGCACAGTCGCCCAGGATGATGTCGGCCCGGACAATCATCAGGCGCAGGTTGATGCTCGAATAGACCTCGGCTGCAAGTAAAGGGTCGGCCTGCGCCTGAACGGCCAGCTCGCGCGCCGCCCGCGCTGCCGCGAGCGCAGCCGAAGACAGCGGGGCCGAGGTACTTCGAGCCTCGCGTTCAGCCAGTTTGATCTGGGCAAACGCGCAGTTGCTGAGGCAGGCAGCCACGTCGCGGACCAGACCAAGCTGCAGGAAGCGATCCCGCGCCTCCTGATACAGCGGCAGCGCCTTGTGCGGCAGGCCCATCATGACGAAGGTCGTCCCGAAGTTGCCGAGAATCTTCGCGGGAAGCAGCGCGTCGGCGGGCGACGGCGGCAGGCTCCGGTGCAAACCAAGTGCCCGCTCAAAGGATTCGATTGCCTCAGAGAACGCGCCCATGTTGGCTTGGACGGCGCCCAGGGTCGCCAGGTAGTCCGCCTCCAGGTCGACCCGCCGGATCGTCTGGGCCATGCCCACCGCACGGTGAAGAGCCACCGCGGCCTCCACCATGCGGTCATCGCGCAGGTGGCTGTGCCCGACGAGCCACATGAGCCGCGACTCCAGGTCGAGCCGCTGCTGCCCACGCAGTTCGCCGAGCGCCTCCTGGGCCTGCTCACGCCCCAGGGACGGGTCGGTGCGGATCTGTTGCAGGACTGCCTCGATCCGCGCGTCCCACTCGGCATCGGTCGGGCGCACGCCGGTTGCTGCCGGCCACGCATCCTCTTCCCGCGAGCGTTCATCCAGCCGTGAATCGTTCATCGGTGCGCGTCCCTTGAATTCCCGGCGACCGTGGCCTGGGGTCGCCTCCCAGCGCGTGGTGTAAGTCCACAGCCCGGACGGGCTGGATGCGCGCTACTCAGCGAGCCACGGCGGGCAGCCGGGTCGGAGCAGTATCGCTGACGGTCTGCAGGCCCTCAAGCTGCATGTAGCGCCGGTTCGGGCTCCACTCGTCGTTCTGCCCGAGCATCATGGCGCCGACCAAGCGAACGATGGAGGCGTCGTTCGGGAAGATGCCCACGACGTTCGTGCGTCGCCTGATCCCGGCGTCCAGGCGCTCCAGCGGGTTCGTGGAGCAGATCGGCGACCAGTGCGCCCTGGGGAAGGTCATGAACGCGAGCACGTCGTTCTCGGCCTCGTCCATCAGCGCGCCGAGCTTGGGGAACTTGCCGCGCAGCTGATCGGCCACGCTGCGCCACTGCGCCCGCGCGTTGTCGGCCGAGTCCTGCACGAAGACCGTGCCGATGGCCGCGCTGACCATGCGCCGCTGGGTCTTGCCGGCGTGCGCCAGGGCGTTGCGCATGAAGTGCACGCGGCAGCGCTGCCAGGTGGCCTTCAGGACCTTGGCCGCAGCAGCCTTGATGCCCTCGTGGCTGTCGCTGATGACGAGCTTGACGCCGCGCAGGCCGCGCCGGTTCAAGCTGCGCAGGAACTCGGTCCAGAACGGTTCAGCCTCCGACGCGCCGACCTTCAGTCCGAGCACTTCGCGCTGGCCGTCGGTGTTGACGCCGACGGCGACCATGACGGCCACGCTCACGATGCGCCCGGCCTCCCGTGTCTTGACGTACGTGGCGTCGATCCATAGGTACGGCCAGTCGCCCTCGATCTGCCGGTTCAGGAAGGCGCCCACGCGCTCGTCGAGTTCACCGCACAGCCGGCTGACCTGGCTGTTGGAGACGCCGCTCATCCCGAGGGCCTTGACCAGGTCGTCCACCGAGCGCGTGGAGATGCCCTGCACGTAGGCTTCCTGGATCACGGCGGTCAGCGCCACCTCGGCGGTGCGGCGGTGCCGCGGGGCTCCAGGAACTCCGGGAAGTCGCTGCCCTGGCGCAGCCTGGGGATCTTGAGCTCGACCGACCCGGCCCGGGTCTCCCAGAGCGGGTCGCGGAAGCCGTTGCGGCTGTTCAGCCGCTCGGGGTTCTTCTCGTCGTAGCCGGCGCCGCAACGCCCTTCGACGTCGAGCTCCATCTGGCGCTGGGCCATGAACTGCACCATCTGGCGCAGCGCGTCGACATCGGCGCCCTTCTCGGCGAGCTCGGCCAATGCGATAGTGGCGGTGGTCATCGTGGAATCTCCTTCGATCAACGCCCACCCGGCAAAGTGCGCACGCCGGGACGAGAAGCAGCAGGAGCGGGAAGTCTCCGCCGGGGACGAGGCCGCGACGGTGGTGCTGCGGCTGCGGGTCGGACGGCTGCATGGACGTCGGCGCCATCGAGCGGAGATTGCCGACGGGCAGGTCGACCGATGCCACGGCGCCTGGCCCGCGCTGGACAGCGCTCCGTCACCGCGTCTCGTGCGCCGGATCCTCCAGCACGAGGCGCGAGTCGACGATGCGGCCGAGGTCGCGCAGGCTCTTCCCGTCGATGCGCACCTCGGTGTGCGCGCGGCGGATCGCCTCGAAGGCCTCGCTGATGCCGGCATAGCCCCGGGAGTCGCGGTAGGTCACGGACACGAGCAGGTTCCACGGGCCCTCGTCCGAGCCGGTGTCCCACACCGTGAACGCGTCCATCAGCCCCTGCGCCTTCGCGATCGCGTCCATCGCGAACCAGTTGTCCACGATGTAGCGCTTGAGCCGCTCGCGCTCGCCGGAGGCCGACTTCAGGAACGTCAGCTCCACGGCCCGCAGCGACCCGGGTGCGGCGCTTGCCCCCGGGGGCACCATCGTCATCTGCAGCCAGGGCGCAGGCTGCAGCGCGTGCGGATCGAAGCGGACCACGCGCTCGCCCAGCGCCCAGGTCGCCATGCGCTGCGCGCCGATCTGCCACACCCCCTCCTCGGCCACGATCCGGAGCATGCGCTCGTAGAGACGGTCGCGCTCCGGTCCCGGCGCAGTGCCGCGCGCCTGCTCGAAGAGGCGGTCGTACTCCGCCGACTCGAAGCAGGCGAGGTTGATGCCGCGGCCGATGTTCGGCCCGTACAGCAGGCGCAGGAAGTAGGCCGGCGTGGGCACCAGCCCGCGCCAGGCCGAGCCCCAGAACGCCAGCCCGCAGCCGTCGCTGTCGCGCAGGTTCTGCTCGAGGCTCCGCTCGCGCGTGACCATCCTCAGGCCGATGTCGGCCAGGCCGCGCTGGCGCAGTTCGCGGTAGGGTCGCACCACTTCCAGCGGTTCGCTGCTGAAGACCACGGCGAGCTCCCGGCCGTCGGGCGTGCGCCGCCAGCCGTCGGCGCCGGGCCTGAAGCCGGCGGCGTCCAGCTCGCGGCGCGCGAGCACGGGGTTGAAGGCCAGCGGGTAGGCGCGCGCCAGCTGCGGCGCCACTTCCGGCGGCACCACGCCGGCCCCGACGCGCCCGAAACCCGCGCGCACGGTGCGGATCTCCTCGGCCACGTCGTAGGACTGCAGGATGGCGCGGCGCAATGCGCGCCGCTCGTCGGTGCTGCCGCCAAGCACGGGGTCGCGCATGTTGATGTAGTAGTAGATCACCTCCGGCACGGGCGCCCGATGAAGGCGCACACCGCGCCGTTGGCGGGCCTGTGCAGGAGCGCTGTCGGCCATCAGCTCGCGCGCAAGCTCCGAGGCGGGCTGCGCCAGGTAGTCCACCGCGCCGCTGTCCAGCAGCCGGGTCCGCGTTGCCTCGTCCGCCACGAGGGCGATCTCGACACGCGTCACGTTGCCGACGGCCAGCGGCGGCCCGCCGGTCTTGCGGCGCAGCACGATGCGACCGCCCTCGCGGTCCCAGGACTCGATGGCGAACGGCCCGCTCCCGAGCAGCGGCGCGCGCGGCTCGACCTCGGCGATCTCGCGCGGCAGGATGCTGGCCACCGTCATGGCCAGCAGGTGCGGGAAGTCGTGGTCGGGCTCGGCCAGCTCGAAGCGAATCGTGCGCTCGTCCACGACGCGGATGCCCGCGACGTCCACCCCGTCGCCGCTGCCGCTCGCGGCCCAGCGCGTGGCCAGCGCCCGCAGGCCCGCGATCGCGTCGAGCAGCGGCTCGCGCGCCGGCGCGGTGCTGGAGGGTGCGGCCAGGCGCCGGATCGACCACGCGACATCGTGCGCTGTCATCGGGCGGCCGGCAGCGGCCTCGAAGCGCACACCCTCCCGCAGCACGAACTCGAAGCTGCGGCCACCGTCGCCTGCGGCAGGCACGGCCGCGGCAGCCATCGGCACCAGCTCGGGCGCCGGTGCCCCGGCGCGGTAGGCGAGCAGCCTCTGGTACACCACGTCCTGCACCTGCAGCGACAGCGCCGACACGTGCCGCGCGGGGTCCGCGCCGTGCTCGCCCGCGACGAAGGCGGTCCGCACGGTGGCGGCAAAGGCCTGGGAGGTGAACAGGGCGAGCGCCGGCAACAGGCACGTCCACCGGGAGCTGCTGAACCGGATCATGGCGGGATCCTCGTGAAGTGGGTCCAGGAAGACCGTAGCATCCGCCTGCTTGCAGCACCGCAAGCCGCAACTGCATGCCTGCAATGCATGCGCCGCCTGCCGAGGTCTTCCATGCTGACGTCGCGTGATCTCTCGCTCGTCGAGGCCGTGGCCCGCCACGGTCGGCTGGCCGACGCGGCCCGCGAGCTGAAGCTGGACCCCTCCACGGTGTTCCGGCGCCTGAAGGCGCTGGAAGCCCTGCTGGAAGCGGCCCTGTTCGAGCGGCGCGACGGGCGCTACCGCGCCACCGACCCGGGCCGCCGCTTGGTCGAGGTGGCAGGTCGGGTGACGCTGGAGCTGCAGGCGGTGCAGCGCGAGCTGACGCGCACCGGGTCCGCGCTCGTCGGCGGCACCGTGCGCATCACCGCCCCCGCCGACGTGGCCAACCACCTGCTGCCCGCCTGGCTGGCCGCCATCGCACACGAGCACCCCGGCGTGCGGCCCGAAGTGCTGGTGAGCGACCAGCTGCTGGATCTGCAGCGCGGCGAGGCCGACGTCGCCATCCGCCCGACGCGCAAGCCCCCGACGGGCTGCGTGGGCCGGCAGCTCGGGCCGTTGAGGTCTGCCGCGTACATGCGCCGCAGCCGCGCCGCCCGCGCGCAGCGCTGGCTGGCGTACACGGCCTCCAGCGGGCCGCAGGCCGACGCGCGCTGGATGGCGACGCACGTGCCCGCCACGGCCGTGGTGGCCCGCTTCGACGACTTCGCGGCCCTGCACGCCGCGGCACGCGAGGGCCTCGGTGCCGCCGTCCTGCCCTGCTTCGTGGGCGACGCCGACCCCGCCCTGCAGCGCGTGGGCGAGCCGGTGGCCGCACTGCAGTCGCGCCTGTGGCTGCTGTGTGCACCCACGATGCGGCGCATCCCGTCCGTGGCGGCGGTGTTCCGCACGATCTCGCGCGAAGCGGCGTCGGCGCTCGGGTCGGCGTCCACGCCCGAGGCCTGACCCCGAGGCCCGCGCCGCAGGCGCATGGCGCCGGCGCAACGGCAGCCCCGGATCAGGAGCAGCAACAGGCGGACGGCAACCTGCGCGGCCGACGTGCATCCGCCCCTCTCACCCCGAGGGCGTCCGCCCCCTGTCGTCGCCAGACGACACAGGCGATGAACGGCGCGACGGTCGCCGCGTTGATCGCCGGCCGGACGAGCACGATCCTCGCCGTGCGGGAGGCGTTCGGCACCGCTGCGCCTGGTCGGACGAAAGTCGCCGGTAAGGCGGCCGCAACGAGGATGATGGAGCCCGGTCCGCCCCGCGCCTGCAGCCGTGCTCCCTATCATCAACCTATCGTGACCCCCCCCGATGAAGCTCGATGTCTCCGCCGCAGCGGCCGCGTGGCCGCTGCGTGATCATCTGTTCCGGTCGGGTGTCGTGCTGCTGGCGCTCGTTCCCCTGCTGGCCGCCCTGGCCGGCCTGGACGATCGCTCCGTGTTCGGGCAATCGCCCTGGTCCAAGCCAGTGCGCTTCGCGCTGTCCCTTGGCTTCTACGGAATCACCATGGCGCTTGCAGCGCGGTGGCTCCTGGCGCGCACGCGCGTACCGGGCTGGCGTCTGCTGTCGCCCGTGCTGCTCGGCACGCTCGTCTTCGAGATCACCTGGATCACGGTGCAGGCGGCACGGGGCGTGGACTCGCACTTCAACGAGCGGACGGCATTCGAGGGGCTGATGTTCAGTCTGATGGGCCTCGGTGCGTCGATCATGAGTCTCGCCGTGGTGTGGCTGGCCCTCGTGGCCGGGCGCCTGGCGTTGGCGGCTTCGGCGTCAAGGGACCGACTGATCTCGCTGGGCATCGCGTTGGGTTTCGCCGGGAGCGGCCTGCTGCTGCCTTGGACGGGCGAAGCGCTGGTCGATGCAGGCCGCTCGCAGTCCGCGGTCGAGGCCGCCATGACGCTGCCTCTGCTGGGCTGGCGGCTGGATGGCAGCGACCCCAGGCCGGCGCACTTCGTGGCAGCGCATCTGATGCAAGCCCTGCCGTTGGTGGCCGTGTGGCTGGCCCGCGCGAGCCGGCCCGCCCGCCAGGGCGTCCCTGTGGGCGTCCTGCTCGCGCTGACAGCCGGAGGCGTGCTGCTCACGATGTCGCTGATGCCTTGAGGCGGCACGCGCAACCCTGCAAGACCGGACGACGGCGCTTCGCTTCATGCGGTCGGCAGACGGTGCTCCTTGAACTGCTCGCGCAGCTTGTTCTTCTGCATCTTGCCCGTTGCCCCCAGCGGGATGGCGTCGGTGAACACGACGTCGTCCGGGATCCACCACTTCGCCACCCTGCCCTCGTAGAAGGCAAGCAGTTCCTCGCGCGACACCTCCATGCCCGGCTTCTTGACGACCACCAGAAGCGGTCGCTCGTCCCACTTGGGATGTGGTGCCGCGATGCATGCGGCCATGGCCACGGCCGGATGGGCCATCGCGATGTTCTCCAGGTCGATGGAGCCGATCCACTCGCCGCCGCTCTTGATCACGTCCTTGCTGCGGTCGGTGATGACCATGTAGCCCTCGGGCGTGATCTTCGCCACGTCTCCGGTCGGGAACCAGCCGTTGCCGTCGGCGTCGGTCGCCAGCGGGTCACCACCCTCGCCCTTGAAGTAGGTTGCGATGATCCAGGGGCCGCGGACCAGCAGGTCGCCCGAGGCCTGGCCATCCCAGGGCATATCGGCTCCGTCCTCGGCCACGATCTTCATGTCCACGCCATAGACGGCGCGGCCCTGGGTGCTCATCACCGCAAGCCTGCCCTCGTCGTCCAGACCCGAGTGCTGCGCCTTGAAGGCCGCGACGGTGCCGATCGGGCTCATCTCCGTCATGCCCCAGGCGTGTATCACGTGCACCCCGTAGGCGTCGCGGAACTTGCGGATCATGGCCGGAGGGCACGCCGACCCACCGATGCCGCTCCTGCGCATGGTGGTGAAGCTCAGGCCGTTCGCCTCGACGTGCGCGAGCAGTCCTTGCCACACTGTCGGCACGCCGGCGCTGATGGTGACGCGTTCGCTCTCCAACAGCTCGTACAGGCTCTTCCCGTCGAGACCCGGGCCGGGAAGCACGAGCTTGGCGCCCGTCATCGGCGCCAGGTACACGATGCCCCAGCTGTTGACATGGAACATCGGCACCACGGGCAGGATGGCGTCGGTCGCACCGCAGCCCAGGCAGTCGGGCAACGCCGCAGCCATGGTGTGCAGCACGGTGCTGCGGTGGCTGTAAAGCACGCCCTTGGGGTTGCCCGTGGTCCCACTGGTGTAGCACAGGCTGCTCGCGGTGTTCTCGTCGAGCACTGGCCAGGCGTACCGGTCGTGGGTTGCGGCGAGCAGCTCCTCGTAGCACAGCAGGTTGGGCACCGTGGCCGCCTGCTCGACGGGCGGCATGTGCGCGCGGTCGGTCATCGCCACCCAATGCCTCACCGTCCTGGTGCGGCCGGCGACGGCCTGGATCAGCGGCCAGAAGGTCATGTCGAAGAACATCACGCGGTCCTCGGCGTGATCGACGATGTAGACGATCTGGTCCGGGTGCAGCCGCGGGTTCACCGTGTGCAGCACGCGGCCGCTTCCGCTGACCCCGTAGTACAGCTCCATGTGGCGGTGCGTGTTCCAGGCCAGCGTGGCCGCGCGCTCGCCCGGCTGCACGCCCAGGGTCTGCATCGCATTGGCCACGCGCCGTGCACGCGCGGCCACCTCGCGATAGCTGATGCGGTGGATGTCGCCCTCGACCCGGCGCGACACCACGAGCTGGTCGCCGTGGTGGCGTTCGGCATGAACGATGAGGGACGAGATCAGCAGCGGCAGCTGCATCATTTGTCCGAGCATAGGTGGTCTCTCCAGGTTGGGGCGCGCCTTGCAAGGCGCGCGGTATCGGGCAGTCGCCGTCGTCACTCCGCAGCCATCGGCAGCCGCAGCGTGGCGCCGCCCAGGCGCACGGTGCCGGCCAGCGCCGGCAGATCCGACCGGTAGGCCGGCAGCGACGCCCCGGCCACCACCAGCCCCGGCGCGCTGCCCGCCTCGAACCCATA
>JADCGP010000052.1 GCA_020248915.1 Rubrivivax sp. | reverse complement strand
GGCGCGCCGCGCCGCGGGCAGCCCGCTCGGCTACCGGCTGGTGCACACCGGCCAGCACTACGACGCGCGGATGTCGGGCGACTTCTTCACCCAGCTCGGCATCCCCGAGCCCGACGTCAACCTCGAGGTGGGCTCGGGCACGCAGGCCGAGCAGACGGCCGGCATCATGACGCGCTACGAGCGGCTGCTGCTCGAGCGGCGCAGCGACTGCTGCCTCGTGGTGGGCGACGTCACCTCCACGATGGCCTGCGCGATCGCGGCGCAGAAGCTGCGGGTGCCGGTGGCGCACGTCGAGGCGGGCATCCGCTCGGGCGACTGGACGATGCCCGAGGAGATCAACCGCCTCGTCACCGACTCGATCACGAACTGGTTCTTCACCACCAGCGAGGTGGCCAACGCCAACCTGCGGCGCGCCGGCGCGCGCGACGACGCGATCTTCTTCGTCGGCAACACGATGATCGACACGCTGCTGGCCAACCTGCCGCGGCTGGTGGCGCCGGCCTTCGCCGCCGGGCACGGCCTGCAGCCCGGCGGCTACTTCGTGATGACGCTGCACCGCCCGGCCAACGTGGACGACGCAGCCGGCTTCGCGCGGCTCGTCGCCGCGGTGGGCGAGGCCACGCGCGGGCTGCCGGTGGTGTTTCCGGTGCACCCGCGCACGGCCAAGACGCTGGCCACGCTGCCGGACCGGCCGGCGTCGATCGTGGCGGTGGAGCCGCAGCCCTACCTGGAGTTCAACTGGCTCGTGCGCAACGCCAAGGGCGTGATCACCGACAGCGGCGGCGTCACCGAGGAGACCACCGTGATGGGCGTGCCCTGCGTGACGCTGCGCGACACCACCGAGCGCCCCGAGACGGTGACCGTCGGCACCAACGAGCTGATCGGCACCGACCCCGCGGCGCTCGCCCCCGCGCTCGACCGGCTGTTCGCCGGGCAGTGGAAGAAGGGCACGATCCCCGAGCTCTGGGACGGCCGCACCGGCGAGCGCATCGCCCTCGCGCTCGAGCGGCTGCTCGCGCGCTGACGGGCGCGGCCGCGCGCCGCGCTCACGCCAGCGGGTCGACGACTTCCAGGAAGTCGAACCGACGGAAGTCGCGGTCGGCGGAGTAGAGGCGGCGCACGCCGTTCTGGCGCAGCACGGCCGCGAGATGGGCGTCAGGCACCAGGTTGCCGCGTGCCGGGGCCTCGCGCACGACCTCCCGGTAGACGTCCCAGAACCCCTCCTGCTCGCCGACGACCCGGCAGTGCGGCAGGGACAGCAGCGACTGGACGTTGCGCGCCGCCTCCGCCGGCGTCAGCGGGTGCGTGAAGATCCGCGGGTGCGTCGACATCCGCAGGTAACTCATCACGGTGAGCCAGGCCAGGCAGAAGACCTCGCCGCCCCCGGCGCACTGCCCGACGAACTCGACCGCTCGCGCATGCCGGGGGCTGCCTTCGTCGCTGGCATAGAGCAGCAGGTTGACATCGATGCCGAAGCTCACGGCGCCGGCTCGTCCATCGCGTCGAGCAGCGCATGCTTGTCGGCCAGGTCGACGCGGGCACCCATCGGGCGGGCCACCCATTCGAAATCCGGCGCGGCCGCCTCGCCCTTGCGGTGCGCGGCGAGCGACTGCGCGAGCAGGTCGGACACCAGCCGCCCCAGCGACTTGCCCTCGCGCTGCTGCAGGCGCTTCAGGTCGCGCAGGATGGGATCGTCGATGTCGATGGTGGTGCGCATGATGCGTGATGTTTTCATCGGCGTCATCTGATGTCAAGCAGGAGCCTGCGGCCGCTTCGGGCATTGCCGCCTGCAGCGTGCCGTCGATCGTCGGCCAGCGGGTGAGCGGCCCCGATCAACGGCCGCCGTTCAGGCCGCGGGCCGGTACTCGGGCACCACGGCGCGCAGCCGCTCGCGCGTGGCCTCGTCGTCGGCGCGGTCGCCCGGCGCGTGGCCGCCGGCGGCCTCGGCCCAGGCCAGCAGTTCCTCGAGGTCGGCGTGCGGCCGCTCGACCAGCCGCGCCACGCGCAGCCGCGGCACCGCGGTGGGCAGCGTGTCGTCCGCGGCGGCCAGCAGTTCCTCGTAGAGCTTCTCGCCGGGCCGCAGGCCGGTGAACTCGATGCCGATCTCCTCCACCGTGTGGCCGGACAGGCGGATCAGGTCGCGCGCCAGGTCGACGATCCGCACCGGCTCGCCCATGTCGAGCACCATCACCTGCCCGCTCGCGCCGACGGCGGCCGCCTGCAGCACCAGGCGCGCCGCCTCGGGGATCGTCATGAAGTAGCGGATGATGTCCGGGTGGGTCACGGTGACGGGCCCGCCGCGCGCGATCTGCTCCTTGAACTTCGGGATCACGCTGCCGCTGGAGCCCAGCACGTTGCCGAAGCGCACGGCCACGAAGCGCGTGCCCGGGTGCAGCGCGGCGAGCCGGCTCACCACCATCTCGGCGGCGCGCTTGGTGGCGCCCATCACGTTGGTCGGGTTGACGGCCTTGTCGGTGCTGACGAGCACGAAGCGCTCGGCGCCCGCCTCGGCCGCGGCGCGCGCGGCGTGCCAGGTGCCCAGGGTGTTGTTGCGCAGCGCGGCCAGCGCGTTGCGCTCCTCCATCAGCGGCACGTGCTTGTAGGCGGCGGCGTGGAACACCACCTGCGGCCGCCACTGCGCGAACAGCGCGCGCAGCCCGGCAGCGTCCTTCACGTCGGCGATCAGCGGCACCGCCTCCAGGCCCGGGTGCTGCTCGCGCAGCTCCTGCTCGATCGCGTAGAGGTTGAACTCCGACAGCTCCAGCAGCACCAGCCGCGCCGGCCCGAGACGCGCCACCTGGCGCACGAGCTCGCTGCCGATGCTGCCGCCGGCGCCGGTGACCAGCACCGTGCGGCCGGCCAGCGCGGCGGCCACGCCCGCCTCGTCCAGCCGCACCGGCTCGCGGCCGAGCAGGTCTTCCGGCTCGATGTCGCGCAGCCGCTCGACGCGCGCGCGGCCCTCGCGCAGCTCCTCGGCGCCGGGCACGGTGAGCACCGGCAGCCCGGTGCCCGCGGCCAGCTCGAGCGCGCGGCGGCGCTGGGCCGGCGTGGCCGAGGGCATCGCGACGATCAGGTGGGTGGCGGTGGCGCGGCGCGCCGGATCGGCCAGCGCCTCGAGCGGGCCGAGCACCGGCACGCCGCCGATGCGCGCGCCCTGCCGGGCGCGGTCGTCGTCGAACAGGCCGAGCACGATCCAGCCCTGGGGCTGCAGCCCGGCGATCAGCAGCCGCGCGGCCTCGCCCGCGCCCAGCACCAGCGCGCGCCGCACCTCGCCCGCGGCCCCGGCGATCCGCGAGCGCGCGTGCTCGTAGGTCATCCGGTACAGGATGCGCACCAGGATCAGCCCCATCAGGCTGACCACCGGGTGCAGCGCCAGCACCGCCCGCGGCACCTTGCGCAGCTCGAGCCCCATCACCACCGCGGCCGCCACGGCGCCGGCCACCAGGCAGGCCAGCGTCAGCCGCTGCACCTCGGCAAAGCCCGAGAAGCGCCACATGCTCTGCGGCACGCGGAACGCGAGGTTGGCCACGACGTACAGCGCCACCACGCCGAGCATCACCCAGACGTCGTAGCCGGGCCGGGCGCTGATCCAGCGCTCGAAGCCGAGCCGGAACAGGTAGGTGGCGTTCCAGCACGCGGCCACCACCAGCGCATCCACCGCCAGCGACAGCGGCTCGCGGTAGGGCCGGATGCGCGCCAGCGCGACGTCCAGCCGGCGCCAGAAGGCTGCCGCCCGGCCGGGCGCCGGGGCGTCGCGGCGACCCTGCGCGCTCATCGTCCCCCCGCCAGCACGCGCAGCGTGCGCCACAGCACCGCCACGTCGGTGGCCAGCGTCGCGCGCTCGGCGTAGTCGGCCGCGCGCCGCACCTTGCGCGGCAAGATCGACTCGACGTACTCGCGCTCGGGGTCGGCCGCGCGCGCCAGCCGCTCCGACTCGTCGATGAACTCGAGCGAGGCCGGGTCGGTGATGCCGGGCCGCACCGCCAGCGCCCGCGCCCGCAGTTCGGGCGGGTAGTGCGCCACGTAGCGCGGCACCTCGGGTCGCGGGCCGACCACGCTCATGTGGCCCGCGAGCACGTCGAGGAACTGCGGCAGCTCGTCGATGCGCGTACGTCGCAGCCAGGCGCCGCTGCGGGTGATGCGGGGGTCGGCGCCCACGGTGAGCGGCAACCCGTCGGCGGCGCCGGGACGGTGGTGCATGGTGCGGAACTTGTGGATGCGGAAGCTGCGCCCATGGCGTCCGACCCGCTCCTGGCGGAAGAACACCGGCCCGGGCGAGTCGAGCTTGACGACCAGCGCCACCGCGGCCAGCAGCGGCGACAGCAGCACCAGCGCGCCCAGGGCGACGACGAGGTCGAACAGGCGCTTGCCCATCGCGTCAGCGGTGCGCGCCGGGGCCGGCGACCAGCGCCGCGGCCAGTGCAGCGCCCAGCTCGCGCACCGGCAAGACGTCGACGCCGGCAGACAAGGGGTAGCGCCGTGCCACCGGTGCGACGACGAAGGCACGGTCGAGTGCGCCTGGCGGGAAACCGCCGCGCAGCCACAGCTGCTGCCGCGCCAGGGCGTCGTCGGGCCACTCGTCGGCCCGTAACGCTGCGAGCTCCACGCCATCGACGCGCCCGGCCAGGGACTCGGAACTCTGGCGCAGCAGGGCGCCGGAGGCCGAGCCGAGCAGCAGGAAGCGACCCGGGCGCCGGTCGGCGTCGATCAGCGGCCGCAGCGCGGCGGACAGGCCGGGCATCAGCTGCACCTCGTCGAGCACGGCGCTTCCCGGGTGCGCGGCAGACAGTCGACGCGCCAGCGTGGTCTTGCCGACCCGGCGCGGCCCGAGCAGCGCCGCGGCCGGGAAGCGCTGCAGGCTGCGGGCCACCCGGTCCGACAGGCATCGCTCCAGCAACATTGCATCTTGATCGTCACACGATCAATCTGCAGTGTTTGCCGCCGCACAGCCGCGCATCCGCTCATCCGCTCATCCGCCCAGAGCGGCTCGCACGGCTTCGGCCACGCGCGCGACGTCGGTGTCGCCCATGCGGGTGTAGATCGGCAGGCTCGCCATGCGCTCGTAGGCGCGCTGGCTGTGCGGGAACATCGTGGCGTCGAGGGCGTAGCGCTCGCGCCAGTACGGGTGCTGGTGCAGCGGGATGTAGTGCACGCTGCAGCCGATGCCGGCCTCGAACAGCCGCTGGATGAAGCGGTCGCGGTGCACGCCGGCGGCCAGCGCCTCGTCCTCGAGCCGCACCACGTACAGGTGCCAGGCGTGCAGGTCGCCGGCCGGGGGCCGCGGCGGCAGCACGAGCGGCAGACCGGCGAAGGCCTCGTCGTAGCGCGCCGCGATGGCCGCGCGGCGCTGCTGGAAGGCGTGCGCCTTGCGCAGCTGGTGCAGGCCGAGCGCGGCGGCGATGTCGGTCAGGTTGTACTTGAACCCCGGCGCGACGATCTCGTAGTACCAGCTCGGCACCTTGGCCGTGAAGCGGTCGAAGGCGTCGCGGTTCATGCCGTGCAGCCGCATCGTGCGCGCGCGCCGCGCGAGCGCCTCGTCGCGCGTGACGAGCATGCCGCCCTCGCCGGTGGTGATGGTCTTGTTGGCGTAGAAGCTGAAGACGGTGGCGTCGCTCGCGAGCGTGCCGACCAGGCGGCCGCCGCACCGGGACGGCAGGGCGTGCGCCGCATCCTCCACCACCTTCAGGCCATGGCGGGCGGCGATGTCCAGCAGCCGCGGCATGTCGGCGGCCAGGCCTGCGTAGTGCACCGGGATCAGCGCCTTGGTGCGCGGCCCGATCGCCGCCTCCACCGCGGCCGGGTCGATGTTCAGCGTGGCCGGGTCGACGTCGACCAGCCGCACGTCGGCGCCCAGGTAGCGCACCACCTCGGCGGTGGCCGTGAAGGTGTGCGTCGTCGTGACGACCTCGTCGCCCGGGCCGATGCCCAGCGCCTCGAGCGCGAGGTGGAGGCCGGCGGTGGCCGAGTTGACGGCCACGCAGTGCAGCGCCGGCTCGCCCAGGAAGGCGGCGAACTCCTCCTCGAAGCGACGCGCCTTGGGGCCGGTGGTGACCCAGCCCGAGCGCAGCGTGTCGACGACCTCGGCGATCTCGTCCTCGCCGATCTCGGGCAGCGCGAACGGCAGGAAAGGCAGCGGGGGGCGGGCGGGCGCGTTCATCGCGGTTTCTCGATCCAGGCCAGCAGGTGCGTGCGCAGCAGGGGCAGTGCGTTGAAGGCGGTGTACAGCGCCGGGTGCCAGCGGCACACCGCGCGCGCCAGCGGGGGCGCCAGCGTCACGCGGCGCGCGTCGACGAGCCCGGCCGGGAACAGCTCGCGCACGCGGGCGAGCGGCACGCCGCGCACGTCGGGGTTGCGCGGATTATCGAAGGTGAAGTCGTACCACAGCACCGCCCCGCCCGGCGCCAGCCACGACCACATCGCGTCGGCCAGGTGGTGCTGGAAGGCGCGGTCGAGCAGCGAGCTGAACACGGTGGAGGCGAGCACGAGATCCTGGCTGCCGGGCTCGATGCGTGCCACCGACGCGTCGCCGAGCTCCAGCGCCACCGCCTCGGGCAGCGCGGCACGGGCCGCCGCGTGGCGCTCGGGCAGCAGCTCGATGCCGCGCAGATGCCGCGGCGCGAAGCCCAGGCGCAGCAGCTCGAGCAGGTTGCCGCCGCTGCCGCTGCCCACCTCCACGAGGCGCAGCGCGGCGAGATCTCGCCGGTCGTGCGCGGCCAGCAGTTGCAGCAGCACGCGCTGACGCTCCTGCAGCGTCTGCCAGACCTCGGGGCGCAGCGGGCTGTAGCGGTCGTCGGCGCCGTCGTGCGTGGCGGTGCGGCGCGCATAGCGCTCGGCCACGCGCGAGGTCTCGTCGCTCATTGCAGCGCCTCCAGGAAACGCGCCGCCAGCACCGGGTAGGTGTGGTGCGCCTGCACGAACGCGCGCCCGCGCTCGCCCATCGCGCGCCGCTCGGCGGCCGGCAAAGCTGCCAGGCGGCGCAGGCCGTCGGCCGTGGCCGCGCCGTCCTCGGGCACCACGGTCAGGCCGCAGCCGGCCTCGGCCACCGGGTCGTTGCCGGCCTCCACCGCGTGCAGCACGACGCAGCGCGCCATCATGTAGTCCATCAGCTTGTTCGGTGCGATGCCGAAGCGGTAGATGGGCACGCGCTGCCAGCCGATCCAGGCGATGTGCAACCGCGCGAGGAAGGCCGGGATCTGCGCCTTCGGGATCGGCGGCAGCAGCTCCACGCTGGCGAGGCGCTCTTCGCGCACCCGCGCCTCGAGCCGCGAGCGCAGGTGGCCGTCGCCCACCAGCACGAAGGCGAACGGCTCGCCGCGCAGCAGCCGGGCGGCGTCGAGCAGCGTGTCCAGCGCATTGGGCTCCCCCATCGAGCCGGCGTAGCCCACGACGACGCGGCCATCGCCGCGCGCGGCGTCGAGCGCGGCGGCCACGGCAGGGTCCAGCGGCGCCGGCGCGCGCTCCCACTCGGCGGGATCGATGCCGTTGGGCACGATGTGCAGCCGGCCCAGGTCGAGCCCGCGCGAGGCCAGGTGCGCGTGCACCTTCGGCAGCATCGAGACCACCGCGTCGGCATCGCGGCAGGCGGCGTCCTCGGCGCGCTGGCACAGCAGCGCGAACGGGTGCCACGGCGACATCCCCGACAGCTCGATCGGCGACAGCGGCCACAGGTCGTGCACCTCGTGCACCAGTCGCGCGCCGGCCAGGCGCGCGATGCGCCGTGCCGGCCAGATGTCCATCGGGTAGGTGCTCGACGCGATCACGGCGTCGGGCCGGAACGCGGCGGCCCAGCGCGGCGCGTCGGACCACAGCGCGCGCAGGAAGGCGAGGATGTTGCGAAAGCGCGCGAAGCCGTTGCCGCGGTAGGGTGGCGTGGACACCCAGCGCCAGGAGACGCCGTCGATCGTCTCGTCGCCGGCGCGGGGCTGGCGCGCGCGCACGTGCGAGTGGTCGGCCGCGACCACCTGCACGCGGTGCCCGAGCCGCACCCACTCGCGCGCCAGGAAGTACGGGCGGTACTCCATGCCGAGCGCGGGCGTGCCGGCGTAGTGGTTCAGGTACAGGATGTTCACGGCGCGCGCCCCGCGGCACCACCGAGCAGCTCGCAGTACAGCGCCAGCAGCGCCGCCTCGGCGCGCGGCCAGTGGTACTCCGACAGCACCGCCGCACGCCCCGCGGCCCCCATGCGGGCGACGGCGGCGGCGTCGTCGACGATGCGCACGATGGCCGCGGCCAGCGCGGCCGCGTCGGCCGGGTCCACGCACAGGCCGCAGCCGTGGCGCTCGACGATGCCGCGCCACAACGGGAAGTCCGACGCCACCACCGGCAGCGCGGCCGACATGTACTCGAACATCTTGATCGGCAGCGAGTCGCGGTAGCTCGGCAGCGGCAGCAGCGTGACGAGGCCGGCGCGGGCGCGCGCCATCACGTCGCGCACCTCGGCGCGGCCCACCTGACCGCGGAAGTCCACCTGCGCCCAGCCGGGCTCGGAGCGCAGCTCGGCCTCGAAGGCGGCATCCTCGAAGCGGCCGCATAGCACCAGCCGCAGCCCGGGCACGCGTGCTGCCGCGCGCACCATCGTCAGCAGGCCGCGCGTGCGCATCAGCCCGCCGACGTAGCAGACCATGCGCTCGCGCGCCGCCGCGGCCGCGGCTGCAGCCGCCGCGTCGGGCGCGAGCTCCTCGGTGAACGGGTAGTTGCCGACGACCACGCTGCGCCGCGCGATCGGCCCGAAACGCTCGCCGATGTGCGGCGTGGCCGCCGCCACCGCCGCCAGGCGCCGCACCTGGCGGTTCTCGTAGGCCTCGAAGGCGCGCGCCACCAGCGGCCGCAGCGGGGCGGCGATCCACTGCTTGGTCAGCACCTGGCGCGGCACGTCCTCGTGCGCGTCGTACACCACCGGCAGGCCGTCGCGCGCCAGCGCCACGCCCACCGGCAGCAGCTCGGGGTCGTGCAGGTGCACGAGCGCCGGCCGCTCGCGCCGCGCCGCGGCCAGCGCAAGCGCCGGCTGCCGTCGCATGCGCGCGAGACGTCCGGCCGGGCGCGCGCCGATGTCGACGATGCGCACGCCGTCGACGACCGCGTCGCCCTGCCCGTCCCCGACCACCTGCACGACGTCGTAGCCGGCGCGCGCGAGCGACACGCACTCCTTGCGGAAGATGCGGATGTCGTCGCGCGGGTGCACGGTGGTCAGGTGCAGCACGCGGCGGCACGCGCCGACGGGTGCGCCGACGGATGAAGCGACGGGAGCGCCGGCCGGGAGGCGGCTCATGCCGGACCCCGGGCCGGTGGCGCGACGCGCGCGTACAGCGCACGGAACTGCCCGACGTTGCGCGCGAGCAGCGCGTGCTCCTCGACGCGCCGCTCGTTGCGCGGGCGTCCCTCGGCATCCCAGCGTCCGGACTGCCACCAGCCGATGGCGCGCTCCAGCGCCGCGGTGAGCCCGTCGAGCCCGGCCACCAGCAGCCCGTCGCGGCCGTCCTGCACCCACTCGCGGTTGGCGGGCAGGTCGCTCAGGACCGGCAGGCATCCGGCCGCCATCGCCTCGAGCAGGCTGACCGAGGTGCCGTCGGACACCGGCACGCTGACGAACACGGCGCTGCGCCGGTAGGCGCGCGCCAGCGCCTCCGGCGCGAGCAGGCCGCTGAACTCGACGCGTGCGCCCAGGCCCAGCGCGGCAGCGCGGCGCTCGAGCGCGGCGCGCTCGGGGCCGTCGGCAGCCACCTCGAGGATCCAGCCGTCGCACGCCGGCGGCAGGCGCGCGAAGGCATCGACGATCGCATCGATGCGGTAGAGCGGCTTGTGCAGCCGGCACGACAGGATCCGCCGCTCCCGCACCGCGCCCTCGGCGGCCGGCGGGCGGTCGATGCCGAGCGGGATCCAGGCGCGCTCGGCCGGGCCGTCGGCGGCGAGCGCGGCGGCGGCCTGCAGCAGCACCTGCGCGTCGGCCGTCCAGGCGCTGGCGCGCCGCAGCGTGCGGCGCACCATCCAGCGGTGCAGCGGGCTGCGCTGCGGCAGCGTGAGCACGTCCGAGCCCCACAGCGTCACCACCACCGGCACCCGGCCGCCGGCCGCGCGCACCGCGTGCCAGGCCACCGAATTGGCCTGGTGCGCGTGCACGACGCGCGGCTGCCAGCGCGCGATGGCCTGGCGCAGCCGCCGCGGCGTCGCGACCACGTGCCGCACGCCGAAGTCGACCACGAACTGCTCGCGCAGCGCGGGGTGGACGGCGAGCTTCTCGGCGCGGTCGGTGGCCAGCACGACCGACTCGCCGGCATCGAGCAGCCCCTGCACGAAGCGCCGCACGTGGATCGAGTGCGTGCCCACCACCAGCACCGGCGGTGCGCTCACGGCCGGCGTACCGCCCGGATCGCGACGTCGTGGTAGGCGAGCCGGCGCAGCGCGTCCTCGCCGGCCCGCGCGGCCGCCCTGGACTCGTGCCGCGCCAGCCAGCCTTCGAGCACGCGGCGGCCGGGCAGCGCCGCGCCCCAGCGCAGGTACAGGCCGCTGGCGCGCGACAACGAGCCGCGCCGGATGCGCGCGAGCGCGGCGACATCGAAGTGCGGCCCGAGCGCCGCGAGGTAGTCGGCCTCGCTCGCGCTCTCGACCACCGAGCCGGAGTGGCGGCCCGACGCGCTGGCCTGCTCGATCATCAGCAGTTCGCCGCCGGGCGCGAGCACGCGCGCGAGCTCGGCCACCGCCGCGCGCAGCGGGCCGCCGTCCGCGGTCTTCAGGCACTGCAGCACGCCCACCGTCAGCACGCCATCGAAGCGGCCGTCCTCGAAGGGCAGCGGCAGCGCGGGCACGTGCTCGAAGCGCGGCTTGCCGCCGGCATGCAGCCGGCGCGCGGCCTCGATCATCGCAACGGCGCTGTCGGTGCCGACGTACTCCACGCCGAGCGCTGCAATGCGCCCTGCGAAGCGGCCGACGCCGCATCCGAAGTCGAGCACGCGACGCCGCGTCGCGGCCCAGGGCCCGACGTGCAGCCACTGGATGCGGTCGATCAGGCCGTTCTTGAGCCCCGAGCGGTCGCCGGGGTCGATGACGGACTGCCAGGCGCTGCCCTGCCTGGCGCGTTCGTTCCAGTCCACCTCCGCCATCGCGCCGCCTGCCCGCAAACTGCCCGAAGAAGGCGTGGATTATCCGGGCGCGGGTGTGCCGGGGGCCTCGGCCCCGGGCCGGGCCGCGCGCCGCAGCGTCCCCAGCCCGGTCAGCCCCCTCAGCCCCCTCAGCCCCGCCAGAGCGGCCAGCGCACGCCAGGCCACCGACTCGCGGCGCAGCGTCGGGTAAGCCACGGCGCGCGCGCCGAGCTCTTCCTTGAAGCGCGCCACGCTGGGCAGCCCTTCGCTGGCGCCGAGGTTCAGCCACGGCACGCCGCGAGCCGCCAGGCTCGCGATCAGGGCGTCCATCAGGCGCAGCATCGGGAAGGTGCCGCGGGTGTGCTCGTCGATGCGGGCCGCGCCCTGCCAGTACAGCGCCGCACGGCGGCCGACGAAGACGACCGCCCCGCAGGCGGGCCGCCCGGCGACGTGCATCAGCCACAGCTCGACGGCTGGGCTCGCCAGCAGCGCCTCGAACAGCGCGCGCGGATACGGCGGCCCGGCGCGACCCCAGCGCGCCGCCGCCGCCTCGTACAGCGGCCAGTAGTCGTCGAGCCGCCCCGGGCCGCGCACGCACTCCACGCGACAGGGCAGCGCCGGCGCGCGGCGCACCTGCGCGCGCTTGGTGGCGTGGTAGCCGCGACGCAGCGCCTCGGGCGCGCCGTCCAGCGCGAGCAGATGGGTGCTGCGCGGCAGCACCTGCCAGCCGGCGGCGGCGGCGCGCGCGGCCAGCGCGTCGCGGCAGGGGTCGAGCGGGTCGAGGTTCAGCGTGACCCGGGCCGCCCGCCGCGGCGCACGGTCGATGAAGTCCTCCAGCGGTGCGGACGCCGGTGCGGAGTCCGGCGCCCGCCCCGACGCCCGCTGCGACACGGACACCGGCGCGTACAGCCCGAGCGGCGCCAGCTCGAGCTGCGCAAGGCCGAAGCGCCGGCGCTGGTAGACCGTGCCCAGGCCGGGCCACGCCAGGGCCGTCATGCCCAGCGGCACGGCCAGCGCCGCACGCCACGCCGGGTCGGCCCACCAGTCGGCGAGGTCGATCCGCGGCGCGATCGCCGCGGCGTCGGCCGGGTCAGCGCGGTCGATCATCGGCTCCGCCGGGCCGACCTGGACCGTCCGCGCGGGCCGCAGGGCCTGCAGGGCCGGTCGAGCGCCCACCGCGCCCGATGACGAAGTGGAACTCCCCGATCGTCGAGGCCACGATGTACGCGGTCATGCCGAGCGACAGCAGCCACAGCGAGGGCAGCGCGGCCAGGCCCGCGGCCTGCGCACCCAGCAGCAGCCCGAACGCGATCAGCGTGGCGGCTAGCGCCAGCGCGAAGTCCAGAGCGAAGCGCTCCTTGACGAGGTAGAGCACGCCCAGCGGACCGGCGACGAAGGCCGACAGGATCCACGGCGCGAGCGCACGCAGGTAGGCCGCCGCGTCCGCCCAGGCGGCACCGAACAGCGCGCCCATCCAGCGCTCGGGAAGCCACAGCAGAACCGGCAGCAGCGCCAGCGCCGTCGCCGACAGCGCGGCCACCAGCCGCAGCGCGTCGCGGCGCAGCCGTCCGTCGTCGGCACGGTGGCCGGCCGCACGCGGGTAGTAGACCTGCGCGACCGCGTTGCTGAGCAGCCCGAGCGGCGCCTTCAGCAGCCGCATCGCAAAGCCGTAGTAGGCGGCCGCCTGCGGCCCGTGGAACGCGGCCACCAGCAGCGGCAGGCCGGAGTTCTGCGCGGCGTCGGACAGCACGTGCGGGCCGTTGAAGAACGCGAGGCGCCGGAAGTGCCGCATCAGCCGCCAGGCCTGCCGCGGGCGCACGCGCAGGTCGAATCCGCTGCCCGCCAGCCCCGAAGCCGCAACCGCCAACCCGGCCAGCTGCCCAGCCAGCGTCGCCGCCGCCAGCAGCCCGGCGCCCGCGCCGACCCAGGGCACCAGCCCGAGCGACAGCAGGGCCACCACCGCGGCCTGCACGATGCGCGACAGCGACAGCCGCCGGAAGCCGCCGGTGCGGGCCAGCCAGTTCCACGCCAGCTGCAGCAGTGCGCCCTGCAGCACGAACAGCGGCACCAGCCACGCCAGGTGCGCCACGCCATGCCCCTCGAGCCAGGGCGTGGCGGCAGCGAGCAGCGCCAGCGCGAACGCGGCCATCAGCGTGACCGCCAGGGCGACCGCGGCCGCGCCCAGCGCCAGCGCCGAGGCGCTGCGCGCGCGCCGCGGCAGCGCGATCGCGGCGTCCAGCCGGGCGCAGGCCACCGGCAGGACCAGCCCGCCCCAGGCCAGCCAGACGACGAAGCCGCCGTAGCTCTCGGGCGCGTACAGGCGGGTGACCAGCGGCAGCGCCGCCAGGCCGATGGCCTGGGCGACGGCGGTGCCGCCCGCCACCGTGAGCACGCTGGCGGCAAACGAGCGGGCCATCGGAGGCGCGGCGCCGGGGCGGCGGTCGGGCGCCGCGGCTCAGGCCGCCGCGTTGGCCGCTGCAGCCGCCGGGGCCGCAGCCGGGCGCGGCGCGGACCCGGCCACCGCCGCGCGCAGCGCAGCGACGACGCGGTCCTGATCAGCCTCGGTCAGGTCGGCGCTCATCGGCAGGCTCAGCACCCGCGCGGCCAGATCGGTGCTGACCTCGCAGCACTCGGGGCAGCAGTGCGCCGCGTAGGCCGGCTGGTGGTGCAGCGGCTTCGGGTAGTGCACGGCGGTGGGCACGCCGGCGGCGTGCAGCGCGGCCTGCACCGCCGGACGGTCCCCGACCCGCACCGTGTACTGCGCGTGCACCGAGTTGCGGTCGGGTCGCACGGCGACACGGCCCACACCCGGCACGCCGGCGAGCAGCGCGTCGTAGCGGGCGCCGATCGCGGCGCGGCGCTCGAGCTCCCACTCGAAGCGCTCGAGCTTGGCCAGCAGCACCGCGGCCTGGATCGTGTCGAGCCGGCCGCCGACGCCCAGCCGCGTGTGCGTGTAGCGGGCGCTCTGGCCGTGCACGCGGATCTCGCGCGCGGCCTGGGCGAGGCGGTCGTCGTCGGTGAACAGCGCACCGCCGTCGCCGTAGCAGCCGAGCGGCTTGCTCGGGAAGAAGCTGGTCGCGCCCCAGGTCGAGAGCGCGCAGGAGCGTCGCCCCTGGTAGAGCGCGCCGAAGCTCTGCGCTGCGTCCTCGATGACGGCGAGGCCGTGCCTGGCGGCGATGGCGTTGATCTCGGCCATGTCGGCCACCTGGCCGTACAGGCTGACCGGCATGATGGCCTTGGTGCGCGGCGTGATCGCGGCCTCGATGAGCCGCGCGTCGACGTTGCAGGTGTCGGGCTCGACGTCGACGAAGACCGGCTTGCCGCCCGCCAGCACGATGGTCTCGGCGGTGGCGGCGAAGGTGAACGGCGTGGTGACGACCTCGTCGCCGGGCGCGAGGTCGAGCGCCATCAGCGCGATCAGCAGCGCCTCGGTGCCGCTGGCCACCGTGATGCAGTGCCTGGCGCCAGTGAAGGCCGCCAGCCGCTCCTCGAGTTCCTTCACCTCGGGGCCGAGGATGTACTGGCCGTGGTCGAGCACGCGCTGGATGCGGGCGTCGATGCTGGTCTTCAGCGCCGCGTACTGCGCCTTCAAGTCGGTGAATTGCATGGGTTCAGGCCGCAGTGAGGGTGTCGCCTTCGAGACGGTAGCGCTCGCCGGTGGCCGGACAGGCGGCCTCGAGGACGGTGTCGCCCGGCCCCGAGGCCGGCAGCGCGAGGCGCTCGCCGTGCCGGCTCATCCAGCCGATGCGGCGCGCCGGCACGCCGACCACCAGCGCGTAGGCCGGCACGTCGCGGCTGACCACCGCACCGGCGCCGACGAAGGCGTGCTCGCCGATGGTCGTGCCGCAGACGATGGTGCAGTTGGCGCCGAGCGTGGCGCCGCGCCGGACCCGCGTGCGACGGTACTCGTCCTTGCGCGGCACCGCCGAGCGCGGGTTGTGGACGTTGGTGAAGACCATGCTCGGGCCGCAGAACACGTCGTCCTCGAGCGTGACGGCGTCGTAGACCGAGACGTTGTTCTGGATGCGCACGTTGTCGCCGATGACCACGTCGTTGCCGACGAACACGCCCTGCCCCAGCGAGCAGCGCGCGCCGATGCGGGCGCCGGCGCTGACGTGCACCCAGTGCCACACGCGCGTGCCCTCGCCGATGCGGGCGCCCTCGTCGACGATCGCGCTGGGGTGGACGACCGCGCGGGCCGCGGGCGCCATCAGAACACCAGCGGCAGCCCGACGCGCACGCCGTCGCGCGCGCTGCGGTAGGCGGCGATGACGACCTCGAGCGAGCGCAGGCCCTCGTAGCCGTCGACCTGCGCCTCGGCCTCGCCACGCAGCGTGTCGATGACGTTGGCGTAGTAGAGGGGGTGGCCGAAGCCGTAGACGCTGGGCGGCGCGTAGTTCGCGCTGCGGACCTGCTCGTCCTCGGGCCGGGGGTCGGCAAACTCCCAGTGCTCGATGCGGTTGACCGCCACGCCGCCCACGCGCACGGTGCCGCGCTCGCCGAGCACGGTGATGCTGCCCTCGAAGTTCTTGCCGTGAGTCAGCATCGTCACGTTGATGCTGGCCAGGCCGCCATGGCGCAGGCGCAGGCTCATCACGCCGGTGTCCTCGGCCTCGATCGCGCGCGCCAGCGTGGCGGTGTAGGCGTGCACGCTGTCCACCGGGCCGACCAGCCAGTCGACCATGTCCACGTAGTGGCTGGCCTGGTTCAGGAACGCGCCGCCGTCCATGTCCCAGCGGCCGCGCCAGGGCGCGTCGTCGTAGTAGCTCTGCGGCCGCGTCCAGAACACGTTGACGTTGACCATGTAGACGCGGCCGAAGCGCCCGCCGTCGATCGCGGCCTTCAGCAGCTGCATCGTCGCGTTGAGGCGGTTCTGCTTGACGACGAAGAGCTTGACGCCGGCCTCGCGGCACTCGCGCACCATCGCCATGCCCTCGTCCCACTTGGTGGCCATCGGCTTCTCGGTCAGCACGTGCCGGCCGGCGCGGGCCACGGCGATGGCCTGGCGCGGGTGCAGGCCGCTCGGCGTGGCAAGCGCGACGACGTCGGCCTGCGCGCCGTGCAGCAGCGCGTCGAGCGAGTCGAAGCCGGGCGCGCCGGTGCGGGCGGTCGCGGCCTGCAGTGCGCGCGGGTCGGTGTCGCAGACGGCGACCAGCTCGGCGCGGCCGGCGTGGCGCCCGATGGCGTCGAAGTGGCTGGCCGAGATCCTGCCGCAACCGACGAGCGCGAAGCGCACCGGCCGTCCGGTGATCGGGTGGGCGGCTCTCATGACAGGCCCGGGATTCTACGGGGCCCGCCCCGTGCCGGCGCCTAGAATCGCCGGCGAATCGACGGGCCCCAGATGAACCAAGACGACAACGCGCTGATCGCAGAGCGACGCGGCAAGCTCGAGGCGCTGCGCGCGCGCGCTGCCACCCACGGCCCGGCCTTCCCCAACGACTTCAAGCCGACCCACCACGCCGCAGCGTTGCACCAGCGGCACGGCACCACGCCCAACGACGAGCTCGAGGCCGCCGGCCACGCGGTGGCGGTGGCCGGCCGCATGATGCTCAAGCGCGTGATGGGCAAGGCCTGCTTCGCGACGCTGCAGGACGCCTCGGGGCGCATCCAGGTCTACGTCACGCAGGACGCGGTGGGCGCCGAGGCGCTGGCCGACTTCAAGCACTGGGACCTCGGCGACATCCTCGGCTGCGAGGGCACGCTGTTCCGCACCAAGACTGGCGAGCTGTCGGTGAAGGTGGCGCGGATCCGGCTCGTCACCAAGGCGCTGCGCCCGCTGCCGGACAAGTTCCACGGCATGACGGACCAGGAGCAGAAGTACCGCCAGCGCTACGTCGACCTGATCACCGACGAGGCCGCGCGCGCCCGCTTCGTGGCCCGCAGCAAGGCGGTCAGCTCGATCCGCGAGTTCATGGTCGGGCACGGCTTCCTCGAAGTCGAGACGCCGATGCTGCACCCCATCCCCGGCGGCGCCAACGCGCGCCCCTTCGTCACCCACCACAACGCGCTCGACCAGGACATGTTCCTGCGCATCGCGCCCGAGCTCTACCTGAAGCGGCTGCTGGTGGGCGGCTTCGAGCGCGTGTTCGAGATCAACCGCAACTTCCGCAACGAGGGCATCAGCGTCCGCCACAACCCCGAGTTCACGATGCTCGAGTTCTATGCGGCGTACTGGACCCACCACGACCAGATGGACTTCACCGAGCAGCTGCTGCGGCACGCCGCGCGCGCGGCCACCGGCTCGGCGGTGGTCACCTACGGCGGGCAGTCGATCGACCTCGGGCTGCCCTTCCGGCGCCTCTCGGTGCGCGACTCGCTGGTCCGCATCGCCGGCCTGTCCGAGGCCGAGGCGGGTGACCCCGGGGCGCTGCACGCGCGGCTGAAGGCTCTGGGCGAGGAGCCGCCCGCGCACTGGACGCTGGCCGAGCTGCAGTTCGGCCTGTTCGAGGCCGCCGTCGAGGACAAGCTGATCCAGCCCACCTTCATCGTCGACTACCCGGTCGAGGTCTCGCCGCTGGCGCGCGCGTCAGACGCCGACCCCGCCGTCACCGAGCGCTTCGAGCTCTTCATCACCGGGCGCGAGATCGCCAACGGCTTCTCCGAGCTGAACGACCCCGAGGACCAGGCGGCGCGCTTCCTGGCGCAGGCGGCCAACAAGGAAGCCGGCGACGAGGAGGCGATGTACTACGACGCCGACTACATCCGCGCCCTGGAGTACGGCATGCCGCCTGCGGGCGGCTGCGGCGTCGGGATCGACCGCCTGGTGATGCTGCTCACCGACAGCCCGAGCATCCGCGACGTCATCCTGTTCCCGGCGCTGCGCCGCGAGGGCGGCGACGGCCCGGCCGCGCGCTCGGCCTGAAGCGGACGTGCAGGACGCGGAGCCGCCGCCGCTGCGTTCGCGGCTGCACTCGCAACTGCACTCGCAACTGCACCCGCAACTGCAGTCGCGACTGCAGTCCCTGGCGTCGATCGAGGCGGCGCTCTGGCGCGAGCTCGAGGCTGCCGCCGCCGACCGCGGCCACGAGTGGCGCGTGGCGGTGCTCGCCACCGTCGACGCCGGCCTGCCCGAGGCCCGCTGCATCGTGCTGCGCGAGGTGGATGCCGTGCACCGGCGCGTGGTCTTCTACAGCGACGCGCGCAGCCCCAAGGTGCGGCAGGCTGCCGCGGCGCCGGCTGCGGTGCTGGTGATGTGGTCGCGCCGGCTGTCGTGGCAGCTGCGGCTGCGGGTCGACCTCGAGGTCCTCGCCGCCGGGCCGGAAGTGGCCTCGCGCTGGGAACGCCTCGCGCTCACCTCCGCGGCGCAGGACTACCTGGCGCCGCTCGCGCCGGGCAGCACAGCCGGCGACGGCGAGCCGCCGCCGCCCGGGCGTGCGGACGGCCATCACTTCGCGGTGCTGACCGGGCAGGTGCGTTCGGCGGACTGGCTGGAGCTGCACCCGGCCGGCCACCGCCGCGCGGCCTTCGACGACGACGGCGCGCGCTGGCTCGTGCCCTGAGCCGCGCCGCGCTCGGCGCCCGGTCGCCCGGTCGCCCGGGGCGGGTGCGAATCAGGCCTTCACGGGCCGTCAGGCCTGCTTCCAGTCGGGCGCGCGCTTCTCGAGGAAGGCCGCCATGCCCTCCTTCTGGTCCGCGGTGGCGAACAGCGAGTGGAAGACGCGCCGCTCGAAGCGCATGCCCTCGGCGAGCGGGGCCTCGAAGGCGCGCTGCACGCATTCCTTGGCCAGCGCCACGCTGGCCGCGCTGAGCCCGTTGATCGCGTCGGCTGCCGCCTGCGCCTCCTCGAGCAGCCGGTCGGCCGGCACGACGCGCGCCACGAGCCCGGCGCGCTCGGCCTCGGCGGCGTCCATCATGCGGCCGGTGAGCACCAGGTCCATCGCCTTGCTCTTGCCCACCGCGCGCGGCAGCCGCTGGGTGCCCCCGGCGCCGGGGATGATGCCGATCTTGATCTCGGGCTGGCCGAAGCGGGCCGTGTCGGCGGCGATGACGATGTCGCACATCATCGCCAGCTCGCAGCCCCCGCCCAGCGCGAACCCGGCCACCGCCGCGATCACCGGCTTGCGCACCTGCAGCAGGGTCTCCCAGTTGCGGGTGATGAACTCCTCGCGCAGCGCCTCGGCGTAGGTCTTGCGGGCCATCGCCGCGATGTCCGCCCCGGCGGCGAACGCCTTCGCGCTGCCGGTCAGGACGATGCAGCCGATGCCGTCGTCGCGGTCGAAGGCCAGCAGCGCCGTGCCGAGCTCGTCCATCAGCTCGTCGTTCAGCGCGTTGAGCTGCCGCGGCCGGTTGAGCGTGATCCAGGCCGTGCGGCGGGCGCCCTCGCCGCGAACATCGGTCAGGATCGAGGCTTCTTTCATGGATCGGCTCCGCGGTTTGCCCTCACTATACGGGCGCAAACTCGGCCCCCGGCCTGCCGGCCCGCGTCGTGCGCCCGCAGCGCCGCGCGACCGCTCGGTACACCAGGGGCGGGTCGACCGCACGACCGGCATGCCCACCATTCACCGCAAGACCGCCAAGGGCCTCTCCGAGGTCCAGACGCGGGCTTTCCGCCTGCCGCCGAGGCTGCGCAGCCTGCTGATCATGGTCGACGGCAAGCGCAGCGACGCCGAGCTGTCGGCGATGCTGCCGCAGGCGGGCGAGGTGCTGCAGGCGTTGGCCGGGCAGGGCTTCATCGAGGTCGCGGCCCAGGCACCGGCTCCACCGCCGGCTCCACCGCAGCCGCCCCCACCGCCCCCCCCACCGGCCGCGCTGCAGGCCCCTCGCCGCGACGCAGCGGGGGCCGAAGGAAGCGCCGCGGCCGTGGCCGTGGCGCCGGCGGCGACCGCGTCCACCGATTTCCCCGCGCGGAGGCGCCAGGTCCTGCGCCTGTTCAACGACATCGCCGGCCCGGACGGCGAACCGATGGCGATCAAGATGGAGCGCACGCGCTCGCTCGAGGAACTCCGCGCCCTGCTGCCCCAGGCCGTGAACCTGGTGGGCCTGCTGCGCGGACGCGGTGAGGCACAGGCCTTCGCCGACCGCGTCGACCAGATCTGAGCCGCCGGCCGCTGGCGCGCGTCAGCGCACGGCCTGCTGGGGCAGCCGCTCGAGCAGCAGGTCGACGAAGGTTTGCGCGTCCTGCCGGATCAGGATGCGCACCGGCAGGTTCTGCAGCGTCGGAGCCACCCAGATCTCGGCGATGAGGTCCCCCCCGGGACGCGGCTCGCGCCGCGGCCGGACACGGACCGCCGCCACCTCGCCCACCGGCGTGGCCAGCACCTCCTCGCCGAGGACGTCGTAGGTCCACACGTCAAGCCGGCGCGGCAGCGCCAGCGGCACGTCGATCGACTGGCCCGGCTGCAGCAGGCCCTGGCGGGTGGTGAACAGCCACGTCAGGTGCACGAACTGGCTGGCGCTGTCCTGCACCCCGGGCGGCCGCGCCACGGCCTGCCCCGAGGGCAGGCGCACACGGTCGTCGTCGAACAGGATCGTGAAGCGGCGCGGCTCGCGCAGGATGGCCTCGGTGACCTCGTCGTAGCGGCGGGGCACCAGCCCGTCGGCCGTGATCAGGCCGTCGCTGGTGAGCCGGCGCGTGACCAGCGGGGCGAACTGCGGGCCGATGCCGAGCTCGAGCTGCACCTGGTAGCGCCCGCCCTCGGCGCGCCACTCGACGCGCGCCTGGCCCTCGACCGGGCCGCGGTAGTTGCCGCTCAGGCGGTAGCTGAGCCGCGTCGAAGGGGGCCACTCGAAGGCGGGCGGGCCGGGCACGGCCGGCGCAGAAGGCGCCTCCGCCGGCCGGGCCTCGGCCTGGCCGGCCGGGGCCGGCGCAGTCGCGTCGGGAAGCGGCCCCGGCGGCGACTCGGTGCGCGGCGCGGCCTGTGCCAAGACCGGATCGGCCGTCTCCGGCGGCGGTGGTTCCGCACGCGCGGGCAGCGGCGCCGAGGCCGGGGGCGGCGGCGGGCGCGCCGCCGCGGCGGCCCGGACCGCCGGCCGAGGCGGCACGGGCGGCGCGGCGGCCGGCTGCAACTCGCGCGAGAAGGTCACCTCGATGCGCGACGGCAACGCTGTGTCTGAGGCTCCGAAGCCGAACCTGTCGGACAGAATGGAGTCGGCCAGCAGCAGGTGCAGCGCCAGCACCGGCACCCCCAGCAGCAGCGGCGTCCACCGGACCGACCGGGAACGTGCCCCGCTCGGTTCAGATGCCGGCTGCGGCAATGAAGCAGCTTGCCGCCGCAACGGCGCTCAGCCGGAAGCGCAGCGTCAGCCAGGCCGAGACGCCCTCGCGCCGGTACAGGACGCGATCGACGGCCCAGCACAGCAGAAGCAGCGCACCGCTCAGGACGAGACCGCTGCTGGCCGGCATCATCACGGCCGCCCAGGCCAGCAGCGACGGGGCCACGCCCCAGGCCAGCAGCGGCACGGCCGGCTTCGGCTGCCGCAGCGCGAGGCCCCAGTGGATGCCGCCCAGAAAGGACACGATCAGTGCCGCGTAGGCCGACAGCGCCTGCGCCGCAAAGGGCAGGGCCTCGCCCTGCACCAGCCAGACGAGGGCCGCCCCCGCGACAAAGGGCAGCAGCCCGGCGTGACCGAGCGCAAGCGCCAGTGGCGACGGCGCGCCCGCGACGTCACCCGCAGGCGGCAGGTCCGGTTCGACGGCAGGCACGTCGGACCGATCAGGGCTTGCGGGCTGCGGCTGCCAGCCCGCGCTCGACTTCCTCGGCGGGCAGGGCTCCCGGCTTGCGGGTGCCGTCCTCGAACACCACCGCGGGCGTGCCGTTGACCCGGTGGCGGCGGCCGAGCGCGACGTTGCGCTCCAGCGCCGCCGCGTCGCAGCGCTCGGGCGCCGCCGCGGCAGCCTGGCCGTCGATCATCCAGGCGCGCCACGCCCTGGCGGGGTCCCGGCTGCACCAGATGTCGCGCGCCTTCGCGTTCGAGTCGGCCCCGAGGATGGGCATCAGGAAGGTGTAGATCGTGACGTCCTTCAGCGTGGCCAGGTCGCGCTCGAAGCGCTTGCAGAAGCCGCAGTTCGGATCGGCGAAGACCACCAGCCGGCGCGTTCCGGTGCCCTGCCGGATCGCGATCGCGTCCTTCAGCGGCAGCTTGGAGAAGTCGATCGCGGTGAGTTTGTCGATGCGCTGCTCAGTCAGGTCGGTCCGCGTGCGGGTCTCGATCAGCGAGCCGCCGACGAAGATGTGCTCGCCCTTCTCGTCGCTGTACAGGATCTCGGTGCCGCCGTAGCGCACCTCGAACACACCGGGCACCGGCGACGGGCGCACCTCGTCGATCGGCGGCAGCCGCGGGATGCGCTCGGCGAGCGCCTTGCGGATCGCGGCCTCCTGCGCGAACAGCGGGCCGGCGGCCGCGAGCAGCAGCAGCACGGGGGTTCGACGGGCCAGACGGTGGGTCGTGCGGGGCATTCGGTTCGTCCTAGGGCAGATGCGGGCGCGGCCTCTACCGCGCGCCGCCGATGGCGCGCTGCGCCAGCAGTTGCTTGACCGGCGGCAGCCGGTTGACCAGACCCAGGCCACGGTTGCGCAGTTCCCTGGCCAGCGGGGCCCGGCTCGAGAACAGGTGCAGCAGGCCGTCGGTGACCAGACCCATCGCGCGCACCGGGCCCTCGCGGGCGCGGGCGTGACGCGCCAGCAGCCGCTCGTCGCCGAGCGGGCGCCAGCCCTCGCGCGCGGCCAGCACCGCGGCCAGCGAGGCCACGTCGGCCAGTCCCAGGTTGAGGCCCTGGCCCGCCAGCGGGTGCACCACGTGCGCGGCGTCGCCCACCAGCACCCAGCCCGGACCGTGCAGCGGCTCGGCGCGGCCGATCGACAGCGGCCAGGCCGCGCGCGGGCCGGCCAGCGTGAGCGTGCCGGCGGCCCCGCCGGAGGCGTCGGCCAGCGCGGCCTCGAACGCGGCCGGCGGCAGCGCCAGCAGCTCCGAGGCCCGGTCCTCCGGCAGCGACCACACCAGCGCGAGGCCGTGCCCGGCGCGCGGGCGGTCGGTCGGCAGCAGCGCCAGCACGTCGGGGCTGCGGAACCACTGCCGCGCACGGCCCGCATGGGGCAGGCTGGCCTGCAGCCGTGCCGCGATCGCACGCTGGCCGTAGGGGTGGCGCACCATCCGGGCGCCCAGCGCGGCACGGCTGGCCGAGTCCTTGCCCTCGGCCAGCACCGTCAGCGCGGCAGGCACCGGGGCAGTCACCCGAGTGACGCGCGGCGCGAAGCGCACCGCTGCGCGCAACGCGTCCTCGAGCGCCGCCGCACCGACGATCCAGGCCAGCTCGGGCTCGGCCTGCGCCCAGGCCGAGAACTCGAGCACCGCCCCCGGCGCGTCGCCCTCCACACGCATGTCATGGACGGGCGTGCGGTCGGCCGGGTCGATCGCGTCCCAGGCCTTCAACGAGGCCAGCAGGTCGACCGAGGCCCGGTTGAGCGCGTAGGCGCGCACGTCCTCGCCCGTCGGCGCCGGACCGGCGCCCCCGGGAGCGGCCTCGAGCAGCGCCACCTCGAGCCCGAGGCGGGACAGCGCCAACGCGGCCGCGAGGCCCACCGCCCCGCCACCGCGGACCAGGACGTCGTGGGAGGCCATGCCGGGCATTGTAGGGAGCGGGTCATGCCCGACACGCGCACAATGCCGGCCCTTCGCCGCACAGGCCATATCCGACCGGGGACCCCGCGTGACCGCTCCGACCGCCACCCTCGCTGCGCTGTACGTGCATCCGCTGAAGTCCTGCGCCGCGCTCGCCCTGCCCGAAGCGCTGCTGACCGCCACCGGGCTCGACCTCGACCGCGCCTGGATGGTGGTCGACCGCGACGGCGAGATGTACACGCAGCGCGAGCTCCCGCGCATGGCGCTGATCCGCCCCGAACTGCGCCGGGGCGAGCTCGTGCTGCGCGCGCCGGGCATGCTGGCGCTGCACCTGCGGCTTGACGTCGTCGAGGAGCCGACGCGGGTGCGCGTCTGGGACGACGAGGTGCGGGCCTACGAGATGGGCGCGCTGGCCGCGCAGTGGATGACCGACTTCCTCGGCCGGCCGCTGCGCCTCGTGCGCTTCGACCCCGAGCAGCGGCGGCTGTCGGCGCGGCGCTGGACCGGCGAGGTCGAGGCCGAGAACCAGTTCAGCGACGGCTTCCCGCTGCTGGTGGCCGGCCGCGCGTCGCTGGACGACCTGAACGCCCGGCTGGCCCGCCGGGGCCACGCCGCAGTGGGCATGGAGCGCTTCCGGCCCAACCTGGTGCTCGACGGCCTGCACCCGTTCGACGAGGACCACCTCGACACGCTCGAGATCGCCACCGATGAGGGCCCGGTCACTCTGCGGCTCGTCAAGCCCTGCGTGCGCTGCACGATCCCCAACGTCGACCCGGCGAGCGCCGAGGTCTCCACTGCCGTGGGGGACGCGCTGGCGGGCTTCCGCGCCGACCCGCGGATGGGCGGCGGCATCACGTTCGGCATGAACGCGATCGTGCTCGACGGCCACGAGCGCACGCTGCGCGTGGGCCAGCCGGTGCAGGTGCGGCACGCCTTCTAGCAGCGTGCGCGGCAGCAGGTGTAGGAAAATCGCGGTTTCCCCCGAGAGCCCCCCATGAGCCTGCAATGCGGCATCGTGGGCCTGCCCAACGTCGGCAAGTCCACCCTGTTCAACGCCCTGACCAAGGCCGGCATCGCGGCCGAGAACTACCCGTTCTGCACGATCGAGCCCAACGTCGGCATCGTCGAGCTGCCCGACCCGCGCCTGACGAAGCTGGCCGGGATCGTCAAGCCGCAGAAGGTGGTGCCGGCGATCGTCGAGTTCGTCGACATTGCCGGCCTGGTGGCCGGCGCCAGCCAGGGCGAGGGCCTGGGCAACCAGTTCCTGAGCCACATCCGCGAGACAGACGCGATCGTCAACGTCGTGCGCTGCTTCGAGGACGACAACGTGGTGCACGTCGCCGGCCGGGTCGACCCGATCGCCGACGTCGAGGTGATCCAGACCGAGCTCTGCCTGGCCGACCTGGCCACCGTCGAGAAGAGCCTGGCGCGCTGGACCAAGCAGGCCAGGGCCGGCGGCGACAAGGAGGCCCAACGCCTGGTGGACGTGCTGAAGAAGTGCGAGGCGGCGCTCGATGCCGGGCGCCCGGTGCGCAGCATCGACTTCAGCAAGGAGGAGCGCGCGGTGCTCAAGCCGCTGTGCCTGATCACCGCCAAGCCGCAGATGTTCGTCGGCAACGTGTCCGAGAACGGCTTCGACGACAACCCGCTGCTCGACCGGCTGCGCGAGTACGCGCGCAAGCACGTGGGCGACCAGGGCGAGGCGCCGGTGGTGGCCATCTGCGCCAAGACCGAGGCCGAGCTGGCCGACATGTCCGCCGAGGACCGGCTGCTGTTCCTGCAGGAGATGGGCCAGGACGAGCCCGGGCTCGACCGCCTGATCCGCGCCGCGTTCAAGCTGCTCGGCCTGCAGACCTACTTCACCGCTGGGGAGAAGGAGGTGCGCGCCTGGACGATCCACGTCGGCGACACCGCGCCGCAGGCCGCCGGCGTCATCCACACCGACTTCGAGCGCGGCTTCATCCGCGCGCAGACGATCGCCTACGAGGACTTCGTGGCCTGCGGCGGCGAGCACGGCGCGAAGGAGGCGGGCAAGATGCGCGCCGAGGGTAGGGACTACGTCGTGCGCGATGGCGACGTGATGAACTTCCTGTTCAACGTCTGACGGTCGGGGCGGATTCCGGCGGTCTTACCGGCCGTCTCTGAAGCAGCAGGGTTTCGGCTTTGTGTTTGCTTCAGGATCCAGACGGCGTCCCCAGCCACTGATGCCAGCCGATCCGAGGCCCTGAACGGCAGGCGGCTCTCCTACTGCGTCATCCGGGCCGACCTTCGATCATCGCCCGAACTGCGCGGGAGGAAGGAGGGTGACGCTGACCACGAAGTCGGCCCGCTCCAGTTGCTGGGCTTCGTCCTCCATTCCCCGTGGGCTGCGGCGATAGCGCAGATCGAGCCAGCGGCCCGCGCCGACCGCGGCAATGGCTGCAATCAGTACTGCCATCGTGATCGGGTAGAGGGGCGTTGTCCCGTTCCCTGTTGAACCGAGACCGGTGACGGCTCCAATTGGATGATGCTACGCGGCCTTTCGGAGCGTTGCGGTTTCGGCTTCAGGACGACGAGCCTCCAGGGCCTTGAGCAGGCTGCGCATCTGGCT
>JADCGP010000051.1 GCA_020248915.1 Rubrivivax sp. | reverse complement strand
TCGAACTGGCCATCGACCTGTACGTAGCCAAGCACAACGCCGATCCGAAGCCGTTCATCTGGACGGCCAGCGCCTCGGACATCCTGGCAAAAGTGACCAGGGCGAAGGCGGCGCTGGCGGCTGCTTCACGATAAGTACACAGCAGGAGCGCGCACTACACTAGAGCTGCCGCAACGCATCGGCCGGCCGCAGACGCGCGGCCTTGTTGGCCGGCCAGATGCCAAAGAACAGCGACACCGCCCCGGCGATCACTGCCGCGATCAAGCCGGCGCCAGCGCTGAGCACCACGGTGTAGCCGGCAAGTTGGGCCACGGCGACGGCACCCAGTGCACCGAGCGCCAGGCCGACCACGCAGCCACCGAGGGCGAGCAGCAGCGCTTCGGCGAGAAACTGACCGAGGATCTGCGCCGGGGTCGCGCCGATCGCCATGCGCAAGCCGATCTCGCGTGCCCGTTCGGTGACGGACACCAGCATGATGTTCATGATGCCAATGCCGCCGACGATCATCGAGATCGAAGCAATGGCGGCCAGCAGCACCACCAGCGCCTGGCTCGAGCGCGAGGCGGCCTGGGTCAGTTGCGTCAGGTCATTGACCGAGAAGTCGTCCTCGGCGCCGGCGGCAATCTTGTGCCGCTGCCGCAGCAGGCTCTTGATCTGCGCCTCGGCCGTCTTGATCGCCGCCGTGCTCTTGACCTGGACCAGGATCACGCGCACCGCGGTGTCGAACTTCTCGGCAAAGAGCTTGCGCTGGGCGGTGGAGACGGGCACCACCACCTGATCGTCCTGGTCGCGCCCGTCGAGCGACTGGCCCTTGCGCGCCAGCAGGCCGATCACGGTGTACGGGTGACCTTTGAGCCTAATCGTCTGCCCCACTGCCAAGGTGTCGCTGCCGAACAGGTTGGTCGCGACGGTCTGGCCGATCACGGCCACCTGGGTGGCGCGCTTTACGTCGGCATCGGTGAAGTAGCCACCGTGCTTGAGCCCCCAGTCCTGCACCTGAAAGTACGCCGGCGTGGTTCCCAGCACCGGGCTGTTCCAGTTCTTGCCGCCAAAGACGAGTTGTGCCATCCCCTGGGCGATGGGTGCCACGGCCTGCACCTGCGAAAACTGGGCGATCGCAGCGGCGTCCTCCAGCGTGAGCGTGGCCGCCTCGCCGGCCGGCATTCGCAGGCCGCTGCGGGTCGGCGCGCCGGACTGCACGACCAGCAAGTTGGTGCCCATCGAGGCAATCGTCTCGTTGACGGTCGTCTGCACGCCCTGGCCGATGGCCAGCATCAGAACCACCGAGGCGACACCGATCACCATGCCAAGCATGGTGAGCGCCGCGCGCAGCCGGTACGCACCGAGCGCGCGCCACGCCTGGCGCAGCAGCAGGGCGGTCATGCGGCCAGCTCCGTGGCGGCCATGCGCCGCTCGTCGGCCACGATCAGCCCGTCGACGATGCGCAGCGTGCGGTGGGCGTGCGCGGCCACCTCCGGCGAGTGCGTGATCAGTACGACGGTCGTGCCGGCCCGATTCAGTTCCCGCAGGGTCGCGACCACATCGGCGGCGGTCCGGGTGTCGAGATTGCCGGTCGGCTCGTCGGCCAGCACCAACGCCGGGCGCGTCACCAGCGCGCGGGCAATGGCCGCGCGCTGCTGTTGGCCGCCCGAGACGTAGGCCGGCAGCGCGTCTTCGTGCCGCGCCAGGCCGAGCCGGGCGAGTTCGGCGCAGGCACGCTCGACCGCCTGCGCGCGTGGCAGCCCGGCGTACTCGAGGGGCAGCGCGACGTTGTCGGCCAGCGACAGCCGCGGCAGCAGGTTGTATGACTGGAACACGAAGCCAAGCGCCTTGTTGCGCAGCGCCGCGCGTTCGGCCTCGCTCAGCGCGACGGTGTCTTCGCCGAACAGCGCATAGGCGCCGGACGACGGCGCATCGAGCAGGCCGAGGATGTTCATCAGCGTTGACTTGCCCGAACCCGACGGGCCGATCACCGCGACGAACTCGCCGACGTCGATGGCTAGATCGATGCCGTGCAGCACCTCGACCGGCCCGCCGGCGGTGTCGAAGTGCTTGCGGATGTCCGTCATCCGGACCGCTTGCATGCGGATGCCCTTTTGTGGACTCAGAACGCGCGCATGCGCAAACTGGGTTTGGACTCGCTGCCGCGCTCGGTCTCGTCGATCACCACCCGGTCGCCGGCGCGCAGATCGCCTTCCAGCAGTTCGGTGTAGCGGCCGTCGGTGATGCCGGTCTTGACGGCGCGTTGCGCCACGCTGCCATCGACGAGCACGTACACGCTGGCGCCGGTGGCCGCCTGCCTGCCGGCGGCCGATGGCGTGTAGCGCAGCGCGGCGTTGGGAATCCGCAGCGCGTTGTCGCGTTGCGCGATGGTGAACTTCAGATGTGCGGTCATGCCCGGCAACAGCCGCTCCTCGGGGTTGGCGGCGTCAACGACGACGTTGTAAGTGACGACGTTCTGTTGGATCGTCGGGTTGAGTCGCACGTGCCGCACCGTGCCGGTAAAGCGACGGTCGGGGTAGGCATCGACGGTGAAGCTCACCGGCGCGCCGGGCTGGATCGAGCCGACGTCCGCCTCGGCCACGTTGGTGTCGATCTGCATCCGCGTCAGATCCGGTGCGATCTTGAATAGGGTGGGGGTCTGGAAGTTGGCGGCGACGGTCTGGCCCACCTCGACCTCGCGTGCGACCACCACGCCCGCCACGGGCGACCGCACCGTCGTGTAGCCGAGATTGGCGCGGGCACGCGCAAGCTTGGCCTGCGCCAAACTGACCTGCGCCGTACCGCTGGCCACCGCCTGCCGGTACTGGTCGAGCGACAGCGGCGCGACGAAGCCGCGCGCCACCAAGCCCTCGTAGCGGAGCAAATTCGCTTGCGCCACGCCAAGCAGGGCCTGTTTGTCGGCGAGTTCGGCCGCGGCTTGATCGACCTCGGCTTGCAGCAGCGTGGGCTCCAGGCGCAGCAACACGTCGCCCGGCTTCACGCGTGAGTTGTAGTCCACGTGCCGACTGGCCACGGTGCCGGAGACCTGCGCGCCGACCAGTACCGTCGTCACCGGGTTCAGCGCGCCCGTGGCGCCGACCACCTGCGACACCGGGCCCGTGCCGATGTCCTCGGTCACATAGCGCTCGTTCGTGCTCGATGTGCCGCGCAGCAGAAGCGGCGCCAGCACGGGCAGCGCCGCGAGCAGCGCGAGCAGGGCCAGCACCCGTCCGCGCCGCCAGCGGCCACGCGCCAGCCGCGCGCGACCGGGCGTCGAAGCGACGACGGGAGGGGACGCGTCCGAGGACGACGCGATCGCGGCGGTGGCGTGGCTTGACATGGCCTAGTGCGACGGAGCGGGCGTCATGCGGTCATTGGACCCCACATACGTCTCGGCGCCGTTGCGGGCGCGTCGGCGGCGGTTTGCCGTGCGTAACGGACTGTCACGCGCGCATTGCCGGTGCGCCGGCGGGCTCACAATCGCGTGCGTGAAGACAAAGATGGGCGCTATGCGCGTTGGGTGTTGATGTAGCTCACTCGGTGAGCCACCCGCCTGGGAGACTGGCGTGACGGCGATGTGCCGTTGCTTCCGAGTCGAGGGCTGTGATGCGGCGGCGCGAGTTGAACAGGGTGATGCGGGCGATCGGGGAGCTGAACTGGTCGCAGCGGCGCGAGGTGATGCAGCGGCTGAAGGCCGCGCAGGCCGGCCAGGAGGCGCAATCGATCGTCGAGGAGCGGCTGCAGGTGCTGCGGTTTTGCCCGCACTGCTCGGGCGCGCACATCGTGCGCCACGGGAC
>JADCGP010000050.1 GCA_020248915.1 Rubrivivax sp. | reverse complement strand
GGGGCTTACGGGGCTTACGGGGCTTACGGGGCTTACGGGGCTTACGGGGCTTACGGGGCTTACGGGGCTTACGGGGCTTACGGGGCTTCGGGGGGGAACTCATGCCGCCACCTCGTCGCCGAGGTAGGCCTCGACCACCTCGGCGTTGCGCACCACCTCGGCCGGCGTGCCGTCGGCGATCTTGCGGCCCTGGTGCAGCACGATCACGCGCTCGACGTAGCGCAGCAGCGTGGTCACCGCGTGCTCGATCCAGATCACCGTCAGGTCCAGTTCGTCGCGCAGGCGGCGGATCAGCTGGGCCATCGAGTCGACCTCGGCCTCGGTGAGGCCCGCGGCCACTTCGTCGAGCAGCAGCAGCCGGGGGCGCGTGGCCAGCGCCATGCCGATCTCCAGCAGCCGCTGCTGGCTCGGCGTCACGGCCGCCGCCGGAAGCCGCGCCTGCGCCGACAGCCCGATCAGGTGCAGGATGCTGTCCTCGTCCTTCAGCAGCCACGAGCTCTTGCGGTGACGGCCGGCGAACTGCAGCCCGAAGTCGATGTTGGCCGCCACGCTGAGCTCGCCGAACACGCGCGGTGTCTGGAAGGTGCGCGCGATGCCCTGGGCGGCGTACCGGTGCGGCCCTGCGCCGGTCAGGCGCCTGCCGTGGGCGTACAGGTCCCCGGCCGTCGGCGCGACGACGCCCGACAGTGCGTTGAAGAACGTGGTCTTGCCGGCGCCGTTGGGCCCGATGATGCCGACCAGCTCGCCGGCCGCGAACGCGGCGCTGACGCCGTCGACGGCCGTCAGGCCGCCGAAGCGCACGGTGACGCCGCGCGCTTCCAGCTGCGGGTGGCCGTTCACGTCGCGTTCTCCCGTGCCTCGTCGCGGCGCTTGTCGCGACGCAGCTCGCGCCACCAGGCCCGGGTGTCCTCGCGCCACTGCCCGAACGTGCTCCAGCGCAGCGAGGCCAGGCCGCCCGGCAGGTACAGCACGCACAGGATCAGCAGCAGGCCGAGCGTCATCAGGTAGGCCTGGGGTGCCTGCAGGCGCAGCGTCTCGGCCAGCAGGCTGAACACCACGGCGGCGATCAGCGGGCCCCACAGCGTGGCGATGCCGCCGATCAGCGCGATCAGCACCGTCTGGAAGCCGATGAAGGGGCTGAAGACGGTGGCCGGGTCGATGTAGGTCCAACGCACGCTCATCGCCGCGCCGACGGCGCCGGCGAAGGCGGCCGTCAGCGCGAAGCCACCGATCTTGGCCAGCCGGGTGTTCACGCCGAGCGTCTGCGCGCGTTGCTCGTCGGCGCCGATGCCCATCAGCCCGAGCCCGAAGCGCGTGCGCCGCACGACGATGCTCACCGCCACCGCCAGCACCGCCAGCGCCAGCACGGTGAGGTAGATCGTGTCGCGCTCGGGCACCACCGTCAGCACGCGGCCGACCGTGCCGGTGACCTGCTTCTCCCAGTAGGTGACGGCGTGACGGATCAGCTCGGTCATGCCGAAGGTCAGCACGGCGAAGTAGGTGCCGCGCAGGTGCAGCACCGCGCTGCCCATCACGACGGCGACGAGCGCGGCGACGCCGGCACCGGCGGCGATCACCGGCCACCAGCCCAGGCTGTCGATGAACAGCGCGCTGGTGTAGGCGCCGATGCCGAAGAACGCCGCGGTGGCCAGCGACAGGTAGCGCGTCGTGCCGCAGAACAGCGCCCAGCTCGTGGCCAGCGCCACGTACATCAGGCAGGTCAACGCCATCGAGACGACGAAGTCGCTGCCGTAGTGCGGCACCGCCAGCGCCCAGCCCGTGAGCGCGAACAGCACGAGCAGGTCGCGGCCCAGGTGGGTGCGGTCGAGCAGCCCCTGCGCGAGGCGCTGGCCCAGCCGGCGGACCCGGGATTCGCGCCAGGGGTTCATCGCCTGGCGAACAGCCCGTTGGGCTTCCAGAGCAGCACGCCGATGAAGACCGCGTAGCTCAGCAGGCTCTTCAGCGACGGGTTCGTGAAGTGCATGCCGACGGCCTCGATCACACCGAGCGCCAGGCCGCCAGCCAGCGCGCCGCCCATGCTGCCGAAGCCGCCGAGCGTGATGACGATCAGCGCGGTGACGGTGTAGGGCTCGCCCATCGATGGCGTGATCGTGTAGGTCATCGACAGCAGGCAACCCGCGACACCCGACAGGCCGAGCCCGACGCCGAACATCAGCGGGTGCAGCCGCCGGGTGTCGATGCCCACCAGCTGCGCGCCGGTGGGCGACTGCATCAGGGCGCGCACCCCCTTGCCGAGCAGCGTCATGCGCAGCGACACGATCAGCACGACGCTGAAGGCCAGCGACAGCCCGAGCAGCAGCAGCTTGTTGGCCGCGAACTGCGAACCGGCGACCTGCACCGGGTCGGTCAGGTAGTCGTAGCCGCGCAGGTCGGCACCCCAGACCAGCTGCGCGAAGTTCTGCACCAGGAACATCAGTCCGAAGGCCACCATCAGGCCCCGCGCCTCGAACACGTCGACGTTCGGGCTGGTGGCGGCGAGGCGGCGGAAGGTCAGGCGGTGCACCGCGATGCCCGTCGCCATCAGCACCGCGAAGGACACCGGCACCATCAGCAGCGGGCTGAGGCCGAGGGCGGAGTGCGCCGCCCAGGTCAGGAAGGCGCCGACCATCAGGAACTCGCCGTGGGCGATGTTCAGGATGCGCATCAGCCCGTACTGCAGGTTCAGCCCGAGCGCGACCAGGGCGTACACGCCCCCGGTGATCAGACCGGAGACGACGAGCTCGAACCAGGCGCTGCCGCTCACGGCCGGTGCGGCCCGCCTGCGGCGCCGGCGCAGCAGCTCACACCCAGGCCGGCTTGGCCGGGTTCAGCGGCGCGGTGGCGCTGGCCTTCGGCCAGACGACCTCGAACTCGCCCCTCTGCCACTGGCTGACGGTGCCGGGGGTGCCCACGTTCTCGCTGCCGGCGAAGCGGATCTTGCCGACGATGGTGTCGTGCGTCGTGCCGGCCACGTAGTCGCGGATCGCCTTGCGGTCGAGGCCGACGCGCGCCACCGCTGCCGTCAGGATCTCGAGCCCGGCCCAGCAGTGGCCGCTGGCCCAGCGGTCGGGCTCCTTCGCCGCGCCGAAGCGCTTGACGTGCGCGTCGAAGTACGCCTTGGCGCCGGGGCTGGTCTTCTGGTTCCACGAGCCCATCCCGAGCACGCCCTCGGCGCCGGCCTGCATCACGTTGCGGTAGAGCTGGAAGGCGGTGCCGACGCTGGCGTAGAAGAACTTCGGGTTGAAGCCGATCTCCTTGCTCTGCCGGCTGGCGAGGATGGTGTCGGGCGGGTAGGTCAGACCGATGAAGGCGTCGGGGTTCTTGTCCTTCATGCTGCGCAGCACCGGCGACAGGTCCTTCACGCCCAGCGGATAGCTCTTGTCCTCGACGAGATTCATGCCGCTGCCCTGCAGCGCCACCTTCAGCGCGGCGTAGTTCTCCAGGCCGAACAGGTCGTCGACGTAGATGACGGCCACCGACCGCGCGCCGTTGGCCTTGAGCATGTCGACCAGGGCGTCCATCATCGGCTTGGGCTGCTGCAGCAGCAGGAAGAAGTACGGCAGCTTCATCTCGACGAGGCGGCGCGACAGGGCCGTCGGCGCAAGGAAGGGGTACTGGAACCGATTGGCCAGCGGTGCCACCGCGAAGTTGGCATTGCTGCCCCACGGCGGCAGGATCAGGTCGACCTTGTCGCTGCCCATCAGCTTCTCGTAGGTGCGCACGCAGGTCTCCATCTCGCTGCGGTCGTCACTGCTGATCAGCTCGATCGGACGCCGGGTGCCCTTGACGTTGAGGCCGCCGGCGGCGTTCTGCTGCTCGGCCCAAAGCAGGTAGTTCGGCTCCTGGCTGGTCTGCGCGCCGACGCTCCACGGCCCGGTGCGGGCCATCGCGTAGCCGATGCGCACGGGCGCAGGCTGCGCCAGCAGCGGCGCGCCGGTGCTGGCGGCGGCTCCTGCAGCCAGGGCCTGGACGACGGTGCGGCGCTTCAGGCCGCGGGCGGCGGAATCGGTCATCGGTGGTCTCCTCGTGGGGCGAGCCGATTGTTCGGAGACGACGCCTCCAGGGCTTTGCCGGCCGTGCACGAAGCCTTGCCGACCCGTGCACGCGACCCTGGGACTTTCCCTGCCTTGCCCCTTCCGCCAGCCCCGGCGGCCGCAGGAAGGGCGGGCCGGGTGCGTAAGCTTGGAAGACGGTGCGAGGAGACGACGCATGGGCATCCGACCCGAAGTGATGGACACCGCCGAGGTCGACCCCGGCGAGCGCGCCGCGTTCTGGTGTGACCGGATCGCCCGGCTGTTCCAGGGCCTGAAGAGCGACCAGTACGGGGACGCTGACTTCAGCGGCCGCGCCAGCACGCTGCGCGCCGGCGACGTCGTGCTGACCCACCTCGAGGCCACGCGCCACCGCGTGATGCGGTCGAGTGCCATCGCGCGTGCCACCGAGGTGCCGTACCTGAAGATCGTGGCGCCCTGGGTCGGCTGCGCCGGCGTCGAGCAGAAGGGCCGCGAGACCTGGGTGACGCCGGGGCAGTGGAGCATCTACGACACCACCGACAGCTACGCGGTGGCCAACCCCGAGAGCGTCGAGCACCTGATCGTCATGCTGCCCAAGGCGCAGTTCGCCAGCCGCGGCCTCGCGCTCGACCCGCTCATGGCGCGCCGGCTCGGCGGCAGCGGAGGCATCTCGCGGCTGGCCCTGGACACGATGCGCAACGCCTTCCGGGAACTGCCGAACATGCCCGAGACGGCGGCGCGCGGCGTCGGCGAGGCGATCACGCAGCTCGTGCACCTGTCGCTGCTCGACCTCGCCGGGCAGGCCAGCGCCCAGTCGCAGCGGGAAGCCCTGCGAGAGCGGATCAAGCAGCACGTGGCGCAGCACCTGGCCGACCCGGGCCTGACGGTGGACGCCATCGCCCGCGCGCTCAACGTCAGCCGGCGCCAGCTCTACAACGCCTTCGCCGAGGAGGCCGACGGCGTGGCCGGGTACATCCTGGCGCGCCGCCTCGAGGCGTGCCGCCAGGCGCTGGCGAACCGGCACGCGCCGCAGCGCTCGATCACGGACATCGCCCTCGGCCACGGGTTCCAGAACATGGCCCACTTCAGCCGCGTCTTCCGCGCCCACCTCGGCGTGGCCCCGAGCGACTACCGGCGCGGGCAGGCGGCGTAGTGCATAGGCGCCTGACGGCTTGGTGCAACGGGCGCCTGATGGCTTGGTGCAATAGGCGCCTGACGGCGTAGTGCCGTAGGCGCCCGGCGGCTCAGTGCCGCAGGCGCCCGGCGGCGTCGACGCAGGCCGCGCGCCGCCTTCGGCGCGTTCGATGGGGCGCGCTCCGCGGCCAGCGCGACGAGCCCGTCGCGACCGCGCGGCCTGCGGCCACATCGACCCCGAGAGGCTCGTCCGAGCACCAGGGTCGCCAGGTCGCCGGGCGCCCATCGGGTGGCGCTTGCGCCGGCCCGCGTCCCGCCAAACGACCCGCTGCGCCGGGAGGGGCGCCGGCCGCGCGCCCGCCAGCGGTGGCCGTCGGCGAGATTCGTCTTCGACGCCCAGACGACAAGACCGACCGGTTCAGAAAGATACCAGTAAGTACATATGGCAGACCATGCAGACAAGGCATCGGGTCTTGGTCGCTCTTGTCAGACGAGACCCGGCCGAGTGCGGCCGTTTCGTCCATGCATCGCAACGCCCTCGGGCCTGGCGCCCGTGGTGCGTGCAACCCCGGAGTTCTTCCATGTTGTTTCCGACGAGTCCCATCATGAAGTTGCTGACCTGGTT
>JADCGP010000005.1 GCA_020248915.1 Rubrivivax sp. | reverse complement strand
GCGCGTCGGCCGTCACGGCGTCGAACAGCACGTGCGGCGCACGCGCGGCATCCAGTGCGGCCAGAAAGGGCGCGATCAGCTTCAGGCGCACGATGTCGGCGTCGGTGACGACGAGCAGCCGCCGGTGCCCGAAGCCGGCCACCGTGTGCGCCAGCCGCAGCGCGGCACCCGCACCCACCAGCAGCAGCGGCTGGGGGATCGGCACCCGCCGCGTGACGACGCCGGCCGCCTGCTTGAGCAGCGGCAGCCCGGTGTCGCCCAGGGTCTGCAGCACGCCGCCGGCCAGGCGCTGCGCCTCGTCGAGAAACCTGCCGCGGATCAATCCGGCGTCCATCGCTTCGCTCCATCATCGGCCCGTCCGCACTTTGCCGCAGGAATGCCATGAAAACCGTGATCGGCGTCAGTCTCGGCCCGGCGAGCCGGGACTTCCGCCTGCGCACCCGCTTCCTCGGCCAGACGCTGGCGGTGCGGCGGCTCGGCACCGACGGCAGCACGGCCCGGGCGCTGGCGCTGCTGCGCGAGTGGGACGGTCGCGCCGACGCGATCGGGCTCGGCCTGGTCAAGGACAGCGCCCGACTCGGCCGCGGCGCCCGCGACCTGCACGAGCGCGGCCGCCTCGGCGCGCGGCTGCGCGCCGCGGTGATGCAATCGCCGCTGTCCACCGGGGCGCGCCTGGCCGACCTGATGCTCGAGTGGGCGGTGCGCCGCGCCCAGGCCGAGGCCGGTCGGATCTTCGACAACGCCCGCGTGCTGTTCTTCGACGGCGTCGCGCAGCAGAAGGTGGCGCAGGCGCTGGCCGAGGTGACGCCCAACCTGCGCTTCGCCGACCCGGTGCGGCAGCTCGGCGTGCCCAAGCTGCTCGGCTCGCTCGACGCGCTGGCGCTGTACGCGCAGGGCGCGCACGCGGCGGCGCAGTGGGTGCCCCCGCGGCTGATGAACGCCGACCTGCTCGGGCGCTGGGCCGACCACACGATGCGGCATGCCCTGGCCCACGCCCACGTCGTGGTGGCTCCGGTCCACGAGCTCGACCGCTACGGCCTCCAGGAGCTGGCGGGCAAGATCGTCGTCACCACCACGGTCGGCGACGAGCGCCTCGCGCAGCTGCGCGACAAGGGCGTGGAACTGGTCATCGACGCGGCGCCGCAGCTGTCGGGCCACGCGCTCGACCCGGCGCTGCTGGACGCGATGATCCTGGCCACCACCGGGCGCGAGGCCGGCGCGCTGCTGGACGACGACTACCTCGCCATCCTGTCCGAGTCCGACCTGGACCTGGCGCCGCGGCTGCTCTACCCGGGGGGCTGGCGGCGCACCAGCCGCTTCGCCTTCGTGATCCACCCGCTGTCGCAGGAGTACTTCAAGGTCGTCGAGCCGGTGCGGGTGCTGTCGCGCGTGGCGCCGCCCGCGCTGGCCGCGCCGATGATGGACACGCTGGAAAAGGTGCTGGCCTGGGCGCCGCCCTTCGTCTACTCGCGCGTGGAGGGCATCCGCAGCCCCACCGGTGCCGAGGCCGAGGGCTGGCTGATCAGCGTCGGCGGCACGCCGCGCGAGATCATGAACCACCCGCCCGAGTTCACGTACCGCCGGCTGCTGGCCGCGGCGCGGATGGCACGCCGGCTGGGCGCCCAGATCATGGGGTTGGGCGCGTTCACCAAGGTGGTGGGGGACGCGGGCGTGACGGTGGCGCGCCAGGCGCCGCTGCCGATCACCACCGGCAACAGCTACAGCGCCAGCGCCGCGCTGTGGGCGGCGCACGACGCCCTGCTGCGGATGCGGCTGCTGCCGCGCCCGCGCGGCAAGGGCCGGGTCCGGTTCAAGGCGATGGTGGTGGGCGCCACCGGCGCCATCGGCGCGGCCTGCGCCCGGCTGCTGGCGCGTGCCGCGGAGGAGGTGTGGCTCGTCAGCCCGGAGACCGCCAAGCTGCTGGCGCTGAAGGCGTCGATCCTGGCCGACACGCCCGATGCGACGCTGCACCTGGCCGCCCGCACCGACCCGGCCCTGCCGGAGATGGACATGGTGGTCACCGCCACCTCCGGGGCCGGCAGCCGCGTGCTCGACATCATGAAGGTAAAGCCGGGCTGCGTGATCACCGACGTCGCGCGGCCGCTCGACCTGCCGCCCGGGGAGGTGGCACGCCGCCCCGACGTGCTGGTCATCGAGTCGGGCGAGATCCTGCTGCCGGGCGACGTGAAGATGAAGGACATCGGCCTGCCGCCGGGCGTGGTGTACGCGTGCCTGGCCGAGACGATCGTGCTGGCGCTGGCGGGCCGCTTCGAGAACTACACCGTCGGGCGCCGCATCGAGTGGACCAAGGTGCACGAGATCTACAAGCTCGGCCTCGAGCACGGCATGCGGCTGGCGGCGATCTCCGGCGTCAACGGCGTGTTCAGCGACGCCGACATCGAGCGCGTGCGCACGCTGGCCCTCGAGGCGCGGGCCCGCCGCGCCGCCGCGGCAGGCCGTGGCGCGCGGCGTGGCGTCCGTGCCGGTGCGGGTGCCGGCGCCCGTCAGGCCCCGGAGGCCACGGCGCCGCCGTCGTCGCCGGCGCGCGCCGTCAGCACCGCCGGGGCAGCGCCCTCCAGGACCGCGCGCGCCACGCCGCCCAGGCCGCCGGCGGCGTCCGGATCGGCACTGGCGCCGCGGGCGCCCAAGGCGATCAGCTCGCAGCCGTAGTTCTCGGCCAGCTCCAGCAGCAGGTGCTCGGGCCGGCCGGCGGCGACCTCGCTCTCGTACTCCACGCCGGCGGCATCGAGCAGCGCCTCGGCCGGCGCGAGGAGGTCGGCGCCGGCGCCGCGCTTGACCGCGGCGATGCGGTCGGCGTCGTGCGCCACCACGACCTCGTACAGCGAGGCCGGCTCCTGGACGTTGACGAGCACGAAGGAACAGCCGGGCCGGCCGGCGGCCAGCCGCAACGCGCAGCGCACCGCGGCCAGCGCGTGCGCCGAGCCGTCGACGGCAAGCAGGATCTTCAGCGGCGCGGCCATGGCGGTCTCCCCAGGGGTCGTGGACATCTCTGATCATCGCCCAGCCGCGACGGGCGCGGTTGCAGCGCGTCAAGTCCGCACCGGTTGCGGGTCCGGGGCCGTCATGCCGCGAAGGCCTGCTGGCCCTAGACTGCGCGAGCCATGAGCATCCGTCACCTCGACCTGCTGTTCGAACCGGCCAGCGTGGCCGTCATCGGCGCCAGCACCCGCGCCGGCAGCGTCGGCGCCACCGTCTGGCGCAACCTGCGGCACGGCCGCTACGCCGGCACCTGCTGGGCGGTCAACCGCAGACACGGCACGGTCGACGGCGAGCGCGCCTATGCCAGCGTCGCCGAGCTGCCCGCCGCGCCCGACCTGGCCGTCATCTGCACGCCGCCGGCCACGGTGCCGGGCCTGATCGCCGAGCTCGCCGCGCGCGGCACCCGGGCTGCCGTCGTGCTCAGTGCCGGCTTCACGGCCGAGCAGCGGCAGCAGATGCTCGACGCGGCGCGCACGCACGTGCTGCGCATCCTGGGGCCCAACTGCCTGGGGCTGCTGTCGCCGCCGGTCGGTTTGAACGCGAGCTTCGCCCACGCCGACATCGAGGCCGGCAGCCTGGCCTTCGTCTCGCAGAGCGGTGCCCTGGTCGCGGCCATGCTCGACTGGGCGCGCGGGCGCGGCATCGGCTTCTCGCGCGTGGTGTCGCTCGGCGAGCACGCCGACGTCGACTTCGGCGACCTGCTCGACTGGCTGGCCAGCGACGCACGCACGCGCGCCGTGCTGCTGTACGTCGAGTCGGTGAGCTCGGTGCGCAAGTTCATGAGCGCGGCACGCGCAGCGGCGCGCAACAAGCCGGTGCTGCTGGTCAAGGTCGGGCGCAGCCAGGCCGGGCAGCGCGCCGCCGCCTCGCACACCGGCGCGCTGGCTGCCAGCGACGCCGTGTTCGACGCCGCGGTCCGGCGCGCCGGGATGCTGCGGGTCGAGTCGCTGCAGGACCTGTTCGTCGCCGCCGAGACGCTGGCCTACTTCCGCAGCCCCGGCCGGCAGGCCGACCCGGCCGCGCACGAGCGCGTCACGCCGGTCACCAACGGCGGTGGGGCCGGCGTGCTGGCCGCCGACGCGGCCAGCGAGCTCGGGCTCGAGCTGGCCACGCTGTCGCGCGCCACGCTGGATGCACTGTCGGCGGGCCTGCCCCCGAGCTGGTCGCACGGCAACCCGGTCGACATCATCGGCGACGCGCCGGTCGAGCGCTACGTGCACACGCTGGCCACGCTGCTGGCCGCGCCCGAGAGCGGCACGCTGCTGTTCATGCACGCGCCGACGGCCATCGTGCCGGCCGAGGACATTGCGCGCGCGCTGGTGCCGCTGGTGCGCCGCCACCCGGGCCGGCTGGTCAGCGCCTGGCTCGGCGAGACCGCGGTGGCGTCGGCGCGGCGGCTGTTCCACGAGGCCGGCATCCCGACCTACGACACGCCCGAGCAGGCGGTCCACGCGATCGCGATGCTGGCCACCTACCGCCGCAACCAGCAGCAGCTCGCCGAGGCGCCGCCGGCGCACCGCAACGGTACGTGCGACCCGGCGCGCGTGCGCACCATCGTCGACGCGGCGCTCGCCGCGGGCCGCGAGATGCTGACCGAGCCCGAGGCCAAGGAGCTGCTGGCCGCCTGCGACATTCCGGTCGTGCCGACGCGCACGGTCGCGCCCACGCCCGAGGCGGCCGCCGCCGCGGCCTCGGCACTGGGCTTCCCGGCGGTGCTGAAGATCCTGTCGCCGCAGATCAGCCACAAGAGCGACGTCGGTGGCGTCGCGCTCGACCTCGGGGACGCCGCCGCCGTGGCCGGCGCGGCGGCATCGATGCTGCAGCGCGTGGCGGTGCAGCGGCCCGACGCGACGATCGAAGGCTTCACGCTGCAGCCGATGGTGCGCCGGCCAAGGGCGCTGGAGCTGATCGCCGGCACCCATGTCGACCCGTTGTTCGGGCCCGTGGTGCTGTTCGGGGCCGGCGGCACCAGCGTCGAGGTCGTGGCCGACCGTGCGCTCGCGCTGCCGCCGCTGAACCTGCCGCTGGCGCGCGCCACGGTCGCGCGCACCCGGATCGCGCGGCTGCTGGCCGGCTGGCGCGACGTGCCGCCGGCCGACGTCGACGCGGTGTGCGGCGTGCTGATCGCGCTCGCCGAGCTGATGGGGGACGAGCCGCGCATCGCCGAGGTCGATGTCAACCCGCTGCTGGCCGACGCGCAGGGCGTGCTGGCGCTCGACGCGCGGGTGCGGGTCAGCGCGGCGGCGCCCGGCGGCGCCGAGCGCTTCGCGATCCGCCCCTACCCGGCCGACCTCGCCGAGAGCTTCCCGTGGACCTGGCAGGGACAGGCTCGCACGGTGACGATGCGCCCGATCCGGCCCGAGGACGAGGCGCAGCACCTCGCCTTCCTCGAGAAGATGAGCGCCGAGGACATCCGGATGCGGATCTTCTACTCGCGCCGCAGCATCGAGCGCAGCGAGCTCGCGCGCCTGGTGCAGATCGACTACGAGCGCGAGATGGCGTTCGTCGCCACCGCACCCTCCGCGGGCGGAAGCGAGGAGACGCTGGGCGTCGTGCGCTCGCTGGCCGACCCGGACAACGCCGACGCGGAGTTCGGGATCCTGGTGCGCAGCGACCTGAAGGGCGCGGGCATCGGCTGGCGCCTGATGAACAAGCTGATCGCCTACCAGCGCGCGCGGGGCACGCAGCGGCTGGTGGCCACCGTGCTGCGCGACAACCGGCCGATGCTGGAGTTCTGCGAGCGGCTCGGCTTCCGTCCCGCTGCGCAGCAGCCGGACCCGACCGCGCGCAGCATCGAAATGGCCCTGTAACGGCGCGGCGGCGAGCCCGCCCGCGCGCCGCCTCAGGGCGCGGCCAGGCCGTAGCTCCAGCTCAGGTCGTCGTTGCCGATGCCCTGGCGCGTCACGCTGTCGGCCGGCAGCAGGAAGGTCACGAAGCCGCGGGTGGCGGGCGGCGGCGTGTAGGTGAACGTGTAGACGTCGGGCTGCGCGGTCCCGGAGGTCTTTGTGAACGCCGAGACCGTGCCGGTCGAGACCAGAAGCCGGGCCGACACGAGCGGCGCGTCGAGCACCCCGGTGAAGGTCAGCGTGAACGTCCCGGCACCGACGAGGAAGCCGAGCGGGTCGACCGGGCCGGAGAACGACAGGCTGGCCAGCGGCGGCAGCGTGTCGTAGGGCTGCGCGAACGCATAGGCCACCGTGTTCGAGACCTGGCCGGTGCCGTCGCGATAGGCGCCCGCGGGCACCCGGAGGTCGATCAGGCCCTGCGCGCTGGCGTTGGGACGCAGCTGCACGGAGCAGGTGCGATCGTCGATGCGCCGGAAGGAACCGGCGACGATGCTCGCGCCCGACAGCGAGAAGACCAGCGTGCCGGTGGGCAGGACGACGGGCCCGGAGAAGAAGAAGGTGACCGTGAAGGGTGAGCGCGCCTCGCCGACGACGTCGCTGCGGATCTCCAGCGTCGGCCCGACGGGCAGCGGAACCTCGCCCTCGCCGCCGCCCCCGCAGGCAGCGAGCAGCAGCGAGGCCGCCGCGGCCACGGCGAGCGTGCGGCGTCGCGGCTCGGGTCCGGCGCCGGCAAGGCCGGACGTGAGGGCGATCAGCTGGTGCGTGGGGGTGTGGCTCATGTGCTGGGGTCTGGGTCGATCGGAGCAGGGCCTCGCGCCCGGGGGTCGTCCGCCCGGGCCGGTACAGCGCCCGTCGGGGCTGTCGTCGGGAGAGCCGTCCATGCAGACCTCCAAGCAGTTCTCGCTGGGCCCTGTGGCGCGGCGGTTGCCGCGGCAGCCCGTGCGGCCCCGCCGCAGGTCCGCTCGCGCGTCGACTAGGGGGGCGGCCGTCGAGCTGCTCGATCATGGGGCGCGCCGAGGCGCGCGCGCGCCTGCCCGGCCCGCTATGCTCGCAGCCGATGGCCCCGTCCGCGACCGACGCCCCGTCCCTCGAAGCGCGCCGCCACGTCACCGACCTCAGCCTCAGCGCACTGGTGCTGGTGCTGGTGGCCGAGGCGGCCGTCACGCCTTCGCTGGTCGAGCTGGGGCTGGTCGGACGGCACCTGTCCGACGCATCCTTCATGGGCCTGCTGGCAGTCGCGGTCTGGCTGCTGTTCGACAGCAGCCGGCTGGGCCGGGTGCTGGTGGTCGCCGCCGTGGGTTGCGCCGGCCTGCGCGTGGCCAACCTGGACGCGCCCGACGCCTCGCTGCGGCTGGCCGACGCGCTGCTCGCCGGCTTCGTGCTGCTGCTGCTGGCGGCGTTGGCGCTGCGCTACACGCTGGCCGACGGGCGCTTCAACCTGCATCGCGTGGCCGGAGCCATCGCCGGCTACCTGGCCCTCGGCCTGGCCTTCGCCCAGGCCCACCGGCTGGTGGCGATGCATGCGGAGGGCGCCTACCTGCTGCTCGGCCAGCCGGCCGGCTACTCCACCATCGTCCCGCGCCTGAACTACTTCAGCTTCGTCGTGCTGACCTCGCTCGGCTTCGGCGACATCACCCCGGCCCATGCGGTCGCGCGCAGCCTGACGGTGCTTCAGTCGCTGGTGGGCGTGCTGTACCCGGCGGCGCTGGTGGGCTGGGTCGTCGCGCGGGTCGGCCGCCCGCCCCGGACCTGAGGTGCCGCGGCGCGCGTCACCAGGGTCCGGAAGCGCCGCAGCAGCGGCGTGGCCGCGCCGCGGCTGCGGTACGGCCCTGCCGTCGGCAATACGGTCGGCAATGCGGTCTGCCCTGCTGGCCGCAACGCTGGCGCTCGCAGCGTGCGCGCAGGCGCCCCCGGCTCCCCTGCTGCCGCCCTCTTACGCCGTGCAGGGCACCGGAGGGACCGCGCTCGGGCGGCTGGCCGCGCAGCAGCTGGGCACGGCCGCGGCCGGCATCTCGGCGGTGCATCCGCTGCCGCTCGGCCTGGAGTCTCTGGCCGCGCGGCTGGCGCTGGCCGAGCGCGCCGAGCGGACGCTCGACCTGCAGTACTACATCTGGCGCCCGGACGCGAGCGGCGAGGTGCTGGCTGCCGCGCTGTGGCGGGCCGCCGAGCGCGGCGTGCGCGTGCGGCTGCTGCTCGACGACTGGGGCGCCCGCCCGAGCGAGGACGACCTCGGGCTGCTGGCCGCCCACCCGAACATCGAGGTGCGCCTGTTCAACCCCCTCGGGCTGCGCGGCGCGCCGCTGCTGGCGATGCTGTTCGACTTCGAGCGCGCCAACCGGCGCATGCACAACAAGGCCATGATGGCCGACAACGAGGCTGCGATCGTCGGCGGGCGCAACATCGGTGACGAGTACTTCGAGCGCCGTCCGGAGCTCGAGTTCGGCGACTTCGAGCTGCTCGCGTTCGGGCCCGTCGTGCGCGGCCTGTCGGCGGGGTTCGACGCCTACTGGAACAGCGCCGGCCTGCACCGCGTGGCGCCCTCCGCACGCTCGACGCCTTCCACATCGCCTCCGGCGCAGGCGCGCGCACGGGATGCGGCCGCCACCGGCGTGGCGGGCGGGCTCGACCGCGGCACGCTGCGCTTCTACCTGGGCCCGGCGCAGGCGCTGCAGGACCCGCCGGGAAAGATCGACCCCCAGGCACAGACGCCGGACAGCGCGGTGCTCGGCCAGCTGATCGCGCAGGCCGTGGGTGGGGTCGAACGCGAGCTGCTGCTGGTGTCGCCCTATTTCGTGCCTGGCGCCGGCGGCGTCGAGCAGTTCCGGGCGCTGCGCGAGCGTGGCGTGCGCGTGCGCATCATCACCAACTCGCTGTCGGCCACCGACGTGATGGCGGTGCACGCGGGATACGCCCGCTACCGCCGGGCGCTGATCGAGGCCGGCGTCGAGCTGTTCGAGATCCGCGCCGACGGGCCTCGGCAGCGCCGCGGCGGGCGCATCGGGGCCTCGTCCGGCTCGTCGCGCCTGAGCCTGCACGCCAAGGTGATCGTCGCCGACCGCCGCAGCGCCTTCGTCGGCTCGATGAACGTCGACCCGCGGTCGGTGCGCCTGAACACCGAGAACGGGGTCGTCGTGCACAGCGCCGAACTGGCCTCGGACATCGCCGCCGGCGTGGACGGCGCGCTGGCCGAGTCGGCCTGGCGCGTGGTGCTGCATGAGGGCGCGCTGCGCTGGGTCGCGCGCGACGGCGAACGCGAGGTCGTCGCCGACGAGGAGCCGCAGACGGGCTGGTGGCTGCGCCTGAGGGTGCGCCTGCTGTCGTGGCTGCCGATCGAGGGACTGCTCTAGGGACTGCTCCAGGGACTGCTCCAGGGACTGCGCGAGCGCAGTCGACCCGGTGCGGCGCCGGGCCGCCCGGACGCGTCGGAGCGATGGAGGACGAAGAGGCGAAGCGCCCGTGTCGGTCCGGATGTGACCGGTGATGGGGCGGCTTTTGCGCCCGACGGCGCGACGCGGCATCGACAGAATCAGATTGCGTCGGCGCGCATCGCTCCACTGCGGTTCCCCAGCGGGCATGGGTGCGGCGCGCATCGGCCTCAACCCCGCCCAGGCAGACCAGCCCATGAAGCTCAACCGACGCCAGATCTTCGCCACCGGCAGCCTCGCGCTGCTGGGTTCGATGCCCGCCGGGGCGCTGGACCGGCCCGCGTCGGCGGTGGTCCTGTCCGTCCGCGGCAAGGTGAGCCGGTCCAACGACGGCGACGCGGTGCAGTTCGACATGCCGATGCTCGAGCGCCTGGGGCAGCGCAGCCTGACCACGCGCACACCGTGGTACGACGGCCCGCGCAAGTTCACCGGCCCGCTGCTGCGCGACGTGCTGCAGGCCGCCGGAGCCCAGGGCACGACGATCCGTGCCGCGGCGCTGAACGACTACAAGGTGGACATTCCGGTGGCCGACGCGCAGCGCTTCGACGTCGTGATGGCGCGCCTGATCGACGACCAGCCGATCCCGGTGCGCGCCAAGGGCCCGCTGTTCATCATCTATCCCTTCGACGACCGGGCGGAGCTGCGCGTGCCGCAGTACTTCTCCCGCTGCGCATGGCAGTTGAGGACGCTCGAGATCCTGTAGCGGCGGCCGCGCGCACGGCGCGCCGCCAGCCTGCCCTCTGGCTGCCGCTGCTCGGCGCGACGGTGCTCGCGCTGATCGCCGCCGTGGCGTGGTTGCAGTGGCGCCAGAGCTCGCTGATGTCGCTGGCGATGCTGTCCGGCGGCGACAACCTGGTCCGTTCCCTGTACCAGGCCGACTACGAGTACCTGCGGCTGCGGCAGGTCTGGCCACAGGCCCCCGGCGCCGTCGCCACCGAGGTGGACCTCGATGCACTGCAGCTGCGCTACGACATCTACGTCAGCCGGATCGGCCTGCTGCGCAACGCGGCCCGGGCCAACGCGATCGGTTCGCGCGCCGACGTGCGCGCGGCGCTGCGCGAGGCCGATGCCTTCATCGCCGCCGCCGATCGCGTGCTCGGCAGCGGCCGGCGACCGGCCGATCGGGGGGAACTGCTGGGGCTGCAGGCTGCGCTGCTCGCGCTCGAGGCGCCGATGCGGGGGCTGACGCTGGGTGCGGGCGAGGTCGTCTCCGAGTCGGGCACCCGGCTCGCGGCGGCCGGCCGGCTGCACAACCGGCTCGGCATTGCCGCGACCTTGCTGCTGGCGGCGCTGGCCGCGGTCTTCGCCGCCTTCGCGCTGCGGCAGCTGGCCCGCGAGCGCGACCGCAGCGAGCAGCTCGAAGACCTGGCCGCGGCGCTGAAGGCCGCGCGCACCGCCGCCGAGCAGGCCAGCGCCGCGAAGAGCTCGTTCCTGGCCAACATGAGCCACGAGATCCGCACGCCGTTCATGGGGCTGCAGGGCATGCTGCGGCTGCTCGGCGACACCTCGCTCGACGAGCGCCAGGCGCGCTACCTGCGCATCGCCAGCGCTTCGGCCAGGCACCTGCTGACGCTGCTCGACGACATCCTCGACGCGTCGCGGCTGGAGGCCGGGCAGATGACCATCGAGGCCGTGCCGATGGACCTGTCGACGCTCCTGTCGGACATCGAGGCGCTGATGCGGCCGGTGGCCGAGGGCAAGGGTCTGCGCCTGGGGATCGAGGTCCACCCGAAGCTGCCGGCGCACGTGCTCGCCGACCCGACCCGGCTGCGCCAGGTGCTGTTCAACCTGATGTCCAACGCGATCAAGTTCACCGAGCGGGGCAGCGTGCGGCTCCTGGTGCATCCGCTCGACGGCGCGGCGCCCGCCGCCCACGAGTCGCCGCAGCCGTGGTGCTTCACGGTGGCGGACACCGGCATCGGGATCGACGCCGGCACCCAGGCCCGCCTGTTCCAGCGCTTCTCGCAAGGGGATGACTCACGCTCGCGCCGCTTCGGCGGCACCGGGCTCGGGCTGGAGATCTCGCGCGCGCTGGCACGGCGGATGGGAGGCGACATCACGGTGTCGAGCGTGCCGGGCGAAGGCAGCCGCTTCACCTTCCGGGTGCCGCTGGCACTGCCGCACGACCCCGACACGGGCATGGCCGCGAGCGTCGGTGCGTCCGCTGCGCAACGCCCGCCGCCACGGCTGCGGGTGCTGGTGGCCGAGGACAACGAGGTCAACCGCCTGGTGCTGGACGCGATGCTGTCCGGCCTCGGCCAGCAGGCGGCCTTTGCCGTCGACGGCAATCAGGCGGTCGAGCTGGCCGCGTCGCAGGACTGGGACATCGTGCTGATGGACCTGCACATGCCCGAGCTCGACGGGTTGTCGGCTGCGCGCGCCATCCGCGCGCTGCCCGAGCGCCGGCGCGCCGCGGTGCCGATCGTCGCCCTCACGGCCGATGTGTTCCCGGAGACCCGCGAGCGCTGCAGCGCCGCGGGGATCGTCGACTTCCTCACCAAGCCGGTGGACCCGGGGGAGCTGGCCGCGAGCCTCGCCCGCCGGGGCACGGCATGGGCCGACAGCGACTGGCAGGAACAGCCTGTGGCGGGCTGAACCCGCCGAGTGGGCCGGGCGGACCAACGGAGCCGGTGGACCGGCTGCGCCGGCCGCGCTCAAGCGCGCCGCAGCACCTCGAGCTCGCCCCGCACTTCGGGGGGGAAGCCCTGGCGGCCGCCGCGCCTGTCGACCAGCAGTTCGTCGATCAGCGCGATTCGCAGCACCGGATCGCGCCAGTGCTGCGCCAGCGTGTTGGCCAGGCGGGGAAAGCGCTCGCCGAGCCTGCGCGGCCGCAGAGGCGGGGGCAGCGACAGCAGCCAGTCGATGGTAGAGCCGGCCAGGGCACGGTCGGCCGGCTGCGCCGGGCGCCGGCGTGGCTCCCAATAACCGTGCTGCGGGGCGTGCAGCCTTCCGACGCCCGGGGGCAGTTCGTCGAGAGCGGCCCGCGCCGAGGCGAAGTCGGTCGTCTCGAAATCGAGGCTCATCGGGTCGCGGGGCGGGGAATCTCCGGGGCTGCGCTGCATGGTTGGGCCTCCTCGTGGGGCTGCGGACGCGGTCCGCGCGGCCGGGACGCCACACGGGCGCCCTCCGGATCGCGCGTGCCGCGCGCCCGCGGCCCGGGCCGCGCCGACCGAGATCCACGCGGCTCGTCCGATCCTGCACCACAACCTCCGTCGGCGCCACCCGCAGATTCGCGGGGTCCGGGACGGGACTCGCTGCCCGCGGCGGCCGCTCAGGCCCGGCGCCGCGGCGCCGCGGCCAGTGCCTCGTCGACGGCCATCACCCGGCCCGCCCCCGCTGCCTGGTAGCCGGGCAGCGCATCGACGGCGGCGGCGAACTCGGCGCCGCCCAGCACCGTCAGCAGCCGCTGCACCTCCACCCGGTCCAGCGCCTCGGCGTCGCAGGCGAGGAAGTAGCGCTCCTGGTGGCAGGGCAGGAACTCGAGCTTGAACTCTCGGGCCGGCACTTCGACGCCGAACCCGGCGTCGGCCATGCCGCTGGCCACGTAGGCGGCCACCGCCGCGTGCGTGTACTCGCACTGCTCGTAGCCGCGGACCGCCGCCGGGTCGATGCGGCGCGTGCGCAGCATCAGGTCGAGCAGCAGCCGGGTGCCCGAGCCTGGCTGGCGATTGATGAAGCGCACGTCGGGACGGACGAGGTCGGCCACCTCGTAGATCTTCTTCGGGTTGCCCGGCGTCACCATCAGGCCCTGCCGCCGCGTGGCTAGGCCGATCGTCCGGTGACGCGTCGGGTCGAGGGCGGGCCGGTAGTGAGCAGCCACCTCGGCCTCGAACTCCCCGAGCGGGACGTGGAAGCCGGCGACGTCGCAGCTGCCGCTGCCCAGCGCGGCCAAGGCCTCGGCGGCACCGGTGTACTTCAGCTCGTGCGCGATGCCGTCGCGTTCGAGCAGGCGCTGCAGCGCCTGTACGGCGAATCCGTGGCTGGCGTGGATGCGCAGACGCCCGGGCGCGGGCGCCAGCGCCTTGCGGATCTCGGCGCTCAGCTCCGAGGCCAGCGAGTCGAGCACCGGCGACAGGCGGGCCCCGATGCGCCGCTGCGCCCAGACGAGGCGCTGTCCGAGCGGCGTGAGGCGCGAGCCCTTGCCGCGCGCCATCACGAGCAGGGCCTGGCCGAACAGCGCCTCACCCTCGCGCAGCAGCTGCCAGGCGTGGCGGTACGACAGCCCGCCCGCCTGGCACGCTGCCGCCAGGCTGCCGTGCTCGTCGACCCGCACCAGCAGGTCAACGACGCGCGGACCCAGGCTCTGGCCCGACCGGCTTTCGATGGTCCAGTGCGGTGCGATGGAGACGCGGAACATGGGTGACGCCGCAGGCCCCGTACCAACCCCGGACCCTGCACTCCGAGAATATGAAATCAACAGCCTATTTCATCGGGGTGGCACATCATATTGCCGTTCCCACGTAACAGGGAGAGCATCCGCCCGCGGCAAGCGCGGCCATATGTGTGGCAACGCTTATGCCCGCGGAGGAAGGTGGTCCAGATGCCCTCCGTGCCCGAGACCGTGCTCGACATCGCGCGCCGTCACCGCGACGTGCCCGGTGGCCTGTTGCCGGCGCTGCACGCAGTCCAGGACGCGCTCGGCCACGTCCCCGACGAGGCGGTGCCGGTGCTGGCCCAGGCGCTGAACCGCTCGCGCGCCGAAGTGCACGGGGTGCTCACCCACTACCGGCACTTCCGCCGCCATCCGCCCGGCCGCGTCGTGGTCGAGATCTGCCGCGCCGAGGCCTGCCAGGCCTGCGGTGCCGAGGCCCTGCTCGCCCATGCCGAGCGCACGCTGGGCTGCGGCCGGCACGACACCCGCGCCGACGGGGTGGTGACGCTGGAGCCGGTGTACTGCCTGGGCCTGTGCGCGTCGTCCCCGGCGGTGCGCGTGGGCGAGCAACTGCATGGCCGCGTGACGCCCGCGCAACTCGACCGCCTGCTGGCCGCCTCGGTCGGCGCCGCAGGGACCGACGCGCCGTGAGCCCGGTCACCGTCTACGTGCCGCGCGACGCGGCGGCGCTGGCGGCCGGGGCCGACGCGGTGGCCCGCGCCGTGGCCGACGAGGCCGGCGAGGCGGGCCGGGTCCGCGTGGTGCGCAACGGCAGCCGCGGCCTGCTCTGGCTGGAGCCGCTCGTCGAGGTGGCGGTCGGCGCGGACCGCGTCGCCTACGGCCCGGTCGCGCCGCAGGACGTCGCCGGGCTGTTCGACGCCGGCTGGCTCGAGGGCGGCGGTGCCGGCGCGCACCCGCTCGCCCACGGGCCGACGGAGCGCATTCCCTACCTCGCTGCACAGCAGCGGCAGGTGTTCGCGCGCGCCGGGCTGGCCGACCCGCTGTCGCTGGAAGACTACGCCGCGCTCGGCGGCTGGGCCGGGCTGCAGCGCGCGCTGGCGCTGGACGGCGCGGCCATCGTGCAGCAGGTGCTGGACTCGGGCCTGCGCGGCCGCGGCGGCGCGGCCTTCCCGGCCGGCATCAAGTGGCGCACCGTGCTGCAGGCCGCGGCCGAGCGCAAGTACGTGGTCTGCAACGCCGACGAAGGCGACTCGGGCACCTTCTCCGACCGCATGGCGATGGAGGGCGACCCCTACCAGCTGATCGAGGGCATGGCGATCGCCGGCCTGGCGGTGGGGGCCACGCAGGGCTACGTGTACGTGCGCTCGGAGTACCCGCACGCGCTGGCGACGATGGCCGAGGCGATCGAGCGCGCCGGCGCTGCCGGGGTGCTCGGCGACAGCGTCTGCGGCAGCGGGCGCGCGTTCCGGCTCGAGCTGCGCAAGGCCGCGGGCAGCTACGTCTGCGGCGAGGAGACCGCCCTGCTCGAGAGCCTGGAAGGCCGGCGCGGCATCGTGCGCTCCAAGCCGCCGCTGCCGGCGCTGCAGGGCCTGTTCGGGCAGCCCACGCTGGTGCACAACGTGATCACGCTGGCCAGCGTGCCGCTGGTGCTGGCGCACGGCCCCGAGGCGCTGCGGCAGCACGGCAGCGGGCGCTCGCGCGGCACGCTGCCGTTCCAGCTGGCGGGGAACGTGCTGCGCGGCGGGCTGGTCGAGAAGGCCTTCGGGCTGACGCTGCGCGAGCTGGTGTTCGGCTTCGGGGGCGGCACGCGCAGCGGAAGGCCGGTGAAGGCGATCCAGGTCGGCGGCCCGCTGGGCACCTACGTGCCGCCATCGCGCTGGGACGAGCCGCTCGACTACGAGGCCTACGCCGCGTTCGGGGCCACCGTCGGCCACGGCGGCGTGGTCGTGCACGACGACACCGCCGACCTGTCGGCGCTGGCGCGCTACGCGATGGAGTTCTGCGCCCTGGAGAGCTGCGGCAAGTGCACGCCCTGCCGCATCGGCAGCACGCGCGGGGTCGAGGTGATCGACCGCATCCGACGCGGCGAGCGCCGCGGCGCGCAGGTCGCCCTGCTGCGCGACCTGTGCGACACGATGCAGCACGGCAGCCTGTGCGCGATGGGCAGCATGACGCCCAACCCGGTGCTGTCGGCACTCGAGCACTACCCCGACGACTTCGGCCTGCCCGCCCCGCCGGCAGCGGCCGCCTGAGGACGCCATGTCGCACTGCCTGCCCCGCCAGACCGATCACGGAACCCCGGCGCGCTTGTCGGAACGCAGCGCCACGCTCACGATCGACGGCGCGGCGGTCACGGTGCCCGAGGGCAGCTCGCTGATGCGCGCCGCCTCGGAGGCCGGCATCCATGTGCCGCGCCTGTGCGCCACCGACAGCCTGGAGCCGTTCGGATCGTGCCGGCTGTGCCTGGTCGAGGTCGAGGGCCGCAAGGGTTTGCCCGCCAGCTGCACCACGCCCGCCGAGTCGGGCATGGTCGTGCGCACGCAGACACCGCGGCTGCGCGAGCTGCGCCGCAACGTGATGGAGCTCTACATCAGCGACCACCCGCTGGACTGCCTGACCTGCAGCGCCAACGGCGACTGCGAGCTGCAGGACATGGCGGCGGCCACCGGGCTGCGCGAGGTGCGCTACGGCGTCGGCGCGGCCGCGGGATCGCACCACCTCGACGCCGCGCCCGACGGGTCGAACCCTTACTTCGCGTTCGACCCGGCCAAGTGCATCGTCTGCAGCCGCTGCGTGCGCGCCTGCGAGGAGACGCAGGGAAGCTTCGCGCTGACGATCGCCGGCCGCGGCTTCGACAGCCGCGTCACGCCGGGCCAGGACGAGTCCTTCGTCGGCAGCGAGTGCGTCAGCTGCGGTGCCTGCGTGCAGGCCTGCCCGACCGCGGCGCTGGAGGAGAAGAGCGTCATCGAGCTCGGTCCGCCCGCCCACGGCGTGATCACCACCTGCGCCTACTGCGGCGTGGGCTGCGGATTCCGCGCCGAGGTCCAGGCACTGCCGGTGCCCGATCCCGTGCAGGCGCCTGGCCCCACGCCAGCCACGGCGCCAGCCACGGCGCCGGCCGTGGCGCCGGTCGTGGCGCCGGTCGTGGCGGCGAGTGCGGCCGCAGCGCCCGGCCCCGCCGACGCCCCGGCGCCTTGGGGCAACACGGTCGTGCGGATGGTGCCGTGGAAGGACGGCCGCGCCAACGAGGGGCACTCCTGCGTCAAGGGCCGCTTCGCCTGGGGCTATGCCACGCACGCCGACCGGATCCGCCGACCGATGATCCGCGCCCGCATCACCGACCCCTGGCGCGAGGTCGGCTGGGACGAGGCCATCGCGCACGCGGCGAGCGAGTTCCGCCGCATCCAGGCGCGCCACGGCCGCGACGCGGTGGGCGCGATCACCTCGAGCCGCTGCACCAACGAGGAGACCTACCTCGTTCAGAAGCTCGTGCGGGCGGCCTTCGGCACCAACAACGTGGACACCTGCGCCCGCGTGTGCCACTCGCCCACCGGGTACGGGCTGGGGCAGACCTTCGGCACCTCGGCCGGCACGCAGGACTTCCGCAGCGTCGAGCGCGCCGACGTCATCGTCGTGATCGGCGCCAACCCGACCGACGCGCACCCGGTGTTCGCCTCGCGGATGAAGCGCCGGCTGCGCGCCGGCGCCCGGCTGATCGTCATCGATCCGCGCCGCATCGACCTCGTCGACGGGCCGCACGTGCGGGCACGGCACCACCTGGCGCTGCGGCCCGGCACCAACGTGGCGGTGATCAACGCGATGACGCACGTGGTCGTCACCGAGGGACTGCTCGCCGAGGACTACCTGGCCCGGCGCTGCGACGCCGACAGCCTGCGCGCCTGGCGCGAGTTCGCGGCAAGGCCGGAGAACGCGCCGGAGGCCGTGGAGGCCGAGACCGGGGTGCCCGCGGCGGAGCTGCGGGCGGCGGCGCGGATGTACGCGAGCGGGCCGAATTCGGCCATCTACTACGGGCTCGGCGTTACCGAGCACGCGCAGGGCTCGACGATGGTCATCGGCATCGCCAACCTGGCGATGGCCTGCGGCATGGTCGGCCGCGAGGGGGTCGGCGTCAACCCGCTGCGCGGCCAGAACAACGTGCAGGGCAGCTGCGACATGGGCAGCTTCCCGCACGAGCTGCCCGGCTACCGCCACGTCGGCGACGCGACGGTGCGCGCGCAGTTCGAGGCCGCCTGGGGCGTCACGCTGAGCCCCGAGCCCGGACTGCGCATCCCGAACATGTTCGACGCCGCGCTGTCCGGCAGCTTCAAGGGGCTGTACTGCCAGGGCGAGGACATCCTGCAGAGCGACCCCGACACGCAGCACGTGGCGGCGGCGCTGGAGGCGCTGGAGTGCGTCGTCGTGCAGGACCTGTTCCTCAACGAGACGGCCCAGTACGCCCACGTGCTGCTGCCGGGCTCGAGCTTCCTCGAGAAGGACGGCACGTTCACCAACGCCGAGCGGCGGATCTCGCGCGTGCGCCGCGTGATGCCGCCGCTAGCCGGCCTGGCCGACTGGGAGGTGACGATGCGGCTGTCGACCGCGCTCGGCCACCCGATGCACTACCGGCATCCCGAGGAGATCATGCGCGAGATCGCCGCGCTGACGCCTTCCTTCGCCGGGGTCACCTACGACAAGCTCGACCGTCTGGGCAGCCTGCAGTGGCCCTGCCACGGCGGCACCGCCGAGGCCGGCACCTCGGTGATGCACGTCGACGGGTTCGTGCGCGGCAAGGGGCGCTTCTTCAACACGCCCTACGTGCCATCCGCCGAGAAGGCCTCGCGCCGGCTCCCGCTGCTGCTGACCACCGGCCGCGTGCTGACGCAGTACAACGTCGGCGCGCAGACCCGCCGCACGCCCAACACGCGCTGGCACGACGAGGACCTGCTCGACATCCACCCGCACGATGCCGGGCAGCGCGGCATCTCCGACGGCGACTGGGTGGGCATCCGCAGCCGCGCCGGCCATACCGTGCTGCGCGCGAGGCTCAGCGCGCGCCTGCAGCCCGGCGTCGTCTACACGACCTTCCACTTTCCGGGCTCGGGCGCCAACGTCATCACCACCGACAGCTCGGACTGGGCAACCAACTGCCCCGAGTACAAGGTGACGGCGGTCCAGGTCGAGAAGGTGACGCAGCCCTCGGAGTGGCAGCGCCGCCACGCCGAGCGCGACCGCCGGCAGCATGAGCTGCTGGCGCACGAGGCCGCGGCACAGGTGGGTGCGGCGCACGACGGCGAGGTGGTGCGGTGATGCCCGCGGACCCCGCGCCGGCCGCCGCCTGCGTGCGTTCGCTGCCCGTCACCGCGCACCGGGCCGGCGCCACCGCGGCGGCGCCCGACTGGGTGGCAGAGGAAGTGCCGGTGGCCCTCGTCTGCAATGGCATCTCGCACGCCGTGATGATGGCCAGCCCCGCCGACCTGGAGGACTTCGCGCTCGGCTTCGGGCTCACCGAGGACCTTCTCGCCTCGCCGGCCGAGCTGTACGGCGTCGAGGTCGTACCTTGCGGCAACGGCGTGGAGCTGCGCATGGAGGTCGCCGCGGCCTGCGAGTGGCGGCTGCGGCAGCGCCGCCGCACGCTGGCCGGGCGCACCGGCTGCGGGCTGTGTGGCATCGAGAGCCTGGCCCAGGTGCGGCGCACACTGCCGCCCGTGCCGCCGGTGCGGCTGCCGCTGGCCGCGCTGGCCCGCGCGCAACGCGAGCTGCAGCTGCTGCAGGCCGTGCAGCGGCTGGCCGGCGCGAGCCACGCCGCAGCCTGGTGCGACGCGCAGGGAGCCGTGCAGCTGATGCGCGAGGACGTCGGGCGCCACAACGCGCTCGACAAGCTGGTGGGGGCGATGGTGCGGGCCGGCGTCGACGCCGGTGCGGGCTTCGTCTGCGTGACCAGCCGGGCCAGCTTCGAGATGGTGCAGAAGACCGCACTGGCCGGCGTGGGCGCGCTCGCCGCGGTCTCGGCGCCCACCGCACTCGCGGTGGACAGCGCGCGCGCCTGCGGGCTGGCGCTGGCCGGCCGCGTGCGCGGCGACGACTTCGTCGCCTACACGCACCCCGAGCGCTTCGGGCTGGACGCCGCAGGCTGAGCGATGGACACCGCGCGGCTCGTCGACATGGCCAACCGGATCGGCCAGTTCTTCGAGGGCATGCCCGACGCAGCGCAGGCCGGGCGCGAGATTGCCCAGCACCTGCGCCGCTTCTGGGCGCCGCAGATGCGGCTCGAACTTCTTGCGCGGCTCGACGCCGACGGCGCGCCGGGGCTGCGGCCGAGCGTGCGCTCGGCCCTGCTCGCCCACCGTGAGCTGCTCGCGCCTGCCGCGTCGGGCGGGCCGCCCTCGGCCTCGGGCCGCGCAGACCGCTGACCGCCGGCGCACCGCGCCACCGGCCACCCCGGGCGCAGACGATCAGCGCGCGGAGACCCGGGCGCCGTCGCTCACCGCCGCCGGCGGGTACACGATCACCTCCGCCCCCTCGGCCAGGCCCTCCGCGATCCAGGCTTCGGACGCGTTGCGCGCCTGCAGGCGCACCGGGTGCAGCCGCGCGCGCCCGCCCTCGAACACGAAGACCGCGTGCGCCAGTGCCGCGGGCCCGGCGCCAGGCGGCGAGGGGACCGCGCTGCCCGGGGCCGCGCTGCCGGACAGCGGGAAGACGGCACTGACGGGCACCTTCAGCACGCGCGACTCGCTGCGCGTCACGATCCGCACGCCGACGCGGTAGCCGTCGCCCAGGCCCTGCCACAGCTCGGGCGGGCTGGTGATCTCGACGATGACGTTGACGCGCTGCTCCTCGACCCCCAGCGCCGACACCTTGGTGAAGGCCGCAGGCTCCACCCGCGCCACCGTGCCGGAGAGTTCCACCGGGCCGCCCCAGCGCTCGATGCGCACCGCGCTGCCGCGGCGCGCCTGCAGCGCATCGGTGGTGAGCAGCTCGGCCACCACCTCCAGCCGCCGCACGTCGCCGAGCTCCACCAGCGGCGTGCCCGGCGCCACGGTGGCCTCGCTCGGCTGCAGGATGCGCAGCACGCGGCCGCCCACTGGGGCGCGCATCGGGTAGGTCCGGCCGCTGTCGGCGCCGCCGCCGGCGGCCAGTGCGGCACGGGCCTGGTCGAGCTCGTGGCCGGCCAGGTGCGCCCCGGCCACCGCGGTGTCGAGCTCCTTCTGCGCCGCCTGCGCGGCCAGCCGGTCGGCGTCGGCCTTGGTCGGCGCCACGAAGCCCTGCTGGGCCAGCTGCTCGGTGCGGCGCAGCTCGTTGCCGGCCTGCGCGAGCGCGACCTGCGCCGCCTCGATGCGCGTGCGTGCACGCGCCACGCCGGCCTCGGCCGCGCCCAGGCGGGCCCGCTGCTCGGCGCGGGTGCGCTCGTCCAGCAGCGGGCTGGGCACCGGACGCAGCACGGCCACCACGTCGCCCGCGGCCACCGCGTCGCCCTCGCGCAGCGCGCTGCGCTCGACGCGTGCGGCCAGCGGCGCGCCGATGACGAAGCGCTCGGCGAGCCGGGTGCGCCCGTCCTCGTCGATGGTGGTCTCGAAGGGCCCGACGACGGCACGCGCGGTCTCCACCCGCAGCGGCCGCGGCGCGAAGGCCCACCACAGCATCAGCGCGAGCGCAACCGTCGCGCCGGCGCCGGCCAGCAGGGTCTTGCGTTGCATCGTCGTTTTCCTTCCCCGGGTGTGCGCAAACAGCCTCACTCGCGCGTCTTCAACGCGGCCACCATGTCCAGCCGGTCGATGCGCCGGCGCACCACCAGCGCGCTGGCGGCGCCCGCGGCCAGCACCGCGAGCGCGGCCAGCGCATAGGTGTGCGGCTCGATGACGACCGGGAACGCGAACTGGTCGCTCGCCAGCAGACCGGTGACCAGCCGCACCAGCCCGTGCCCGAGCACCATGCCGAGCGGCAGCGCCACCGCGATCGCGAGCGCCAGCTCGCCCAGCAGCAGCGCCGAGACCTCGCCGCGCGTGAAGCCGAGCACGCGCAGGCTCGCCAGCTCCCAGGTCCGCTCGGCCAGCGCGATGCGCGCGTTGTTGTAGACGACCCCGACGGCGATCACGCCGGCGAAGAAGGTCAGCACCGTGCTCATGATGCGGATGTTGCGCGCGCTGACCTCGTCCATGTTCCTGCGCAGCGACTCCTTGCTGAAGGCGCCGGCCACTTTCGGCAGCGCGCGCGTGGCGTCCAGGAACGCGGCCTCGCGGCCGCGTTCGAGCGCGATCGCGTAGCTGCTGCTCCAGTCGCCGTCGCCCAGCGCGCGGTTCAGCACATCGCGGCGCACGTAGGCGTTGAGACCCATCATCTCGCGCACGGTGGCGGCCACCGGCAGCACCAGCGTCCGGTCGCGGCCCGCCAGCACCTCGACCTGCACCAGGTCGCCCGGCGCGAGGCCCAGCTTGTCGGCCAGGCGGTCGGTCAGCAGCAGGCCGGCCGGCGGCGGCGCCACGACGCGGTTGTCGATGTCGACGACGCGCTGCAGCACCGGCTCGGGCTCGAGCCCGCGCAGTTCGACGCGCTCGCTGCGGTGGCCGGCCACCAGCCGCACCGGCACGCTGCGCGCAGGCTCCACCGCCAGCACCCCGGGCAGCCGCGCGATCTCGTGGCGCAGCCGGTCGTCGGCCGGGTCGGCCAGCCACAGAGATGCGTCCATCCGCATGGCGACGTGGAACTGCGAATCGACGATGTAGGCGATCGCGTCGCGGACGAAGTTTCCCATCACGACGATGGCCACCGCGGCCGCGACGCCGCCGACCGTCAGGCCGGTGCGCAGGGGCTTGCGCTCCATCTCGCGCAGGATCATCCGCAGGCCGGTGCCCAGGCCGCGCAGGCCGAGCCGCTCGATCAGCGTGCGCCGGTAGCGGCCCGGAGCCGGCGGACGCATGGCCTCGGCCGGCGCCAGGCGCACCGTGGCGCCGATCGCGTTCAGCGTGCCGAGCACCGCCGTGCCCAGCGTCAGGCCGACCGCGATCAGCACGAGGTGCGGGGCCAGGTGGTGGTCGAACACCGGCAGGCGGAAGAACTCGGCGTACAGCACCAGGAAGAGCGCGCCCAGCCAGCGGCCGAGCACGATCCCGGCCAGCAGCCCGAGCACGACGATCGCGAGCACCAGCTTCACGTAGTGCGCGGCGATCGCGCGGTTCGCGTAGCCCAGCGCCTTCAGCGCCGCGATCTGCTCGCGCTGCGTGGCCACCAGCCGCGAGACGACCACGTTCAGCAGGAAGGCGGCGACGCCGAGGAAGATCGCCGGCAGCACGGTGCCCAGCACGCGCTGCTCCTTGATCTCGTTGTCGAGCATGGCGTGGCTGCCTTGCGTGGCCCGCCCATGCACCTCGCGACCGCCGTAGCGCGCCAGCAGCCGCTGCAGCCCGGCCGTCACTGCGCGCTCGTCGGCGCCGGGCGCGAGCTTGACGGCCACGCGGTTGAAGGCGCCTTCCATGTCGTAGGCCGCGCGCAGCGGCGCGGCGTCGACCCAGAACACACCGAAGCCGCGCTGGTCCGGCATGCCGTACAGGCCGGCGAAGATGTACTCGGGCGACAGCGCGATGCCCGCCACGCGGAGCGTGCGCTGCCGGCCGTTGACCAGCGCGCGCAGCGTCGAGCCCGGCGCCAGGCCGCGCGCCTCGGCGAAGGCCTCCGACACCCACACCGGCAGCGCGCCGTCGGCCGCGGGTGTGCCGGGGGCCATCGACGCCGCGTCGTCCGGCAGGCCGCGCCGCAGCGTGACGCGGTTCATCCGCGGCGGCCGCTGGCGGTCGATGCCGATCAGCAGCCCGGTGACCGGGTCGCTCTGCCCGGGCACCTCGACGCGCACCAGGAACTCGGCCGTGGTCTGCACGTCGGCCACGCCCGGCACCTCGCGCAGCGTGGCCTCCAGCGCCTGCGGCGCACGCCGAACCGTGGCGAAGACGTCGGCGAAGCGGCCCTCGGCATAGAACGCGTCGCGCGCGATCGCCAGCGAGTCGACGGCCGACAGCGTGGTCAGGAAACCGCCCACGCCGCTGGCGACGACGGCGGCGATGGTGAGCGCCTGGCTCCACATCAGCCGCAGGTCGCGCAGCAGCTTGCGGTCGAGCGCCTTCAACGCACTGCCCCGGCGCGCCTGCTCACCAGCTCAGCTCCGACGGCGAAAGCTTGCGCGCATTGCGCTCGACCGCCGCGATGCGGCCGTTGCCGAGCCGGATCACGCGGTCGGCCATGCCGGCGATGGCGGCGTTGTGCGTGATGACGACCGCCGTCGTGCCGAGGTCGCGGTTGATGCGCTCGATGACCTCGAGCACCAGCTTGCCGGTGGCGTAGTCGAGCGCACCGGTCGGCTCGTCGCACAGCAGCACCTCGGGGCGCTTGACGATGGCGCGCGCGATCGCCACCCGCTGCTGCTCGCCGCCGGACAGCTGGGCCGGGAAGTGGTGGCTGCGGGGCGTCAGCCCGACCAGCGCGATCGCCTCGTCGATGTCCATCGGGTGCGGCGCGATGTCGGTCACCAGGGCCACGTTCTCGCGCACCGTCAGGCTCGGGATCAGGTTGTAGAACTGGAACACGAAACCGACATGCTCGCGCCGGTAGCGCGTCAGCTCGGCCTCGCCGGCGCCGGTGAGCAGGTGATCGCCGAAGCGCACCTCGCCCGCGGAGGGTGCGTCGAGGCCACCCAGGATGTTGAGCAGCGTGCTCTTGCCGCTGCCCGAGGGGCCGAGCAGCACGATGAACTCGCCGCGACGGATCTCGAGCGACACATCGTCCAGCGCGACGACCTCGACCTCGCCTGTGCGGTACACCTTGCGCAGGCCGCGGGCGACGAACACCGGCGCATCGGGGTCGGCTTGCATCACCGGCGCATTCTTCGGCGTGCAACCGCGTCGCGCTTGACCGCAGTCAATGCCCGGCGCACGTCGCGCGCCGGGGACGCGTCCCGCGAGCAACGTTCGGGACAGAATGACCGCGACGGCTCCACGCCCACCTGCCCGGGAGGCCCGATGTCGATGCACAACCCACGCCACCCCGGCGCTGCCGGCTGCCGGGGATTGACCCCTTGCGCCGCCGCGCTGCTGGCGGCCGCGCTGCTGGCGGCCGCGCTGCTGGCCGCCTGCTCCACCACGCCCACCGCGACCCGGGACCCGGTGACCGAGGCCGTGGCCACGCCGCTGACCGACCTGAACATCGTGCGCGCCGAGATCCCGCCCGCACTGCGCACGGCGCAGCGCGCCCCCTACGCGCTGCCCGCGGACCGCAGCTGCGCCGCACTCGCCGCGGAGATCGGCGCGCTCGACGCGGTCCTGGGCGCCGACCTCGACAGCCCGGCGGTCGATGCCGACCCGGGCCTCGTCGAGCGCGGCAGCACCGCGGTCGGCGACGCCGCCGTCGGCACGCTGCGCGGCGCGGCCGAGGGCGTGGTGCCGTTGCGGCGCTGGGTGCGCGCGCTGACCGGCGCCGAGCGCTACGCGCGCGAAGTCAGCGCCGCGATCGCGGCCGGCACGATCCGGCGCGCGTTCCTCAAGGGGTTGGGTCAGGCCGCCGGCTGCACCGCCCCAGCTGCCCCGGCTGCACCAGCGGCACCCTCCGGTCCAGGCACGGCCAGCCCGACGTCATAGCCCGCGGCGGCATCGACCGGCCCGGCGCCGAACTCGGTCTGCAGGCTCTCGGCCTGCAGACCCTGCTGCCGCAGCCAGCGCACCAGCGTGGCCTCGTAGCCGTGGGTCACGATGACTCGGCGTGCGCCGGTGGCGCCGATGGCGCGCTGCAGACCCGGCCAGTCGGCGTGGTCGCTGAGCGCGAAGCCGCGATCCAGGCCCTGGCGGCGCCGGGCGCCGCGCAGTTGCATCCAGCCGCTGGCGAAGGCATCGCTTGCCTCGCCGAGGCCGCGCGCCCAGGCGCTGTCGGCCACGCCAGGGGGGGCCACGACCAGCGCACGCCGCAGCTCGGGCCGGCCGCGCAGTTCGTCCAGGCGCCGCGAGGGCGGCAGCGCGACGCCGGCCGCCCGGTAGGCCTCGTTCAGGGGCTCGACCGCCCCGTGCACCACGATCGGCCCGATCGAGGCATCCACCCCCGCCAGCAGCCGCTGCGCCTTGCCGAAGCTGTAGGCGAGCAGCAGGCTCGGCCGGCCGGCCTCGGCATTTCCGCCCCACCACGCATTGACCTCGGCCAGCACATCGCGCTGCGCCCGCCAGCGGTAGACCGGCAGGCCGAACGTGCTCTCGGTGATGAAGCAGTCGCAGCGCACCGGCTCGAACGGCGCGCAGGTGGGGTTGCGGTCGTCCTCGTGGGCGCTGGCGAAGTAGTCGCCCGAGGCGACCCAGACGCGGCCGCGGTGCTCGATGCGCACCTGGGCCGACCCGAGCACGTGCCCGGCCGGGTGCAGGCTGACGCGCACCCCGCCCGCGGAGACCGCCTCGCCGTAGGCGACCCCCTGCAGAGAGATCGGCCCCAGCCGTGCGCGCAGCACCCCGGCGGAGACGGCGGTGGCCAGGTAGGCCGCGTGGCCGCGCCGCGCGTGGTCGGCGTGGGCGTGGGTGATCACCGCGCGCTCCACCGGCCGCCACGGGTCGATGAAGAACCCGCCGGGCGGGCAGTACAGCCCCTCAGGGCGCCGGACGACGAGGTCGTCGGGCTCGCTCACGGCCGGTCCGCGCGGCGCACCGCCGCGCCGGAGCAGGGGAGGCACTCGGCGTGGACCATGCCCGAGCCTAGCAGGCCGCCGACGCGGCTGCCGTCGCCGCTTGCCCGATACTGCCGGGCATGACGCTGCCCGCGACGACCGCCGCCGCCGACGCACCGCCCTGGCGGCTGCTCCTCGACCCGCGCGGGCGCATCGCGCGCACCGGCTTCTGGATCTGGGGCGTGGCCGTGCCGCTGGGTGCGGGACTGATGCTGCGGACGCTGCTGGACATCGCCCGCTTCCAGGAGACCACGGCCAACGACATCGTCAACCTGCTGCTGGTGTGGCCGACGGTGGCCGTGTCGATCAAGCGCTGGCACGACCGCGACGAGTCGGGCTGGTGGGTGCTGGTGGCGCTGGTGCCCGTCGTCGGCTGGGCCTACATGCTGTTCGTCAATGGCTTGCTGCGCGGCACGCCGGGCCCGAACCGCTACGGCCCGCCGCCGCTGCATTGAGCCGCGCGCGGCCGAAGGCGGCCCTGCCGCAGCCGGTCGTCCCCAACCGCAGCCCGTCGCACGGCGATGGCCGGCCGCGCGGGGCGACGCGACACTGCGACCCGGACAGGCAGAAAGATGCCGGCATCGCGGCCGGCGGGGACCGATGACATGACGGGCAACACATGACACGGCGACTGCGGCTCGGCTGGGCGGTGGCCGTTCTGGCGCTGGGCGGCGTGGCGGCCGCGGTCGCGCTGCGCATGTCCGGCCGCGAGGACAAGTCCCCCGAGGCCGGCAAGCCGGCACTGGAATTCGTCGCGGCCGACCTCGTGACGCCGGCTCCCCGCCCGGTGGTCGGCGAGCTGTCGATGCCCGGGACGGTGCAGGCGCTGTCGCAGGCCACCGTGAGGGCGAAGGTGGCCGCCGAGGTGAACGCCGTGCACGTGCGCGAGGGCGACCGCGTGCGGGCCGGGCAGCGGCTGGTCGAGTTCGACACCGCCGCGCTGCGCGCGCAACTGGCGGAGCGAGTGGCCGCCCTGGAGTCGGCGCGCGCCAACCTGGCGCAGGCACAACGCACGCGGCAGGTCAACGCGCAGCTGGTCGAGCGCAACTTCATCTCGCAGAGCGCCTTCGACAACGCCGACGCCGCCTACCGCGCACAGGTCGCTTCGGTCGAGGTCGCGCAGGCGCAGCTGGCCCAGGTGCAGCTGATGCTCGACGACACCGTCGTGCGCGCGCCGATCTCGGGGCATGTCCTGCGCCGCCACGTCCAGCCTGGCGAGAAGGCGGGCATCGACGCGCCGCTGCTGGCCATCGTCGACCTGTCGCGGCTCGAAGTGCAGGCGCAGGCCGCGGTGTCGGACATCGCGCGCGTCGTGCCGGGCGCGCCGGCGCAGGTGGCGGTGGAGGGGATCGACCAGCGACGCTTCGAGGGCCGCATCGAGCGCGTCAACCCGGGCACCGAGCCCGGCACGCGCTCGATCCACTTCTTCGTCTCGCTGCCCGACCAGGGCACGCTGCTGCGCGCCGGCATGTTCGCCACCGTGTTCGTGCCGGTGGGCGCCCGCGAGGCGGTGCCCTCGCTGCCGATCCCGGCCATCCGCAGCGAGGGCGGGCAGGCCTTCGTCTGGGTGCTCGAGGAGGGCCGGCTGCGGCAGCGGCCGGTCACGCTCGGACGCCGCGACGAGCGCGCGCAGCTGGTGCAGGTCACCGGCGGGCTGGCGGCCTCCGACCGGGTGCTGGCGAGCCGGTTCGACGGGCTGCGCGACGGCCAGCCGGCGCTCGTCGTCCAGGGCACGGCCGGCGGGCCGGCGCGCGCCGCGTCCGGTGCGGGGCCCGGCGCGAGCCGGGCGGGTGCGGCAGCCGGCCACTGAGCGCGAGGCCCGCATGTGGATGACCCGCGTCTCGATCGGGCACCCCGTCTTCGCGACGATGGTGATGGTGGCACTCGTCGTGCTCGGGCTGCTGTCGTACCAGCGGCTGCGCGTGGAGTCGATGCCCGACGTGCAGATGCCCACCGTGCAGGTCTGGGTCGGCTACCCGGGTGCGTCCCCCGAGCAGGTCGAGAACGACGTCACCAAGCCGGTCGAGAACGCCGTCAACACGGTGGCCGGCGTCAAGCGCATCCTCAGCCGGTCCGAGGAGGGCCGGTCGCTGACCTGGATCGAGTTCCGGCTCGACGTCGATGCGACGCGCGCGATGCAGGAGACGCGCGACAAGCTGGCCCAGATCCGCGCCGGCTTCCCGCGCGATGCCCGCGACCCGGTCGTGCAGCGCTCGGGCGGCGAGAACGAGGAGCCGGTGGCCTCGTTCGCGCTGACCGGCCCGGCGCTGTCGCCGCTGCAGCTCACGCTGCTGGCCGAGCAGGTGGTGCAGAAGGCCTTCGAGCGCGTCTCCGGCGTCGGCCGCGTCGATGTCGGCGGCACGGTCGGCCGCCAGATCCGGGTCCAGGTCGAGCCGGCCCGGCTGGCCGCCTACGGCCTGACCGTCGAGCAGGTCGTGCAGGCGCTGCGCGGCGCCAACGTCAGCGTGCCGGTGGGCACGCTGAGCTCGGCGTCATCGGACGCGATCGTCCGCGTCGACGGCCGCATCGCCGCGCCGGAGGACTTCGGACGGATCATCGTCGCGCACAAGGCCGGCACTCCGGTGTACCTGTCGCAGGTGGCGCGCGTGCTGGACACCGAGCGCGAGCGCGACTCGATCTCCCGCGTCGACGGCAGGCCGGCGGTCGGCTTCTGGGTCTACAAGACGCAGGACGCCAACCTGATCGAGGTCGGGCGCGCGCTGCGGCAGGCCGCCGCCGACCTGACGCCGCAGCTGCCGGCGGCCGCGCGGCTGGAGATGACGTGGACCTCCGCCGACTTCGTCGAGCGCACGGTGGCCAACGTCAAGCGCACGATCTTCGAGGGCGCCGCGCTGACGGTGCTGATCGTGTTCCTGTTCCTCGGCAGCTGGCGCAGCACGGTGATCACCGGGCTGACGCTGCCGATCGCGGTGATCTCGACCTTCATCGCGCTGCACGCGCTGGGCTTCACGCTCAACTACATGACGCTGATGGCGCTGTCGCTGTGCATCGGGCTGCTGATCGACGATGCCATCGTCGTGCGCGAGAACATCGTGCGCCACCTGCAGATGGGGAAGGACCACCTGCGCGCAGCCCGCGAGGGCACCGAGGAGATCGGCCTGGCGGTACTGGCCACCACGTTCTCGGTGGTGGCGGTGTTCGTGCCGATCGCCTTCATGGAGGGCATGGTCGGCCGCTACTTCCACGCCTTCGGCGTCACGGTGGCGGTGGCGGTGCTGGTGTCGCTGTTCGTCAGCTTCACGCTCGACCCGATGCTGTCGTCGGTGTGGAAGGATCCACCGGGCGGGGCCCGGACCGTGCCCTTGGTAGGCCGCGTGCTGGGGGTCTTCGACGGCTGGGTCGGGCGCTGGCACGCCTGGTATGGCGCGCTGCTCGGCTGGGCGCTGTCGGGCCGCCGCGTGCTGTGGCGGCTGAGCACGCGCGGGGTCACGCTGCTGCTGGCGCTGGCCAGCTTCGCCGCCAGCCTGCCGATCGCCGCGGTGATCGGCACCGAGCTGATGCCCAGCGTCGACCAGAGCTACACATCACTGCAGCTGACGATGCCGGTCGGCTCGAGCCTGCCGCACGCCGACGAGCGCGTGCGCCGCGTCGAGGAGGCGCTGCGCGAGTTCCGGGAGATCCGGTTGGTGGACACGGTCGTCGGCGGCGGCGAGGGCAGCAATGTCGCGCGGCTGAACCTGCAGCTCGTGCCGCCACAGCAGCGCGCACGCACTCAGCAGCAGCTCGAGGAGGCCATCCGCACGCGCGTGGCCCGCATCCCCGGGGTCGAGCTGTCGGTGGGATTCGGCGGCCCGATCTACGTCGCGCTGCTGGGCAACGACGACGCCCAGATGAACCGCGTGATGACGGACCTGAAGTCGCGGCTGGCCGCGGTGCAGGGCGTCACCGACATCGAGATCTCCGTCAAGGAAGGCACGCCGGCGCTGTCGGTGCGCCTGAAGCCCGAGCTGGCCGCCGAGTCCGGCATCACGCACGCGCGGCTGGGCGCGACGTTGCGCGCGCTGGTCGGCGGCGAACCCTCGGGCTACTGGCTGGCCCCGGACGGCCAGAACTACGAGGTGGTCACGCAGCTCCCGCGCGGCGAGCGCGTCACCGCGGAAGACATCGCGGCGCTGAAGATCGCCACGGGCCGCACGTTGCCCGACGGCTCGCCCGAGGTCGTGCCGGTGCGCTCGATCGCCACGGTCGAGCCCTCCTACAACCCGCAGAACATCCGCCGCCAGGACCTGACGCGCCGCGTGGCGCTGTTCGCCCAGGTGCAGGGGCGGCCCTCGGGCGACGTCGGCAAGGAGGTGCAGGCCGTGGTCGAGGCCTACCCGCTGCCACCCGGGCTGCGCTTCGACGTCGGCGGGCAGATCCGCGAGCAGCAGGAGGTGTTCGGGGCCATCCTGGGCGCGCTCGGACTGGCCGTGGTCTTCATCTACATCGTGCTGGCGTCGCAGTTCGGCAGCTTCATCCAGCCGCTGGCGATCATGGTGTCGCTCCCGCTGGCCGTGGTCGGCGCGATGCTGGCGCTGCTGCTGACGGGCACGACGCAGAACATCTACTCGATGATCGGCATCGTGTTCCTGATGGGCCTGGTGACGAAGAACGCGATCCTGCTCGTGGACTTCGCCAACCAGGGTCAGCGGCAGGGCATGGCGCGCACCGAGGCGCTGCTGGCGGCCGGGCAGGTGCGCCTGCGTCCGATCCTGATGACCACCGCGGCCATGATCTTCGGCATGCTGCCGCTGGCGCTCGGCCTGGGCGAGGGAGCGGAGCAGCAGTCGCCGATGGGGCGGGCCATCATCGGCGGGGTCATCACGTCGACGCTGCTGACCCTGGTCGTGGTGCCGGTGATCTACTCGTACCTCGACGAGTGGGAGTCGCGCTGGCTGCGCCGCGGCGTCCGCGCCGGCCCAGGCGAAGCCTGAGACCGGGCGCGACGGGACGCTCGCCGGCTCCCGGCGCGGCGACCTTCAGTAACGCCCGGTGATGCCTGCCACGCGCAGGTAGGCATTGGCCATCCACGCCACCGCCGTGCGCCGCAGCCAGCCGCGCCAGCCGGCGCGTGTGGGCGCGCCTGCCACCTCGGCCGAGGCGGCGAATGCCGCCTCGAAGGCAGCCAGCAGGTCGCCCGCGAAACCCTCGTCGTCGACGACGACGTTGGCCTCCAGGTTCAGCAGCAGCGACATCGGGTCGATGTTGCTGCTGCCCACGGTGGACCAGCGCCCGTCGACGACCGCCACCTTGGCGTGCAGGTAGGCCGGCGTGTACTCGTAGATGCGCACGCCGTTGGCGCGCAGCTCGTCGTACAGCGCGCGCGCGGCCAGCGCGGCGATCCGGTAGTCGACCTTGCCCTGCAGCAGCAGGCGCACCCGCACGCCGCGCCGCGCCGCGCGGCGCAGCGCACGGCGGAAGCGCTGGCCGGGATAGAAGTAGGGCACGGCGATGTCCACCGTGCTGTGCGCAGCCTTGATGGCCTCGACGTAGCTGCGCTCGATGCTGCGGCGCTGGCGCAGGTTGTCGCGCACGACCAGTGCCGCGCGCACCGGCGCGGCCTCGCCGGCCGTCACGCCCTCGGACACGCCGCGCAGGCGGCGGATGAAGGAGCGCGTCTGCGCGAGCGGGGCAGCGCTGCCCACCACCTGCCGCACCTCGTCGCGCCAGCCCTGCCAAAGGTGCGAGCGCACCCACATCGCCCGGGTGGCTGCATGCACCGATCCGGCCAGCGGGCCGCGCAGCTCGACCGCGAAGTCCAGCCGCGGCTCCTCGCCCCAGCCATGGCGCAGGTCGAGCCGGTCGTCGATGACGTTGATGCCGCCGACGAAGGCGACGAAGTCCGGGCCGTCCTGCGTGCTTCCGCCGGACCCCGCGTCGCACACGCACAGCTTCTGGTGCAGCCGCCGCATCTGCCCCGGCTGCAGCACGGCATACCAGCGTTCGATTGGACGGAACACCTCGAGCCGCACGCCGGCCGGCAGCAGCTCGGCGCGCAGCCTGGACAGCGTGGCCTTGCTGCCGAAGCCGTCGACGACCACGTGCACGGCCACGCCACGCCGCGCGGCGGCGGCCAGCGCCCGCATGATCGCGACGGCGCCCGGGTCGTCGTGGAAGATGTAGGTGGCCAGCCAGACCTCGCGGGCCGCGCCCTCGATCGCCGCGAGCATGCTCGGGAACAGAGCATCGCCTCCCTGCAGCAGCCGCACGCGGTTGCCGCCGACGAAGTGCGGCGCGGGCACGCCGGTCCAGTAGAGCAGCTTGTCGAGGTCGAGGGCCGCCATCGCCGGCAGGATCGCTGTCTCAGGGGCGCTGCTGCCACGGCACGTGGCTGCAGGGGACGATCAGCCGCGACGCGCGGCGGCAGCGGCCGCCACCTTGGCGGCCTGCCGCGGTCGCGTCAGGCTCCCGCCCTACGGGAAGGCTCGACGGCTCGACCGGGTCTCGCACGGGTCACCCGGCCGTCTTCAGGCAGCCACCAGCTCGGCCACCAGCGGCAGGTGATCGCTCATCCGCGCCCAGGTCGTTCCGCGCGGCACCATCGTGGTCTGGCACGCCAGGCCACGGAGGTAGAAGCGGTCCAGCGCGAACACCGGCGCGATCGACGGGAAGGTGGCGCTGCGGCTGCGGGCGGTGGCCGGGTCGGCGGCCCGCACCAGGCCGAGCTCGGCCATCGGCTCGTCGAGCTTCTCGTTCCAGTCGTTGAAATCGCCCGCGACGACCAGCCGCTCGCCGCGCGGAACCTCGCGCGCGATGAAGTCCGCGAGCCGCTGCACCTGGCGCACCCGGCTCGCGTGCACCAGACCGAAGTGCACGACGATGGCGTGCACCGGCAGCCCTTGCCAGCGCACCGGCACGTGCAGCAGGCCTCGCTGCTCGAAGCGGTGGTCGCTGACATCGTGGTGGAGGACATCGCCGATCGGCCAGCGCGACAGCAGCGCGTTGCCGTGCTCGCCGTGGCGCGTGACGGCATTGGTGCGGTAGGCCGCCTCGAATCCCTGGGGCGCCAGGAAGTCCGCCTGCCCCTCCACCGGCCAGCCGAACGAGGTGCGCTGGAAGCGCCGCGCCTCGCGCGTGTGGTACAGGCGCACCTCCTGGAGGAACACCAGGTCGGCGTCGAAGGACTCGATGGCCGGGACCAGGTTGTGGATCTCGAGCCTCTTGCCCGGACCGACACCGCGCACGCCCTTGTGGATGTTGTAGGTGGCCACCCGCAACCGACCGCCTCCCGCGTGCGGGGGCAGCAGGCTGGACTGCAGAGGGTGCAGGCGGCTCATCGCCCAGGCTGGGAGCGTTGTGCGGATGGTGCCGCAAAACGCGGCAGCTGCAGGATGGCCTCGGCGTTGCTGGGGGAGAAGCAGCGCTCCGCCGCCTCGCGCCAGGGCAGCCAGGCATGCGCCAGGTGCTCGCGGGGGTTCAGCGTCACCGGCAGGCGTGCGGGCAGCGTCAGGCCGAAGACGTGCTCGGTGTTGTGCGTGACGCCCGGCGCGTAGCGGTGGCGCCAGACCGGATAGATCTCGTAGACGTTGGCCAGGCCCCAGTCGCGCAGCGTGCCGGCTGCGGCATCGATGCCCGTCTCCTCGTGCACCTCGCGGCGGCAGGTCTGCTCCAGCGGCTCGTCCGGCGCGTCGAGCGAGCCGGTCACGCTCTGCCAGTAGCCGGGCCGGTCGGCGCGCTCGATCAGCAGCACCTCGAGGGCCGGCGTGTGGATGACCACCAGCACCGACTCGGGGATCTTGTGGCCGCGCACAGGCTCAGCCACCGGCCCGCTCCGTACACCGCGCCGTGGCGCGGTCGGCGACCGGCCGACGTGGGGCGCGGTGCTGCCGAAGTGCCGCCCCGCGGCCCGGCGGCCCGGCTGCGGGCGGCGAGCCCGGGCACAGGCGCGCGCGCACGGCCGGCAGCGGACTCACGGCCTGGGGTTGCGCAGCCGGATGTGCAGCTCGCGCAGCTGGCCTTCATCGACGGCGCTCGGCGCGCCGGTCAGCAGGCACTGCGCGCGCTGCGTCTTCGGGAACGCGATCACGTCGCGGATGCTGTCGGCGCCGGTCATCAGCGTGGCGATGCGGTCCAGCCCGAAGGCCAGGCCGCCATGCGGCGGAGCGCCGTACTGCAGCGCGTCGAGCAGGAAGCCGAACTTGACCCGCTGCTGCTCGGGCGTGATCGCCAGCGCCTCGAACACCTTGGCCTGCACGTCGGCGCGGTGGATCCGCACCGAGCCACCGCCGATCTCCCAGCCGTTGAGCACCATGTCGTAGGCCTTGGCCAGGCAGCGGCCCGGGTCGGTGGTCATCCAGTCCTCGTGCCCGTCCTTCGGCGCGGTGAACGGGTGGTGGACGGCGTTCCAGCGCCGCGCCTCCTCGTCGAACTCGAACATCGGGAAGTCCACCACCCACAGCGGCGCCCAGCGGTCCTCGAACAGGCCGTGGCCGCGCCCGAACTCGCTGTGGCCGATCTTCACGCGCAGCGCGCCGATCGCGTCGTTGACGACCTTGGCGCGGTCGGCGCCGAAGAACAGGATGTCGCCGTTGCGGCAACCGGTGCGGGCCAGCAGCTGCGCGATCGCGCCGTCGTGCAGGTTCTTGACGATCGGGCTCTGCAGCCCTTCGCGGCCCTTGCCGGCGTCGTTGACCTTGATCCACGCCAGGCCCTTGGCACCGTAGATCTTGACGAACTCCGTGTAGGCGTCGATCTCGCCCCGGCTCATCTCGCCGCCGCCGGGCACGCGCAGCGCCACGACACGGCCGCCCGGCGTGGTGGCCGGGCCCGAGAAGACCTTGAAGTCGACGTCCTTCATCACGTCGGTCAGGTCGGTGAACTCGAGCTTGACGCGCAGGTCGGGCTTGTCGCTGCCGTACCGGTGCATCGCCTCGCCGTAGCTCATCTCGAGGTACGGCGGCAGCTCGACGCCCAGCGTGCGCCGGAACACCGTGCGCACCATGGCCTCGGTGACGGCGCGGATCTCCTGCTCGGTGAGGAAGCTGGTCTCGATGTCGATCTGCGTGAACTCGGGCTGGCGATCGGCCCGCAGGTCCTCGTCGCGGAAGCACTTCGTGATCTGGTAGTAGCGGTCGAAGCCGGCCACCATCAGCAGCTGCTTGAACAGCTGCGGGCTCTGCGGCAGCGCGAAGAACATGCCGTCGTGAACGCGGCTGGGCACCAGGTAGTCGCGCGCGCCCTCCGGCGTGCTCTTCGTCAGCATCGGCGTCTCGATGTCGATGAAGCCCTGCTCGTCGAGGAACTTGCGCACCTCGATGGCCACCCGGTAGCGCAGTCGCAGGTTGCGCTGCATCTGCGGGCGCCGCAGGTCGAGCACACGGTGCGTCAGGCGCACCGTCTCGCTGAGGTTCTCGTCGTCGAGCTGGAACGGCGGCGTCACGCTTGGGTTCAGCACCTCGAGCGTGTGCGCGAGCACCTCCACCCGCCCGCTCGTCAGGTTGGCGTTCTCGGTGCCCGGCGGGCGCGGCCGCACCCGGCCGGTCACCTTGAGGCAGAACTCGTTGCGCACGCCCTCGGCGGCGGCGAACATCTCGGGCCGGTCGGGGTCGCACACCACCTGCACTAGGCCCTCGCGGTCGCGCAGGTCGACGAAGATGACGCCGCCGTGGTCCCGGCGGCGGTGGGCCCAGCCCATCAACGTGACGTCCTCACCCAGCAGCGCTTCGCTGACTAGGCCGCAGTAGGTGGTTCTCATCGGTTTCTCGCTCGGATTCGGGTCGCTTGGTGCAGCGGGGATCGGGGGTCGTCGGTGCCGTCGCGGCGCTGGGCGGGCCGTCTCGAGGGCCCTCGGGCGCGCCGGCTGCCGGGCCGGCCGCGCCCCGTCAGTTTCGGGCGGCGGCCGGCAGCACAGGCGCGGCCGCGCCCGGAGCGACGACGCCCATCGAGATGACGTACTTCAACGCCTCGTCGACGCTCATCCGGAGCTCGATCACGTCGGCGCGCGGCATCATCAGGAAGAAGCCGGAGGTCGGGTTCGGCGTGGTAGGCACGTACACGCTCAGGTACTCGCCGGGCAGCCGCGTGGCAACCTCGCCGCCGGGACGGCCGGTGACGAAGGCGATGGTCCAGGAGCCGGTCCGCGGGTACTGCACCAGCACGGCCTCGCGGAAGGCGTTGCCGTTGCTCGAGAAGAGCGTGTCGGAGACCTGCTTGACCGAGTAGTAGATGCTCTTGACGATCGGGATGCGCCCGATCGCCCGCTCCCACTGCCGCACCCACCACTGCCCGAAGATGTTGGCAGCGAACACGCCGGTCACCAGCAGCAGTGCACCGAGCACGATCACGCTCAGTCCGGGCACGTGCTTGAGGCGCTCGAGCGTCGACATCCAGGACGCCGGCAGCACGGCCTGTCCCAGCGACAGCAGCGCCCCGAACAGGCCGTCGAAGGCTCCGAGCAGCCAGGACAGCACCCACACCGTGATCGCCAGCGGCAACCACACGAGCAGGCCGGCGACGACGTACTTCTTCACGATCGGCCGGCGCCTGTCAGCCCTGCGGTGCGGCGGGGGCGGGTGCCGGCGCGGGCGCAGCGGCCGGACCGGCGGCGGGCGCGGCGGCCGACGCGGGCTTGGAGGCATCCGCCTTGGCGCCCTCGGCCTTCGGGCCGTCGGCGGCGGCCTTTGCCGGCTCGTCCTGCGAGGCATCGCCCTTGGCCGCGCTGCCGGCGCTGCCGTTGCGGAAGTCGGTGACGTACCAGCCCGAGCCCTTGAGCTGGAAGCCGGCGGCCGTGACCTGCTTGGAAAACGTCTCGGCCCCGCAGGCGGGGCAGGTGCTCAGCAGCGGGTCGGACACCTTCTGCAGCACATCCTTGGCATGGCCGCAGGTCGAGCAGCGGTAGGCGTAGATCGGCATGACGCGCACCCGTTGATGCGAAACCGGCCATTCTAGCGCGCGGCCGCCGTCCGAGCGCAGTCGGCAGGCGGCGCACCCCGCGCCACCTACGGCGGCAGCCGCAGGAACAGCCGCGCCACCAGCAGCCCGATCACGAAGCCCAGGCCGATCCACAGCACCGCCGCCAGCAGGCGGCTCGTGCGACGCTGCTCGCGAAGCAGCGCGGCCAGCAGCGCCGGCGATTCGCCGGCCGCAGGGCGTGGCTGCAGCGCGCGATGCACGAGCCGCGGCAGCTCGGGCAGCAGCTGCGCGTAGCGCGGCGCCTCGTGCCGGAGCGCCTTCACGAAGCCGCGCCAGCCCACCTGCTCGTCCATCCAGCGCTCGAGGAAGGGCTTGCCGGTGCTCCACAGGTCGAGGTCGGGGTCGAGCTGGCGGCCCAGGCCCTCGATGTTGAGCAGGGTCTTCTGCAGCAGCACGAGCTGGGGCTGGATCCGCACGTTGAAGCGGCGCGAGGCCTGGAACAGGCGCATCAGCACCTGGCCCAGCGAGATGTCCTTCAGCGGCCGGTCGAAGTGCGGCTCGCAGACGGCGCGCACCGCCCCCTCCAGGGCCTCGACGCGGGTGTCCGGGGGCACCCATCCGCTCTCGACGTGAAGCTCGGCCACGCGCTTGTAGTCGCGGTGGAAGAAGGCGAGCATGTTGTACGCGAGGTACTGCTTGTCGCTCTCGGTCAGCGCGCCGACGATGCCGAAGTCGAGCGCTATGTAGCGGCCGAAGGTGGCCGGGTCGACGCTGACCTGGATGTTGCCCGGGTGCATGTCGGCGTGGAAGAAACCGTCGCGGAACACCTGGGTGAAGAACACGGTGACGCCGTCACGCGCCAGCTGCTTGATGTCGACCCCGGCCTCGCGGATGCGCTCGATCTGCGCGATCGGCACGCCCTTCATCCGCTCCATCACGATGACGCCGGGCGTGCACAGGTCCCAGAACATCTCCGGGATCAGCACCAGGCCGAGGTCCTCCATGTTGCGCCGCAGCTGCGCGCCGTTGGCCGCCTCGCGCACCAGGTCGAGCTCGTCGTGCAGGTAGCCGTCGAACTCGGCCACCACCTCGCGCAGGCGCAGCCGGCGGCCGTCGGAGGACAGCCGCTCGGCCCAGGCCGCCAGCGTGTGCAGCAGCGCGAGGTCGCCCTCGATGACGTTGGCCATGCCGGGCCGCAGCACCTTGACGGCCACCTCGCGCCCGCCGTGCAGCCGGGCGAAGTGCACCTGCGCGATCGAGGCGCTGGCCACCGGCTCGGCGTCGAACTGCTCGAACACCTCGCCGATCGGTCGCCCGAAGGCGCGCTCGACCAGCGCGCGCGACTGCGCGGCCGGGAACGGCGGCACGCGGTCCTGCAGGCGCGCCAGCTCGGCGGTGATGTCGGCAGGCACCAGGTCGGGCCGCGTCGACAGCAGCTGCCCGAACTTGACGAAGATCGGCCCCAGCCGCTCCAGGCCCTGGCGCAGCCGCTCGCCGCGCGGGGCGTCGAGCCGGCGCCCGATCGTGGCCACCCACACCAGCGCGCGCACCCAGCGCTGGCGGAACGCCGACAGCGCGAGCTCGTCCAGGCCGAAGCGCAGGACGGTGACGACGATGAAGGCCAGCCGCCCGAAGTGCCGCATCAGCCGCCGCGGCCGCCGCGCCCGCCGCCACCGAAGCGCTCGATCAGCGGCGAGGCGGCGCCGAGCGCGGCACGCCAGGCACCGGCCAGCGCGCTGCCGACCTGCACCAGCTGGTGCGCCACCGGCCGCGGCAGCACGCGCTCCAGGTCGCCCGCGATGTCCCAGCGCAGGTTCTGCAGCAGCCAGCCGACATCGGCGGCCAGCTGGGCGTCACCCTCGATGTGCACCGACGGCCGTTCGCCGCCGATGGCGCGGGCGAGCATCAGCGCCGGGTTCGACGCATCCACGTGCACCTGCAGCTCGGCGCCGCCCTCCGGGGCGAGGCCGCCCCAGTCCAGCAGTCCGGCCGGCGTGATGCGCCACACCAGCGTGGGCACCCGGGGCAGCAGCGGCGGCCAGCCGTCGAGCTCGATGGCCACGCCGCGCCCGGCATGCGGCTGCAGTCGCGCCGTCGCCGCCGGCTCGGCAGCCAGCACGTGGTTCAGGGCCAATGTCACACGCTCGAGCACCGGGGGAGCGAGCAGGCCGGGCAGGTTCTGCAGCATGATGCGATTGTAGGCAGCGCCCCGCTGACGAGAGCCCTGCCGCCCCGGGCGACAATTGGGAGCGCAGCGGAGGTCGCGCCCGCTTACCCCTGGCCTGCCCCGCCCTCCCCCGATGCCAAAGGTCCTGCTCACCGGCGCCGCCGGCTACATCGCCTCGCACACCTGGCTCGCCCTCCTGGCAGCCGGCTATGACGTCGTCGGCGTCGACGACTTCTCCAACAGCTCGCCGCAGGTGCTGGACCGGCTGGCCGAGCTCGCCAGGCAGCGCCTCGAGTTCCAAGAACTCGACGTCTGCGACGGCGCCGCGTTGCGGGGCCTTTTCGGGCGCGGCCGCATCGATGCCGCGGTGCACTTCGCGGCCCGCAAGGCGGTCGGCGAGTCGACAGAGCAGCCGCTCGAGTACTACGCCAACAACCTCGGCGGCCTGCTGGCCACCTGCCGCGCGATGCGGGAGCACGGCTGCCGGCGGTTCGTGTTCAGCTCCAGCGCCACCGTCTACGGCCAGCCCGAGCGGCTGCCGATCACCGAGGACGCCCCGCTCGGCGCCACCAACCCCTACGGCCACACCAAGCTGATGGGCGAGCAGATCCTGCGCGACCTCGGCGCCGCCGACGCGGGCTGGCAGACCGCGGTGCTGCGCTACTTCAACCCGGTGGGCGCGCACGCGAGCGGCCGCATCGGCGAGGACCCGCGAGGCACGCCGAACAATCTGATGCCCTATGTGGCGCAGGTCGCGATCGGTCGCCGCGAGCGCCTGGCGGTGTTCGGCAACGACTACCCCACGCCCGACGGCACCGGCGTGCGCGACTACATCCACGTCGAGGACCTGGCCGAGGGCCACGTGGCCGCGCTGCGGCGGCTGTTCGACGCGCCGGGCTCGTTCACGGTCAACCTTGGCACCGGCCGCGGCGCCAGCGTGCTGGAGGTCGTGCGCGCCTACGAGGCGGCCAGCGGCTGCGCGGTGCCCTACGAGGTGGTGCCGCGGCGGCCTGGCGACGTCGCCGCCTGCTGGGCCGACCCGTCGCGCGCACAGCAGCTGCTCGGCTGGCGCGCACGCCACGACCTGCAACGCATGTGCGCCGACAGCTGGCGCTGGCAGTCTCTGAACCCGAAGGGATTCGACACATGAAGCTCCTCGTGCAGCCGGTGGTGATGGCCGGCGGCTCCGGCACCCGGCTGTGGCCGCTGTCCCGCGCCGGCTTCCCCAAGCAGTTCCTTGTGCTGTCGGGCACCACCAGCCTGTTCCAGCAGGCGGTGTCGCGCCTGGCCGGGCTGGCCACGCCGGACCAGGAGGCGCTGCCACCCCTGGTGGTGGGCAACGAGGAGCACCGATTCATGGTGCTGGACCAGCTACGCGACGCCCGGGTCGAGCCAGGCGCCGTGCTGCTCGAGCCGGCCGGGCGCAACACAGCGCCGGCGATGATGCTGGCGGCCCTGCAGGCCCTGCAGGCGGCACGCGCCGCGCACGGCCCGGACGCCGACCCGGTGCTCGCCGTCACCGCGGCCGACCAGACGATTGCCGACGAGGCCGCCTTCACCGCCGCGATGCGCCGCGCGGTCGAGCAGGCGGCCGGCGGCGCCATCGTCATCCTGGGCATCACCCCGGACCGCCCGGAGACCGGCTACGGCTACATCCGGGCCGCCGGTGCCACCCCCTGGCAGACCGTGGCGCAGTTCGTCGAGAAACCCGACCTGGTCACCGCTCAGCGCTACCTCGCGCAAGGCGGCTACTACTGGAACGCCAGCATCTTCGTGCTGCGCGCCTCGGCCTGGGTGGCGGCCCTGCAGCGGTTCCGCCCGGACATCGCGGCGTCGTGCGAGGCGGCCTGGGCCGCGCGCAGCACCGATTCGGTGTTCGTGCGCCCCGGCCGGGCCGAGTTCATGGCGGTGCCGGCGGAGTCGATCGACTACGCCGTCATGGAGAAGTGCCCTGGCGTGCTGGACATCCGCATGCAGGAACTGGACGCCGGCTGGAACGACCTCGGCGCCTGGGAAGCAGTCTGGCAGGTGGCCCCCAAGGACGCGCACGGCAATGCGGCCGCCGGCGATGTGATCATCAAGGACAGCCAAAACACGCTGGTGCACGCCACCAGCCGGTTGGTCGGGGCGGTGGGTCTCGACGACGTGGTGGTGGTCGAGACGCCGGACGCCGTGCTGGTGGCCAGCCGCGAGAAGAGCCAGGACGTCAAGAAGATCGTCGCCCAGCTGGGCGCCGAGCAGCGCGGCGAACAGGCCCTGCACCGCAAGGTGCACCGGCCCTGGGGCTGGTACGACAGCATCGACGCCGGGGCGCGCTTCCAGGTCAAGCGCATCATGGTCAAGCCCGGTGCGAGCCTGAGCCTGCAGATGCACCACCACCGCGCCGAGCACTGGGTCGTCGTCAGCGGCACGGCCGAGGTCACCAACGGCGACAAGATCGTCATGCTCACCGAGAACCAGAGCACCTACATCCCGCTCGGCCAGGTGCACCGGCTCGCCAACCCCGGCAAGGTGCCCCTCGAGATCATCGAGGTGCAGTCGGGCAGCTACCTCGGCGAGGACGACATCGTCCGCTTCGAGGACACGTACGGCCGCGTGCCGAAGTAGGACGCGGCCGCGCGGATCCCATCGATGAGCATCCTGGTCACCGGCGGCGCCGGCTTCATCGGCAGCAACTTCGTGCTCGACTGGCTGGCCGACCCGGCCACGGGCGGCGAGACCGTCGTCAACCTCGATGCCCTCACCTACGCGGGCAACCTGAGCAACCTGGCCACGCTGCAAGGCGACGCACGGCACGTGTTCGTGCATGGCGACATCGGCGACCGCGCGCTGGTCGGGCAGTTGCTCGCAGGGCACCGGCCGCGCGCGATCGTGCACTTCGCCGCCGAGAGCCACGTCGACCGCAGCATCCTCGGGCCCGGCGCGTTCATCAAGACCAACGTCGAGGGCACCTTCGCGCTGCTGGAGGCCGCGCGCGCTCACTGGAGCGCGCTGGAGGGCGAAGAGCGGGCCGCGTTCCGCTTCCTGCACGTCAGCACCGACGAGGTCTACGGCAGCCTCGCGCCCGGCGCGCCCGCCTTCACCGAGAACCACCCCTACGAGCCCAACAGCCCCTACTCGGCCAGCAAGGCCGCCAGCGACCACCTGGTGCGCGCGTGGCACCACACCTACGGGCTGCCGGTGCTGACCACGAACTGCAGCAACAACTACGGGCCGTACCACTTCCCGGAGAAGCTGATCCCGCTGATGATCGTCAACGCGCTCGCGGGCAAGCCGCTGCCGGTGTACGGCGACGGCATGCAGGTCCGCGACTGGCTGTACGTCGGCGACCACTGCAGCGCGATCCGCGCTGTGCTGGCCCGCGGCCGCGTCGGCCAGACCTACAACGTCGGCGGCTGGAACGAGAAGCCCAACATCGAGATCGTCACGGCGATCTGCTCGCTGCTCGACGAACTGCGCCCGAGCCCGGCCGGCCCGTACGCGAGGCTCGTCACGCACGTGAAGGACCGGCCCGGCCACGACCGCCGCTATGCGATCGACGCCCGCAAGATCGAGCGCGAGCTCGGCTGGCGGCCGGCCGAGACCTTCGAGACCGGCATCCGCCGGACGGTGCGCTGGTATCTCGACCACGCCGACTGGGTGGCCGAGGTGCAGAGCGGCGGCTACCGCGACTGGGTGGCCGCCAACTACGGCCGGCGTTGAGGGGTCCCGCGGTGCGCATCCTGCTGCTGGGCAGCAACGGCCAGGTCGGCTGGGAACTGCAGCGCGCGCTGGCGCCGCTGGGCGAGGTGCTCGCCTGCGACCTCGACTCGCCCGGCGACCTCCGGGCCGACTTCGCCGAGCCGGCCTCACTGCGCGGCTTGGTGGCGCGCGCTGCGCCCGCCGTCGTCGTCAACGCCGCCGCCCACACGGCAGTCGACCGCGCCGAGGCCGAGCCGGCGCTCGCCCGCGCGATCAACGCCGAAGCGCCTTCCGTGCTCGCCGCCGAGGCGGCCGCGCGCGGGGCGCTGCTCGTGCACTATTCCACCGACTACGTGTTCGACGGCAGCGGCAGCGAGCCCCGTGACGAGGACGCACCGACCGCACCGCTTTCGGTCTACGGCCGCACCAAGCTCGAGGGCGAGCAGGCGATCCGCGGCAGCGGCTGCCCGCACCTGATCCTGCGCACGAGCTGGGTCTACGCGGCGCGCGGCGGCAACTTCGCGCGCACCATGCTGCGGCTGGCAGCCGAGCGCGAGGTGCTCGACGTCATCGACGACCAGGTCGGCGCCCCGACCGGGGCCGAACTGCTGGCCGACGTGACGGCACACGCGCTGCTGCGGTTGCGGGCCGAGCCCGCCCTGGCGGGTCTGTACCACTGCAGCGCGGCCGGCGAGACGTCATGGTTCGGCTACGCGTGCCACGTGATCGAGGCCGCGCGCGCGGCCGGCCGGCCCGTGAAGGTGGCGCCACAGGCGATCCGCCCGATCCCGACCTCGAGCTATCCGACGCCGGCGGCGCGGCCGCGGAACTCGCGCCTGGACACGCGCCGGCTGCGCGCGGCCTTCGGGCTCGCGCTGCCGCCCTGGCAGCGGGGCGTGGACCGCGTGCTGGCGGAGTGGTTCGCGCGCTGAGCGCGCGGCACCGCATCCTGTCCGCCCCTGCCGAGCCCGCGACCGAGCGCACACCGACCCGAACCCACGGACACCAGACCATGCAACGCAGAGGCATCATCCTGGCCGGCGGCTCCGGCACGCGGCTGCACCCGGCGACGCTGGCCGTCAGCAAGCAGCTGCTGCCGGTGTACGACAAGCCGATGATCTACTACCCGCTGTCGACGCTGATGCTGGCCGGCATGCGCGAGGTTCTCGTCATCAGCACGCCGCAGGACACGCCCCGCTTCGAGGCGCTGCTGGGCGACGGCAGCCGCTGGGGGATGAGCTTCTCGTACTGCGTGCAGCCCAGCCCCGACGGGCTGGCGCAGGCCTTCGTGCTCGGGCGCGACTTCGTCGGCGGCCGCCCGAGCGCGCTGGTGCTGGGCGACAACATCTTCCACGGCCACGACCTGAAGCCGCTGCTCGGCCGCGCGCAGGCTCGCGCCGGAGGTGCCACGGTGTTCGCGTACCACGTGCAGGACCCCGAGCGCTACGGCGTGGTCGAGTTCGACGCGCGCCAGCGCGCGGTCAGCATCGAGGAGAAGCCGCGCGCGCCGCGGAGCAACTACGCGGTCACCGGCCTGTACTTCTACGACGCGCAGGTGTGCGACATCGCCGCCTCGCTGAGGCCGAGCGCGCGCGGCGAGCTCGAGATCACCGACGTCAACGCCCGCTACCTGCAGCAGGGCGAGCTTCAGGTCGAGATCATGGGCCGCGGCTACGCGTGGCTGGACACCGGCACCCACGACAGCCTGCTCGAGGCCGGACAGTTCATCGCCACGCTCGAGAAGCGCCAGGGCCTGAAGGTGGCCTGCCCCGAGGAGATCGCGTTCCGCAACGGCTGGATCGACGCCGCGCAGCTCGAAAGACTCGCGGCGCCGCTGGCAAAGAACGGCTACGGCAGCTACCTGTTGCAGGTGCTGCGCGACCGGGCCTACTGATGCGGCTCGTCGCCACCGCGCTCCCCGGCGTCGTCCTCGTCGAGCCGGCCGTCTTCGCCGACGACCGCGGCTGGTTCATGGAGAGCTGGAACCAGGCCCGCTTCGACGCCGGGCTCGCCGGGCTCGGGCTGCCCGCCCCACGCGCCTTCGTGCAGGACAACCACTCGTGCAGCCGCGCCGGCGTGCTGCGCGGCCTGCACTACCAGCTGCCGCCGCACGCCCAGGGCAAGCTCGTGCGGGTCACACGCGGCCGCGTCTTCGACGTCGCGGTGGACATCCGGCGCGGCTCGCCCTCGTTCGGGCGCTGGGTGGGCACCGAGCTGAGCGCCGCCAACCGGCGCCAGCTCTGGATCCCCGAGGGCTTCGCGCACGGCTTCGTCGCGCTCGAGGACGACACCGAGTTCCTCTACAAGACCACCGATATCTACGTGCGCGAGTGCGAGCGCTCGATCCGCTGGGACGACCCCGCGATCGGCATCGACTGGCCGTTGCCGGCGGGGCTGGCCGCGCCGCTGCTGGCGCCCAAGGACGCAGCCGCGCCGCCGCTGGCGCAGGCGGAGGTCTTCGACGCCGGCTGAGCGGAGCGCGCCGCAGCCCAGGCCTTCAGCGCGACGCCGGGGCGGCCGGCGTGCCCGCCGCGGCCTCGGGCGCGAAGCGACCCAGCCGCTCGATGCGGGCGGCCTCGCGCAGGCTGCGCAACTCGTCCTCGAGCAGCTTGCGGCGGCGCTCGTTGAGCAGGAACTGCTCGATCATCGGACGCGCCTGCTCCTCCGTGACCGGCTGCATGCGCGAACCCAGCAGCACGACGACCTGGGCGCCGCTGGCAGCGGGAAGCAGCGCCGCCTGCCCGTCCTGCATCCGCGCCAGCGTGTCCAGGCTCTGCAAGGGCAGCTGCTCGGCCGTACGCACGGCCTGGTTGACGGCGAAACGGTAGTCGTTGGCCTTGAGGTACTCGGCGAACTCGCCCGCGTTGCGCGCCGCCACCAGCCGTTCGCGCAGCGTGTCGAGCTGGTCGCTGCGCGCCTCGACCAGGATCTCCTGCAGGTTGTAGATGCGCCGCTCGGCGAACAGCGCAGGCTTGTCCGCGTAGTACCTTCGGATCTCGTCGGCGGTCGGCCGCGCCGCGCCCTCGCCGACCTTGTCGAGGTAGGCGCGGGCCAGGATGTCGCGCCGGGCGGCCTCGAGCTGCTGCGCGACGCGCGGGTCGCGCTCGAGCTTCAGCTCGGAGGCTTTCTGCAACGCGAGCTGCTGGTCGATCAGGCGATCGAGGATCTGGCGGCCCGCGGCGTCGGCCTGCTCGGGCCGCAGGCCACGCTGCTGCTGCAGCAGGAAGTCGACCTGCGCCGCGGTGATTTCGTCGGAGCCGACGCGCGCCGCGACCTCCTGGCCGGCGGCCTGCTTGCGGTCGCCGCAGCCGGCGACCAGCGATGCGGCGCAGGCCAGGGCCAGCAACGCCAACGGCGTCGCGGCGGGGCGACGGGTGAGGGTTCGGATGGACATGGCGGCGGGCGCGCCGCGACCGGACGGGTCCGCGCGGCGCGAGTGTAGCGGGCGCGCCTTCAGGACAGGCTCTGCACCTGCGCCAGCTGCCAGCCGCGGCCCGCGGACTTCACGTTCGCCAGCAGCCAGAGCTCGCGGAACGGCTCGGCGCCGTCGTCCACCCGCTCCCGGATCAGGCCCGAGAACTCGACGCTCGCCACGAAAGCCTCGTGCAGTTCCTCGAGGCCCAGCAGCCGGGCCTCCAGCGAGACGACCTCCGTGCGGTTCGGGCCTGGCCCGCGATGCGCGAGCTGGTCGCGCAGGTCGGCCAGCAGCGGCCCGGTGGTCAGCGCACCCAGGACCTGCAGGTCGCCGCGGTCCCAGGCGGCCTGCAGCTGAACGAAGCTCAGCCGGGCCAGGCGCAACAGCTCGTCGACGTCGCCGCCGAGGCCGCCGGCCCGGCGCAGCGAGCGCCGCAGCGCGACACGCCGCCGCAGGCGGTTCAGCATCGCACCCCCACGTGCAGCGCGACGATGCCGCCGGCCAGGTTGTGCACGTCGACGTGGGCGAAGCCGCAACCCTGCATCATCGCCTTGAGCGTCTCCTGGTCGGGGTGCATGCGGATGCTCTCCGCGAGGTAGCGGTAGCTGTCGGCATCGCTGGCGATCCAGCCGCCCAGACGCGGCATCACGTGGAACGAGTACCAGTCGTAGGGCCGTCGCAGCAGCGGGGCCGGACGCGAGAACTCGAGCACGAGCAGCCGGCCGCCCGTCCGCAGCACGCGGGCCATCTCGGCCAGCGCGGCCTCCTTGTGCGTCATGTTGCGCAGGCCGAACGCGACGCTGACGAGGTCGAACGAGGCGTCGGCGAAGGGCAGCCGCTCGGCGTCGCAGGCCACCGCCGGCAGTGCGACGCCGTCGTCCAGCAGCCGGTCGCGCCCGGTGCGCAACATCGTCTCGTTGATGTCGGTGAGCACAACGCGCCCGCGCTCCCCCACGGCCTCGGCGAAGCGGCGCGCGAGGTCGCCGGTGCCGCCGGCGATGTCGAGCACGCTCATCCCCGGGCGCACGCCGGCCACCGCGACGGCATAACCCTTCCAGAGCCGGTGCATGCCGAAGGAGAGCACGTCGTTCATCAGGTCGTAGCGCGAGGCGACGGAGTCGAACACGCCGCGGACGCGACGCGCCTTCTCGGCCTCGTCGACGTCCTGGAACCCGAAGTGCGTCTGGCCCATGGGGATTGGCTCAGTGGTGGCTGCAGGCCCCGCCGCGCGCCGCCGCCATCGGGGCGTCGCGGTCGGCGCCGGCCCGTTGCAGGCGCTCCTCGTAGCGGCGCCACAACTCCTCCTGTCGGGAACCGAGGTGGTACAGGTAGCCCCAGGAGAAGATGCCGGTGTCGTGGCCGTCGGAGAAGCGCGGCTGCAGCGCGTAGTGGCCGACGGCGGCCACGTCGGTGATCGTCACGTCGCGCTTTCCGGTCTGCAGCACCTCCTGCCCCAGGCCGTGCCCCTGGACCTCGGCCGAGGGGGAGTACACGCGCATCAGCTCGAACGGGATGCGGAAGGTGCTGCCGTCGTCGAAGCCGATCTCGAGCACGCGGCTTGCCTGGTGCACCGTGACGGCCGTCGGCTGCGGGGCTTCGGGAGAAGGGCTGGCCATGCTGCGGTCACTGCTGCGTTCGACGCATCGTCAGTGTACCGCCGCAACCTCCGCCGGGCCCAGCACGCGAGCGCTACCGCCCTTCTGAGCCCAAGGGCTCGACGCCGGTGTCCGCGACTGTCGTGGACAACGCCGAGAACCCGTGAAACTTCTCAGACCAGCACGCGCTCGATGCCACCCGCGTTCGCACGCGCGACGTAGTCCTCGAGCCAGGTCGGCCCGAGAATGCGCCGCGCCATCTCGACGACGATGTAGTCGGCCTCCAGCAGCCCGTTGGTCAGGTCGTCCTGGTACCGGCTCAGGCCCTGCAGGCAGCTGGGGCAGCTGGTCAGCACCTTGACCGGGCCGGCGGCCTGCCCGGTGACGGCGCGCAGCGCCGCCTCGTCCTTGCGCAGCTCCATCTCCTTGCGGAAGCGGACCTGCGTGCTGATGTCGGGGCGCGTGACGCCGAGCGTGCCGCTCTCGCCGCAGCAGCGTTCGCTCTTGACCACGGCGGGGCCGACCAGGGCCTTGACTGTCTTCATCGGGTCCTGCTGCTTCATCGGGCTGTGGCAGGGGTCGTGGTACAGGTACCCTGCCTGGCCGGCGCCGTCGTGGGCGCCGAGCCGGATGCCCCTTTCGAGAAGGTACTCGTGGATGTCGACGATCCGGCAGCCTGGGAAGATCTCCTCGAAGCGGTAGCCCTGCAGCTGGTCGTAGCAGGTGCCGCAGCTGACGACCACCGTCCGGATGTCGAGGTAGTTCAGCGTGTTGGCCACGCGGTGGAACAGCACGCGGTTGTCGGTGATCAGCTTGTCGGCCTTGTCGAACTGGCCGCTGCCGCGCTGCGGGTAGCCGCAGCAGAGGTAGCCCGGCGGCAGCACCGTCTGCACACCGGCGTGCCACAGCATCGCCTGCGTGGCCAGGCCGACTTGGCTGAACAGGCGCTCCGACCCGCAACCCGGGAAGTAGAACACCGCCTCGGTCTCGGACGTGGTGGCCCGGGGGTCGCGGATGATCGGGACGTAGTCCTTGTCCTCGATGTCCAGCAGCGCGCGCGCGGTCTTCTTCGGCAGCCCGCCGGGCATCTTCTTGTTGATGAAGTGGACCACCTGCTCCTTGATCGGGGCGGTGCCCAGGGTGGCAGGCGGCGCGGCGGTCTGCTTCCTCGCCGCCGGCTTCAGCAGGTCATGCAGCACGCGCTGCGCCTTGAAGCCGACGTCGACCATCGCGGTGCGCATCAGCTTGATCGTCTCCGGGCTGGTCGCGTTCAGGAAGGCCATCGCCGCGGCGTTGCCCGGCCGGAAGCTCTTCTGCCCCATCTTGCGCAGCAGGTTGCGCATGTTCATCGACACGTCGCCGAAGTCGATCTTCACCGGGCAGGGGCTCTCGCACTTGTGGCAGACCGTGCAGTGGTCGGCGACGTCCTCGAACTCCTCCCAGTGCGCGATGCTGACGCCGCGGCGCGTCTGCTCCTCGTACAGGAAGGCCTCGATCAGCAGCGAGGTGGCCAGGATCTTGTTGCGCGGGCTGTACAGCAGGTTGGCCCGCGGCACGTGCGTGGCGCACACCGGCTTGCACTTGCCGCAGCGCAGGCAGTCCTTGATGCTGTCGGAGATCAGGCCGATGTCGCTCTGCTGCATGATCAGCGACTCGTGCCCCATCAGGCCGAAGCTCGGCGTGTAGGCGGCGCTGAGGTCGCTGGCAAGGACGTCGTCGCCGGAGGCCGATGCGCCGCGCGGCGCGCGCAGCAGCTTGCCCTTGTTGAACCGGCCCTCGGGATCGATCCGCGCCTTGTAGGCCGCGAAGCCGGCGATCTCCTCGTCGCTGAGGAACTCGAGCTTGGTGATGCCGATGCCGTGCTCGCCGCTGATCACCCCGCCCAGAGAGCGGGCCAGCCTCATGATGCGGGCCACCGCCTCGTGGGCGGTCTGCAGCATCGCGTAGTTGTCGCTGTTGACCGGGATGTTGGTGTGCACGTTGCCGTCGCCGGCATGCATGTGCAGGGCCACCCACACGCGCCCGCGCAGCACCTGCTGGTGGATGCGGCGGCACTCGTCGAGGATCGGCCCGAAGGCCCCGCCGGCGAAGATCGCCGCCAGGGGCTTGAGCACCTGCGTCTTCCAGCTGGCGCGCCAGCGCCAGTCCTGCAGCATCGCGAAGCAGGTCTCCTGGGTCTCGGGCTGCACGGCGTCGAGCCCGTCGAGCCAGTGCTGCCAGAGGGCCCGCACCTCGGCGAGCAGCGCGAGCGCCTGCTGCACGCGGTCCTCGAGCAGCTCGGCGCCGGGGATCTCGCCGGCATCGTCGCCGCGGCCGAGCGGCAGGTTGCCGCGCGCGAAGAAGGTGGCCAAGCGGTCGAGCAGCGCCAGCTTGTTGCGCAGGCTCAGCTCGACGTTGATGCGCTCGATGCCCTCGGTGTACTCGCCCATCCGCTCGAGCGGGATGACCACGTCCTCGTTGATCTTGAAGGCGTTGGTGTGCCGCGCGATGGCGGCGGTGCGCTTGCGGTCGAGCCAGAACTTCTTGCGCGCCTCGGCACTGACGGCGACGAAGCCCTCGCCGCTGCGCGCGTTGGCGATGCGCACGACCTCGCTCGTGGCGCGAGCCACCGCCGCCTCGTCGTCGCCGACGATGTCGCCGATCAGCACCATCTTCGGCAGCCCGCTGCCGCCCGGCGCGGCCAGGGCGCGCTTGCTCTTCGTGGCGTAGCCCACGGCCTTCAGGTAGCGGTCGTCCAGGTGCTCGAGGCCGGCCAGCTTCACGTCGGGCAGGCCGAACAGGTAGTTCTTGATCTCGACGATGCTCGGCACCGCGTCCTTCGGATTGCCGAAGAACTCGAGGCAGACCGTGCGCACGTGCGCCGGCATCCGGTGCACGATCCAGCGCGCGCTCGTGATCAGCCCGTCGCAGCCCTCCTTCTGGATGCCGGGCAGGCCGGCGAGGAACTTGTCGGTGACGTCCTTGCCCAGGCCCTCCTTGCGGAAGGCGCGGCCGGGGATGTCGAGCCGCTCGGTGCGCTCGAGCTTGCGGCCGCCGGCGTCGTAGTGGCGCAGCTCGAAGCTCGCGACCTCCGCGTCGTGGATCTTGCCCAGGTTGTGGCCCAGGCGCACGACCTCGAGCCACCGGGCCTCGGGCGTCACCATCCTCCAGCTGGCCAGGTTGTCCAGCGCCGTGCCCCACAGCACCGCCTTCTTGCCGCCGGCGTTCATCGCGATGTTGCCGCCGATGCAGCTGGCCTCGGCCGACGTCGGGTCCACCGCGAACACGTAGCCGGCGCGCTCGGCGGCGTCGGCCACGCGCTGCGTGACGACCCCCGCCTCGCTGGCGATGGTGGGAACCGCCTGGTCCAGGCCCGGCAGCACGACGAGCTCGACCTCGGACAGCGCCTCGAGCTTCTCGGTGTTGATGACCGCGCTCTTCCACGTCAGCGGCACGGCGCTGCCGGTGTAGCCGGTGCCGCCGCCGCGCGGGATGATCGTCAGGCCGAGCTCGATGCAGCCCTTGACGAGGGCGGCCAGCTCGGACTCGCTGTCGGGCGTCAGCACGACGAACGGGTACTCGACGCGCCAGTCGGTGGCGTCGGTGACGTGCGAGACCCGGCTGAGCCCGTCGAACTTGACGTTGTCACGGGCCGTGTGGCGGCCGAGCACGCGGCGCGCGGCCTTGCGCAGGTCCCAGACCTCGCGGAAGTGCGCCTCGAAACGCTGCACGGCCGTGCGCGCCGCGCCCAGCAGCTCGCCCACCAGCGCGTCGCGGGCCGCGTCGTCGGCCGGGGTGCGCCGCTTCTCCACCTCGGCCAGCCGGTGCTGCAGCGCCCCGATCAGCGCCGCGCGGCGCTTGGGGTTGTCGAGCAGGTCGTCCTCGAGGTACGGGTTGCGCTGCACGACCCAGATGTCGCCCAGCACCTCGTACAGCATGCGCGCACTGCGGCCGGTACGGCGCTCCCGGCGCAGCTCCTCCAGGATCGCCCAGGCGCGCGGCCCGAGCAGCCGGAGCACGATCTCGCGGTCGGAGAACGACGTGTAGTTGTAGGGGATCTCGCGCAGGCGGGGCGCGGCGTCGTCGGCGCCGGGTCCCGACGCGGCTTCCGACGGGACAGGGATCGGCAGGGCTAGCGGGGCGTTCATCGGCGGTCGTGGAGACTGCGCCGGAGGGATGTCGGCGGCCAGCAACAAGGGTAAATGCTAACCGAGACCCCGGCCCGCGCCAGCGCCGGGGTTGTCGCCGCGTGGGCGCCCGTGGGCTATCCCGGATGGCGCACGGGGCCGCCTGAGGCGAGAAACGCAGATGTCACGAAGCCGCTCGACACTCTGCGGCTGATCCGGGCCCGGCGTGTCGCCGCGGTCACGCACCCCGAACGTACCCTGCCCTGATGAAGGAGAGACGATGACGCCCAAGCGCGCCCTGCTCGGTGCCGCCGCAGCCCTGCTGTTGGCCACCGCCCTGCCTGTCACCGCCCAGAACAGGCCGATCGAGATCAACTTCTGGATGGGCTTGACCGGCCAGGGCGGCGAGCTGCTCACCCGCTACGGGGAGGAGTTCAACAAGAGCCAGAGCGAGTACCGGGTCATCGTGTCGTTCAAGGGCCAGTACCCCGAGCAGCGCGCCGCCGCGGTGGCCGCATTCCGGGCCGGCAACCCGCCCCACATCATGCAGATGTTCGACGCCGGCTCGGGCGACATGATGCACGCCAAGGGCGCGGTGGTGCCCGTCAGCGAGGTGTTCAAGCGCGCCGGGCTGCAGTTCAACCCGGCGGACTTCATCGCGCCGGCGCGCGGCTACTACGGCCTGCCCAACGGCGACCTGCTGTCGATGCCGTTCAACGTGTCGACCACCGTGCTCTTCTACAACAAGGATGCCTTCCGCCGCGCGGGCCTCGACCCCGAGAAGCCGCCGCAGACCTGGCCGCAGCTGATCGAGACGGCCAAGAAGATCCGCAGCACCAACGCCGCCGCCTGCGGCTACACGACGACCTGGCTGGCCTGGGTGATGCTCGAGCAGTTCAGCAGCCGCCACAACATCGCCTTCGGCACCAAGGGCAACGGCCGCGGCGGGGTCGATGCCTCGCTGCAGCTGGCCAACAACCCGCAGCTGACACGCCAGATCCAGACCCTGGTCGACATGCAGAAGGACAAGAGCTTCGACTACGGCGGGCGCAGCAACGACGCCGCGGCCAAGTTCATCAGCGGCGAGTGCGCGATGCTCACTCAGAGCTCGGGCGGACTGGGTGCGATCGCCCGCGACGCCAAGTTCCAGTTCGGCACCGCGCAGCTGCCGTACTGGCCCGACGTCAAGGGCGCGCCCTTCGCGACGACGATCGGCGGCGCCTCGCTGTGGGTCTTCAACGCGCCCAACCGCAGCCAGGCGGAGTTCCGCGGGGTCGCGCAGTTCCTGAACTACCTGCGGAGCGACAAGGTGATGACCGACTGGGCCAAGGCCACGGGCTTCCTGCCCGCCACCAACACGGCCTTCAAGGCGATGCAGGACGAGGGCTTCTTCGCCAAGAACCCCGGCCGCGACGTGCCCATCCTCTCGCTGATCCAGGCCAACAAGGGCGAGAACACGAACGGCTACCGCTTCGGGCGCTGGACCGAGATCCGCGACGTGTTCCACGAGGAAGTCGAGAAGGCGCTGCAGGGCAACCAGAGCCCCGCAGACGCGCTGCGCAACACCGAGCGTCGCGGCAACGCCCTGCTGCGCGCGTTCGAGCGCACGGCATCCTGACGCGCCGAGGCGGGGGCGGCGGGCGATACTCCCGAATTCGCCGCCTCCACCGAACCCGCGGCGGCCGGTTCCCCGGCCGCCGCGTCGCTTCCGAAGCCCGTAGCACGCCGATGCAACGCCGCGTCATCTTCAGCCAGAAGGGCCTGCCGTACCTGCTCATCGCGCCGCAGTTGGTGGTGACGCTCGTGTTCTTCTTCTGGCCGGGTGCGCAGGCGGTGTACATGTCGCTGCTGCAGCAGGACGCGTTCGGCGCCTCGGTGCAGTTCGTCGGGCTGGCCAACTTCGAGTACGTCTTCGCCGACGAGGGCTACGTCGACACGTTCCGGCGCACGCTGGGCTTCGCGCTGGCCGTCACGGTGCTGGCCATGGTGCCTGCGCTGTGGCTCGCGGTGATGGCCGACCGCGTGCTGAAGGGCTCCACGTTCTACACCACGGCGATGCTGGTCCCGTACGCGATCGCGCCGGCCGTGGCCGGCGTGCTGTGGCTGTTCATGTTCAACCCGTCGATCGGCGTGCTGGCCTGGTGGCTGAAGGCGCTGGGCGTCGACTGGAACCCGGTGCTGGACGGCACCGACGCGATGGTGCTGGTCGTGCTGGCCTCGGCCTGGAAGCAGGTGGCCTACAACTTCCTGTTCTTCCTGGCCGGGCTGCAGGCGATCCCGAAGAGCCTGCTCGAGGCGGCGGCCATCGATGGCGCGCGGCCGCTGCGGCGTTTCTGGACCATCGTCTTCCCGCTGCTCTCGCCCACCACCTTCTTCCTCCTCGTGGTCGGCCTCGTGTACGCCTTCTTCGACACCTTCGGCGTGATCAGCGCGGTCACGCAGGGCGGTCCGGCCACCGCCACCGAGACACTCGTCTACAAGGTCTACAAGGACGGCGTCCACAACCTCGACCTCGGCAGCTCGGCGGCTCAGAGCGTGGTGCTGATGGTCATCGTGGTCGCTCTGACGATGGTCCAGTTCCGCTTCGTCGAGCGGCGCGTGCACTACGGCTGAGGCCGAGCGGACGCCAAGATGAGCAGCATCGCCAAGGACATCGTCGCCCCGGTCGTGGCCGGCCGCGGAGCGGCCGGGCCCGACGGCCGGCGCCTGGCGTGGTTCCCGCACCTGGTGCTGTGGATCGGCATCGCGGTCACGGCCTTCCCGCTGTACATCGCCTTCGTCGCCAGCACGCTGACCGCGCCCGACGTGGCGCAGGCGCCGATGCCGGTGCTTCCCGGAGGCCACGGCATCGACAACTACCGCAAGATCCTGCTGCAGGGCATGCAGGGCACGTACCTGTCGCCGCCGGTGTGGCAGATGATGTGGAACAGCCTCGTCATGGCGCTGGTGATCACCGCCGGCAAGATCGTCGTCTCGATCCTGTCGGCCTACGCGATCGTGTTCTTCAGCTTCCCCGGCCGCATGCTCGCGTTCTGGCTCATCTTCCTGACGCTGATGCTGCCGGTGGAGGTGCGGATCATGCCCACCTACGAGGTCGTCAGCGACCTCGGCCTGATCAACACGATGACCGGGCTGACCCTGCCGCTGATCGCCAGCGCGACCGGCACGCTGCTGTTCCGGCAGTTCTTCCTGACGATCCCCGACGAGCTGGTCGAGGCCGCACGCATCGACGGCGCCGGCCCGATGCGGTTCTTCAAGGACGTGGTGCTGCCGCTGTCGGCGACCAACATCGCCGCGCTCTCGGTGATCCTGTTCATCTACGGCTGGAACCAGTACCTGTGGCCGCTGCTGATCACCACCGACAACCGGCTGGACACCATCGTCGTCGGCATCACCAAGATGATCGGCACGGGCGACGCCACCACCGACTGGCCGCAGGTGATGGGCACCACCTTGCTGGCCGTCGTGCCGCCGGCCCTCGTGGTGGTGCTGATGCGGCGCTGGTTCGTCAAGGGCCTCGTCGACTCCGAGAAGTGAGGCAGGCAAGGGAATGGCCGCAATCCGGTTCAGTGACGTCGTCAAGCGCTACGGCAGCGGAGCCGCGGCGAACCAGGTGATCCACGGGGTCAACGCCGAGATCGGCGACGGCGAGTTCGTCGTCATCGTCGGGCCGAGCGGGTGCGGCAAGAGCACGCTGCTGCGGATGGTGGCCGGGCTCGAGGCGATCAGCGGGGGGCAGATCGAGATCGGGGGCCGCGTGGTCAACGACATCGATCCCTCGGAGCGCGACATCGCGATGGTGTTCCAGAACTACGCGCTGTACCCGCACTTCGACGTCTTCGGCAACATGGCCTATGGGCTGCGCATCCGCAAGATCCCCGAGGCCGAGGTGCGGGCGCGCGTCGAGAAGGCGGCTGCCACGCTGCAGCTGACCGCGCTGCTCGACCGCAAGCCGCGCCAGCTGTCGGGCGGCCAGCGCCAGCGGGTCGCCATGGGGCGGGCCATCGTGCGCCAGCCCCAGGTGTTCCTGTTCGACGAGCCGCTGTCCAACCTCGACGCCAAGCTGCGCGCACAGACGCGTCTGGAGATCCAGAAGCTGCACGGCGAGCTCGGCGTCACGTCGCTGTTCGTCACCCACGACCAGGTCGAGGCCATGACGCTGGCGCAGCGCATGATCGTGATGAACGCCGGCCGCATCGAGCAGATCGGCACGCCCGAGGAGGTCTACCTGCGGCCGCAGACCACCTTCGTGGCCGGCTTCATCGGCAGCCCGCCGATGAACCTGCTCGAGGGCCGGGCCGACGGCTCGCGCTTCACGATCGGCGGCACCACGCTGCCGCTGCCCGCGTCGGCGCCCCGGGCCGGCGCACTGGTGCTCGGGACACGCCCGGAGCACCTGGAGGTCGACGCGGCGGGCACCTGGTCGATGACCATCGAGATGCAGGAAATGCTCGGGGCCGAACGGCTGCTCCACGGCCACGTCGGCGAAGCCTCCTGCACCGTGCGCGTGCCCGGAACGCTGGCCGTGGCACGCAACGGCGACACCCTGCGCCTGCGTGCCGCCCCGGAGCATCTGCACTGGTTCGACCCCGCCAGCGGGAAGCGCGTGGGTTGACGCGATGCGCGACTGGCCCTACCCGCTCTGGATCGCGCACCGCGGCGCCGGCAAGCTGGCCCCGGAGAACACGCTCGCGGCCTTCCGCGTCGGCGCCGCGCACGGCTGGCACGCGTTCGAGTGCGACGTCAAGCTCAGCGCCGACGGCGTGCCCTTCCTGCTGCACGACGCGACGCTCGAGCGCACGACGCCCGAGCGCGGCGTCGCCGGCGAGCGCCCGTGGTCGGAGCTGTCGCGACTGGACGCGGGCGGCTGGCACTCGCGCGCCTACGCCGGCGAGCCGATCCCCAGCCTCGACGCCGTGGCCCGCTACCTGCGCCGCAACGCGTTCGCGCTCGACCTGGAGATCAAGCCCACGCCCGGCGTCGACCTCGCCACCGGCGTGGCCGTGGGCCAGGCCGTGCAGCGACTGTGGGCCGGCGATGCGCTGCCGCCGCTGTTGTCGAGCTTCCAGCCCGAGGCGCTGCAGGGGGCGCGCGACAGCGCCCCCGAGTTGCCTCGTGCGCTGCTGGCAGACACGCCGTGGGACGGCTGGTTCGAGGTGGCCGGCGCGCTCGGTTGCGTCGCGGTGATCACCAACCACGAATGGATGGACGCGGCCGTGATCCAGCGCCTGCACGCCGCCGGGTTGCGCGCGCTGTGCTACACGGTCAATGATCCACAGCGCGCGCGGCATCTGCTCGGGCTCGGCATCGACGGCCTGATCACGGACGCGGTCGACGTCTTCGCGCCCGGAGCGGGCCGGCACGCCTGAAGCTCGCCGGCGGCGCTGGCGCTCAGGTCGGCCGGACGTCGGTCTCCAGGCCGATCCAGTCGGTCGGCCGGTCGGGCTCGGGCAGCTGCCGCAGGCTGCGGATCAGCGGCAGCCGCCAGGCCACCACCACCAGCAGCAGCGACACGATGGCTGCGAAACCCAGCGCCCAGCGCAGGCCCAAGTGCTCGCCGAGCCAGCCGCCCAGCAGCGCGCCAGGCCCGGCGGCCAGCAACGTGAGCCACCGCATCGTCGCCGTCATGCGGCCGAGCAGCGGCTCGGGCGTGACCGCCTGCCGCAGCGCGAGGAAGTTGATGAAGATGAGCACCGCGCCGGCGGCGAACGTGGCCATCATGAACGCGAAGGCGGCCACGCCCAGCGGGCCTGCCGGGGTCAGCGCCGCCGCCGCCCACCCCAGCCCCACCGTCGCGTAGCCGACGACGATGCACGGGCCGGGACCGATGCGGTGGCTGATGCGGCGGCCGTACACGCTGCCCACGATGGTGCCGAGACCCACACCCATGTAGCACAGCCCCACCTGCTGCTCCGACAGCCCGAGCGTGCGCGTGGCGAACAGGATCTGCACCGTCACGGCCGCGTAGTGGGCCATCTGCCAGGTCCCCATCAGCGCCGCCAGCGTGACCAGCAGCCGGTTCTGCGCGCAGAAGCGAAGGCCGGTCTTCAGGTCGCGCCAGAAGTCGGCGTCGGGCGCCGGCTCGCGCCGCTCCTGCACGCCGATCCCGCGCAGGATCAGCGCCGAGCCGATCAGCAGCACGGCGTTGACCAGCATCGCCAGGGGTGCGCCGAAGAGCTTGATCAGGAAGCCCGCCAGCCCGGGGCCGACGACCTCGGCGCCCGACGACGCGAGCGCGTTCTTCGCGTGCGCCTCGACCAGGCGGTCGCGCGGCACCACCTGCGTAAGCACGATCTGCGCTGCGCTGCCCGACACCGTGTGCACGGTGCCGACGATGAAGCCCACCACGTAGAGCCACTCCATCGACAGCCAGCCCAGCGCCCAGGCCGCCGGCACGCTGATCGCGCCGGCGGCCACCAGCAGCTCGCCGCCGACGTACACCGGCAGCTTGCGCACGCGGTCTAGCCACACGCCCGAGGGCAGCGACAGCAGCAGGAAGGGCAGCAGCTCGATCGCCGTCAGCAGCCCCATCTGCGTCGGCGTGGCGTTCAGCAGCACCGCCGCGGTCAGCGGCAGCGCGAGCATCATCACCTGGTTGCCGAAGCTCGCGGTGAGGATGCTGCTCCACAGGCGCAGGTAGCTGCGGTCGCGCCAGAGGTCCGCCGCCGGCAGCCCGAGGCGGTCGAGGACGCGGTCGAGCGCGCTCAGGAACGGTAGTCCGCGTTGATGCGGACGTAGTCGAGCGACAGGTCGCAGGTCCAGACCTGGGCGGAGGCCGGGCCGCGGTGCAGCCGGACGCGGATCGTGATCTCGCTTCCGCGCATCACGCGCTGGCCGTCCTCCTCGCGATACTGCGGCCGACGGCCGCCGCGCTCGACCACGTGCACGTCGTCGAGGAACAGGTCGATCAGTCCCTGGTCGAGGTCGTCGATGCCGGCGTAGCCCACCGCGGCCAGGATGCGGCCGAGGTTGGGGTCGCTGGCGAAGAACGCGGTCTTCACGAGCGGCGAGTGCGCGACCGCGTAGGCCGCGGCCAGGCACTCGGCCTCGTCGCGGCCGCCCTCGACGCGGACGGTGATGAACTTGCTGGCGCCCTCGCCATCGCGCACGATGGCCATCGCCAGTTGCTCCGAGACCGCGCACAGCGCCTCGCGCAGTGCGCGGCCCTCGGGCCCGTCGAGCGAGGTGATCTCGCCATGGCCGGCCAGCCGGGTGGCCACGAGCACGAAGGAGTCGTTGGTCGAGGTGTCGCCGTCGACGGTGATGCGGTTGAAGCTGCGGTCGGCGGCCTCGCGCACCAGCGGCTGCAGCAGCTCGGGCGCGACCACGGCGTCGGTGGCGACGAAGCCGAGCATCGTCGCCATGTTCGGGCGGATCATCCCGGCGCCCTTGGCGATGCCGGTGACGGTGACCGTGCGGCCGCCGATGGACACCTGCCGCGAGGCGGCCTTGGGCACGGTGTCGGTGGTCATGATGCCGGCCGCGGCCTCGGCCCAGGCGGCGCCGTCGGCGGGCCGCAGCGCGGCCACCGCAGCCGGCAGGCCGGCCTCGATGCGATCGACCGGCAGCGTCTCCATGATGACGCCGGTGGAGAACGGCAGCACCTGCTGCTCGCCAATGCCGAGCCTCGAGGCCAGCGCCGCGCAGCTGCGCCGGGCGCGCGCCAGCCCGTCCTCGCCGGTGCCTGCGTTGGCGTTGCCGGTGTTGATCAGCAGCGCGCGGATGCCGGCGCCACCCGCCAGGTGCTCGCGGCACAGCTGCACCGGCGCGGCGCAGAAGCGGTTCCGCGTGAACACGCCGGCCACCGCCGAGCCCGCGGCAAGCTCGAAGACGACGAGGTCACGCCGGCCCGGCTTGCGGATGCCCGCCATGGCGGTGCCGAGGCGGAGGCCGGCAACGGGGTGGATCCGGGAGGGGTCGGGAGGGACAAGATCGACGGGCATGGGCTCGGGGGGTCGACGGGCTGCACAGGGGTCTTTGGGCGGGCCGAGCCTGCAAGTGTAGGCAGCCGGCGAGTGCGGGCTGCCGCCTCCGCGCGCCCGGGCGTCGGAGCGAGGCGAGCGCGACCCCGTGATAACCCGGTGTCGGCGGAGCTTACAGCAGCGCGAAGGACTTCACGTCCGACCATCCGCACCGTGACGCACTGCACGGGGTCTTTGCCCTCGGAAGACCGTCCCGGCCCCTTCATCCTCGCAGAGCGCAGGCCCGGAACTTGCTGGCCAGCCGATTAGCTGGTTAATTCCGGCGGATCTTTCTGCAAGCCTAGGAGAAACACCATGACCTTCAATGCCCGGCTTCGTGGCGGCTTGGCCGCCGTAGCCGCCTGCTTTGCGATGCTGGCCAGTCCTGCCAGCGCGGCGCCGATCAGTATCTCCGAGACCGATGCCGGCGATTCGCTGGCCACGGCGCAGGACGCCCGGAACGGCTACGTCAACCTGCTGATCAGCGGCGGCCTGTCGAACGAGCCCAACAGCCTCGACCTGGTCGACATGTACCGGATCGACCTGCTGCGCTGCATCCTCGGCGCCTCCACCGGCCTCGGCTTCGACACCTCGCTGATCGCCGACCCGGTGCTGTTCCTCTTCGACGGTGCCGGCATGGGCGTCGCGATGGACGACGAGAGCGGCGGCAACGGCCAGGCCTTCTTCAACCTGGTCAACCAGCTTCCCGTCGGCGACTACTACCTCGCCATCGCATACGCCGGCGTCGAGCCGATGGACGCGATGGGCAACCCGATCTTCGACAGCTTCGGCACCGGCGCGGTCCTGTCCACCAGCGCCTTGGCGGGCTGGATGGGCTCGCCGCTGAGCCTCAACCCCTCGCTGGTTGGCGCCTACCAGATCGCGGTCGACGTTCCGACGCCTGGCACACTGGCACTGGTGGCCGGGGGGCTGTTTTTCCTGATTCGCAGGCAGCGGGTTCAGCCGCTACAAAGCGGGCGTGCCGTCTGAGACGGTACCTTCCTGCCCGACAACGTTCCCGACCCCGTCCCGCGCCGGTGCCCCCGGCGCGGGCGTCGAAGCTGTAGCCATAACCAGGAGGAGCCCATGAGGCTTTTTCGACTTGCTCGCCCCGTGCACGGCATGCTGATCGGCGCCGCGCTGGGCGCCGTCGCGGGCGTTCATGCCCAGACCAACGTTTCCGCGCTGGCGGTGCCTTCGTCCGCACCCAGCACCGCGCAGCAGCCCGCCGGATCGGGCAATGACTTGGTCCCGCTGTTCGTCCGCCTCGGTGACGCGCCGCTGGCCGCAGTGGCAGGCAACAAGCGGAGCGGCATGAAGATGACGGCCGACCAGCAGCGCGCCTACACGGCGCAGCTGGCGGCCAAGCAGGCGACGCTGATGTCGCAGATCGGCGCTCTCGGCGGGCGTCAGGTCGCGTCGCTGACCAAGGCGAGCAACGCACTGGTCGTCGAGGTCGCGGCCAGCCAGGCCCCGGTGATCGCACGCCTGCCCGGCGTGGCCCAGGTGCTGCAGGTCGGCGACTACCAGCTCGACCTGGCCACCACCGTACCCTACATCGGCGCATCGGTGCTGCAGGCCGCCGGCCTGGACGGCACGGGCGTGCGCGTCGCGGTGCTCGACTCGGGCGTCGACTTCATGCACTACAACCTGGGCGGCACGGGCTCGGTCGCCGACTACAACACCTGCTACGCGCAGGCCAACGTGGCGCCGAGCGGCATCTGCGCCAGCTTCTTCGGCCCGACGGCCCCCAAGGTGATCGGCGGGTACGACTTCGTCGGCGAGGTATGGACTGGTCTTGGTGGCACCCCGCCGCTCCAGCCGGACCCGAACCCGATCGCCCGCACCGTCACCGGCGGTCACGGCAACAACGTCGCCGACATCATCCTCGGCCGTAGCGCCGACGGCGTGCGCAAGGGCGTCGCGCCCGGTGCCAAGCTGTACGCGGTTAAGGTTTGCTCTGCGCTCGGGAGCCCGTGCAGCGGTATCGCCATGCTGCAGGGCATCGACTTCTCGCTCGACCCGAACCAGGACGGCGACCTCTCCGACGCGGTCGACGTGATCAACATGTCGTTTGGCGCCTCCTACGGGCAGCGCGAGAACCCCACCGTCTTCTCGACGAATGCCGCCTCGCAGTTCGGCGTCGTCGTCGTCGCGTCGGCAGGCAACAGCGCCAACCGGCCCTTCATCACCGGCTCGCCCTCGATGTCGACGTCGGCAATCAGCGTCGCGCAGACCCAGGTGCCGACGGCCACCGTGCTGCCATTGGTGATCACCGCCCCGGCGTCGATCGCCGGCACGATCACCAACACCAACACCATGGCCTGGGCCCCCGGCACGTTCGCCGGCAACGTCAAGGCCACGGCCGCCAGTCCCGGTGCGCCCCCGGCCAACGACGCCTGCGCCGCGCTGCCGTCGGGGTCGCTGACGGGCTTCGTGGCCATCGTGCGGCGCGGTACCTGTTCGGTCAGCGACAAGGTCACGCACGCGGCCAACGCCGGCGCCGTGGGCATCATCATCGACAACAACGCCGCGGGCGACCCGCCGACGTTCGTGCAGGGCCCGCCCGTCGCCGGCGGGGCGATCATCCCCGCGCTGGTCCTCACGCAGGCCGACGGCAACACGATCCGTACGCGGCTCGCCGCAGGCGACACGGTGACGGCGAACACCGGTACACCGATCTCGGCGGCCGGCAGCATCGTGGCGATCAGTTCGCGCGGCCCCTCGAACGGCATCGGACAGATCAAGCCCGACATCGGCGCCCCGGGCGCCTCGCTGTCGGCCGAGGTGGGCACCGGCAACGGGCAGTCTGTCTTCGGCGGCACCTCCGGCGCGGCCCCGATGGTGGCCGGTTCCGCCGCGCTGCTGCTGCAGCAGAACCCAGCGCTGCAGCCGCACGAGGTCAAGGCGCGGCTGATGAACGCGGCCGAGACCAACGTCACCCTCCGTGCCGGTCCGGCCTCGGCGACCAACCCGCTGCTGCCGATCACCCGCATCGGGGCCGGTGAGGTGCGCGTCAACCGCTCCGCCGCGCTGACCACCGGCGCCTGGGACGCCTCCGACCCCGCCGCGGTGAGCCTGTCGATGGGCGTCACCCGCAACGTCGGCACGCAGGTCTACCGCAAGCGCGTGCTGGTGCGCAACTACGCCAACGTGGCCCGCACCTACACGATCGGCCGCAGCTTCCGCTACGCCAACGACCAGGCCTCGGGTGGTGTGACGCTGAGCGCGCCGGCCACCGTCTCGGTGCCGGCCAACGGCAGCGCGACGTTCATGCTGACGGCCACGGTCAACGCAGCGCTGCTTCCCACCTGGGCCAGCACCGGCGTCAACGGCGGGGCCGCTGGCGGCGACGGCTCGCTGCTTGACCTGCCCGAGTACGACGGCTACGTGACGATCGCCGACGCCACCGACACGGTGCGCCTGCCCTGGCACATCCTGCCGCACCGCGCACACAACGTCGTGGCGCCGGCCTCGATCGCCATGGGCGGCGCTGCGTCCGCGCCGCTGGCGATGACCAACGCCGGCGGGTCCGTGGACGGTCGCGTCGAGGCGTTCTACCTCACGGGCACCAGCCCGCAACTGCCACCGTCGCAACTGCCTGGAGAGGGCGACGGCTACGCCGTCATCGACCTGCGCGCGGTGGGTGTGCGGCTGGTGCAGATCGGCGGCACGAACGAGGCGCCGGTGTGGGGCATCCAGTTCGCGGTGAACACCTGGGGAGCACGGTCGCATCCCAACTACCCGGCCGGGTTCGCGGTGCAGATCGACGTCAACAACGACGGCACGCCGGAGTTCGAGGCGTTCACCACCGAGTCGGGGACCTTCGCCTCGTCGGGCCAGAACGTCACGGCGCTGCGCAAGCTGTCGACGACGACTGGCTCGGTGTTCTTCTTCACCGACACCGATCTCGCCACCGGAAACGTGATCATGACGATCCCGATGGTGACGACGACGCTGCCCGGCACCGGGCCCCAGTTGTCGCTGACGCCCACCTCGACCTTCAGCTTCACCGTGCGGGCAACGGACAACTACTTCACCGGGCTCCTGTCCGACTCGATCGGTCCGATGCAGGTGAACCTGGCCAATCCGCGCTTCATCCCCAACACCTTCACCACCACGGTGCCGGTCGGCGGAACGACCACGGTGACGATGACCCGGAACTCCGCTGGCGACGCCGTCTCGCCCGCGCACAGCGGCATGCTGATGATGTACCGCGACGCGCAGTTCGGGCGCGAGACGGGCATCGTGCAGCTGACGCCCTGAAGCCCGACCAGGACCCGGGCCGCATCTTGCGGCCCGTGCGGGGGCGCTGCGCAGGCAGCGCCCCTTTTTCTTGGCGCCCCGGCGGCGCCGAGCGTGTCAGCGGTCGGGCAGGCCGGGCCAGCGCTCGGCGTCGGGAATCGCTCCGACGGCCCGCACCCCGGCCAGCGCACGGATGCGGCCGATGGCATCGGCCGGCGCTTCGACCAGCAGGGCCGGCTGGGCCCCGTCGACGCGGCTGCGAACGACCGCGCCGAGCGCGCGGAGTTCCGCGCGCAGCCGCTCGCTGGCTGCCGAACCCGCGGCAACGACGGCAGGATCGACGTGGACGATGAGGCCCACTCGCCCCGAGGGGCGCAGCGGGATGGGGGCGGAAGCGGGAGGAGCCGAGGCTGCCGGCACCGGCTGCACCGACGGGCCCAGCGTGGCGGCCGGCGGTCGGGCCGGATCGGGCGAGGAGGCCAGGCAGGCCGTGACGGCCAGCGCCGAGCCGACAGCCAGTGCGCGGGCCACGGACGCGCCCGCCTCGGCGCGCGCGTTGCGACGCGACGTCCGGCTCATGCGAGCTTGCCGTGGCAGTGCTTGTACTTGCGACCGCTGCCGCAAGGGCAGGGATCGTTGCGGCCGACCTTGGGCACGTCGCCCGCCGCCTCGGCGGCCACGGCAGCCCCAGCCGTCGAGGTCCCAGCCTCCACCGACACGCTGCCGTCGTCGTTGGGGTGGGTGTAGGTCACGTTGGACAGCTGACCAGCCTGCTGCTCCAGCGCGGCGGCGGCCTGGGCCACCTGGTCCTCCGTCTGGATGCGCACCGTGAGCAGGATGCGCGTGACCTCGATCTTCACGACGTCGAGCAGCTGGCTGAACAGCTCGAAGGCCTCGCGCTTGTACTCCTGCTTCGGGTTCTTCTGCGCGTAGCCGCGCAGGTGGATGCCCTGGCGCAGGTAGTCGAGCGCGGCCAGGTGCTCGCGCCAGTGGCTGTCGATGCTCTGCAGCAGCACCATGCGCATGAACGGGGTGAACTGCTCGGCGCCGACCTGGTCGACCTTGGCCTTGAACTGCTGGTCGCCGGCGGCCACGACCTTCTCGACGATGTCCTCGTCGGTGATGCTGTCGCTCTGCTCCACCGCCGCCACCAGGCCCACCTCGAGCTGCCACTCCTCGCGCAGCACCTTCTCGAGCTCGGGCAGGTCCCACTGCTCCTCGAGGCTCTCCACCGGCACGTGGGTGCGCACGACGTCGGTCAGCGCCGAGCGGCGCAGGTTGGCGATGCGGTCGTCGAGGTTCGCAGCGTCGAGGATCTCGTTGCGCTGCTGGTACATGACCTTGCGCTGGTCGTTGGCGACGTCGTCGTACTCGAGCAGCTGCTTGCGGATGTCGAAGTTCCGTGCCTCGACCTTGCGCTGCGCGCTCTCGATCGAGCGGTTCACCAGGCCCGCCTCGATCGCCTCGCCCTCGGGCATCTTCAGGCGCTCCATGATCGCCTTGACGCGGTCGCCCGCGAAGATGCGCATCAGCGGGTCGTCCAGGCTCAGGTAGAAGCGCGAACTGCCGGGGTCGCCCTGGCGACCGCTGCGGCCGCGCAGCTGGTTGTCGATGCGCCGGCTCTCGTGCCGCTCGGTCGCGACGATGCGCAGCCCGCCGAGCGCCACCACCTGCTCGTGCAGGCCCTGCCACTCGTCGCGCAGCGTCTGCGCGCGCGCGTGGCGCTCGTCTTCGGACAGCGCCGGATCGGCCTCCAGCAGCTGGATCTGCTTCTCGACGTTGCCGCCAAGCACGATGTCGGTGCCGCGGCCGGCCATGTTGGTGGCGATCGTGACCATCTTCGGCCGGCCGGCCTGGGCGACGATCTCGGCCTCGCGCGCATGCTGCTTGGCATTGAGCACCTGGTGCGGGAGCGTGCGCTGCTCGAGCAGCCGGCTGACGACCTCCGAGTTCTCGATCGAGGTGGTGCCCACCAGCACCGGTTGGCCTCGCTCGTGGCAGTCGAGGATGTCGGCGACGACCGCCTCGTACTTCTCCTTCGTCGTCTTGTAGATCAGGTCGTTCTCGTCGCGCCTCACCATCGGGCGGTTGGGCGGGATCACGACGGTCTCCAGGCCGTAGATCTCCTGGAACTCGTAGGCCTCGGTGTCGGCCGTGCCGGTCATGCCGCCGAGCTTGCCGTACATCCGGAAGTAGTTCTGGAACGTGATCGACGCCAGCGTCTGGTTCTCGCTCTGGATCGCGACGCCCTCCTTGGCCTCGACCGCCTGGTGCAGGCCGTCGCTCCAGCGCCGGCCCGTCATCAGCCGGCCCGTGAACTCGTCGACGATGATCACCTCGCCGTTCTGCACGACGTAGTGCTGGTCGCGGTGGTAGAGGTGGTTCGCTCGCAGCGCCGCATACACATGGTGCATCAGCGCGATGTTGGTCGGGTCGTACAGGCTCGCGCCCTCGGCCAGCAGGCCGGCCTGCGTCAGCAGCTGCTCGGCCCGCTCGTGGCCGGCCTCGGTGAGGAAGACTTGGTGCGTCTTCTCGTCGACGGTGAAGTCGCCGGGCTTGATGACGCCCTCTCCGGTGCGGGGGTCGGCTTCGCCGATCTGGCGGGTCAGGTTCGGGACGACGGCGTTGATCCGCACGTACATCTCGGTGTGGTCTTCCGCCTGCCCGCTGATGATCAGCGGCGTGCGGGCCTCGTCGATCAGAATCGAGTCGACCTCGTCGACGATCGCGTAGTTCAGCCCGCGCGCGACGCGGTCGCGCGGATCGAGGACCATGTTGTCGCGCAGGTAGTCGAAGCCGAACTCGTTGTTCGTGCCGTAGGTGACGTCGGCGGCAAAGGCGACCTGCTTGTCCTCCCGGCTCATGCCGGGCACGTTGACACCCACCGTCAGCCCGAGGAAGCCGTAGAGGCGCCCCATCCACTCGGCGTCGCGACGCGCGAGGTAGTCGTTGACGGTGACGACGTGCACGCCCTTGCCGGCCAGAGCGTTCAGGTAGACCGGCAGCGTGGCCATCAGCGTCTTGCCCTCGCCCGTCTTCATCTCGCCGATCTTGCCGAAGTGCAGCGCCATGCCCCCGATCAGCTGCACGTCGAAGTGACGCATCTTCAGCGCCCGCTTGCCGGCCTCGCGGGCGACCGCGAACGCCTCGGGCAGAAGGTCGTCGAGCGAGGCACCCTGCGCGATGCGCTCGCGGAAGCGGTCGGTCTGAGCCCGCAAGGCGGCGTCGTCGAGCCGCTCGAACTGTGGCTCGAGCGCGTTGATGCTCTCGACGGTCTTGCGGTAGTTCTTCAGGAGCCGCTCGTTGCGGCTGCCGAAGATCGTGGTCAGGAACTTGGGGACCATGGGCGGGTGCGTGCGGTTCGGGCGGGGCAGGATGCGGACCCTGCACCGCAGAAGGGGGACCGGCGTCCGGCCGGCCGTCGCCGTGCCGGCGCCGCTGCCCGGTCGCGGCCCTCTGCGGGCCTCTGCGGGCCTCTGCGGGCCTCTGCGGGCCAGTCTGCGGGCCGCAGGCGCGGAGCCGCTCAGGACAAGCCCGACAGTCTACCACCCGGGGTCCAGGCACCCCGTGAAGGACTGGGTAGTCAGCCGGGGGGATTGGCCGGGACGGTGCCCGGGCGACGCGGCGCCGGCCGAGTGGCGAATTCGGTGGCGAGGCGCGAGCCGCCCGCCAGGAAACGTGCCGGGTCCTGAGGCACGCCGTTCAGCAGCACCTCGAAATGCAGGTGCGGCCCGGTCGAGCGGCCGCTGTTGCCGACCTTGGCCACCGCCTGCCCGCGCCGCACCACGGTGCCGATCTCGACGTCGATCGAGGCGCAGTGCGCGTAGCGGGTGGCCAGTCCGTTGCCGTGGTCGATCTCGAGCACGTGGCCGTAGGCCGGGTGCCACTCCCGCGCCACGACGATGCCGCCCGCGGCGGCATGGATCGGCGTGCCGACCTCGGCGGGGAAGTCCAGGCCCGTGTGCAGCGCCGGACGACCGGTGAAAGGGTCGGCTCGAAAGCCGAACCCCGAGCCGGCTGCCACCGCCACCGGCGCAGCACTCGGGATCATCAGTGCGGCGAGTCGCGACTCGAGCAGGCGCGATTCGGCCAGCGTGAAGACGTCCAGGCTCTGGTCGGCCGCCACGTCCAGCCCCTCGATCGTCTGCCGAAGCTGTTCGAGCGAGGGCGCCTCCAGGGGCACGTACGGACCTCCGCGTCCCGGTCCGGCCAAGGGGGCTGCCGCCGGCGCCGCCCCCGGGACCGTGCCGCGCTCGGCCGGCCTCAGGTCCTCCGGCTTGACCCCCGCCAGCCCGACGACCCGCAGGCCGACGGCTTCCAGCCGCACCAGCTTGGCCTGCATCTCGCCCACGCGCTGCGCCATCGCATCGAGGTTCTCGCGCATGAAACGGTCGCGCTGGGCGATCTCGTCGCGCACGACGAGCCGCACCACCTGGCTGACGACCGGCCAGCCCTCGCGCGCGGCTTTCAGGAACACGAAGTGGTAGACCGCGCCCGACAGCAGCATCAGCAGCGCGGCCAGTGCGAACACACCGAGGGCCAGCTGCCAGCGTGACAGGTGGATCACGCGGCTGCGGGCTACGCTGCCGTGGGTGATCATCAGTTGCATCGCTAGACTCCGTGCGTTGCCATGACCGCGCCCTCCGCCCCCCCCGCCCCTGCGCCGCCGCCGGCCGCGCGCGGCCGCCACTGGAGCGCACGGCCGCTGTCCGGCGCGCTGGCCGACAGCGTGCCGCTGTCGGCGCTGCTCGCGCGCGTGCGCGAGTCCGAGCGACGCCTCGCGCTGGCGGCACCCTCCATGCCGGCGGGTCTGGCGGCGCTGGTGCGCGCCGGTCCGCTCGACGAGGAGGCCTGGGTTCTGCTGGCCGAGCACTCCGCTGCCGCGGCCAAGCTGCGCCAGTGCGTGCCGTCGATCGAGGCGGCGCTGGCCGCGCGCGGCGTGGTCGGTCCCATGGTGAAGATCAAGATCCGTCCTCGCGGCTGAGGTCGCCGCAACCTCCGGCCTTGGTGCCGGCTGTCCGAATCGAACGGACGACCTTCCGCTTACAAGGCGGGTGCTCTACCAACTGAGCTAAGCCGGCGGCGACGCAGATTCTAGGAGCGCACGGTGCAGGCGACGCCGACGCCCTACTTGACGCGCTTGAGGGCCGGCCGTCCGCCACCGGGCGCCGCCGGGTCGGGGTCGGGCCCGCCATCGTCTCGCTCGCCCGCGTCGCCGGCTGCACCGGAAGGCGCGGCACCGGGCTCGCCTGCGGGCTCGCTGCTGGCAAGCCGCAGCGCACGCGGGCCGCCCGCCCCCTCGGGCACGGCGGCCGGGCCGGAGGGCATCGGAAAGGCCATTCCCTGACCGTTCTCGCGCGCGTAGATGGCCACCACGTGGTCGACCGGCACGACGATCTCGCGCGCCAAGCCCCCGAAGCGGGCCTTGAACTCGATGAACTCGTTGCCCAGTTGCAGACCCGAGGTGGCCTCGAAGCCGATGTTGAGCACGATCTCGCCGTTCTTCACATACTCCTGGGGCACCTGCACGCCGGAGTCGACATGGACGGCGATGTACGGCGTGAAGCCGTTGTCCGTGCACCAGTCGTGCAACGCCCGCAGCAGGTACGGACGGGTGCTCGTGCCCTGGGGGTCGCCCGGCGCGCTCATTCGGGGCTGGCGAGGCGCTACTTGCGCATCACCTTCTCGGACGGGGTGAGCGCCTCGATGTAGGCCGGGCGCGAGAAGATCCGCTCGGCGTACTTCAGCAGCGGCACGGCGTTCTTGCTCAGGTCGATGCCGTAGTAGTCGAGCCGCCACAACAGCGGCGCGATCGCAACGTCCAGCATGCTGAAGTCGTCGCCGAGCATGTACTTGTTCTTCAGGAAGATCGGCGCCAGCTGCGTCAGGCGGTCACGGATCTGCTCGCGCGCCTTCTCGAGCTGCTTCTCGGTGGCCTTGACACCGCGCCCCTCGAGCAGGTTGACGTTGCTGAACAGTTCCTTCTCGAAGTTGAAGAGGAACAGTCGCACGCGGGCGCGCGCCACCGGATCGCCAGGCATCAGCTGGGGGTGAGGGAAGCGTTCGTCGATGTACTCGTTGATGATGTGGCTCTCGTACAGGATCAGGTCGCGCTCGACCAGGATCGGGACCTCGTTGTACGGGTTCATCAGCGCGATGTCCTCCGGCTTGGCGAAGACGTCGACGTCGCGGATCTCGAAGTCCATTCCCTTCTCGAACAGCACGAAGCGGCAGCGGTGCGAGTAGGGATCGGTCGTTCCGGAATAGAGCACCATCATGGCGGCGGGACCTCGGCGGGATCAGGGGGCTCGAAGCCCTTCGTGGACGGCGGGCGGAAACAACAGCTGCAGGCGCGGAGCGCGGCTGCGGCAGCGGGCGGCCCGCGCTGCGCGGGGCGCCCCGGCGCGCCCGCGGGCGAAGCCGCAGGCGCGATTGTCCGCTACTTGATGTCCTTCCAGTAGGCGGCGTTCAGGCGCCACGCCACCACTGTCAGGATGCCGAGGAAGAGCAGCACCCAGACGCCGAGGCGCACGCGGTCCCGGGCATGGGGTTCGGCCATCCACACGAGGAAGGCCACCAGGTCGGCCACCGTCTCGTTGTACTGCGCCTCGGTGAGCGTACCCGGCGTGATGGGCTCGAAGCCCCTGAGCACCTGGGCGGTCTTGCCCGCGCGGTGGGCGTCCGCCATCTCCTCGAAGACCGCGCGCTGCTGGCCCTGCAACTGCCATAGCGGGTGCGGCATGCCAATGCCCGGGAAGGCGGCATTGTTCCAGCCGGTGGCCTTGGTCTCGTCGCGGTAATAGGTGCGAAGCAGCGTGTAGAGGTAGTCGGCGCCGCTCGCCTCGCCCTGACCGAACTGCGCACGCGAGCGCGCGATCAGCGTCAGGTCCGGCGGCACCCCACCGAACCAGTCCTTCGCATCCTTGGGCGCCATCGCGATCTTCATCGTGTCGCCGACCTTGGCGCCGGTGAATATCAGGTTGTCGCGGATCTGCTGCTCGGTCAGGCCGATGTCGCGCAGCCGGTTCCAGCGCTTGAACTCGGCCGAGTGGCAGTTCAGGCAGTGATTGACGAACACCTTGGCGCCGTTCTGAAGCGCGGCCAGATCGTTCAGGCGCTCACGCGGGAAGCGGTCGAGAGGCACGAGACCGCCGCCGGCGGCGTGCGCCGCGGAGCCCAGACACAGCGCGGCCAGCAAGCCGATCAGGAACTTCTTCATGGTCTTGTCCATCGCCGGCGCGCTCAGTGGGGTTGGAACACGACGCGGTCCGGCACGGGCTTGAACTCGCCGATGCGGCTCCACCAAGGCATTAGCAGGAAGAAGCCGAAGTAGTAGATCGTGCCCACTTGCGAGACCACCGTACCGCCGGGCGAAGGGGGCAGGACTCCCAGGTAGCCCAGCACCAGGAAGTTGACGACGAACAGGCCGTACATCCAGCGGTTCCAGCCCGGGCGATAGCGGATCGACCTGACGGGGCTGCGGTCGAGCCAGGGCAGGAAGAACAGGATCAGCACCGCCGCGCCCATCACGACGACGCCCCAGAACTTGGCGTCCAGCGCCTTGAGCATGCCGGCGCCGACGATTGCGGCCACCAGCACCACCAGCTTGCCCTTGCGGCTGAAGCCGCCGAAGAGGATCGCCAGCACCGCCGCCACCGCCAGCAGCACGACCAGCACGTTGACCATCACGTCGGTGGTCGCGCGCAGCATCGAGTAGTAGGGCGTGAAGTACCAGACCGGCGCGATGTGCGCGGGTGTCTTCAATGGGTCGGCCGGAATGAAGTTGTTGAACTCCAGGAAGAAGCCGCCCATCGTCGGGGCAAAGAAGATCACCGCCGTGAAGAGGATCAGGAACACGCTGACGCCGATGAGGTCGTGCACCGTGTAGTAGGGATGGAACGGGATGCCGTCGAGCGGGATGCCGGTCTTCGGGTCCTTCTTGGCCTTGATCTCGATGCCGTCGGGGTTGTTGCTGCCCACGTCGTGCAGCGCCAGCAGGTGCGCGACCACCAGGCCGATCAGCACGAGCGGCACGGCGATCACGTGGAAGGCGAAGAACCTGTTCAGCGTTGCGTCGCCGACGACGTAGTCGCCGCGGATCAGGATCGCCAGGTCCGGGCCGACGACCGGGATCGCCGCGAAGAGGTTGATGATGACCTGCGCGCCCCAGTAGCTCATCTGGCCCCAGGGCAGCAGGTAGCCCATGAAGGCCTCGGCCATCAGGCACAGGAAGATCGCGACGCCGAAGATCCAGACCAGCTCGCGCGGCTTGCGGTAGCTGCCGTAGACCAGGCCGCGGAACATGTGAAGGTACACGACGACGAAGAACGCGCTGGCGCCGGTGCTGTGCATGTAGCGCACCAGCCAGCCCCAAGGGACGTCGCGCATGATGTACTCGACGGACGCGAACGCGAGCGCTGCATCGGGCTTGTAGTGCATCACGAGGAAGATGCCGGTGACGATCTGGATCACGAGCACGAGCAAGGACAATGAACCGAAGAAGTACATCCAGTTCATGTTCTTCGGTGCGTAGTACTCGGCCATGTGCACCCGGTAGGCCTCGAACGCGGTGGGGAACCGGTTCTGCAACCACGTGGTGCCCTGCACGAGCACAGAGGCGCCCGGCGGCGCTTCCTTGAATTCAGCCATCTCGACCTCGGTCAAACATCGTCAGCCCGCCGGAGGATGCCTGCGGGCGCGGCGTCGTCACGCCTTCTTGTCCTCGCCGATCAGCAGCCGGGTCTCGGAGAGGTACATGTGCGGAGGCACCTCCAGGTTGTCCGGCGCCGGCATGTTCTTGAACACCCGGCCCGCCATGTCGAAGGTCGACCCATGGCAGGGGCACAGGAAGCCGCCGGCCCAGTCGTCCGGCAGCGACGGCTGGGCGCCCGGGGCGAAGCGGTCCGACGGCGAGCAGCCCAGGTGTGAGCAGATGCCCACACCGACGAAGAACTCGGGCTTGATCGACCGGTGCGGATTCTTCGCGTAGTCGGGGGTCGGGTAGGCGGTGCGCACCGACTTGGGGTCGGCCAGTTGCGGCTCGGTCTTCGTCAGCGACTCGAGCATCTCGGGCGTGCGTCGGATGATCCACACCGGCTTGCCGCGCCATTCGACGGTGACCTTCTCGCCCGGGGCCAGGCCGCCGATGTCCACCTCGACCGGCGCGCCGGCCGCGCGCGCCCTCTCGGACGGTGCGAACGAACTGACGAAAGGCACGGCGGTGAATGCGCCACCGACGGCGCCGACGCCGGCGGTGATCGCGATCCAGGTGCGGCGCGACGGGTCCGCGGGCTGCGCGGCGGCGGGGTCGGGCGCGGCCAGGGCTCCGCCGGAGCTGGCGTCACTCATGGAATTCCTTCGGTAGCCAAAAGGGATGCTGCGCTGCATTCTACCGGAGCGCTTTTCACGCATCTGACGACGGGCCCGCCGCCTCGGCGCGCGCGCCCGCGCCACCCGAGAACAGACAGGAGTCACCATGGGTTTCATGAGCGAGTTCAAGGAGTTCGCCGTCAAGGGCAACGTGATGGATCTCGCCGTCGGCGTGATCATCGGCGGCGCCTTCGGCAAGATCGTCGATTCGCTGGTCGGCGACGTGGTCATGCCGGTGATCGGGCGCATCGTCGGTGGGCTGGACTTCAACAACTACTTCATCCCGCTGGCTGGGCAGACGGCTGCGACGCTGGTCGAGGCGCGCAAAGCGGGGGCGGTGCTCGCCTACGGCAGTTTCCTGACCATCCTGCTCAACTTCGTCATCCTCGCCTTCGTCATCTTCGTGATGGTCCGGCAGGTCAACCGCCTGCGCCGGGCGGCGCCCCCGCCGCCACCGGCCCCGACCCCGGAGGAAATCCTTTTGCTGCGGGAGATCCGCGACTCGATGAAGCGTTGAAGATGCAACACCCCGGATCGGGGGGGGCGGGCGATACTTCACCGGGCCCCCCTCCGCCATGAAACCCAGCCTCTCCCACCGTCTGCCGGCGCCGCTCGAAGCGGGCATCCAGGCGTTGAAGATGGCGGCCCGCGCCGCCGTCGAGCGCACCGTCGAGAGCCTCGGGCTGGCCGCGCTCTCGGCCGGCAGCGTCCACGAGCGTGACCGGCTGCTCGGAGCCCAGTTCGAACTGAACCGGCGCTCGGCCGTCTTCGCCCTCGTCTACAACGAGGCGCTGGACGAGCAGGTGCAGCGCGAGCTCGGGTCGCCCGCCGGGCTGGCTACGGCCCAGGGCGGGACGAACTGGGACACGCTGTCACTGGTCGAGGACCAGGAGGTCGAGGTACGGGTGGCCGCCGAGCGCTTCGGGCTCGAGGTCAGCGGCAATTGCGAGTGGGAACTGCGCGAACTCGGCGGCTACATCGGCTCGCTGGTGGAGACGCCGGCCGGAGAGCGCGAGCGCAACCCGCTGCGGCCGGAGATCGTCGGCCACGCGATGGTCCGCGGCATTTCGGCCGTGTGCGACCGACCCGACGTGCGCGAGGTGCTGGCGGCCGAGCTCGGACGGTCGCTCGGCGGACTGCTGCCGACGACCTACTCCGGCATCGTGGCCAGCCTGCGCAACGCGGGCGTGCGGCCGCTGTCCCTCTCCGTGCGCCAGCGCAACTCCCGCAGTGGCGCCGGCGTCGGGCACACCGACGTCGACACGCTTGGCCGCCCCCTGGACGGGCCGAGCTTCGGTCCGTCCGGCCGCGGCAGCCCGCACGCGCTGGGCCCGGCTCCGGCAAGCGCCGGTGGTGCAGGCCCGGCTGTCTCAGCCAGCGGAGCCTCCGCCGCCAACGGCATCGACCCGACCTTGATGGCGCTGATGCGGCGCATGGCGCAGCTCGGCCACCTGGGCCCGCTCGGTCCGCTCGGCGCCTCGGGCTCGGGTGGCAGCGGCCACGGTGACCTGGGCACCGGTGTGCCCGGGCCGCTGCCCAACCTGATCCGCGAGCACCGCGACGAACTGCGCCAGGCCAGCCGTGGCGCCCTCGACCACCTGGTCATCGACGTCATCGGGACGCTGTTCGACCAGATCCTCGCCGACCCGAAGCTGCCGCCGCAGATGGCCGGCCTGATCGCGCGCCTGCAGATGCCAGTGCTGCACGCAGCGCTCGGCGATCCGGCCTTCTTCGCCTCGCGACGCCACCCGGTGCGGCGCTTCGTCAACCGCATCGCGTCGCTTGGGGCGGCCTACGACGACTTCGGCAGCCCGGCGGCGCGGCAGTTCCTCGCCAAGGTACGGGCGCTGGTGCAGGAGGTGGTCGAGGGCGACTTCGACCAGATCCAGGCCTACGAGCGCAAGCTGCGGGTGCTGGAGGAGTTCGCTGCCGAGCAGGCGCGCGCCGAGGTGGCCGATCCTTCAGGCAACCCCGCCGCCGACCCGGCCTCGCTGCTGGCGCAGAAGGAAGACCAGCTGCGGCTGCACGCGCTCTACGCGCGCCAGCTCGCGGGCGACCTGAAGAGCGTGGCGGCCCCGGAGTTCGTCCGCGAGTTCATCAGCCAGGTCTGGAGCCAGGTGCTGCTGCGCGCCGCAGAGGTGGGTGGCGCCGACGGCGAGCTGGTCGGGCGGCTGCGCCGCACCGGCCGCACGCTGTACCTGAGCGTGCTGCCCAAGCCGACACCGGAGCACCGCAAGGCTTTCCTGGCGGAGCTGCCGGGGCTGATGCAGGATCTGACCGAGGGCATGAACCTGATCGCCGTGCCCGAGGACGCGCGGCGCGCCTTCTTCGGCCGGCTGCTGCCGGCGCACGCCGAGGCGCTGAAGGCCGCCGCCGCGCGCCAGCTCGACGTCAACCTGGCGGCACGACAGGTCGAGGGTGCCCTCGACAAGGCGCTGCCGTCGCGGGCCGACCTGATGCCGGGCGTCGGGCTCGCGGCGGCCGCCGCCGAAGAGGTGCCTCCTCCGCGCTTCACGCCGGAGGAGGCCGAGCGGGTGGGGCTGCTGCAGGAAGAGGCGATCGACTGGAAGGCTCCGGTCGAGATCGACCTCGACCGGCTGCACGAGGAGGCCGAGCTCGCGCAGGCTGCTGCCGCCCGCAACGAGGCGGCCGCCGCGGGATCGGCGGCCGTGCTGCCGTTCCCTGCGGTCGAGCCGGCACCGGCCGGGCGCGACCTGGTGGCCGAGGCCCAGGTCGGCTTCTCGTACCGGATGCATCTGGCGGGCGAGTGGCACAAGGTGCGGCTCGCGCACGTCAGCGCGGCGCGCACCTTCTTCGTCTTCACCTACGGCGACAGGAACCGGCGCACGGTGTCGCTGACGCAACGCATGCTCGGGCGGCTCAGCGACAGCGGACGGTTCCGCGCCTTCGAGAGCGCCGACCTGCTCGAGCGCGCCACGGCGAGGGCCCGCTCCCAGTTGGCCGCACTCGGCACCGCCGCCTGACGCGCCCGGCCGCGGGGCGTCAGGACGGCGCGAGCACGCGGGCCGTCCGCAGGGCCGCGAGCAGGCTCGACGGGTCGGCGCGCCCGGTGCCCGCGATGTCGAACGCGGTGCCATGGTCGGGGCTGGTGCGCACGAAGGGCAACCCGAGCGTGACGTTGACACCCTGCTCGACGCCGAGGTACTTGACCGGGATCAGCCCGTGGTCGTGCGTCATCGCGACGACGAGGTCGAACTCGCCGCGGCGGGCGCGCATGAAGACGGTGTCGGGCGCGAACGGCCCGAGCGCGTCGATGCCCTCGGCGCGTGCCGCCTGCACCGCCGGGCCGATGATGCGGATCTCCTCGTCGCCGAACAGCCCCCCTTCGCCGGCGTGCGGATTGAGGCCGGCGACGGCGATCCGCGGCGCGCCGGGGTGCGCGCGCGGCCAGCCAGCGGCGGCATTCGCAGCGATGCGAATCGTGTCGAGCACGGCATCGCGGGTGACGGCCTCGATGGCGCGGCGCAGCGACAGGTGGATCGTCACCAGCACCACCTTCAGCTCCGGGCTGGCCAGCATCATCCGCACCGCGGCGGCGCCAGCGAGCGCCTGCAGCATCTCGGTGTGGCCCGGATAGGGCACGCCGGCCGCAGCCAGCGCCTCCTTGTGCACCGGGGCGGTGACCAGCGCCCGCCCGGCGCCGCGGAGCACCAGGGTCGCGGCGTGTTCGATGCAGCGCGCCGCCGCCGCCCCGGCGCGGGCATCCACCCTGCCCCAGGCCAGCGCGGACAGCCCCTCCGGCAGGCCCGGCGGCGGCAGCACCGGCAGGCAGCCGGGCGGCGCCTCCGCCAGGTCGGACGGGGCCTCGACGACGGCCGTCATCGCCGCCCCGGCACGCCGCAACACCGAAGGATCGCCGATGACCAGCGCGTCGCGCAGCGCGCCGCGGGCGTGGGCCGCGACCACGATCTCCGGGCCGACGCCGGCCGGGTCGCCCATCGTGACGAGCAGCGGGCGCGGGACCGGAGCGGGTGCGGAGGCCATCGTGTGCAGCGGGGGGATCGTGCGGGCAGCCCGGCGGGCCGGACTTCAGGCCGGGTTGTCGATCTCGACGAACTGGTGCTCGAGTCCGAGCGCGGCCGAGACCTCGGCGCCCACGGCCGGGGCGCCGAAGCGCTCGGTGGCGTGGTGGCCGCAGGCAAGGAAGGCCACGCCGGTCTCGCGCGCAAGGTGGGCCTGCGGCTCGGAGATCTCGCCGGTCAGGAAGGCGTCGGCACCGGCGGCAATGGCCGCCTCGAAGTAGCCCTGCGCGCCCCCCGTGCACCAGGCGATGCGCGACAGCGACCGCCCGTCGCCAGGCACGACGATCGGTGCCCGGCCCAGCGCGCGCTCGGCGAGCCTGGCCAGGCCCGCCAGCGTGGCAGCGTCCGGCGCCGTGGCGGCCGGGCCGATGAAGCCAAGGTCCTGCTCGCCGAAGCGGGCGTCGGCCGCCAGGCCGAGCCGGCGCGCGAGCTGGGCGTTGTTGCCCAGCCGCGGCTCGGCGTCCAGCGGCAGGTGGTAGGCGAACAGGCTGACGTCGTGGGCCAGCAGGCGCGCGACGCGCTCGCGCAACCACCCGGTCAGGCGCCCGTCCTGGCCGCGCCAGAACAGCCCGTGGTGGACCAGCAGCGCGTCGGCGCCGACGGCGATGGCGGCGTCGATGAAGGCCAGGCTCGCGGTGACGCCGCTGACCAGCCTTCGCACCTCGCCACGGCCCTCGACCTGCAGGCCGTTCGGCCCATAATCCCGGAACAGATCCGGGCGCAGCAGTTGGTCGAGCGCGCGCTCGACATCCTTTGTCCGGGCCATGGCCGGCATTGTGCCGGCCCCGGCCTGCCGCTACCTGCGGTGCGCCGGGCCCCGTCGCGCATCGCCGAGAGTTGCCATGTGGCGTAGAACCTGGCTCGTCTTTTCGCAGGCGGTCACCGTCGCGGTGGCGGCGCTCTTCGTGGTGGTCACGCTCAAGCCCCAGTGGCTGCCCGGTGGCGGCGGCGGCAGCGTGCTGCTGGCGGGCCCGACCCTGGTGCAGGCCACAGCGGTCCCAGCCGGCTCGGCCAGCGGCGCTGCCGGCGGCTTCGCCGCCGCCGCTCGGCGGGCAGCCCCGGCGGTGGTGGCCATCTCGGCCACGAAGATGGAGCGCAACCCGCACGCCGACGACCCGCGCTTCCGCTTCTTCTTCGGCGACGGCAACGTCCAGCGGCCACAGATCGGTCTGGGCTCTGGGGTGATCGTCGCGCCCGAGGGTTACCTGCTGACCAACCACCACGTGGTGGCGGGTGCCACCGAGATCGAGGTGCAACTCGCCGACGGCCGCGCCACGCGGGCACGGCTGGTGGGCAGCGACGCCGAGACTGACATCGCGCTGCTGAAGATCGACCTCGCGCCGCTGCCGGTGGTGCTGCTGGCACCCGGCAACAGCCTTCAGGTGGGCGACGCGGTGCTGGCCATCGGCAACCCGTTCAACATCGGCCAGACGGTCACCGCCGGCATCGTCAGCGCGCTCGACCGCACGCAGGGCGCGAGCAGTCCGTTCCAGACCTTCATCCAGACCGATGCCGCGATCAACCCGGGCAACTCCGGCGGCGCGCTGGTCGACGCGCAGGGCAACCTCGTCGGCATCAACACCGCCATCTTCAGCCGCACCGGGGGCAACATGGGCATCGGCTTCGCCGTGCCGGTGGACACCGCGCGCGAGGTGATGGCGGCCTTGCTCAAGGGCGGGAAGGTGCAGCGCGGCTGGATCGGCGTGGACGTGCGAGACGTCAACGCCGAGCTCGCCGAGAGCCTGGACCTGCCGGTGAAGTCCGGCGTGCTGATCGCGGGTGTCGTGCACGACGGCCCCGCCGCCAAGGGCGGCGTTCAGCCCGGCGACGTGGTGGTCAGCGTGGCCGGCAAGCCGGTGGCCAGCACGGCCGAGCTGCTCACGGCCGTGGCGTCCCTGCCGCCGGCCGGCCGTGCGCGCATCGGGGTGCAGCGCGGCCGGCAGACGCTGGAGGTCGAGCTGACGGTGGGTGAGCGCCCACCGATGCGTCAGCAACGCTGAGCACGGCGCACCTGGCAAAGCGGCACCAAGCGGCGCGGACTTGCCCGGGGCCGCCAGCAGCGCGTCCCTACGACAGCACGAAGCGCTCGAAGATCAGGACGGCGAAGAAGCCGAACGCCGCGAGCAGCGTCCACTTCAGGACCACGAGCCCGCGACGGCGCCATGCCGACTGCCCGGTGCCCACGTAGACCGCGAAGCACAGCAACGCAGCGGCCAGCAGCAGCCCGAAGACGATCCGGAACGCGGCCATCACCGGCCGTCCCCGCTGCGGACTGCAGGTCGGCCCGCCTGCCGGTGCGGCGCCGGGGCGTCCCCGGCACGCCCTACCCGGCTCACCATGCGGGCACCGCTTCGGCGAAGCCTGCGGGCGCCTCCGCCTCGTCGTCGAAGCTCACCTCGTCGTACGCGTCGCGGTCGGCCAGCAGCTGCCGCAGCAACCGGTTGTTCAGCGCGTGCCCGCCCTTGAACGCGGTGTAGCTCGCCAGCAGCGGCCGCCCGAGCACCATCATGTCGCCGATAGCGTCGAGGATCTTGTGCTTGGCGAACTCGTCGTCGTAGCGAAGGCCGTCGGCATTGAGCACGCGGCTGTCGTCGACGACGATGACGTTGTCCATGCTCCCGCCCAGACCGAGGCCCCGCGCGCGCATCGCATCGACGTCGCGGCTGAAGCCGAAGGTGCGGGCGCGCGCGATGTCGCGCTTGTAGCCTCCCGGGCCGAAGTCGAAGCTCACCCTCTGCGCGGTGGCGTCGAGCGCGGGGTGGTTGAAGTCGATCTCGAAGCTCAGCCGGTAGCCGTGGAAGGGCTCGAGCCGCGCCCACTTCAGCGCGGCGCCCTCGCCCTCGCGGACCTCGACCGGCCGTCGCACGCGCAGGAAGCGCTTCGGGGCGTCCTGCAGCACGATGCCGGCGCTCTGCAGCAGGTAGACGAAGCTCGCCGCGCTGCCGTCGAGGATGGGCACCTCCTCGCCGCTGATGTCGATGGCGACGTTGTCCAGGCCCAGCCCCGCGATCGCCGACAGCAGGTGCTCGATCGTCTGCACCTTCGGGCCCTCGGGCCGGCCGTCGGGGCTGATCGTGGTGGCCATGCGCGTGTCGCACACCGTGTGCACGGACACCGGGATGCGCACCGGCTCGGGCAGGTCGGTCCGCGTGAACACGATGCCGCTGTCGGCGGGGGCGGGCTTGAGCGTCAGCTCGACGCGGTGCCCGCCGTGCACGCCGAGGCCGACGGCGCGCGTGAGCGACTTCAGGGTGCGTTGACGCAGCATGCCTCGATTGTTCCCGATCGGCCGCAGCGGCGCACGGGCAGGGGCCCGTCAGCGGTGGACCTCGGCCTCGCCGTGGCGCGCGAGCAGTTCCATCAGCTGCTTGCGGATCAGCATGCCGGGGCGGTCGGAGGGCATCGAGTACTCGACGCCGCGGCGCCGCGTGTCGACCAGGGCGTCCGGGTCGGTGCTCTCCAGGATCGCCTTGTCCTCGCGCGTGATCACGTGGTCGAAGTCGATCAGCATCCGCGCCGGGCAGTCCTCCTCGCTGTCGTTGCGGAACAGCCACTGGCACAGCTGGATGTGGCCATCGTCGATCGGGGTGAAGCAGTTGATGATGACGTGGCGGATGCCCGAGGGGTACTCGATGTCGAGCCGGCGCGAGAACGGCAGGAAGTAGGCGTTGCGCATGTGGCGCTGCGTGATCGGGTCCGTGCTGCCGCTGACCCGGTGGAAGGCCTCCGGATTGGCCGCGTCGATCACTGTCTCGGCGTAGAACCCGTCGTCGCGTTCGACCAGCTCGTAGCGGCTCGGCCGGGGCTGCGCGGCCACGCCGAAGGTGGCCCGGTGCACGAAGCTGAAGTGGCTGTTGTCGAAGCTGTTCTCCAGCGCCCGCAGCGGGCTGGTCGCCCACCGCTCGTGGAACTGGAAGATCGTGCGGTACCCCGGGTCGTCGAACTCGGGCACGTCCGGGATCGGCGCCAGCGGCTCCTCGCCCGGCGGCGCCAGGCTGACCCAGGCGTAGCCGTAGCGGGCCTCGCAGCGGTAGGCCGGCGTGCAGTACTCCGGCGGGATCGGCTGCCCGGCGTCGAACTGCGGGATGCGGATCACGCGGCCGCCGCGGTCGTAGGTCCAGCCGTGGTAGCCGCACTCGAGGGCGCCGTCGACTCAGCGGCCGAGGCTCAGCCTCGCGGTGCGGTGGCAGCAGCGGTCCTTCAGCGCCGCCGGCCGGCCCTGGCCGTCGAGGAACAGAACGATGGGCTCGCCGAGCAGCGTGAAGGGCTGCGGGCGGCCCGCGGCCAGCATCGACAGCGGCATCACCGCGTGCCAGAAGCGGCGGAAGACGGGTTGGCGCGTGGTCAGCATGCGCACAGCCTAGCAGGAGGCGTGCCCGGGACGGGTGCTTCAAGCCGCCAGGCCGCCCGGGCAGCGCCGGGCACCGGCAGCGTCACGCCGGCGCCGCCGGCCCGCGCGCGGGCCGGCGGCGCGCAGACGTCAGATGCGCTCGAACACCGCGGCGATGCCCTGCCCGCCGCCGATGCACATCGTCACCAGCGCGTAGCGACCGCCGGAGCGGTGCAGTTCATGGATGGCCTTGACGGCGAGGAACGCGCCCGAGCAGCCGATCGGGTGGCCGAGGGCGATCGCGCCGCCGTTCGGGTTGGTCTTGCGCATGTCGAGCTCGAGCCCGCGCGCAACCGCGATCGCCTGGGCCGCGAAGGCCTCGTTGCTCTCGATGACGTCCATCTGGTCGATCGTCAGGCCGCCCTTCTTCAGCGCCGCCTTCGTGGCCGGGATCGGCCCCTCGCCCATGATGTGGTTGGGCACGCCGGCCACCGCGTACGACACCAGCCGCGCCATCGCCTTGTGCCCGTCGGCCGCCGCGCGCGCGGCGTCGGCCAGCACCAGGAAGGCCGCGCCGTCGTTGATGCCCGAGGCGTTGCCCGCGGTCACCGTGCCGCCGTCCTTCTTGAACGCCGGCTTGAGCTTGCCCAGGCTCTCCAGCGTCGTGCCGGCCTTGACGTGCTCGTCGGTGTCGAACGTGACCTCGCCCTTCTTCGTCTGCTTGACGATCGGCACGATCTGGCTCTTGAAGCGACCCTCGGCGATGGCCGCCGCGGCGCGGCGGTGCGACTCGACGGCGAGCGCGTCCTGGTCGTCGCGCGAGATGCCCCACTTGGCGGCCAGGTTCTCGGCCGTGATGCCCATGTGACCGACGCCGAACGGGTCGGTCAGCGCCGCCACCATCGAGTCGAGCACCTTCACGTCGCCCATGCGCGCGCCGTTGCGCTGCGTGGTCGACAGGTAGGCGCCCCGGCTCATCACCTCGACGCCGCCGCCGATGCCGTAGTCGCAGTCGTCGAGCAGGATGTTCTGCGCCGTCGTCACGATGCCCTGCAGGCCCGACGAGCACAGCCGGTTCACGGCCATCGCCACGCTGTCCATCGACAGGCCGGCCTGGATGCTGGCCACCCGGGCGACATAGGCGTAGCGGCTCTCGGTGGGGATGCAGTTGCCCACCGTCACGTAGTTGATCGCCTTCGGGTCGACGCCGGAGCGCTCGACCGCCGCCTTCATCACCGTGCCGGCCAGCTCGGCCGGCTCGAGGTCGGCCAGCGAGCCGCCGAAAGTCCCGATCGCCGAGCGCGCCGCACCCAGCACCACCACATCGCGCTTGCCCATGCCTGTCTCCTTGCCCTAAAGCTTCCCGCAGTGGACACCCTGCGGCTGCCACCGAGCTTACAGCGGGCGCGCCGGCCGACCGGACTCCGGCTCCGGCGTGGGGGTGTTCAGAAGCGGGGCAGCGTCGCCAGCGAGATCCGGCCGGCGGCGGCGTCGGCCATCAGCTGCTCGCGCAGTTCCCACCCGCGCAGCTTGCCCGGGTTGAGCAGTCCGGCGGGGTCGAAGCGCATCTTCGTGGCGACGACGTCGGGGTTGACCTGGCCCTGCTTGCCGTCCTCGACGCGGTAGACGTGCGGGTTGGCGATGTACACGCCCGCGTCGCGGTGGATCTGCATGATCTCGTCGAGCCGCGCGTCGTCGCGGTAGCGCACCAGCTGCAGCCCCGAGCAGTTCATCGCGCCCTCCTTGGTGCGGATGAACTCGAGGTGCACCAGCACCTCGTCGCCCAGGCGCTCGCGCAGCGCCCTGGCCTGCTCGACGTGCCGGCCGGCCTGGAAACCGCTCTGGATGTAGGTGAGCGACTTGTCCACCTTCATCGCGTGCAGCGTGGTGTGGTTCCAGGTGTACTCGACGATCGTGCGGTTGCTGGCCTTCACCTCGGCGGCGGTCTTGCGGTAGGTGAAGGCGCCGCCGTGCTCTCCCACGAGCTGCTTCAGGCCGGCCTCGGCGAACTCGGCCACCAGCACCAGCACGGCGTGCGAGCCCGCGGTCATCGCGCCCTTGAGCAGCGGCGTGGCTGCCAGCAGCAGGTCGGGGATCGGGGCGGCCAGCAGCGTGACGCTCTTCTTCACCAGGCCCGGGGCCGAGGCCAGCGCGTCGGCGAAGCCGATCGCGGCATCGAAGCCGTCGAAGCAGACGATCGCCTCCAGCCAGGGGTGCGCCGGGGCCAGCGCGACCTCGAGCTCCAGCACGATGCCGTTGGTGCCGTACACGTGGTGCAGCAGCAGGGCCTCGGGGGCACGCACCTCGACGGCCCTGGGCTCGGGCTCGATCGTCAGCGCGCGCACGCCGAGCACGTTGCCGGTGCTGGCCAGCGGCCCGTAGTTGATCGAGCCCACGCCGCCGAAGCCGCCGCCGTACAGGCCGCCGAGCGTGGCGCTGCGGAACGTGCTCGGCACGCAGCGCAGCTCCCAGCCCTGGGGCGACGCCTGCTTGTCGAAGTCGATCATCCGGATGCCGGCCTGGGCCCGGCCGACCCCGCCCTCCACGCGCAGGAGACGGTTGTACGCCGACAGGTCGAGGATCACGCCGCCGTGCAGCGGCATGCACTGGCCATAGTTCCCGGTGCCGCTGCCGCGCACGGTGATCGGCAGGCCGCGCCGGGCGCAACCGGCCACCACGGCGACGATCTCCTCCTCGGTGCGCGGCCGCGCCACCGCGTCGGCGCGCAGGTGCTCGAGCTGGCGCTTGAGCACCGGGCTGAACCAGTAGAAGTCCTGGCTCAGCCGCTCGACGCGGCTGTCGGTGATCCACTCGATGCCCGCGGTCTCGGTGGCGAGCGCGGCCGTGCCCTCGCGCACGGCAGTGGTGTCGAAGGTCGAGGCGGAGGTCATTGCGGGTCGTTCAGGATCTGGCGGACGAAGGCTTCCGCCTCGGCGCGCAGCGCGCCGAGGTCGAGGCCGGGGATCTGGTCGTTTTCGACGACCATGCGGCCGTGCACCAGCAGTGCCCGCAGCCGCGGCGGGCCGCCGCTGGCCACGGGGCCCACGGCGGGGTCGTGCAGGCCGTAGAAGCGCGGGTGCGACAGGTCGTACACCGCCAGGTCGGCAGCCTGCCCGACCTCGAGCGTACCCACGCCCGGCAGCCCCAGCACGCGCGCGCCGCCGGCGGTGCCGATGTGGATCACGTCCTCCACGGTCATCGCCGCGGAGTGGCCGCCCGGCTGCACGGTGCGCCTGCCCGCGCTGGCGGCGTCGTCGCGCTCGCCCGCGCGCGGGTCGGCGCGATGCACGAGCCAGGCCATGTGGGCCTCGGCGATCATGTCGGCGGCCTCGTTGCTGGCGGCGCCGTCCACCGCGAGACCGACCGGCACGCCGGCCGCCAGGGCCTCGGGGATGCGCGCGATGCCGCTGCCCAGCCGCGCGTTGCTCTGCGGGCAGTGCGCGATGCCGGTGCCGGTGCGCGCGCACAGCGCGATCTCCGCGTCCGTCAGGTGGACCATGTGCGCGTACCAGACGTCCTCGCCCACCCATTCGTGCTCGGCCACGAACTGCAGCGGCGTCATGCCGTGCACCTCGCGCGCCCAGCGCACGTAGTCGTGGCTCTCCGACAGGTGGCTGTGCAGGCGGATGCCCAGGCGCCGCGCCTCGCGCGCCATCGGCTCGAGCTCCTCGGCGCGACAGCTCCAGTTGGGCGTGGTGATGGCGCTGGCCACGCGCCGCATCGCCATCGGGCCCGGGTCGTGGAAGCGCTGCACGTCGCGCTCGACGCTGGCCAGGAAGCCCTCCAGCGACTCCGGCTGCACCTGCGGCGGCGCCTTGGCGTCGGTCAGCGGCCGTGCCTGGGTCTGCCCGCCGCGGCACAGCACGAAGCGCAGCCCGAGGCGCGCGGCCTCGTCGAACACCGCCGCGCTCGCATCGAAGGGCATGCCGGGCCAGTAGTGGTATTGGTGGTCGGCCACGGTGGTGCAGCCGGACAGGGCCAGCTCGACCAGGCCGATGCGCGCGGCCAGCCGGAGCGCCTCCTCGCGATCGAAGTGGCGGCGGTAGGGCACCGGCACCGCGGCCAGCCAGGGCACGAGCGCGAGGTCGATGCCGGCCGGGATGCCCTTCAGCAGGCTCTGGAACAGGTGGTGGTGGGTGTTGACCCAGCCGGGGTAGACCACGCAGCCGGCCGCGTCGAGGACGCGCTCGCCGGGCTGCGGGGCCAGGCGGCCGATCGCCGCGATGCGGCCGCCGCGGATGCGCACGTCGGTGCCACCCGCGGCGCGCGCGGCCGTGCCGCGCAGCCCCGTCATCAGGTGCGCGGCCCCGCGCACCAGCACGTCAGTCATGTCCTTGCTCCGATTCGTGCCAGCTGCCCAGCGCCCAGCGCCCGAGCACGGACATCAGCACGAAGAGCAGCACGCCCGAGAGGGTGATCAGGAAGAGCGCCGCGAACATGCGCGGGATGTTCAGCTGGTAGCCGGCCTGCAGGATCTGGTACGCCAGGCCGGTGCCGGTGCCGCCCGTGCCGGCGACGAACTCGGCCACCACGGCACCGATCAGGGCAAGCCCCGAGCTGATGCGAAGGCCGCCGAAGAAGTAGGGCAGCGCCGACGGGATGCGCAGCCGCGTCAGCGTCTGCCAGCGCGTCGCGCGGTTGAGCTTGAAGTAGGCCATCAGGCCTGGGTTGACGCTGCGCAGCCCGAGGGTGGTGTTGGCGATGATCGGGAACAGTGCCACCAGCGTCGCGCAGATCACCAGCGAGGCGGTCGGGTTCTTGACCCAGATGATGATCAGCGGCGCGATGGCCACGATTGGGGTCACCTGAAGCAGCACGGCATACGGGAAGAACGCGGTCTCGATGGTGCGGCTCTGGACGAAGGCGAAGGCGACCAGCACGCCGAGCACGACCGCGGTCAGGAAGGCGAACAGCGTGATCTTCAGCGTCGTGTACAGCGCCCCGAACAGCAGCGCGGCGTCGGCGCCGAGCACCTGCGCCACCCGAAGCGGGCTCGGCACCAGGAAGGGCGGGATCTTCAGCGCCACCACCAGGCCCTGCCACAGCCCGATCAGCACCACGGCCACCAGCACCGGCCAGAAGACGCGCTGCGCTGCCGCATTCATGCCAGCGCCTCCTCGGCGTCGGCGCCGCTGGCCCGCAGCAGGCTGTCCTGCAGCCGCTTGGCGTAGCGGCTGAACCCGGTGGAGACGCGGAACTCGGGGCCGCGCGGGTACGGCTCGTCGATCGTGACCTCGTCGACGATGCGCCCCGGCCGTGCCGCCATCACGACGACGCGGTTGCTGAGGAAGACGGCCTCGTAGATCGAGTGCGTCACGAAGATCACCGTCAGCCGCTGGCGCTGCCACAGGTCGAGCAGCTCGCCGTCGAGCTTGTTGCGGGTGATCTCGTCGAGCGCGCCGAAGGGCTCGTCCATCAGCAGCAGCGTGGGCTCGGTGACCAGGCCACGGGCGATGCTCACGCGCATCTGCATGCCGCCCGAGAGCTCGCGCGGCAGGTTGCCGGCGAACTTGTCCAGCCCCACCAGGGACAACGCGTCGCGAACGCGGCGGTCGGCCTCGGCGCGCTCGACGCGGGCGATGTCCAGCGGCAGCCGCACGTTGGCCTGCACGCGTGCCCAGGGCATCAGCGTCGCCTCCTGGAACACGAAGCTCAGCCGGTGCCCGGTGCTCTCGATCTCCGGCACCGGCCGGCGCCACAGCAGGATGCGGCCGTCGCTCGGCTCGAGCAGGCCGGCCACCATCTTCAGCAGCGTGCTCTTGCCGCAGCCGCTCGGCCCCAGCAGCGTGACGAACTCGCCCTCGCGCACGCTCAGGTCCACCGGCAGCAGCGCGTGGGTCCCGTTCGGGTAGGTCTTCTCGGCGGACAGCACCTCCACCGCGGGCGGGGCGGCGGGAGCGGCGGCGGGGTCGGTCATGCGGCGACGGTGGTTCGGCGGTACATCTCGGCGAGGTGCTCGCCGGCGGTCAGGGGCGGGTAGCGCGGCGGGTCGTCCGCGCTTGTGCACTGGGGCAGCGGCGTGACGACGGCGTCCGAATCGAGGTCGAAGAAGTAGGCGATCGACCAGCGGTCGCGCCCCGACCTGCGGTTGATGACGCGGTGCATCGTCGAACGCCAGCGGTCGTTGGCCCAGCGCTGGGTCATGTCGCCGGCATTGACGACGAAGGCGCCCGGCAGCGGCTCGACGTCGATCCAGCCGCCGTCGGCGCGCTGCACCTGCAGCCCACCGGCGTCGTCCTGCGCCAGCAGCGTCAGCGCGCCCCAGTCGGTGTGCGCGCCGCAGCCGATCTGCCCCGGCAGTGCCTGGGCGGGCTGCGGCGGGTAGTGCAGCAGCCGCGTCGTGCAGGTGGGGTGGCGCATGAAGCCGTCGAAGCCGCCACGCTCGACACCGAGGGCCAGCTCGAACAGGCCCATCAGCCGGCGCGCCAGGACCTCCATCTGCGCCGAGTAGGAATCGAGCGCGGCACGGAAGCCAGGCACCAGCAGCTCGTCGGGCCACTGGTTGGGTCCGATGGACTCCACGCCGAGGTAGAAGCTCTCCTTGACGTCGGGCGGGTTGTCCGGATCGAGCGACTGCCAGCCGATCGGGTCGAAGCCCCTCTTCAGGAGCCCGCCGGGCAGCGCTCCCGCGCCCTGCTGGCCGGTGGTCCCGGCCAGGGCCTGCGGCGACCGGGGCGCCCGCTGTTCCCAGCCATCGATGTGCCAGCGGCGCTTGACGCCCTCCGGCAGCGCGAAGAAGCGGTGCGCGGCGTCGAACGCGGCATCGATCACCGACGCCGGCACGCCGTGGCCGGCCACCGCGAAGAAACCGTGCCCGCGCATCGCCGCGTCGATGCTCCGCGCCAGCTCGGGAGCCGGCGCGGACTGCAGGTCGATCAACGGCAGTGTCATCGCGTATGGGGCGTGAGCGGGTTCGGGGCTGCGGACGAACCCGGTCCGGCCGGGTCCGCACCCGTTCAGGGCATCACGCGCAGGTTGCGCACGAACTCGGTCGTATAGGTCTTGCGGACGTCGACCTTGGCCGGGTCGAGCAGCTTCATCGCCACCAGCATGTCGTAGGTCTCCTTCATGCGCGCGTCGGTGATCACGCCCACGCCCAGCCGCGCCGCGTCGCCGCCGAACACCATGCCGGTCTCGTTGAGCAGCTTGATGCCGTTGGCGATCTTGTCGTCGGTCATGTTCGGGTTGTCCTTCTTGATCAGCGCGTTGGCCGGCGAAGGATCGCCCTTCAGGTAGCTCTTCCAACCCTCCATGCTGGCCTTGACGAAGGCCGCCACCGCCTTGGGCCGCTCGCGCACGGTCTTGGCCATGCAGACGATCGTCGTGCTGTAGGGGGGCCAGCCGTGGTCGGACATCAGGAACACGTTGGGCTTGAACTTGGCTTCCTTCTCGATGGCGAACGGCTCGCTCGACAGGTAGCCCTGCTGCACGATGTTCTTGTCGGCGATGAAGGGCTGGATGTTGAAGGTGTAGGGGCGGATCTGCGAGTCCGACAGCCCGTACTTGGTCTTCAGCCAGGGCCAGTAGGACGTGTTGGCGGCCGACGAGATCAGGATCGTCTTGCCCTTCAGGTCCTCCATCTTGTTGGTGACGCCGGGGTGGCCGATCAGCACCTGGGGGTCCTTCTGGAACGCCGCGGCCACGGTGACGGACTCGATGCCCTGCTCCCAGCCCTTCATCGTCTGCACGTCGTAGCCCATCACGCAGTCGGTCTGGCCGGCGGCCATCAGCTGCATGATGTTGACCTGGGGACCGCCCATGCGGATCGTGACGTCCAGGCCCTCGTTCTTGTAGAGCCCGGTGGCCACCGCCTGGTAGAAGCCGCCGTGCTCGGCCTGGGCGAACCAGTTGGTCGTGTAGGTGAACTTCTCCTGCGCGGACGCGGTGGTCGCCGCGGCGAGCAATGCCAATGCGGCGATCGGGGTCTTCAGCTTCATCGGGCCTCCTGGGGTGAATCGGTGGGACGACAAGCGACCTGCGGGTGCAATCGCCATGCCACGCGGTCGCGGGCGGGCCGGGCTCTACATCGGTGCCCCGCCTCACCGCAGCGGTGCATGTCCCGGCGCAGGCGCGCACTATGCGCGAAAGGGCGCACCATGCCGCGTCGGTGACAACCCGAAGCCGGCTGCGGCCGGTCTGGCCGCAGCGCGCGCGCTCGGCCGCGCAGGGCGGCCGAGCTGCCCAGGCCGCGCGCGCCCAGTCGCGCAGGGCGGCCAACCTGCCCAGGCCGCACGCGCTCAGCCGCGCAGGGCGGCCAGTTCGCGCCGGACGCGGGCCAGGAAGGCCGCGCGCTCGTCGGCGCCGACGTGGTTCATGTCGAACAGCTGCAGCCACTTCATCCGGCAGCCCCGCGCGTAGAGAGGCCGCAGGCCCTTCATCAGCAGGCTGCGGCCCGGATCCCCGATCACCTTGAGCCACCACCAGGGCGAGCCGGAGGTCGTGATGCCGACGAAGAGTCGGATGTTGCGCAGCTCGCCGCCGATGCGACGCTGCCGGCCGGTGGCCACCGTGAACGCCACGCCGGGCAGCCAGACGCGGTCGAGCCAGCCCTTGAGCATCGCCGGCAGGCCGTAGAACCAGGTCGGGTAGACCGCCACCCAGCCCTCGGCCCAGCGCAGAGCCTCGACGTGTGCGGCCACTCCCTCGATGTTGCGCGCCGTGTCGGGCAGGTAGCTTGCCTTCTCGGCGGCGCTGAAGACGGGGTCGAAGCCCTCCCGGTACAGGTCGAGCAGGCGCACCTCGTGGCCGGCCTCGCGCAGCGCCTCGCACGCCGTCCGGCAGAGGGCCGAGTTGAAGCTGTCGGGATCCGGGTGCGAGAAGACGACGAGCAGTCGCATGGGCGTGGTCGGGTGCGAGGATGCGCTGCCGGACAGCCAGAACCGTGCCGGGCCTGTCCCGGACCGGTCGCGCAGCACGGCACCGCTGCGACAGAATCGGCGCCGCGATGCAGATCTTCGACGCCGAGGCCACCCGCGCCGCGCTGCCTTTGGATCGGCTGGTGCCGGCGCTGCGGGACATTTTCGCCGAAGGCGCCGAAGTGCCGCGCCGGCACGTGCACGAGCTCGCCGTACCGGGCGCACAGGCCGTCACCTCGCTGCTGATGCCGGCCTGGCAGCCGGGCGGGCTGTATGCGGTGAAGGTGGTCAACGTCGCCACCGGCAACGCAGCGCGCGGCCTGCCGGGGGTGCACGCCAGCGTGCTGCTGCACGACGCCTCGACCGGCCGGCCGCTCGCGCTGCTGGACGGCGACGTCATCACCGCGCGCCGCACCGCGGCCGCGTCGGCGCTGGCGGCTTCCTTCCTGGCCCGTGCCGACGCGCGGCGGCTGCTCGTCGTCGGCGCCGGCCGCGTCGCCGCGTTGCTGCCGGCCGCGCACCGGACGGTGCGGCCGATCGGGCCGGTCGAGGTCTGGGCTCGCCGACCCGGGGCCGCGGCCGCGCTGGCGCGCACGCTGCGGGACGAGGGCTTCGACGCCGTGCCGACGGCCGACCTCGCCGCGGCCTGCGCCCGCGCCGACATCGTCAGCTGCGCCACGCTCGCCAGCGAGCCGCTGGTCCGCGGCCGCTGGCTGGCACCCGGCTCGCACCTCGACCTGATCGGAAGCTTCACGCCGGCGATGCGCGAGGCCGACGACGACTGCCTGCGCGGCGCCGCGCTCTATGCCGACACCGACGAGGCACTGGCCAAGTCGGGTGACCTCGCCGGACCGCTCGAGCGCGGGGTGATCGGCCCGGCGGACCTGCGCGGCACGCTGGCCGCGCTGTGCCGCGGCGAGGCGCCGGGCCGCAGAGATGCGGTGGGTCGTACCGTGTTCAAGTCGGTCGGCAACGCGATCGAGGACCTGGCCGCCGCGGCCCTGGTCTGGCGGGCGGCGCAGCCGCCGGCCGGGCAGCCGGCGCTCCGCCGCGCACCGGCCTGACGCCGGGCGCCGCCGACGGCCTTCGGCCGCCGCTCCCGGCCGGTCGCCCGCGGCGTTCAGTGCCGCGGCACGCGGCCGTGCGCCAGGTAGACGCCGCCGAGCAGGTAGCGCTCGCTGGCCATCGGGCCGATGCGCGCTTCCAGCAGCGCCCAGGGCCGCGCCAGGCCGCTGAGCGTGGTGGTCGACCGCAAGGCACCCAGCAGGACCGCCGCGTTGACCGCCGGTGCCCAGCGCGGGGCCCAGACGAGGCCGGTGCAGACGATGCGGGCCCCCGGGCGCAGGTGGTCCAGCAGGTTGGCCACCGCGTCGGCGCGCTGCAGCACGTCGTGCGTGAAGTGGCACAGCGCGGCATCGGCGCGGCCGTCGAAGCGCGCGCGTTCCATCGACGCCTCGACGAGCTCGACCGGCCGCAGATGCGCCGCCGCCACGCGCACCCGCGCCAGCGCGATCATCTCGGGGCTCTGCTCGATCCCGATCACGCGTCCGCGCGGGCCGACGGCCGTTGCGAGCGCCGCCAGCGACAGCCCGGTGCCGCAGGCCACGTCGATGACCGCCTCGCCGCGTTGCGGGGCGAGCCGCTCCAGCGCGAGGCGGCGCAAGGGCTCGAACAGCGCCAGCTCGAGGTCGTAGACCCTCGCCCGCGCGCGGTACTGCGCGAGTGCGAGGCAGCCATCGGGGCCGGGCGTGTCACGGGCGACCATGCGTGCATGCTGCGCCGCCTCGGCTGCTCGCGCGCTGAGTGCCCTCAAGCCGCGCGCTGCCTGCGAGGCGCAGAAGCCGGGTTCCAGGGGGGTTCCAGGGGTATTGGCCGGAAAGCCGCCTGTAAGTCGAGCCGGCCGACGATGCCGCCCAAGGTGCTGGACCGGACCGCTGCGAGCGGTTGCGATCCCACCGAGCGAGGCCGTCATGGCCCACCTTTCGAAGTGCCCCAGAGCCTGCTGGCCGTCGGGCGAGCAACCCCGGAGTCCCCCATGTCCATCCGCCTTCCCATCCCCCGCGCCCTCGTTCTCGCAGCCTGCTGCCTCGGCGGCGCCGTCCACGCGCAGGACCGCCCCTGGTACGTGACCGTCGACGCCGGCGTGTCCCGGGCGAGCGACCCCGACTTCGCGGGCGGAAAGCTGACCACCCGCCAGGGCCTGGCTTACGGCGGCGCCATCGGCCGCCAGATCAGCCCGGACTGGCGCGTCGAGGCCGCGCTGATGTACCGCAGCCATCCTGTGCGCCAGGTCAGCAGCCCCGGCTTCGATGCCCGGCCCGGCGACGCCGACTGGGCTTCGCTGTTCCTGACCGTCAACGTGCTGTACGACTTCGGCGGGTTCAAGCTGGGTACGGCCAACGTCAGGCCCTACGTCGGCCTGGGCATCGGCCGCGCCCAGGAGGTGGATGCCGACCTCACCGCGGGCGGCGCCGAGCGCGAGTTCTCCGGATCCGGCAGCGCGCGCCAGTTCATGGCCGGCCTGCGCTGGGACTACGGCAGCCCCTGGACGGCCGACATCGGCGTCTCGGTGGCCGATGCCGGGCGCGTCCGGCTGACCCGGACCGGCGCGACGGACACGGTGGATGCGCGGTACCGCGCGACCACGCTCACCGCACGGCTCGGCTACCGCTTCTGAAGCCAGGGCCTGGCCACCGGCGGTGCCGCGCGCGAGCGCGGTGCCGCCCCGATCGATCCCGCTGACGGAAAGGGAAACACGCGATGACTCTCCCCAAGTTCTCCAAGGCATGGCGTCCCGAAGGACGGACGGGTCGTCCGTTCGCCCTGGTGGGCCTGGCAGCGGCGACGGTCGCCATGGCGGTGAGCCCTTCACTGGCGCAGGCGCAGGCACCGGCGGGCGACCGCACCGTCTACAGCATCGGCGCTGCCGTGCTGATCGACAAGGACGGCTATCGCGGCGTCGGTGCCGAGACGCTGGTCGTGCCCGGGATCGCGATCCGGAACAAGTGGGTCGACCTGTTCGGCCCGCAGCTCGACCTGCGCCTGATCGGCAACGACCAGCGGACCTGGTGGATCGGTCCGCGCATCGAGTACCGGTTCGACGGCTACGAGCAGGAAGACGGCGCGGTGTTCCAGGGCATGGCCAGCCGCAAGGGTGGTCTGTTCTACGGGCTGAGCAGCAGCTTCGAACTCGGCGCCCGCGTGGAGCTGGAGGTCGACTACGTGAAGGCGGCCCGGCGCGAGTCCGGCTTCGATCGCGGTGCCGTCGGGTCGCTGCAGCTGAGCCGGAGCTACCGGAGCGGGGCGTGGACCTTCGTGCCACGGGTCGGCGTCGAGTACCAGAGCAGCCGCTACGTGGACTACTACTATGGCGTGCGCCTGGGGGAGGCCACCGCCGGCCGGCCCGCCTACTTCGGCAGGAGCACCTGGAGCCCCGAGCTCGGCCTGTTCGTGCGCTGGCAGGCCAGTCCGCGCCAGTTCCTGTTCGGCAACTTCAACTACGAGCGTTATGCCAGTGAGATCCGCAAGAGCCCGCTGGTCAACGGCAGCGGCATTCCGCAGGCCGTGTTCGGCTACCAGTTCGTTCTCAACTGAAGCCAGGCCGCCGGTCCGCCGGCGGTCGCCCGGTGAAGTACGCTGGCGTCCATGAATCGCATCCTCCTGGTCGAAGACCACGCAGCCATGCGCGAGCTGGTCGTGCGCGAGCTCCAGCAGGCGGGCATCGCCGCCGACGCCGTGGCGCGGGTGGGCGAGGCCGAGGCCTGCCTCGCGCAGGTGCGCTATGCCGCGCTGGTGCTGGACCGCGGGCTCCCCGACGGCGACGCGCTGCCCTGGCTGCAGCGGCTGCGCGCCCGGCAGGTGCTGGTGCCCTGCCTGCTGCTCACCGCCCGCGACGCGCTGCACGACCGCGTCGACGGGCTGGAGGCCGGCGCGGACGACTACCTCGCCAAGCCCTTCGAGCGCGACGAGCTGGTGGCCCGGGTGCGCGCCCTGCTGCGCCGGCAGAGCGCCTGGGTCGCCAGCTCTCCGCAGTGGGCCGGCCTCGTGGTCGACCCCGCCGGCGCACGCCTGAGCCACGGGCGGTCGAGCGTGAACCTCGCGCCCAGTGAACTGCAGCTGATGCTCGCCCTGGTGCGTGCCGAGGGCAGGGTGGTGCGCCGCGGCGCGCTGGAGGCGGCGGCCTGGGGCCTGACGGAGCCGGTGACGCCCAACGCGCTCGACGTCGCCGTGCACCGCCTGCGCCGCAAGCTCGACGTGCTCGGCAGCACCGTCCGGCTGGCGAACACCAAGGGCGTCGGCTACGCGCTGGAACAGGCGCCCGGCGCCGCAGGGGAGCACGGTGACCCGGCCGGATAGGCCGGATAGGCCGGATAGCCCGGCCGGGCCGGCCGAGCCGGGGCAAGGCCGGCGTGCAGGCGCCGGCGGGCGCACGCCGAGCCTCGCCGTGCGCCTCGCGCTGGGCTTCGCCGTGGCGTTCGCCTCGATGGCGCTGCTGGTGGCCGGCGTGCAGACAATGCTGGCCGACCGCTTCGGCCATCTGGCCACGCGGATGAGCATGGAGGGCCAGACCGAGGACATCTTCGACGGCTTCGTGCTCGACGCCGAGCGGCGCGTCGTCGACGTGAACCTTCCCCCCGGAGAGCGCGTGGGGTTCGACGACTTCTTCGCCAACCTCAAGTTCCGCGTGCTCGATGGCACGGGCCAGGTCGTCGCCAGCAGCGAGCCGGATCGCCGGTCGCTGCTTCCCGACCGCGGCTTCGGCGAGCAACCGGGCTTCTTTGGCGTCGTGACCTTCGACGGACGTGACTTCTTCGTCGGGGCCTGGCAGCGCGAGATTCAGGGGCGGCCCTACGTGCTTCAGCTCGCGCGCAGCGACCGCTTCGAGCTGCTGGCCCGCGAGGCGGTGACGCCGGCCATCACCGACACCGTCGTGCTGCTGGGCGCGCTGTCGGCGCTGATCTTCGCGCTGGCGGGCGCGTTGGCCGTGCGCTCGGTGCTGCGGCCGATCCGCGCCGCCGAGGCGGCGGCGCGCAGCGTCGGCGGGCGCAACCTCGCGGCGCGGCTGCCGGAGGATGGCATGCCGGCCGAGATCCGTCCGCTCGTCCACGCGTTCAACGGCGTGCTGCAGCGGCTGGAGCAGTCGTTCCAGGAGCAAGAGCGCTTCATCGCCAATGCCGCGCACGAGCTGAAGACGCCGCTGGCGCTAGCGCGCGCCCGCGTGGAGGCGGGGCTCGACGACGAACGCGACCGTGCCCGGCTGCTGCAGGACCTGGACACCATGGGCCGCCAGGTCCAGCAGCTGCTTCAGCTGGCCCAGGTGGCCGATCCCCAGGCCATGCGGCTGGGCCTGGTGCGGCCGCTGGACGTCGCGCGGGCGGTGCTCGACCACCTGGCGTTCAAGGCCCAGCGTGCCGACATCACCCTGCACCTTCAGGAACCGGAGGTCGACGTCCAGGTCGAGGCCGACGCCGGGGCGCTGTTCGTGCTGCTGAAGAACCTGGTGGAGAACGCGCTCGACTTCTCGCCCCCGGGCTCGGACGTCAGGGTGCGCCTGGACGACGCGGGCGTGGCCGTGGAAGACCACGGGCCCGGCGTGCCCCCTGAGTACCGGGCGCAGGTGTTCGAACGCTTTTGGCGCGCGCCGGGTCAGACCCGGACGGGCTCCGGTCTCGGCCTGGCCCTGGTGCGCGAGATCGTCGTCGCCCACGGCTGGTCCGTGGAGTGCGGCGCCGCACCGGGGGGCGGCGCATCGTTCCGCGTGCGCTGGCGCTCCTGAAGGGCCGGTCGGCCGCGGGCCGGCCAGGGCCGCGCACGCCGCCCGAGTGGGGCTGGAGCGGACGGGCGCTCGAGGCGCCCCTCATTGGAGACAGGGCGCACGAGGCGCCCTTCATTAGAGACAGGGCGCACAAGGCGCCCTGCGTCTCCGCCCCGACCGGTGCGGGGTGTCCCGCTCGCGAGCGCTCAGTCGGCCTGCTTGCGCAGGAAGGCCGGGATCTCGATCTCGTCCATCCCGTTGCTGACCAGCGCCTCGACCTTGGCGGCGGCCTGGTCCGCGCGCGGCGGCCGGCGCCACACGCTGGGCGTGTTCAGGCCCTCGTAGGCCTGCGGCGTCGGCGCCTGGCCGGCCGTCACGCCACCGCCCCCAGCGCCGCCCACCAGCGCGGCCTGCGTCAGGATCGGCACGTTGTCGGTGCCGGTGCGCAGCGCCGGCTGCGCCTGCGACGACGCCTGCGGCTGCTGCGCAGGGAGTGCCGCGCCGCCGTGGGTCATGCCGTGGGTCGGCGTCACCACCGCAAGCCCAGGCGCCGCCGGGCGGCGCGCGCTGCTGAGGCCGGTGGCGATCACCGTCACGCGCAGCTGGTCGCCCAGGGTCTCGTCGTACGCCGTGCCATAGATGACATGCGCGTCTTCGGCCGCGTAGCGACGGATCGTGTTCATCGCATTGCGGCTTTCGGCGAGCTTGAAGGTGGTCTTGCTGGCCGCGATCAGCACCAGCACGCCGCGCGCTCCCGACAGGTCGATGCCCTCCAGCAGCGGGCAGGCCACGGCCGCGTCTGCGGCGCGCGTGGCGCGGTCCGGGCCGCTCGCCGTCGCGGTGCCCATCATCGCCTTGCCGGGCTCGCTCATCACCGTCTTGACGTCCTCGAAGTCGACGTTGACCAAGCCCGGCACGTGGATGATGTCGCTGATGCCGCCCACCGCGTTCTTCAGCACGTCGTTGGCGTGCCCGAAGGCCTGCTCCTGGGTGACGTCGTCGCCCAGCACCTCGAGCAGCTTCTCGTTGAGCACGACGATCAGGCTGTCGACGTTGGCCTCGAGCTCGGCGGCGCCCTCGTCGGCCTGCTTGGAGCGCTTGCGGCCCTCGAACTCGAACGGCTTGGTGACCACGCCCACCGTCAGGATGCCCATCTGGCGCGCGATGCGCGCGATCACCGGCGCGGCCCCGGTGCCGGTGCCGCCGCCCATGCCGGCGGTGATGAAGAGCATGTGCGCGCCCTCGATCGCCGCCTGGATCCGCTCCTCGGCCTCCTGCGCCGCGTTGCGGCCGACCTCGGGCTTGCTGCCCGCACCCAGCCCGGAGCCGCCGAGCTGCACCAGCGTGCCGGCGCTGGAGCGGTGAAGCGCCTGCGCGTCGGTGTTGGCGCAGATGAACTCCACGCCCTGCACGCCGTGGGCGATCATGTGCTCGACGGCGTTGCCGCCGCCGCCGCCGACGCCGATCACCTTGATCTGCGTGCCTTGCTCGAACTCGTCGATCATCTCGATGGGCATGTGAGCCTCCTTCGTCTGGTTGCAGTTGCCGTCGTGAACACGGGTCCCTGGCGCGGCGCGCGCCGGGGCCTCTTCAGAAATTCCCCAGGAACCATTCCTTGGCGCGGCCGATCACGGTCTTCACCGAGCCGGCCTGCGCCGCCGCCTTCTGGCCGCGCGCACGCGCCAGCCGCGCCTCCTCGAGCAGCCCCATCACGGTGGCGCTGCGCGGGTTGGCCACCATGTCGTACAGCGCTCCGGCGTAGGTCGGGTTGCCGCGCCGGACCGGCTTGAGGAACATGTCCTCGCCGAGTTCCACCATTCCCGGCATCACCGCGCTGCCGCCGGTGAGCACGATGCCGCTGGACAGCAGCTCCTCGTAGCCGCTGTCGCGGATGACCTGGTGCACCAGCGAGAAGATCTCCTCGACCCGCGGCTCGATCACACCCGCCAGCGCCTGGCGCGACAGCAGCCGCGGCTGGCGATCGCCGAGGCCGGGCACCTCGAGCTGCTGTGCCGGGTCGGCCAGCAGCTGCTTGGCCACGCCGTGCTCGACCTTGATCTCCTCGGCGTCGCGCGTCGGGGTGCGCAGCGCCATCGCGATGTCGCTGGTGATCAGGTCGCCGGCGATCGGGATCACCGCGGTGTGGCGCACGCTGCCGTCGGCGTAGATCTGCACGTCGGTGGTGCCGGCTCCGATGTCGACCACCGCCACGCCCAGGCTCTTCTCGTCATCGGTGACGGTGGCGGCGGCGCTGGCGCTCGGGTTCAGCGCCAGCCGCTCGACCTCCAGCCCGCAGCGGCGCACGCACTTGAGGATGTTCTCGGCCGCGCTCTGCGCCCCGGTGACGATGTGCACCCGGACCTCGAGGCGCGAGCCGCTCATGCCGATCGGCTCCTTGACCTCGTGGCCGTCGATGACGAACTCCTGCGGCTCCACCAGCAGCAGCCGCTGGTCGTTGGGGATGTTGATGGCCTTGGCGGTCTCGACGACGCGCTGCACGTCCAGCGGGGTCACCTCGCGGTTGTCGCGCACGATCACCATGCCGGTGCTGTTGATGCCGCGGATGTGGCTTCCGGTGATGCCGGTGTAGACGCTGCCGATCTTGCAGGCGGCCATCATCTCGGCCTCCTTCAGCGCCTGCTGGATGCTCTGCACGGTGGCGTCGATGTTGACGACCACGCCGCGCTTGAGGCCGTGGCCCGGCGCGACGCCGAGGCCGGCGACGCGCAGCTCGCCGTCGGGCAGCACCTCCGCGGCCACCACCATCACCTTCACGGTGCCGATGTCCAGGCCGAAGACCATGTCCTTGTATTCCTTGGCCATCGCGGCGGTCCCTCAGTTGGCAGCCTCGTTCGATGGCGCCTTCGGCGCCGTCGTGCCCACGCCGCGCAGCCGCAGCGCGTAGCCGTCGGCGTGGCGCAGGTCGGCGTACTCCAGCGGCGCGTTCCAGCGCGCGCGCACCTGCGGCAGGGTGCGCAGGAAGCGCGCGGCGCGCACCGCCACGTCGTCCGGGGTGCCGCGCCCGAGCTCGACGACGGCGGCGTTGTCGGTTTGCAGGCGCCAGCTGCCGCGACCCGAGAGCTCCAGGCGCTCGACCGCGTAGCCGGCATCTGCGAAAGCCGGCGCCAGCCGCTGCCACAGCGCGAACACCAGGCCCGACGTGCCGTCAGGGCCCGCGAACACCGGCAGGTCCTCGTCCTCGACGTCGCCGAGATTGGCCTCGAACACCTCGCCGTACGTGTTGACCAGGCGCTCGTCGCCGCCCGCCCCCTGCCACAGCGCGGCGACACGGTGCTCCTCGAGCCGCACCGCCAGCCGGTCGGGGAAGACGCGCCGCACCACCGCGCGCCGCACCCAGGGCACCTGCTCGAAGGCGGCCTGGGCGCGCCGCAGGTCGACGCTGAAGAAGTTGCCCTGCAGCGACGGCAGCGCGTTGGCGCGGATCGTCGGCACGTTGTTGCGGCCCAGGTCGCCCTCGACGCGGATGGAGCGGATGTCCCACGCCGGCAGGCGGGCCACCCAGGCCAGCGCCGCGGCCAGCAGCGCGAGCGCGACCGCCACGGCCAGCAGTGCCGCGACCGAGTTCATCAACCGGACGTCGCCGGGCAGCGGCACGCCGACGGCGGCGCGGCGCTGCCGGCGGTCGAGTATGCGGCCGGCGGCGGGGTCGCGGGCGGAGGCGGCGCTTCGCATCAGGTGTCCCGGTCCAGCGTCGCGGCGGCCAGCAGCTGCAGGCACAGCTGCTCGTAGGACATGCCGGCCGCACGCGCCGACATCGGCACCAGCGAGTGACCCGTCATGCCCGGGCTGGTGTTCATCTCGAGCAGGAAGGGCTTGCGGTCGCTGGCGCGCAGCATCAGGTCGGCGCGGCCCCAGCCGCGGCAGCCGAGCGCGCGGTAGGCGGCCAGCGTCAGGCGCTGCACCTCCGCCTCCTCTTGCGGCGGCAGCCCGCTCGGGCAGCGGTAGCCGGTGTCGTCGCTGTAGTACTTGTGCTCGAAGTCGTAGTTGCCCTGCGGGGCGTCGATGCGCACCACCGGCAGCGCGCGCGCCGACGCCCCACTGCCCAGCACCGGGCAGGTGAGCTCGATGCCGTCGATGAACTCCTCGCACAGGACGTCGCGGTCGTAGCGCGCGGCCAGCAGCACCGCGTCCTGCATCTCGGAGTAGCCGCCCACCTTGGTCACGCCGAGGCTGCTGCCCTCGCGCGGCGGCTTGACGATCAGCGGCAGGCCGAGCGTGTCGGGGACGCGGATCACGTCCTCGCGCTGCTGCCGGCCGGGCTCGAGCCGGACCCAGCGCGGCGTCGGCAGGCCCTCGGCCGCCCACACCCGCTTGGTCATCACCTTGTCGAGCGCGATCGCGCTGGCCAGCACGCCGCTGCCGGTGTACGGGATGCCCAGCAGCTCGAGCGCGCCCTGCACCGTGCCGTCCTCGCCGTGGCGGCCGTGCAGCGCGATGAACACGCGCTCGAAGCCCTCGCGCCGCAGCTCGCCGAGCTCGCGCGCGGCGGGGTCGAACGCGTGCGCATCGACGCCCTGCGACCGCAGCGCCTGCAGCACGCCGCGGCCGGACATCAACGACACCTCGCGCTCGGCGCTGGTGCCGCCGAACAGCACCGCCACGCGGCCGAAGGACGTCGGGTCGGGCTGCTCGCCGCTCATGGCGCCTCCCCGGCCAGCTCGAGCACGCGCGCCGGCACGCCGTCGATCGAGCCGGCCCCCATCGTGACCACGACATCGCCGTCGCGGGCCTCCTCGACGATGCGTTCGGCCAGCTGGTCGAGCTGCGGCACGAAGCGCGGCTCGAGCCGCCCCGCCGCGCGCACCGCGGCGGCCAGCGCAAGGCCGTCGGCGCCGTCGATCGGCGCCTCGCCGGCGGCATAGACCTCGGTCAGCCACAGCACGTCGGCCTGCGCGAGCACGTCCGCGAACCAGGACAGGCAGTCTCGGGTCCGGGTGTAGCGATGGGGCTGGAAGGCCACCGCCAGCCGGCGGCCCGGGAACGCCCCGCGCGCGGCGGCCAGCACCGCGGCCAGTTCGGCCGGGTGGTGCCCGTAGTCGTCGACCAGCGTGAAGCGGCCCCCGCCGCGCGCCTGCGGCTCGCCCCGTCGCTCGAACCGGCGGCCGACGCCGGCGAAGCCCGCCAGCGCCGCGGCCAGCGCCTCGTCGGGCACCTCGAACTCGGCCGCGACCGCCACCGCGGCCAGCGCATTGCGCACGTTGTGCGCCCCGGACAGGCTGAGCGCGAGCGGCAGCGGAGGCAGCGCGCGGCCCGTGCGCGGATCGCGGCGCAGCGCGGTGAAGGTCATCCCGCCGCCGGCGGCCGGCGCCACGTCGCGGCCGCGCACGTCCGCGTCCGCTCCCAGGCCATAGGTGGTGAGCGGGCGCTCGAGGCGCGGCACGATCGCGCGCACGCCGGCGTCGTCGCTGCACAGCACGGCGCGGCCCCAGAACGGCAGCCGGTGCACGAAGCCGACGAAGGCGTCGTGCAGGCGGCCGAGGTCATGGCCGTAGGTGTCCATGTGGTCGGCGTCGATGTTCGTGACCACCGCCGCCACCGGGACGAGCGCGAGGAAGCTGGCGTCGCTCTCGTCGGCCTCGACGACGATCTGCGCGCCTCGGCCCAGCCGCGCGTTGGTGCCGGCCGCGAGCACGGAGCCGCCCACCACGAAGCTCGGGTCGAGCCCGGCCTGCAGCAGCACGCTGGCCACCAGCGCGGTCGTGGTCGTCTTGCCGTGCGTGCCGGCCACGGCAATGCCCTCGCGCGTGCGCATCAGCTCCGCGAGCATCACCGCCCGAGGCACCACCGGGACGCGGCGCGTGCGCGCCGCGGCGACCTCGGGGTTGTCGGCGGCCACCGCCGCCGAGGTGACGACGACGTCCGCACCGTCGGCCTGCGCCGCCTCGTGGCCGATGAACACCCGCACCCCGAGCGCGGCCAGTCGCCGGGTGACGGCGCTGGCCTGCGCGTCACTGCCGCTGACGCGGTAGCCCTCGGCGTGCAGCAGCGAGGCGATCGCGCTCATGCCCGAGCCGCCGATGCCGACGAAGTGCACGTGGCGCAGCGCGCGCTTCATGCCGCTGCTCCCCCGATGCCGCGGCGCCGACGCACCAGCGCCTCGATCTCGTCGGCCACGCGCGCGGCGGCGCGGGGCCGTGCCAGCTCGCGGGCGCGCTCGGCCATCGACAGCAGCCGTGCGCGCCCGAGCCCGCCCAGCTGCCCGGCCAGGACCTCGGGCGTGAGCGCGGACTGCGGCAGGTGGATCGCCGCGCCCTGGCCGGCCAGCCAGGCGGCGTTGTCGCGCTGGTGCGCGGTGGTGCGGACGACCAGCGGCACGAGCAGCGCGGGCACGCCGGCCGCACACAGCTCGCTCACCGTCATCGCACCCGCCCGGCACACCATCAGGTCGCAGGCGCCCAGGCGCACGGCCATGTCCTCGACGAACGGCAACACCTCGGCGTCGATGCCGGCCGCGGCGTAGGCGGCCCGCACCGTCTCGACCTCGGTGGCGCCGGCCTGGTGCGTGACGTGCGGCCGCTGCGGCGGCGGCAGCAGCGCGAGCGCCTGCGGCAGCGTGCGGTTGAGCACCTGGGCCCCCAGGCTGCCGCCCACCACCAGCAGCCGCAGCGGGCCCTCGCGGCCGGCGAAGCGCGCGGCGGGCGGAGGCAGCGCCTCGATCTCGGCACGCACCGGGTTGCCGGTCACGACCGCGCCGCGGACGCGGCGCACGGCGTCGCTGTCGAAGCCGAACAGGACCCGGTCGGCCACCGGCAGCAGCGCCTTGTTGCTGAGCAGCAGCCGGGCGTCGGCGTTGACGAGCACGAGCGGCCGGTCGAGCAGCGACGCCATCAGCCCGCCCGGAAAGCACACGTAGCCCCCCATGCCGAGCACGGCGTCGGCGCCGCGCCGCCGCAGGATCGCCAGGCACTCTCCGAAGGCCTTCAGCAGCCGCACGCCGCCCAGCAGCGTCTGCACCGCGTTCTTGCCGCGCAGCCCCGCGAAGCCGATCGCATCGAGCGGGATCCCGGCCGCGGGGACGAGCCGGTTCTCCATCCCGGCGGTCGTCCCGAGCCAGCTCACGCTCCAGCCCCGAGCGCGCATCTCGCGCGCCACGGCCAGCCCCGGTATCACGTGGCCCCCGGTGCCCGCAGCCATCACCACGAGGTGCGCGCTCATGCGCGGCCTCCGCGCATCAGGGCCCGGTTCTGGCTGCGGCGCGCGCGCCCTGCGCGCTTCGCATCGCTGCGCGACGCGAGCCTGCGCCGCAACCGTGCCCCGGCGCGACGCGCCGCCGCCACGCTGCGCGTGCCGGTCATGCGCGGCCTCCGCGCATCAGGGCCCGGTTCTCAATGTCCACCCGCAGCACCAGCGCCAGGGCGATCAGGTTCATCAGGATCGCCGAGCCGCCGTAGCTCATCAGCGGCAGCGTCAGGCCCTTGGTGGGCAGCACGCCGAGGTTGACGCCCATGTTGATGAAGGCCTGGGCGCCGAACCAGACGCCGATGCCCTGGCACAGCAGCCCGCCATAGACGCGGTCGACCGCGATGGCCTGGCGGCCGATCAGGAAGATCCGCCGCGTCAGCCAGAAGAACAGCAGGATCACGGTGGCCACGCCGACCAGGCCGAGTTCCTCGCCGATCACGGCGAGCAGGAAGTCGGTGTGGGCCTCAGGCAGGTAGTGCAGCTTCTCGACGCTGTCGCCCAGGCCCTGCCCGAACCACTCGCCGCGGCCGAACGCGATCAGCGAGTGCGTCAGCTGGTAGCCCTTGCCCTGGGCGTACTTCGGGTTCCAAGGGTCGAGGTAGGCGAGGATGCGCTCGCGGCGCATGTCGTCGAACGCGATGATCAGCGCGAAGGTGGCCACCAGCACGAGCGCGATCAGGAAGAACATCCGCGCGTTGACACCGCCCAGGAACAGGATGCCCATCGCGATGGTGGCGATGACGATGAATGCACCCATGTCCGGCTGCCGCAGCAGCAGCATCCCGGCGAAGGCGATCGCCACCGCCATCGGCCAGACGGCGCGGAAGAAGTTGCCGCGCTCGTCCATCTTGCGGACCATGTAGCCGGCGGCGTACATCGCGATGGCGAGCTTGGCCAGTTCGCTCGGCTGGAAGTTCATCACCCCGAGCGGGATCCAGCGCCGCGAGTTGTTGACCACCTTGCCGACGAAGGGCAGCAGCACCAGCACCAGCAGCACCAGGGCCAGCACGAAGACCCAGTGCGCGTGCTTCTCCCAGAACGCCACCGGCACCTGCAGCACGAGCAGCGCGGCGCTCAGGCCGACGGCCAGCGCGAACAGGTGGCGCTGCAGGAAGAACGCGTGCGAGTACGCGGCGAACCGTGGGTTGTCGGGCAGCGCAACCGACGCCGAGTAGACCATCACCAGGCCCAGCGCCAGCAGCGCGGCGGCGACCGCGACAAGCGCCTGGTCGAACGAGCGCGCCGCCGCGGGCCGGCCGGGGGCGGCGCCCACGTGCGCGCGCACCGGCAGCGGCGGCTCGCCGGCCCCCCCACGGCCCGCAAGGCTCGCCATCCGCGCGAACAGCCGCCGCAACAGGCCGTCGCCGCCGCTGGCGGCGGAGCTGGCGGCGCGGCTCACGGTTGACCCCTTTCGGCGGCCAGCGCACCCACCGCGGCCGCGAAGACCTCGGCGCGGTGCGCGTAGTCGCGGAACATGTCCAGGCTGGCACAGGCCGGCGACAGCAACATCGCGTCGCCGGGCTGGGCCTGTCCGTGGCACCAGGCGACGGCGGCCTCGAGCGTGTCGTGCCGCTGCAGCGGCACCCCGGTGCCCGCCAGCGCGTCGGCGATCCGGCCGGCGTCGCGGCCGATCAGTGCCGCTGCGCGCGCGTGCGCCTGCACCGCGGGCGCCAGCGGCGCGAAGTCCTGGCCCTTGCCGTCGCCGCCGAGGATGACGACCAGCCGCGCCGGAGCGCGGTCGGCGCCCAGCCCCTGCAGCGCGGCCACCGTCGCGCCGACGTTGGTGCCCTTGCTGTCGTCGTAGGCCTCGATCTCGCCCACGTTGCCGATCCACTGGACGCGGTGCGGCTCGCCGCCGTACTCGCGCAGCCCGTGCAGCATCGGCGCGAGCGGGCAGCCGATCGCGCAGGCCAGCGCCAGCGCGGCCAGCGCGTTGGCCGCGTTGTGGCGGCCGCGCACGCGCAGCGCGTCGGCGGGCATCAGGCGCTGCAGGTGCAGCGGGGCGGGCTCGGGCGCTCCGCTGCGGCGCGACCCCGCCTCGGCCTCGTCCGGCAGCGCGCGCACCAGCCACGCCATGCCGCCCTCGACCACGAGGCCGAAGTCGCCCGGCGCACCGGGGGCGCCGAGGCCGAAGCGCAGCACGGGGCGCGGCGGGGTGCGCACCGCCGCGCGGCCGCGCACCGGGGCGGGTGGCGGCGGCGCCATCGCCTCGACCAGCGGGTCGTCGCGGTTGAGCACCATCACCCCGCGGCTGCCGAACACGCGTGCCTTCGCCCGCACATAGGCTTCCATCGAGCCGTGCCAGTCGAGGTGGTCCTGCGTCACGTTCAGCACCGCCGCCGCATCGGGCTCGAAGCCGGCCACTCCGTTACCCCCGCCCTCGAGCTGGAAGCTCGACAGTTCCAGCACCCAGACCTCGGGCAGCACGCCGGCGGCCAGCGCCTGCGCCAGCGTGTCCAGCAACGTCGGGCCGACGTTGCCGGCCATCGCGACGCGGCGTCCGGCACGCGCCACCAGCAGGGCCGTCATCGCCGTGGTCGTGGTCTTGCCGTTGGTGCCGGTGACGGCCAGCACGCGCGGCGAGTAGTCGCGTTCGAGGCGCAGCGCCTCGAGCGCCTGCGCGAACAGGTCGAGCTCGCCCTGCACCGGCACCCCGAGCGCGCGGGCCTGGCGCAGCAGCGGCTCGACACGCGGATCGTGCGGCGCGAGCCCCGGGCTCTTCAGCACCCGCGCGACACCCTCGAGCGCACGCGCGGCCTGCGCGTCGCCGCCCGCGCCGTCGAAGGCGGCCGCCAGGCGCTCGGCCTGCGGGCAGTCGCGCGCCAGCTCCGCGGCCTGCGGCGGCTCGGCGCGCGAGTCCCAGACCCACACGCGGGCGCCGGCGCGTGCGCACCAGCGCGCCATCGCCAGGCCGCTGGCGCCGAGGCCGAGGACGAGCACCTGCTGGCCGTTCATCGCCTCACCGCAGCTTCAGGCTGGCCAGGCCCACCAGGCACAGCAGCATCGTGACGATCCAGAAGCGCACGACGACCTGGTTCTCGGTCCAGCCCTTCTTCTCGAAGTGGTGGTGCAGCGGCGCCATCAGGAAGATGCGCCGGCCCTCGCCGTAGCGGCGCTTGGTGTACTTGAACCAGGACACCTGCAGCATCACCGACAGCATCTCGGCGACGAAGATGCCGCCCATGATGCCGAGCACGAGCTCCTGGCGCGTGATGACCGCGATCGTGCCCAGCGCGCCTCCGAGCGCGAGCGCTCCGACGTCGCCCATGAACACCTGCGCCGGGTTGGCGTTGAACCACAGGAAGGCCAGCCCCGCGCCGGCCATGGCGGCGCAGAAGATCAGCAGTTCGCCCGCGCCCGGGATGTAGGGGAACAGCAGGTAGCGCGAGAAGTTGACGTTGCCCACGACATAGGCGAAGACGCCGAGCGCCGAGCCCACCATCACCACCGGCATGATGGCCAGGCCGTCGAGGCCGTCGGTGAAGTTCACGGCGTTGCTGGCGCCGACGATCACGAACCAGGCGCAGACGATGAAGCCCCAGACGCCGAGCGGGTAGCTGACGGCCTTGAAGAAGGGCACGATCAGGTCTGCGCGCGGCGGCAGCTCGGTCGAGAAGCCGCTGCCGACCCAGCGCAGGAACAGCTCGAGCACGCGCACGTTGCTGGTCTCGGCCACCGAGAACGCAAGGTAGGTCGAGGCCACCAGCGCGATCACCGTCTGCCAGAAGAACTTCTCGCGCGAGCGCATGCCCTCGGGGTTCTTGTGGACGACCTTGCGCCAGTCGTCGACCCAGCCGATCGCGCCGAAGCCGAAGGTCACCAGCATCACGACCCAGACGAAGCGGTTGGTCCAGTCGAACCACAGCACGGTGCTGGTGCCGATGCCGATCAGCACCAGAACCCCGCCCATCGTCGGCGTGCCGCGCTTGCCCAGGTGGCTCTGCACGCCGTACTCGCGGATCGGCTGGCCGATCTTCATCTCGGTGAGCTTGCGGATCACCCAGGGTCCGAAGGCCAGGCCGATCAGCAGCGCGGTGGTCGCCGCCAGCACGGCGCGGAACGTCAGGTACTGGAAGACGCGCAGGAACGAGAGCTCCTGCGGGTACATCGCCAGCAGCCACTCCGACAAGCTAAGCAGCAATCGGGCCTCCCTGCGCGGACGCCTGCTGCAGCGCGGCGACGACGCTTTCCATCTTCATGAAGCGCGAACCCTTGACCAGCAGCGAGACCGCCGCGGGCCCCCCGGCCAGGGCGTCGCGGAGCGCCGCCGCATCGGCGAAGTGCCGGTCGGCCGCCGCGTGCACGCCCAGCGCACCGGCCGTCCAGACCGTCTCGATGCCGCGCTCGCGGGCATACGCACCGACCTCGGCGTGGAACTGCGGTCCGCGCGCGCCGACCTCGCCCATGTCGCCCAGGATCAGCCAGCGCGGGCCCGGCAGCGAGGCCAGCAGGTCGATCGCGGCGCGCACCGAGTCGGGGTTGGCGTTGTAGGCGTCGTCCACCAGCGTGGCGGCGCGCCCGCCGCGGCGGATCGCGAGCAGCCGCGAGCGGCCGCCGACCGGCTCGAACGCCGCCAGCCCGGCGGCGACGGCCTGCAGTGGCGCGCCGGCCGCGAGGGCGCAGGCCGCGGCCGCGGCGGCGTTCTTCAGGTTGTGACGCCCGCCCTGCCGCAACGTCGTCGTCGCCATGCCCCAGGGCGTGGCCAGCGTGACCTGCCACGCCGGCGCCGCCCCGCCCTCGGCGTCGCCCGGCCCGCCGGGGCCCTGCCACTGGCCGCCGATGGCGACGTCGGCGCTCGACTCGAGCGCGAACGTCAGCACGCGCCGCCCCCCGGCGCGGGCGCGCCAGGCCGGGGTGAAGCGGTCGTCGGCCGGCACCACCACCGTGCCCGAGGCCGGCAGCGCGTCGATCACGGCGCCGTTTTCCTGCGCCACGGTCTCCACGCCGTCGAGGAACTCCTGGTGCTCGCGCTGCGCGTTGTTGACCAGCGCGATGGTCGGCATCGCCAGCCGCGCCAGCAGCGCGATCTCGCCGGGGCGGTTCATGCCGAGCTCCAGCACCGCCGCCCGGTGCCAGACCTCGTCGTCCTGGCGCAGGCGCAGCAGCATCAGGGGCACGCCGATGTGGTTGTTCAGGTTGCCCTTCGTCGCGAACGCCGCCTCGCCCAGCCACGCGCGCAGGATCGAGGCCGTCATCTGCGTGACGGTCGTCTTGCCGTTGCTGCCGGTCACCGCGATCAGCGGCAGGTGCAGCCGCGCGCGCCAGGCGGCGGCCAGCGCCTGCAGGGCCTGCAGCGTATCGGCCACCTGCAGGCCGGGCAGGCCGGGCGACAGGCCGCGCTCGGCCAGGGCCGCGACGGCGCCGGCGGCCACCGCCTGCAGCAGGTAGTCGTGGCCGTCGAAGCGCTCGCCGCGCAGCGCGACGAACAGGTCGCCGGGCTTCAGCGTGCGCGTGTCGCTGTGCACGCGGCGGAACAGCACTCCCGGGTCGCCCACCAGCGTGGAGGCGGGCAGCAGCGCGTGCGCCTGGGCCAGGGTCATCATCGGGCGCACCCCGCCGCCGCGCGCCGCGCGAGCGCCTTGCGCGCCTCGGCGAGGTCCGAGAACGGGTACCGCCGACCAGCGACCTCCTGGTGCTCCTCGTGGCCCTTGCCGGCCAGCAGCACGACGTCGCCGTTCGCCGCGCCGCCGATGGCGTGCGCGATCGCGGCGGCACGGTCGGCGATCACCTCCACGGCGTCGCGGCGCTCGATGCCGCCGAGGACCTGCGCCAGGATCGCGGCCGGGTCCTCGTCGCGCGGGTTGTCGCTGGTCAGCACGGCGCGGTCGGCGACGCGCGCCGCGATGGCGCCCATCGGCCCGCGCTTGGTGGCGTCGCGGTTGCCGCCGCAGCCGAACACGCACCAAAGGCGCCCGCCCCGCGCCGCGGCCAGCGGGCGCAGCGCCTGGAGCACCTGCGCCAGCGCGTCGGGCGTGTGGGCGTAGTCGACGACGACCTCGACGTCGCCGCCTGGAACCCGCTGCATCCGGCCCGGGACCGGCCCCGATGCGGCCGCAGCGGCCACCGCAGCGTCGGCCGGCACGCCGAGCGCGCGCAGCGCTCCGAGCACGCCCAGCAGGTTGCTCGCGTTGTACTCGCCGACCAGTGCCGTCTGCAGCGTGCGGCGGGTGCCGTCCTCGACGACGTCGAAGGCCAGGCCCTGCGGGCCGTGCCGCAGCGCGCCGGCCACCAGACGGGCGTCGCCGCGCCACGAGCAGGTCCACAGCTCGATGCCGCTGCCGCGCAGTTCGTCGGCCAGCCCGGCGCCGCGCGGGTCGTCGATGTTGACCACCGCCGCGCGCAGGCCCGGCCAGTCGAACAGCCGGCGCTTGGCCGCCCAGTAGGCATCCATCGTGCCGTGGTAGTCGAGGTGGTCGCGCGTGAAGTTGGTGAACACCGCCACCGCGATCCGGGTGCCCTCCAGGCGCTGCTCGGCCAGCCCGATCGACGAGGCCTCCATCGCGCACGCTCGGACGCCGCGGTCGACGAAGCCGCGCAGGGCGCGCTGCAGCGTCACCGGATCGGGCGTGGTCAGGCCGGTCGGGACCAGTGCGCCCGGCTCGCCGATGCCCAGCGTGCCGACGACAGCCGCACGCCGCCCGGTGCGCGCCAGCGCCTCGGCGATCCAGCACGCGGTCGAGGTCTTGCCGTTGGTGCCCGTGACCGCCACGACGTCGAGCTCCGCACTCGGGTGCCGGTACCAGCGGTCGGCCAGCGGGCCGGCGGCCGCCTTCAGCCCGGCCAGGGTCGCGATGCGGGCGTCGTCGAAGCCGTGCACCTCGACACCCTCGGCCTCGACCACGCAGGCGGCCGCGCCGCGGGCGAGCGCGTCGGCGACGAAGCGGCGGCCGTCGGTGGCCTGCCCCGGCCACGCCACGAAGGCCTCGCCCGGGCGCAGCGCGCGGCTGTCCGCCGCCAGCCCCGCGGCGCCACGCTCGTGCAGCCAGCGCACGGCGTCCGCGGTGTTGTCGAGGCGCTGCACGGCGGGCATCAGAAGCTCTCCACCTCGGCAGCCACCGGCTTGCCGACGATCTGCGCCTTCACGTCGAGGTCGGGCTGCACGTTCATCATCCGCAGCGTCTGCTGCACGACCTGGCTGAACACCGGCGCGGCGACCTCGCCTCCGTAGAAGACACCTCGGGACGGCTCGTCGACCATCACCGCGACGACGATGCGCGGGTCGGCCACCGGGGCCAGGCCGACGAACCACGAGCGGTACTTGCTGCCGTAGGCCTTGCCCTCCTGCTTGCGGACGGTGCCGGTCTTGCCGCCCACGGAGTAGCCCAGCGCCTGGGCCTTGGGTGCCGTGCCGCCCGGGCCGGCGGCCAGCTGCAGCATCTGCCGCACCTCGCGCGCGGTGCCCGCGGACAGCACGCGCTGGCCCGCCACCGGGGCGGCGTCCTCGCGGCGGACGATGGTCAGCGGGATCAGTTCGCCGTCGCGGGCGAAGACCGTGTAGGTCCGGGCCAGCTGCAGCAGGCTGGCCGACAGGCCGTAGCCGTAGCTCATCGTGGCGTGCTCGATCGGCCGCCACGACTTCCAGGGCCGCAGCCGGCCGCTGACCGCGCCGGGGAAGTCGATGCGCGGCTTCTGCCCCAGCCCGATGGCGGTGTACAGCTCCCACATCTCGCGCCGGTCCATCGACAGCGCGAGCTTGACGGTGCCCACGTTGCTCGACTTCTGGATCACCTCGGCGACACTCAGCACGCCGTGCGGATGGGCATCGCGGATCGTCGAGCCGGTCACGGTGATCGTGCCCGGGGCGGTGTCGATCGGGGTCGTCGCGCGGACGCGGCCCGTCTCCAGCGCGAGCGCGGCGATGAAGGGCTTCATCGTCGAGCCGGGCTCGAAGGTGTCGGTCAGCGCCCGGTTGAGCAGTCGCTCGCCGCCCAGGTTCTGCCGGCGCGCCGGGTCGAAGCTCGGGTAGTTGGCCAGCGCCAGCACCTCGCCAGACCGCACGTCCAGCACGACGACGCTGCCGGCGCGGGCGCCGTGCTCGCGCACCGCGTCGCGGACGCGCTGCCAGGCGAAGAACTGGACCTTGCTGTCGATGGCCAGCATCACGTCCTGCCCGTGGACCGGCTCGACGGGCGCGTCGAGATCCTCGACCACGCGGCCGAGCCGGTCGCGGACCACGGTGCGCTGCCCGGCGCGACCCTGCAGCCGGATGTCGAAGGCGAGCTCGACGCCCTCCTGGCCGCGGTCGTCGATGTCGGTGAAGCCGACGACGTGGGCCGCCGCCTCGCCCTCGGGGTAGCGGCGCTTGAACTCCCGGGTCTCGCCGATGCCCTTGATCTGCAGCGCCTGCACGGCCTGCCAGGCCGCCTCGTCGACATGGCGGCGCAGCACCACCGTGCCGCTGGCGCCGTCGATCCGCTCGGCCAGGTCGGCCGGGGCGAGACCGAGCGCGCCGGCGAGCTGCGCCACCCGGGCCGGGCGCGGGCCCGGATCGGTCTGGAAGGCCTTCAGGTCGAGCTGCACCGAGGGCATTGCCACGCTGGTGGCGAGCACGAGGCCGTTGCGGTCTAGGATGCGGCCGCGGCTGGCCGGCAGCGGCTGCCGGTGCACGAAGCGCTTCTCGCCCTGCGCCTGGTAGAAGTCGGCGGCCAGCACCTGCACGTACAGCGCCCGCCCGAGCAGCACCGAGAACCCCGCGGCCAGCAGGATGACGACGAAGCGCGAGCGCCAGGGCGGGGTGCGGCTGGTCAGCAGCGGGCTGGTCGCGTAGTTCAGCGCCCGCGTGCCGCCGCTGCCGCTGCCGCGGACCGACCGTCCGGCGCCACTCACCGCGCGCTCCCTCGCGTGCCCGCCGCCGCGCTGACCACGGCCGCCGGCGCGGCATGCGCGTCGTCGACGACGTACGCCGTCACGCCCGGGGCGGCCGGGCGCATCGCGAGCCGGTCGCGCGCGACCTTCTCCACGCGCAGGTGCGTCGCCTGCGCCTGGCGCTCGGCGTCCAGCCGCCGGTACTCGGCGTCGAGCCGGCGCTGCTCTGCGCGCGCCTTGTCGAGTTCGGCGAACAGGCGCCGCGCCTCGTAGCCGGTGCGCACCAGCAGCAGGCAGCTGCCGAGCAGCGCCACGACGAGCAGGGCGGCCAGCCTCACGCCGGCACCCCGGTGCGCTCGGCCACGCGCATCACCGCCGAGCGCGCGCGCGGGTTGGCCGCGACCTCGGACGGGGCGGGCCGGGTGCGGCCGCAGTCCAGCAGCCGCAGCGGCCGCGCCGGCGCGAAGGGCGCGCGGCGGTCGGGCGCGTCGCGGCTCTCGCGCGCGATGAAGGCCTTGACGCGGCGGTCCTCCAGCGAGTGGAAGCTGATCACCACCAGCCTCCCCCCGGGGGCAAGCACCGCGAGCGCAGCCTCGAGGCCGACGTCGAGAGCCTCGAGCTCGCCGTTGACGTGAATCCGAAGAGCCTGGAACGTGCGGGTCGCGGGGGCCTGTCCCGCCTCGCGGGAGCGCACGGCGCGAGCCACGAGCGCGGCCAGTTCGCCGGTGCGCCCGACGGGTACGCCTGCCTCCCGGCGAGCGACAACCGCCTTTGCAATCGGCCGAGCAGCCCGTTCTTCGCCCAGCTCACGCAGCACCCTCTCGATCTCCCGCTCGTCGGCACGGCGCAGGAAGTCGGCCGCGGTCTCGCCGCGGCTGGTGTCCATCCGCATGTCCAGCGGGGCGTCGAAGCGGAAGCTGAAGCCGCGGCCCGGGTCGTCGAGCTGCGGCGAGCTGACGCCGAGGTCCAGCAGCACGCCCTGCACGCGGTCGATTCCACGGGCCTCGAGCTCGCCGCGCAGCTGCGCGAAGCTGGCGTGCACGATGGCAAAGCGCGCATCGGCGATCGAGGCCGCGGCGGCCACGGCCTGCGGGTCGCGGTCGAAGGCCAGCAGCCTCCCGCCGGGTCCGAGCCGGGCCAGGATCGCGCGCGCATGCCCGCCGCGCCCGAACGTCCCGTCGACATAGGTCCCGTCGGGCTGCGTGACCAGCGCCGCGACGGCCTCGTCGAGCAGTACGGTCCGGTGCGACCATTCGGCAGACTGGTTCACGCCAGCTTGAGCACGCGCAGCGCCTCGGGCCGGCCGCGCGCGATGGCCTGGTGCTCGTGGACCTCGTAGCGGGCGAGGTCCCACAATTCGAAGTGGGAGCCGACGCCCATGAACTTGATGTCCTTCTCCAACCCCGCCCAGCGCCGCAGGTCCGGCGGGACCAGCACGCGCGAGGTCGCGTCGATCTCCACTTCCTCGGCGTTGCCGCTGATCAGCCGCTTCCAGGCCTCGTCCTCCGAGGTCAGGCCGAGCACGGTCGACTCGATCTGCGCGAACACGGCCGGCGGATACAGCCCGAGGCAGCCGTCGGGGTGCTTGGTGATCCACAGCCGCTCGACGCCCGCGCCCTGCAACTGCTCGCGCCAGCGCGCAGGCACGGTGACCCGACCCTTCTGGTCGAGCGCCACCACCGGCCCCCCTCGAAACGGCACTCTCTCCACCGAAACCCACCCAACTGCACGAATCGCCACTCTAGCCCACCGCGACCCCTGGGTCAATGCGGCGATGCCCGAAAAATCAAGTAAATCAAGTACTTAGGGAGGGAAGCTCGAAGCGATCTTCTGAGGAAAAAAGCTAACGAAATGAACGACTTGGCGCGTCATTCGGAGAAGCCGCTTTAGAAGTGACAGCCCGGCGATGTCGGCGCCCTACCGCAGGTCACGGACCGGCTGAGGCCCCGTGGGCGGGGGTCGGGCGGGCACCCGACACCCGAGCCCACGGCAGCCCGCCCGGCAGCCCGACCGTGGCTCAGGCGCCTGGGCGGGCGCGGTGCGGGCGCCAGGCCCGCCGCGAACCCTGCGCCGGACATGACGCCGGCATCGATTTCTGCCGCGCAGGCTCCTAGACTCACCCGATGCCGTGGTTCGAACGTCCGCTGATCGCGCTGCTGGAGCGCCAGTACGCGCGCGCGATGCAGTTCGAGCCCGGCGGCCGCGCCCCGGAGCTGCCGCCCGCGCCGGCTGCCGCCTGCCAGCTGTACGTGCACGTCCCGTTCTGCGAGGTGCTGTGCCCGTTCTGCTCGTTCCATCGCGTGCGCTTCGACGCGTCACGGGCGCGGCCGTACTTCGACGCGCTGCGGCGCGAGATCGCGCTTTACCACGCGGCCGGATTCCGCTTCCAGGACGTCTACGTCGGGGGCGGCACGCCGACCGTCGACCCGCCGCAGCTGCTGGAGACGCTCGCCTTCGTGCGCTCGCTGTGGCCGGTCCGCTCGATCTCGGTGGAGACCAACCCCAACCACCTGCAGCCCGAGCTGCTGCATTGCCTGCGCGACGCGGGCGTGACGCGCCTGTCGGTGGGCGTGCAGAGCTTCGACGACGGCCTGCTCGCGTCGATGGACCGGCTGCACAAGTACGGCAGCGGCGAGCAGATCCGCCAGCGGCTGGCGGCCGCGCAGGGCATCGTGCCGACCCTCAACGTCGACATGATCTTCAACCTGCCGGGGCAGACCCTGGCGATGCTCGGGCACGACCTCGACCGGCTTGTCGGGCTTGGCGTCGAGCAGGTCTCGTTCTACCCGCTGATGACTGCCCGTGGCGCGCGTCGCCGGATGGCGCGCACGATGGGGTTCGCCGACCCCGCGCTGCGCCACCCGATGTACGAGTTGATCGGGCGCCGGCTGCAGCCGGGCTACCGCCCGAGCTCGGCCTGGTGCTTCGCGCGCGGCCAGGACCTTCACGACGAGTACATCATCGACCAGGACGACTACGTCGGTGTCGGCAGCGGCGCGTTCAGCTACGTCGGCGGCACGATGTACTCGACCACCTTCTCGCTGCGCCACTACCTGCGGCGGGTCGGTGCCGGCGGCAGCGGCATCGCCGAGCAGCGGCGCCTGTCGGCGCGCGAGCGGATGCGCTACGACCTGCTGATGCGCCTGTTCGGCGGCGAACTGGACCTGGCCGCGATGCGGGCCCGCCACGGGACCGACGTCGCGCGCGCGCTGGCGCCCGAGCTGGTGGCGATGCGGCTGCTCGGCGCAACGCGGCGCGATGGCGACGTGCTGCGCCTGACGCCGCGCGGCCGCTACATCTGGGTGCTGATGATGGCGGGGTTCTTCAACGCGGTGAACGAGGTCCGCAGCCGGATGCGCGAGCACATCCGTGCGGAGCTCGAGTCCTGGAACGTCGAGGTCGCCGTTCCCGTCGCGGAGATCGGCCGGCCAGTGGCCCGCGGGGCACAGGCCACCCAGTCCTGAAGAGGCGATAGGGCCGCGCTCAGCGGCGCGGCTCGCGCTTCCACATCCGGATGCCGTTGACCATCGTCCCGACGACCGCACTCGGGCCCATGATGTCCTCGCGGAATGCCATGTAGACGTGGATGATCGCGAAGACCAGCACGTACCACATCGCCACGTGGTGCACGGTGCGCACCGCCTGCGGCGATCCGAGCAGCGACGTGACCCAGCCGAACAGGTTCATCCATGTGCTGCCCCAGCCGTAGCCCTGCGCGTACAGGCCCAGGCCGGTGACGATCAGCACCAGCGTGCCGAGCGTGAACATGAAGAACATCGCCGTCTGCGCCAGCGGGTTGTGCCCGATCCAGCGGTCGGACTCCTTGCGCAGGAACAGGTAGTAGGCTGCCTGGGAGAACATGCCGCGCCAGTAGGCCGGGCTCCACACCGGCGGCACGAAGATGCCCCGCGCGTGATGGTTGCCTACGAAGACCCAATACAGGCGCACGGCGAAGGCCACGGCCAACAGGAAGCCGGCCACGAAATGGATCATCCGGATCCAGCCGAACAGGAAGCTGGCGGTCGCCTCGCCGCCGATGGCCGGCGGGGGCGACCCGATGAGGTAGCCGGTGACGCCCAGCACCGCGAAGCACAGCACGGTGACCCAGTGCCACAGCCGGACCGGCGCCTCGTAGACGTAGACCGGCTCCAGCGGGCCCGCGATGACGCGGCCGGTCCAGCGTTCGACTTGCATCGTCGTCTCCTGTCGGTCGTGCCGCTCAGCGCACCGTCACCTTCGCCAGCTCCCGGCCCTCGGGCGACATCACGTGCGTCGCGCAGGCCAGGCAGGGGTCGAAGCTGTGGATCGTGCGCAGGATCTCGAGCGGCTGCTCCGGGTTGACCATCGGCGTGTCGAGCAGGCTCGCCTCGTAGGCGCCGATCTGGTTCTTGTGGTCGCGCGGCCCGGCGTTCCAGGTCGTCGGCACCACGCACTGGTAGTTGTCGATCTTCTGGTTCTTGATCCGGATCCAGTGCGCCAGCGCGCCGCGCGGGGCCTCGCAGGGCGCAACCCCCTTGGCCTCGGCGGGCCAGGTCGAGGGCTCCCACTTGTCGATGTTGGCCGTGGCCAGGTCACCGGCCTTCATGTTGGCCAGAAGCTGGTTGTAGAAACGCTTCATCTTGTGCGCCGCCCAGGACGCCTCGAGCCCGCGCGCCGCGGTGCGGCCGAGCGTGCTGAACAGCGCGGTGATCGGCACGTCGAGCGTCTTCAGCACCGAGTCGACCTGCGCCTTGATCTCCTCGTTGCCGCGCGCATAGGCGATGATGTAGCGGGCCAGCGGACCGACCTCCACCGCGTGGCCTTTCCAGCGCGGCGACTTGACCCACGAGTACTTCGCCGACTCGTCCACCGCCTCGATCGCCGTGCGCGTGCCCTTGGCCTTGCCGATGTCGAAGTTCGGGCTGGTCTCGCCGTCGAACGGGTGCAGGCCCCTGGTCTCGTCGGCCTGCCGGTACCAGCTGTGGGTCACCCACTCCTGCACCTGGTCGGGCGCCTTCAGGTCGACGTCCATCACGTTCTTCAGGTCGCCGTTCAGGATCACGCCGCTCGGGAACAGCAGGCTCTTGTTACTGTAGTCGTTGGCGATGTCCGGGAAGTCGCCGTAGGCCATCACGTTCTTGCCCGACAGGCCGCCGCCCCACTTGGCCCAGTCCTTGTAGAAGGACGCGATGGCCAGCAGGTCGGGGATGTAGACCTTGTCGATGAACTCGATCGTGCGGTCGATGATGCTGCCCACCATGTTCAGGTAGAACATGTTGATGGCGCCGACCGCCCCGGTGTCGTCGACGTTCAGCGAGCAGGGCACGCCGCCCACCAGCCAGTTCGGGTGCGGGTTCTTGCCGCCGAAGATCGTCTGGATCTTGACGATCTCCTTCTGGAAGTCGAGCGCCTCCAGGTAGTGGGCCGTGGCCATCAGGTTGGCCTCGGGCGGCAGCTTGTACGCCGCGCTGCCCCAGTAGCCGTTGGCGAAGATGCCGAGCTGCCCGCTGTCGACGAACCTCTTGAGCCGCGCCTGCACGTCGCGGAAGTAGCCGAAGCTGCTGTTGGGCCAGCTGCTGATGCTCTGCGCCAGCTCGGCCGTCTTCTTCGGGTCGGCCTTCAGCGCGCTGATCACGTCGACCCAGTCCAGCGCGTGCAGGTGGTAGAAGTGGACCAGGTGGTCGTGCGCGTACAGCGTCGCATGCATCAGGTTGCGGATGATGTTCGCGTTCTTCGGGATCTTGATCCCGAGCGCATCCTCCACGCTGCGCACCGAGGCCAGCGCGTGCACACCGGTGCAGACGCCGCAGATGCGCTCGGTGAAGGCCCAGGCGTCGCGCGGGTCGCGGCCCTTCAGGATGACCTCCAGCCCGCGCCACATCGTCCCGGTGCTGACCGCGTTGCGGATGACGTTCTTGTCGTCGACGTTGACCTCGATGCGCAGGTGACCCTCGATGCGCGTGATCGGGTCGACGACGACGCGCTTGCCCGAGTTGTCGAGCGTGAAGCCCTGGGTCTGCAGGGTGGCCATGGTGTGCTCCTCGTTCCTGTCCGGTCCGGCGTGCGCTCAGCGCTCGACTTCGCTGACCTTGTCGTTGGCGCCCTTGCTGCGCGCCTGCTTGATCGCGCTCACGGCCGCGTGCGCCGCGATCGCCGCGCCCGCGCCGACGGCCGCGGCCAGGCCGAGGCGATCGGCCGTGCCCTCGGCACCGGCGATGCCGGGCACCTGCAGCGTCGTCAGGTGGTTGTAGAAGCCGCCCTTGTCCCAGAAGTCGTCCTCGGAACAGCCGATGCAGCCGTGGCCGCTCTGGATCGGGAAGCTCAGCCCCTCGTTCCAGCGCGTGGCCGAGCAGGCGTTGTAGGTCGTCGGCCCCTTGCAGCCCACCTTGTAGAGGCAGAAGCCCTGCTTCGCGCCGGCGTCGTCGAAGTTCTCCACGAACTGCCCGGCGTCGAAGTGCGGCCGCCGGTAGCACTTGTCGTGCACGCGCTGGCTGTAGAACATCTTCGGCCGGCCCTGCGCGTCGAGCTCGGGCAGCCGGTCGAAGGTCAGGATGTAGGTCACGACGCCCGTCATGACCTCGGCGATCGGCGGGCATCCCGGCACCTTGATGATCGGCTTGTCGGTGATGACCTTGTGCACCGGCGTGGCGCGCGTCGGGTTGGGCTTGGCAGCCTGCACGCAACCCCAGCTGGCGCACGATCCCCAGCTGACGATGGCCTTGCAGTCCTTGGCCGCGTGGCGCAGCTTCTCGACGAAGGGCCTGCCGCCGGGGATGCAGTAGATGCCGTCGTCGGCCAGCGGCGGGTTGCCCTCGACCGCCAGGATGTAGTTGCCCTTGTACTTCTTGATCGTGTCCTCGAGGGCCTGCTCGGCCTGGTGGCCGGCGGCGGCCATCAGCGTGTCGCTGTAGTCGAGCGAGATCATCGACAGCACCGCGTCCTTGGCCAGCGGGTGCGAGCTGCGGATGAAGCTCTCGCTGCAGCAGGTGCACTCCAGGCCGTGCAGCCAGATCACCGGGAGCCGCGGCTTCGTCTGCATCGCCTGCTGCATCTGCTGCGCCCCCGCCTCGCCCAGGCCCATCGACGCCGCCGTCAGGCTGCAGAACTTGACGAAGCTTCGGCGCGAGATCCCCTGGCGCCGCATCAGTTCGTAGTAGGTCTCGAACATGGGTCTCTCCTCGACTCCTCGGCTCGGATGCGGGGCTCCGGGTGCGGTCGCGACGCGCCCGGCTGCCGGCGACGGTTCGCATTGGGCGCGCCCGTACCCGGCGCCGCATTGATGACAGTCAACCTTTCGGCTGCGCCGCTCGCGCACGCTAGGAGCGGCAAGACACCGGCCGGCATGGTGCCGGGCAGGGGTTGACCGTGAGCGATTCGATGTCGGGTGAGCCAATGCGAGCGGCCGCGCCAGTGCCGCCTGCCGACGCCGCGGACCTGGCAGTGGCAGCCGAAGGTGCCGAGGCCGCTGTGGACGCCGAAGCCATCGACGCGGCAATCGCGGCGGTGCTGCGGGCCGAGCGCGCGGCCGCAGTGGCGGTCGACGCCGCGCTGCGTGCCGCCGACCTGGCGCGCGAGTGTGCGCGCGCCGACGCGCGCCGCATCGACGAGCGCGCGCGCGCCCGGGTGGCCGGCGTGCAGGAGCGCCTGGAGCGGCGCGTGCAGCAGCGACTGCTCGAACTTCGGCAGCGTGCGCAGTCTCTGCCCGCGCACGAGGAACCCGACGCCGCCGCGCGCGCTCGGCTGCACGAGGCCGTACGCCGGCTGGCGGCCGACCTGACGGGCGCGGCCTCGGCCGAGGAGCCGCGATGACCGGCGCGGCCGGCAGCCTCGCCTACGCGCAGGCCCGCATCGGCGCGCGCTGGGGGGCACGCGCGGCCGACGCGACCTGGCGGCGCATCGAGGGCACGCGCGGTCTGGCGGCCGTGCTCGGTCTGGCACAGTCGGAGCCCGCCCTCGCGTCTTGGGTGGAGGGCCTGACGCCCGCGACCGGCCCGCACGCGATCGAGGCCACGCTGCGCAGACGCTGGCGCGAGCGCGCCGAGGAAGTCGCGCGCTGGATGCCTGCGGCCTGGCAGCCGGCGTTGCGCTGGTGCAGCTGGCTCCCCGACCTCGCCCTGGTCGAGCAGCTGGCCACCGGCGAACCGGCGCCGCAATGGCTGGATCGCGCCGATGCCGACGACCTGGAACCCCTGCTCGCGCTGGCCGTCGCCGCGCGGGGCGCTCTGCCGACGCTGCCGGAGTCGGCCGCCTTGCGAGGCTGGGCCGCGGAGTGGCACCGGCTGGCCCCGCCCGGAGCCGGCCGCGCCGAGGTCGAGGCGGTGGTCGGCGATCTGCTCCGGCGTCACCTCGACGCCCTCGCCTCGGACGGCGCCGACACGGCCGAGTTGCGAGGCGTGCTGCAGGCCGCTCTGGTGCGCGCATGGCGCCGAACCGCACTGCGGCCCGCTGCCGCGTTCTGTCACCTCGGGCTGCTGGCCCTCGAACTGCTGCGGCTGCGCGGCGAGCTCATGGTGCGCGCGGCCCTGCCGCGACGTGCACCGGCCGCCGGCAGCGCACACGCGCGGCCGATGGCGGAGGCCGCCGCGTGAGCACCCCGATGCGACCGCGCCCGGCACGCTGGTTCGAGCTGCTGGTGGCCCGCGACGACACGACGCTCGCGCTGACCGCGCTGGCGTCCACCGGTGCGGTCGAGCTCGAGGCACGCCGCGGCGCGGCGCTCCCGGCGGCCTTTGCCGACCTGCCACCGCTGCTGGCTCGCTACGCCGAGCTCTACCGGCGCCACGCCGCCTACTGGCCGCGCGAAGGCCTCGTGCCCTCGCGCGTGCCCGAGCCGCCGGTCCAGGCGCTCGGTCGTGCCCTTGCGGCGCTCGAGCGCTGGGCGGCCGAGGCCGAGCCGCTGATCCGTGCGCTGCAGGACGGGGCGGCCGAGCTGGCCCAGGTCGATGCCTGGCGGCGCGTGTTCGACGCCCTGCCCGGTACGCCGCTGGGCGCCGACGCGCTGGCCGCGGCCGGGCCGCACCTGCAGGTCCGTCTCGGGCTGCTGCCGGCGGCGTCGCAGCCGCCGGCAGGCGGCGCCGCCCTCGTGCGTATGCTGGCGTGCGACGACGCCTCGGCGGTGCTGGCGGTGGGCACCGAGGCAGCGCTGGCGGCCATCGAGGCGCAGGTGCTGGCAGCGCAGGGTGGCTGGCACGCGGCGCCGGGCTGGCTGGCGGCCAGCCCTTGCGCCAACCACGCCGCCGCCGGCGCGCGCCGCGCCGCGCTGCAGCGACAGGCCGCGGAGCTGCGGCAGGCGCTCGAGGCGCTGCATCGCCGGCACGGGCTGCACCGGGCGCTGGCCGACACGCGGCGCCTGCAGTGGGCGCTGGACAACGTGCGCGGCCTGGAGACCGGGCGGCTGCTGTGCTGGATCACGGGCTGGTCGGCCACGACACCGCGCGTGCTGGAGGAGGCGGTCGAGGGGAGCGGCGCACGCGCGCTGCTGCGCCACCCGGCACCGCCGTCCGGCGCGCGCGCGCCGCTGCTGCTGGCCAACCCTGCCTGGGCGCGGCCGTTCGAGATCTTCCCGCGCGCGCTCGGGATGCCCTCGGGCGACGAGGCCGACCCGAGCCGGCTGCTCGCGGTCGCGGTGCCGCTGATGTTCGGCTACATGTTCGGCGACGTCGGGCAGGGACTCGTGATCGCGGCGGCCGGCTTCGTGCTGCGGCACCGCTTCGCCCTCGCCCGCCTGTTCATCGCGGGCGGCCTGTCTGCCGCGCTGTTCGGCTTCGTGTTCGGCAGCGTGTTCGGACTGCACCTGATGACGCCATGGTGGGTCGCGCCGCTGGACGCACCGCTCGCGGTGCTGGCCGCGCCCCTCGTCGCCGGTGCGCTGCTGCTGCTGGCCGGGCTCGCGCTGTCCGCCCTCGGCGCCCGCTGGCGAGGGGAACTGGGACACTGGCTCACGGCCGATGCCGGCCTCGTGGCCTGCTACATGGCCCTGCTGGCCTTCCCGCTGATGCAGGCCGGACACCGGACGGGCGCACTGGGCGCGGCCGGTGCCGGCGTGGCCTGGTTCTGCCTCGGACGCGGCTGGAGCGCGCGCAGTGCACGCGCCGGGCTGACCGCCGCCGGCGAACTTCTCGAGCGCCTGCTGCAGCTGCTGATGCACACGCTGTCGTTCGCGCGCGTCGGGGCGTTCGCGCTGGCGCACGCGGGCCTGTCGGCCGCCATCGCGGCGCTGGCCGCCGCCGCCGGCCACCCGCTGGCCGCGGTCCTCGTGCTGGTGCTCGGCAACGCGGTCGTCATCGCCCTCGAGGGCCTCGTGGTGTCGATCCAGACCACGCGGCTCGTGCTGTTCGAGTTCTTCGCCCGCTTCCTCGAGGCCCAGGGCCGGGTCTTCCGGCCCCTGCCCGCCCCGCCTTCCCCGCTGCAGGAGAGCTAGATGAGTCCCACCCGGAGCTTCACAGCCGCGCTGGTCGCGCTGTCGCTGTTCGTGGCTGCCACGGCCACCGCACTGCTGGCGGGAAGCCTCCCCGCCGCAGCTGCGGCGGCCGCACCGGCGGCAGCCGGCGCCGACGCCTTGACCTGGGGCCTCGTCGCGGCCGCGGCGTCGACCGCGCTGGCCGCACTGGGCGCGGGGTTCGCCGTGGCAAGGGTCGGCACCGCGGCCATCGGTGCCCTGGCCGAGAAGCCCGAGCTCTTCGGCCGGCTGCTGATCTTCGTCGGGCTGGCCGAGGGGATCGCGATCTACGGCCTGATCGTGTCGATCCTGATCCTCAACCGGCTCGGCTGAGCGCCGCGCACACGCCATGAGCGAACCCGCCGCTCCCGCCCGCCGCGCCGCGCAGCCCCCGGGCTCCGATGGCAGGGCGGGCGTCGCGGCCGCCGTGCTCTACCTGGGCGACGAGGTCGCGGCAGCCGGCTGGCGGCTGGCCGGCGTGCACACCTTGGTTCCGGCGCCGGGGCAGGAGGCTGCCGCGCTGGAAGAGGCGCTCGCCGGCGCACGAACGCGGGCAGCGGCGGCCGGGCCGGCAGCCCCCGCGCATGCCGCCCCGGCCGCGACGCTGGTGCTGTTGTCGGCCGCGCTGGCGGCGCGGCTGGACAACGGGCGCCTGCAGGCCGCGCTGGCAGCGCTCCAGCCGCTGGTCGTCGTCGTGCCCGACACGCAAGGCGAGGTCGCCGTGCCGGCGCTGGCGGCGCGGGTGGCCGCGCAGCTGGGGCTGGATGCCGGCGCGCTGTTGGAGTTGGAACGATGAGTCTGGCCGCCCGCACGCAGGCGCTGCTCGATCTCGTCGAATCCGACCGCCGCGCGCAGTGCGAACGCATCGCGGGCACGGCCGAGGCCCAGAGCGCGGCGTTGCTCGCGCAGGCGCGGCACGACGCGCGGCTGCGGGTGCACGCTGCGCTGTCGGCCGAGCGCGAGCGGGCAGCCGCCCGCCTCGCGGCCGCCGAGGCCGAGTGGCAGACCCTGCGCCGCGCGCACGCGCAGCGCCGCACCGGGACGCTGCTCGGGCTCGGCTGGCCGGCGCTGCGCGCCGAACTGCACGCCCGCTGGCAGCGTGCGCCGGCGCGGCAGGCGTGGGTCGAGCACGCGTTCGCACTCGCGCAGGCGGTGCTGCCGCGTACCGTGCCCGGGTCGCCGGCGGGCGCCGCGGCGTGGCAGCTGCAGCATCCGGCAGACTGGACCGGCGACGAGGTCCATGCGCTCGCGCAGCGCATCGCCGAAGCCAGCGGGCAGCCACCTCGGTGCATGCCGCTGGCGTCGCTCCAGGCCGGCCTGCGACTGGCCACCGCTGGCGTCGTCGTCGACGCCAGCGTCGACGGCCTTCTGGCCGATCGCGACGAGGTCGGCGGGCGGCTGGCGCGGCTGCTGGCCGCCGCCGGGGAGGCCGCATGAACCGGGCGACGATCCGCGCCGCCAGCGGCCCGGTGCTGCGGGCGCGCGTCGCGGCCGACGGCAGCTGCTTCGCACTGCGCGAGGCCGTGCGCGTCGGGCCGCAGGCGCTGCTCGGCGAGGTGGTGCAGCTGGACCGCGAGGAGATCGTCGTGCAGGTGTTCGAGGACACCAGCGGCCTGAGGCCCGGGCTCGAGGTGTCGGGAGAAGGCCTGCCGCTGGCGATCCGCCTCGGGCCGGGCCTGCTCGGCCACATCTTCGACGGCCTGCTGCGCCCGCTCGCGCTCGATGCGTCGCCGCCTCTGGCCGGGCCGCCGTGGGCGGTGGCGCCGGGCCTGCGCCGCGCCGCGCCGGCGCGCTTCGCCGTCCGGCCGCTGGTGACCGCGGGCGCGCGGCTGGGGCCGGGGCAACGCTTTGCCGAGGTGCGCCCGCCGGCGCCGGACCCCGCCGACGGCCCGCCGCAGCATGCGCTGGTGCCGCCCGGCGTCGAAGGCGTCGTGGAGCGGGTCGTGGCCGAGGGCGTGGCGAGCGACGACGAGACGGTGCTGGTGCTGCGCGCCGCGGACGGCCGTGCGCACCAGCTGGGCCTCGGGCACGAGTGGCCGGTGCGCACGCCGCGCCCGGTGCGCCGGCGCCTCGACGGCGCGCTGCCGCTGGTGACCGGGCAGCGCGTGCTGGACAGCCTTTTCCCGGTGGCCCTGGGAGGCAAGGCGGCGATCCCGGGCGGGTTCGGCACCGGCAAGACGGTGCTGCTGGAGGCGCTGGCCAAGGGCTGCAGCGCGGACGTGATCGTCTACCTCGGGTGCGGCGAGCGCGGCAACGAGCTGGCCGGGGTGCTGGAGGAGTTCCCGCAGCTGTCCGACCCGCGCACCGGCCGGCCGCTGATGGAGCGCACGGTGGTGATCGCCAACACGAGCAACATGCCGGTGGCCGCGCGCGAGGCCAGCATCTACAGCGCCGTGACGGTGGCCGAGTACTTCCGCGACCAGGGGCTCGCGGTCGCGCTGATGGCCGACAGCACGAGCCGCTGGGCCGAGGCGCTGCGCGAGGTGTCCGGCCGCTTCGGCGAGCTGCCCGGCGAAGGCGGCTACCCGGCCTACCTGAGCTCGCGGCTGGCCGAGTTCTACGAGCGGGCGGCCGTGGTCGAGACGCTCGAGGGCCGCACCGGGTCGGTGACGCTGATCGGCGCGATCAGCCCGCCCTCGGGCGACTTCGCCGAGCCGGTGACCAGCCACACCAAGCGCTTCGTGCGCGCGTACTGGGCGCTCGACGTGCGCCGGGCGCAGGCGCGCTTCTACCCGGCCGTGCACCCGCTGGCCAGCTACGCCGAGGACGCGCGCCGCTTCGCGCCGTTCTGGGCCGGCGCCGGCAACGCCGAGTGGCTCGCGCTGCGCACGCGCTTCCTGGCGCTGCTGGACGAGCAGGCGCGGCTGGAGCGGATGGCCCGCATCATCGGCAAGGACGCGCTGCCGGTGCGCCAGCAGCTGACGCTGCTGGCCGCCGGCCTCGTCGACGAGGCCTTCCTGCGCCAGAACGCGTTCGCGCCGAAGGACCGCGTCTGCAGCCCCGCGCGCCAGGCCGCGATGATGCGGCTCGTCGGGCGCTTCGTCGATCGTGCCGAGGCTGCCGTGGGCGCCGGAGTGCACCCGGAGCGCATCGCGGCGCTGCCCTGCCTGCGGCCGCTGCAGCGCATGGGCGAGGAGATCGGCGACGACGAATTGCCGCGTCTGGCCGAGCTCGAGGCGCGGCTCGACCGCGAGTTCGCCGCGCTCGCGCCGGCTTCCTCCGCGACCGCGGCCGCGGCCGCCACGAAGGTCCCCGATGCGCCTGACCGCTGAAGGCGCCGCGCGCCGCCTCGAAGGGCCGCTGCTGCTGCTCGAGCGCACGATCGACGTCGGGCTCAACGACGCGGTCGAGGTCAGCGGCCGCGACGGAAGGGCGCGCCGCGGCCGGATCGCGGCACTCGACGAGCACCACATGACCGTCGAGGTGCTGGAGTCGACCGCCGGACTCGCGCTGCCCGAGACCGTCGTGCGCTTCCTCGGCGAGCCGCCGGCCTTCGGCGTCGCGCCCTCGATCCTCGGCCGCGTCTTCAACGGCGTCGGCCAGGTCATCGACGGCGGCCCGCCGATCGCCGCCGAGCAGCGGCTGCGCATCGACGGGGCCCCGATCAACCCGGTGGCGCGGGCCGGGCCGCGCGACTTCATCGAGACCGGCATCGGGACGATCGACCTGATGAACAGTCTCGTGCGCGGGCAGAAGCTGCCGATCTTCAGCGGCGGCGGCCTGCCGCACGACCGGCTGGCGGTGGACATCGCGCGCCACGCGCGGCTGCGCCGCGCCGCTGGCGGCGGGCGCGACCCGGCGCGAGACCCGGGGCACGGCAGCGGCGACGACTTCGCCATCGTCTTCGCCGGGATCGGCGTGCCGCACGACAGCGCGGAGTACTTCCGCCGCAGCCTGCAGGCCAGCGGCGCACTGGAACGCACGGCGCTGTTCCTGAACCTGGCCAGCGACAGCAGCACGCAGCGCCTGCTGACGCCGCGCTTCGCGCTGACCGCGGCCGAGTACCTCGCGTTCGGGTGCGGCAAGCACGTGCTGGCGATCCTGACCGACATGACCAACTACGCCGAGGCCCTGCGCGAGGTCAGCGCCAGCAAGGGCGAGATCCCGGCGCGCAAGGGATTCCCCGGCTACCTGTACTCCGACCTGGCAACGCTGTTCGAACGCGCCGGTACGATCCGGGGCGTGGGCGGCACGCTCACGCAGCTGTCGATCCTGACGATGCCGGCCGACGACATCAGCCACCCGATCCCGGACCTCACGGGCTACATCACCGAGGGGCAGATCGTGCTGTCGCGCGACCTCGACCGGCGTGCCGTCTACCCGCCGGTGGACGTCCTGCCCAGCCTGTCGCGGCTGATGAAGGACGGCACCGGCGAGCGCTACACGCACGCCGACCACCCGGCCCTGGCCAGCCAGCTCTACGCCGCCTGCGCGCGCGCCGCGCAGACGCGCGTGCTGGCCAGCGTCGTCGGCGAGGAAGGGCTGGCGGAGGCCGACCGCCGCTACCTCGCCTTCGGCAGCGCGTTCGAGCGGCAGTTCGTGCACCAGGAGGGCCCGCGCAGCCTCGAGCAGAGCATGGCGATCGGCTGGCGGCTGCTGGCGGGGCTGCCCCGGGGCGAGCTGTCCCGGTTGTCCGACGCGCAGATCGAACGCCACCTGGGCGGCACGGCGCCGGCTGCCGCCGACACCGGCGCCGTCGGAACGTGAGGCCGGGGCGATGAACGGCCGCAGCCCGAGCCGGGCCGTGCTGCTCGAGATGCAGGACGAGCACCGGGCGATGCGCGAGGGTTACGCCTTCCTCGACGAGAAGTGCCTGCTGCTGGCCGGCGAGATGCTGCACCAGCTGGCCGCGCACGGGCGGCTGGCGCGCCAGTTCGCGCAGGCGCACGAGGCGGCCCTGGACGCACTGCAGTCCGCGCTGTCGCGCCACGGGCTGCACGAGCTGCAGGTGCAGCCGCCGGCCGCGGCGGCGCAGGCCGCGGCCGCGCTGCGGCTCGAGCGCAGCTCGCTGATGGGCGTGGCACTGCAGCAGGCGCGCTGGGAGGCCGCTGCGCCGGGGGTCGGTGCCGCCGGGCGGGCGGCAGACATCGCCGCGAACACCGTCTCGGAAGCCTCCGCGTCTGCCGCCGCAGACACCGCCGTGCCCCGGGCCGTCGTGCCCTCGCCCGAGGTCGAGGCCTGCCGCCGCGCGTTCGGCGCCTTGCTCGCGCTGGCGGCGCCGCTGGCCGCCGCCGTCGGCAACCTGGAGCGGCTGTCGGGCGAGTACCGGCGCTCGGTGCGGCGCGCACGCGCGCTGCAGGACGTGCTGCTGCCCGAGCTCGGGCACGCGCTGCGCGACGTCGAGTCGGCCCTCGAGGAGCTCGAGCAGCAGGACCTGGTGGCGATGCGCCGTCCGGCCGCGCTGCGCGCGGCTGCCGGGCGCTGAGGAGCCGGAGCGTGGAGGTGCGGCGTTCCGCGCTGGTGGCGCACCCGGCCGAGCGGCTGTTCACCCTGATCGAGGCGGCCGAGGATTACCCCGCCTTCCTGCCCTGGTGCTCGGGCGTGACGATCCTCGAGCGCAGCGAGGAGATGGTGTCGGCCCGCATCGAGGTCGCCTGGCGCGGGGTGCGGTTCGGGTTCGTCACCCGCAACCCCAAGCGCGCGCCGACCTGGATGGCCATCGGGCTGGCCGACGGCCCGTTCCGCCGCTTCGAGGGCGAGTGGCACCTGACGCCGCTGGGCCCCGCGGGCTGCCGTGTCGAGTTCCGGCTCGTCTACGACTTCGCGGCGGGCGTGCTCGGCTCGCTGGCCGCGCCCGTGTTCGACCGCGCCGCCAACACGATGGTCGACGCGTTCGTCCGCCGCGCCGACGAGGTGGCCGCGCGCGTCGCCGCGCCGGCCCAGGCCTCTGCCCCGGCCCCGGCCCCGGCCGCCACCACTGCCGCGCCGGACGGGCAGGCTTCCGGTGCAGCGGCCGGCGACGCGGCCGAGGGGCCACCGACCGCGCCCGGGTTGACGCCGGTCAGCGCCGCCGCGGCCGCGGAGCCGAAGATCGCGCCCGTGACCGGCGCCGCGCTTCCTGCGGCCTCGGCGACGCCCGCACCGGAGCCCCCGACATGACCACACCGATCACCGACCACCACCCGCTGTTCGCCGCACTGCGCGGCTCGCTGCTCGCCGTCGAGCTGAGCGACGCGCAGGTCGACCGGCTCGCCGCGCGCTGCGAGCGGCGCGAGCTCCGCGATGGCGCCGTGCTGGTGCCCGAGGGCCAGAGCGACAGCCACCTCTACCTGTTGCTTCAGGGATCGATCGCGGTCGTGCGCGGTCACGGCGGGGCGGCACCGACCGAGCTGTTCACGCTGCAGGCCGGCGACACGGTGGGCGAGCTGAGCTTCCTGGACGACCACCAGCACTACGCGACGCTGGTCGCGCGCGGTCCGGCCACCGTGCTGGCGCTGCAACGGCAGGACTTCGAGGGGCTTCTCGACAGCGACCCGCGGGCCGTGTACGGTGTGATGCGGGCCATCGTGCGCCGGGTGCACCAGATCCAGCACCGCCTGTCGGCCCAGGCCAACGAGCTGGCCAACTACGTCTACAAGCAGCACGGCCGCTACTGAGCCGAGCCGACGCTGCCGAGCCAATGGAGACGGGGACGAAGCCCGCCATGCACCCGCACGCCGCCGGACGCGCCGCTGACGGACTCCCGCTGGAGCCGCGTTGAGCCTGCCGCATCCCGTCTCCGCCCCCATCGTGCGTGTCGGCTCGGTCGCCGCCTGGCTGGCCGCGGTCCGGCCGCGCACGCTGCCGGTGGCGATCAGCCCGGTGCTGGTGGGCGCCGCGCTCGGCTGGCAGCGCACTGGCGCGCTCGACCTGCAGGTCGCGGCGATCGCACTGGCGGCCTCGCTGCTGATGCAGGTGGTCAGCAACCTGCAGAACGACGTCGGCTACACCGTGCGCGGCGCCGAGCGCAGCGGCACCCGCACCGGGCTGCCGCGGGCCACCGCGCTCGGCTGGCTGCAGGTGCACTGGGTGCGCTGGGCGATCGTCGCCTGCTCGGTGGTGGCCACGCTGCTCGGGCTGTGGCTGGTGGCGCTGCGCGGCTGGCCGGTGCTGGCAATCGGGATCGGCTCGCTCGCGGCGGCGCTGGCCTACATGGGCGGCCCGCGGCCGATCGCCTACACCCCGCTCGGCGAGTGGACCGTGTTCGTCTTCTTCGGCCTGGTGGCGGTGATCGGCACCGACTGGGTGCTGACCGGCAGCGCCGGCGCGGCCACGGTCGCCGCGGCGGTGGCGATCGGCGGCCTGGCCGCGGCGGCGCTGGCGGTCAACAACCAGCGCGACGTCGCCCACGACGCGCAGGTCGGCCGGCGCACCTTCCCGGTCGTCTTCGGAGCGGCCGCCGGCCGGCGCCACTACGGCGCGCTGCTGCTGGGGCCGTTCGCCCTGACGCCGCTGGTGGCCTGGCTGGGCGGCTCGCTGCTGCTGCTGCTGCCGCTGGCGCTGCTGCCCGCGGCCTGGGCGCTGCGCCGCGACTTCCTGCGCTGCCCACCTGGCATCGCCTTCAACGCCATCCTGTTCCGCACGTTCCGGCTCGAGCTGCTGTACGCCGCGCTGCTCGCTGCCGGCGCCGTGCTGGGGCGGCTGGCGGGCGTGTAGCCTCCGCGCCTCGCCCTGCGGCCGACCACACCGCGCACGCCCCGCAGGTCCCGCCTCGAAAGGACTCCCGATGCCGGCCTCGCAGTGGCGCCGCCGCACCCTTCTCGCCACCGCGACCGCGGCCGCCGGCCCGCTGCTGGCCGCGCGCTTCGCCGGCGCCCAGGCGCCGCGCTTCCCCGAGCGCGCCGTGCGCATCGTCGTGCCGTACGCGGTCGGGATCGGGCCGGACGTCGTCGCGCGCGGCATGGCGGAGTTCCTGCAGCAGCGCTGGGGCCAGCCGGTGGTCATCGACAACAAGCCGGGGGCCTCGGGGATCATCGCCTTCGGCGAGGTGCGACGCGCGGCGCCGGACGGGTACACGCTGTTCGTCGCCGACACCGCGACGATGGTGGTCAACCCGCTGATCAACGACCGCCTGCCCTACGACCCCGAGCGCGACCTCGTCCCGCTGACGCTGATGTTCCGCGCCACCTTCGTCGTGGCCGTCGGCGCCGACAGCCGCTTCCGCGGCGTCGCGGCGCTGCTCGAGGCCGCGCGGCGCGAGCCCGGTCGCATCAGCTACGCCTCGCTCGGGAACGGCCACGCGAGCCAGGTGGCCATCGAATCGCTGGCGCATGCCGCCGGCGTGCAGCTGCTGCACGTGCCGTTCAAGGACGCCGGCGCGCTGTTCACCGCGGTGGCCGCGGGCGAGGTCGACTTCACCGCCTTCAGCATGAACACGATGGCCGGCCTGATCGCGCGCGGCCGCCTGCGGCCGCTCGCGGTGGCGGCACGGCAGCGCCTGAAGGACCACCCCGATCTGCCCACGCTGGCCGAGGCCGGCGCCCCCGCGGTGGAGATGCACCCGTGGACCGGGCTCGTCGCGCGCGCGGGCACGCCGCGACCGCTGCTCGAGCAGCTGCAGCGCGACGCGGTGGCGGCCATCGAGGCGCCGGGGGTGCGCTCGCGCATCGACCCGCTCGGCTTCGAGCTGACGCCGTCGACGCCACAGCAGTTCCGCGAGCGCGTCGAGGCCGACCTGGCGCTGTACGCGCCGCTGGTGCGCGAAGGCCGGGTCAGCCGGGTCTGACGGTTGCGGGCATCATCCGGGGGGGCGGCACGCCGCGCCGCCGTGCGCCGCGGCAGGCGCGGCCCGGTCGTGGCGCACGGCACCATCGCCAACGCCAACGACGACGCCGACGCACCGGTCGCGCAGCGGCCCCGACAACACCCACCCGAACGAGGAGACACGACGATGACCACCCGCCGCCGACTGCTGCAGTCACTCGGATCGATGGCGGCCGCCCCCGCGCTGGCGGCCGCCGCTGCGCCCGCCTTCGCCCAGGGCAGCGGCGCGCCGCTGCGCATCGTCGTGCCCTACCCGCCCGGCGGCTCGTCCGACCGCTCCGCGCGCCTGCTGGCCGAGACGCTGGGGCCGCGGCTCGGGCAGCCGGTGGTCGTGGAGAACATCGTCGGCGCCGGCGGCCGCCTGGCGATGCGGCAGCTGGCGGGCTCAGGCGACCCCAACGTGCTCGTCGTCGCCAACCCGGCACTGATGGTCGTGGCGCCGCTGGTCTACCGCAACAACGGTTACGACCCCGACCGCGACTTCCAGCCGCTGGCGCAGGTCTCGCGCTACGAGTTCGCGATCGCCGTCGGCCCGGCGGTGCCGGTGCGCGAGGTCAAGCACCTGCTGGCATGGATGAAGGCCAACCCGGACAAGAGCAACCTCGGCGTTCCCGCCAGCGGCAGCCTGCCGCACTTCTTCGGCCTGATGCTCGGCCAGGCCGCGGCTGCGCCGGTGACCATCGTGCCGTACAAGGGCTCGGCGCCGATGATCTCCGACCTCGTGGGCGGCCACCTGCCAGTGGCAGTGGACACGCTGGACACGCTGGTCGCGCAGCACGAGGGCGGCCGGCTGCGCATCCTGGCCACCTCGGGCACCCGGCGCGCGGTGGCGTCGATCCCCACCTTCGCCGAGAGCGGCATCGACACCACCGCGGTGGGCTGGAACGTGGTCTACGCCAAGGCCTCGATGCCGGCCCCGCAGGCCGAGCGGATCGCCGCCGAGATCGCCGCCTCGATGGCCGTGCCGGCGCTGCAGAAGGCCTTCCTCGACGCGAAGTCCGAGCCGGTGGCCGCCACGCGGGCCCAGACGCGCACGATGCTCGACGCCTTCCGCGCGCGCTGGGTGCCGGTGATCCGCAACGCCGGCCTGCAGTTCGAGTGAGCGGCGCATGACGGCAACCGGCGCGCCGCGCCCGAACATCGTCTTCATCGTCGCCGACGACCTGGGCTTCGCCGACCTGGGCTGCTACGGCGCGCGCGACGATGCCGACGGCCCGGTGTCGCCGTCGCTCGACCGCCTGGCGGCCGAGGGCCTGCGCTTCACGCAGGGCTACGCCAACTCGCCGGTGTGCTCGCCGACGCGCTTCGCGCTTATGACGGCACGCTGGCAGTACCGCCTGCGCGGCGCGCTCGAAGAGCCGATCCACAGCCGCAGCAAGGGCAGCCCCACGCTCGGCCTGCCGCCGGAGCTGCCGACGCTGCCCTCGATGCTGCGCGATGCCGGCTACGGCACGGCGCTGGTGGGCAAGTGGCACCTGGGCTATCCGCCTTCGTTCGGCCCGCTGCGCTCGGGCTACGACGAGTTCTACGGGATCATGGCCGGTGGCGTGGACTACTTCACCCACTGCTCCAGCAGCGGCGACCACGACCTGTACGAGGGCGAGGCCGAGCGCCACGACAGCGGCTACCTGACCGACCTGCTGTCGGCACGCGCCGTGGCGCACGTGCGGCGGCAGGCGGCGGCGGCACGCGCCGGGCGGCCGTTCTTCCTGAGCCTGCACTACACGGCGCCGCACTGGCCCTGGGAGACGCGCGAGGACGCCGCACTGGCGCCGACGCTGGCCGGGCGGCTGTTCCACCTCGACGGCGGCAGCGTGGCCATCTACCGCCGAATGATCCGGCAGATGGACGAGGGGATCGGGGCGCTGCTGAACGCGCTGGCCGACGAGGGCCTGGCCCGCGACACGCTCGTCGTCTTCACCAGCGACAACGGCGGCGAACGCTTCAGCGACAACTGGCCCCTGGTCGGCGGCAAGATGGACCTCACCGAGGGCGGCATCCGCGTGCCCTGGATCGCCCGCTGGCCGGCGGCCATCGCGGCAGGCGGCACCAGTGCCCAGCACTGCCTGACGATGGACTGGTCGGCGACGATGCTCGACCTGGGCGGTGCACACCCGCCGCCCGGCCACGCGCTCGACGGGCTCTCGCTGCGCAGGGTGTTGCGCGATCCGGCGGCCAGCTTCGAGCGGCCGCTGTTCTGGCGCATGAAGCACCGCGGCCAGCGCGCGCACCGGCTCGGCCGCCACAAGTACCTGCGGGTGGACGGGCACGACTACCTGTTCGACATCGAGCAGGACGCGCGCGAACGGGCCAACCTGGCGCGGCGCGAGCCGCAGCGCCTGGAGGCGATGCGCGCCGCCTGGGAGGCCTGGAACGCCACGCTGCCGCCGATCCCCGACGACGCCACCGTGAGCCTGGGCTTCGGCCCGGCGGACATGCCGCAGCGCTGAGAAGTCGACGAGCCCGGCACGGCCGGCGCGTCCCGACGCCGAGGCAAGGCGCCCCGGCCATCCGCTCCCGCCCGCCAGCCTCAGCGCGGCGCGTCCAGCGCCGCCAGCGTCCAGGCTCCGAGCGCACTTCCCGGGTCGGCCAGGTCGAGCACCACGTCGAAGTGGTTGCGGCCCGGCACCTCCAGCTCGGTGCAGGTGGAAGCCGCGGCACGCAGCGCGGCGCCGAAGCAGCGGCTCTGCGCCTTGAAGGCCGCGGTCTCGATCTCGCCCCAGGCCAGCAGCGCGGGCGGGAAGCCGGCGAGCGGTTGCAGGCCGGGGCTTGCCCGCGCCGCCGCGGGTGCATCCATGCCGAGCGCGTCGTTGATCCCCGTGCCGACCAGCGGCTCCAGCCAGTACACCCCCGACACCAGCACCGCGGCCCGGGGCCGCAGGGGCGCACCGGCTGCACCCGCTGCACAGGCCGCACCCGCCGTGCCCGGCTCGGGCAGCGACAGCATGGCCGCGAGGTGAGCCCCGGCCGAACTCCCCGCCACCACCACCCGGCCCGGGTCGATGCCCAGCGAGGCGGCGTGCGTGCCCAGCCAGGCCAGCGCGGTGCGGCACTCCGCGACGATGTCGGCCACCGAGGCCGCCGGCGCGAGCGTGTACTCGAGCGCGGCGAAGGCGGCCCCGCGCCCGACGCAAGCGGGCGCCGCGAACAGCGACTGCGCGGCCGACAGCTCCTGCCAGTAGCCGCCATGGACGAACAGCAGCAACGGCGCCGCGGCCGCCGCGGCCGGGCGCGACGGCAGGCACAGCTCGAGGCGGTGCGCCGGCAGCGGGCCGTAGCGCCGGCTCTGCCAGACGCCGCCGGCGGCAGCGGCCGCCTCGCGCGCCTGCCGGCTGCGCTCGCCGTAGGCCGCGACGAAGGGCGCGTAGTTCCCGCCGATGCAGCTGCTCGGGGAGTAGGCGCGCTCGCGTTCGGGTGGCGGCAGCGCGAGGCCGAGCTCAGGCGGCAGGGAGGGCCGGACGGCAAGGGGAGCGGCAGGCGGAACGGCGGCACCGGGCATGGCGGGCCGATGCTACTGTCCGGGTCGCCTCGTGGTGATGCAGGTCAAGCGCGGCGGGCGCCTTGCGTCGCAGCATCGCGGCCGCAGGCGTGGCCGGTGCCGCTGCCGAGCCCCGGCGAACGGGGTGTCGGGGGCACCCGCCGCGTCCACGACACGCAACCCAGGAGCACAGGCGATGGCAGGCAGCAGCAGGAAGGCCGCGCGCAGCGGCACGGCGCGGCGCGAGAAGTGGGTCTACATCCTCTCCGAGGGCGACGCCTCGATGCGCGACCTGCTCGGCGGCAAGGGCGCCAACCTCGCCGAGATGACGCGCATCGGGCTGCCGGTGCCGCCGGGGCTGATCGTCACCACGCGGGCCTGCAACGCCTTCCTCGAGGCCGGCGGCTTCCCGGACACGATGTGGGCGCAGGTGCTGAAGGCCCTCAAGCAGGTCGAGAAGCTTGCCGGCAAGCGCTTCGGCGACGCGGCCAACCCGCTGCTGCTGTCGTGCCGCTCGGGCGCCCGGTTCTCGATGCCGGGGATGATGGACACGGTGCTCAACATCGGGCTGAACGACGCCGTCGCGGCCGGCCTCGTGAAGCTCACCGGCGACGAGCGCTTCGTGATGGACAGCTACCGGCGCCTGGTGCAGATGTTCGGCACCGTCGTGCTGAACCTGCCCGACGAGCCGTTCGAGGAGGTCCTGGCGGGCTGGCGCAAGCGGCGCGGCGTAGCCAACGACGCCGACCTCCCGGCCGCCGACCTGCGGGCCGTGACCGACGAGTTCAAGCGCATCGTCGCGAAGAAGGCCGGCCAGCCCTTCCCCGACGACCCGCTCGAGCAGCTGCGGCTGGCCATCGCCGCCGTGTTCTCGAGCTGGAACGGCAAACGCGCGATCGACTACCGTAACGCCGCCGGCATCGCGCACGACCTGGGCACCGCGGTCAACGTCGTCACCATGGTGTTCGGCAACCTGGGCAGCACGTCGGGCACCGGCGTCGTGACCACGCGCAACGTCACCACCGGCACGCCCGAGATCGAGGGCGACTACCTCACCAACGCCCAGGGCGAGGACGTCGTCGCCGGCATCCGCGAGACCCGGCGCATTGCGGCGCTGGCCGAGGAGATGCCGAAGATCTACCGGCAGTTCGCGGCGATCTGCAGGAAGCTGGAGAAGCACTACCGCGAGGTGCAGGACGTCGAGTTCACGATCGAGCACGGCAAGCTGTGGATGCTGCAGACGCGCGACGCCAAGCGCAGCGCGGTGGCGGCCGTGCGCATCGCGGTCGACCTGGCCCGCGAGCGGCTGATCACGCGCCAGGAGGCGGTGCAACGCGTCCGGCCCGAGCATGTCGACTACTTCCTGCACCCGCAGTTCGACCCTGCCGAGCGCAAGGCCGCCAAGGCGCGCGGCGACGCGATCGGCAGCGGCCTGAACGTCAGCCCGGGCGCCGCGAGCGGCATCCTGGCCTTCGACGCCGACACCGCCGAGCGCTGGGGCGTGAAGGAGAAGAAGGCCGTCATCATGGTGCGGCCCGAGACCAAGCCCGACGACGTGCACGGCATGCTGGCCGCGCGCGGCATCCTCACCAGCCGCGGCGGGCGCACGAGCCACGCGGCGCTGGTGGCACGGCAGTTCGGCAAGCCGGCGGTGGTGGGCGTGCTGGCGATGGAAGTGGACGCCGGGCAGCGGCGGTTCACGGTGGGCGGGCGCACCTTCCGGGAAGGCGACTTCGTCTCGATCGACGGCACCACCGGAGAAGTCTTCGCCGGCGAGCTGAAGACCGTGATCCCCAGCTTCGACGACCCACACCTGCTCACGCTGCTGGGCTGGGCCGACGGGATCCGCCGCCTCGGCGTGTGGGCCAATGCCGACTACCCGCGCGACGCCGCGCGGGCGCGCGCCTACGGCGCCGAGGGCATCGGCCTCGTGCGCACCGAGCACATGTTCTTCGAGACCGACCGCCTGCCGCACGTGCAGCGCATGATCCTCGCGCGCGACGATGCCGTGCGCGACGAGGCGCTGGCCCGGCTGCTGCCGTTCCAGCGTGCCGACTTCGAGGGCCTGTTCAAGGCCATGGACGGCCTGCCGGTGACGATCCGCCTGATCGACCCGCCACTGCACGAGTTCCTGCCCAGCCACGACGAGCTGCTCAGGCGCGTCACCGAGCTCGAGACGATGGGCAAGGCGGTCGGCGACGCCGGGCGCGCCGAGCTCGCCGCCAAGCGCGAGATGCTGGAGTCGGTGGAGGCGATGCGCGAGCAGAACCCGATGCTCGGGCTGCGCGGCGTGCGGCTGGGCATCCACATGCCCTCGCTGGTGCGGATGCAGGTGCGCGCGATCTTCGAGGCCGCCTGCACCTGCGCCAAGGCAGGCATCAAGGTCAAGCCCAAGATCATGATCCCGCTGACCGCCGTCTCCAGCGAGCTGAAGGTCGAGCGCGAGCTGCTCGAGCAGGAGGCGCGCGCGGTGCTTAAGGAGCGGCGCCAGAAGATCGCCTACCAGTTCGGCACGATGATCGAGGTGCCGCGCGCGGCGGTGGCGGCCCAGCGCATCGCCGAGTACGCGGAGTTCTTCAGCTTCGGCACCAACGACCTCACGCAGACCACCTTCGGCATCTCGCGCGACGACGCCGAGACGGGCTTCCTCACCGAGTACCTGAACAAGGGCATCCTGGTGCGCAACCCGTTCGCCACGCTGGACCAGCGCGGCGTCGGCGTGCTGATGGAGATGGCCGTCCGGCTCGGCCGCCTCCGCCGGCCGGACCTGCAGGTGGGCATCTGCGGCGAGCACGGCGGCGACCCGGAGAGCATCGCCTTCTGCCACCGGATCGGGCTCGACTACGTGAGCTGCTCGCCGTTCCGGGTGCCGGTGGCCCGCCTGGCAGCAGCGCATGCGGCGCTGGCCAGTTCGTCCTAGGGGAGGCTCGACGCCGCTGGCCCGGGTTGCCGCTTGACCCGCGCCAAATCTTCAATAGGATTGGAAATGTGAATGAATCAGCCGCCGTCGCCGCGCTCGGGGCCCTGGCCCAGGGGGCACGGCTGAGGGTCTTTCGCGCCCTGGTCGGCGCCGGCCCCCAAGGCATGACGCCCGGCGCACTCAGTGCCATGCTGGACATCCCGGGCTCGACGCTGTCGTTCCACCTGAAGGAACTCGTCCATGCCGGGCTCGTCACGGCCGAGCGCGACGGACGCAACCTGCATTACCGCCCCGCGCTGGTGTGCATGAACGAACTGCTGGCCTACCTCACCGACCACTGCTGCGGCGGCCTGCCCTGCACGCCGCCGCGGGGCACACGCCCCGGCCCACGGCGCACCACCTGCTGAAGCGGGGCGGCCCGTGGAGCGGCCCCGTGTCCGCCTGGAGGCCGACGATCTCGGGCGCGGCATGGTCGCCCGGCACGGGCAGGCTGGCTTGCACGGCGGTGATGCGCCTGGCATGGCACCCTTCATAGCGCCTGTCATCGCGCCTGTCATCGCGCCTGTCATGGACCTGTCATGCGTCAGTTCTAGATTTATCGAATCTTGACATCGCCGCGCACTGCGGGTGCAACCGAGGACTTCGCCTTGAGAGTCGGCATCAATGGCATGGGCCGCATCGGCCGCCTGGCGCTGCGCGCCGCACTGGGCGGCGCGCAGCGCCCGGAGGACGACCCGCGTGCCGGGAACCGGCTCGACGTGGTCCACGTCAACGAGCTGCAGGGCGGCACCCTGGCCGCCGCGCACCTCCTCGAGTTCGACAGTGTGCAGGGTCGCTGGCGCACCGCCATTGCCGCCGAAGGCGAGACCACGCTGCGCATCGGCGGGCGTCGCCTCGGCTTCTCGTCGCACCCGACCGCGGCCGAGATCCCCTGGGGCGACCTTGGCGTCGACCTGGTGCTCGAGTGCACCGGCAAGTTCCTGACGCCGCAGACGCTGCAGGGCCACCTCGACCGCGGCGCCAGGCGCGTGATCGTCGCCGCGCCGGTGAAGGTAGGCGACGTGCTGAACGTCGTGGTCGGTGTCAACGAGCACCGGTACGAGCCGGGCCGGCATCGCATCGTCACGGCCGCGTCGTGCACCACCAACTGCCTGGCGCCGGTGGTCAAGGTCGTCCACGAGGCGCTCGGCATCCGCCATGGCCAGATCACGACGATCCACGACCCCACCAACACGAACCTCGTCGTCGACGCGCCGCACAAGGACCTCAGGCGGGCGCGCAGCGCGATGCTGAGCCTGGCGCCGACGACGACCGGCAGCGCCACCGCGATCGCGCTGATCTACCCCGAGCTCGAGGGCAGGCTGAACGGCCACGCGGTGCGTGCGCCGGTGCTCAACGCGTCGCTCACCGATTGCGTGTTCGAACTGCGACGCGAGACCAGCGCCGCCGAGGTGAACGGCCTGTTCGAGCAGGCCGCGCGGGGCGCGCTGGCCGGCATCCTCGGCTACGAGGAGCGCCCGCTGGTCAGCGCCGACTTCGCCCGCGACACCCGCAGCGCCATCGTCGACGCACCGTCGACGATGGTCACCGACGGCACGCTGCTGAAGGTGTACGCCTGGTACGACAACGAGATGGGCTACGCCTGCCGGATGGTCGACCTCGCCTGCCACCTGCAGCGGCAGGGCCTGTAGCCACGCGGCGCCGCGCACGGCGCCCCCCAGGCCCATGACACCCGGAACCCGCAACTACGCCATCGTCACCGCGGCGTACTGGGGCTTCACCCTCAGCGACGGCGCGCTGCGGATGCTGGTGCTGCTGCACTTCCACCAGCTCGGCTACTCGCCGTTCGCACTGGCATTCCTGTTCCTGCTGTACGAGGCGATGGGCATCGTCGCCAACCTGATCGGCGGCTGGCTGGCCGCGCGCTACGGCATCGCGCGCATGCTGGCGGTGGGGCTGGCCACGCAGATCGCCGGCTTCCTGCTGCTGTCGGCGCTGTCGCCGTCCTGGACCGCCGTGGCCTCGGTGGCCTGGGTGGTGGTGGCGCAGGGCATCTGCGGGGTGGCCAAGGACCTCACCAAGACCGCCAGCAAGTCCGCCATCAAGCTCACGGCCGGCAGCGCCTCGGGACGCCTGTTCAAGTGGGTGGCCTTCTTCACGGGCAGCAAGAACGCGATGAAGGGCGTCGGCTTCTTCCTCGGCGGCGTGCTGCTGCAGGCACTGGGCTTCCAGCAGTCGCTGTGGGCCCTGGCGGCCGGGCTGGCGCTGGTCTTCGCCGGCGTCGTCGGGTTCGTGCCACGGCTAATGGGCAGGAGCAAGGCCTCGGCATCGGCGCGCGAGCTGTTCGCCAAGAACCGCGGCATCAACCTGCTGGCAGCGGCGCGCGTCGCGCTGTTCGGCGCGCGCGACGTCTGGTTCGTCGTCGGCGTGCCGGTGTTCCTGTACTCGGCCGGCTGGACCTTCACGATGGTCGGCGCCTTCCTCGCGCTGTGGACCATCGGCTACGGCGCCGTGCAGGCGGCGGCGCCGGTCCTCGTGCGGCGCAGCCCCGACGGGCTCAGCGCCGAGGTGCCGGCGGCGCGCCTGTGGTCGGCGCTGCTGGCCCTGGTGCCCGTGGTGCTGGCCGGTCTGGTGCTGGCGCAGGCACCCCACCTGGAGTGGGTGGTGGTCGGCGGCCTGGCCGTGTTCGGCTTCGCGTTCGCGATCAACTCCTCGGTGCACTCCTACCTCGTGCTCGCCTACGCCGGCTCGGAGAAGGCCGCCGAGGACGTGGGCTTCTACTACGCGGCCAACGCGATGGGCCGCTTCTTCGGCACGCTGATGTCTGGCCTGCTGTACCAGTGGGGCGGCCTGGCTTGGTCGCTGGCCGGGTCGGCCGTGCTGCTGCTGGCGTGCTGGGGCGTGACGCTGGCGCTGCCGGTGCGGGTGCAGCGCGACGCGACCGCGCGCCCCGAGCCCGCCACGACCGACCCGACCGACCCGACCGGGAGGACGCGATGAACGATCAGCCCCACCACGTGCTCTTCGTGTGCACGCACAATTCGGCCCGCTCGATCATGGCCGAAGCCATCCTCAACCACCTCGGGCGCGGCCGCTTCCGCGCTTTCTCCGCTGGCAGCCACCCGACCGGGGCCGTGCACCCGCTGGCCCTCGCCACGCTCGAGGCCCTGTCGCTGCCCGCCGAGGGGCTGCGCAGCAAGGACTGGGCGGAGTTCGCGACACCCGGCGCGCCGGCGCTGGACTTCGTGTTCACGGTCTGCGACCAGGCGGCCGGCGAGGCGTGTCCCGTGTGGCCAGGCCAGCCCATGACGGCCCACTGGGGTGTGGCCGACCCGGCCGCCATCCCCGGCAGCGGCGAACAGAAGGCGCGCGCCTTCCGCGACACGGCGACGATCCTCAAGCGCCGCATCGAGCTGATGCTCGCGCTGCCCATCGCCTCGCTCGACCGCATGGCTCTTCAGCGCGCCGTGCGCGACATCGGCACCCGTTGACGCGATGACGGCCGTCCCGCCCCCGGCTCCGGGCCCGGGCGCCGCCGCGCCGGCGGCGGCGATGGGCGTCTTCGAGCGCTACCTCACCGTCTGGGTGGCGCTGTGCATCGTGGCCGGCGTCGCGCTGGGTCACTGGCTGCCGGGGCCGGTGCAGGCGATCGGCCGCATGGAAGTCGCCCAGGTCAACCTGCCGGTCGGCCTGCTGATCTGGGTCATGATCATCCCGATGCTGCTGAAGGTGGACTTCGGCGCTCTGAACCAGGTGCGGCAGCACTGGCGCGGCATCGGCGTCACGCTCTTCGTCAACTGGGCCGTCAAGCCGTTCTCGATGGCGCTGCTGGCCTGGATCTTCATCCGGCACGTCTTCGCGCCCTACCTGCCCGCCGGGCAGATCGACAGCTACGTCGCCGGCCTGATCCTGCTGGCGGCGGCGCCGTGCACGGCGATGGTGTTCGTGTGGAGCCGACTGACCAACGGCCACCCGCTGTTCACGCTCAGCCAGGTGGCGCTGAACGACACGATCATGGTGTTCGCCTTCGCGCCCATCGTCGCGCTGCTGCTCGGGCTGTCGGCGATCACGGTGCCTTGGGACACGCTGCTCATCTCGGTGCTGCTGTACATCGTGGTCCCGGTGCTGATCGCACAGGCCTGGCGCAAGGCGCTGCTGCGGCGCGGACCGCAGGCGCTGGAGGCCGCGCTCGCGCGCATCGGCCCGTGGTCGGTCGGGGCGCTCCTGGTCACGCTGGTGCTGCTGTTCGGGTTCCAGGGCCGGGCGCTGATCGAGCAGCCGCTGGTGATCGCGATGCTGGCGGTGCCGATCCTGATCCAGGTCGTTCTCAACAGCAGCATCGCCTACGCCCTGAACCGGCGTCTGGGCGAGCCTCACAGCGTGGCCTGCCCGTCGGCGCTGATCGGCGCCAGCAACTTCTTCGAGCTCGCGGTGGCTGCGGCGATCAGCCTGTTCGGCTTCGACTCCGGCGCGGCGCTGGCCACCGTGGTCGGCGTGCTGATCGAGGTGCCGCTGATGCTGCTGGTGGTGCGCGTGGTCAACCGCAGCAAGGGCTGGTACGAGGCGGGCCTGCGCCGCTGAGCAGCGCCCGGACGGCGCTGCGGCCGGGTTGGGCACCGCCCCGACGTCGCGACCCGCCGCTCAGGGCGGCGTGGGCCTGCCGGCGGCGCCCTCCGCGCGCGACGCGATCGCCCGCGCGAGGCCGGGGAAGATCAGCCAGTGGGCAGGCGTCAGCGCGTGCCAGTACAGCAGCCCGGGCGCGCCGGCCGGGTGGAAGGTGGCCGTCACCTCGATCCGAGTGCGCCGGGCGTCCAGAGCGTGCAGCACGATCTCGAGGGCCGCCGAGCCGGGCAGCTTCATCTCGGCCAGCAGCGTCAGGCGGTGGCCGCGCTCCAGCGCGACGACACGCCAGAAGTCGATGGTGTCGCCGATCACGAGGCGGTCGGGGTCGCGCCGGCCGCGCGTCAGACCGAAGCCGCCGCTTGCCCGGTCGAGCCAGCCGCGCAGCGCCCACAGCGAGTCGAGGAAGTAGTAGCCGTGGCGCCCGCCGATGCCCTCCACCAGGGGCCACACCGCGTCGGGCGGCGCCTCGGCCACGGCCTGGCCATGCATGTGCTTGGCGTAGAAGGCGAAGTCGGGCCGGTTCTGACGGTAGAGCATCGAGCCGGGGTGCCAGCGGCCGAACGTCGGCGAGTCGGCCGCACCGCCGGCACCGCGCTCGGCGTCGAAGGCCGCCTGCAGCGCCGTGCGCACGGGCTTCAGCTCCAGCGGAAGCAGCGCACGGATGGCCGCGTCGTCGGCGATCACGTCGTGTTCCAGGCCCTCGATCAGCGCCCGCGCCACGTTCACCGGCACCGCGGTCACCAGGTCGAGCCAGTACGAGCTCAGGCGCGGCGTCAGCACCGGGACCGGCACGATCAGCCGGCGCTTGCCCACGAGCGAGGCGAACAGGTGCATCAGTTCGCGATAGGTCAGCACCTCCGGCCCGCCGACGTCGTAGACGCGCCCGGCCGCCTCGTCGTGCAACGGCACGCGGGCCAGGTACTCCAGGATGTCCTCCAGCGCGATCGGCTGCGAGCGCGAGTCCACCCAGCGCGGCGTCACCATCACCGGCAGGTGGAACACGAGGTCGCGGATCACCTCGAACGCGGCCGAGCCCGGCCCGATGACGATCCCGGCGCGCAGCTCGGTCACGGGCACCGGGCCGGCGCGAAGGATCTCGCCGGTCTCGCCGCGGGACATCAGGTGTGCCGACGAGGCGCCGGGCGGCACCAGCCCGCCGAGATAAACGATGCGCCGCACGCCGGCGCGCGCCGCCGCCTCGCGGAAGTGGATGGCCGCCTGCCGGTCGAGCCGCGGGAAGTCGCGCCCCGCCGCCATGGAGTGCACGAGGTAGTAGGCGGTGCGCACGCCCGCCAGTGCGGCATCGAGGCTGGCCGGGTCGAGCGCGTCGGCGGCCACGCACTCGACGCCGGGCCAGGCGCGTGCGGCCAGGGCGTCGGCGCGGCGTGCTGCCGCGCGCACGCGCACGCCGCGGGCCGCGAGCCAGGGCACGAGATGGCTGCCGACGTAGCCGCTGGCCCCGAGCACCAGCACCGGGCCGATGTCCGGCCCCTCCTGCGCCCGGGACGCTGGAGCGGCGCCTGCGGGGGCGTGCGGGTCGCGCGCGGGGTCAGCCATCGACGGCAGTGTAGGCACTGCGCGGCAACCCCGCGCGGCGCGGGCCGGCATGCGAAGGCGGGGCATCCGGGCATCCCGCCCCTGCCCCGCCGGTCCCGCGGCCGGAGCCGCGGGACGGTGCCCCGGACGGCACCCGACCTCCCTCCGGGTGCCGCGGGGCGGCCCTCACTCGATCACCAGCGGCGCGACCGCGGCCGGCACGAGCTTGGGCAGCGTCAGCGTCAGCACGCCGTCGGCGTACCTGGCGACGGCCTTCGCGCGGTCGACCTCGTAGGCCAGCGTGAACACGCGGCTGGCGAAGCCGTAGGCCAGCTCGCTGCGCAGCATGCGGGCTTCCTTGGTCTCGACCACGGGCTTCTTGTACTCGGCCGTGATCATCACCTGGCGACCCTCGATCTCGACGTGGATCGCTTCCTTCGGCACGCCCGGGATCTGGGCCGTGACGACGTACGCATCGTCCTTCTCGACCACGTCCATCGGGATCGCGGGCGCATCGGCCACCGGCGCTTCCCAACGGAAGGGCCGCATGAAGGTGCGGAACGCATCGTCGAACAGGAACGGTTCCGGAGCGAACAGGCTCGGCAGACGGGTGGTGTTCATCGAATTCCTCATGAGAATCATCCGCGGACGGGCTCCGCGTCGCCGCCACCGCGCGGACCCCGTGCCCCGGGGCCCCGGCCAGCTCTCTCGTGGAGAACGGTGGCAATGTTCAAGCTAGGCGGCGGTGGCGATTCCGCCTTGACGTGCGTCAAGCGCGCTCAGCGGCTGCGCATCAGCACCAGCGGCATCCCGGTCACCGCATCGAGCGCGGAGATCGGCATCCCGATCAGGGGCGTGGCGAGAGGCACCGGCGTGCCGACGACCAGCGTCACCGCCAACGGGAACCGCTCGCGCGCGCCGGCCGATCGGCCGCCGGCCCGGTTGATGCCGGTCAACCGCGCTGGCGCCCGGCGTTCGAACAATGGCCCCAGCCCGTGCCACACGGCGCCGGCCAGGAGAGCACCGTGCTGCAGGTTCGCATCCACGGGCGCGGCGGCCAGGGCGTGGTCACCGCGGCCGAGTTGCTGTCGGTGGCGGCCTTCGAGGAAGGCCGCCACGCGCAGGCCTTCCCCAGCTTCGGGTCCGAGCGCACCGGCGCGCCGGTGGTGGCGTTCTGCCGCATCGACACGCGCGAGATCCGGCTGCGCGAGCCGATCGTCGAGCCCGACGTGCTGATCGTGCAGGACCCGACGCTGCTGCACCAGGTCGACGTGTTCCAGGGGCTGAGGCGCGAGGGCTACGTGCTGATCAACAGCCGGCGCGGCTTCGACGAGCTGGGGCTGGGCGACGTGGCGCGGCGTTTCAGGCGCGAGCGGCTCGTCACCGTGCCCGCCACCGAGATCGCGCTGCGCCACCTCGGGCGGCCGCTGCCCGGCGCGGTGCTGCTGGGCGGCTTCGCCGCGCTGTCCGGCCTGGTCACGCTCGCCGGCGTGGTGGACGCGATCGGGCATCGCTTCGAGGGACGCGTCGCGGCCGGCAACGTGGCCGCGGCCACCGAGGCCTTCGACTTCGTCGGGCGCGAACTGCAGGCGCTGGCCGATGTTCAGGCAGATTGAAGGCTCGCGCGCGGTGGCCGAGGCCGTCGCGCTGGCGCGGCCGGAGGTGATCTGCGCCTACCCGATCTCGCCGCAGACGCACATCGTCGAGGCATTGGCCGAGCTGGTGCAGGCGGGCTCGCTCGCGCCCTGCGAGTTCATCAACGTCGAGAGCGAGTTCGCGGCGATGAGCGTGGCCATCGGGGCCAGCGCCGCGGGCGGGCGCGCCTATACCGCCACCGCCAGCCAGGGCCTGCTGTTCATGGCCGAGGCGGTCTACAACGCCAGCGGCCTGGGCCTGCCGATCGTCATGACGGTGGCCAACCGGGCGATCGGCGCGCCGATCAACATCTGGAACGACCACAGCGACAGCATGAGCCAGCGCGACTGCGGCTGGATCCAGCTGTTCGCCGCCCACAACCAGGAGGCGGCCGACCTGCACATCCAGGCCTTCCGGCTGGCCGAGGAGTTGTCGATGCCGGTGATGGTCTGCATGGACGGCTTCATCCTGACCCACGCCGTCGAGCGCGTCGCCATGCCCGCGCAGGCCGAGGTCGACGCCTTCCTGCCGCCCTACGAGCCGCGGCAGGTGCTCGACCCCGACGACCCGGTCTCGATCGGGGCGATGGTCGGGCCCGAGGCCTTCATGGAGGTGCGCTACCTCGCGCACGCGAAGCAGACGCTGGCGCTGGAGCGCATCCCGCAGATCGCCGAGGAGTTCGCCGCCCGCTTCGGGCGCACCACCGGCGGGCTGGTGCGCACCTACCGCACCGAGGACGCCGAGACCGTCGTCGTCGCGCTGGGCAGCGTGCTCGGCACGCTGAAGGACACGGTCGACGAGCTGCGCGAGGCCGGGCTGAAGGTCGGCGTGCTGGGGATCCACTCGTACCGGCCGTTCCCGCTGGCCGCGGTGCGCGCCGCGCTGCAGGGCGCGCGCCGCGTCGTCGTGCTCGAGAAGAGCTTCTCGGTGGGCCTGGGGGGCGTGGTCAGCACCGACGTGCGGCTGGCGCTGTCGGGCCTGCAGCTGCACGGCTGCACGGTCGTGGCCGGGCTGGGCGGCCGTGCGATCACCAAGGCGTCGCTGGCGCGGATGCTGCGCGACGCGGTCGCCGACCGGCTGGGGGCGCTGACCTTCCTCGACCTCGACCAGCGGATGGTGGAGCGCCAGCTGCAGCGCGAGGCCGAGATCCGTCGCAGCGGCCCGGTGGCCGAGAACCTGCTGCGCGACCTGGGCACGGTGGCGAGCAAGGTGCACTGAAGGTCCGAGACCCTCCCGATGAACGCCCCCGTTCGCTTCTACCAGACCGGCACCTTCACGGTCGGCAACCGCCTGCTCGAGCCCGGGCAGCGCAGCGTGCAGTCCAGCCCCGAGCGTGCCAACGCGCTCGACAGCGGCCACCGCGCCTGCCAGGGCTGCGGCGAGGCGCTCGGCGCCCGCTACACGCTCGACGCCGCGCTGCGCGCCACCGGCGGGCGGCTGATCGCGGCCAACGCGACCGGCTGCCTCGAGGTCTTCTCCACGCCCTACCCCGAGACCAGCTGGCGCCTGCCCTGGATCCACTCGCTGTTCGGCAACGCCGCCGCCGTGGGCACCGGCATCGCCGCGGCGCTGAAGGTGCGGGCGCAGAAGGCCGGGCGCGCGGAGAGCGACGTCCGCGTCGTCGCCCAGGGGGGCGACGGCGGCACCACCGACATCGGCTTCGGCTGCCTGTCGGGCATGTTCGAGCGCAACGACGACGTCCTCTACGTCTGCTACGACAACGAGGCCTACATGAACACCGGCGTGCAGCGCTCCAGCGCCACGCCGCCGGCGGCCCGCACCGCCACGACACCGGCTGTCGGCGCCGCACCGGGGGCCCGCTTCGGCCAGGGCAAGGACCTGCCGCGGATCGCGATGGCGCACGCGATCCCCTACGTGGCCACCGCCACCGTCGCCGACCTGCGCGACCTCGAGGCCAAGGTCGAGCGCGCGATGGCCATCCGCGGCGCGCGCTACCTGCACGTGCTGGTGCCCTGCCCGCTGGGCTGGGGTGCGGCGCCGGGCGACACCATCCGGCTGGCGCGGCTGGCCGTCGAGAGCGGCCTGTTCCCGGTGTTCGAGGCCGAGCACGGGGAGCTGTGCCGCGTCGCGCCGATCCGCCGTCTCGTGCCGGTGGACGACTACCTGCGCCCGCAGAAGCGCTTCGCGCACCTGTTCGCCGCCGGCGGCGACGACGCGCGCGCCCGCATCCAGGCCCGGGCCGACCGCAACATCCGCCGCTACGGCCTGCTCGATGCGCCGCGCGGCGCGGGGGAGGCGGCATGACGATGTACAAGCCGTTCGCGATCACGCTCGACCCGGGCTCGTCGCGGGCCAACAAGACCGGCAGCTGGCGCACGCTGCGCCCGGTCTACGTCGACCGGCTGCCGCCGTGCAACTCGACCTGCCCGGCCGGCGAGGACATCCAGGGCTGGCTGTTCCGGGCCGAGGGCGGCGACTACGAGGGCGCCTGGCGGCACCTGACGCGCGACAACCCGCTGCCGGCCGTGATGGGCCGGGTCTGCTATCACTCCTGCGAGGACGCCTGCAACCGCGGGCGGCTCGACGCCGCGGTCGGGATCCACGCCGTCGAGCGCTTCCTCGGCGACGAGGCGCTGCGCCGCGGCTGGGGCTTCGAGCCGCCGGCCGTCGAGACCGGCAAGCACGTGCTGGTGGTCGGTGCCGGCCCTTCCGGCCTGTCGGCGGCATTCCATCTGCGGCGGATGGGCCATCGCGTCACCGTGCGCGAGGCCGGGCCGGTGGCTGGCGGCATGCTGCGCTTCGGCATCCCGCGCTACCGGCTCCCGCGCGACGTGCTGGACGCCGAGATCGCGCGCATCGTCGCCACCGGCATCGACCTGCGGCTGGGCGACAAGGTGGGCCGGCTCGAAGAAGCCATGGCCGGCGTCGACGCCACCTTCCTGGCCATCGGTGCCCACATCGGCCGGCGCGCCTGGATCCCGGCCAAGGACGGGGCCCGGATCCTCGACGCGGTGTCGGTGCTGCGCGGCATGGAGGACCACACGCCGCCGCTGCTCGGCCGCCGCGTGGTGGTCTACGGCGGCGGCAACACGGCGCTCGACGTCGCCCGCACGGCACGCCGGCTGGGCGCCACCGAGGCAGTGATCGTCTACCGCCGCACACGCGAGAAGATGCCCGCGCACGAGTCCGAGCTCGAGGAGGCGCTGCAGGAAGGCGTGCTCGTCAAATGGCTGTCGACGATCCGGCAGGCCGCCGGGGGCAAGGTCACGGTCGAGCGGATGCGGCTGGACGACGCAGGCTTCCCGCAGCCCACTGGCGAGTTCGAGACGCTGGCGGCCGACTCGGTGGTGCTCGCGCTCGGGCAGGACGTCGACCTGGGGCTGCTCGACGGGGTGACGGGCGTCGCCGTGGACGACGGCGTGGTGCAGGTCGATCGCGAGACGCTGATGACCGGGCGCGCGGGTCTGTTCGCGGGCGGCGACGCGGTGCCCGCCGAGCGCAACGTGACGGTGGCGGTGGGACACGGCAAGAAGGCGGCACGCCGGATCGACGCCTGGCTGCGCGGGGAGGACGCCGGGCCGCGCCCCAGGCATGCACCGGCCACCTTCGAGCGGCTCAACACCTGGTACTACAGCGACGCCCCCCAGACGGTGCGCCCGCAACTCGACCTCGCCCGCCGGACCGGCAGCTTCGACGAGGTGCAGGGCGGGCTCACCGAGGACAACGCGCTGTTCGAGGCGCGGCGCTGCCTGAGCTGCGGCAACTGCTTCGAGTGCGACAACTGCTACGGCGTCTGCCCCGACAACGCGGTGATCAAGCTCGGGCCCGGGCGCGGCTTCGAGTTCGACTACGACTACTGCAAGGGCTGCGGCCTGTGCGCCGCCGAGTGCCCCTGCGGCGCCATCGACATGGTGCCCGAGGAGACCTGAGCACGCCCGCGGCCTTCCCGGGCCGACGCGCACGCGGCCCTGGGAAGACGCTGACACGACAGGGGTGGCAGAGACTGACGCGGGTCAAGCGGCCGCCCGAGGACCAACCCGTACACTGCGCCCCCATCGGCCCCCGTCTCCCTCGACGCGGCCGCCGGGAACCCCCGCAGTCCAGGCCTTCGCCGCGAGAAGATCACCGTGCAGTCCAACCCCGTCACGACGCCCGAGACCCCAGCCGTGCTGGGGTCGTTGCCCGTGCTGCGGGCCATCGGCCTGGGCGGGCAGCGCGGCGAGCGGCCGCTGTTCGAGCGGCTCGACCTGGCGCTCGAGCCGGGCAGCGTCACCTGGCTGCGCGGCCGCAACGGGCGCGGCAAGACGACGCTGCTGCGCCTGCTCGCCGGGTTGGCCTCGCCGACGGCCGGCGAGATCCGCCTTGGCGGCGAGGCAGGCGGCCGCACCGCGCGCGAGGCCGGCCCGGCGTGGCGCCGGATGCTGGTGTTCATCGGCCACCACAACGCGCTGAAGGACGACCTCAACGCCGGCGAGGCCCTCGACTTCCTGTGCCGGCTGTCGGGCGCGCGACCGGCACCCGAACGGATCCAGGCCGCGCTGGCGCGGCTGGGCGTGCAGCACAAGCGCAGAGCACCGGTGCGCACGCTGAGCCAGGGCCAGCGCCGGCGTGTCGCGCTGGCGCGCCTGGCGCTCGCGCTGGACCAGCCGCTGTGGCTGCTGGACGAGCCCTTCGACGCACTCGACGCCGACGGCATCGCCACGTTGAACGCGCTGCTCGCCGAGCACGCCGCGCGTGGCGGCGCGACGCTGCTCACGAGCCACCAGGCCCTCAGCCTGGCCCACCCGGTGCCGCGCGAGCTCGATCTCGACCGTCACATCGCCGCCACCCAGGGCCGGCCCGTGCCCGGCACCGACGATGGCCGGGCATGACCGACCTGTTCGTCGCGGTGCTGATGCGCGACCTGCGGCTGGCGATGCGCCGCCGCATCGACACGCTGCTGCCGCTGGTGTTCTTCCTCGTCGCACTGAGCCTGTTCCCTCTCGGCGTCGGGCCGGAGGCGCAGACGCTGCGCCAGATCGCGCCGGGCATCGTCTGGGTGTGCGCGCTGCTGGCCTCGATGCTGTCGGTGAACCAGCTGTTCGCCGGCGACCAGGCCGACGGCTCGCTCGAGCAGATGCTGCTGGCGCCGCAGTCGGCGGTCGCGCTCGCTGCCGCCAAGTGCTGCGCGCACTGGCTGCTGACCGGCCTGCCGCTGATCGTGGCCACGCCGCTGGTGGGCATCCTGTTCGGGCTGTCGACGCCGGCGCTGCTGGCTCTGGTGGCCGGCCTGGCGCTGGGCACGCCCATCCTCAGCCTGCTCGGGGCCTTGGGCGCGGCGCTGACGCTCGGGCTGCGCAGCGGTGGCATGCTGCTGATCCTGATCGTTTTGCCGCTCACCACGCCGGCTCTGATCTTCGGCGCCGGTGCGGTGTCGCAGGTGGAAGCCGGGCTGTCGGCCTCGGGCCACTTCTCGCTGCTGGGCGCGCTGCTGATCCTGACCGCGGTCGGCGGCCCGCCGGCCACGGCGGCGGCGCTGCGCATCTCCACCGAATGACGGCGCCGGCGACGGACCCAGGCCACCGCACCGCACCCCGCGCATGAACTCCACCAACCCCTCCCAGGCCGTCCTGCCGCCCGGCTCGCGGCTGCGGCTGTTCACCTTCGCCGCCCCGGCCCGCTTCTACGCGCTGATGGGCGCGCTGCTGCCGTGGCTGTGGGGCCTGACGATCGTGCTCGCGGCGGCCGGCCTGTACGCGGGCTTCTTCGTCGCTCCGACCGATGCGACGCAGGGCGAGAGCTACCGCATCATCTTCATCCACGTGCCGGCAGCCTGGATGGGCATGCTGCTTTACCTGGTGATGGCCTTCTGGGCCGGCATCGGCTGGGCCTTCAACGCGCGCATGGCCTCGATGCTGGCCCGCGCGATCGCACCCACCGGGGCGCTGTTCACCTTCCTGGCGCTGTGGACCGGCGCCTTCTGGGGCCGCCCGACCTGGGGGACGTACTGGGTGTGGGACGCGCGGCTGACGACGACGCTGATCCTGTTGTTCCTCTACCTCGGCTACCTCGCCCTCGTCAACGCCATCGACGACGTCAAGCGCGGCGACCAGGCCGGCGCGCTGCTGGCGCTGGTGGGCAGCGTCAACGTGCCGATCATCTACTTCTCGGTCAAGTGGTGGAACACGCTGCACCAGGGCGCCACCATCAGCTTCAAGCAGGCGCCGACGATGGCCACCACGATGCTGGTGGCGATGCTGATCATGACTTTCGCGTTCTGGGCCTACGCGTTCGCCACCGTGTTCATGCGCACGCGGGCGATGGTGCTCGAGCGGGAAGCCCACACCGCATGGGTGGACGAACTCGCGAAGGGAAGAATGCCGTCATGAACTGGGGGTCCGCATCCGAGTTCTTCGCGATGGGCGGCTACGGCTGGTACGTCTGGATGTCGTACGGCGTGTGTGCCGCGGTGATGGTGGCCGAGCCGCTGCTGGCTCGGCGGCGCCACCGCCGTGCGCTGCAGGAGGCCGCCGAGTCCGGCGGCGACCGCGACGAGGGCTGAGCGCCCCGTCCGGCAACCGATTCAAGGAGTGGCTGCGATGAAGCCTCGTCACAAGCGTTTCGCCATCGTCGGCGGGCTGGTCGTCGCCAGCGCCGCCGTCGTGGCGCTGGTGCTCAATGCCTTCCAGAGCAACATGGTCTTCTTCTACTCGCCGAGCCAGGTGGCCGCGAACGAGGCCCCGCAGGGCCGCACGTTCCGCGTCGGCGGGCTGGTGGAGAACGGTTCGGTCAAGGTCGAGGGCGTGAAAGTGCACTTCATCATCACCGACTCGGCTCAGAAGGTGCCGGTGCTGTACCAGGGCATCCTCCCCGACCTGTTCAAGGAGGGCAAGGGCGTGGTCGCGCAGGGGCAGCTCAAGGGCGGCGTCTTCGAGGCGCGCGAGGTGCTCGCCAAGCACGACGAGAACTACATGCCGCCCGAGGCGGCCGAGGCGCTGAAGAGGGCCGGCCATCCGCAGTCCGGCCCGCAGCAGACGGCCACGCTGCAGGGGTATGGCAAGTGATCCCCGAGCTCGGCCACTTCCTGCTCTGGCTGGCGCTGGTCACGGCCGTCCTGCTGGGCATCGTGCCCCTGGTGGGGGCGCACCGCGGCCGCGCCGACTGGATGGCCGCGGCCAAGCCGCTGGCGTGGTGGCAGTTCTGGATCACGCTCGGCTCCTATGCCTGCCTGACGGCCGCCTTCATCCAGTACGACTTCTCGGTCCTGTACGTCGCCAACAACTCGAACCACGACCTGCCCTTCTGGTACCGCGTCGCCGCGGTCTGGGGCGGCCACGAGGGCTCGATGCTGCTGTGGCTGCTGATGCAGTGCGGCTGGACGCTGGCCGTCGCGCACTTCAGCCGCGCGCTGCCCACGCCGGTGCTCGCGCGCATCCTGGGCGTGATGGGCTGGCTGTCGGTGGGCTTCCTGCTGTTCACGATCCTCACCAGCAACCCGTTCGACCGCCTGGTGCCGGCGGCGGCCAGCGGCCGCGACCTGAACCCGCTGCTGCAGGACCCGGGGATGGTGTTCCACCCGCCCATGCTCTACATGGGCTACGTCGGCTTCTCCGTGGCCTTCGCGTTCGCCGTCGCGGCCCTGATCGGCGGCAACCTCGACGCGCAATGGGCGCGCTGGAGCCGCCCGTGGACGACGGCGGCCTGGATCAGCCTGACGCTGGGCATCGCGCTGGGCTCGTGGTGGGCCTACTACGAGCTCGGCTGGGGCGGCTGGTGGTTCTGGGATCCGGTGGAGAACGCCTCGTTCATGCCCTGGCTGGTGGGCACCGCGCTGATGCACTCGCTGGCCGTGACCGAGAAGCGCGGCAGCTTCAAGGCCTGGACGGTGCTGCTCGCAATCTCGGCCTTCTCGCTCAGCCTGCTCGGCACCTTCCTCGTGCGCTCGGGCGTGCTGAGCTCGGTGCACGCGTTCGCGACCGACCCGCGCCGCGGGCTGTTCATCCTCGGCTTCCTCGCCTTCGTCATCGGCGCCTCGCTGGCGCTGTACGCCTGGCGGGCGCCGAAGGTCGGCCTGGGAGCCCGCTTCGAGACGGTGTCGCGCGAGTCGATGCTGCTCACCAACAACGTGCTGCTGGTGGTGGCCGCCGGTGCGGTGTTCCTCGGCACGATGTACCCGCTGCTGCTCGACGCGCTCGGCCTGGGCAAGATCTCCGTCGGCCCCCCCTACTTCGACACGGTGTTCGTGCCGCTGATGGTGCCGCTGGTCGTGATGATGGGCATCGGGCCGCTGGCGCGCTGGAAGCACGCCGAGGTGCCCGACCTGTGGCGGCGCCTGCGCTGGGCCTTCGGTGCCGCGATCGTGGCCGCGGTGGCCACCGAGTGGATCGAGGGCCGGATCTCCTGGCTCGGCGGCGTCGGGCTGTTCATGGCCTACTGGGTGCTGACGTCGATCCTGACCGATCTGTGGGAACGGCTGCGCCCCGCGGGCGGTGCACAGGCATCGCACGGCGCGTCGCTCTGGCAGCGCTGGCAGCTGATCCCGCGCGGCATGAAGGGGATGATGCTCGCCCACCTGGGCGTGGGCGTGTTCATCTTCGGCGTGACGATGGTGAAGACCTACGAGGTCGAGCGCGACGCCGACATGAGCGTCGACGAGAGTGCCGAGATCGCGGGCTACGTGTTCACGTTCAAGGGCGTGCGCGAGGTCCAGGGGCCGAACTACGACGCGATCGAGGGCCTGGTGATCCTGAGCAAGAACGGCCGCGAGCTGGCCCAGCTGCGGCCGCAGAAGCGTATGTACCGCGTGCACAGCAACCCGATGACCGAGGCCGACATCCGCAGCCGCATCACGGGCGACATCTACGTGTCGCTTGGCCAGGCCTCGCAGGGCGATGCCTGGGTCGTGCGGCTGTACTACAAGCCCTTCGTCACCTGGATCTGGGGCGGCTGCGTGCTGATGGCGCTGGGCGGCGGGCTGGCCGCCGCCGACCGCCGCTATCGCGTGGCCCGGCGCGAGCAGCCCGTGCCAGCCGCGGGCGCCGCGGGGGCGACGGCATGAAGAAGCTGCTGTTCCTGGTTCCGCTGGCGCTGTTCGGCGTGCTGCTGCTGTTCCTCGGCAAGGGGCTGAACCTGAACCCGCGCGAGGTGCCCTCGCCGCTGATCGGCAAGCCCGCTCCGGCCTTCACGCTGCCGGTGCTGGCCGACCCCGCAAAGAGCCTCGGCCGGCAGGACCTGCTGGGCCAGGTCTGGATGCTCAACGTATGGGCCTCCTGGTGCGCTGCCTGCCGGGAGGAGCATCCGCTGCTGGTCGACTTCGCCAAGCGCGGCGTCGTGCCGATCTACGGCCTGAACTACAAGGACGGCCGCGAGGACGCACTGCGCTGGCTGGCCCGTTTCGGCGACCCGTACACCGCGTCGATCATCGACCGCGACGGCAAGGTCGGCATCGACTATGGCGTGTACGGGGTGCCCGAGACCTTCGTCGTCGACAAGGCCGGGGTCATCCGCTTCAAGCACATCGGACCGGTGACGCCCGAGGTGCTGCGCGACAAGGTCGAACCGCTCATCCGCAAGCTGGCAGCCGAGAACCCGGCCCCGGTGCCGAACCCCGCCTGAGGAACCCGCGATGCCGACCCCGCGCCACCTGCTCGCCGCCGTGCTGACGGCCGCCACGCTCGGCGTCGCCCTGCCGGCAGCGGCGCAGACTGCCGGCCAGAAGGACAGCCTCGGTGCCGTCACCGACCCCGCGCTCGAGCAGCGGTTGTGGAAGATCGCCGTCGAGCTGCGTTGCCTGGTCTGCCAGAACCAGACCATCGCCGACTCCAACGCCGACCTGGCCGTCGACCTGCGCAACCAGGTGCGCACGATGCTGCAGCAGGGCAAGGGCGAGCGCGAGATCATCGACTACATGACGGCGCGCTACGGCGACTTCGTGCTGTACCGCCCGCCGGTGAAGAGCACCACGTGGCTGCTGTGGTTCGGGCCCGGGCTGCTGATGGTGGGCGGCGTCGCGGCGCTGTGGCTGGTGCTGCGCCGGCGCAGCAGGCTGCCCGCGGACCAGTTCGATCCCGACGAACCCGACCTGGGCGATGCGGCCGGGAATGGGGCGCCAGGCCAGGCTGCCACATCGCGGTGAGCGACGGATGAGCACGACCCCCACCGCCCCCACCGCGGCAGCAGCAGCGACCGCGGGCCATTCGATCGCCGAGCTTCGCACGCAGCTGCAGGCCCTGGAAGCGCGCCGCGCGGGCGGCACGGTCGCTCAGGCCGAGTACCAGCGCGAGCGGAACCGGCTCGAGCGTGCCCTCGCCGACCAGGTGCTGGCAGACCCGGGCGCCGCGGCGCTGTCCGGTGCCGGCACAGCCGCCCCCGCGGCGCACGACGCGCCGCGCGCGCCGCGCCGCCTGCTCGGCTTGCTGGCCGGCGCGATCCTGGTGCTCGGCGTCGGCGGCTACCTCGCCACCGGCTCGCCGGAGCTGATTGCCGGGGTGCCCAAGGAGGACCCCCGGTCCGCGGCGGCCGGCCCGCACGGCGGCGGCATCGACGTGGCGCAGTTCGCCGCCGCGGTCGAGCAATTGGCCGCCAAGCTGAAGGAGCAACCGGGCAATGCCGAGGGCTGGGCGATGCTCGCGCGCTCCTACGTGCAGCTCGGGCGCACGACAGACGCGCTGCCGGCCTTCGCGAAGGCGCTCGCGCTGACCGGCGACGAACCGCGGCTGCTGGCTGACTATGCCGACGCGCTGGCAGTGACGAACAACCGCAACCTCGAAGGCGAGCCGACGGCGCTGGTCGAGCGCGCGCTGAAGGTGGACCCGGCGCACCCGAAGAGTCTCGCGCTGGCCGGCACGGCCGCGTACAACCGCAAGGACTACGCGGGTGCGGTGCGCCACTGGGAGCGGCTGGCCGAGGTCGCCCCGCCCGACAGCCCCTTCCGTGACCAGCTGCTTGCCAGCATCGCCGAGGCGCGCCAGCTCGGCGGCATGCCCGCGGCCGCGACGGCGGCCAGGCCGGGCGCGACTGCCCAAGCCGCGGCGCCGGTCGCCCCGGCCGCGTCAGCCGGGCCGGTGCTGCGCGGCACGGTGCGGCTCGCGCCGGCGCTGGCAGCCCAGGCCAAGCCGGAGGACACGGTGTTCGTGTTCGCACGGCCGGCCGAAGGCTCGCGCATGCCGCTGGCCATCGTGCGCAAGCAGGTCAAGGACCTGCCGCTCGAGTTCGCACTCGACGACCGCCTGGCGATGACGCCGGCGGCGCGGCTATCGCTGCACCCGAAGGTCGTGGTCGACGCCCGCGTCAGCAAGAGCGGCCAGGCGCAGCCGAGCGCCGGGGATCTCGCCGGTCGCACCGGCATCGTGGCCAACGACGCCACCGGTCTCGTCGTCGAGATCAACGAGGTCGTCAAGCCCTGAAGCGCGCGGCAGCGGGCCGGCGTGTCTGCGTCGTGCTCGCCGGCCAGCGCTGCAGGCTGACGAATGGCGCGCCGATGCCCGGGCGCGGCAGCCATGGCGCCGCGCCCGGGCCGGCGCTCAGCGGTAGCTCTGGAAGACGCTCGCGCGGCCGTCGGCCGTGAGCAGCAGGACGTCGTAGGGGTCCTTGCGCCCGGCGTAGCCCCCGCTGTCCATCCCCGGCGAGCCAATCGGCATGCCGGGCACCGCAAGGCCGATGGCCTGCGGCCGCTCGCGGAGCAACCGCCGGATCTCACGCGCCGGCACATGCCCCTCGATCGCATAGCCGCCGACCAGCGCCGTGTGGCAGGAGCCGTACCGGGGGTCGATGCGCAGCCGCGCCCGCATCGCGGCATTGCCGCTGTCGTGGGCCCGCACCTGGAAGCCGGCGCGCTCCATCTGCTGCATCCACTCGGCGCAGCAGCCGCAGGAGGCGTCCTTCCAGACCTCGATCAGCGGGCCGCCCCCGGTACCTGCCACCGCCACCGCAGGTCGCCCCACCAGCAGCGCCCAGGCCAACGACAGGCCCGTCGCCGCGACGAGACGACGCCGACCTTGCGCGACCGCCTCGTGCCACCCCCCAGTCACGATCCCCGACATCTCCGTGCCCCCCCGTCTCCCGTCTGACGACGCGCGACGGCGCGCCGAAGCGACGGCGGCGCCATCGTGCCCTCAACACGCCGGCACCGCTTGACCAACATCAGTCCGGTCCCCGAACGACCAGGCCGGATACCTCAATGGGCATCAGAACCTGAATGGCATCGAACCTCTGATCTGGATCAAGCACGGCGGGGATAGCTCGCGCGGCGGGATTGCGCGGGCCCGCGCGCGCATCGCAGCATTGAACCCGTGCATCGGACACAGGCGCACGCGACCCGATCGCGTGCGAACGGGGGACGGGAGGCATGCCGCGCGGCCTGCCTTCCCGGGCAGTCAGGCATCTTGCGAGGAGTAGGTCGATGACCAGCAGGAGAACTCGTCCGTGGCAGTGGATCGCTGCCGCATGCGTTGCGGTGGCGGCCCTCGGCGGCTGTGGCGGCGGTGGTGAGTCAGGCGCAGCTGGCCCGGCCGGCCAGACCGGCCCTGCCGGCCCGACCGGTCCGCAGGGCCCGGCGGGCCCCTCCGGCGGCACGGCCCTGAACGCCGCCGGTCTGACGCCCGAGCAGTGGGCCGCCGCCAAGTTCGCGGCCCAGGTCACGAGCGTGACGATCTCCAGCCCGCCAGCCGTCGAGTTCACGGTCACCGACACGCTGGGCAACCCGGTGGTCGGCCTCGAGAAGTTCACCGCCAAGGCGAGCAACGCGCAGATCGCCAACTACCCGAACTTCGCGTTCACGCTCGCCAAGCTGGTGCCGCGGTCGGACGCACGCCCGAGCAGCTGGGTGAGCTACGTCGTCACCAGCGTGTCGGCCACCAGCGGCGCAGTGACGCTGACGCGGCCTACGACGGACAACCTCGGCACGATGGTGGCCGTCGACAACAAGCCCGGCACCTACCGCTACACCTTCTACCGCGACATCCCCGGCATCAAGGTCCAGGTCGACGGCATCACCGCGACGGCGGGCCAGGACAAGGCCGATCTCGGCGACCTGACCTACCAGCCGACGCTGCCGCACCGCCTCGTGATCCAGTTCGGCGGCGCGGCCCGCGGCACCGGCGACAACACGGCCAACGCGGTGCAAACGCAGCCCCCGGTGGTGATGCAGAACCCGCTGAACGTCGTCTACGACTTCAAGCCGGGCCCGACGGGACAACCCGGCACGCCGATACCCGAGTCCGAGCTCACACGCGAGGACGTCAACATAGATACCTGCAACGTCTGTCACTCCAAGCTGGCCATCCACGAGTTCCCCCGTGGCCAGCCTGTGGCAGCCCGCGTCGAGGTCAAGTACTGCGTGGTGTGCCACACCACTCAGCGCGCCTTCGGTCAGACCAAGGTGACGTCGACTGCCGGCAAGTTCCCCGCGCTGACCGAGACCAAGACCGTCAACGCCGCCACCGGCATCACGAGCTACGGCTACTCGCCCGAGACCCGGGTCGCCGATGGCGAGGTGGCGGGCGACTTCACCACGATGATCCACAAGATCCACCAGGGCAAGGAACTGGTCAAGGAGAACTACAACTACGCCAACCTGGTGTTCGACAACAAGGGCTTCTCCAAGCTCGGTGGCGGCCAGCGGATGTGCACCACCTGCCACGACGGCAAGGTCGCGCAGACGGCGAACAACCACCGGAACCTGCCCAGCCGCCAGGCCTGCGGCGCCTGCCACGACGGCATCGACTGGACCACCGGCGGCGGCTCGACGCTGGCCGACAAGGCCGCCACGGCCTACGGCGCCGCGCTGGCCACCTCGGGCCACGGCAGCGCCTCGATCGGCGGCCCGCAGGCCGACGACTCGCAGTGCGCGACCTGCCACACGCCGCAGAACATCCGGATCGACCACCGGATGGAGAACCTGACCAAGAACAGCACCTACATCCTGCCGGGCCTGGCGGTGTTCACCTACGAGATCGACTCGGCCAGCGTGAACGGCAGCAACGCCCTGACCATCAGGTTCCGCATCCTGAAGCAGGTGGCGGACTCGACGGGCAGCGTCACCAACGTCGCCAAGGAGCCGGTGACACTCGCCGCGGCGGGGGCCGGTACACCGGCCCAGGTGCTGGCGGGCTTCTCGGGTCAGCCCAGTTTCCTGCTGGCTTACGCCAGCACCCAGGACGGCATCGCTTCCCCGGCGGACTTCACGAACACAGGCCGCAAGCAGGCTCAGCCCAAGAGCATCTGTCTTTGTGACCTGCTGGATACCAACAAGGCCACGACGGTCGGTACGCTCTCCGCGCGCGATCCCAATGGAGGCTGGTACACGGCCACGATCGTGAGTGCGGCAGCGTTCCCGACGGGCTCGAGGATGCGGACGGTGGCACTTCAGGGTTACTTCACGCAGAAGAGTGCACCTCTGACGCCGCAAGGCGCAACCGGCGATGTGGCCCGACACGCGATCTCTGTGCTGAAGACGGTCACCGGCGACACCGCGCGCCGCACGGTGGTCTCGGCCGAGAAGTGCGCAAGCTGCCATGAGTGGTTCGAGGGCCACGGCGGCAACCGCGTCTACGAGACGCAGGTGTGCGCGATGTGTCACGTGCCGGGCCTGGCCACCAGCGGGCGCGGCATCGCCGACGCCACGCTGCAGGCCTACTTCAACAACACCGCACCCAACACGCCGACGGCCAGCACCGGCGCGTTCACGCTCGACGAGAAGAAGATCCTCGCCGAGTGGGGCTTCAATGCGACGCTGCCCAACGCGGCGCTGAAGCTGCCGGTGACGAGCAACAACTTCAAGGACATGATCCACGGCATCCACGCCGGGCGCGACCGCGTGACCCCGTTCCAGAACGCGCGCGACCGCAGCCCGGGCGCCATCGTCGTCCTCGACTTCCGGCGCATGGACTTCCCCGGCATCCTGAGCAACTGCGAGGGCTGCCACGTGACGGCGGTGACGACGGACCAGAAGACCTACAACTACGTGCCCGCGGGCGCACTGGCCTCGGTCTACGAGTCGATCGATGCCAATTACGCGGCCGGCATCTCTGCCGGGACAGCCACACCCGCGCAGGCCAAGACCTCGCTGAACACGGTCAACGCCACCGACGTCGTGACCACGCCGTTCACGGCCTCCTGCGTCAGCTGCCACGACAACCAGCCGGCGCGGGCGCACATGGCGATCAACGGCGGCGCGATCGGCCTGGCGCGGTCGGTGGCGCTGCCGACGTCGCGACCGCTAGAGGATGTCGAGTCGTGCGCCGTGTGCCATGGACCCGGCCGCGAGTTCGACACCGCGAAGGTCCACAAGTGAACCCGCGGCGCGGAGGAACCGGCATATCGCCCTTCCCGCCGCCGCCGTGAGGGCCCGCGGGGGCTCGTACCCCGCATCTTCCTTGGCCACCACCGCCCCGACCGAGCATGAAGTCGCACTCGATCCCCCGGCCCTCCACCGCCACCGCCGTCGCGCTGCTGGCGGCCCTGCTCTCCGTGCTGCTCGCCAACCTTCCGGGCAACGCAGCGGCCTTCTCGGTCCGCGCGCCCGGCACGGCCGGCACGCCGGGCAAGGACTTCCAGCATCCCCCGCTGCGCGACGCGCAGGCGCAGCCGGCACCGCCGCGCGCCCCGGGGCTCAAGCCCGTCGACCTCAACAACGCGAGCCGGGCCGATCTGATGAGGCTGCCCGGCATCGGGGCGGCCGAGGCCGACCGCATCGTCGAGGGTCGGCCCTACCTCAGCAAGGCGTCGCTGGTCTCGCAGCAGGTGCTTCCGGCCCAGCTGTACGACGGCCTGCGCGGCCGCATCTACGTCGGCGCCGTGAAGGGCCGGCCCGCACCCCGCGTCGCCGGTGCGGCGTCCCGGCCATGAGCTGCGCCGCGCCCATCCGAGGCGCCCACGACGCCACTCCGCGCCCGCCGGCCACGCCCTCCACCCGCAGGCAACCACGATGAAGATCCCACGAGCCTTCCTCCGCGCGCTGTGCCTGACGGCCTTCGCGCTGGTCGCCGGCGGCGCGCTCGCCCAGCAGGCCGCGGTGCCCGCGCCGCAGCCCAAGCCCGGGCAGTACAGCGAGAAGGGAGCCGACACCTGCCTGGAGTGCCACGCCGACGACGACGGCGTCTACTCCGGCTCGGCGCTGTTCCGCAGCAAGCACGCGCTGCGCGGCGACCGGCGCGCCCCGTTCGGCGCCGGCGGCCTGCAGTGCGAGGCCTGCCACGGCCCCGGCGCGCTGCACGCGCGGAACAAGCGCGCCTCGGCCATCATCGGCTTCAAGAGCACCGGCAAGGCGACTGCCGCCGAACGCAACCAGATCTGCATGACCTGCCACGCCGGCGGCACGCGGACGGCCTGGCATGCCGGGACGCACGAGCGCAACGAGGTCGCCTGCAGCGACTGCCACCAGGTGCACCGCAGCCACGGCGACCCGATGCTCGCCAAGGCACGCCAGAACGAGTCCTGCCTGAGCTGCCACAAGAGCCAGCGGGCCGACTTCCAGAAGACCTCGTCGCACCCGGTGCGGCAGGGCCTCGTGGCCTGCAGCGACTGCCACAACGCGCATGGTGCCGGCACGCCGGGCATGCTGGCCCGCCCGACGCTGAACCAGACCTGCAACAGCTGCCACGCCGACAAGCGGGGCCCGGTGCTGTGGGAGCACGCACCAGTGGCCGAGGACTGCGCGCTGTGCCACCAGCCGCACGGCTCGGTGCGCAGCGCGCTGCTGGTCAAGTCGCCGCCGCAGCTGTGCCAGGCCTGCCACTCCACGAGCGGGCACCCGTCGGTGCCGCGCACACCGGCCAACCTGCCGGGGGGTGCCGCGGGCGGGGCGGTCTTCACGGTGGCCGGCAGCTGCTCGAACTGCCACACCCAGGTCCACGGCTCGAACCACCCCTCAGGGGCCAAGCTGCTGCGCTGACCAGGCGCCCGACCGCCTCCCGCAGACCACGGACGCGACCATGAACACCCACCCCTTCCTGCACAGCTCCGTCGCCCTGCTAGCCGCCCTTGGCGTGCTCGGCGCCGTCGGCCCCGCAACCCCGGCCCGTGCGCAGGTCGACACCTCGCAGTGGAAGTGCGCGACCTGCCCGTACCCGAAGGGCAGCAGCGGCGCGGTCGAGGCCGGGGCGGTCAGCGTCTCGGACACGTCGCGCCGGTTCGGCGACTACACCGGGCTCGACCGCGAGGGCGTGCGCGGCGCGCTGCAGGCCGAGCTTTCGCACCGGGGTGACGGCACCTGGGTCGATCTGCGCGTCGGGGAGAACTTCGACCGCACGCTCGAGGTCCGCGGTGGCGTCGAGGGCGTGGTCGGGCTGCGGCTCGACGCGATGGAGATCCCGCGTCGCTTCGGCGACGGCGCCCGCACGCCCTTCACCGGGGCAGGCAGCGACCGGCTGGTGCTTCCCGCCGGCTTCGCTGCCACGACGACCGCCGGCATGCCGCTGGCCACGACGCTGCAGGGGATCGGGCTCGGCTACGACCACCGCCGCCTCGACCTCGGCGCATCGGCGCCGGCCGGCCCCTTCACCGTGACGATCGGCGCCCGGCGCGACGTCCGCGAAGGCACGCGCCCGATCGCCGCCTCGTTCTTCAACACCGCCGCGCAGCTGCCGGCGCCGGTAGACCACACCACCGACCAGTTCGAGGTCGCGGTCGGCTACGCGACGCGCGACCTGCAGGCGCGCCTGGCCTGGCAGTACTCGCGCTTCGACAACGGCAGCCCAGCGCTGGTCTGGGACAACCCCTTCGACACTGGCGCCTTCGGCGCCACGCGCGGCCGGATCGCGCTGGCGCCCGACAACGAGTTCCAGCAGGTCAGCGGCGCGGCGGGTTACCAGGTCGCGCCGGCCATCCGTGCCAGCGCCGACTTCGCGCTTGGGCGGGCCACGCAGAACGAGCCGCTGCTGCCGACCTCGGTGACCGCGGGGCTCGTGCTGCCGCTGCCGGCCGCAGGCATCGACGGGCGGGTCGACACCTTCAACGGCAACCTGCGCCTGACGGCCGCCGTGCCCGGCGGGGTTCGGCTCGTCGCCAGCTACTCGCGCGACGAGCGCAACAACCGCACCACCGTGCTGGCATGGCCGCAGGTGGCCACCGATCTCTTCGTCTCGGCGTCGGCCCCCGTGCGCAGCAACACGCCCTTCGACGAGATGCGCGACCGCTTCCGCCTGCAGGCCGACTGGCGACGCGGCACGCTGCGCCTCGCCGCGGGCCTGGAGCAGGACAACCGGACGCGCAACTACCACGAGGCCGTCCGCACGCGCGAGACCTCTGCCTATGCGCGCGCGACGGTGGCCGCCGGCGAGGGCGCGAGCCTGGCCTTCAAGCTGAGCTACGGCGATCGCGACCACGACGCCTACGGCGTCGCGACCTGGTTCGGCACGACCGAGAACACGCTGCTGCGCAAGTACGAACTGGCCCAGCGCCGCCGCACGGAGGGCAGCGTGCGCGGCGACTTCGCCATCGGCGACAACGTGGCGCTCGGTGCCACGGTCGAGGCCGGCGAGGACGAGTACCCCGCCACGCTGGTCGGGCTGCGCGGCACGCGCCGCACCAGCCTGGGCGGCGACGTCGCCTGGACGATCGACGAGCGCACACGGCTCACCGCCTGGGCCCAGTCCGAGGCGGTGGTGTCGCGGCAGGCCGGCAGCCAGGTGGTCGCCGCGCCCGACTGGAACGCACGCGGTCGCGACCGCTTCGACGTCGTCGGGATCGGGGTCCGCCACGCGCTGATCCCCGACCGGCTCGACGTCGGAGCCGATGCGGTCATCTCCCGCGCCCGCAGCCAGCTGCGCGTGGACACGGGCATCGGCGACCCGGCATTCCCGGTCGACCGCATGGCCACCGACACGATCAAGGTCTACGCCAGCTACAAGCTCAGCGACTCGGTGTCGCTGAACGCGGGGTTGTGGTCCGAGCGCGGCCTGGCGCGCGACTGGCGTCTGGCCGGCGTGGGCCCCGCGACGCTGCCGAACCTGCTCGCCTTCGGCTTGCAGCCCGCGGACTACCGGGTGTACGTGCTGCGGGCCTCGGTGCGCTACCGCTTCTGAACCGCCCCCGCGCCCGTCAGGCGGCCATCGGTGGCCCGGCTTTGACCGGCGGCGCTGCCCGTGCCGCCCGCGCCGCCCCCAAGCCGGCCAGCTCCGCTGCGAAGGCATCGACCCGGTTCCAGTCGGTGAACTCATACGAACGCGTCGGGTCGGTCGGGCCCCTGGTCATCCACATGATCAGGCGGATCATCGTCCGGTCGCCCCAGCCGTAGCGCGGATAGTCGATCCGGCCGGCGAACACGGCCAGCCTCTGCGGCTTCCAGGCGATCGTCTTCAGGAACTTCCGCAGGTACGGATTGCCCTCGGGGACGTCCTTGCCGGGCTTGCGCGCGACGACGTTGACCGAGAAGAACGCGTTCGGCCGTGCCTCGAGTGCGGCGCGGTGGCGCGCGATGAACGCGCCGACCTCGGGCTTGTGCTTGCCGTAGCGGATGCTGGCCCCGACGACGACGACATCGGCCGCAGCCAGGTCGGCGGCGTCCGTCTCGCAGATCGGCCGCACCACCGCGTGCTGCCCCGCCGCCTCGATGCCGCGGCGCAGGCGCTCGCAGATGAGCGGGGTGTGGCCGTCGGTGGTGGAGTGCGCGATCAGGAATCGGGACACGGCTTGCTCCTCGTGGCGGCAGGGCTCAGAAGCTGAGAATGGATCCGGCGCGTCCGAGCGGCGCGCCAGGCGTCGCCGGGACGAGGCGCAAGCCGCAGCCATGTCCAGAGACATGGCGCGGGTTTGCAGCGAAGTGCCGGCGGCGCATGGAGTGACGCGCGGTCGTGTCGGGTCCGCTCACGGCTTCTCGGTGCGAGCCGGGCGGAAGCGCCTCGGCCACCAGCTCTGCGATGTCGCGCGTGACGACCTGGCTGTCGCGGCCGAGTGCCTTCAGCCCGTCGTCGATCATCAGCGCGCAGTACGGACAGGCGGTCGCGACCACGGCAGGACTGCCCTCGAGCAGCTGCTCGGCGCGCAGCACGTTGATGCGCCATCCGATCGTCTCCTCGCGCCACATGCGGCCGCCGCCGGCCCCGCAACACATCGCCATCGGGCCGTGCAGCGCAGCCTCCAGCGGCGGCGCCCCGGTGGCCAGGGCGACCACGGCACGCGGCGCAGCGTTCTCGCCGTTGTGGCGGCCGAGGTAGCACGGGTCGTGGAACACCACGCGGCGCGGCGCCGCGCGCGACGCGCCAGGGAAGGCGACCGCCCGCGGCGGCCCAAGGTGCAGGCGGCCCTCGCGCAGCAGCCGCGCGATGCACTGGCCGTGGTGCTCCACCGTCCAGGGGCTGGCCTGCGCCGCGCCAGGCGGGCCCGAGAACGCGGGCACCTCGTGGCTCAGCGCGTTGAACGCGTGCAGGTCGCAGGTCACGACGTGGCGCACGCCGCGCTCGACGAGGCTTGCGCCCAGCGTGCCGGCGAGCCGCTGGAACAGCATTTCGTTGCCCAGCCGCCGGGCGCACTCGCCGGTGCTGCCCTCGGCCTCGCCCAGGATCGCGAAGCGCACGCCGGCAGAACACAGCACCTTCACGAAGGCGCGCGCGATCCGCCGCCCGCGCGGGTCGTAGGACTGCGCCGAACCTACGTAGAACAGGAACTCGAATTCGCCGGCCTGGCTGGCGTCCCTCCAGCGCGGCAGGTCGAGGTCGCGTGCCCAGTCGGCGCGCCGGCCGGCGGGCAGACCCCACGGGTTGCCTTGCGACTCCCAGCCCTCGAACATGGCCTTGAGCTCGTGCGGGAAGCGGCCCGCCATCATCACCTGGTGCTGGCGCAGCCGGTAGAAGCGCGGCAGGTGCTCGAGCTCGATCGGACATGCCTCCTCGCAGGCGCCGCAGGTCGTGCAAGCCCACAGCGCGGTCTCGTCGACGGCGCCGCCCACCAGCGGCGGCAGCGGGTCGTCCCCTCCGTCCGGCACCGGCGTCAGCAGCCTTTCGCGCTGCTCGACCAGGTGGTGCTTCAGCGCGTCGTGCACCCCCTTCTGCGACAGCGGCTTGTCGGTGAGGAAGGTCGGGCAGGGCACCTTGCAGCGGCCGCACTCGGTGCAGGTGAACGCGTCGAGCGCCTCCTTCCAGGTCAGGTCGCGCGCGGTCAGGACGCCGATCCGCAGCGCGGACGGGTCGGCGTCGTCGGCCAGCGCCCGGTCGAGGTCGACCGGGGACCCCGTGCGGCCCGGCCGACCGCGACGCAGGAACAACGCGGGCAGCGCCGTGACGATGTGGAACTGCTCGCCGGTGGGCAGCAGCACGAGGAAGGCGAACACCGTGACGAGCTGCGTCCAATAGCTTCACCGGTAGCCCGTCTCCGGCGCAGCCCGCGAGCAGCAGCAGGGAGACCGCGATCGGACTCATCGACGTCGCGCCCCGCACGCGGCGGGCGGCCGTCTCAGCGCAGCGTCACTGCGCCAGGATCCACTTCACGATGGCCCGCACGTCCTCGTCCTTGGCCTTGAACTCGGGGTGGTCGGCCTTGGGGTCGGCGGCCTTGAGCGCATCGGCCTCGCGGCCCTTGTACTTGGCCGCGATCGCCTTGTACGAGGGTCCCTTCTTCTTCTTGTCCATCTCGTGGCACTTGCCGCAGTTGGCGTTGGCGAGATCGGCGCTGGCGATTGCGGCACCGGAGCCTAGGACGCCGACGGCGACGACGATCGAAGCGAGCAGGGTCTTCATGGAATCTCCCGAGCGGTGGGTGGAAGGCCCGCCGGCAGCACCGGCGGGGAAGGTTGGGTCAGGGCTTGAACTGCTTGAGGATCGCCGGGTCGGGCTCGTCCTCGGCCAGCACCACGTGACAGGTCTTGCAGTTGCGACCGATCTTGTCTCCCTGAGCGGTGGTGTGCTTCTTGTCGTGACAGCGATAGCAACCCGGCGCTTCCTCGGTGTGGCCGATGTTGTTGATATACGTTCCCCACGTGACCTTCATCTTGGGGAAGACGTTCCAGGCGTAGATGTCGCCGAGGGCCTGGGCCGCGGCGGCAACGGCGCCGGCCCGACCGGAGGCGACCTCCGGGTACTTCTCGCGGTAGAACTTCTCCACCTCCTTGGTGATGCCGGCGCGGGCCGCCTCGTGGGACGGGTAGGCCACCTGCAGCACCCGCATCGCCTCGCGCTTGACGAAAGGCAGCGTGCGGTCGATCCGTCCATCTTGCAGTGCTGCATCGACCTCGGTGGCAGGCAGCTGGAAGGTGTGCGACGGGCGGTTGTGGCAGTCGACGCAGTCCATCTGCCGCCACTCGGTGGCGCCCTCGGGCTTCTCGCCGGTCTTGTAGACCCGGGTCTGGCCGTCGGGCCGGGTGAGCTCGATGTCGTAGATCTTCTGGCGCGAGGCGTCGCTCTGGTAGCGGATCTTCACCCCGGGGTCGACGTGCCAGTGGATCCCGGTGGACGTGGCGCCCTGCTGGCCGCCGATCTTCATCAGCAGCACGGTCTTCGTCGCGGTGTTGGCCTCGTCGTCGCCGAACTTCGTCCGCACCTGCAGCTTGTCGCCGACATGCTTGGTCGGCCAGTGGCATTGCTCGCAGGTCTCGCGGGCCGGGCGCAGGTTGTGCACCGGCTGCGGAATGGGCGTGGGGTACAGGTTGAGCGCCACCGCGACCAGCTGCCACGAGCCCGAGATCTTGGACTTCACGAACCAGTCGGCACCTGCGCCGATGTGGCAGTCGGCACAGGTCAGGCGGCTGTGCGGCGAGCGCTGGAAGGCCGTGTGCTCGGGCTGCATCACGGTGTGGCATGCGGTGCCGCAGAACGCCACCGTCTCCATCTCGTGCACGCCGCGGTAGGTGGCACCGGCCAGCACGACGGCGGAGACCATCGCGACGACGACGCTGGCCAGCACGATGCCGCGAGTGCGCTCGCTGTTCAGGTCGATCACCGGCAGCGGCGGAGCCGACTCGTGCCGTGCCGCCGCGCGCGCATCGGCGCGCCGCCGCAGCAGCACCCCGACAGGGATCATCAGCAAGCCGACCAGGAACAGCGCCGGCAGCAGCATGTAGGTCAGGATCCCCAGGTAGGGGCCGCCCTGGAAGCCGGACAGCTCGATGGCGACCAGCATCACCATCAGCACCAGCGCCACGGCGGCGACCAGCGAGCCGAGCAGGCTTAGCCAGTGGCGCGTGACGAGCGAGAAGAAGCTGTGGACCATGGGTGAGACTCCGGCGGCGTGCGGTCGGTCGGGGAAGGGAACCGGGGCCCGTCAGTGCGGGAGCCAGCCGAGCAGGCCCCAGAAGATCATCACGGCCAGCACGACGCCGATGGCGACCGCGGCGAAGCCGAACACGTAGGCGATGCGCAGCTCGGCGGCCGTCGGCGGCGGCGCCATCATCGACTCGAGCCGTCCTTCGCGCACCGCCCGCTCGTACTCGAGCGGACGCTCGTGCTTGAACGTCTCGAGGGGCATGCGGCCGGTGAACACCACGGTGTCCATCGGGAACGACTCCGGCCGCAGGTGCGTGTGCAGGAAGTGGAACAGGAAGATGAAGCCGGTGGCCAGCAGCGCCTCGTCGCTGTGCACGACGTACGCCGCGTTCAGCGCCCAGCCTGGCAGGAAGGTGCTGAAGAAGGTCGGGAACCACAGCATCAGCCCGGACAGGCCGATGATCGCCACGCCCCAGAACACCGCCAGGTAGTCGAACTTCTCCCAGTACGTGAAGCGGTCGAACTTCGGGCGCGGGCCGAGGTACAGGAAGTACTTCATCATGGCCACGAAGTCGAACAGGTCGCGCGGCTGCGGGACCATCGAGCCCGGGCCCCACAGCATCCCGCGCTGCTTCTTGACCAGCATCGCGTGCAGCACCATCGCGACGTGGAGGAAGAAGTAGCCGAACGTGACGACACCCGCGAAACGGTGCAGCCAGCCTGCGACCTGCGGGTCGCCGAACACCGACATCAGGGCGGGTGCCCATGGTGCTTCCGCGAACTTCAGCGGCAGGCCGGTGGCGGCCAGCAGCAGGAAGCTGGTGACGATCGTGACGTGCACCCACACCTGGCCGCGGCGGAAACGCTTGACGTGGGGGCCGTCGTGGACGTGCGCCGGGAACTCGCCCCGCAGCTTGCCCACCAGCGAGCGCTGCAGCCACAGCAGGCCGTGCAGGCCGAAGAAGCCGAAGACGCCCAGCAGCAGAGCCGTCATGCCGAGGTAGATCCAGTGCACGTAGCGGTTGCGCGTCGGGTCGGTCGGGTCGGCGTGGGGGTCGAAGGTCAGGAACGAGACGTTGACGTTCTGGTGGCAGGCGCCGCAGGTGGCCGCCAGGTTGTCGGGGTGGACGCTCGACTTCGGGTTGCTCTTGCCGAGGTTGAGGTGGGCCGTGTGGCAGTCGGCGCAGGCGGCCGCCTGCTTCATGCCGAGCTGGGTGGCCTTGCCGTGGAAGCTGTCGCGATAGGTGCGGCCGATCTTCTCGTGGCAGTTGCCGCAGCGGTCGGCCACCTCGTGGCGCACCTGGGTGGCATCGGGCCGCTTCACGGCGTGCGGCGTGTGACAGCTCGCGCAGTCCGGCCCCTCCTTGCCGGCGCGCACCAGCGCGCCGTGGGCGCTGTCCTGCCAGTCCTTCAGGATGCCCTTGTGGCAGCTGCCGCAGGTCTCGGGGATCTTCGCGTGGTGGGTGGCCGAGCGCGGATCGTCCTTGGCGTGGACGTCGTGCTTGCGGTGGCAGCTGGAGCACGAAGGCGCGCCCTCGGTCAGGCCGGACTTCAGCAGCGCACGCGCGTGCTCACTCGTCTCGTAGTTGGCGAGCACGTCCTCGTGGCAGGCACCGCAGGTCTTGATCTGGTTGACGGCCGACAGCGGCGATTTCGGGTCGCCGCTCCTGTGCACCGTGTGCAGGCTGCCATGGCAGCCGGTGCAGTCCTTGATCGCCCGCTCGCCCTTGGCGCGGCGTCCGTGGACGCTGTCGCCAATGGCCTTGAACTCGTCCTCGTGGCAACCCTGGCAGACCTGCGGCTTGACCGCGCCGAGCGGGTTCTTCGGGTGCCGGGTCGACAACGCGGCATCGTGGCACTCGGCGCAGTCGAGCTTGCGGTGCGCACCGCGGGCGTAGTCGTCGGCAAGCACCGCGAGCGACTTGCCGTCGTCGGACTTCAGCGTCTTGTCGTCGTGGCACTCCAGGCAGCGTGCGCGCGTGTCGGGCTTGGCGGCCGCGGCGGCCGCCGGCGTTGCTGCTGCGGCGGCCGCCGCACCGGGAAGTGCGAGCAGCCAGCAAGGCAGCAGAGCGCACGCCAGCGCAAGCCGTACACGCCACCGATAGCGCCCCGGACCGGCGCCATCCGCACGCGCGCCGCGCGCGGCGTGCTGAATACGCACCGCGTCCGCACCCGCCGGGTGTCCGCTCGGGGGGCTTGCGCCTGGGGTCATCACGACTCCTCCTCGCCAGCCGCCGGCACCCGTCCCGCACGGTGCCCGACGTCCGCCCGGGGCAATGTAGGGGCCCGATCGGGACCCGCCATTGACCTGCGACAACCGCAGCGGCTGACTCGATGGAAACGACGAAGCCGGCGCGAGGCCGGCTTCCCGGGGCCAAAGAGGCAGCTGCCGCGCTACTGCTGCAGCATCCACTTGAGCACGGTGCGCACCTCGTCGGCCGACGGCTTGGTCGTCATCTCGGGGTGGTCGCCGTTGGGGTCCATGACCGCCTTGAGCAGCGAGGCCTCGGCATCGGCCTTGCCCTTGTACTTGGCAGCCGTGGCCTTGTAGGCGGGGCCTTTCTTCTTCTTGTCCATCTCGTGGCACTTGCTGCAGTGCTTGTTGGCGAGGTCGGCATTGGCCTGCGCGGCGCCGGCGGCGAGCAGCGCGCCAGCGACGATGACGGCGGCGAGAGCGGTCTTCATGGGTTCTCCTCGGTCATGGGCGGTGGGTCTTCGGGCGGTGGGAAGGAGCGGCACCTCACCGCGCCCCGGGGTTCGGTGGCGCGCAACGGCGCAGCTCTTCGGTACTCAAGGGCACTGGGAGCGGTCGTCGTCGGGCAGCACCATGAACTGGTCCTGGGTGGCCGAGCAGTTGGGGCAGCTCCAGTGCGGCGGCAGCCTGTCGAAGGGCGTGCCGGGCGGGATCTGCCAGTGCGGGTCGCCTTCGGCCGGGTCGTAGACGGTCCAGCAGATCTTGCACTCCAGGCGGGTGCGCGGCCCGATGTCGGGCGCGTGGCCGAAACCCTGGAAGCGAACTCCGCTCACGGCTGTGCAGGGGGCGCGGCTCGCCCGGATCGGGGCCGGTGCGGACTTCAGGACGCTGGCGGCTGCGCCGACTCGTCCATCCACTGCACCAGCTCGGCCAGGCGCCCGATGGTGTCCTCGAGGTCGTCGTCGGAAGCGACGACGACCTCCGGGATGCCGACGACCTCGAGCGTGTTCAGGATCAGCGTGTTCATGTTGTTGAAGTACTGAACGCGCCAGACGTCGCGCGTGCCGGTGCTGGTGACCCGGCAGTTGCCGAAGCCGCGCGAGATGATCGCCACCGGCCCCACGGGCAGCGCCTGCTCCAGCGCGACATGATCCTCTGGCGCCATCGGCAGCAGCGTCAGGTTCAGCTGGTGCGCGTGCGCGGTGCGATCGGGCGCGGACAGCCGCGCGCCGATCTCGGCCAGCAGCGCCGGCGCGTTCATCACTCCGGGCGGCAGTGGCGCCTCGGCCAGCCCGGCAGCCGTGCCCGCGCGTGCGGCCTCGGGCACCACGCCGGGCACCGCACCGGCCTCGATCCAGTCGTGCAGGCGCACGCCGCGGGCATCGAGCCGGCAGCAGCGCCAGAGGCCCGCGAACGCCGTCTCCTGGATGCGCAGCGGCTGCTCGCCGTCGACACGGATCGACACCTCGCCCTCGCCCAGCACCTGGCCGACGATGTCGAGCACGGGCGCCGGCAGGCCACGCAGGTCGACCCGCGGCCCGTCCTCGCCTGAGGCGAAGTCCCACGCGCGCAGATCGCGCAGCAGGCCGGCCAGCAGCTCGGTGGCCGCCTCCAGCGTGCCCGGCGGTGCCTGCTGCGGCACCGGAGGCATCTCGAAAGTGTGCATCTCGCGCGGCAGCGGCATCACGTCGAGCGCCGCGTCTTCGTCCGGCTGCGAGCCGGGCCCCAGCAGCGGCGCCGCGCGCACGGGAATCGGGAACGGGTTCATCGGTGCTCCTCGCCGGCCACGGCCCAGCCCGCCCGGCCCGGCGCGGCAGCGCTAGGTCGGCGGTCTGCGCAGGCTAGGGCCGGCCGGCGCGTCGCCGTTTGTCGCACGTCAAGGTCGCCCGCCGCAGGCAGGGGCAGACGCCTGCGGCTAGAGTGGAACGCCGGGTCGGCCGCGGCCGACGGGTGGGCGCTCGGCGCGGGATCGGCGTCGCGCCGGCCGGACGGCAGGTGTCCGGCGGAAGAACGGGAGGACAGTGGTGGACCAGGTGGACGTACTCGTCGTCGGGGCCGGCGTGGTGGGCCTCGCGGCGGCGCGTGCGCTCGCGAGCCGCGGGCGCGACGTCATCGTCGCCGAGGCTGCGCCGCGCTACGGCAGCGGCGTGTCGTCGCGCAGCAGCGAGGTCGTGCACGCCGGCCTGTACTACGAGCCGGGCAGCCTGAAGGCGCGGCTTTGCGTCCAGGGGCGCGAACTGCTGTACGCCTACTGCCGCGAACGCGGCGTGGCGCACGCCCGCTGCGGCAAGCTGGTGGTCGCGACGCGGCCTCAGGACGAGGGCCGGCTCGAGGCGATCCGCGCGCGCCCACGCCTGCGGCGCCGACGCCGCCGAGCCGCTGGCGATGCTGACCGCCGCGCAGGCACGCGCGCTCGAGCCCGAGCTGCAGTGCAGCGCGGCGCTGCTGTCGCCCCGCTCGGGCATCGTCGACAGCCACGGGCTGATGACCGCGCTGCTGGCCGACACCGAGGCCGCGGGCGGGCTGCTGGCCTGTGCCAGCCGCATCGAGGGCGCCGAGCCGGCGCCGGGCGGCTGGCGCATCGCGATCGGCGCCGACGACACGCGCTCGCTGCTGCAGGCGCGCTGGATCGTCAACGCCGCCGGGCTCGACGCGCAGGCTGTCGCGCGTTCGATCACCGGGTTTCCCGACAGCTCGATCCCGCAGCGGCACCTGGCCAAGGGCCACTACTTCGACCTGGCCGGCAAGGCGCCGTTCGCGCGCCTGATCTACCCGACGCCGGTCGACGGCGGACTGGGCGTGCACCTGACGCTGGACCTCGGCGGCGGGGCCCGCTTCGGGCCGGACGTGCAGTGGCTGGACGCGGTCGGGGCCGAGACGCCCGCGGCGGCGCTCGACCACGCGGTCGATCCGGCCCGCGCCGCCGCCTTCTACGCCGAGGTGCGCCGCTACTGGCCGCGCCTGCCCGACAGCGCGCTGCAGCCTGCCTATGCGGGCATCCGGCCCAAGCTCGCGGGCGCAGGCGCAGCGGCCGCCGATTTCCGCATCGACGGCCCGGCCACGCATGGGGTCGACGGCCTGGTGCACCTGTTCGGGATAGAGTCCCCGGGGCTGACGAGTGCGCTGGCCATCGGCGAGGTGGTTGCCGCGCTCGTCTGCGACTGACGGTCCGCGACCGGCATTCGGCAGCGACGGCATCCGACTGGGTCGCAGTGCGTTGCCTGCATGCCGGGGTCCAGGGTCGGCACCGGGCCCGACATCCTCGCCAGCGCTCCCGGGCACCCTCGCCTGCCCTTGCCTGCGCGTCCGCCGCGCACCGAACCCGATGCAGAACGACCCGTTATGGAAACTGCGCCACGCCATCGCCGGCGTCGCGCTCGCGCTGCTGGCCGCCGTGCTGCTGGCGGCTCTGGCCGCCCGCGTGATCGGCGACCTGATCGCCGACAGCTACGGCCTGCGGGTGGCCATCTACGGCGGGCTGCTGCTGTACGTGGTGGTGGGTGCGGGCGTGCTGTTCGTCAAGGTGGCGCAGCACGAGACGCGGTCGCTGTCGGCCGGGCGTGTCGGGAAGTGGCTGGCGAGCCTGTGGTTGTGGCCGCTGCTGCTGGCCGCACGCCGCGCCGGCGGCGCATAGCGGATCGCGCCGCTGGCGCATGGCAGACCGCGCCAGCGGCACACAGCGGGCTGCGCGATCGGCGGATTCGGACCGGTCCGCGCGAACGGCGAACTGCCGGCCGCGGCTCGAGCCGTCGGCAGGGCCCTGCGGGAACGTCGCCCCGGCAGGGCGCTCGCCCCCACGCGCTCACTCCGACTGCAGGATCCGGCGCCCCGCGGCGGCCTGCAGCGGACGCGCGTTCATCGGGTACAGCCGTGCGAACACCTCGAGCTGTTCGGGCGCCAATGTCACCGGGTTGCGCATCACGACCCACTGAACGCCTTCGCGGCACGGTGGCGTGGTGGCCGAGCCCATGTAGGTGTAGTAGCGCCGGTCTGCCGGCAGCAGCCCCGCGAAGTCCACGTTGATGCGGGCGGCCTGCTCCTGCTGCGGCTCGAGCGGGATGTGGCTCCACAGCGCCTGCAGCACCGGTTGCACCGGGCCGGGGTCGAACAGAACGGCCACGACCACCTGGCGGCCTTCGGCGTCCTCGTGCTCGAGATGGGCCGACAGCGCGAAGCGACGGCCGTCGATCTGGTGCTCGGCCGGGTGGTGGAAGCGCACGCGGCGCAGCTCGAAGCGCCGGCCGCCGAGGTCGATGTGGTTGCCGCTGGCCACGCCGACCTGCAGCGTGCGGCCCGTGTCCAGCACGCCGAAGCGGCTCGGCCGGTAGTCGAAGCGCACCGGCTCCAGGTCGACGGGCAGCCCGCCGTGCAGGTCGATCGGGCTCTGGCGCTGGCCCTGGGCGCAGAGCGCGTACTCCGGCCGTAGCGTGCCCCAGGACGCCGGCCCGGTGGCTCCGTCGTACGACCAGGCGGCGCCCGGGGCAGCCGGGGCAGCCGATGCGTCGACGGCAGGGCGCGCTGCGGGCTTGGCCGAAGGCCTGGGGGAAGAGGCGGGTGCCGCTGCAGCGGCGGTCGCCGACGGGCGTTGCGACTGCGCGCGGGCGGCAGGAGGACGTGGCGACAGGGTCAGGTCGGTCGAGTTGCGCGGCGTGTGCGGGCTGCCGGAAAGTCGCTCGACCAGGCGCTGCCGCAACTCCAGCAACTCGTCGTCCTCGGCCGCGCCCGGCGAAGCGGTGGTCGGCTGCGCGGCAGCCACCCGCGTGGTCGCCGGGCTGGGTTGCGCCTGGGCGGCCACCGGGGCGGACCACACCATCGCTGCGAGCACGGCAAGCCGTAAGGCGGTGCAGACCGCGAGCGGGCGGCGGGTCGATGACGGGGACTGCGGGGGCAAGGCCATGATCGCGTACCGAGCCCCCCATATCGACTCCGACGCCCCGTTCTTGAGGTCCGGCACCGCAGTGGCCTGGGTGGGATGATCCGTTGCACGGACGGCAGCCCCAGGCGGGCCCGGCGGCCTTGGGGGAGGAGGGCCGACCGCCCGTCAGGTCACCCGGCGCTCGACGACGGCCCAGGCCGCGAGCCCGATGGCCAGCGCCGCGGCGCTCGCCAGCGCGAGCCCGGCTGCGGAAGTCATGGCCAGCGGCACGACGACGGCCGCCACCAGGGCGTTCACCGCGCTGCCCAGGCTGGCCTGCACCGATGCGGCCATGCCGCGGCGCGTCGGGGCCTGGTCGAGCACCAGCAGCGTGATCACCGGCGCCGTGAGGGACCAGCCGAGCGCGTACAGCGTCACCGGCCAGATCGACCATGCCGGATGCGGCTCCAGGGCGAGGTTCAATGCCACGTTGGCCAGCGCCACCACCGTCATCAGCGCGAAGCCCAGCCGCAGCTGGGCCCGCGGCGGCATCCGGCCGGCCAAGCGGCCGGACAGCCAGGCGCCAGCCATGATCCCCGCCACGCTGGCCGCGAAGAACCAGAAGAACTCGGTCGGCGCCAGGCCGAGGTGCGTGCCGAGGAAGGCGGGCGCGGCAAGCACGTACAGGAACATGCCGTTGAAGGGCACGGCGCCGGCCAGCACCAGCAGCAGGAAGCGCGGGCTGCGCACCAGCGCGCCGTAGCCCTCGAGCAGCGGCGCGACAGCGAAGGGCTGGCGCTGGTCCACCGGCAGCGACTCGGGCAGCCGCGCCCACATCAGCAGCGCCAGCGCCGCCGACAGCGCCGCGAGGAACCAGAAGATCGCGCTCCAGCCGGCGGCCGCGAACAGCAGGCCGCCGACCAGGGGCGCGACCGCCGGAGCGACGCCGAAGAAGATCGTGACCTGCGACATCACGCGCTGGGCGTCCTGCGGCGCGAACAGGTCGCGGATGATGGCGCGCGACACCACCATGCCCGCGCCTGCCGACAGACCCTGCAGTGCGCGCATCACCAGCAGCGTGCCGATGTCCTGCGCCAGCGCACAGCCGGCCGAGGCCAGCGCGAACAGGCCCAGGTTGACCAGCACGACGGGCCGGCGGCCGAAGCTGTCGGCCAGCGCCCCGTGAAACAGGTTCATCACCGCGAACGCGGCCAGGTAGGTCGCCAGCGTCTGCTGCATCTGCACCGGGGTGGCGCCGATGGCGGCGCCGATGCCCTCGAACGCGGGCAGGTAGGTGTCGACGGCGAACGGGCCGATCGACCCCAGCCCGGCCAGCAGCAGGGCCAGCGCCCAGCGCCTGCCGCGCCAATCGGTCGGTGCGGGGTGGGTCGTCGGCAAGCGGGGCCTTGTGGGTGGAGCGGGTGGCGGCGTCACGCCGGCTGCGGCGCCGGGCCGTGGCGCGCGCGGACTCACGGGGGCCGGGCGCACCGCGGAAAAATGTGTGAAGCAGGCCGATAGGCCGGATTCTGTGCGGCCGGCCCCTCGCAGGGCCGGCCGTGACCGCCATTCGTCTGGGCCGGGGGTCGCCCACCCGGCTCGGTGCCACCTACCCGCCGGCTCCGCGGGACGCCTCATCGCCGGCCTATTCGGTGTTGCTGCGCGTAGAGATTGCCCGTTTCACCCGAAGCGTGACTCGGCCCCGCCTCGACTCGTCTCTGTTGCTCTGATCCTCGGCTCGCGCCGGACAGCCGTTAGCTGCTACGCCACCCTGTGCAGTCCGGACCTTCCTCCCGTGCCGGGTTTCCCCGCTCGCACCGGCGGCGGTCTGGCCTGCTTCACACTGCGCATTATCGCGCTGCCGCTGCCGCAACACGGGCGTCACAATTCGACGCATGTTGCCCCCGGCACCGCCGCCCACCAACGAGGCCGAGCGCCTGGAGAGGCTGCGGGCGCTCGCCGTGCTGGACACCGCGCCCGAGCCGTTGTTCGACACGCTGAGCCGGCTCGCGGCCGCGATCTGCGGCACTCCGATCGCGCTGCTGAGCCTGGTGGACGCGTCGCGGCAGTGGTTCAAGGCCAACGTCGGCCTGCCCGGCGTCAGCGAGACGCCGCGCGAGCTCGCCTTCTGCGCCCACGCCATCCTCGACGGCGAGGTGCTGGAGGTTGGCGACGCCTGCGCCGACCCGCGGTTCGCCGGGAACCCGCTGGTGACGGGCGAGCCAGGCATCCGCTTCTATGCCGGCGCGCCGATCGAGCTGCCGGGCGGCGTGCGGCTGGGGACGCTGTGCGTGATCGACCGCCAGCCGCGGCGCCTCGACCCCGCACAGCGGGAGCAGCTGCGCGAGCTGGCGGCCGCCGCCGCCCAGGCGCTGGAACTGCGCGAGCAGGCCCTGGCGTCGGCGCTGGCCGCGCGCAGCCGGCATGAAGCCGAGCTGACCGGCCACGTGCAGTCGCTGAACTCGGTGCTCGACCAGCTGCCGGCGGCGGTGTCGGTGTGGTCGCGCGACATGCGCAACGTCTATGCCAATGCCGAGCTGGCGCGCTGGATGGGCACCACGCCCCAGGCCCTGGCGGGCTGCAGCATCGACGCCGTGGTCGGGGCGCAGCGCACCGCCGTGCGCGACCTGCGGCGCGAGGCCGTGCTGCGCGGCGAGATCCAGCAGTTCGAGATCCTGCTGGCGCCGCCGCAGGGCGGGCCGCCGCGGTCGATGCGCATCACGCTGCTGCCCTGGCGCGCCGCCGACGGCACGATCGACGGCTTCGTCGCCCTCGGCCTGGACGTCACGGCCGAGCGCGAGGCGGCCACGCTGGCGCGCCTGATGGCAGCCATCGTCGACGGCAGCAACGACGCGATCTTCGGCCAGAACATGGCCGGCCAGGTGACGAGCTGGAACGCAGCCGCCGAGTCGATGCTGGGCTGGCGGCGGGAGGAGATCATCGGCCAGCCGGCCTGGAAGCTGTTCTCCAAGGGCGCATTGGCGCTGGCGGCGATGAACGGCGAGCAGGGCACGCTGTCGAGCTTCGAGACGCAGTGCCGGCACAAGGACGGCCGCGAGGTCGTCGTCGCGGCGAGCCTGTCGCCGATCCGTGACGAGCGCGGCCGCGTGCTCGGCATCTCGGCGATCCTGCGCGACATCGGCCCGCTGCGCGACGCGCTGTCCGCGCTGCGCGAGAGCGAGGCCTTCCTCGACCGCACCGGGCGCCTGGCGCGCATCGGCGGCTGGGAGGTCGACCTGGCTGCCGGGCGCATCCGCTGGAGCCCGCAGCTGCGCGCGATCCTCGGGATGCCGCCCGACGCCGAGCCGACCGTGGCCGACGCGCTGGCCATGTACGCCGAGCCCGGTCGCGGCCAGCTCGCCGCCGCAATCGAAGCCGCGTCGCAGGGCGTCCAGGCGTTCGATCTGCAGCTGGCCCTGCGCACGGCATGCGGCCGTGACCTCACCGTGCGCGTCATCGGCGAGCCGGTCCCGAAGGACGGCCGCATCGTGCGCGTGGCGGGAGCACTGCAGGACGTCACCGGATGCGTCACGGCCGCAGGCGCTGCGCTGGCCGCAGCCCTGGCGCAGGCGGCGGCGCCCCCGGGCGCCGCGCCCGGGGCCTGAGCGCCGGCGGGGCAGGCGCGGCGCTTGCTGGTGCTGCCCTGCCGCGGGCTCCGTTGCAGAATTCCCGCTCGATCGACCACCGGGCGAACGCCATGGACCTGACGCCGCGCGAGAAGGACAAGCTGCTGATCTTCACGGCCGCGCTGCTGGCCGAGCGCCGCCGCGCGCGCGGGCTGAAGCTGAACGTGCCCGAGGCGCAGGCGCTGATCACCGCCGCCATCCTCGAAGGCGCCCGCGACGGCAAGACCGTCGCCCAGCTGATGAGCGAGGGCAAGACGGTGCTGACGCGCGACGACGTGATGGAGGGCGTGCCCGAGATCGTCGGCGAGATCCAGGTCGAGGCCACGTTCCCGGACGGCACCAAGCTGGTGACCGTGCACCAACCGATTGCATGATGACGCACGACGCCCCGAGGAGAGCACCACGATGATCCCCGGCGAGATCCTGGTCGACGGACCCGAGCACGAGCTGAATCCCGGCCGGCCGCGCCTGACGATGGTGGTGGCCAACACCGGCGACCGCCCGATCCAGGTCGGCTCGCACTACCACTTCGCGGAAACCAACGCCGCGCTGCACTTCGACCGCCAGGCTGCCCGCGGCATGCGGCTGGCCATCCCGAGCGGCACCGCGGTGCGCTTCGAGCCCGGCCAGGAGCGCACCGTCGAGCTCGTGCCCTACGCGGGCGCCCGGCAGGCCTGGGGCTTCCGCGGCCTCGTCAACGGGGCGCTGTGATGAGCCGCCTGGGCCGGCGGGCCTACGCCGAGATGTACGGGCCGACCACCGGAGACCGCGTGCGCCTGGCCGACACCGCCCTCGTGGTCGAGGTCGAGGCCGACTACACGCTGCGCGCCGGCGGCTACGGCGAGGAGGTCAAGTTCGGCGGCGGCAAGACCATCCGCGACGGCATGGGCCAGAGCCAGGTGGTCAACGGCCCCGGCCCGCACGAGGCGCACGACTGCGTGATCACCAACGCGCTGATCGTCGACCACTGGGGCATCGTCAAGGCCGACATCGGCATCAAGGGCAGCCGCATCGCCGCCATCGGCAAGGCCGGCAACCCCGACACCCAGCCGGGCGTGGACATCGTCATCGGCCCGGGCACCGAGATCATCGCCGGCGAGGGCATGATCGTCACTGCAGGCGGCATCGACACCCACATCCACTTCATCTGCCCGCAGCAGATCGAGGAGGCGCTGATGTCGGGCGTGACGACGATGTTCGGCGGCGGCACCGGGCCGGCCACCGGCACCTTCGCCACCACCTGCACGCCAGGGCCGACCAACATCCACCGCATGCTGATGGCGGCCGAGGCCTTCCCGATGAACCTCGGCTTCATGGGCAAGGGCAACGCCAGCCGGCCCGAGGCGCTGACGCAGCAGATCGCCGCCGGTGCCATCGGCCTGAAGCTGCACGAGGACTGGGGCACGACGCCGGCGGCCATCGACAACTGCCTGACGATGGCCGAGGTGACCGACACGCAGGTCGCCATCCACACCGACACGCTCAACGAGAGCGGCTTCGTCGAGGACTCGATCGCCGCGTTCCGCGGCCGCACGATCCACACCTTCCACACCGAGGGCGCCGGCGGCGGCCACGCGCCCGACATCATGAAGGTGGTGGGCGAGCCCAACGTGCTTCCCAGCAGCACGAACCCGACGCGGCCGTACACGGTGAACACGCTCGACGAGCACCTGGACATGCTGATGGTGTGCCACCACCTCGACGCCGGCATCGCCGAGGACCTGGCCTTCGCCGAGAGCCGCATCCGGCGCGAGACCATCGCCGCCGAGGACGTGCTGCACGACCTGGGCGCGATCAGCATGTTCTCGTCGGACTCGCAGGCCATGGGCCGGGTGGGCGAGGTCATCCTGCGCACCTGGCAGACCGCGCACAAGATGAAGGGCCAGCGCGGCTCCCTGCCCGGGGATACCGCGCGGCACGACAACGCCCGCGTCAAGCGCTACGTGGCCAAGTACACGATCAACCCGGCGCTCGCGCACGGCATCGCGCACGAGGTGGGGTCGGTGGAGGTCGGCAAGTGGGCCGACCTGGTGCTGTGGCGGCCGGCCTTCTTCGGCGTCAAGCCGAGCCTGATCCTGAAAGGCGGCTTCATCGCCGCGGCGCTGATGGGCGACGCCAACGCCAGCATCCCGACGCCGCAGCCGGTGCACTACCGGCCGATGTTCGGCAGCTTCGGGCGCCTGGTGCAGGCGACCTCGCTCACCTTCGTCAGCCGCAGCGCGCTCGACTCCGACGTCGGCGACCAGCTCGGCCTCCGGAAGCGCCTGGCCGCGGTCAAGGGCTGCCGCACCGTGAAGAAGGCCGACATGGTGCACAACGCCTACACGCCCCGCATGGAGATCGACGCCCAGACCTACGCGGTGCGCGCCGACGGCGAGCTGCTCACCTGCGACCCGGCCACCGTGCTGCCGATGGCGCAGCGTTACTTCCTGTTCTGACCGGGACGCCTGCCGCCGGGCGACGGCGCTCCGCGACAATCGCCGCCATGCTGACCATCGACAAGCTGATCCCCCAGGGCCGCGGACTGGCCGCGGTGCTGCTCAAGCGTGCCGCGACCGTCGAGCTCGACTGGGACGTGCGCTGCAAGAGCCGCTTCGACGCCACCGACTCCACCGGGCGCCTGCTCGGCGTCTTCCTGCCACGGGGAACCGTGGTGCGGGGCGGCGACGTGCTGGTGGGCGAGGACGGCTCGCTGGTCGTCGTCAAGGCGGCGCCGCAGCCGGTGCTGGTGGTGCGCCACTGCGCGCACCACGGCGCACCGAGCGACCTGATGCGCGCGGCCTACCACCTGGGCAACCGCCACGTCGCGGTGGAGCTGAAGCCCGATCACCTGAAGCTCGAACCCGACCACGTGCTGGCCGACCTGCTGCGCCGGATGCACATGATCGTGAGCGAGGAGACCCTGCCCTTCGACCCCGAGGGCGGCGCCTACGAAGGCGGAGGTCACGCGCACGGGCACGGTCCTCACGATCACGCGCACGATCACGATCACGCGCACGATCACGATCACGCGCACGGTCACGACCACGCGCACGGTCACGACCATGCGCACGACCATGGCCACGCCCACGATCACCATCACGGTCCCGGCCATGAGCACGCGCGCGACCACGGCCACGGCCACGGCCGCTGACGCGCCCCGATGAGCGCGATCCCGCTGCTGCACCTGATGTGGCTGGCCTCGCCGGCCCTGCCGGTGGGCGGCTTCAGCTACTCCGAGGGCCTGGAGGCGGCCATCGACGCCGGTCGCGTCGGCGACGAAGCCTCGGCAGGCGGCTGGCTGCTGCTGCAGCTCGACCTGGTGCTCGCCCGCAGCGAGCTGCCGCTGCTGGTGCAGGCGCATGCCGCGTGGCAGGCCGGCGACGCGGGGCGCATCGAGGCGCTGCACGCGTGGCACCACGCCACGCGCGAGACGGCCGAGCTGCGGCTGCAGGGCGAGCAGATGGGCCGCTCGCTGGTGGACTGGCTGCGCAACAGCGCCTGGGCCGGCGACGACCGCATCGACACGCTCGCCGCCCTGGCCCCGGCGCCGGGCTGGCCGCTCGGCTTCGCGCTGGCCACCGTGCTCGCGGGCGCGGACGCCCGCGATGCAGCCCACGCCTTCGCCTTCGGCTGGGCCGAGAACATGGTGCAGGCCGCGATGAAGGCCGTGCCGCTGGGCCAGGCCGCGGCGCAGCGGATGCTCGCGCGGCTGGCCGAGGCCATCCCGCCGGCCGTCGCGCGCGCGCAGTCCACGCCCGACGCCGACCGCCAGGCCTTCGCGCCGATGCTGGCGATCCTCTCCGCCCGCCACGAAACCCAGTACTCGAGGCTGTTCCGCTCATGAGCCCCGCGCCCGTCCCCCGGCTGCACCACGTCCCCGGCCGCACCAAGAAGCTGCCGCCGCTGCGCGTGGGCGTCGGCGGCCCGGTCGGCTCGGGCAAGACGACGCTGGTCGAGATGCTGTGCAAGGCCATGCGCGAGCGCTGGGACCTGGTCGTCGTCACCAACGACATCTACACCAAGGAAGACCAGCGCCTGCTCACCGTGGCCGGCGCGCTGGCACCCGAGCGCATCATGGGTGTGGAGACCGGCGGCTGCCCGCACACGGCGATCCGCGAGGACGCGTCCATCAACCTCGAGGCGGTCGACCGCATGCTGGCGCAGTTCCCGGATGCCGACATCGTGTTCATCGAGAGCGGCGGCGACAACCTCGCCGCCACCTTCAGCCCCGAGCTGAGCGACCTGACGATCTACGTGATCGACGTCGCCGGCGGCGAGAAGATCCCGCGCAAGGGCGGCCCGGGCATCACCAAGAGCGACCTCTTCGTCATCAACAAGACCGACCTCGCGCCGCACGTCGGCGCCGACCTCGCGGTGATGGAGGCCGACACGCAGCGCATGCGTCGCGGCAGGCCCCACGTGATGACGAACCTGCGCGACCCGGGCCGCACCGGGTTGCCGGAGGTGGTGCGCTTCATCGAGACGCGCGGCATGCTGCTGCCGTCCTGACGGCGCGACGGTCAACGGCAAGACGGCCCCGCCCAGCCCCCCGACCCCGCCGAGCCACGCCGATGCCACCAGCCGACCTCCCACCCCGATCGCCGGGCATGCTGGCGCGCTTTCGCGTCGACGGCCGCGTCGCGCTGGTCACCGGCGCCGCGCAGGGCATCGGGCGCGCGACAGCCCATGCGCTGCACGAGGCAGGCGCGACGGTCATGCTGCTCGACCGTGACGCCGAAGCCCTGCGGCAGGCCGCCCTGGCGCTGCCGGGCAGCCGGTCCGCCGTGCTCGACGTGTCGGCGCCGGAGGCCATCGAACGCGTGTTCGGCGAGACCGCTCAGCGCGAGGGGCGCATCGACATCCTGGTCAACAACGCGGGCGTCTCGATCCGCAAGTCGAGCCAGGAGCTGTCGCTGGCCGAGTGGAACCAGGTGCTCGCGGTCAACCTGACGGGCTGCTTCCTGTGCGCGCGGGCAGCGGCGGCGGCCATGCCGGCCGAAGGCGGCGCCGTGGTCAACACCGCGTCGATCATGGGCCTGTCGGGCGCCGGCCCCTACCCGAACCCGGCCTACCACGCCACCAAGGGCGCGCTGGTCAACCTGACGCGCTCGCAGGCCGTGGAGTGGGCCCCGCGCGGCATCCGCGTCAACGCGGTGGCGCCCACCTGGACGCGCACCGGCTTCATCGGCGCGCTCGACGCCACGGTGCTCGAGCGCGTGCGCGCCGTCACGCCGCTCGGCCGCATGGCCGAGCCCGAGGAGGTGGCCGCGGCCATCCTGTTCCTCGCCAGCCCGGCGGCCTCGATGGTCACGGGCCACGTGCTGGCGGTGGACGGGGGCTTCCTGGCCCAGTGAAGCGCGGCGCGCCAGGCGATTCCACGGGGCGGTCCGGTAGGTGAGACCATGCTGAACTCGATGCACCGCGTCCAACGGACTGCAGCCGCGCGCGCCTTGCCCGTCTCTCGCTCCGTCCTGCGGGCTCGCCCATGGCACCGTTTCGCGCGGGCGTCCGCGCTGCTGGCGCTGGCCGCGCTTGGCGGCTGCGCCACCATCGACCCCTTCGCGCAAGCGCCGATCTCGGCTCACCTCCAGCGCACCGACGCCGTGGGCGACTGCGCGCGGGCACTGCAGGCACGCAGCCGCGACGTCGGCGCCGCCGGGGCGCAGGACGCGCAGGACCGCGTCGTGGCGGGCTTTCCGTACCTGCGCGTCGACCGGCTCGGTGAGGCCCTGGCGCCGGCTCCCGCCGACGTCGTCCCGGGCTTCGGCCCCGATGCCGGCGCCGATGTCAGCACCGACACCGAGCGCTGGAACGCGTGGCGCGGCCGGCTCGCCGAGCTCGCCAGGCAGGCCGAAGCGATCGAGAGCCGGAACGCCGGGCTGGCCCCGGGCGCCGCGGGTGGCGAGGACGAGTTCGCCGCCCGCTGCCGGAAGCTGCTGCTCGATGCCGACGCCGGCCCCGAGGCGCGCGGCGCGTTGTTGCAGGCCGCCCGCGTGCCCGACGACTACAGCACGGGCCTGCGCGCGCTGGGTCTCTACCCGCTCACCCGGCTTGCCTTCGCGGCCGGCATCCGCGACTGGCAGCAGCGCACGCGAGCGGACTTCGCCATCCCGCTGCCCGCGCTGCCGGTCGAAGGCCGCCTGCAGCGCCTCGTTCCGGCCGCCGATGCCGCCGCTGAGTTGGAGCGCGTGGCCGGGGTGCCGCCGGCCGGTCTGCCGGCCGTGAGTTCGGCCGGGAGCGGGGCCGGGACCGCGGCCGAACTGCGCCGGCTGCTGCTTCGCCACGCCCCCATCCTCGAGATCGACGTCACCGGCGAGCATGACGCTGTCGGACCCCTCGCCTGGCGCCACGGCCGGGTCGCCGTGGACGCCGGCGCCGGTCCGGTCGCCTACGTCCGGCTCGCGCACGCCCTGATGGACGGAAAGCCGCGGCGGCAGCTCGTCTACACCTTCTGGTTCCCGCGCCGGCCGAAGGCGCATGCGCTCGACCTCCTCGGCGGCGAACTCGACTCGCTGGTGTGGCGCGTGACGCTCGGCGACGATGGCGAGGCGCTGGTCTACGACAGCATCCACGCCTGCGGCTGCTACCACCTGTTCTTCGCCACCGACCGCGTGCACCCGCGCAGCGCACCACCGGCCGACCAGGGGCCGCTGGACGAGGGCCTGTTCATGCCGCAGCCAGCGCTCGAAGACCTTGCTCCGGAAGCCTCGGCAGTCGTGCTGCGCGTGCAGTCGCGCACGCACTACCTGCAGCGCGTGTACCGCGAGCCGGCGGCGACCACGGCCGCCGTGGCTTCAGCGGCTTCGGCCTCGTCGATCGCCAAGGGCGCCCAGACCGCCTCGCCCACCTCGCCCGCCGCGCCCGCAGCAACCGCCTACTGGCTGGTCGACGAGGACGTGCTGCGCTCACTGCCCTTGCCTTCGCCCGGCACGGCGGGTGCCGCGGCAGCCCAGCTGCCGACCCACCGCAGCGCCTACGACGCGCGCGGCCTGGTGCCCGGCAGCGAGCGGCTCGAGCGCTTCCTGTTCTGGCCGATGGGCATCGCCAGCGCCGGCCAGATGCGCCAGTGGGGACGCCACGCCACCGCCTTCGTCGGGCGGCGGCACTTCGACGACCCGTGGCTGCTGGACCGCTACTTCGAGCTTGCCCGCGCTGCATCACGACCGGACTGACCGCGAGGGCGCAGCGTCGCCACGGTCGGCAACGGTCCACCCGCTGTCCCGCCCGCCGCGCCGCGCGTCGGCCTGGATCTCAGGCGTACGTGACCCACCCGGCCCGCTCCGGGTGGTCGAGGTGCGGCACGGCGTTGAAGACCGACAGCGCATGCCGCTTCGGCGTGAACACGAACTCCGTGAGCGCGCTGTTGCGGATGCGCAGGTTCAGCTCGACCACGCTGGCCGGCGGCGCCTGGAGGACCTGGGCCACCGCAGTGGCGATCGGCCCGCCACTGCTGACCAGCAGCACATCGCCGGCGAAGCGCTCGCGCACCAGCGTGAGCGCCGCCTCGATGCCGTCCTGCCACCCGCGCCAGCTCGGCATGCCTGCGGGCCGCGCGCGGCCTTCCATCCAGGCCAGCAGCCCCTCGCGCAGCAGCCGGAAGTGCTGCCGGTAGGCGGCAGGGTCGAGCGGCGGCGGCAACTCGCCCTGGAACACCGCTCGGACGACGGCCTCGCTGTCGTACTCGTTGAGGCCGGGCATCTCGATGGCCTCGGGCAGACCCGGCAGGGCCCGCGCGATGGCGTCGAGCGACTGCGCATGCCGGCGCAGCGTGCCGCGGACCACGCCCTCGAAGCGCCGCCCGCGCTCGTGAAGCCAGGCCCCGAGCGCCTCGCACTGGCGCGCGCCCAGGTCGCTCAGCCGGTCGTAGTCGTCGCTGCCGAACGAGGCCTGGCCGTGGCGCACGAGGTACAGGGTTCCCATGGCTGGCAATTCTGCGGCGCGCCGGCCACGGGCACCGTCACCGTGGCGACGCCCGCGGCGTCCGGGTCCGCGCCCGGCCCGCTCGTGGCGACGCCGGCGCGGACGGCACGGCGGCCGGGCGGGCCGCGGCCTGCGCCTGCGCCAGCGCGGCGTCGATCAGCGCGTCGGCCATCCAAAGCGCCACACGCTCGACCTCGCGGTCGGGCAGGCCCCAGATGTCCTTCAGGATCACGTAGGGCTCGATGCCGTAGACGACGGACAGCGCGCGGTGCAGTCGCTGCCGCAGTGCTGGCGTGAGCTGCGGCGTCAGCGGTGCGATCGCGTGCTCGAGGATGCGCACGCGGTGGCCTCTTCGGTACGGCTCCTCCTCGAGCAGACCGGCGCGCTCGAGCGCCCATTGCTCCAGCGACAGCTGCGCCGCCGCGCGCAGCTGCGGCTCGAACTCCTTGAAGCGCGGGAAGGTGTCGACGAACAGCTCGCGCACGCGGGCGCGACCGTCGGGTGTGTCCGACGACAGCGCGCGCACCGGGCCGAGCGAGCTGTCGATGACCGCGGTGACCAGCGCGCTGCGGCTCGGGAAATAGCGGTAGGCGGTGGCACGCGACACGTTCGACCGCACCGCCACCTCGGCCACGCTCGGGATGCGGCCGTCGCGGATGATGGCCATCGCCGTGTCGAGCAGCAGCCGGAAGGTGGCCGCCTTCACGCCGCGGTCGGGCGGTGCCGGAGCGGCGCTGGGCCCGAGCGCCGGCCGCCCGGTCGGGGCCTGGGCCGGGATCCGGGTGGGCGCACGTCGGTCGGCGCGGGTTTTCACGGGTGCCATGGAGAGGCGCAGTTCTTGTCCGCGGTCGTGATACACGCCTATGATGCGGGCATCCTGAATTGAGACGCAAGTCTCAATTCAGGACGTCCACCACACCAGACACGGCGCAGGCACGGCTTCGTCCCGGAACCGCCCGCGATCCGCGCGAACGACGGAGACAAGCGCCGCATGCGCATCGCCAGTTGGAACTGGGGCGGCCGGCCACACGCCGGCACCGTCAGCGCCGACGGCCGCGAGTGCACGCCGCTCGCGGTGAAGGATCCCGATCGCGGCGCGCTCGAGCTGGTCCGCCGCCTCGCCGACGGCGCGCCGCTGCCGCCGCCGGCCGGTCCGCGCCTGCCCGTCGACGCCGTCACGCTGCGCGCGCCGCTGCCGCGCCCGCGCCGCAACCTGTTCTGCGTCGGTCGCAACTACCGCGCGCACGCCGAGGAACTGGCCGGCACGGTGTTCCGCGACGCCGTCGCCCAGCATGAAGGCTGGCCGATCGTCTTCACCAAGGTGCCCGAGACGGTGATCGGCCCGCACGACACGGTGAGGCTGCCGGGGCGCGCGGTCAGCGAGCAGATCGACTACGAGTGCGAGCTCGCGGTGGTGATCGGCCGTGCGGGCCGCGACATCCCGCGCTCGCGGGCACTGGAGCACGTGCTGGGCTACACCGTCTGCAACGACGTCAGCGCGCGCGACGTGCAGGTGCGCCACCAGCAGTGGCACCTGGGCAAGAGCTTCGACACCTTCTGCCCGATGGGGCCCTGGATCGTGACCGCCGACGAGCTGGACGGCCAGGCCACGCGCATCCGCGGCTGGGTCACGCCGGCCGGTGGCCACGCCGAGCTGCGCCAGGACGGACGCACGCAGGCCATGATCTTCGACATCCCGTGCCTGGTCGAGACCATCTCGCGCGGCATCACGCTGCAGCCGGGCGACATCATCGCCACCGGCACGCCCAGCGGCGTGGGCATGGGCTTCACGCCGCCGCGCTGGCTGCGCCACGGCGACGTGGTGCGGGTCGAGATCGACGGCATCGGCGCCATCGAGAACCGGTTCGAGGAGCACTGAGTGGCCGTCGCCTGGATCGACCGCATGGCCGTCGACAGCGGCGGCGAGGGCGACGCCGTCGTCTTCGTGCACGGCCTGGGCGGCACGATGAACGCGTGGACGCCGCTGCTGCCCGCCCTCGGGCGCTGGCGCTGCGTGCGGCCCGAGCTGCCCGGCGCCGGCCGCTCGCGGCAGGCGCATGCGCTCGGCGCCGCCACGCCGCACCGCGGCGTGCTGTCGGCCGAGGTGCACGCCGAGGCGCTGGTGCGCGTGTGCGACGCGCTGGGCATCGCCAGCGCGCACTTCGTCGGCCACTCCTTCGGCACGCTGATCGCGCAGCACGTCGCAGCCTCGCAGCCCTCGCGCGTGCGCAGCCTCGCGCTGTTCGGCGCGCTGGCCGAGCCCGGTGCGCCGATGCGCGAGGCGATGCACGCCCGGGCCGCGGCGGCCCGCGAGCAGGGGCTGTTCGGCATCGCCGAGGCCGTCGCGCAGGGCGGCCTCGCGGCCAGCACCCGCGAGTCGATGCCGCTCGCGGTGGCCTACGTGCGCGAGTCGGTGGCCGGCCAGGACGCCGAGGGCTACGCGCGCAACTGCAGTGCGCTGGCCGAGGCGCGCGCCGCCCGCGCCGAGCTGATCCGCTGCCCGGTGCTGGTGGTCAACGGCGACGAGGACGTCGTCACGCCGCTGTCGGGCGCGCGCCAGCTCGCCGAGCGGCTGCCGCGCGCGCGCCTGGAGGTGCTCGCGCGCTGCGGCCACTGGCCGATGATCGAGCGCACCCCCGAGTCGCAGCGCCTGCTGCGCGACTTCCTCGACCGGCAGAGGTGATCCGACCATGGCCGACGTCCACTTCACCAACGTGCGCATCTTCGACGGCGGGGGCGACGCGCCCTTCACCGGCGACGTGCTCGTCAGCGGCAACAAGATCGCGCGCGTCGTGCGCACCACCTACGGCGAGCGCGTGCCGCCGGTGGCCGGCGCGACGGTGATCGACGGCGCCGGGGCCTTCCTGATGCCCGGCATGGTGGAGGCCCACACCCACTTCAGCTGGAACGACCAGCCCTCGCTCGACAGCATCCAGCGCATGCCGCCCGAGGAGCACATCCTGTGGTGCGCGGAGGTGGCGCGCAAGTACCTCGACATGGGCTGGACCAGCTGCGTCGGCGCGGCCACCGCCAAGCCGCGGCTGGACGTCGTGATCCGCAACGCCATCAACGACGGCACGATCGTCGGCCCGCGCTACATCGCCGCCAGCCAGGAGATCACCGTGCCGGGCGGCCTGGGCGACACCACCGCGCCGCACCTGCCGCAGCACGAGTTCGCCTTCGGCGCGATCGTCAGCGGCGCCGAGGAGATGCGCCGCTGCGTGCGGATGTTCGCCAAGTACGGTGTCGACCAGATCAAGATCAACCTGTCCGGCGAGAGCATCACCGGCATGCCCTCGGAGATGAGCCAGTTCACCGAGGAGGAGATCGCCACCTGCGTCGACGAGGCGAGGCGCTGGGGCAAGCGCGTGGCCGCGCACGCCCGCAGCACCTGGTCGATCAAGCAGTGCATCAAGCAGGGCATCGAGGTCATCTACCACGCCAGCTTCATCGACGAGGAGGGCCTCGACCTGCTCGAGGCGCACAAGTTCGACCACTTCGTCGCGCCCGGCCTGGCGTGGCTGATCAACACCTGCCACCACGCCAGCGCCTGGGGCCTGACGCCCGAGGTCACGCGCAGGATGGGTTACCACCGCGAGCTCGAGGCCGCGATCGAGAGCATGAAGGCGATGCGCAGGCGCGGCATCCGCGTCCTGCCCGGCGGCGACTACGGCTTCGCGTGGACGCCGCACGGCACCAACGCCAAGGACCTCGAGACCTTCGTCAAGGTGATCGGCATGAGCCCGATGGAGGCGCTGCTCAGCGCCACCGCCTGGGGCGCGCCGATGATGCGGCTGGGCAAGGTGCTCGGCTACATCCGCGAGGGCTACCTCGCCGACATCCTGCTGATCGACGGCGACCCGCTGGCCGACATCACCGTGCTGCAGGACCGCAAGCGCATCCTCGCGGTGATGAAGGACGGCGAGTTCCACCGCGCGCCGCCGCTGCAGCGGCCCGGCGGCGCCCGCCCGCCCGGCGGCGCGCCGGTCACCCGCTGGGCCACCTGACCCGGGAGCCGACGATGGCCGACACGCTCTTCACGAACGTCCGCATCCTCGACGGCAGCGGCAGCACCGCGCCCTACGGCGGCAGCGTGCTGGTGCGCGGCAACCGCATCCGCGAGGTCAGCCGCAGCGCCGCGCCACCCACCGCGGCGGGCGGCGGCACGGCCACCGTCATCGACGGGGCGGGCGCCACGCTGATGCCGGGCATGGTGGAGGCGCACACGCACTTCAGCTGGAACGACGCGGCCGACCTCGCGTCGATCCAGACGATGCCGCTCGAGGAGCACGTGCTGTGGAGCGCCAAGGTCGCGCGCAGCTACCTGCACGCCGGCTTCACGAGCTGCCTCGGCGCGGCCTGCGCCAAGCCGCGGCTGGACGTCGTCATCCGCAACGCCATCGAGAAGGGCCAGATCCCCGGTCCGCGCTACCTTGCCGCGAGCCAGGAGATCACGGTGCCTGGCGGCCTGGGCGACGAGATGCCGCCGCACCTGCCGTTCCCCGACTTCAGCTTCGGTCAGGTGGTCAACGGCGCCGAGGACATGCGCCGCGTGGTGCGGATGTTCCTGAAGTACGGCGTCGACAGCGTCAAGCTCAACCTGTCGGGCGACAACTTCGTGCCCGGGGCCGACGCCAAGACCACCTGGATGACCGACGCCGAGGTCGCCGCGGCGCAGGAGGAGGTGCGCATGCGCGGCAAGCGCATCATCGTGCACGCGCGCTCCTGCGCCAGCGTCAAGCAGGCGCTGCATCACGGCATCCGGCTGATCTACCACGCCAGCTTCACCGACGAGGAGGCGCTCGACATGCTCGAGGCGGCGCGCGACGAGGTCTTCGTCGCGCCCGGCATCGGCATCCTGTACGCGCTGCTGTGGGAGGCCGAGCGCTGGGGCGTCAGCCACGCCAAGGCGGTGGAGATGGGCTACGAGGAGGAGTGGGCCGCCGCCTGCGAGAGCCTGAAGGCGATGCACAAGCGCGGCGTGCGCGTGCTGCCCGGCGGCGACTACGGCTTCGCATTCAACCCGCACCTGGCCAACGCGCGCGATCTCGACCTATTCGTGCGCCACCTCGGCTTCACGCCGATGGAGGCCATCCGCTCGTGCACGCTGTACGGCGGCCAGGTGATGATGCGCCCCGACGACCTCGGCCTCGTCAAGGAGGGCTACCTGGCCGACCTGTTGCTGGTCGACGGCGACCCGCTGGCCGACGTGCGCATCCTGCGCGACGGCAGGCGCATCCTCGCGGTGATGAAGGACGGCGTGTTCGCCAAGGCGCCGCCGCTGGCCGGCGAGCGCCCCCTCGGCCGGATGCTGGAGCGCACCGCGTGACCCGCGCCGAGCGCACGCGCTGGCTGTTGTGGCTGCTGATCGGCGGCCCGATCGCCGTGTTCTCGATCTGGGCCCTGGTCGACAACACGCGGCTGTACCTGCTGACGCTGCTCAACGGCCTGACGCTGGCGTCGCTGTACTTCATCGTCGCGGCCGGCTTCACGCTGGTGTTCGGGCTGATGCGCAACGTCAACCTGGCGCACGGCTCGCTGTACCTGCTGGGCGGCTACGTGGGGTTCACGATCGCCGAGAAGACCGGCTGGTGGGTGCTCGCGATGGCCGGCGGCTTCCTGGCGGCGGCCATCGCGGGCCTGCTGATCCAGGTGCTGATCCTGCGCCACATGCAGGGCCAGGACCTGCGCCAGACGATGGTGACCATCGGCCTGTCGATCGTCATCGCCGACATCCTGCTGTGGATCTTCACCGGCCAGGTGCACCAGATGGAGGCGCCCGAGTGGCTGCAGGGGCCGATCCGCGACATCCCGGTGATCCGCGCCTACTCGGCCTACCGGCTGAGCCTGCTGGCCTTCGGCATCGTCATCGGCGTGTTCCTGTGGTGGCTGCTCAACCGCACGCGGGTCGGCACGATGATCCGCGCCGGCGTCGACGACCGCGCGATGCTGTCCGCCGCCGGCGTCAACGTGAACCTGGTGTTCGCGATCACCTTCATGCTCGGCGCCGGCCTCGCCGGCATCGGCGGCGTGATCGGCGCGGTCGAGCTCAGCATGGTGCCGGGCGAGGACACCCGGCTGCTGCTGGCGAGCCTGGTCGTCGTCATCGTCGGCGGCATGGGCAGCGTCGTCGGCGCGGCCATCGGCGCGGTGATCCTGGGCCTGGCCGAGACCTACGGCCTGGCCTACGCGCCGACCTACAGCGTCGTGTTCACCTTCGTGATCCTGGTGCTGGTGCTGGCGTTCCGGCCGCGCGGCATCATGGGCAAGGCGGCTTGACATGTCGGCGGCCTACTGGCGACGGGCGATGAACACCGGGCTCGCGGCCGCGGCCCGGCCGTTGCCGCTGCCCAGGGCCGGCGTGGCGGCGCCGGTGGCCGCCGCCGCAGTGGATCCCTACGCCGACAGCGACGCGCCACGCTGGTTGCGCTTCCTGTGGCGGCACCTGGCGGCGCGGCACGTCTTCGTGCTCGCCTTCGTGCTGGCCTTCCCCTTCGTCGCCACGTCGTTCTTCACCTTCCAGATCGCGGCGCAGTCGCTGGCGCTCGGGCTGATCGCGCTGTCGCTCACCTTCCTCGGCGGCTACGGCGGAATGGTCTCGCTGGCGCAGATGACGGTGGCCGGCATCGCCGGCTACGTGGTCAGCATCCTCGGCGCCAGCGCCACCGAGGTCAGCCTGGGCTGGCCCTGGTGGGCGGCGGTGCCCTTCGCGCTCGCCATCGCCACCGCCTGCGCGACGCTGATCGGCTGGCTGTCGGTGCGCACCGAGGGCATCTACACGATCATGATCACGCTGGCCATCGGCGTGGCCTTCTACTACCTGGCACTGCAGAACTACTCGCTGTTCAACGGCTTCCAGGGCTTCCAGAAGGTCTACCCGCCCACGCTGCTGGGCGTGGACTGGCGCAGCCCAATGCCGTTCTACTTCCTGTGCCTGGCGCTGTCGCTGGCCGGGTACCTCTGGGTGAAGTGGCTGGTCCGCAGCCCGTTCGGCATCGCGCTGCAGGGCGTGCGCGACAACCCGCGCCGCATGGCTGCGCTCGGCTTCCACGTCACCGCCCACCGCGTCGCGGCCTACGCGGTGGCGGGGCTGATCGCCGCCGTCGGCGGCGTGCTGTTCACCTGGTACAACGGCCTGATCTCGCCCAACTCGGTGGGCACGGGCTGGCTGATCAACGTGCTGGTCATCGCCGTGCTCGGCGGCATGCGCCACCCGATCGGCGCCTTCCTCGGCGCGGTGGTCTTCGTGCTGCTGCAGACCTTTGCCATCGACATCATCGACCGCGAGCGCTTCAACCTCGTAATCGGCGTGGTGTTCCTCGCCATCGTCCTGTTTTCCCCCGACGGCCTGCTCGGCTTGTGGGCGAAGCTGCGCTCGCGCTTCGGCCCGCAACAGGCCCTCACTTCGCCAACCCCAAGGAGACAAGCGTGAGAGTGACCAAGCGATTCGTGGTGCGTTCCCTGTTGAGCGCCGCGGCGGCGATGGCCGTGGCCGGCGGTGCCTGGGCCCAGGGCGCGCCGATCAAGATCGGCCTGCTGGCCACACTCGAGGGCCCGTTCGCGGCAGGCGGTGCCGACGGCATGCGCGGCGCCGAGCTCGCGGTGATGCAGCGCGGCGGCACGGTGGCGGGCCGCAGGATCGAGATCATCAAGGCCAGCTCCAACGCCAACCCCGACGTCGCGGTCAACGCGGTGCGCAAGCTGGTCGAGCAGGACAAGGTCGACATCGTCGTCGGCCCGCTGTCGGGCAGCGAGGGCATCGCCGTCAAGAACTACAGCAAGACGCAGCCGCAGGTGACGTTCATCAACGGCGGCTCCGGCGCGCAGGCCACGACGCTCGTCGACCCGAGCCCGAACTTCTTCCGCTTCAACACCGAGGGCGCGCAGTGGATGGTGGGCCTGGGCAAGGCCGCCATCGACAAGGGCTACAAGCGCGTGATGGTTATCGCCGAGGATTACGCCTTCCCGTACTCGCAGGTGCAGGGCTTCATGGCCGAGTTCTGCCGCCTCGGCGGCAAGGTGCCGGTGAAGGCGTGGGTGCCGCTGGGCGGCAAGGACTACGCGTCGACGATCGCCCGCATCCCGAAGGACGTCGATGCGCTGCTGGTGGTGCTGGGTGGCGCCGACGCGGTGAACTTCCTGAACCAGTACGAGGCGGCCGGCGGCGACAAGCCGATGATGGGCGGTAGCATCACCGTCAGCCAGGACGTGCTCAACTACCGTGGCAAGCGGCGCGACTCGCTGGTGGGCACCATCAGCGCGGGCCCGCTGGCCGACAGCTTCGACGGTGCGGACTGGCGCGCCTTCGTCTCCGACTACAAGAAGAACTTCCCGGTCGACAAGGGCGGCTTCCCGAGCCCCAGCCTGTTCGCGCTCGTCTACTACACGAACATGAAGGCGGCGCTGGACGGCCTCGACGCCGTCCGGGGTGACCTCGCCAACAACCATGCCCGCTACCGCGACTCGCTGTCCAAGCTCGAGCTGAAGATGCCCACCGGCACGGTGCGACTGGACAGCAACCGGCAGGCCATCGGCACCACCTTCGTGACCGAGGTCGTCAAGGACAGCAAGGGCGAGCTGACGACCCGCGTGCTGCGCAAGGTGGATAACGTCGAGCAGTTGCTCGGCATCCCGCGGGACCAGTTCAAGATCGGCACCCGGGACGAGCCGAGTTGCCCGTAACCCCCCGGAGCGCCTGCGGCGCCTCCCCCGGACCCCTGGGAGCCCCTGACGGGCCCCGGGGGCGCCGCCAGCGGACCGGCGGAGCCGGATCCGCGGCGGCCGCTTGATGCATTCGCGACGACGTGGCTTCACTCAACCATCTCCGTACACCAGCCAACGCGCGCGCGGCGACAGCGCCGCGCGCGCCGTCGGCGCTCGCGTCCAGCGACGCGCTGGTGCTCGAGAACGTCACGCGCGCGTTCGGCGCGCTGCGCGCGGTGGACGACGTGAGCCTGGCGGTGGCCGCCGGGCAGAAGTACGCGGTGCTGGGCAGCAACGGCGCCGGCAAGACGACCCTCTTCAACGCGATCACCGGCGACTTCCCGCCCACCGCGGGCCGCATCCGCTTCTTCGGCGAGGACATCACGGAGCTGCCGCCGCAGGAACGCATCCGCAAGGGCCTGCGCCGCACCTACCAGAGCTCGCTGCTGTTCCGCGAGCTGAGCGTGCGCGACAACCTGTTCCTGGCCGTGCGCGGCGTGGACAAGGGGCGGTTCTCGATGCGCCGCCCCGGGCCCGGGCACGCTTCGCAACTGGCCACCGACGAGCTGCTGGAACGCACGCGCCTGGCCCACCTGGCCGGCGAGGCGGTGGCCAACCTGGCGCACGGCCAGCAGCGCCAGCTCGAGATCGGCATGGCGCTGGCCGGCGCGCCGCGCCTGATCCTGTTCGACGAACCGGCCGCCGGGCTGTCGCCGGCCGAGCGCCGCGAGCTGGTCGCGCTGCTGCGCTCGCTGCCCTCGCACATGAGCTTCGTGCTGATCGAGCACGACCTGGATATCGCGCTGCGCGTGGTGGAGAAGGTCACGGTGATGCACAACGGCCGCGTGCTGACCTCGGGCACCCCGGAGCAGATCGAGAACGACGCCCAGGTGCAGGCGATCTACATGGGCTCGAGGCACTGATGGCATTCTGGAACCGCGCCAAGGATCCGCCGGCCAAGGGCCCGGTGCTGGTCGTCGACGCGCTCGACGTCTACTACGGCCGCGCCCACGCGCTGCAGACGGTGAGCTTCGCGATCGAGCGCGGCGTGCTCGGCATCGTCGGCCGCAACGGCATGGGCAAGACGACGCTGTGCAACGCCATCACCGGCCTGGTGCCGGCCACCGGGAGCGTGCGCCTGCTGGGCGAGGAGGTGCTCGGCCGCGCGCCGCACGAGATCACGCGCCGGGGCATCGCGTACGTTCCGCAGGGCCGCCGCGTCTGGCCGAGCCTGACGGTGGACGAGACGCTGCGCCTGGTGGCGCGGCGCGGCCGCGACGTCGAGCGCGTGTACGCGTTGTTCCCGCGGCTGGCCGAACGCAAGGGCAACGGCGGCACGCAGCTGTCGGGCGGCGAGCAGCAGATGCTCGCGATCGGCCGCGCGCTGCTGCTCGAGCCGCGGCTGCTGGTGATGGACGAGCCCACCGAGGGCCTGGCGCCGGTGATCGTCGAGCAGGTCGCGCAGGCGCTGAAGGCGCTGGCGGCCGAGGGCGAGATTGCCGTGCTGCTGATCGAGCAGAACCTGGGCGTCGCGCTCGAGGTGGCCGACCGCGTCGGCGTGATGGTCAACGGGCGCATCGCCGAGCTGATGCCCGCGGCGGAGCTGGCGGCCGACCGGGCGCTGCAGGAGCGGCTGCTCGGAGTGAAGAGCGGCGGCGAGGAGGAGCCGGAACCGGAGCCCGCCGCGCCCGCGGCCGCGACAGAGGCGCCAGTGCAGCGCTTCACGGTGCGCCGCGAGCACGGCGGCGGCGCGCCGACGCTCGACGACCTGGGCCCGCGCGTCGTGCGCGGCTTCACGCGCTGGAACGCCGGGCACGCGGCGGCCCCGGTGAACGACATCCCGCGCGAGGCCGCCTCGTTCGAGACACCCTCGCGTGCCAGCCAGCAGGCCGCGGGCCAGGCCGGCGCCGGCGCCGGCGGCAGCGGTGCGGGGGGCGGCAGCGTCCTGCCCTTCCCGGTGGCCGCCAGCAGCGGCCGCGCCGCCTACGTCGCCGGCACCTTCGACACCAAGGCGCGCGAGCTGTTCTACCTGCGCCAGTGCCTAGAGAAGCTGGGGCTGCGCGTCGTCACCGTCGACCTGTCCACCAGCGGCAAGCCGAGCCCCGCCAGCGTGCACCCGCGCGAGGTGGCGCGCCACCACCCGCGCGGCGAGGGCGCCGTGTTCAGCGGCGACCGCGGCAGCGCCGTCACCGCGATGGCCACCGCCTTCGAGCACTTCGTGCGCACGCGACGCGACCTCGGCGGCATCGTGTCGGCCGGGGGCTCCGGGGGCACCTCGCTCGCCACGCCGGCGATGCGCGCACTCCCGATCGGCCTGCCGAAGGTGATGGTCAGCACGATGGCCAGCGGCGACACGCGGCCCTATGTCGGCCCGAGCGACATCTGCATGATGTACAGCGTCACCGACGTGCAGGGCATCAACCGCATCAGCGAGAAGGTGCTCGCCAACGCCGCGCACGCGCTGGCCGGCATGATCGCCCACCCGCCGTCGGGCGCCGGCGCCACGCGGCCTGCGCTCGGCCTGACGATGTTCGGCGTCACGACGCCCTGCGTGCAGGCGGTCACGAAGCGCCTCGCCGATCGCTACGACTGCCTGGTCTTCCACGCCACCGGCGTCGGCGGCCAGAGCATGGAGAAGCTCGCCGACAGCGGCCTACTCGAAGGCGTGATCGACGTCAGCACGACCGAGGTGGCCGACGAGATCGGCGGCGGCGTGCTATCGGCCGGCCCGGAGCGCCTGGACGTGTTCGCGCGCCACGCGCTGCCCTACGTGGGCAGTTGCGGCGCGCTCGACATGGTCAACTTCGGCCCCTGGGACAGCGTGCCCGAGCGCCTGCGCGGCCGCCGCCTGTACCGCCACAACCCCACGGTCACGCTGATGCGCACCACGGCCGACGAGTGCCGCGCGATCGGCGAGTTCATCGCGCGCAAGCTCAACGCGATGCGCGGGCCGGTGCGCTTCCTGATCCCCGAGGGCGGCGTGTCGGCCATCGACAAGCCGGGTGGCCCGTTCCACGACCCCGAGGCCGACCGCGTGCTCTTCGACACCATCGCGCAGCAGTTCCGCGCCGGACCCGACCGGCGCCTCGTGCGCCTGCCGCACCACGTCAACGACGAGGCCTTCGCCGACGCCCTGGTGGCCGCGTGGCTGGAGATCGCGCCGTCGGCCGCCGGCGCACGACGCGCCTGACACCGCCCCCGACACCCGAGCTCCCCGCCATGCCCCGCATCGAACGCTCCCGCATCCTCGGTCGCCTGCAGGCCAAGATCGCCGCCGGCCAGCCCATCGTCGGCGGCGGCGCCGGCACCGGCCTGTCGGCCAAGTGCGAGGAAGCCGGTGGCATCGACCTGATCGTCATCTACAACTCCGGCCGCTACCGCATGGCCGGGCGCGGCTCGCTGGCCGGGCTGCTGGCCTACGGCAACGCCAACGAGATCGTCTGCGAGATGGCGCACGAGGTGCTGCCCGTCGTGCGGCAGACGCCGGTGCTGGCCGGCGTCAACGGCACCGACCCGTTCATGATCCCCGAGCAGTTCCTGCGCCGGCTCGCCGACCTGGGCTTCAGCGGGGTGCAGAACTTCCCCACGGTCGGCCTGATCGACGGCACGTTCCGGGCCAATCTCGAGGAGACCGGCATGGGCTACGGCCTCGAGGTCGAGCTGATCGAGCGCGCGCACCGCCTCGACCTGCTGACCACGCCCTACGTGTTCAGCGCCGAGGAGGCGCGCGCGATGGCGCGTGCCGGCGCCGACATCGTCGTCTGCCACTTGGGGCTGACCACCGGCGGCAGCATCGGCGCGGAGACGGCGCTGACGCTGGCCGGCTGCGTCGAGCCGATCAACGAGTGGGCCGCCGCCGCGCGCGCCGCCAAGCCCGACGTGATCGTGCTGTGCCACGGCGGCCCGATCGCCGAGCCCGACGACGCGCAGTACATCCTGCGGCACTGCCCCGGAATCCACGGCTTCTACGGCGCCAGCTCGATGGAGCGGCTGCCGACCGAGCGGACGCTCACCGAGACGACGCGCCGCTTCATGCAGATCCAGCGATAGCACGCCAGACGGAGACCCCCCATGACAGGCGCTGAATTCGGCAGCTTCATCCTCGGCCTGATCGTCGTCGCGATCGTCGTCGCCATCGTCGTCTGGCTGCTGCACTGGCTGTACCTGCGCAGCAGCAAGGAACGCGCGTTCGTGCGCACCGGTCTGGGCGGGCAGAAGGTCGTGCTCGACGGCGGCGCCTTCGTGCTGCCGATCGTGCACGACGTGATCCCGGTGAACATGAACACGCTGCGGCTCGAGGTGGCGCGCGGGCGCGACAAGGCGCTGATCACGAAGGACCGGATGCGCGTGGACGTGATCGCGGAGTTCTACGTCCGCGTGGCCGCGCGGCCCGAGAGCGTGGCCGCCGCCGCGCAGACGCTCGGCCTGCGCACGATGGAGCCCGAGCAGCTCAAGGAGCTCGTGGAGGGCAAGTTCATCGACGCGCTGCGCACCGCCGCCGCCGAGATGACGATGGAGGAGCTGCACGAGAAACGCGGCAGCTACGTCAAGCGCGTGCGCGAGGCCGTGGCCGAGGACCTGACGAAGAACGGCCTGGAGCTCGAGAGCGCGAGCCTGACCCAGCTCGACCAGACGGCGATGGAGTTCTTCAACCCGAGCAACGCCTTCGACGCCGAGGGCCTCACCCGCCTGACCGAGCAGATCGAGCGGCGCAAGAAGCAGCGCAACGACGTCGAGCAGGACACGCTGATCGCGATCCGCAACAAGAACCTCGAGGCCGAGAAGCTGAGCCTCGAGATCGACCGCGAGTCCGAGCAGGCGCGTCTGGCCCAGCAACGCGAGGTGGAGATCGCGCGCGCCCGCCAGCGCGCCGAGCTGGCCACCGAGCGCGCGCAGCGCGAGCAGGACGCCGAAGGCGCGCAGATCAGCGCCAAGCAGGCCGTCGAGGCGGCGCGCATCCGCAGCGACCAGACCCTCGAGCAGGAGCGCATCGCCAAGGAGCGCGCGATCCAGGCCGCCGAGATCGAGCGCCGCAAGCAGCTCGAGCTTGCCGAGCAGCAGCGCGCCATCGCGGTGGCGCGCGAGAGCGAGGCGCTGTCCAACTCGCAGGCGCAGGCCGAGCTGGCGCGCGCGCAGGCGGTGGCCGCGGAGGAGCGGGTGTTCACCGCGCGCGAGATCGAGGCCGCCGAGCGCAAGAAGGCGATCGACCTGATCGGGGCGCGCCAGGCCGCCGAGCGCGAGGCGCTGCGCCTGACGATGGCCGCCGAGGCCGAGAGGCTCGCCAGCGCGGACCGCGGCGCCGCGATCCGCGCCCAGGCCGAGGCCGACGCCGACGCCGAGAAGATCCGCACGCTGGCCGCGCGCATCCGCGCCGAGGCCGAGGCCGAGGCCACGCGCCTAATGAACGAGGCCCAGAACGTGCTCACGCCCGAGGCGCGCGCCTCGGCGCTGCGGCTGGCGCTCGTCAACAAGGCCGAGGCCATCATCCGCGAGGCGGTGCGGCCGATGGAGCGCATCGAGGGCATCAAGATCCTGCACGTCGAGGGCCTGGCCGGCGGCGGGGGCGGCGGGGGTGACGGCGGCGGCGGCGGCTTCGCCGACGGCGTGGTGAACTCGGCGCTGCGCTTCCGCGCGCAGGCGCCGATCGTCGACCAGCTGCTGCGCGAGATCGGCCTGGAGGGCGGCGACATCCAGCGCCTGGCCGTCGGCGCTGCCGGTGGCGCCGCGGCGCTGCCGCCGGCGGCGCCGCAGGCCAAGGAGTGAGAGGGCGGCGATGATCCGCGTCTACACCTCCTCGATCATCGACGCCCCCTGCGACGCGGTCTGGTCGCGGATCCGCGACTTCAACGCGCTGCCGCTGTGGCACCCCGTCATCGCCGACAGCCGCATCGAGAACAACGAGCCGAGCGACCGCGTCGGCTGCATCCGGCACTTCCACACCCGCGACGGCGGCATGATCCGCGAGCGGCTGCTGGCGCTGTCGGACTACGAATACACCCAGACCTACGAGATCCTCGAGAGCCCGATGGGCGTGGCCAACTACGTGGCGACGCTGAAGCTCACGCCGGTCACCGACGGCGGCCGCACCTTCGCCGAGTGGAGCGCCGAGTTCGACTGCGCCGAGGGTCGCGAGCGCGAGCTCACCGACACCATCGGGCAGGGCGTGTTCCAGGGCGGCTTCGACGGCCTGAAGCGGCACTTCGGACGCCGCTGAGCCATGCTCCAGCGGGTCGTCCGCTCCACGGTGATCGACGCGCCGCTCGAGCGCGTCTGGGCCGTGATCCGCGACTTCAACAGCCACGACCAGTGGCACGCGGTCGTCGACGCCAGCCGCATCGAGGCCGGCGAGCGCAGCGACCAGGTGGGCTGCGTGCGCAGCTTCACGCTGAAGGACGGCCACCGCATCCGCGAGCAGCTGCTGACGCTGGACGACCGCGAGCACCGCAGCACCTACTGCATCGTCGAGGCGACCGTGCCGCTCGAGCGCTACGTGGCCACCGTGACGCTGAAGCCGGTGACCGACGGCAACCGCACCTTCTGGCACTGGGAGAGCACCTTCGCCACGCCGCCCGGCATGGAGCGCGAGCTGCGGCAGATGGTGGCCGGCGGCGTCTACGAGGCCGGCTTCGAGAACCTGCGCCGGCACCTGGCGCTTGGCGGCGACCTGCGCGCCCCCGGTGCGGCCAGCGCAGCGCCGCTGCCGCGCGCGCTGCCGGTGGCCACGCGCCGCATCGTCGTGCCGCGCTACGGCGGGCCCGAAGCGCTCGCGGCCATCGACGACACGGCGCCGGCGCCCGGCGCGGGCCAGGTGCGGATCCGCCAGCGCGCGGTGGGCGTGAACTTCATCGACGTCTACCTGCGACGCGGCTGGATTCCCGGGATGCTGGCCGAGAACGCCTCGCCGGGGATGGAGGCCGCGGGCACGGTGCTCGACGTCGGCGAAGGCGTCACCGGGCTGATGCCGGGTGACCGCGTCGCCTACCTGTGCCCCGAGCCGGGCAGCTACTGCTCGGTGCGCACGCTGGCTGCGGCGCACGTGGTCCGGCTGCCGCCGGCCGTGGAGTTCGACGCCGCGGCGGCGCTGCTGCTGAAGGGCCTGACGGCGCAGATGATCGTGCACGACCTCGGCCGTCTCGAGCTGCCGCGGCGCGGCCCGCCGCGGCGCGTGCTGGTGCACGCCGCGGCCGGCGGCGTCGGCCTGCTGGTGTGCAGCTGGGCGCGCCGGCTGGGCGCCACCGTGATCGGCACCGTGTCGAGCGAGGAGAAGGCCCGGCTGGCGCGCCAGCACGGCTGCGCGCACCCGATCGTCACGCGCGACTACCGATTCGCCGAGGAGGTCCAGCGCAGCTTCGGCGGCGCCGACCTGATCGTCGATGGTCTGGGCGATGCCGCCTTCGACGAGAACTTCGCCGCCCTCGCCCCCTGCGGCCACTGGGTCAGCCTGGGCAACGCCACCGGCGCCCCGCGCGCCGTGGACCCGAACCTGCTCGTGCACAAGGCGGCCACGTTCTCGCGGCCGGTGGTGATGGCCTTCACCGCGCCGCCCGGCGCGCTGGCCGAGCGCGCCGAAGCCCTCTGGGCGGCGCTGTCCGACGGCACGATCACGCTGCCGCCGATCGAGCGTCACACCCTCGAGGGCGCTGCCGAGGCGCACCGACGCCTGGAGTCGCGCGGCACGCTGGGCGCGCTGGTGCTGCTGGCCTGAGGCCCGGCGCCCGGCGCCCGCACGAGTTCACGGCCCGCCGCGCGTCGGCGGCCATCCGCCCTCAAGTCGCAGACCCGGCCGCCGAAGCCACGGTCTGGTCCGGACTCCGGGGAGGAATCCACATGCGCGTGCACACACGCCACCATCTGCAAGGCCGCGGCTGGAACGAAGGCCTGCCGCTCGAGGAGGATGGCCCCTCCACGCTGGTGCTGGCCTTCGCCGCGCCAGGGCTGCTCGACGATCCGGCGCCGTTGCGCGACCTCGCGGCGGCCTTCCCCCGCTCGGTCGTCCTGGGCTGCTCGACCTCGGGCGAGATCGCCGGCGACCAGGTGCACGATGCGAGCATCAGCGTCGCGGTCGCCCGCTTCGGGCACACCGGCGTCCGCTGCATGTCCACTCCCGTGGCCGGGGCCGCCGACTCGTTCGCCGCCGGTGTCCGGCTCGGCGCCGGGCTGGTGGCGCCGGAGGGCGGACTCCGGCTGCGCGCCGTGTTCCTGCTGTCCGACGGCCTGGCCGTGAACGGCACGCCGCTGGTGGCCGGCCTGGCCTCGGTGCTGCCTCCCGGGACGTCGATCACCGGCGGCCTGGCCGGGGACGGCGCCGACTTCCGCCGCACATGGGTGATGGCCGACGGCGCACCCCGCCCCGGTCACATCTGCGCGGTCGGCCTGTACGGCGACCGGCTGCGGATCGGCCACGGCTGCGACGCCGGCTGGAGCCCGTTCGGGCCCCAGCGCCGCATCACGCGCTGCGCGGGCAACGTGCTGTACGAGCTCGACGGCAGGCCGGCGCTCGACCTGTACAAGGCCTACCTCGGCGAGCGGGCGCGCGAGCTTCCCGGCGCTGCGCTGCTTTTCCCGCTGGCGGTGCGCCGCGACGAAGCCGACATCGAGCCGCTGGTGCGGACGATCCTGGCCGTCGACGAGCAGCAGCACTCGATGACCTTCGCCGGCGACCTGCCCGAGGGCGGCCTCGCCCAGCTGATGCGAGCCAACACCGACAAGCTGATCGACAGCGCCGGCGAGGCCGCGCGCGAGGCCGCGGCGGCACTGGCGCCCGACGCGCCGACGCTGGTGATCTCGGTGTCGTGCGTCGGCCGCCGCCTCGTGCTCGGGCAGCGTGCCGACGAGGAGGTCGAGACCGTGCTCGACAGCGCGCCCGCGGGCGCTGCGCACGTCGGCTTCTACAGCTATGGCGAGATCGCCCCGACGTTGCGCGGCGGCGCCAGCGAGCTCCACAACCAGACGATGACCGTCACGATGCTGAGCGAGGCCTGAGAGCCGCGAGGCGCCGCCGATGAGCGACCCGATCCATCCGCTGCTGGACCGGCAACTGCGCCGCCTCGGGCTCGACGCCGGGTCGGCGCCCTCGCCTGCGTGGGCCGAGCTGCTGGCGCGCGTGGGCCGCGCCTACGCCGAGCACGACCAGGAGCGGCGGCTGCTCGAGCATTCGCAGGAGGTCGCGTCGCAGGAGATGGCGGGCCTGTACGGGGAGCTGCGCGCCGACCGCGACTCGCTGGAGCAGCACGTGCGCGAACGCACCGAAGCGCTGCGCCGCAGCGAGGGGCGGCTCGGCAGCCTGCTGTCGCTCTCGGCCGACTGGATCTGGGAGCAGGACCACACGCTGCGCTTCACCTACGTGTCGGAGGGCATCGTCGGTGCCGCCGGCATCCGGCCCGAGGAAATCATCGGTCGGCGGCGGTCGCTCGGCGGAGGCAGCTTCGAAGCGGAGCCGGAGGCGCTTGCCCGGTACGAGGCCCGCATCACGGCGCGCCTCCCCTTCCGCGACTTCGACTTCCGGATGAAGCGCAGCGACGGGCAGACGCACTGGATCCGCGTCAGCGGCGAGCCGGTGTTCGGCGAGGACGGCAGCTTCCAGGGCTACCGCGGCGTCAGCCGCGACATCACGACCACCGCGCTTGCCGAGCTGAAGGTGCAGGAGCTGGCGCGCATCGACAGCCTGACCGGACTGCCCAACCGGAACATGTTCCTCGCCGAGATCGAGCGGGCGATCGCGCGCACCCGGCGCCACGGCCTGCCGTTCGCGGTGTGCTTCATCGATCTCGACCGCTTCAAGTCGATCAACGACACGCTCGGGCACGCGGCCGGCGACCAGCTGCTGCGGGAGATGGCGGGGCGGCTGCGCGGGGTGCTGCGCACCACGGATCTCGTGGCAAGGCTCGGTGGCGACGAGTTCGTCGTGCTGCTCGAGGGCACGGCCGGCGTCGCCGACCTCGGCGTGATCGGCAACAAGATGCTGGCGGCACTCTCCGAGCCGCTGACTCTGGGACCCGCGCTGGTGCAGCTCAGCGGCAGCATCGGCATCTCCTGCCATCCCGCCGACGGCGACGACGCGGCCACGCTGCTGCGGAACGCCGACGCCGCGATGTACCAGGCCAAGTCGCGCGGCAAGAACAACGTCCAGATCTACACGTCGCAGCTCGCGGAGGAGGCCTCGCGGGCCTTCGAGCTGGAGAGCCAGCTGCGGCTCGCGCTGGCGCGGGAGGAACTGCTGCTGCACTTCCAGCCCAAGATCGACCTCGCCAGCGGACGGCTGTGCAGCGTCGAGGCGCTGCTGCGCTGGAACCACCCGCTGCGCGGCGCGGTGAGCCCGGGGGACTTCATCCCGCTGGCCGAGGAGCGCGGGCTGATCGTGCCGATCGGCCGCTGGGTCGTGCAGGCTGCATGCCGGCAGATCCGGCGCTGGCGCGACGCCGGCTTCACGCCGGTGCCGGTCGCGGTCAACCTGTCGGCACGCCAGTTCGCGAGCGACACGCTGGTGGCCGACATCGAGGACGCGCTGACCCGCTACGATGTGTCGCCGAGCGAGCTCGAGTTCGAGCTGACCGAGAGCGCGCTGATGGCCGAGCCCGACCGCGCAGCCGAGGTGCTCGAGCGACTGGGCCGCATGGGGATCGGCATCGCGATCGACGACTTCGGCACCGGCTACTCCTCACTGTCCTACCTCAAGCGGTTCCGGGCGCGGCAGGTCAAGATCGATCGCAGCTTCATCCACGGACTGCCTGGCGACCGCGACGACGTGGCGATCACCCAGGCGGTGATCGCGATGGCCCACAGCCTAGGTCTGGGCGTCGTGGCCGAGGGCGTCGAGACCAGCGACCAGCTCGAGACGCTGCGCGCGATGGGCTGCGACCAGGCACAGGGTTTCCTGCTTGGGCGCCCGATGCCGGCCGGGCAATTGCAGGCGCTGCTGCGGGCCGCCTTCCAGGTCGCGGCCTGAGCGCGCGCGCCGGCGGCGGCGCCCGCCGCTTCAGGGCTCAGCCGATGACCTCCGGCCACTCGGTGTGGAACCACTGGCCGGCCGGGCGGTCGACACGCTCGTAGGTGTGGGCGCCGAAGAAGTCGCGCTGCGCCTGCAGCAGGTTGGCCGGCAGGCGCGCGCTGCGGTAGCCGTCGTAGTAGGCAAGCGAGGCGCTCGTCGCCGGAACCGCCACGCCGGCCCGCACGGCCAGCGCCACCGCCTCGCGCCAGTGGCCCTGCGCGCGGTTGAGCACGCCCTCGAAGAACGGCGCACGCATCAGGTTGGGCAGCGCGGGGTCGGCTCGGAAGGCCTCGGTGATGCGGTTCAGGAAGCGCGCGCGGATGATGCAGCCGCCGCGCCAGATCGACGCGATGCCGCCGAGGTCGAGCGCCCAGCCCTTCTTCTCGCTCACGGTGCGCATCAGGTCCAGGCCCTGCGCGTAGCTGACGATCTTGCTGGCATAGAGCGCCTCGTGGAGCATCGGCACCAGGTGCGACGGCTCGAGGTCGACCCGGCCGCCCGGCCCGAGCAGGCGCGCGCTCGCCGCCACGCGCGCGGCCTTCATCGACGACAGCACGCGCGCCTCGACGGCGGCGTTGATCGTGCTGACCACCACCGCGCTGTCGGCGGCGGCGGCGAGCGTCCACTGCCCGGTGCCCTTCTGGCCGGCGCGATCCTGGATCACGTCGACGATCGGCGCGCCGGTGTCGGGGTCGCGCTGAGCGAGGATCCGCGCCGTGATCTCGACCAGGTAGCTCTGCAGCTCGCCGCCGTTCCAGCGCTCGAACACGCCTGCCATGTCGCCGGCGGACATGCCGGCAGCCTGCATCAGCGCGAAGGCCTCGCAGATCAGCTGCATGTCGCCGTACTCGATGCCGTTGTGCACCATCTTCACGAAGTGGCCGGCGCCTCCCGGGCCGATGTGGCGCACGCAGGGCTCGCCATCCACGCGGGCCGCGATCGCCTCGAACACCGGCTGCATCGCCTGCCAGGTGCTGGCCGGCCCGCCGGGCATGATCGCCGGTCCCTTGCGCGCGCCCTCCTCGCCGCCGCTGACCCCGGCACCGATGAAACGAAGGCCCTTCGACGCCAGCCAGGCGTCGCGCCGCTCGGTGTCGGCCCAGTGGCTGTTGCCGCCGTCGACGACGATGTCGTCGCGCTCGAGCAGCGGCAGCAGCCGCTCGAGCACCGCATCCACCGCCGGGCCCGCCTTGACCATCAGCATCACGCGGCGCGGCCGCTCGAGGCTCGCCACGAAGTCGGCCAGCGTGCGGCAGCCGAGCAGGCGCTTGCCGGGGTGGGCCGTGACGAAGGCCTCGGTGACCTCGGGCGACCGGTTCCAGACGCTGACCGCGAAGCCTCGGCTCTCGACGTTGAGCACCAGGTTCTGGCCCATCACGGCCAGGCCGATCAGGCCGAAGGGATTGAGCGCGGCAGGCATGGCGAGGGGGCGACCGGCGCATCGGGCGTGCGCGGTGCGCCGGGCAGGACGACGCCGGATTGTCGCGCCACAATGCGGCAGCGCGCAGCGAAGGCGCGCGAGCGGAGCCGTCCATGATCGTGGCGATGAACCACTTCACCATCACCGCGGAAGACCGGGTCCGCACGCTCGACTACTACTGCGGCCTGCTCGGGCTGGTCGAGGGGCCGCGGCCCGACCTCGGATTCCCTGGCGCGTGGCTGTACGCGCCGGGCCGCATCGCCGACGGCCAGGCCCTGCTGCACATCTACTGGGACCGGCCGCTGCCGGCCACCCGCACCGGCGTCATCGACCACATGGCCTTCAGCGCGCGCGACCTGCAGGCCGTGCGCGCGCGCTTCGACGCCCGGGGCGTGCGCTACGACCTGCGCCGCCAGCCCGGCGCCGGCACCTGGCAGCTGTTCAGCCACGACCCGAACGGCGCGCGCGTCGAGCTCGACTTCGACGCCTCCGAGGCGCCCTAGCTGGCGTGGCCGGTCGGCGCGGTCGGCGGGCTCAGCCGAAGAACCGCGCGCCGACGACCACGATCCAGGTGGCGGCGGCCAGCAGCAGGCTCAGCATCACCGCCGCGCTGCCCAGGTCCTTGGCGCGGCCGAGCAGCGGGTGGTAGCCGGGGTCGATCGCGTCGGCCAGCGCCTCGACGGCCGAGTTCAGCAGCTCGACGATCCACACCAGCACCACCACGGCGACCAGCGCCAGCGCCTGCAGTGGCGTGGGGGCGAGGAACCAGGCGAGCAGCACCATCGGCACGCCGAGCGCGAGCTCCTGGCGGAAGGCGGCCTCGTGCCGCACCGCCGCCGTGAGACCGGCCCACGAATAGCGCGCGGCGGCGGCGATGCGCGCCAGCCCGCCGCGGCTCTTGAAGGCGCTGGCGGGGGCAACGGCCGCTTCGCTGACGTGGGACGGCTTCATGGCTGGGATGCCGACGGTGCAGGAGCGGTAATGATCTCACTCCCGGCGGCCGCGCCGGCTGCAGGCTCCGGCCGCCGCGCAGCCCGGGCCGCGGCGGCCGCGAGCCCGGCGCCGGCAGCGGCCAGCGCGGCGCACAGCCACGCCGACCACAGGGTGTGGCTCACGAAGTGAGCCCCGCGCACCAGCTGCGCCCAGCCGAAAAGCAGCCCGACCACGGCAACGCCGATGAACCAGGCGCGCGCGAGGCCGGGTCGGGCGTCGCGCCAGGCGAACACCACGCCCCACAGCGCGAACGCGGCCACGGCATGGCCGGAGGGGAAGCAGTGGCCGCTGCCGCCGTCGGTGACGCCCGGCAGCCAGTGCGGCACGTACGGCAGCGTGCCGCCGAACTGCGCCAGGTCCCAGGGGCAGCTGGTGCTGCTGACGCGCTTGAGCGAGGGCACCACCGCCAGCGGCAGCAGCACCAGCCCGATGCCGAGCCAGCGCCGCCGCTGCGACGGCCCGTCGACCAGGGGCCGCACCGCGTCCACGATCAGCAGCAGCAGCACGGCCGCCGAAGCCCAGCGGCCGCCGCCGTGCAGCACGTCGCGCGCCAGCGGCTGGTCGCGCCAGGCAAAGCCGCGGGCGTCGGCGAACCAGCCGCTGACGGCGAGATCCCAGCCGAGCAGTTCCCAGGCCGCGAGCAGCAGCGCCGCCCCGGCCAGCGCGATCACATCCCGGCGCGACATCCTGCAGCGAGGTCCCAGTCGGGCTCGTACAGCGAGCTGCGCACGTCGAGCAGGCCGAGCACGGTGTGGAACAGGTGGTCGTGGCTGGCGGGGCGGCGGGCGCGCTCGCGCAGGCAGGCCGGGTCGACCCGCGTGCTTGCGGCAAAGCCGTCTCCGAGCCACATCACCATCGGCACCCGTTTCTGCTCGGCGGGCGCGATCGGGTACGGCATGCCGTGCAGGAACAGCCCGCTCTCGCCCAGCGACTCGCCATGGTCGGAGACATAGAGGAAGGCGGCGTCGACGCGCCCGGCGCGCGCCGCCAGCCGCCGCTGCAGCGTCGCCAGCAGGTGGTCGGTGTACAGCAGCGCGTTGTCGTACGAGTTGACGACCTGCTCGCGGCTGCACTGGCCGAGATCGTCGCTGCGGCACTCGGGCGTGAAGCGGGCGAAGGCCGGCGGATGGCGCCGGGCGTAGGCGGGGCCGTGGTTGCCCAGCTGGTGCAGCACCCACAGCTGGGTGCCGCGGGCGGCATCCAGGCGCTCGTCGATGTCGTGCAGCAGCGCCTCGTCGAAGCACTGCCCGTCGCGGCACAGGCCCGAGGCGGCACCCGCCGCATCCAGCGCACGATCGCCCGGCAGCCCGTCGCAGACGCCCTTGCAGCCGCTCTGGTTGTCGCGCCAGTGCACGGCCACACCGGCGCGCGCCAGCACGTGCAGCAGCGACTCCTGGCCGCGGATGCGCGACTCGTCGTAGTCGCGCCGGCCGCGCGGCGCGAACATGCACGGCACCGAGACCTCGGTGTTGGTGCCGCAGCTGGCGACCTCGGCGAAGTTCACCACCGGCAGCGCGGCCAGCTGCGGGGTGGTCTGCCGGGCGTAGCCGCTCAGGCCCCAGTTCGCGGCACGGGCGGTCTCGCCGACCACCAGCACCAGCACGCGCGGCCGCTGCCGCGCGGCCCACGACGGGCCGGCCCGGGCGTCGAGCCCGATCGCCTCGCGCGGCGCGGCCGTGCCCTTGACATCGGCCGACACCACGCGCGTGGTCGAATAGACGATGTTGGCCGGCGTGATCAGGTAGCGCACTTCCTTGTGGTTGCGCATCAGCGACGACAGCGGCTGGAACACCGACAGCAGCGCAGCCACGAAAGCGAGCAGCGCGCCCAGCGCGAGCAGGCTGCGCCCGAGCAGAGCACGCGGCCAGCGGCGCGCCTTCAGCCGCAGCGGCAGCAGCAATGCCACCGGGAGCGCCGCGTACAACAGCAGGTGCAGCACCATCGTGCCCGACAGCAGCTCGCCGGCCTCGGCCGAGTGCGAGTGCAGCACGTTGCGCAGCATGTCGGGATCGAGGTAGACCTTGTAGGCCTGCATGAAGTGGCCGGCCAGCGCGGCCGCGACCGTGAGCAGCACCAGCAGCGGCTTGAGCACCCGCCCCAGTCCGAACACCGCCAGCAGCAGCACGTGCAGCGCCGCCACCGCCACCACCAGCGCCGGCAGCAGCAGCCACGACGCAGCGCCCTGCGTCGGCGCCGCCTGCAGCGACGCGCGGAAGAAGGCACCGTTGGCCGCCAGTGTCCAGTACAGCGCCGCGATGATGATCAGCGCCTCCGGGGCGATTTCGATCGACAGCGCACGCCACAGCGCGGCGACGCCACCGCGGCGAATGCCGAGGCTGCCGGCGGTGCCGGCAGCGGCAGGAAGGGGCGGGGAACTGGACATGCCTCCGATCAGACGCCGGCGGCCTGAAGGGTGCCTGAAGTGGCCAGGCGCGCAGGCGCTGCTACCGTAGCGCCCGGACCGGAACGCCCGCGCGACCCATGCGACTGCTGCTGCTCGAAGACGACGAGATCCTCGGCGAGGGCCTGCGCGACTGGCTGCGCGCCGAAGGCCACGTCGTCGACTGGTGCCGCACCCTCGGCGCGACGGAGGCGCAGCGCGGCGAGCCGCACGATGCGCTCGTGGTGGACTGGAACCTGCCCGACGGCTCGGGCCTGGACTGGCTGCGCGCCCGGCGACGCCGCGGCGACACCACGCCAGCCGTGATCATCACCGCGCGCGACCGGCTCGACGAGCGCGTGCTCGGGCTGGACAGCGGCGGCGACGACTATCTCGTCAAGCCCTTCGCCCCGGAGGAGTTGGCCGCCCGGCTGCGCGCAGTCACGCGCCGCGCCGCGGCGGGCAGCGCCTCGCGCCTGCGCTGGGGCGATCTGGAGATCGACCTCGCCGCGCACGCTGCGACCGTCGGCGGGCGCGCCGTGGAGCTGACCGCGCGCGAGTGGGCAGTGCTCGAGGCGCTGGTGCTGCGCGCCGGGCGCGTGGTGGGCAAGCCCGACCTCGAGAAGCTCGTCCTCGGCTTCGAGGCCGAGCTGGCGAGCAACGCGATCGAGGTGCACGTGTCGGCGCTGCGGCGCAAGCTCGGCCGCGCGCTGATCGAGACGGTGCGCGGGCTCGGCTACCGGGTGCCTGCGCCGTGAACGGGCCGCTGCCCTCGATCCGGTCGCGCCTGGGCGGCGCGCTGCTGCTGTGGTCCCTGCTCGGCAGCACCGCCATCGCGGTGGCGGTCACGCTGGCGGCGCGCCACGAGGTCGACGAACTGCTCGACGAGACGCTCGGTTCGGCCGCCGTCGCGCTCGCCGCGCTGCTGCCCGCCGTCACCGACGCGCCGGCTGTCGCGCCACCGCCGCTGGCCGCCGTCGGCGCCCCTGCGGACGGCCCCGGGTTCGCCTGGCAGCTGGTGGCCGACGACGGCCGGCTGCTGCTGCGCTCGGCGGCCGCTCCGGACCGGCCGTGGCGCGCCACCCCGCAGGCCGGCTTCGCGGTCGTCGGCACGTGGCGCGTGCTCGGGGTCACGCTCGGCGCCCCCGACCCGGCAGGCGGTGGTGCGTCGGCTGGCGCGGGCCGCACGCTGTACGTGGCCCAGACCCTGGTCGAGCGCAGCGAGGCGCGCGCCGAGGTCACGCTGGCAGCCCTGCTGGGCACCTTCGCGGTGGCGCTGCTCGGCCTGCTGGCGCTGCGCGGGGCCGTGCGCAGCGAGCTCGAGCCGCTGCAGACGTGGTCGGCCCGGCTGGCCACCAGCGAGCCCGAGAACGCGGCGTCGCTGGCGCCGCCCACGCGCGCGGAGCTGGTGCCGATGCACCGCGCGCTGAGCGCATTGACGCTGCGGCTGGAGCAGCGGGTCGCGCGCGAGCGCGCCTGGTCGGCGCATGCGGCGCACGCGCTGCGCACGCCGCTGGCCGGCATCGATGCCCAGCTCGCGGTGGCCGGGCGCGAGGCCCCGCCCGAGCTGCGACCGCGCCTGGAGCGCGCGCGCGCCGCGGCCGCTCGCCTGCGCAGCGTGGTCGACGCGCTGATCGGCCTGTTCCGCAGCGAAGGCGAGCTGCAGCGCGGCCGCCACGAGCTGGCTGCGCTGGTGCAGCGCCTGCCGGTGGCCGGACTCGAGGTCGAAGTCGATCCCGACGACTCGGACGGCACGATCGAGGCCGACGCCGACCTGCTCAGCGCCGCGCTGGCCAACCTGCTCGACAACGCCACCCGCCACGGCGCACGGCGCGTGCGTCTGCGGCGCCTGGGCCCGCACCGGCTGCGCATCGACGACGACGGCCCCGGCGTCGACCCCGCGCGGCGCGAGGCCATGCAGCGGGCACTGGACGAGCAGGAGCTCGACGCACCGCACGAGCAGGCGCGCACCGGGCTCGGGCTGATGCTGGCCGACCGCGTCGCGCGGGCGCACGGCGGCCGCGTCGTGCTGCCGGTGGTCACGGCAGGCTTCGCAGTCGACCTCCAGCTCGCACCCGAGCGGGCGGACGCGATCTGATCAGCGCGGCGCCGGTCGCGTCGCCAGCCAGATGCTCGGCAGGATCAGCAGCGCGCCGACCACGTGGTACCAGCCGGGCCGCTCGCCCAGGATCCACCAGGCCATCGCGCCGCCGTACACCGGCGCCAGGTACAGCAGCAGCGCGGTGCGCGCCGCGCCCAGCTCGCGCTGCAGCAGCGCGTACGCCCCGTAGCTCAGCACGCCGGGCAGGACGGCGGCCAGCGCGACGAGCATCAGCGCGCGCCCGGTCCAGGGCAGCGCGGGCTGCACCAGCGCCTCGTGCACCGTGAACGGCAGCAGCACGAGCAGCCCGCCGGCCGCGGTGGCAGCCAGCCGCGCCGCCGGCGACAGCGCCGACGGCCAGCGCTTGAGCAGCACCGAGTAAGCCGTCCACGACGCCGCGGCGGCGAGGATCCAGCCGTCCCCGGGCAGCAGCCGCAGCGCCAGCAGCGTGCCCGGCTCGCCGCGCGCGACGATGAACAGCACCCCGGCCAGCGCGCCGGCCACGGCGACGCGCTGCGCACCGCTCATGCGCTCGTGCAGCAGCTTGACACCCGCCACCGCGATGGCCACCGGCGTCACCGCGTATATGAGCGCGATGTTGGTGGCGCTGGTCGAGCGCCCGCCGAGATAGACCCAGGCACCGCAGATCCACATGCCGAGCGCGCCGAGCACCAGCAGCTGCCCGCGCTCGGCCGCCAGTGCCGCCCGGCACCGCCACAGTTCAGCCCCGACGAAGGGCAGCAGCAGCGCGAGCGCCAGCGCCCAGCGGCCGAAGGCGAGCGCATGCGGGTGCACGACCCCGTCGGCCAGCCGCGCGATCACGTAGTTGGACGACCACAGCGCGGGAACGACGAACAGCAGCGCGGTGGCCCAGTGGGGCCGGTTCAATCCGGCGCGCCCCGCGGCGGGCGGTCCCAGGCCGCCATCGCCTCGCCCATGCGCACCGGGGCGCCGGGCGCCCAGCGCGGGCTCCACTGCAGCGTGCCCTGGCCGGGCGCGAACAGCAGCACCACGGTGCTGCCGAGCTGGAAGCGGCCCATCTCGTCGCCCTGGCGCAACTGCAGCCCTTGCCCGCCGTAGTCCCACTGCCGCAGTGCACCCGTGCGCGGCGGGTTCACGGTGCCATGCCAGACGGTGGCCATGCTGCCGACGATCGTCGCGCCCACCAGCACCAGCGCCCAGGGCCCGAGGCGCGGATGGTCGAACACGGCGACCACGCGCTCGTTGCGCGCGAACAGCCCGTCGACGCCGCGCGCAGTGGCCGGGTTCACCGAGAAGAGCGCGCCCGGCACGTGGAGCATCCGCAGCAGTCGCCCGTCGCAGGGCATGTGCACCCGGTGATAGTCGCGCGGGCTCAGGTAGAGCGTCGCGAAGTGGCCGCCCTGGAAGTGCGCCGCGAGCGCGGTGTCGCCGGCGAGCAGCGCGGCCGTGGTGTAGTCGCGGCCCTTGGCCTGGATGATGCGGTCGCCGTCGATCGCGCCGAACTGGCTGATCGCGCCGTCCACCGGGCACAGCAGCTCGGCGTCGGCCAGCGGTCGCGCTCCGGGACGCAACGCGCGGGTGAAGAACTCGTTGAAGGTCGGGTAGGCGGCCGGGTCGGGCGTGGCCGCCTCGGCCATGTCGACCCCGTAGCGGCCGATGAACCAGCGGATCACCGCCGTCGTCGCGGCGCCGCCCCGCGCTCCGGCCAGCCGGCCCGCGGCCGCGGTCAGCAGGTGCTGCGGCAGCAGGTGCTGCGCGGCGACGGCCAGTCGCTCCGCGAGGGGGACGTGCATGCGACCGCCCGCGCGCGCTCAGGCCACCGCCGAGGGGGCGGCGCGCGGCCGTCCGGGCCGCCGGGCACCGGGGGGCGGACCACCGGGCACGCACGCCGCGGCCGACGCAGCGATCGCGGGCACCTTCGGCTCGCCCACGGTGCTCAGCGCAGCGGCGCGGTCTCGCGCAGCGCGCGCACCGCACCCTGCCCGACCGCGGCCCCGAAGCGCTTGGCCAGCCGCTCGGCGACGTTCTCGTGCGGCGTGTAGTCGATGATCTTCTCGGCCTTGACGACCTCGCGCGCGACGAGGTCGACGTTGCCCAGCTTGTCGGCGAGCCCGAGGCGCACCGCCTCCTCGCCGTTCCAGAACAGGCCGGAGAAGGTGTCGGGCGTCTCCTTCAGCCGCTCGCCGCGGCCCTTGCGCACGACGTCGATGAACTGCCGGTGCACCTGGTCGATCAGCGCTTGCGCGTGCGCGCGGTGGCGCTCGTCCTGCGGGCTGAAGGGGTCGAGCATGCCCTTGTTCGCGCCAGCGGTCAGCAGCCTGCGCTCGACGCCGATCTTCTCCATCAGGCCGCTGAAGCCGAAGCCGTCGATGAGCACCCCGATCGAGCCGACCATGCTCGCCTTGTCGACGTAGATCTCGTCGGCGGCCACTGCGATGTAGTAGGCGCCGGAGGCGCAGATCTCGTCGACGACGGCGTACACCTTCTTGCCGTGCTTGGCCTTCAGGCGACGGATCTCGTCGTTGACGATGCCGGCCTGCACCGGGCTGCCGCCGGGCGAGTTGATGCGCAGCACGACGGCCTGCGCACCCGGGTCCTCGAAGGCCAGCTTCAGCGCACCGACCAGCAGCTCGGCACTGGCGTCGGTGTCGGGCGCGATCTCGCCGCGCACCTCGATCAGGGCGGTGTGCGGCGCCGCGCTCGCGGTCGGCCCGCCGTGCTGGGCGAACAGGCCCCAGGAGATCGCCAGTGCGAGGCCGAACCACGCCAGTCGGAAGAAGATGCGCCAGCGCCGGTCGCTGCGCTGCTGCGCGAGCAGTTCGCGCGCGACGAGCTCCAGTGCGCTCTCCGTGGCGCTCGGGGCCGCGGCGGACCCGGAGGTCGGCCAGGGCGGCGTCGATGGCGGTGGCGGCGGGTTGCCGCCGCCACCGGCCCACGGCGAAGGCGGGGGAGGCAGGTCGTTCATCGGGTTGGGGCGGGAGAGAGGGGAGGATCGGCGGGGTCGGCAGGGTCGGCGCCGCTGCCGCCGCCAGCCCCGGCGTCGGGTTCGTCGAACGCCAGCGGCCGGATGTCGGGAGAAGGATACCAATAGACCGCGCCGTCGCGCTCCTCGACTGCCAGCGCCTGCAGCCGTCCCCTGCCGCACGGGCCGCCCACGCAGCGGCCGTCGGCCGGCTCGTAGGCCGCCCCGTGGATCGAGCACAGCACCCAGCGCCGGTCGGCGTCGAGGAACTCACCAGGGTTCCAGTCCATCTCCACCGGCACGTGGGCGCAGCGGTTCAGGTAGGCCACCACCCGCCCGTCGAAGCGCAGCGCGAAGGCGCGGGCCGGCTGGCCCCACTGCAGCACGTCCCAGACGTGGGCGCGCCCCCGCTCGGCCAGATCGGCGCTGGCGCACAGGCGCTCGGGGGCCGGAGCCGGCCCGGCGCCGGGCGCGCTGCTCACGCGTGCTCCAGCAGCCAGCGGTGCAGCTCGGCCGTGCTGTGGGCGACGAACAGCGGCCCGAAAGGCTCGAACGCCGCATGGTCATGAGCGCCGAACGACACGCCCACCCGCGCGACGCCGGCATTGACCGCGAGCTGCAGGTCGTGTGTCGTGTCGCCCACCATCAGCACGCGGTCGGGCTCGACGCCGAACTCCTGCATCAGCTCGTGCAGCATCCGCGGGTGGGGCTTGCCCGCGGTCTCGTCGGCGGTGCGGCTGCCGTCGAAGACGCCCGCCAGCTGCACGTGCGCGAGCGCCTCGTCGAGGCCGCGCCGGCTCTTGCCCGTGGCCACCGCCAGCCGGTGGCGGCGCGCCTGCAGGTCGCGCAGCATCTCCAGCGTGCCCTCGAACAGCACCAGTTCGTGCTGGCGCTCGAGGTAGTGCTCGCGGTAGCGCATGCCCAGCTCGCGGTACCGCGCCGGGTCGAGCTCCGGCGCGGCGTGCCGCAGCGCGTCCTGCAGGCCCAGGCCGATGACGTACGCCGCCTGCTCGCGCGCCGGCACCGCGACGCCGCAGTCGCGACAGGCCTGCTGGATGCACTGCACGATCAGGCCGGTGCTGTCGAACAGCGTGCCGTCCCAGTCGAAGGCGATGAGGTCGAAGCGCAGCGGTGGCGGGTTCATGGTCGGGGCGGCGGGCTCGGCGCCGCCGCCAGCAGTGTCGCGCAGTCGGCCGGCAGCGGCGCAGCCAGGGTGATGCGCGCGCCGCCGGCCGGGTGGTCGAAGGACAGCTCGCGCGCGTGCAGGAACATGCGCTCGAAGCGTGTCGCGCGCTCGAACGCCCGGTTGCGCGCGAAGTCGCCGTACTTCGGATCGCCCACCACCGGATGCCCGGCGTGCGCCAGGTGCACCCGGATCTGGTGCGTGCGGCCGGTGCGGATCGTCACGTCCAGCAGCGTGACCGGCGTGCCGGCCGGCGCGTCGCGCCGCACCACCCGCACCAGCGTGATCGAGCGGCGCGCCTCGGCGTGCTCGGGCGTGACCACGCGCACGTGGCGCACGCCGGAGGCGTCCAGCGTGCGCAGCAGCGGCTCGTCGATTCGCACCAGCCGCTCGGGCCAGTCGCCGAACACCAGTGCCGCGTAGACCTTGTGCGGCCCGCGCTGGCGGAACTGCTCCTGCAGCGCGGTGAGCGCGCTGCGCCGCTTGGCCAGCAGCAGCACGCCGGAGGTCTCCTTGTCGAGCCGGTGCACCAGCTCGAGGAAGCGCGCGCCGGGCCGCGCGCGGCGCAGCTGCTCGATCACGCCGTGCGCGACGCCGCTGCCGCCGTGCACGGCAACGCCGGCCGGCTTGTCGATCGCCAGCAGGTGGTCGTCCTCGTACAGCAGCGGGAACTCGCGCGCCGGCACCGCGGCCGGTGCGGGACGCGCCGGCAACCGCACCGGCGGCACACGCACTTCGTCGCCACTGGCCACGCGGGTGTCGGCCGCGGCGCGGCCCTTGTTCAGGCGCACCTCGCCGGAACGGATGACCCGATAGACGAGCGCCTTGGGCACGCCCTTGAGCTCGCGCAGCAGGAAGTTGTCCAGGCGCTGCCCTGCCGAGTGCTCGTCGACCACCAGCCGCCGCACCCCCGTCGGCGCCGGCGCGGCACCCGTGCCTATAATCCGACGCTCCACGTTTGCACCGCAAGTGCTTGATTCTTCCGAGTTTAAGCCGGGCACTGCGGATGCGAGACTGGAGACGGCCGCCGGTGCGGCCCGGGTCGCGCGATGGGCGCGGCCGGTGGGCGCCGGGGCCGGGTGATGCAACGCCGCGGGCGATGCGACAGGCCGGGGTCACCGATGGACCCGGCGGGAGCACGGCCCACGGCGGCAGAGTCAGTTGCAGCTGGAACCCCGCCTCGATCGTCGAGGCCCCGAACCGATACACGGCGGCAGAGCGGTGCGAGCACCGGTCTGTCGCCCGCGCCGAGCGGCCGAACCCCATGACCCAGACGCCCACGCCCACCACCGCCAGGCCCCGGCTCCCCGCCGGCGCGGCCCGCGGCCCGGGCGCACCCGAACCCGCCCCGCGCGACGCGCGGCCGGGCCGGGCGTGCGGTCGGACGGCGCAAGCCCCGGCGCACGCGCCAACGCTGCCGGCCTGAGCCCGGCGAGGCGCCCGCGCAGCGGGTGTCACGCCGTCGCGGATCGGCAGTCCAGGGCAATCGCGCCACGGTTCCTGCAGCGTCTGCTCGTGCATCGGTGGGCAACCGGCGCTGCCGCCCTGGCGGCGCCGCACTGGAGTGCGAATGAAGAGGATGCTGATCAACGCCACGCAGCCCGAGGAGCGGCGGCTGGCGATCGTCGACGGCCAGAAGCTGCTCGACTTCGAGACCGAGATCGAGGGGCGCGAGCAGCGCAAGGGCAACATCTACAAGGCCGTCGTCACCCGCGTCGAGCCGAGCCTGGAGGCCTGCTTCGTCGACTACGGCGAGGACCGGCACGGCTTCCTGCCGTTCAAGGAGATCTCGCGGCAGTACTTCCGCGAGGGCGTCAGCGCCCGCGACGCGACGATCAAGGACGCGGTCCGCGAGGGCCAGGAACTGCTGGTCCAGGTCGAGAAGGAGGAGCGCGGCAACAAGGGCGCGGCGCTGACCACCTTCGTCAGCCTGGCCGGCCGCTACCTCGTGCTGATGCCCAACAACCCGCGCGGCGGCGGCGTCAGCCGTCGCATCGAGGGCGAGCAGCGCGAGGAGCTGAAGGACAACCTCGAGCAGCTCGAGTACCCCAAGGGGATGAGCCTGATCGCCCGCACCGCGGGCATCGGCCGCAGCGCCGCCGAGCTGCAGTGGGACCTCAACTACATGCTCAAGCTGTGGGAGGCGATCGACTCGGCGGGCAAGGCCGGCAAAGGCGCCTTCCTGATCTACCAGGAGTCGAGCCTGGTGATCCGCGCCATCCGCGACTACTTCACCGCGGACATCGGCGAGATCCTGATCGACACCGACGACATCTACGAGCAGGCCCACCAGTTCATGAACCACGTGATGCCCGACAACGCGCATCGCGTGAAGCGCTACCGGGACGACGCGCCGCTGTTCAGCCGCTTCCAGATCGAGCACCAGATCGAGACCGCGTTCAGCCGCACGGTCAACCTGCCCTCGGGCGGCGCCATCGTCATCGACCACACCGAGGCGCTGGTCGCGGTGGACGTCAACTCCGCGCGTGCCACCCGCGGCGGCGACATCGAGGAGACCGCCACCCGCACCAACCTCGAGGCCGCCGACGAGATCGCGCGCCAGATGCGGCTGCGCGACCTCGGCGGCCTGATCGTCGTCGACTTCATCGACATGGAGGAGAGCAAGAACCGGCGCGACGTGGAACAGCGGCTGCGCGACGCGCTGCGCTACGACCGCGCGCGGGTGCAGCTGTCGTCCATCAGCAAGTTCGGCCTCCTCGAGCTCAGCCGCCAGCGCCTGCGCCCCGCCCTCAGCGAGGGCAGCCACATTACCTGCCCGCGCTGCAACGGCACCGGCCACATCCGCGACACCGAGAGCAGCGCGCTGCAGATCCTGCGCATGGTGCAGGAGGAGAGCATGAAGGACAACACCGCCGCCGTGCACGTGCAGGTGCCGGTGGAGGTGACCTCGTTCCTGCTCAACGAGAAGCGCGCCGAGATCGGCAAGATCGAGCTCAAGCAGCGCGTGACGGTGCTGCTCGTGCCCAACAAGCACCTGGAGACGCCGAACTACAAGCTCGAGCGACTGCGCCACGACGATCCGCGCCTGGACAGCTTCCGCGCCAGCTACACGATGATCGAGGAGCCCGACGACGAGGTCGGCATCACGCGACGCGAGAAGACCAAGGCGCGCCAGGAGCCCGTGATCAAGGGCGTGGTCCCGGACCAGCCCGCTCCGCCGGCCCCGCCGCCGCCCCAGCCGGCGCCGCCGCCCGCCGCGCGGCCGCAGGCCGCCGCCGTGCAGTCTGCTCCTGCGGTCGCGCCTGCGCCTGCGCCGGTGGCAGCCGTGCCGTCGGCCTCGGCCGGCAGCGGCTTCCTCGGCTGGGTCCGCCGGCTGTTCGGGCCCGCCCCCGTGCCGGCTCCGGCAGCGCCGGTGGTGGCCGTGGCGTCCGCAGCGGCCGCCCCTGTCGCTGCCGAGGCGGCGCTCCCCTCGGGCTCGCCGCAGCGCGGGCAGGGACGCGACGGCCGTCGCGGTGAACGCGGCGCACGCGGCGGTCGCGACCGTGGCGAGCGCGGTGACCGCGGTGACCGCGGTGATCGTGCCGAGCGCGGCGAGCGCAGCGAACGCGGGGCGCGCGCGGAGGTCCGTCCGCCCCGTCCCCCGCGCGCGGGTGCCGCCGAGGGCGGTGCTTCCGAGCGCAGCACCGAGCGTGGCGTGGAACGCGCCGCCGAACGCGACGCTGAACGCGCCACCGAGCGCGCCCCGGCGGGATCCGCCGACGGCTTCTCCGACACCCTGCCCAACGAACAGGCGCTCGGCGCCGAAGGCGCGGCCGGCAGCGGCGAGCGCGAGGGCCGGCGGCGCCGCCGCCGTGGCGGGCGCGGGCGCGGCGAAGGCGGTGAAGGAACCCAGCCGGCGCTGCGGGACGACAGCGGCGCCTTCGGCGCCGAACCCCGCGGCGACGCCGATGCCGCGTCTGCGCCGCTGGCCGACGAGGGCCGGTCCGTCGAAGGAGGCGAAGGCCGCCCCGACGGAGCCGAGGGCGGAGAGCGCGAGGGCCGGCGCCGGCGCCGGCGCGGCCGCGACCGGCGTGAGGGTGACGAGGGCGCCACGGCGCCGGAGGCGCCCTCGGCCGGAGCGGCGCACAACGCGACGGCCGAGGCACGGCCGGGTGCAGCGGCGCCCGAGGCTACGGGGACTTCCCAGGCAACCTCTGCGGAGCCTTCGACCGCCGCGGTGGCCGCTGGCGGCACGTGGCAGGACGCTTCACCGCAACCGCCGGCCAGCGCTGCAGCCTCCGCGGCCCCGGGCCCTTCAGTCGCCCCGGCGCCGCGCAGCGCCGAGCCGATCCGCGTCGAGCCCTACCTGCTCCCGACGGCGGCCCTGCGCTCGCTGGCCGAGCAGGCCGGGCTCGAGTGGGTGCACTCCGACGAGGACAAGGTGCGCGCGGCGCAGGAGGCCATCGCGGCCACCCCGCCGCCGGCCCGGGCACCCCGTCCGCCGCGGCCCGCGGTGGTGCTCGACGACGGCCCGCTGGTTCTGGTCGAGACCCGCAAGGACCTGGCGCAGCTCAAGCTGCCTTTCGAGCAGGACGGCCGAGTCGGCTGATCGCCGGCCCGTGCCCGCGCTCGCGCGCGGGCACCCGGGTGCAGCCGCGCTGCGGCGTCGCCGTCGTCGCCCTGATCGCCCTCATCGCCCGCGACGGCGCGCGGGCGCGCCGGCCCCCTGCTCAGGGCAGCCGCTCCAGCGCCCGCTGGTAGACCGGGTCGTGCATCAGGTCGTCCCAGCCCAGCGGCGGCAGCTGCGGCAGCAGGGCCAGGCGACGCATCTCGCTGTCGGGGTCGGGATGCCAGTGCCCCGCCTCGGCCTCGGCTGCCAGGCCCGCGAGGAGGGCGTCGACCGCGTCGCCGCCGTCCACGCTCTGGTTGCACAGCAGCACCATGTCGCAGCCGGCGTCGAGCGCGAGCGCGGCCGCCTCGACGTAGGTGAGCATCGACCGGCGACCGCCGCGCAGGTGGCGCGCGCCTTCCATGCTGAGGTCGTCGCTGAAGATCGCGCCGGTGAATCCGAGCTGGCCCCGCAGCACGTCCTTCAGCCAGCGCGGCGAGAAGCCGGCGGGGTAGGCGTCGACCTTGGGGTAGACCACGTGCGCCGGCATCACCGCCGTGAGGGTGGTGCTCAGCCACTGGTACGGCCGGGCGTCGTCCTCGAGGATGGCCTTCAGGCTGCGCCGGTCCACCGGCACGGCCACGTGGCTGTCGGCCGCGACGTGACCGTGGCCGGGGAAGTGCTTGCCGCAGTGGGCCATGCCGGCGCGCAGCATGCCGTGGGTCACGCTCTTGGCCAGCAGCGCGACCACGCGCGGGTCGCGGTGGAAGGCGCGGTCGCCGATCACGCCGCTGCTGCCGTGATCGAGGTCGAGCACCGGCGCGAAGCTGAGGTCGACGCCGCAGGCGCGCAGTTCGGCCGCGAGCACGTAGCCGAGCGCGCTGGCCGCGTCGACGGCGCCGAGCGGATCGCGCTGCCACAGCTCACCCAGCACCCGCATCGGCGGCAGCGCGGTGAAGCCGTCGCTGCGGAAGCGCTGCACCCGGCCGCCCTCGTGGTCGACGCAGATCAGCAGGTCTGGGCGGATGCCCTTGACCGCCGCGGTCAGCTCGGTGAGCTGACCGCGGTCCTGCCAGTTGCGGGCGAACAGGATCATCCCGCCGGTCAGCGGGTGCCCGAGCCGGCGACGGTCGGCGCCCGTGAGGCCCGTGCCGGCGATGTCGAGCACGACGGGGGCGTAGGTCCGGGTGGGATCGGGCGGATTCATAGCGCGGGGTCTTCCTTGTCGGCGCCGGTCTGACCGGCAGATACATTCTCGACTACGACGACCGAGGCCGCGTACTCGCTCTCGTCAGTGACGCTGACGTGGGCGGAGAGCCCGCGCGCCTCGAACCACAGCGCCAGCGCGCCCGAAAGCAGCACGAAGGGCTTGCCGCCAGGCTCGTTGAGGATCTGGCAGTCGCGCCAGCGCATCGGCATGCGCATGCCCAGACCGATGGCCTTGCTGAAGGCCTCCTTGGCCGAGAAGCGCGTGGCCAGGAAGCGCAGGCCGCGCTCGGGGCTGCGGGCGCTGCGCGCGTGGAACACGCGCAGTTCGTCGGGTCCGAGCACGCGCTCGGCGAAGCGCTGCCCCCGGCGATCGAACGTGCCGGCGACGCGGCGCACGTCGCACAGGTCGGTGCCGACGCCGTAGATCACGCCGGCGCGCCCGGCGCAGCCGGCAGGTGCGCGCTGCGGATCACGCGCTGGTAGGCGCGCACCGTCTCGGCCAGCCCGAGCTCGAGGGCGTCGGCCACCAGCGCGTGGCCGATCGAGACCTCGAGCACGCCGGGCACGGCACGCAGGAAGGCGCCTAGGTTGTCGCGGTTGAGGTCGTGGCCGGCGTTGACTCCGAGCCCGGCCGCGTGTGCGGCGCGCGCCGCGGCGGCGAAGCGCTCGAGCTCGGCCGCCTGCCGCTCGGTGCCGCAGGCCGCGGCGTAGGGCTCGGTGTACAGCTCCACGCGATCGGCGCCCGCCGCGCGCGCCAGCGCCATCTGATCCGGCAGCGGGTCCATGAAGAGGCTGACGCGCACGCCCATGGCGTGGCACTCGTCGATCAGCGGGCGCAGCCGCGTGGCCTGGGTGCCGCCGTCGGCGGCGAGGTCCCAGCCATGGTCGCTGGTGAACTGGCCGACGCTGTCGGGCACGAAGGTGGCCTGGTGCGGCTTCACCGCGCGGATGAAGTCCATCAGGTTGTGGAACGGATTGCCCTCGATGTTGTACTCGGCCACCGGCCAGCCGCGCAGCAGCGCGGCCAGGTCGTGCACGTCGTGGGCGCGGATGTGGCGCTCGTCGGGCCGGGGGTGCACGGTGATGCCGTCGGCGCCGGCCTCCAGGCACAGCGTGGCCGCCCGCACGACGCCGGGGATGCCGAGGTGGCGCGTGTTGCGCAGCAGCGCCACCTTGTTGACGTTGACCGACAACGCGGTGAGTCCGGCGGCGTGCGTGCCGCCGCACTGGGAGACGAGGGGATTCATCGGGGCGCTGGATCGGCGAGGCGCTGCAGTTCGAGGCCCAGCTGCCGCGTGCGCAGCGGCCCCGACGCGAGATGATATTGAACGAGCGCGCGCAGGGGCGGCCGCAATGCAGCGGCCAGCGGCCTGCAGGCCGCGCGCAGAGCGGCGATGCCGCCGTCGGCGTCGCGGTGCCCCAGCGCGGCCTCGAGCCCGGTCCAGGCGCGGCCCTCGATGCCGCCGGCGGCCGGCGCGAGGCCCTGCTCGGCCTGCAGCAGGTACGCGCCGCCCGGCTCGACCGCGTCGGCGGTGAGCGTGACGACGCCGAGTTCGGGCAGCAGGCCGAGCTCGCGCAGCAGCACCAGCTCGAACGCACGCAAGGCCGCCGCCTCGTCGCCGCCGCCGCCGGACGCGGCGGCCAACGCCGCCAGCGTGTCCGCGTAGGCGTCGAACAGCGCCGGGTGGGCATCCTGCCGGGGCAGGCCCTTGAGCAGCAGCTCGTTCAGGTAGAAGCCGGACATCAGCGCCGTACCCGGCAGCGCGGCACTGCCGCCCCACTCCACCGCGCGCACCGCGCGTACCTCGCCGTCGTCCGCCCCCGGCCGGGCCAGCCACACCGCGAGCGCGTGGAAGGGCATCAGCAGCGGGCGCAGCGCCGAGGTGGGCTTCTTGGCGCCCTTGGCCACGGCCACCACGCGGCCCTGCGGCCTGGTGAACAGGTCCAGGATCAGGCTGCTCTCGCTCCAGTCCCACGCGTGCAGCACGTAGCACGACAGCGGTGGCGCGGACCTAGCCGTAGCCATAGCTGCGCAGGTGCGCCTCGTCGTCGGCCCAGCCCGAGCGCACCTTGACCCACAGCTCCAGGTGCACGCGCGCGTCCATCAGCTTCTGCAGCTCGAGCCGCGCCTCGGTGCCGATGCGCTTGAGGCGCTCGCCGCCCGCGCCGATGACGATGCCCTTGTGCGCCTCACGCTCGACGACGATGGCCGCCGCGATGTCGGCGCGGCGCGCGCCCTGCCCGTCGACCGACTCCTCGAAGCGCTCGATGACGACGGTGCTGGTGTAGGGCAGCTCGTCGCCGGTCAGCCGGAACAGCTTCTCGCGCACGATCTCGCCGGCCAGGAAGCGCTCGTCGCGGTCGGTCAGCGCGTCCTCGGCGTGCAGCCAGTCCTGCCGCGGCAGGTGGGGCTCGACGATGGCGAGCAGCCGCACCACGTCGGCGGCGCGCCGCGCCGACATCGGCACGTATTCGGCGAACGCGTGCCGCTCCTGCATCTGGCGCAGCCAGGGCAGCGCGTCGCGGCGACGCGCCAGCGCATCGAGCTTGTTGGCCACCAGGATCGCGGGCTTGCCAGGAGGCAGCAGCGCCAGCACCTTGGCGTCGTCGGGGCCGAAGCGGCCGGCCTCGCAGACGAACAGCACCACGTCCACGTCGGCCAGCACCGCGGTCACCGCGCGGTTGAGCGTGCGGTTGAGCGGCTGCGACTGTCGCGTCTGGAACCCCGGCGTGTCGACGAACACGAACTGCGTCGCGCCGACGGTGCGTACGCCGGTGATGCGGTGTCGCGTGGTCTGCGCCTTGCGGCTGGTGATGCTGATCTTCTGGCCGACCAGCGCGTTGAGCAGCGTGCTCTTGCCCACGTTGGGCCGGCCGACGATGGCCACCAGGCCGCAGCGCCGGCCATCGGGGGGGACGGGGTGCTCGGTCGTGCTCATCCGGGGGCCCGGCGCTGCCGGTCCGTTGCGGGCGCGGCCGCGCCGGGCGACCGCCGGTGGGGCGTGGGGGGGCTCAACTTCCGAGAGGCCCGCCGGGCCGGTCGCTTGCCTTCAGCACATCGAGCATCCGGCGCGCGGCCTCCTGCTCGGCGATGCGGCGGGAACGCCCCTCGCCGCGCTCGGCCAGGCCGAGTGCGGCCACCGCGCACTCGACGTCGAAGGTCTGGGCATGCTTCTCGCCGCGGGTGGCGACGATGCGGTAGGCCGGCACCGGGATGCGCCGCGCATGCAGCCACTCCTGCAGCTCCGTCTTGGCGTCCTTGGTCCAGCTGTCGGCTTCGCTCGACTCGATGACCTCGCCGAACAGGCGCCGGACCAGATCGGCCGCGGCCTCGTAGCCGGCGTCGACGAAGACGGCGCCGATGACGGCCTCCAGCGCGTCGGCCAGCATCGAGGGCCGTTGCGCGCCGCCGCCGCGCAGCTCGCCCTTGGACAGGCGCAGCGCCTCGGGCAGCCCGAGCGCCAGCGCGACGCGGTGCAGGCTGTCCTCGCGCACGAGGTGCGCGCGCACGCGGCTCAGGTCGCCCTCGTCGCTGGCCGCGTGGCGATCGTAGAGCAGCCTTGAGACGGCGAGGCTGAGGACCGCGTCGCCCAGGAACTCCAGCCGCTCGTTGTGCTCGGCGCCGAAGCTGCGGTGCGTGAGCGCGCGCTGCAGCAAAGCCGGCGCCGCGAAGCGGTGGCCGAGCCGGTGCTGCAGCGCGGCCAGGTCGGCTGCCGAGGCCTCGGCGTCCCGGTCGCCGCGCGGGTCGGTCATCGTGTCGGGCACACGGTCAGCGCGAGCGGCCCTCGTACTTGATCAGCAGGTAGACCGGCCCGTAGATCGGCAGCTGCTTGTCGTAGGCGAAGGAGACGACGACCTTGTCGTTCTCCTTGGTGACCTTCAGGTCCTTGCCGGAGATCGAGGAGATCGCGTCGATGTCCTTCTGGCGATCGAAGGCCGCGCGCGCCTCGGCGACGGTCGACGGGTTCGACGCCGCGATCTGGCTGACCGCTTGCTGGATCGTCATGTACTCGCCGACCGTCGGCACCGCGCGCACCAGGACGTAGGCGCCGAAACCGATGACGATGGCCCAGAACAGCAGTCCGAACAGGGTGATGCCGCGGTGCGGCGCGCGGGCGAGGCGCAGGGCGCGGTTGCGATGCGTCGTCAGGCTCAAGGGTCTGCTCCTCCAGGAGGCCGTGCCGGCGTTCAGTGGAACGGGCCGATCCGGCCGAGGTTGCCGAAGTTCATCCAGACGAAGAAGGCCCGGCCGACCAGGTTGTCGTCCGGCACGAAGCCCCAGAAGCGGGAGTCCAGCGAGTTGTCGCGGTTGTCGCCCATCACGAAATAGTGGCCAGCCGGCACCTTGCAAGTGACCCCCTCGGGAACGTAGCGACAGTTGGCCGCGAAAGGGAAGCTCTTGGTCTGCGGCCCGTAGGGCGCCAGCCGGGCCGGATCGACCCGGATCAGGTGCTCCACGGCACCCAGCTTCTCGCTGAACATCGGCGCGTAGCTCAGGCTCTCGTCGTCGTAGTGCTCGCCGCGCGCCACCGTCTCGACCGGCCGGCCGTTGATCGCCAGCTTCTGGCTCAGGTAGGCGACCTCGTCGCCGGGCAGGGCGACCACGCGCTTGATGTAGTCCTGCCGCGGGTCGACCGGGTAGCGGAACACGACCACGTCGCCGCGGGCCACCGGCTGGTTGTCGACCACCTTCGTGTTGATCACCGGCAGCCGGATGCCGTAGTGGAACTTGTTCACCAGGATCAGGTCGCCGACGACCAGGGTCGGCACCATCGATCCGGAGGGGATCTTGAAGGGCTCGAAGAGGAAGCTGCGCAGCAGGAACACGATCAGGATCACGGGGAACATCCCCGCGGTCCAGTCGAGCCACCACGGCTGCATCAGCAGCCGCTCGCGCGCCTGGGCGACGTCGCCGTCGACCTGCTGGATGCCCTGGCGGGCCAGCTCGGCGCGGCGGGCAGCCGCCTGCTGCTCGAAAGCGGCGGCGGCGGCCTCGCGCGCCGGCCGGAAGCGCAGGCGCTCGGCCAGCCAGTAGGCGAAGGTGACCACCGTCAGCACGAGCAGCAGCAGCGAGAAGTTGCCGCTCCACTGGCCGAGGAACCAGCCGCCGAGGTAGACGACGAGCACGCCGTACAGCGCGCCGGTGAGGAAGCTCATGGGGGTACCGTCGCCTGGTTCGGTGTCAGTCGTCGACCTGCAGGATCGCCAGGAAGGCCTCCTGCGGCACCTCGACGGTGCCGATCTGCTTCATGCGCTTCTTGCCCGCCTTCTGCTTCTCGAGAAGCTTGCGCTTTCGGGTGATGTCGCCACCGTAGCATTTTGCCAGCACGTTCTTGCGCAGGGCCTTGATGTTCTCGCGCGCGATGATGTTGGCGCCGATCGCGGCCTGTATCGCCACGTCGTACATCTGGCGCGGGATCTGCTCGCGCATCTTGGCGGCCACCGCGCGGCCGCGGTACTGGCTCTGGGCGCGGTGGACGATCATCGCCAGGGGGTCGACGCGGTCGCCGTTAATCAGGATGTCGACCTTGACGACATCGGCGGCGCGGTACTCCTTGAACTCGTAGTCCATGCTGGCGTAGCCTCGGCTGACGCTCTTGAGCTTGTCGAAGAAGTCGAGGACGATCTCGGCCAGCGGCAGCTCGTAGGTCAGGTGCACCTGCTTGCCGTGGTAGGCCATGTTCAGCTGGATGCCCCGCTTCTGGTTGGCCAGCGTCATCACCGGGCCCACGCAGTCCTGGGGCATGTACAGGTGCACCGTGACGATCGGCTCGCGGATCTCGCGGATGCGGCCCATGTCGGGCATCTTGCTCGGGTTCTCCACCAGCAGCACGCTGCCGTCGCCGAGCTCGACCTGGTAGACGACCGAGGGCGCGGTCGTCACCAGGTCCTGGTCGAACTCGCGCTCCAGGCGCTCCTGCACGATCTCCATGTGCAGCAGGCCGAGGAAGCCGCAGCGGAAGCCGAAGCCGAGCGCCTGGCTCACCTCGGGCTCGTAGCGCAGGCTGGAGTCGTTGAGCTTGAGCTTCTCCAGCGCGTCTCGCAGCGAGTCGTATTCGCTGGCCTCGGTGGGGTACAGGCCCGCGAAGACCTGCGGCTTGATCTCCTTGAAGCCCGGCAGCGGCTCGCCCGCCGGCCCGGCGTTGTTGGGCAGCTTCTTCTCGAGCGTGATCGTGTCGCCGACCTTGGCGGCCTGCAGCTCCTTGATGCCGGCGATCAGGAAGCCGACCTCGCCCGCCCTGAGCTCCTCGCGCGGCACGCTCTTGGGCGTGAAGACGCCGATCTGCTCGAGCGGGTAGACGGCGTTGGTGGCCATCAGGCGGATGCGGTCGCCCTTGCGCAGCACCCCGTCGACCACGCGCGCCAGCATCACGACGCCCACGTAGTTGTCGAACCAGCTGTCGATGATCATCGCCCGCGGCGGGCCGTCGGGCCTGCCGCGCGGGTGCGGCATCCGATGCACGACCGCCTCCAGCACGTCCTCGATGCCCTCGCCGGTCTTGGCGCTGCAGGGGATCGCGTCGGCGGCGTCGATGCCGATGACGTCCTCGATCTCCGTCTTGGCGTTCTCGGGGTCGGCCTGCGGCAGGTCCATCTTGTTCAGGACCGGCACCACCTCGACCCCGAGGTCGAGCGCCGTGTAGCAGTTGGCCACCGTCTGCGCCTCGACGCCCTGGCTGGCGTCCACCACCAGCAGAGCGCCCTCGCAGGCGCTGAGCGAACGGCTGACCTCGTAGCTGAAGTCGACGTGCCCGGGCGTGTCGATCAGGTTGAGCTGGTAGGTCCTGCCGTCGCGCGCCTTGTACTCCAGCGCCGCGGTCTGGGCCTTGATGGTGATGCCGCGCTCGCGCTCGATGTCCATCGAATCGAGCACCTGCTCCTCCATCTCGCGGTCGGCCAGACCGCCGCAGCGCTGGATGATCCGGTCGGCCAGCGTGCTCTTGCCGTGGTCGATGTGGGCAATGATCGAGAAGTTGCGGATTTGGTTCACGGTGATCGAGGGCGCGAGACAAAGCGGCGGGGCCGCTTCAGCGCAGGCTCACATCGGCCGACGATGTGAAGGCCCGAGGGGTCGGGCAGAAGCCAAAAAAAAGGCGCGTCCAAGTTCGAGACGCGCCTTCCAACAAAGACTTTGGCAACTGCTTGTTGGGCGTCCATTCTATCCCAAAGGACCGGCCGGGAACCCGCGCCAATGCTTGGTTTTCGGCCGTTGCGGCTGGCCGACAGGCGATGATTGTCAACAGCTTATCAACAGGCAGGGTTCGCCACTTGCGGGGCAGGCACGGGTCTCGCTTGAGGCGCCCCGATCGGCTGAAACGCCCTACGGATCGGTCAGATTGTAGACGCCCCCGCCGGTAATCCCGCAGCGTGGGTTTCGAAGTGAAAGGTCACTGACCGATAGCCTCCCGATACGGGACGAAGTGGACAGGCGCTCACTTCCGATCCAAACCTGCCCAGGAGTCTGGTTTTTTGCAATGCAAAAAGACCCGGCCGTGAAGTCGACTTCACAGCCGGGCCGGCCCCGGAGCTCAGCGGCCGGGGCGGATGACCAGGTAGGTCACCATCTCGCCGCGCCGCACCAGCAGGCTGACCGCGCGCGCCTTCTCGACGCGCGCCGCGACGGTCGCGAACTGCTTGGTGTCGGTGATCTCGGTGTTGTCCATCGACAGGATCACGTCGCCCTCGCGCAGTCCGCCGCGCGCGGCGGCACCCTCGACGGCATCCACGCGGACGCCACCGCGCACGCGCAGTTCACGCTTCTGGGTGTCGGTCAGGTCGCTCACCGTCAGGCCGAGCGCGCTGCGCACGGCCTGCGGCGCGCCGCCGCCGGGCTCGGCAGCGGCACGCCGCGTGCCGCGCTCGGGCTCGAACTCGGCCACCGAAACCAGCAGGTCGCGCGTGCTGCCACGCCGGTAGACCTGCAGCGTTGACTTGGAGCCGGGCTTGGTGCCACCGACGATGCGCGGCAGGTCGGCCGAGCGCTCGACGGCCTTGCCGTCGACGCGCAGGATGATGTCGCCGGCCTCGACGCCGGCCTTGTCGGCCGGGCCGTCCTTCTCGACGCTCTGCACAAGCGCGCCGCGCGGCGCGCCCAGGCCGATCGACTCGGCGACGTCCTTGGTCACGGCCGCGATCTGCACGCCGATGCGGCCGCGGATCACGCGGCCCACCGTGCGCAGCTGCTCGGCCACGCGCATCGCCTCGTCGATCGGGATCGCGAAGCTGATGCCCATGAAGCCGCCGGAGCGGCTGTAGATCTGCGAGTTGATGCCCACCACCTCGCCGCGCAGGTTGAGGAGCGGGCCGCCGGAGTTGCCGGGGTTGATGGCCACGTCGGTCTGGATGAAGGGCAGGAAGTCGCCCGTCTCGCGCTGCTTGGCGCTGACGATGCCGGCGGTCACGGTGTTCTCGAGGCCGAAGGGCGAGCCGATCGCCATCACCCACTGGCCAACCTTGAGCTGGCCCACGTCGCCGACCTTCACGGCCGGCAGCCCGGTGGCGTCGACCTTGATCACGGCCACGTCGGTGCGTCGGTCGGTGCCCACCACGCGGGCCTTCAGCTCGCGCTTGTCGGTGAAGGTGACCAGCACCTCGTCGGCGCCGTCGACGACGTGCGCGTTGGTCATGATGAAGCCGTCGGCGCTGAGGATGAAGCCGGAGCCCACGCCGCGCTGCATCGACGGCCCCTCCTCGTCGCCACCGCGCGGGCCGCGCGGGCTCGGGCGCTGGGGCATCGGGATGCCGAAGCGGCGGAAGAACTCCTCGAGGTTCGGGTCGCCCTCCGCTCCGCCCTGGGCGCTGCGGCGCTCCATCGTGCGGATGTTGACGACGCTCGGGCTGACGCGCTCGGCCAGCTCGCTGAAGTCGGGCAGCGTCACGGTCTGCGCGACGGCGGGCGACGGCGCGAGCAAGGCCGGCGCGGCGACCAGGCCGCCCAGGGCGGCCAGCGCCAGCGCGCCGCAGGCAGCGGCGCGGCGCGGGGTGCGGGTTCTCGATGCGAAGGTGTCGGCGGTCATGGTTGGGGCCTCGGGAGGTGTGGGCGTCTTCGAAAGCGTGGCTGCGGGCGTCACCGGCACCGGTGGCAGGTGCGCAGGAACGGCGGGCGTGGGGCCGGGCGTCGGCATGCCGGGGCGTGCGGCGTTCAGCGCCGGCGCTCGAGCGCGTCGGCGAACAGCTTCAGCGTCGCCGCCGGCACGTCGCCGATGACGGTGACCCAGTGCTCGCCCAGGCGCCGCATCACGGTGTGGGCGGCGCCGAACTGCGCCTGCATCTCGGAACGGTGACGGTCGCTGCGATAGGGCTCGACGAAGAGGGAGACGTGCGTCAAGCCGTCGGAGAACACGGCCTGCAGCACCGAGACGGGCTGGCCGGCGGACTCGATGCCGCGCACGACGCAGCCGGCCAGCCGGAAGCCCGGCACCTGCTGGCGCAGCGTCCAGCCCTCGGCCTCGAGGTCGGCGCGGCGCTGCGGCGGCCGCACGACGTGCCAGACCTCGGCCCGCTCGTCCGCCGGCGCCGGCTCGGCACGCAGTGCCGAAGAGGCCTCGGGGCGGCCCGGGGCGCGCAGCGACGCCGCCGGACCGGACCGGCCTGGCGGCTCGGCGCGCGCGGAGCCCGAGCGCGCAGTCTCCTGGGCATCGAGCCGCGCCGCAGCGGCGTCGATGCGGCGGATCGCCTGCAACACGGCCTCGGGCTGCGGGCGCACGCCGATCTCGATCTCGGAGAAGGCGGCGGTCTCGAGCACCGGGCGCGAGGCGCCGGCCGGGGCGGGCCCGAGGACGTCGGCGCGCAGCATCAGGCCGGTGCCGCGGTCGGCCCACAACCGCTGCGCGAAACGCAGCCCGTCGCGAGGCTCGAGCAGGAAGACCGCGGCGTCGCGGCCGGCGACTCGCGCGCTGCCCTCGGCGCGCAGCTCGTAGTTCTCCAGGGCACTCGGCTCCACCTGCTGCGGCGTGGTGCCCCAGCCGGCGAGCGGCTCACGCTTCTCGACCACGGCCACGCGGTCCTGGGGCCACACCGTGCGCACCTCCTCGTTGTGGCGGAAGACGCGCTGGTGGCGGCCGTCCTGGGCCTCGAGCCGCTCGAAGGTCTGGTCGCCGACGCAGTAGTGCCAGACGCGCGTCGACGACATCGAGCCACCGGCGCTGAACACCATCGTGCCCTGGTAGTTGCCGCTGGTGGCGGCGTTGCGCATGCGCTCGAGCCACCCGCGCGCGTCGGTCTCGCCGGCGCAGGCGGTGACCGGCAGCAGCGCCACCAGCGCCAGCACGCCGAGCCAGGGCAGCGCGACGGCCGCGCGCCCGCAGCCGGGGGACGCGCTCACCGCGGCACGCTCGCAGCCAGGCCGGCCGCGCTGCCGGCCGGGATCACCACCATCTCGGCATTGCGCAGCCCGCCGCCGGGCAGTGCGGCCGGAGCGCCGCCGCGGGCCGCCTGGTGGGCGCGGAGGTAGGCCTCGAGCTGGGCGTCCAGCCGCGGATCGCGGATCTGCGCGACGCCGCCAGCCCCGACGGTCGCCACCGGCAGCACACCGGTTGCGGGCGCTCGGCCCGCCAGCGTCGGGCCCGTGCCTTCGGGGGTGGTGCCGGGGAGGCCACCGCGCGTGACGACGAGCACCGCGGCCACGGCCGCGAAGCCGGCCGCCACCGCCGCAGGCGCCCGCCAGCCCATCCGGCGACGCAGCGCGACGAGGCCGTCCCCGTGGGCGGCGGCGGACGCGCCGACGGGCGCCGCCGCGGCGGCCACCGCGGCAGCGGCGGACGGCGCCATCGGCACCGGCTCGGCCGCCAGCCGCTCGCGCAGCGCCGCCAGGAAGTCGGCGTCGCGCGCCGGTTGCTGCGCGAGCTCGTCGGAGCGCATGGCGTCGCCGATCAGGTGCACCGTGTGCCAGTAGCGCCGCGCTTCGGGATCGTCGCGCCACAGCGCGCAGGCGGCCGCGGCGGCCTGCGCGTCGCCGTCGGCCAGCGCGGACAAGGGGCAGTACGGATGGCCGCCGTCGGCTTCGGGGGAGGCGTCGGGGCGCGAGGGTGGGGCGGTCATGGCAATGCTCGGTACGACAAGGGTAGCGGCGGGCGGCAACGGACGCCGGGCGATGGTCAATGCGACGGTCGGGTGGCGCTCGGAGCCGGTGCGGTTCGAATCGGGTCGGGGCAGTTCGGGTCGATCGGGCCGCGGCGCTACCAGCGCTCGCCCTGCCGCGTGTCCAGCAGCGGGCGCAGCCGCGCGGCGATGGCTTCGCGGGCGCGGAAGATCCGCGAGCGCACGGTGCCGATCGGGCAGTTCATCGCTTCGGCGATCTCTTCGTAGCTGAGCCCTTCGATCTCGCGCAGGGTGATGGCCTGGCGCAAGTCCTCCGAGAGCGCCTCGACCGCCGCGTTGACGGCCGCCGCGATCTCGCGGCTGGCCAGCACGGCTTCGGGCGTCTCGACCTCCATTGGTTCGTTCTCGGCGCGCGAAGTTTCGTCGTCGTCGTCGGAAGCGGACGTGAGGGAAGTCTCGGTGACCACCGGATCGCGTCGCAGGTCGACCAGGGCCTTCTTGGCCGTGTTGACCGCGATCCGGTAGAGCCAGGTGTAGAAGGCGCTGTCGCCCCGGAACTTGGGCAGGGCGCGGTAGGCGCGGATGAAGCTTTCCTGGGCGATGTCCTGCACCAGGTCGACGTCGCGCACCATGCGGCCGATCAGCCGCTCGATGCGGCGCTGGTACTTCACCACCAGCATCTCGAACGCCCGCGTGTCGCCGCGCTGGGCACGCTCGACCAGCAGCGCATCGGAGTCGGGGGCGGGGGTCACGGAAGGGGTCGCGCCGGAGGCACGGAGGGTGGATCGGCGGACGGCCGTGCCGGGTGCACGGATGGCGGGGTGGTCCCCGGGGCGGAGGGCAGGGCGAGGGGCGGGGCGAGGGGCGGTCGGGGGGGCGATGGGACTGCCGGCACGGCCGGCTGGGCGTACAGCGCCACCCTCAGAGCATGCAACGCGGGACCCGCCTCGGCCGCGGACACGGCCACCCAGCGCACGCGGTGGCGCCGCAGCGCAAGCCAGCGGCGCGGTCGCTCCGGTGGCGCCGACCCGGCGCGCGGCGGCGGTTCATCGCTGACGAAGCGCAACAGCAGCCAGCGCTGCAGGTCGATCGCCACCTCGGGCCGGCCAGGCGACCCGGACAGCGTCCAGGCGCTGCCGTCGAACCGCAGCTCGGGCGCGTCCATCGCATCGGCAGCGGCCGGGCCGGCGGGGCTGCCCGAGGCGCGGGCACCGCGCCACAGCCGCAGCACGAGGCCTGCCGTCGCCACGGCAGCGAGGGCGGCCAGCGCGGCCGCCGCGGTGCCTGCACCGGCGTGCCGCGCCGCCCAGGCCGCGAAGACCGCCAGCGCCAGGCAGGGCAGCGCGAGGTTCAGTGCCCGCCACAGCGGCCCGCCGCCGGTCGGCACGCTGACCGCGGGCGCTGCTCGCATCGGCGCTCAGACGCGGCGGAAGACCAGCGTGCCGTTGGTGCCGCCGAAGCCGAAGTTGTTCTTGACGGCGACGTCGATGCGCATCCGCCGCGCCTCGTTGGCGCAGTAGTCGAGGTCGCACTCGGGATCGGGGTTGCGCAGGTTGATGGTCGGCGGCGCCACCTGGTGGTGCACCGCCAGCGCGGTGAACACCGACTCGATGCCGCCGGCGCCGCCCAGCAGGTGCCCGGTCATCGACTTGGTCGAGCTGACCACCATGTCGCGCGCATGCTCGCCGAACGCGGCCTTGATCGCGTTGGTCTCGTTGACATCGCCCAGCGGCGTGCTGGTGCCGTGCGCGTTGAGGTAGTGGACCTCCGAAGGGTCGATGCGCGCGTTGCGCAACGCCGCCCGCATCGAGCGCTTGGGGCCGTCGACGTTGGGGGCCGTCATGTGGAAGGCGTCGGCGCCCATGCCGTAGCCGGCGAGCTCGGCGTAGATCCGGGCGCCACGCCGCCGCGCGTGCTCGTACTCCTCGAGCACCATGACGCCGGCACCCTCGCCGAGCACGAAGCCGTCGCGCTCCTTGTCCCAGGGGCGCGAGGCGCCGGCCGGGTCGTCGTTGCGCGTCGACAGGGCGCGGGCGGCCGCGAAGCCGCCGATGCCCAGAGGCGACACCGTGCTCTCCGCGCCGCCGGCGATCATCACGTCGGCGTCGCCGTACTCGATCAGGCGCGCGGCGTCGCCGATGCAGTGCAGCCCGGTCGTGCAGGCGGTGACGATGGCCAGGTTGGGGCCGGTGTAGCCGTACCTGATCGAGACGTGGCCGCTGATCATGTTGATGATCGCGCCCGGCACGAAGAACGGCGAGATACGGCGCGGGCCGCGCTCGCTGTACTCCTTGTGCGTGGCCTCGATCAGCGGCAGCCCGCCGATGCCCGACCCCACCAGGCAGCCCACGCGCTCGGCCTGCTCCGCCCCGAGCTGCTCGCCGGTGGGCAGGCCGGCGTCCTTCACGGCCTGGATGGACGCGGCCATCCCGAACTGGATGAAGGTGTCCATGTGGCGGGCTTCCTTGGCCGGGATGTACTCCTCGACCTCGAAGCCCTTGACCTCGCCCGCGAAGCGGCAGGCGAAGGCGCTGGCATCGAACTTGGTGATGGCCGCGATGCCGGAGCGGCCCGCCACCAGGTTGGCCCACGCCGATTCGACGTCGTTGCCCACCGGGCACACGACCCCCAGGCCGGTGATCACGACGCGACGGCGGCTCAAGGCGGGCTCCCCGCTGTGGGCGGCACGGTCATGCGCAGGCGCGGGGCTCAGCCCTTCTGGTGCGCGAGGGCGTAGTCGATCGCGAGCTGCACCGTCGTGATCTTCTCGGCCTCCTCGTCCGGGATCTCGATGCCGAACTCGTCCTCCAGCGCCATCACCAGCTCCACGGTGTCGAGGGAATCGGCGCCCAGGTCGGCGACGAAGGCCTTCTCGTTGGTGACGTCGGCCTCGGGCACGCCGAGTTGCTCGGCAACGATCTTCTTGACGCGCGCTTCGATATCGCTCATGTCTCCTCCGGGAGTCGGGTCGCAAAAAAGCAGGGGCGGATTCTAACGGCGGGGTGGCGGGCGGCCCGGGGCAAGGCCACCGCCCCGCCCGCGACCGCCCCGGGCCGGCCTCAGGCCATGTACATCCCGCCGTTGACGTGCAGCTCGGTGCCGGTGACGTAGCCCGCCAGCGGGCTGGCCAGGAAGCACACCGCGTGCGCCACCTCCTCGGCCGTGCCGAGGCGGCCGAGCGGGATCTGGGCCAGCAGCGCCTGCTGCTGCGCGTCGGGCAGGCCGGCGGTCATGTCGGTGGCGATGAAGCCGGGCGCCACGCAGTTCACGGTGACGTTGCGGCTGCCGAGCTCGCGGGCCAGCGCCCGCGTCAGGCCGGCCACGCCCGCCTTGGCGGCGGCGTAGTTGGCCTGCCCGGCGTTGCCGCTGGCGCCGACCACCGAGGTCACGTTGACGATACGCCCGTGGCGCTGCCGCATCATCGGCCGGATCGCGGCGCGGCACAGCCGGAACACCGCCTTCAGGTTGGTCTCGAGCACCGCGTCCCAGTCCTCGTCCTTCATCCGCATGGCCAGCGCGTCGCGCGTGATGCCGGCGTTGTTGACCAGGACCTGCAGGCCGCCCTCGGCCTTGACGACGGCGTCGATCGCGGCGTCGCCGGCCGCCGCGTCGGTGACGTCGAGCACGATGCCGCGCCCGCCGCGCGGGCCCAGCGCCGCCGTGATGCCCGACGCGCCGGCGGCGGTGGTGGCGGTGCCCACGACCTTGAAACCCTGCGCGGCCAGCGCCAGCGCGATCGCGCGGCCGATCCCGCGCGAGGCGCCCGTGACCAGGGCCACCTGCGCGCCGGCGGCGCCCTGCCCGCCCAGACCCCCGGCAACCGTCGCATCCACGCTCATTGCAGCATCCCCCTGGCCTCGGCCAGGCTCGCCGGGTCGAGCACGGTCGTGCTGGCGATCGCGCCGTCGACCCGCCGCACCAGGCCCGCGAGCACCTTGCCCGGCCCGCACTCGAACACATGGTCCAGGCCGCGCGCCCGCAGCGCGCGCACCAGCTCCACCCAGCGCACCGGCCCGAAGGCCTGGCGATACAGCGCGTCGCGGATCGCCTCCGGCTCCTGCGGCGCGGCCACGTCGATGTTGTTGACGACCGGGATGCGCGGCACCGCCACGGGCACCGATGCCAGCCGCAGCCTGAGCTCGTCGGCGGCCGGCTTCATCAGCGCGCAGTGGAACGGCGCCGACACCGGCAGCGGCAGCGTGCGCTTGGCGCCCGCTGCCTTCAGCTGCTCGCAGGCCGCGTCGACCGCGGCCCGGGCCCCGGCGATCACGACCTGCCTGGGGTCGTTGAAGTTGGCCGGCGAGACGACGCCGCCGCTGTCGGCGGCCACGCGGGCGCACACCGCGGCCACCTGCTCGGCCTCGAGCCCCAGGATGGCAGCCATCGCACCCTGCCCCACCGGCACCGCGCGTTGCATGGCCTCGGCGCGCAGCCGCACCAGCGGCACCGCATCCTCGAGCGCGAGCGCGCCGGCCGCCACCAGCGCGCTGTACTCGCCCAGCGAATGCCCGGCCACCGCCGACGGCTCCGGCCCGCCCTCGGCGCGCCAGGCCTCCAGGCAGGCGATCGCCGCGGTCAGCATCGCCGGCTGCGTGTGGGTGGTCAGCTCGAGGGCCTCCTTCGGGCCCTCGCGGATCAGGCGGCCGAGGTCCTCGCCGAGCGCGGCCGAGGCGCGCTCGAGCGTGCGGCGCACGGCGGGGTGGTCGCCCCAGGCGTCGAGCATGCCCACGGACTGCGAGCCCTGCCCCGGGAAGACGAACGCGAATGGCTTCATCGTGTGCGCGTGGAATGGGTTCAGAAGTCGAGCAGCACCGCGCCCCAGGTGAAGCCGCCGCCCACGCCTTCGAGCATGACGGTGTCGCCGGGACGCACGCGGCCGTCGCGCACCGCGACGTCCAGCGCCAGCGGCACCGACGCGGCCGACGTGTTGCCGTGCTCGTCGACGGTGGCCACCAGCTTGTCCAGCGGGAGCTTCAGCTTGCGCGCCGTGCCCTGCATGATGCGGATGTTGGCCTGGTGCGGGATCAGCCAGTCGAGGTCGGCCTCGGTGCGGCCGGCCTTCCCGAGCACCGAGCGCGCGGCGCTCTCGAGCACGCCCACGGCGAGCCGGAACACCGCCTGCCCGTCCATCTTCAGCACCGGGTCGCCGAGCACGCGGCCGCCCGACACCGTGCCAGGCGTGCACAGGATGCCGGCGTGGCGGCCGTCGGCGTGCAGCTCGCAGGCCAGGATGCCCGGCGTCGCGCTCGCCTCGAGCACGACGGCGCCGGCACCGTCGCCGAACAGCACGCAGGTCGTGCGGTCGTCGAAGTCGAGGATGCGCGAGAACACCTCGGTGCCGATCACCAGCGCGCAACGGGCGCTGCCGGCACGGATCATCGCGTCGGCCACGGCCAGCCCGTAGACGAAGCCCGAGCACACCGCCTGCACGTCGAAGGCCGGGCAGCCGTGCACGCCGAGCTTGGCCTGCAGCAGGCAGGCCGTGGACGGGAAGACCATGTCGGGCGTCGAGGTCGCCACGACGATCAGGTCGACGTCCTCGGCGCGCCTGCCGGCCGCCTCGAGCGCGCGGCGCGCCGCCGGCAGCGCCAGGTCGCTGGCGGAGACGCCGTCGTCGGCGAAGTGGCGGGCGCGGATGCCGGTGCGCTCGACGATCCAGTCGTCGCTGGTCTCGATGCCGCGCCCGGCCAGCAGGGTCACCATGTCGGCATTGGACAGCCGCCGCGGCGGCAGGTGGCTGCCGGTGCCGGTGATGCGGGAGTGGCGTGGAGTCACGGCGGGCGCGGGGATGAGGTGGGGACGATGCGGGGACGGATGGGGTCAGCCGGCCGCCGCCGGCTGCGCGTCGGAGGCGCCCGTCGCACCGGCCGGGACCGCCTGCGCGGCCGGCATCGCCGCCAGCGCGGCCCCGATGCGGTCGTGCACGCGGTCGAGCAGGCGGTTGCGCGCGGCGTCGAAGGCGCGCGCCAGCGCGTTCTCGAAGGCGAAGGCGTCGGCCGAGCCGTGGCTCTTGAAGACCAGGCCGCGCAAGCCCAGCAGCGCGGCGCCGTTGTAGCGACGCGGGTCGACCCGGGCCTTGAACTGTCGCAGCACGGGCAACGCCACCACGCCCGCCACCTTCGGCCACAGCCCGCGCGTGAACTCCTGGCGGATGAACTCCGACAGCATCGACGCCAGGCCCTCGCTCGTCTTCAGCAGCACGTTGCCGACGAAGCCGTCGCAGACGACGATGTCCACCGTGCCCTTGTAGATGTCGTTGCCCTCGACGTTGCCGTGGAAGCGGATCTGCCCGGCGGCCGCAGCCTCGCGCAGCAGCTCGCCGGCGCGACGGATCGTATCGCTGCCCTTCATGGCCTCTTCGCCGATGTTGAGCAGGCCGACGCTGGGGTCCTCGCGACCGTCGACCGCAGCCACCAGCGCACTGCCCATCACCGCGAACTGCAGCAGGTGCTCGGGCGTGCAGTCGACGTTGGCGCCCAGGTCGAGCACCGTGGTGTAGCGGTCGGCGCGGTTGGGCATCACGGTGGCGATGGCGGGGCGATCGATGCCTTCCACGGTCTTGAGCACGTAGCGCGCCACCGCCATCAGCGCCCCGGTGTTGCCGGCGGACACGCAGGCGTCGGCGGCGGCACGCCCCCCTTCGGCCTTGAGCTGCGCGATCGCCACGCGCAGGGACGAGTCGCGCTTCCTGCGCAGCGCCACTTCGACCGGATCGTCCATCGCGACGACCTCGGTGGCGACGATGCAGCGCGTGCGCGGCCAGCCCGCCGCGGGCGCCAGCGCGGCGGCCGTGCCGACGAGCAACAGCTCGGCGTCGGGGTGGTTGTCGAGGAAGGCCCGGCAGGCAGGCAGCGTGACGGCAGGGCCGTGGTCGCCGCCCATGCAGTCGACGGCGATGCGGACGGTGGCCAGCGGAGCCAGCGCGGCAGACGGCAGAGGGGCTGCGGTCACTTCGGCAGCGCGCGGCCTTGTGCCGGGGAGGTGTGCCGGGGCGGGTGCGGACAGGCGCGGTGCGGACGCTCGGGAGCCGGCGGAAGCGGGGGCGACGGATGCGGCAGGCCGCCCGCTCCGCGGCGGCGACGTCAGGCGTCGGCCTTGGTCTTGACGACCTTGCGGCCGCGATAGAAGCCGGTGGGGCTGATGTGGTGGCGCAGATGCACCTCGCCCGTGGTCGGCTCGACCGCGATGCCCGGCGCGCCGAGCGCGTTGTGCGAACGGTGCATGCCGCGCTTGGACGGCGACTTCTTGTTCTGCTGGACGGCCATGGTGGGTCTCCTGGGACCGAGGCGGGCTTCGAGGCGTTCGGCCGCGGCCCGGCGGGAAAGAGTGATGGGGACGGAAAGCCAGGCGCGCCGTGCCTGGGGGCGCGGCCGGCCTGTCGCTGGCTCCTTCGGGAGCGGCGGTCGGGACGGCCTGGGTGCTCGGCGTGCGCGGCGCGCGAAAAGCCTGCGAGTATATCAGCGCCATCCGGAACGGCTGCCGGTGTCCGGCCCGGCACCAGGCATGGCCACCCGCACCGGGCCGCGGCGCCAGCAGGGGGCCGCGCCGGACCGGCACTCAGCCGCCCTTGCGCAGCCGCGCCAGCGCAGCAAACGGGTTCGGGCGCTCCTCGACGGAGGCATCCCCGCCGGAACCGGCATCCTGCATTGGCGCCGCCGGCAGCGGCACGGGGCACCGCTCGTGGCGCGGCACCAGGGGCAGCGCCAGGATCAGCTCGTCCTCGAGCAGCCCGAGCAGGTCGAGCCGGTGCGTCAGCGCCAGCACGTCGTCCTCGCCCTCCTCGTCGAGCCGTGCCGCCTCGTCCTCGCCCTCGACGAAGCGGATCGGCCGGGCGACCTCCAGCGCCACGTCCACCGGCTGAAGGCAGCGCTGGCACTGCAGCCGCGCCGGCGCGCGCGCCTCGAGCTCGATCCACGGCTGCGGCTCACCGACGCCCGCCGGCCGCAGAACGCCCCGGGCGCGCCAGGCCAGCGGCGGCACCGGCGCGGCGTCGTCGCCCTGCACCAGCGACGACGCCAGCCGCGGCAGGCTGGCGAGCGCCAGCTCGCCGCCGAGCTCGCCGCCGCTGCGGCAGAACGCGGCCACGTCGAGCACGCGCGGGTCGAAGCGGCGCGCCCGGCGCGGAGGACCGGACGGAACCGGGGGGCCTGGGGTGCGGGGTGGGGACATGGGCCGGGGTGCTGGCGCGGGTTGGGTCCAGTGTAGGCCGCCGCCGCGATGGAACAATGCCGCCACCTGGAGCATGCGAGACCGTCCCGCGACGAGGGGCCTCGGCCCGCGCTGCTCCGCCCCGCACCGTTCCGTTCTGCCCCGCCCGCTCCGGCCCCGCCCTCCCCCATGCCGGCCGTCGCGCCCAGCCCCGTTCGCGCCCCGTCCCGATGCCTCCGCCCGCACCGCCCCTGATCCTGGCCTCCACCTCGCGCTACCGACGCGAGCTGCTCGCGCGGCTGCGGTTGCCCTTCGAGGTGGTGGCCCCCGACGTCGACGAGACGCCGCGGCCCGGCGAGGCCCCGGCGGCGCTGGCCACGCGGCTCGCGATGGCCAAGGCGGCTGCCGTGGCGCGCTGGCGGCCCGAGGCGGTGGTGATCGGTTCCGACCAGGTCTGCGAGGTCGCCGGGCACACGCTCGGCAAGCCCGGCAGTCACGAGCAGGCGGTGCGGCAGCTGCGGCTGCAGAGCGGCCGCGAGGCCGTCTTCCACACGGCCCTGGCGGTCGTGCATGCGGCCGCCGGCTTCGAGCGGCACGACCTGGCGCCGGTGCGGGTGCGCTTCCGGGCGCTGGCCGACGCGGAGATCGAGCGCTACCTGCGGCTGGAGCAGCCCTACGACTGCGCCGGCAGCGCCAAGTGCGAGACGCTGGGCATCGCGCTGCTGGAGGCGATCGACTCCGACGACCCGACTGCGCTGGTGGGCCTGCCGCTGATCCGCACCGCGCGAATGCTGCGCGCCGCGGGAATCGACCCGCTGGCCGGGGCCGAGAGCGGCGATCTCGGGGGCGGCAGCAGCAGCCGCAACCCCGAGGCCCGAGGCCCGAGCGAGCCGGGCCCGTGACCGCGACGCTGTACCTCATGCCCAACGCGCTCGACCTCGGCAGCGAGGCCGTGCCGCTGGAGGACGTGTTGCCCGCCGGTGCGATGCGCCGCGCCGCGGCGCTGGCGCACTGGGTGGCCGAGGACGCGCGCAGCGCGCGCGCCTTCCTGAAGCGCGTGCACGCCTGCGTGCCGCTCGAGCGGCCGCTGCAGGAGATCGACATCGCCGAGCTGCCGCGCCCGCCCAAGGGCCACGCCGCCGCGCCCCCGCCCGCGGCATGGCAGGCGCTGCTGGCGCCGGCGCTGGCCGGGCACGACCTCGGCCTGCTCAGCGAGGCCGGCCTGCCGGCACTGGCCGACCCCGGCGCTGCGCTGGTGGCCGCCGCGCACGCGGCCGGCGTGCGCGTGTGGCCGCTGGCCGGGCCGAGCGCGATCGCACTGGCACTGGCCGCCAGCGGACTGGACGGCCAGAGCTTCGCCTTCGTGGGCTACCTGCCGCAACCCGGTGACCAGCGGGCGGCCCGCCTGCGCGCGCTCGAGGCGCTGTCGGCCCGGCAGCACCAGACCCAGGTGTTCATCGAGACCCCCTACCGCAACGCGGCGCTGCTGCAGACCGCCCTGGCCACCCTTGCCCCGGGCACGCGGTTGGCCGTGGCCTGCGGCCTGACGCTGCCGCAGGGTTTCGTGCGCAGCACCACCGTCGCCGACTGGCGACGCACGCCCCTGACCCTGCCCGACCGGCTGCCGGCCGTGTTTGCGCTGCAGGCCTGAGAAGGTGAGAGGCCGGGCAACAACCCGGGCAACAACCCCGCGCGGCACGCCCGGCGCAACGCCCGGGCACTACGGTGTGCTGCCGCGGCCGCAGCCGCAGCCGCAGCCGCGCAGCGCGGGCCTCAGCGGCCGCCGAGCAGCGCCGCGACCTTCTTCTTGGGCCGGATATTGGGCGACGCCGGGCGCGACGGCGCGGCGGGCGCCTCGTCCGTCACGGCGGCCGTGCCGGAGGCCTGCGCCGCCTGTGCCGAATGGGGCACCTGAGGCGCCGCGGCGGCACTGCCCGCGCTCGGCTCGTAGGGCCGGTCGAAGAACGGGTCGGCGGCCGGAGCGCGTGCAGGCGGCGCGTCGCGGTGGCGCGACGGCGGCCGCGCGTCTCGGGCGGCTGCGGGGCCCGCGCCCTCGCGCCGGCTGCGATCGGCACGGTCGTCGTCCTCGTCGTCGCGGTACCGCGGCCGGCGCGGCCGGTCGTCGTCGAGGTCGAGCGGCTCGATCTCGATGCGGCGGCCGATCAGGCGCTCGATCTCGCCGATCTGGCGCGTGTCGTCGCGCGTGACCAGCGTCACCGCCAGGCCCGACGCGCCGGCGCGGCCGGTGCGGCCGATCCGGTGCACGTAGTCCTCGGCGTTGAAGGGCACGTCGAAGTTGAACACCGCCGGCAGGTCGGCGATGTCGAGGCCGCGCGCGGCCACGTCGGTGGCCACGAGCAGCTGCACCTCGCCGCGCTTGAAGGCGGCCAGCGCCTTCAGTCGCTCGTCCTGGCTCTTGTCGCCGTGCAGCGCCTGGGTCTGCAGCCCGTCGCGCTCGAAGCTGCGCGCCAGCCGCGCCGCCCCGAGCTTGGAGTTGACGAAGACGATGGCCTGGCCGAGCTCGCGCGTGCGCAGCAGCTGGCGCACGACGCGGCGCTTGTCGTCGTCGGAGACGGCGTAGAAGCGCTGCTCCACCGTGCTGGCCGTGGCGTTGGGGCGCGCGACCTCGACGGTGAGCGGGTCCTGCAGGTAGCTGGAGGCGAGCCGCTTGATCTCGGGCGAGAAGGTGGCCGAGAACAGCAGCGTCTGGCGCTGCTTGGGCAGGTAGCCCAGGATGCGCTGCAGGTCGGGCAGGAAGCCGATGTCGAGCATGCGGTCGGCCTCGTCGAGCACGACGTACTCGACCTGGTTGAGCACCGCGCTCTTCATCTCGATGTGGTCGAGCAGCCGGCCGGGCGTGGCGATCAGCACCTCGACGCCCTTCCTCAACTCTTCGAGCTGCGGCTTGATGTCGATGCCGCCAAAGACCACCGCGCTGCGCAGCTGCGTGTACTTAGCGTACTTGGCGACGTTCATGGCCACCTGGTCGGCCAGCTCGCGCGTGGGCGCCAGCACCAGCGCCCGCACCGGGTGCCGTGCCGGCGACATGCTCGCGTTCTCGTGCTTGAGCATGCGCTGCAGCAGCGGCAGCGTGAAGGCGGCGGTCTTGCCGGTGCCCGTCTGCGCGGCGCCCATCACGTCGCGCCCGTCGAGCACGATCGGGATGGCCTTGGCCTGGATCGGCGTCATCGACGCGTAGCCGCTCTCGGCCACGGCGCGAAGCAGCTTGGGATCGAGCGGAAGGGTGGAGAACAGCGGCGCGGCGGCCGCTTCGGGTGCGGCGGCCGCCGGAGGCGAGGGCGATGTCATCTGCAGGGGATTATCGCGGACGGGGCTCGTCCAGCGTGGCCGGGCGCGAGACCAGCGCGCGCATCCAGCGCGGCGAGCGGAAGCGCACGATCCGCCAGTACAGCACGACGTAGGTGCAGCCGAACAGCACCAGCACCATGGCCAGCACCCTCGTGTCGTCCCAGAACAGCACCGCCGGCACGACCGACGCCATGCACAGCAGCCACAGGAAGGGCGACGTCATCGAGTTGCGCCGCGTCAGCGCGCGCGCGCTGCGATCGCCCACCGCCCAGCGCATCACGCGCCGGTAGATGAGGGAGTGCAGGTGGATACCGTCGGGCATGCTCGGCGGCACCGCGCGCAGGAACTTGCGCCGGTAGATGGAGAACAGCGTCTCGAACACCGGGTAGATGCACACCAGCAGCGGGAACAGCGGCGAGACCCCGGGGTTGCGGGCCAGCAGCAGCAGGGCCACCTCGGCCACGAAGAAGCCGAGGAAGTAGGCGCCGCCGTCGCCGAGGAAGATGAGGCCGGCCGGGAAGTTCCAGACGAAGAAGCCGAGCACCGCGCCGACACCCGCCAGCGCGAGGGCACCCACCAGCGGGTCGCCGACCTGGAAGGCCACGTAGGCGAGCGCGGCCAGCATGATCACCACGCACATCGACGCGAGGCCGTTGAAACCGTCGATGATGTTGACCGAGTTGGCGATGCCGGCCACCGCCACCACCGTGAGGATCATGGCGGCGACCGGGATCGACACCAGCCAGTCGAGGCCCGGGATGTCGGTGCGGGTGATGGCGGTGTCCAGCCACCAGGCGGCCAGCAGCGCAGACGCCCCCGTGGCCAGCAGCCGCTTGCCGGGGCTGACGCGCTTGGTGAGGTCCTCGAGCAGCCCGGCCCCGAAGGCGAACGCCCCGCAGGCCAGCAACGCGAGGCCCAGCGCCCCGTGCGGCGCATCCGAAGGCCCGGCCTCGGGAGAGCGCCATGCCAGCCAGCCCAGGGCCACCAGCAACCCGCCGAAGATGCCGATGCCGCCGACGCGCGGCACGGGCCGGGCGTGGAACTTCTGCGGACCCGACACGTCGTGATCGAGCAGGGCGTGCCCTCGCTGCCGCGCCTGGTGCACGATCAGGAGGCTCAGGCCGAGCGAGACGGCGAAGGCCACCAGCAGCGCAAACATCCATCGATTGTATTCGGCCGGGGGAGGGCGGCGCGGTGGCTAGAATGCTCGCGCGCCGCCGTCGAGCGCACGTCCAGCGCAAGCGGTTGCCGCAGCCCTAGGCGTGGCCGCTGGCGGGTGCGCCGCAGCGCCGGCCCTGGGGCACTGCCCCGCCCCGACCCGGGTTCGCCTCTTGATTCCTCCGACCCTCTCGCCCCCGTTGCCGCCGATGATCGTCGAGCCCGCAGCCCCGATGCGGCCGCTGCTCTCACCGCGCGGATCGGCGCGCCGCGGCTTTCTGGCCGCGGCGGCGGCCGAGTTCTGCGCATCCGCCCTGCTCCTGGCCCTGCTCTTGGGTGCGGCGGCGCCTGCGGGTGCCCAGACCTCGCTGAACCCGGGACTGCCGCAGCTCGGCGCCGAGCCGGCCGACCCGGCCCAGCCGAATGGCGGACCGGTGCGGCTGCGCAACGCGACGCCCGATCGCGAGCGTGCCGATCGCAACGACCCACGGGACCCACGTGACCCGCGCGACCCACTGCGCGCTCCCGAGTCAGGCGCGGCCCCGGCAATCTACGTGCCCGGCGAGTTCGAACGCTACGTGCAGCAGCAGGCGGGCGGTCCGGCCGGCTTCGACCCGACCATCCGCCGCTTCGGCAGCGAGCTCGTCACCGGCGCCCTCGACGGCCGCGGCGTCGAGCTCAGCCCGGCGGTGCCGGCCGACTACGTCATCGGCCCCGGCGACGAGGTGCTCGTCACCCTGTGGGGCTCGGTCGACGCCGACATGCGCCTGGTGGTGGACCGCGCCGGCCGCATCGCGATCCCGCGCGTGGGCTCGGTGCAGGTGTCCGGCGTGACGCTGGCCGACCTGCCCGACGTCGTGAACCGGCGCGTGGCCACCGTGTTCCGCAACTTCCAGAGCAGCGCGGGCCTCGGGCAGCTGCGCGGCATCCGCGTCTTCGTCACCGGCTTCGTGCTCAGCCCCGGCGCCTACACCGTGAGCAGCCTGTCCACCGTGGTGGCGGCGCTGATGCGCGCCGGTGGCCCCTCGGCTGCCGGCAGCTTCCGTGCCATCGAACTGCGGCGTGGCAGCCAGGTGGTTTCTCGTTTCGACCTTTACGACCTGCTGCTCAAGGGCGACCGCTCGGCCGATCGCATGCTGCAGGCCGGCGACGTGGTGCACGTGGGACCGGTGGGCACGCAGGTGGGCTTCATCGGCAGCGTCAACAAGCCGGCCGTGATCGAGCTCAAGCCCGGCGAGACGGTGGCCGACGCGCTGCGCATGGTGGGCGGCTTCACGGCCGTGGCCGACCGCACCCGGCTGGCGGTGGAGCGGCTGGCCCAGCGCAACACCGGCCGCATCGCCCAGCTCGAATTGCCGCGCGACGAAGGCACCGGCCTGGCGCACGGCGACCTGCTGCGAGCCTTCAGCGCGGTGGCCGCGGCCCTGCCGGTGCAGCGCCAGGCCAAGCGCGTGCGGGTGGAGGGCGAGGTGCAGCGCCCCGGCGACTACGTGCTGCCCGAGAACAGCAGCATGCTCGACGCCATCCGCGCCGCGGGTGGCTACACGCCAGGGGCCTTCCTGTACTCCACCGAGTTCACGCGCCTGAGCGTGCAGCGCACGCAGCAGGAGAACTACGACCGCGCGCTGCGCGACCTGGAGACCGACTTCGCCCGCGCGTCCGGCACGCAGCGCGTGGCCACCGCCGAGGAGGCCGCGAGCCAGCAGGCGCGCGCCACCGGCACCCAGCGCCTCGTCGAGCGGCTGCGCACGCTCAGGCCCAACGGCCGCGTGGTGCTGCAGCTCGAGACCGGCGCCACCGAACTGCCCGACCTCGCCCTGGAAGACGGCGACCGCATCTTCATCCCCTCGCGCCCCACCACCGTGGGCGTGTTCGGCAGCGTCTTCAACGCCGCCAGCTACCTGCACCTGCCCGGCCGCACCCTGGGCGACTACCTGCTGCTGGCTGGCGGCCCGACCAAGGGCGCAGACCGCGGCAGCCTGTTCGTCGTGCGCGGCAACGGCAGCGTGATCAGCAGCCGCCAGAGCGGCGGCAACTGGTTCAGCCGCGACGGCGGCATCGAACAGCTACGCGCCGAGCCGGGCGACACCGTGTTCGTGCCGGAGGAGATGGACAAGACCACCCTGCTGCAGGCGGCCAAGGACTGGACGCAGATCGTGTTCCAGTTCGGGCTGGGGGTGGCGGGGATCGTGAGTGCGACGCGATGAGCGTCGCCGCGACGTCCGTTGGCGGCCCCGAGTCGCCACAACCAGCGGATCCGACGGTGGCCGACCTGTTCGTATGGCTGCTCGCCCACTGGAAGAGGATCCTCGCTGCCGGGTTCGTGGCCGGGCTGCTCGGGCTTGGCGGCAGCTACCTGGTGCCCCCCACCTACACGGGCAAGGCGACATTCCTGCTGCCGCAGCAGCAGGGCGCCGGCCAGGCCCTGCTCGCGTCGCTCGGCGGGTTAGCGGCGCTGGCGGAAGGCGTTGGAGGTGCGCGCACGCCGGCCGACCAGTACGCGGCTTTGATGCAGAGCACGACAGTCGCCGACCGCATGGTCGACCACTTCAAACTGCGCGAGATTTACGACGTGAAATTGCGGGCCGATGCCCGTCGGCGGCTCGACGAGCGGACGCGGATCTTGATCGGGCGGCGCGACGGCGTGATGACGGTGGAGGTTGACGACCACGATCCGAAGCGCGCCGCCGACATGGCGAACCAGTACGTCGAGGAGCTGCGCGGGTTCTCGTCGCGCCTCGCGATGTCCGAGGCGCAGCAGCGGCGCGCGTTCTTCGAAGTCCACCTCAAGCAGGCCCGCGACGAGCTCTCGCGGGCCCAGCTCGCGCTGCAGGGTGCGGGCCTGAGCGCGGGGGTGCTGCGAGCGGAGCCGCGCGCGGCCGCCGACTCGTACGCGCGCCTGCGCGCCGAGGTCGGCGCGGCGGAGGTCCGGCTGCAGACCCTGCTGCGCTCGCTGACCGAGAACGCGCCCGAGGTCCAGCGCAGCCGGGCCCAGCTCGACGCGCTGCGCGCCCATATCGCGCGCGCGGAGCGCGTCGACGGCAATGCCGGCTCATCGGATTACCTGGCACGGTACCGCGACTTCAAGTACTACGAGACGCTGACCGACCTGTTCTCGCGCCAGTACGAGATGGCACGCGTCGACGAGGCGCGCGAGGGGCCGCTGATCCAGGTCATCGACGTCGCCGCGCCACCCGAGCGCAAGAGCAGCCCGCGCCGCGCGATCGTCGCCCTGATCTGCGCAGCCGCTGGCGTGCTGATCGCGGCGAGCACGCTGCTGGTCCGCAATCGCCGCATGGCGCGGCCCATCTAGCCGGTCCTGCCTCGCCGATCGGCTAGAGTATGCTCCCGTGTTCAATGCGTGAACGCAGGCCCCGGGACGACCAAGCCGCCGCCGACCTAGTCGAAGGACTGCGCGCCCATGGCGACGCCGACGCCTCGCGCTTGGCCGTGCTCCGTCTACTCGAACACCGACCCGACATCTCCCAGCGCGAGCTTTCGACCGCACTCGGGTTGAGCCTTGGCAAGACGCACTTCGTGCTACACGCGCTGCTCAACAAGGGACTGGTGAAGATCCGCAACTTCCAGCGCAGTCACCGGAAGCTTTCGTACGCCTACGTGCTTACGCCCAGCGGCATGGCCGCCAAGCTCGCGCTCACGCGGCGCTTCCTGGCGCGCAAGGAGGCGGAGTTCGAGGTGATGGAGAGGACGATCGCGATGCTGAGGAACGAGTTGAAGCGACACGACGACGCACGGGGTCCGGCCGGCTCGGGCGAGGCCGCCGAATGAAGCTCGCCGGCCAGCGTATCCTCGTAACCGGGGCCGACGGTTTCATCGGTTCCCACCTCACCGAATACCTTGTACGCCAGGGTCACTCGGTGCGGGCGTTCGTGCTCTACAACAGCTTCAACTCCTGGGGTTGGCTCGACGGCAGCCCGGCCGACATCCGCGACTCGCTGGACGTGTTCGCCGGCGACGTGCGCGACCCTAACGGCGTGCGCCAGGCGATGAAGGGATGCGACGTGGTGCTGCACCTGGCCGCGCTGATCGCGATCCCGTACTCGTACCATTCGCCGGACACCTACGTCGACACCAACGTCAAGGGCACGCTCAACATCGTGCAGGCGGCGCGGGACCTCGGCGTGCAGCGCGTTGTGCATACCTCCACCTCCGAGGTCTACGGCACCGCGCGCTTCGTGCCGATCACCGAGGCCCACCCCCTGCAGGGGCAGTCGCCCTACTCGGCCAGCAAGATCGGCGCCGACCAGATCGCGACGAGCTTCCACCTCTCGTTCGGCACGCCGGTGTCGGTGATCCGGCCGTTCAACACCTACGGCCCGCGGCAGTCGGCCCGCGCGGTGATCCCGACCATCATCACGCAGATCGCCGCCGGCGCGCGCTCGATCCGCCTCGGCGCCACACATCCGACGCGCGACTTCAACTTCGTGCGCGACACGGTGCGTGGTTTCGTCGCCGTCGCGGAGAGCGACGCGGCCATCGGTCGCGTGGTCAACGTCGGCAGCAACTTCGAGATCTCGATCGGCGACACCGCCCGGCTCATCGCCGGGCTGATGGACCGCGAGGTCGAATTGCAGTGCGACGACGAGCGGCTGCGCCCGTCCGGCAGCGAGGTCGAGCGCCTGTGGGCCGACAACACGCTGGCCCGCGAACTCGCCGGCTGGACGCCCGAGTACGCCGGCCAGGCGGGCTTCGCGCGCGGCCTGGAAGAGACCATCGCGTGGTTCCGCGACCCGGCGAACCTGGCCCGCTACAAGGCCGGCCGCTACAACATCTAGCGCGGCCCGGATGAGGATCCTCGGTCTGGTGCCCGCGCGCGGCGGGTCGAAGGGCATCCCGCGCAAGAACATCCGGCCGCTCGCCGGCAAGCCGCTGATCGCCTGGTCGATCGAGGCGGCGCGGTCATCGCGGCTGCTCGACACGGTCGTCGTCAGCACCGATGACGCCGAGATCGCCGCGGTGGCACGCGCGCACGGCGCCCTGACGCCGTTCATGCGGCCGGCCGAACTGGCGCGCGACGACACGCCGGGCGTGGATCCGGTGCTCCACGCGCTCCGGCAACTCCCGGAGTTCGATGCCGTGGTGCTGCTGCAGCCGACGTCGCCGCTGCGCGTGGTGGCCGACATCGACGCCTGCATCGACCAGGCCGGAACGCTGCAGGCCGACTGCGTCGTCTCGGTCTGCGAGCCGGGTCGGCACCCGGCCTGGATGTACCGGATCGACGAGCGACAGCGCCTGCGGCCGCTGCTCGAACAACCCGCCGCCACGCGCCGCCAGGACCTGCCGGCCGTATACGCGGCCAACGGCGCGCTCTACTTCGCGAAGGCCGACTGGCTGGCGCGGACGCGCACGTTCATGACCGCAGAGACGGCGGCCTTCGTGATGCCCCCCGAGCGTTCCGTCGATCTGGACACCCTGATGGACTGGAAGCTCGCCGAACTGCTGCTGGAGGAGCGCCTGCGCGTCGACCCAGCGGCCCAACCCACTGCCGAGTCGCAAGCATGAATCAGATCGATCTGGGGGGCCGCCTCGTCGGCCCGCAGCATCCGCCGCTCGTCGTCGCGGAGATCGGCATCAACCACGAGGGCAGTCTCGAGACCGCCTTCGAGATGGTCGATGCGGCCGCCCGCGCCGGCGCCGAGGTGGTCAAGCACCAGACCCACGTCGTCGGCGACGAGATGAGCGGCGCGGCCAAGCGCGTGATCCCCGGCAACGCCCGCGAGTCGATCTTCGAAATCATGGCGCGCTGCGCGCTCGACGAGGAGCAGGAGCGCGCGCTCAAGGCCTACGTCGAGTCCAAGGGCATGCTGTTCATCAGCACGCCCTTCTCGCGCGCAGCGGCAAACCGCCTGCAGCGCATGGACGTCAAGGCCTACAAGATCGGCTCGGGCGAGTGCAACAACTATCCGCTGCTCAAGCACGTGGCCGGCTTCGGCAAGCCGATCATCCTGAGCACCGGCATGAACACGATCGAGAGCGTCGGCAAGGCGGTCGACATCTTCGAGGCCTACAGGGTGCCGTACGTGCTGCTGCACACGACGAACCTGTACCCGACACCGCCGCACCTGGTGCGGCTGGGCGCGATGGTGCAACTGGCCAAGGCCTTCCCGCGCGCCATCGTCGGCCTGTCGGACCACACCACCGACAACATCGCCTGCCTCGGGGCCGTCGCGCTGGGCGCGTGCGTGCTCGAGCGCCACTTCACCGATCGCATGGACCGGCCCGGCCCCGACATCGTCTGCTCGATGGACGAGGCGGCCTGCCGGGAGCTCATCCGCAGCAGCCGCATCCTCCACCAGGAGCTCGGCGGCGAGAAGGGGCCGACGAAGGAGGAGCAGGTGACGATGGACTTCGCGTTCGCGACCGTCGTCACCATCGCGCCGGTGCGAGCCGGCGAAGCCTTCACCGCGCATAACCTCTGGGTCAAGCGGCCCGGCACGGGCGGGATCCCGGCCGAGCGCTACGAAGCGGTGCTGGGCCGGCGCGCGGCCCGCAGCCTCGCCGTCGACGAGCATCTGGCACCCGGCGACGTGGTCTGGGAAGAGAGCGCGACGTCGTGAACGTGGTCGTGACCGGTGCGAGCGGCTTCCTGGGCAGCGCAGTCGTGACCGCGCTGCGCGGTGCCGGGGTGCCGGTCGTGCCGGTGTCGCGCCGGCCGGGGCCGGGCATCACCACGGTCGACAACTACAGCCGATCGCCGACCGCCGACCTCCTGGTGCACACGGCCGAGGAGGCCGATCGCGCCAAGGTGAACGCGCTCGGCGAGCCGTATGCCGAGGGCACCGCGCGCACCGTGCGCGAGCTCGCCGGGCGCGCCGGTCACCTCGTCTACGTGTCTTCCGGCACCGTCTACGGCGACCAGAGCGACCGCGCGTTCCGCACCGACGACCCGGTGCACGCCACCGACACCTACAGCCGCGCCAAGATCCGCAACGAGCAGATCGCGCTCGAGGCGGGCGGTGCCGTCGTGCGGCCGTCGAACCTGTGCGGTCCGGGCATGTCGCCGCACAACGTGCTGTCGGACATCCTGCGCCAAGTGCCGGGCACGGGCCCGCTCGTGGTCCGCGACGACACGCCGGTGCGCGACTTCCTGCCCGTGACCGAGGCGGCGCTGGCGGTGCTCGCCGTGCTGCAGCTCCGCGTGCACGGCCTCTTCAACGTCGGCTCGGGGGTCGGCGTGTCGATCCGCGAACTGGCCGGCCTCGCGCTGCGCGTGGCCGGGCAGGCGGAGCGCGAGATCGTCGCCACGCAGCGCAGCACGCGCCGCTCGATGAACGTGCTCGACGTCACCGGCACGCGCGAGCGGGTCGGCTGGGCCCCGCGCGCCACGCTGCACGAACTGCTCGACCAGACGAATTCCCACGGAGTCAGGCCTTGACCACGCGCAAGAGAAGAATCGCCGTCTTCACCGGCAACCGGGCCGAGTACGGCCTGCAGTACCCGATCCTGCGGGCGGTCAGCCAGCACCCGGCGCTCGAGTACCGACTGATCGTGTCGGGCGCGCACCTGGACCGCAACTTCGGCCGCACGCTCGACGAGATCCGCAACGACGGCTTCAGCATCGACGCCGAGGTGACCATCGAGATGAGCGAGGACTCGCGCATCGCGACCGCGCACGCCATCGGCTCGGGCGTCGTCGCGATCGCTCGGGCGCTGGAGGCCGCCGAGCCGGACATCGTCGTCGTCTACGCCGACCGCTTCGAGGGCTTCGCGGCCGTGATCGCGGCCAGCCAGATGAACATCCCCACGGCCCACATCGAAGGTGGCGACCTGACCGAAGGCGGTGCGCTCGACGACTCGGTGCGCCATGCGATGACCAAGCTCGCGCACCTGCACTTCACGACGAACACGCAGGCGACGAACCGCATCCTCGGCATGGGCGAAGAGGCGTGGCGCGTGCACACGGTCGGCTTCCCGGCGATCGACCTGATCTCCGAAGGTCGCTTCGCGTCGGCCGACGAGGTCGTGCAGCGGCTGAACCTCGATCTTTCGCGTCCGGTGGTGCTGTTCACCCAGCACTCGGTCACGACCGAGTTCGAGCTCGCGGCGCAGCAGATCCGGCCCGCGCTGGAGGCGATGCGTGCCCTCGCCGCGCAGGGCGTGCAGGTCGTGCTGACCTACCCGAACAACGACGCCGGGGGCCGCGCCATCATCGGCGAGCTCAAGGCTTTCGAGACCGAGCCCGTGCCCGGCATCCAGGTGCATCGCTCGCTCGGCCGCCACCTGTACCACGGCGTGCTGGCGCTCGCCCGCGACCCCGCGGTGCGGATCGCCTGCGTGGGCAACTCGTCGTCGGGCATCAAGGAGACGCCGGCGTTCGGCTGCCCGACCGTCAACGTCGGCTCGCGCCAGGACGGGCGGCTGCGCGGCGACAACGTCATCGATGCCGGCTACGACGTGGCCGCTCTGCGCGCCGCGGTGGAACGCTGCCTGCACGACGAGGCCTTCCGCGCCACCGCGCGCCGGACCGTCAACCCCTACTACCTCGGCGACGCCGGCCGCAAGGTCGCCGACGTCCTGGCCGAGGTGCCCCTGAACCAGGCGCTGCTGCGCAAGTCCATGACGCTCAAGGGCGAAGCCCGCGACGGCTGGTTCCGTTAGACCCGGGAGCCCCGAGGTGATCCCAGACGTGCCCTACCCGCAGGACTCGCCGGAGCGGTGGCGCAACGGACTCGTGCCCGTCGACAGCCTGGTGTCGGACGTGATCCGCAACCTGGACCGTTCGGGCCTGCAGATCGCGATGGTCGTGACCGCCGACGGCGAGCTGATCGGCACCGTCACCGACGGCGACATCCGGCGCGGCCTGCTGCGCGGCCTGTCGCTCTCGAGCCCGATCGAGTCGGTGATGCACCGCTCGCCGCTGGTAGTCTCGGCCGCGATCACCGGCGAGGCGCTGCTACAGCTGATGCGGGTGAACAAGCTGCACCAGCTGCCGATCGTCGATGACAAGCGCCGCGTCGTCGGCCTGAACCTCTGGGACGACCTGACGCTGCCGGCGCAGCACCCCAATCCCGTGGTCATCATGGCCGGCGGCAAGGGCACACGGCTGCGCCCGCACACCGAGCACTGCCCCAAGCCGCTGCTGCCCGTGGGCGGCAAACCGATCCTCGAGCACATCATCGAGCGCGCGCGCCTGGAGGGCTTCTCGCACTTCATCCTCGCCGTGCACTACCTGGGCGAAATGATCGAGCGCTGCTTCGGCGACGGCAGCCGGCTCAACGTACGCATCGAGTACCTGCGCGAGCAGCAGCCGCTGGGCACGGCCGGAGCGCTCGGCCTGCTGTCACCGCGACCGAACACTGCGTTCGTTGTCACCAACGGCGACGTGTTGACCGACGTGCGCTACGGCGAACTGCTCGACTTCCACACCCGCCACGGCGCGGCCGCGACGATGGCGGTGCGGCTGCACGAGTGGCAGCACCCGTTCGGGGTCGTTCGGACGCAGGGAGTGGACATCGTCGGCTTCGAGGAGAAGCCGATCTCGCGCAGCCACATCAACGCCGGTGTGTACGTGCTCGAGCCGAGCGCGCTGGACATGCTCCGGCCCGGCGAGCACTGCGACATGCCCAACCTCTTCGCGCGCCTGCAGGACGTGACGGCGCGGACCATCGCCTACCCGATGCACGAACCCTGGCTGGACGTGGGCCGGGTCGACGACCTCGAACGCGCCCGCGCCGACTACCAGCCGAACACCCCCGCCTAGGAAGCCCAGTCATGAAGCCCATCGCCGAGACGACCGCCGCCTCCGTCAGCCCTGCTCATGCCCACCACGGCGAGCTCGAGGTCCTGCACGGGCTGCCGCGCCGGGTGATGTTCTGCCGCCGCTGCGTGATCTCGAACCAGCGGCCCAGTTCCACCGTCGAGTACCGCAAGACCCGCGACAGCAAGCAGGACACGATCGGCTTCGACGACGAGGGCGTCTGCGACGCCTGTCGCTACCAGGACGTCAAGGCGCAGCAGATCAACTGGGAGAAGCGCGAGCAGGCGCTGCTCGAGCTGCTGGCCAAACACCGGCGCAGCGACGGCGGCTACGACGTCATCGTGCCCGGCAGCGGCGGCAAGGACAGCGCCTTCACGTCGCACGTGCTCAAGTACCGCTACGGCATGAACCCGCTGACGGTGACCTGGGCGCCGCACAAGTACACCCAGATCGGCTGGAAGAACTTCGAGAACTGGATCCACGTGGGCGGCCTGGACAACATCCTGTTCACTCCGAACGGGCGCCTGCACCGGCACCTCACGCGGCTGGCGTTCCTGAACCTGCTGCACCCGTTCCAGCCGTTCATCGTCGGACAGCGGATCATCGGGCCGCTGATGGCCGCGCGCTTCGGCGTGCCGCTGGTCATGTACGGCGAGAACCAGGCGGAGTACGGCAACAACCCCGACGACAATTTCAAGCCCACGATGGATCGCAGGTTCTTCTCGGTGGGCGACGCGCAAGAGATGGTGCTCGGCGGCAGGCCGATCAAGGACATCCTGGCCGAGGGCGAGTTCAAGATCAACGACTTCGCGCCCTACATCCCTCCGAGCGCCGAGTACCTCGAGCGGCAGAAGGTCGAGGTGCACTACCTCGGCTACTACCTGCGCTGGGACCCGCAGGAGTGCTACTACTACGCCACCGAGCACACCGGCTTCCAGTCGAACACCGAGCGGACGGAAGGCACGTACTCGAAGTACAGCAGCATCGACGACCAGATCGACATGTTCCACTACTACACGACGCTGGCGAAGTTCGGCATCGGCCGCGCCACGTACGACGCGGCGCAGGAGATCCGTAACGGCAAGATCACGCGCGAGGAAGGCGTGCAGCTCGTGCGCAAGTTCGACCAGGAGTTCCCGAAGAAGTACTTTCGCGAGTTCCTCGAGTACATCTGCATCGACGAGGAGCAGTTCCACGCCACCGTCGACCGCTTCCGCTCGCCGCACCTTTGGGAGCGCCGGAACGGCGAGTGGCACCTACGTCATGCCGTCTGGCACGACGCCCCGTGAGCCGTCCGCCCATGCGCAACCTGCGCCTCATCGCGCGGCTGGACATCAAGGGGCCGAACCTCATCAAGGGCGTGCACCTCGAGGGACTGCGCGTCATCGGCGACCCGCAGGAGCACGCGCGCCGCTACTACGAGCAGGGCGCCGACGAGCTGCTCTACATCGACATCGTCGCCAGCCTCTACGGCCGCAACAAGCTGCCCGAGATCGTGCGCCGCGCCGCCCACGACGTGTTCGTGCCGATGACCGTGGGCGGCGGAATCCGCAGCACCGACGACGTCGACGAACTGCTGCGCGCCGGCGCCGACAAGGTGGCGATCAACACCGCGGCGGTGCGCCGCCCCGAACTCGTCACCGAGGTGGCGCGACGCTTCGGCTCGCAGGCCATGGTGCTGTCGATCGAGGCCAAGCGTCAGGGCGCCACCGGCTCAGGCCACTGGGAGGTCTACACCGACAGCGGGCGCGAGCGCAGCGGCATCGATGCGGTCGAGTGGGCACGGCGCGGCGTCGCGCTCGGTGCAGGCGAGATCCTCGTGACCTCGATTGACCAGGAAGGCACGCGCAAGGGCTTCGACGCGGCGCTGGTGCGCGCCGTCGCCGAGGCCGTGGACGTGCCGGTGATCGCCAGCGGCGGCTACGGCGAGCCGCGCCATATCGGCGAGGTCGTCGGCGCGGGTGCCGACGCGGTGGCCTTCGCCGACGCGCTGCACTACAAGCGCGCCACGCTGCCCGAGCTGCGGCAAGTGGCGCGCGACCAGGGCTTCCGCGTGCGCGACGTGCCGGAGGTGGTCGCATGAGCGCGACCCGTACGAGGCCGCGCGTGCTCGTCGTCGACTATGGCTCGGGCAACCTGTACTCCGTCCGCCGCGCGCTCGAGAGCTGCGGCGCCGATGCCGACATCGACGTCAGTGCCGACCCGGCCGCGCTGGCCACCGCCGACCGCCTCGTCGTTCCCGGCGTCGGCGCCTTCGCCGACGCGATGCATGGCTTCACCGCGCGTGGATGGGACGAGCCGGTGCGGCGCTACGCCGCGTCGGGCCGTCCGCTGCTGGGCATCTGCGTCGGCATGCAGATGCTGATGGCCGCGAGCGAGGAATTCGGCGTGCACGAGGGCCTGGGGCTGATTCCCGGCCGCGTAGTGGCCATCCCGCGCCAGGACACCGACGGCGCCCGGCTCAAGGTCCCGTCGATCGGCTGGACCCCGATCAAGGTGGCCGACGGTGCTCCGCCGAGCCTGCGCGACCACCCGGCCGGCGGCGCCGTCTACCTCGTGCACAGTTTCCACGCGCTGCCCGAGGATCCTCGACACCGCGTCGCCACGTACGCGTTCGGCGTCCACGCGGTCACCGCCGCGGTGGCGCGCGACAACATCCTCGGCCTGCAGTTCCATCCCGAGAAGAGCGGGGCGGCCGGGCTGGCCATCATGAGGCGCTTCGTTGCAGCGTGACGACGCCCGTAGGCCGTTCGGTCCTCGTCTACGGCTGCGCTTTCGCGGTGGCCGGAGCAACGCCGTTCGTGCTGCTACCCTTCCTGACGCAGCGGCTCGCCCCTGCGGAGTTCGGGGTCGTGGCCTCGTTCCTGATGTTCGTGGCGCTGCTGGCGAACCTGACCGGGCTGTCGGTGCACGGCTTCGCGTCGGTCCGCTACTTCAAGGAGGAGCGCGCGACGCTGGCCGCAATGGTCGCCGACGCGACGGCCCTGTTGCTGATCTCGCACGCGCTGGCCGCCCTCGGCGTGCTGCTGCTGCTGCCGCTGCTGCAGCGCACGCTGGGCCTGCCGCTCGAGCAGCTGCTGCTAGGCGTGGCGGCCGCGCTGGTGCTGAACGTGAATGTGCTGTGGCTGGCGCTGTTCCAGTCATCGCAGCAGCCGCTGCGCTACCTGAAGGCGCGGCTGCTCCAGGCGGGGCTCGAGATCGGCCTGTGCGTGGCCCTGGTGCTGGCGGTGGCGGCGGTGGCCGTGGCGCGCACCGGCAGCTACGCGGTCGCGATCGCCGCCAGTGCCGTGCTCGGCGCCTGGTGGTGCCGGCGGCAGGGGCTCGTGGCCGGCTGGCCCGGCCGCGGGCACTGGCGTGCGCTGCTGCGCTTCGGGCTGCCGCTGCTGCCGCACCTGGTGGCCGGCACGGCCATCGTGCACCTCGACCGGCTCGTGGTCAGCACGCAGCTGGGCCCTCAGAGCCTCGGGCTGTACATGTCGGCGCTGCAGCTGGGCATGGTGATGGTGCTGCTGGTCGAGCCGCTCCACAAGGCGCTGGCGCCGTGGCTGTTCGCGCAGCTGGCGAAGAACGACGACGCCGTGCGCCGCATGGTGGTCAAGCGCACCTACGCGCTGTTCGCGGGGCTCGCGGCCCTGGGGGCCGTGTTCGCGCTGGCGGCGGTGGCAGCGTTCGACCGGCTCGTCGGCCCGGCCTACCTGGAGGCACGTGCCCTGGTGCCGTGGATGGTGGCAGGCTTCGTGCTCCAGGGCCTGTACTACGGCGTCGTCAACTACCTCTTCTACGCCGAGCGCACCGGGCGGCTGTCGATGGCCACCGGCACGGCTGCCGTGGTGGGCGCCGCGGTGGCGTGGACGCTGACGTCGGCGTTCGGCCTGACCGGAGCCGCGATGTCGTTCGTGGTCAATAACGCCATGCTGCTGACCCTGGTCTGGGCCATGGCGGCGCGCGCCGTTCCCATGCCCTGGTGGCCGTGGGGCGGAGCCCGATCGAGCGACGGCGCATGAGCTCAATCCCGGCACCGCTGGAGATCCCGCTGCTGCGCGAGTCGGCCGCGTTCGTGTCGCGTCTCGTCGCTGCGGCGCGCGCGCACGGCGACTCGCGCTGGCGGCTGCATCGGCGCATCAACTGGTCGCACCGCTACGGCCACGCCTTCTACGCCGCCGAGTCCGAGCGCTTCAGCGCCGATGGCGACGGGTATCTCGCCGGTCGCGTGCCGCCGCCGGCACCGCTGGAGGACGTGTTCCGGCAGCGGCTGTCGTGGAAGGAACTGGCCGCCGTCACGCTGAAGGTGCTGGCGCACCGCACGTTCGCGGTCATCGGCCGCCGCCGGTGGCGCCAGCTGGGCGCCCTCGGGCCGCGCGCCTTCCGCAAGTGCTACGTGGACGATATCGAGCTCGTGTTCGATCCGGCCGAGCCCGGCGTCATGCGTGCGGTCTATCCGTTCCCGCTCAGCGTGAGGCGTCAGTGGCGCTACCTGAAGAGCATCCGCAGTCGCGGCATCGCGTTCGCTTTCGCGGGCCACGCCTACGGCTGGGGCGACTGGCTGCGCCTGGCGTGGCGTCGGGATCGCGAGTCCCTGGCGCGGCTCGAGGCACGCTCGCAGATCGTGCACGCGCGCGAGGTCGCCGCGCTGGGCGTCGGCACGGTGCAGGTCTCCGACGAGTTCAATCTGGGCAGCCTTGAGTTCTCGCGCACGCTGGCCCGGCTCGGGGTGCACGTGGTCAACAGCGCCCACGGGGTCGGCAAGTACCTACCGGCGCACGCGTACCGCGAGTTCTGGGTGCTGACACGCAAGCAGCAGCAGTACTACGTGCCGCTGATCGACTGCCGCTACGCACTCCGAACGCTGAACGACCAGCAGGGCGGCACCGGCGCGACGACACGCACCGAGCCCGACGGGCAGGCGCATGCGCATATCGTGCTGCTCAGCCAGTGCTTCCCCGGCCTGACGCCGCTCGTGGGCGTCAACGAGGCAGCCATCATCGAGCGCCTGGCCTCGGCGTTCGGATCGCGCGCGGACATGACGCTCTATTTCAAGCCGCACCCGACGCAGGGCGAGTGCCCGCCGCCCCCGGGCTTCGTCACGCTGCCGAGCCTGGCCCACGTCAACTCGCGCCCGGGCACGGTCTTCATCTCCCAGTACTCCACCTGCCAGATCGACCCGTCGTTCAAGGGACGCAAGCTGCTTGTGCGCCGCGGCTTGATCCACCCGGAGATCTGCTTCGACGACGAGGACAACATACTCTCGCTCGACGAACTGGTCCAGACGCTGCAGGCCTGGTTCCCGACCGCGGCGCGGCGGCTGGCGCCGCAGGAGCTCGTGGCATGACCGCGCTGCAACAGGCCGTCGTCCCCCAGCCGGCGCCGCCGGCCTGCCCGTGCTGCGCGGGCACGGCCTGGCGCCGGCACCCGTACACGGCGCAGATCCACTACATCGAGTGTCTCGGCTGCGGCTACCACATGCAACAGCGCGAGCAGGTCGGGAGCGCGGCCGACCTGCGTCGCGCCTTCGAGGACGAGCAGTTCAAGTTCTACGGCGAGGGCTCGCCGCTGGTCTCGCCGGCGTACTCGGCGATGAACGCCGAGATCACCCGGCGGCGGCTGCGCGTGATCGGCCGGCACCTCGCGCCGGGTGCGAGCCTGATCGAGGCAGGCCCGGGCAGCGGCGACGTACTGCTCGCGCTGCACGGCCTCGGCTACCGGGTCGCGGCAGTGGAGCACTCGCCGGTGCTGGCGCGCCGGCTGGAGCAGACGCCGGGGGTCCGCGTGTGGGTCGGCGATTTCGCCGAGCAGACGCTGCCGGAGTCGGGTTTCGACGCCTACGCCTCCTTCCACGTCATCGAGCACGTCGTCGATTTCGCCGCCCACCTGCAGGCGGCGCGGCGCTGCGTGCGCCCGGGCGGCCTCGCGCTGATCGCGACCCCGAACGCGGCCGGCTGGGAACAGCGGCTGCCATTCCGCCTCTCGCCCAACAACGACTCCTCGCACTTCCAGCTGTTCTCGCCGCGAGCGCTGGAGCACGCGCTGGCGGCGGCGGGTTGGCAGGTGGTCGAGCTGCAGACGCCGTCGTATGCGCTGGTCTGGCTGCGCCTCGTGACCAAGGTGCTGCGTCGTCTGCGCGCCCAGGACGAGAGCGCCACCGGCGGGGCCTATGCGGTGTCCTCCAGCCGCAAGCTGGCTCGCGCGGTCCGCGTCTTCTCGGCCCTGACGCTGCCGCTGCGCCGCGTGCAGGAGGCGCTACGCGGCGGCAACGAGCAGTTCGTCGTCGCGCGGCGCGTGCGCTGAACCCGCTGTCCCGATCCCCCGATGTCGACCGCCGCCCTCGCGCTGACCCCGCCGACCGCCGACCGGCCGCGCGAGCGGCTGCCGCTGCGCTGCGTTGCCGGCTGCGTCGCCCTGATGGGCGCGCTCGTCGTCGCGTTCGCGGTGCAGCGGCCGGTGCTGATCGTGGCCTGCACGGCGCTGTGTGCCGCGCTGGTCCTGGCCAGCGGCCTGCAGCGGCGCGTCACCCGTTCGCAACTGCTGCTCTTCGTCGGCGTGTGCGTGGTCTTCGCGCCGGCCTTCCTGAAGCCGTACCACGGGCTCTCGCCGATCTACTACTTCCTGTCGACGGTGGTGATGTTCTTCACCGCCGACGTGATCGCGCGCCAGGATCCGCGCGTGCTGCTGATGGCGCTGCGCCTGCTGTATGCGGCGGCCGTCACGTTCGTGGCCTGGGTCGCCTTCACGTACTGGGGCCACCCCGAGCCGTTCGGCGAGGTGATCCCGGGCTCGAGCACCAACGCGATCCCGTCGTACCTGATCGTGCTGCAGGTGGCCCTGAGCCTGGCCACCTACGTCGTGCGGCGCCGCCTGCCGCTGCTCTCGCCGCTGCTGACCTTCGCGATCGCGTTCCTGGGACTCGGACGCGGCTCGCTGGTGATCGCGGCCGCGATCATCGGCGCCACCGTGGTGCTGAACCTGTTCGCCTCGGCCCCCGGGCGCCCGTTCGAGCGCCTGTGGCACGGCGCGCTGGCCCTGGCGGCCGCGGTGGCCTTGTGGATGCACGGCGACGGGTTTCTCGAGACCGTCTCGAACTACACCAAGCTCAGCGTCGGGCTCGTGGACACGAACCGCCTCGAGATCATCGACGACTACTTCGCGCGCATCGACGGCCTGACGCTGCTGCTCGGCGCCGACTACGCCGGCACGATCGTCGAGCACACGTACGGCGGCAACCCTCACATCGCCTACGTGCGCACGCACTCGTTCTTCGGCCTGGCCGCCGTCGTGCTGGCGATGGCCAGCCCGCTCGCGGTGTGGCTGGCGCGGCGGGCGTGGACAGCGCGGCTCGTGTTCTTCACGTTCATCGCGCTGGCGGCGCTGCGCGCAGTGTCGGAGCCGATCTTCTTCCCGACCGTGCTCGACTTCTTCTACTTCCTGTACTTCATGCTGCTTCGCCACCTGCCCAGCGCCGCCGCCGCTGCCGCGGCGGCCGGCGCGGTCCGAGCGACGCACAACCCGACCCTCCGATGAAGCCCTACCGCATCTGCAGCAACTGCGTGATGGACACGACCGACTCGGCCATCACCTTCGACGACAAGGGGGTCTGCGACCACTGCCGCACGTTCTTCGGCACGATCCTGCCGAACTGGCATTCCGACGAGCGCGGCGCGCGCGAGCTCGGCGCGATGGCCGAGCGCATCCGCGCCGCGGGCAAGGGCCGCGAGTTCGACTGCATCATCGGCATGAGCGGGGGCATCGACAGCTCCTACCTCACCGTGCTGGCCAAGGAGCGCATGGGCCTGCGACCGCTGGTGTTCCACGTCGACGCCGGCTGGAACTCGCAGGAGGCGGTCAACAACATCGAGCGCATCGTCGACAAGCTCGGTCTCGACCTCTACACCGAGGTCATCGACTGGCCCGAGATGCGCGACCTGCAGCTCGCTTTCTTCAAGTCGGGCGTGCCGCACATCGACACGCCGCAGGACATGGCCTTCTTCGCGACGATGTACAAGTTCGCGCAGGAGCACGACGTGCGCCACATTCTGACCGGCGCGAACTACTCCACCGAGTGCATCCGCAACCCGCTCGAGTGGATGTGGTACCAGAGCGACTCGATCCAGGTGCGCGACATCCACCGCCGCTTCGGCACTCGGCCGCTCGAGCGCTTCCCGCTGACGACGATCTTCCAGCACAAGGTGTGGCTGCCCTACGTGAAGGGCATCCAGGTCCTCCGGCCCCTGAACTTCGTGCCGTACGTCAAGGCAGACGCGGTGAAGGTGCTGGTCGAGCGCTTCGGCTGGCAGCCGTACCCGCAGAAGCACTTCGAGAGCCGCTTCACGCGCTTCTACGAGGGCTACTGGCTGCCGCGCAAATTCGGCTACGACACGCGCCGCGTGCAGTTCTCGAGCTTGATCGTCACCGGCCAGATGACGCGCGCCGAGGCGCTCGAGCGGCTCGAGAAGCCGGCGCTCGACGACGCCTTCGTCAAGCAGGAGTTCGAGTACGTGGCCACCAAGCTCGGCATCGGCGTGGCCGAACTGCAGGGCTACCTGGACGCGCCGAACAAGACCTATCGCGACTACCGATCGCAGGAGAGTCTCTACGCGATCGGCGCGCACGTGATGCGGCTGCTCGGGCTCGAGCGCGGAGGCAAGCGGTGATCACGATCGTCGACTATGGGCTGGGCAACGTCCAGGCCATCGCGAACATCTACAAGCGACTGGACATCCCGGCGCGGCTGGCCCGCACGGCAGGAGATCTCGACGGCGCGCGAAAGATCGTGCTGCCGGGCGTCGGGGCCTTCGACTGGGCGATGCGGAGGCTCGGCGACTCCGGCATGCGCGAGCCGCTGGACGCCCTCGTGAAGGCCGGCAAATGCGACGTAATCGGCATCTGCGTGGGCATGCAGATCCTGGCCGAGAGCAGCGACGAGGGCGAACTGCCTGGGCTGAGTTGGGTCGGCGGCCGCGTGCGCCTGTTCGACGAGGCCCGCTTCCAGGATCGCACGCACCTGCCGCACATGGGCTGGAACGACGTGCGGCCGCGCGCAGGCTCGCCGCTGTTCGCCGGCCTCGAGGCGAACGCGCGCTTCTACTTTCTGCACTCGTACTACTTCGAGCCGCCCGAGCCCGCGGCCGCGCTCGCCACGGCCGACTACGGCGGGGAGTTCGCGTGCGCCGTGCAGCGCGGCCGCGTGCACGGCGTGCAGTTCCACCCCGAGAAGAGCCATCAGTGGGGCATCACGCTGCTGAAGAACTTCGCGGAGCTCTGAGCATGCTGCGTCCCCGCATCATCCCCTGCCTGCTCGTCCAGGGCGGCGGGCTCGTCAAGACCGTCCAGTTCGCGAGCCCCAAGTACGTGGGCGACCCGATCAACGCCGTTCGCATCTTCAACGAGAAGGAGGTGGACGAGCTCATGGTGCTCGACATCGACGCCACCGCGAAGGGGCGCGAGCCGGACTACCGCCTGATCGCCGACCTCGCGGCCGAGTGCCGCATGCCGCTGAGCTACGGCGGCGGCGTGACCAGTGCCGAGCAGATCCAGCGCATCGTCGGGCTCGGTGTCGAGAAGGTCGCGCTCAGCGCGTCGGCGGTCGCGGACCCCGGTCTGATCGAGCAGGCCGCGGCGCGCGTGGGCCGGCAGAGCATCGTCGCGGTGCTCGACGTGCGCCCGTCATCCGACGGCCGCTACGAGGTCTTCACGCACAACGGCAGCCGCCGCACGGGCCAGGCGCCGGCTGATCTCGCTCGCCGCCTCGAGGCGCTCGGGGCCGGCGAGATCGTCGTCAATTCGATCGGCCGCGACGGGGCGATGTCGGGCTACGACCTGACGCTCGCGCGCCAGGTGCGCGAGGCCATCAGCGTGCCGATGACCGTGCTCGGCGGCGCCGGAAAGCTCGACGACATCGGCGCGCTGATCCGCGAGTTCGGCATCGTCGGCGCCGCGGCGGGCAGCCTGTTCGTGTTCAAGGGCGTGTACCGCGCCGTGCTGATCAACTACCCGCCACGCAGCACGAAAGACGAACTCGTTGCCGACGCCCTGCGTCGGCGCTGAGTCGCGCTCCTCCACAGCTCCACGCGCCCTTCCCTTGAAACAGATCCTGCAAAGCCTGAAGACGGGCACCGTCGAGCTCGCCGACGTGCCCTGCCCCGCGCCCGGCCGCGGGCAGATCCTGATCCAGACCGCGATGACGCTCGTCTCCGCGGGCACCGAGCGCATGCTCGTCGATTTCGGCAAGGCGGGCTGGCTCGACAAGGCGCGTCAGCAGCCGGACAAGGTGCGCATGGTGCTCGAGAAGGTGCGCACCGATGGCCTGATGCCCACGCTCGAGGCCGTTCGCAACAAGCTCGACCAGCCGGTCGCGCTCGGCTACTGCAACGTCGGCACGGTGATCGCGGTCGGCCCGGGCGTCGAGTCGTTCTCGGTCGGCGACCGGGTGGCCTCGAACGGCAAGCACGCCGAGCGCGTGGTGGTGCCGGTAAACCTGTGCGCGCGCGTGCCCGACGGCGTGAGCGACGAGTCCGCCGCATTCACGGTGCTGGGCTCGATCGCGCTGCAGGGCATCCGCCTCGTCGGCCCGACGCTCGGCGAGTGTGTGGTCGTCACCGGCCTCGGCCTGATCGGGCTGATGACGGTGCAGTTGCTGCGCGCCCACGGCTGCCGCGTGCTGGGACTCGACTACGACCCGGCCAAGCTCGAATTGGCGCGCCGCTTCGGCGCCGAGACGGTGGACCTGCGCGCCGGCGCCGACCCGGTGTCCGCCGCGACCGCGTTCTCGCGCGGGCGCGGCGTCGACGCGGTCATCATCACCGCCGCCACGCGCAGCAGTGAGCCGGTGCACCAGGCGGCGCTGATGTGCCGCAAGCGCGGCCGCATCGTGCTGGTCGGCGTGACCGGGCTCGAGCTGTCGCGCGCCGACTTCTACGAGAAGGAGCTGATCTTCCAGGTTTCGTGCTCGTACGGTCCGGGTCGCTACGACCCGAACTACGAGGACAGGGGACAGGACTATCCGGTCGGCTTCGTGCGTTGGACGGAGCAGCGCAACTTCGAGGCCGTGCTCGACATGCTGGCCGGCGGTGCGATCGACGCCGCGCCGCTGGTCTCGCACCGCTTCGGCATCGAGGCCTGCGAGCGCGCCTACGAGGTCGTCGGTGGAGCCGAGCCCTCGCTCGGCATCCTGCTGCACTACCCGGATGCCGGCAGCGCACGCGCGGGCGAACGCACGGTCGCGTTGCCCCCGCCGGCCACGCCGCGAGCCGTGGCGGCCGGGCGCGGCGCGATGGTCGGCGTGATCGGGGCCGGCAACTACGCAGGCGCGGTGCTGGTGCCGGCTTTCGCCGCGACCGGCGCACGGCTGCGCACGATCGCGTCGGCCGGCGGCGTCAGCGGGCTGCACGCCGGGCGTCGCAACGGCTTCGAGCAGGCCACGACCGACGTCGACGCGCTGCTCGCCGATGCCGAGATCGACACCGTGGTCGTCTCGACCCGCCACGACACCCACGCGCGCTACGTGCTGCAGGCGGCGGCAGCCGGCAAGCACGTCTTCGTCGAGAAACCGCTGTGCCTGACGCTCGACGAGCTGGCGCGCATCGGCGAGGCGGCCGGCGGCCCGACGGCCCCGCTGCTGATGGTCGGCCTGAACCGGCGCTTCGCGCCGCAGGTGGCGCGCATGCGCGAGCTGCTCGCCTCCGCGCCGGGACCGAAGGCCTTAGTGATGACGGTCAACGCGGGCGCCATCCCGGCTTCGCACTGGACGCAGGATCCGGTCGTCGGCGGCGGGCGCCTGATCGGCGAGGCCTGCCACTTCATCGACCTGCTGCGGTTCCTGTGCGGCGCGCCGATCGTGCAGGCCGAGGTCGCCGCGATGGACGACGCCACGCTCGACACCTTCACGCTGACCCTGAACTTCGCCGACGGCTCACTCGGCACTGTGCACTACTTCGCCAACGGGAGCAAGGCGTTCCCGAAGGAGCGGGTCGAGGTCTTCGCCGCCGGCCGCGTGCTTCAGCTCGACAACTTCCGCCGCCTCACCGGCTTCGGCTGGCCGGGCTTCAAGTCGATGAACCTGTGGCGGCAGGACAAGGGGCAGCGCGCCTGCGCCCTCGCCTTCGTCGAGGCCGTGCGCGCCGGCGGCCCGGCGCCGATCCCCCTCGACGAGCTGCTCGAGGTAGCGCGGGTCAGCATCGAACTGGCCGGCCGGAAGCGCGCATGTCGAGCCTGACGCAGTGGATGGACCGGGCCTGGTACCCGGCCTACGGCGCGAACTGGGACGACGAGCTGTTCCGGCGCCGGCTGCTCGAGCGCATCGGGCCCGATTCGGTCTGCCTCGACTACGGCGCCGGCCGCGGCAACGTGCGGCAGATGAACTTCCGCGGCATCGCGCGCCACGTGGCTGGGATCGACCCGGAGCCCGCGGTGTTCCAGAACCCGTTCCTCGACGAGGCCGAGGTGTTCGACGTGGCGCTCAACCGCATCCCGCACGTCGACGGCCGCTTCGACGTGGTGTTCGCCGACAACGTGATGGAGCACGTGGCCGACCCGGTGCTGGCGCTGCGCGAGATCCGTCGCGTGCTCAAGCCCGGCGGCCGCTTCCTCGCCAAGACGCCGAACAAGTGGCACTACATGCCGACGATCGCGCGTGCCACGCCCACCGGGTTCCACCGCTTCTACAACCGGCTGCGCGGCCGCGCGACGGTCGACACCTTCCCGACGCTGTACCGCTGCAACACCGCTGCCGACGTCGCGGCCCACGCGGCGGCGGCCGGGCTGGCGGTGCGCCGCATCGAGCGCATCGAGGGCCGGCCGGAGTACCTGCGGCTGTTCGCGCTGACCTACCTCGTCGGCTTCGCCTACGAGCGGGTCGTCAACGCGGCGCACTGGCTCGAGCCGTTGCGCTGCGTGCTCGTGTTCGAGCTGGAGCGGCCGTCATGAGGCCGCCGCCCGATCTGCGCGCCTCAAGCCTCGTAGCAGAAGAACGAGCACCGTGCGGTGGCCGGATCGACCGTGACCGTGCGCACGAAATCGTTGGCGTTGGACTCGATGCCGATTTCGGCACGATCGAGCCGCTTGAAATGCATCCCTTCGACGGCGCCACGCCGCAGGTGGAAGACCACGTAGGCGAGGTGCAGCCTCTCGTCCTGCCACAGCAAGACGCGACCGGAGATCGGCTGCAGATAGGGTTCGTTGCGGTTGCTGGCGTGGGGCAGGTTGATGTACCGGCAGCGGGTGAAGAGGATGAAGTCCTCTTCTCCCAGCCGGTAGGACAGCTGCGCGTACAGCCGTCGCATCGGCCCCGAGCGCCGCTGCAGCATCGCCAGCACTTCCGCGAAGTCCAGCTGCTGCGTCGGCCGAGCGGCCGCATGCACGTCGAACGTGAATCCCCGGTCGACGGCGTCCTGCGTCACCCGCTGGTACTGGTACTCCGGCGGCACGTCGAGCCCGTGGCGGAAGAGGTAGTTGCCGTCCCATCCCCTGGCTCCGACGAACTCGTAGTTTTCCCGGTCCTCGAAGGGCGTCCGGCCCAGTCCTTCTGCGCGACACTCCTTGCCCAGGTAGGCGCTCTGCAGGGTCGAGCCGACGCGCCGCTGCAAGGCAGACTCGATGGCCGTGACCCAGACGTTGTCCGGGACTTCGCCGCCGCTGTTGCCCCCGGCGTTGAAGACGATGTAGCCGTCTTCGAGATCCGGGGCGATCGAACCAGTCGCGGCGGTGCCCACGGAGCACGCGGTCAGGCTCGCACCGGTGAGCGCGGCCGAAGAAGCCGCCAACGCGTGCCTCAGGAAGTCTCTTCGATTGGAGTCCATCTCGCACTCGGGAAGTGCCGACGGGCAGTGTTGCGCGCCACGCGGCGGTCGACCCTCGGAAGAGCGGTCGAAAGGACCGACATTTGACCGGCTTGCTCGTGCACACCGGGCGACTGTGGCGAACCGTCCGATGGCTCAAGCCGGTGCAGGTGTGGGGCCGGCTGCGCGTGGTGCTGCCGCGCGGCCGTGCCGATGCCAGTCCGGCCTCGGCCCGGCGCCCGATCTCGGGCCGCTGGACGCCGCCGCCTGCGCGCGAGCCGAGCCTCTCGGGCCCGAGCCGCCTCAACCTGCTCGGTGTCGAGCGCGACCTGCGCGACGTCGGCTGGGACGACCCGCGAATGCCCCTGCTGTGGCGCTACCACCAGCACTACTTCGACGACCTGAACTCCGCCGATGCCGCCGGCCGCCGGGGCTGGCATCGCGACCTGATCGACCGCTGGATTGCCGAGAACGCGCCGGGCAGGGCCACGGCGTTCGCGCCCTATCCCGTCAGCCTGCGACTGGTCAACTGGATCAAGTGGTTCCTCGGCGGCGTCGAGCCGACCGCGGCCTGGCTCGACAGCCTCGCCCTTCAGGCTCGATGGCTGAGCCGGCACGTCGAGTGGCACCTGCTGGGCAACCACCTGTTCGCGAACGCGAAGGCTCTCGTCTTCGCAGGCCTGTACTTCCAGGACCGGGAGGCCGAGGCCTGGCTGGCCCGCGGCCTCTCGATCCTGCGGACTGAAGTGAACGAGCAGATCCTCTCCGACGGCGGCCACTTCGAGCGCTCGCCGACGTACCACGCGCTGGCGCTGGAAGACGTTCTCGATCTTGTCAACGTCGGCGCGGCGCTCGCGCCGCCGGGCTCCGCGGCTCGCCAGCTGGAGCCCCTCATGCGCCAGAAGGCCGAGGGCATGCTCCACTGGATGCGCTGCCTGCAGCATCCCGATGGCGCGCTGGCACGGTTCAACGATGGTGCTCCGGGCGCGCCGGCTTGCGAGGAGCTCGAGCGCTATGCGCGGATGCTCGGCGTCACGGCCCCGGCGCCCGAGGAACGCGAAACCGGCCCTGGCGCACCCGCGTTCACCGTGCTTCAGCCGAGCGGCTACATCAGGGCGCGGTCGGGGCAGGCTGTGGCTCTGATTGACGTGGCGCCCGTCGGGCCCGACTACATCCCAGGCCACGCCCATGCCGACACCCTGAGCTTCGAGCTGTCCCTCGGCGGCCGCCAAGTCGTCGTCAACCGGGGTACGTCGGTCTACGGCACGGGCGAGCGGCGCCTCTACGAACGCGGCACCGCGGCGCACAGCACCGTCCAGCTCGGGGACGAGAACTCGTCGGAGGTATGGGCCGGCTTCCGGGTCGGCCGGCGCGCCCGGCCCGGTCCGGTGCAGATCGATGACACCCGCATCGCCTGCTCTCACGACGGCTACGGACATCTGCCTCGGCGGCCACGGCATTCGCGAACCTGGGCCTTCGATGGGCGCGAGCTCCGCGTGGAGGACGCCGTCGAGCCGGGCGTCGACGTCCCCGCCTATGCCCGCTTCCACCTCGCGCCGGGGCTCGACGTGCGCCCGGCCGGGGATCGGCCGCGATCGTGGCGGATCGTCGAAGGTCCGTCGACGCTGGCCAAGGTCGTGGTCGATGCGGGCGAGGTCGAACTCGAAGACAGCCTGCACGCCGAGCGCTTCGGTCTGCTGACTCCGGCGCGCACCGTCGTGGTCCGGCTGACCGGTGGCCGTGCCGCCACCCGCTGGTCCTGGTGACGTCGTGCACATTCTCTTCCTCAGCGACAACTTCCCGCCCGAGGTCAACGCCCCGGCGAGCCGCACGCACGAGCACTGCCGCCAGTGGGTGGCCGCCGGCACGCAGGTGACCGTGATCACCTGCGCACCGAACTTCCCGAAGGGCCGCGTCTTCGACGGCTACCGCAACCGCCTGTGGCAACAAGAGACGGTGGACGGGTTCCGCGTCATCCGCGTCTGGAGCTACATCACCGCCAACGAGGGCTTCGCCAAGCGCGTCCTTGACTACACGAGCTACATGCTGACCGCCTTCGTCGCCAGCCTGTTCGTGCGCCGCATCGACGTCGTCGTCGCCACGTCGCCGCAGTTCTTCACGGCCGTCGCGGGCTGGGCGGTCGGCCTCGTGCGGCGCGTGCCATTCGTGTTCGAGCTACGCGACATCTGGCCCGAATCGATCAAGGCGGTGGGCGCCATGAAGGAGTCGCTCGCGATCCGCCTGCTCGAACGCGTGGAGCTGTTCCTGTACCGGCGCGCGGCGCGCATCGTCTCGGTGACCGAGTCGTTCCGCGCCAGCCTCGGCCGGCGCGGTATCGACACGGCCAAGATCGACGTCGTCACCAACGGCGTGGACATCTCGCGCTTCAGCCCCCGCCCTCGCGACGAGGCGCTGGCCGGCTCACTCGGGCTCGAGGGCTGCTTCGTGGCCGGATATGTCGGCACGCACGGCATGGCGCACGGGCTCGAGACGCTGCTGCAGGCGGCGCAGCGGCTGGCCGCGACGCCAGGGGGCGACCGGATCCGCCTGCTGCTGCTGGGCGACGGGGCCCGCAAGGCCGCGCTGAAGACGATGGCCGCCGAGATGGGCCTGCGCAACGTGGTGTTCGTCGACTCCGTGCCCAAGGACGAGGTCGCGCGGTACTGGTCGCTTCTGGACGTGTCGGTCATCCACCTGCGGCGCACCGAGCTCTTCACCACGGTGATCCCGTCCAAGCTCTTCGAGTGCATGGGCATGGGGCTGCCCGTGCTGCACGGCGTGGCCGGCGAGTCGGCCGACATCGTGCGGCGCGAGGACGTCGGCGTCGTGTTCGAGCCCGAGGACGCCGAGGCGCTGGCGCGTCTGCTGCTGGATCTAGCGGCCGACCCGGCGCGGTTGGCGCGCTGGCGCGCCAACGGGCTCGTCGCTGCGCGTCGCTACGACCGCGACGCGCTGGCGGCGCGTCTGCACGACATCCTGCGCGCTACCGCGAACGCGGCCCGCGCCTGACCCGACGCTCCCGAACCGCTCCGGACCCCACCATGACGCCCAACGCCACCGGAACCGTCGTCGACATCATTGCCGGCGCCCGCCCCAACTTCATGAAGATCGCGCCGATCATCCGCGCGATCCAGGCGCGCCGCGCCGCGGGCAGCCCGCTCGGCTACCGGCTGGTGCACACCGGCCAGCACTACGACGCGCGGATGTCGGGCGACTTCTTCACCCAGCTCGGC